>JAWKUK010000001.1:0-1924 GCA_041398605.1 Planctomycetota bacterium
GCCGCGGTGACCAGTTCCGAGGGAACAGGCGGCGGCTCGGCGAAGCTGTGGGGCGGGCGCTTCGCGAGCGAGATGAACGAGCTCGTCGAGGCGTACAACGCCTCGATCGGGTTCGACTGGCGGCTGTGGCGCCACGACATCGATGGATCGATCGCGCACGCGCGGATGCTGGCGGCGACGGGCATCATCGCGGAGGCCGACCGCGACGCCATCATTGGCGGCCTCGTCGCCATCGGCGGCGAGATCGAGGCAGGAACGTTCGAGTTCCGTGTCGACCGCGAAGACATCCACCTCAACATCGAGGCGGCGCTCGCCGAGCGCATCGGTGAGCCGGCGCGGCGCCTCCACACCGCGCGGTCGCGCAACGACCAGGTCGCGACCGACATGCGCCTGTTCGTGCGCGAGGCGTGCGACGAGGCGGCGGCAGCGCTGCGGGTGATCCGCGATGCACTCCTCGATGTCGCTGAGCGCGAGCGCGAGACGGTGTTCCCCGGCTACACCCACCTGCAGCGCGCGCAGCCGATCCTGCTGGCTCACCATCTGCTGGCGTACGAGGCGATGTTCGCGCGGGACAGCGAGCGCATCGCCCAGACGCGGGCGCGGGCGAACGTCCTCGCGTTGGGCGCCGGCGCGCTCGCCGGCGTGACGTACCCCATCGACCGCGGGATGGTCGCGCGCGAGCTCGGCTTCGAGGGGGTCGCCGCGAACTCGATGGACGCGGTCGCGGATCGCGACTTCGTGGTCGACTTTCACGCCGCGGCGGCGCTGGCGATGGTGCACCTGTCGCGACTGGCCGAGGAGATCGTCCTGTGGTCCTCGGCGGAGTTCGGGTACGTGCGCCTCGATGACGCGTTCGCCACCGGCTCGAGCATCATGCCGCAGAAGAAGAACCCGGACGTGGCCGAGCTCGCTCGCGGCAAGAGCGCGCGGGCGATCGGCAATCTGGTGCAGGCGCTGACCCTCATGAAGGGCCTGCCCATGACCTACAACAAGGACATGCAGGAGGACAAAGAGCCACTGTTCGATAGCGTGGACACGCTCCTTGTCTCGCTACGCATCATGGCCTCGATGCTTCCCACCCTCGAGGTGCAGCGCGAGCGGGCGCGCGACGCCGCCGTTGCGAACTTCGCGCTGGCGACCGACGCTGCGGACTACCTCGCGAAGCGGGGGGTCCCCTTCCGCGAGGCGCACGAGGCTGTGGGCGCCCTCGTCGCGCGTTGCGAGCGCGAGTCGAAGACCCTCGGTGACCTCACGATCGAGGAGTACCGGGAGGCACATCCGGCGTTCGAGGCGGATGTCCTCGAGATCTCGCTGGAGTCCGCGCTGGCGGCCCGCAACGTCCTCGGCGGAACGGGGCCCGATGCGGTCGCGTACGAGATCGAGGCGGCGCGGGCGCGCCTCGAGGCGGAGCGCGACGCGTGAGCAGCGCGCGGTCGCTGCTGATCGCGCCCTCAATCCTGACGGCGGACTTCGGCGCGCTGGCCGAGGCGGCGCGGGCCGCCGAGGCGGGCGGCGCCGACCTCTGGCACCTCGATGTGATGGATGGGCACTTCGTGCCGGCGATCACTTTCGGCGCCTCGGTGGTCGAGGTCTTTCGACGCGCCTCGACGCTGCCGATCGAAGTGCACCTGATGGTCTCGAACCCGGAGGCGCAGTTCGAGGCGTTCGCGGCGGCGGGCGGCGAGCGGCTGATCTTCCACTACGAAGCGACCACGAACGCCGTCTCGACGATCGAAGCCGTGCGCGCGGCCGGTGCGCAGGCCGCCATCGCGATCAATCCGGAAACGCCGCCGGAGGCGATTCGGGAGCTGCTGCCCGACCTCGCCGAGGTGAACGTGATGCTGATTCAACCCGGCAAGGGCGGCCAGCAGATGATGCCGGAGCACCTCGAGAAAGTGCGCACGCTGCGCGGGTGGATCGACGA
>JAWKUK010000002.1:0-1633 GCA_041398605.1 Planctomycetota bacterium
GACGTTGTCGGGGTCGTAGGCGCCGCGCGTCGTCATCGGTGCTCGTGGCTCCCGTCTCGAACTAGCCGCGCAGCGGCAGGCGCTCGAGGCCGCGGAGGATGAAGGTGCCGCCCTGCTGCGGTCCGTCCTCGGTGAGGGTAAGGGCGGGGAAGCGCTCGAGCAGGCCGCGGAACGCGATCTCCGCCTCCATGCGCGCGAGCGGCGCACCGAGGCAGAAGTGCGGCCCCAGCCCGAAGGCGATGTGGCGCTCGCGATCGGCGCGCACGTCCAGCACCTCGGGCTCCGTGAAGTGCGCGGGGTCGCGGTTGGCCGCGCCGAGCATCACAAGGACCGTGTCGCCCTCGGCGATGGTCTGTCCGCCGAGGTCCGCGGGGCGCTTCGTGAAGCGAACGACGCCCTGGACGGGGCTGTCGTAGCGGACGAGCTCCTCGATGGCGTTCGACAGCAGCTCGGGATCGGCGCGCAGCACATCGAGCTGGTCCGGGTTGCGAAGCAGGGCGAGCGTGCCGTTGCCGATGAGGTTCGTCGTGGTCTCGTTGCCGGCGACGAGCAACAGGATCGCGAACGCCAGCAGCTCGTCGCGTGTGAGGCGGTGCCCTTCGTCCTCGGCCTGGACGAGGGCGGAGAGCAGGTCGCCCTCTGGCTGCCGCCGCCGTGCCTCGACGATCGGCTCGAGGTAGTCGATGAGCTCCTGCGCGGCGCGACGCGCGGCCTCGATCTCCGGGAGCGGCGTGAGGACGCCGGTCGCGGCGGCGATGGCGTCGGACCAGCGCTTGAAGCGCTCGCGGTCGCCGGGCGGGATGCCGAGCATCTCCGCGATCACGATGACCGGCAGCGGCTGCGCGAGCGCGCTCATGAGATCGAAGGGCGTGCCGGGCTCGATGGCGTCAAGGAGCTCGGCCGTGAGCCGCTCGATGTGGGGGCGCATCTCCTCGACGGTGCGCGGCGTGAAGGCGCGGTTCACGATGCCGCGCAGCCGCGTGTGGGTCGGCGGGTCGGAGTTCAACGCGGTGGGCACCTGACCGAGGGGCGACTCGGCGCGCTGCTGGTTGAGCGCGCGACCGAGCTGGCTCTGGGCGCGCTCCATCTCCGAGGAGTACGTGTCCGGATCGCGCAGCACCTCGACGCAGCGGTCGTAGGACGTGATCACCCACGCCTGCAGCGCCATCGAGCGGTGAACCGGCTCGCGGGCACGGAGTGCGGCATACGAGGGGTACGGGTCCTTGAGGAAGGACGGGAGGAAGGGGTTGAACATCACCATGGGAACCCCATCGTAGCGGGTGGCGCGCTCGGCCTCGATGGGCGAAGGGACCGAACACGACTCGATGCTCGCGGACGCGCGATTGCGTGAGGTTTGCCGCGACGTTGCCGCCACGCAGCCACGACGCAGCCACGCGCCTCGTGGTACGTTCGCTTGTGAATGGCATCACGTAACGTCAACGATGCAGCGCGGGCGTTCCAGCTGACCATCGGGGGCGGGCCCCTCGAGGCGCCTCGACGCCCGCCGTACGGCCGCTGGCGCCGAACGATCCCGCTCACGGCGACGGTCGTGTGGCTCTGGCTGCAGTGGCGCTGGCTGCGCATCAAGCGGCACATCTTCGGCGTCGAAGCGATGGAGGCGGCGACTCACCGC
>JAWKUK010000003.1:0-732150 GCA_041398605.1 Planctomycetota bacterium
ACGGCGTCCCCGCGAACCGCGCGGCGAACGCGCCGACGCGCGCGTCATCGCCGAGGTTGAGGCGGCGCGAGGCGTTGGGCAGCGCTACGACCCCGCGGGCGACGCCGAGGCCGCGCACGTGCAGCTCCGGGTCACCCTTGCCCTCAGGGGGGTGATCATGGAACAACACCACACGCTCGGTCAGGACCATCGCGCCCGCGGACCACGCGATGATCGGCAGCCCGCGGATCAGGTCGAGGACGCCGAAGAGGCGCAGCCGATTCAAGAGGATCCCGACGTGCCCTCCCGCGATGAGCACCCCGCCGACGCCGTCTAGGATCTGTCGCACCTCTTCGCGGTGGCGCGCGACCTCTTGCCGCTCGGTCGGGTGCAGCTCCGTGAAGACCTGCGCGTCGAGCTCGTCGACGCGCCGCATCCGGTGCGCGTCGAGCTCCTGCAGCAGCCGCACGCAGTTCTCGCGCTCGGGCGCGAGCTGGTCCTCGCCCTGCGCCATGCGGCGCTCGACCTGCCGCAGCGTCGACATGAGCGGCGCGAGCTGCGCGCGATACAGCGCGGCCTGCTGGTTCATGCCGTCATAGCGGCGATACATGGCCGCGCGCAGGTCCTTGTCGCGCCGGAAGACGTCCTCCGCGCGCGGGAAGAGCCCGAGGTTCCGCGTCCGGCCGCCGAGGTCCTGGTCGAGGTCGGCGTCGTCGCGCTCGCGCTCCTCCCAGCCCGCGGTGATCGTCGCGACGGGCGCGTCCGCGAGCCCGAACTCGCGCACGATCTCCGGCACGGTGCGCACGTGCACCTGGGGGCCCAGCAGCGCAAGGCGCCCAGGCGCGGTGGAGACGTCGATCATCGCGTGCGTCGCTCCGGTCACTTCAGCCGGCGAAGATGCGCAGGTCGCCGCTCAAGCGGTCGGCGAGCCGCAGCGCCTCCCCGAGGTCGGCGTGGCGCGCGACGATCCACCCGTCGCCGGTCACCACCTGGCGCCAATCGCGGCGCGGCGCGCCCACCGGGACGAGGTCGATCAGCGGGATGTGGTGGCCCTCTTCGGCCATGATCCGCTGCAGGCCCTCGATGCGCGCGATGCGGTCCCCGCCGCCCTCCGCGCGCTTGAACACGATCGCGGTGTTGTAGCGCTTCGACAGGTCCTGGGTGATCCGCCCCTTGGTGAGCGCCTCGGCCCAACCGACGAACAGGTCGCCGTCGATCGAGACGTTCATCCCGTGTGTCAAGCGACCGCCCGGCGAGCGCGCGCCGATCTCGCCGAACACGACCTCGCCGTCGGGCTTGCGGAACCACTCCATGTGCGTGAAGCCCGACTTCTGCCCCAGGGCCGCGAGCACGCGACGCCCTAGGTCGACGCCGCCGGCGATCTCGGGCATGTCGAGGTGCCGCATGCAGATCGCCTGGGGGCTGATCCAAGGGTTCTGGCGCGCGACGAGGGGCTTCGGGCGGTACCACGCCACGTTCTCGAACAGCACGCGGCCGTCCGCGCAGATCGCGTCGTAGGTGAACTCTTCGCCCTCGATGAACTCCTCGACGGACACCTCATTGATGTGCCCCAGCGCGGTGAGCGCTGCCTCGAGGTCCTGCTCGGAGCGCAGCGTGTACGTGTCCGCGGAGCCCGCGCCATCGATCGGCTTGACGATCGCCGGGAAGCCGACCCGCGCAGCCGCGTCGCGCACCTCTTGCTTCGTGCGCGCGCGATAGTGGTGCGGCGTGCGAATCCCCGCGCGGTCGAGCACCTGCTTCATCGACTCCTTGTCGCGGAACCAGTGCGCTTGTTCGACGGAGAGGCCCGGGCACCCCAGCCGCTCGCGCAGCTTGGCGGCGAGCACGACGCCGGGCTCCCACATGCACTCGACGCGGTCGACCTTGACCTTGTGCTGCTCGAGCCAAGCCGTCACTTCGCCGACGGTGCGCTCTTCGTCCCAGAGCTTCGCGACCTGGAGGTACGCCGTCAGCGCCTCCTTCACCGGCTCTTCGAGCGCCGCCTTGGGTTGGTCCCCCACGCCCAGGACCGTCGCCCCGACCTGCGCCAGGCCGCGCGTGAAATGGGGCATGTCGGCCGGGAATCCCGGCGAGATCATCAAGACTTTCATCGGAGGTGCACGCGCATGATCGAGACGATGCGTTCGAGGGCGGAGCGCACGACCTCGGTCTCAGGGTGGCGGACGATGACGTAGCCTTCGCCCTCATAGCTGGCGGCCTTCGGCTGGCCAGGCTGGGGCAGCTTCGCGTCGATCACGAGGTCGCCGAGCTCGCGGCGGATGGCCTCGATGCCCTCGACGCCGGTGACCCGGCCTTCGCCCTGGCCGCGCAAGTACGCGGCGCCTGCGGCGTAGCGCCGCTGGGGCGGGTCGAAGCGCTCGTGGATCACGACCTCGGCCCACGCGCGGTAGAAGTCGTGGTCGTGGGCGTACGAGAGGAGGCTCGTGAACTGCGCCCCAGGCGGGCGCGCGCCGACCTCAGAGATGGCCACCGAGCCGTCCGGGCGCCGGAACCACTCCATGTGGGAGAGGCCGTTGACCATCCCGAGCGTCTCGACGGCGCGCGCGCCGGCCTTGCGGATCGCAGCGTACTCAGGGCCGTCGATGTGGCGCGGCAGCATCACGGTCCACTGGATCCACGGCGTCTCCATCACCGCGAGCGGCGTCGGTGTGTAGTCCGAGATCGAGTGGAACACGGTGCGCCCGCCCAGCGTGACGGAGTCAAATGAGTGCTCGGTGCCGGTCAGGAACTCCTCGAGCATCAATGGGCGCTCGGGGCTCGGCGGCGCGACGCGCAACCAGGCCTCGAGGTCTGCGACCCGCTCGACCTTGAACGTGTCCTTCGCGCCCGCGCCGGCCGGGGGCTTCGCGACGAGCGGCAAGAGCTCCCGCGCGAACGCCAGCGCATCGGCGGCGCTCGTCGCCAAGCGATGGCGCGCGCAGGGCAGGTCCGCGGCGCGCAGCGCGTCCTTCATCACGGCCTTGTCACGGAAGCGCCCGGCCTCGGCCACGTCCATGCCACGGATGCCCAAGCGCTCGCGCACGTCTGCCATCGGGACCTGCAGGGGCTCCAAGATCCCGATCAGGCGCTCCACCTTGCCGCCGAGCTGGCGCCCGAGGTCGACGACGGCGGCGGCGAGCTGGCGCGGGTCGTGGGCGTCCGCGACGCGCGCATGGCCACGAATCGCCGCGCGAGCCGCGGCAGGCAGCTTCGCGGCCAAGGTCTCGGCGCTCTCCTGCGAAACGACCCCGAGCTCGACGCCGGGCAGCGCGGCCGCCGCTCGGACGAAGCGCAACGTGCTCTCGAGCCCAAAGGGCGCGGCGAAGGCGACTCGGGTCATAGTGGCGGGATGGTACCTCGCCACTCGACCGCGCACCGCAGGGCGAACGCGCTCCGTGGCGATTTTCGCCTGGCGCTGCGCGGTGCGCCGAGCTGGGCGCCGAGCTGGGCGTCGGAGTCGATCCCCGCGCGCCGCCGCGGCCTGCCTCTTCGACGACCGCCGCCATAGGCTTGCGGGCGACGCGGCCCGCGACGGTAGGATACGCGCCGCATGGAATCTGCCCCGCAACACGGTTCGGCGGCCCAACTCGGCCGGCGTCTGCGCATCGCTCTCGTCGCGTCCGAGGTCGCGCCGTTCGCCAAGACCGGCGGCCTCGCGGACGTCGTTGGCGCCCTCGGCTTGGCGCTCCACCGCCTCGGGCACGACGTCCGGATCTTCGTGCCCGCCTACGCGAAGCTGCGCGAGGTCGGGGGGCCCCTCGTCCCCGGGATCGGCGGCCTGCGCATGGAGTTCCCCGGGCGCAGCTATGAGTGGGGCGTCGCGCGCTATCCATTGCCGCGCGGCGGCGGGCTCTCGGTTGAGTTCATCGACTGCCCGGCGCTGTTCCATCGCGCCGAGTTCTACACACAGGACGCCGACGAGCACGTCCGCTGGGCCGCGTTCTCGCGCATGGTGATCGAGTCGTTCCAGCACACGGGCTGGGCGCCGGACATCGTGCACTGCAACGATTGGCACACGGGGCTCTTGCCGCTGTTCCTGCGCGCACGGTACGCGTGGGACCGGCTGTTCGCGGCCACGCGCACCGTCCTCTCGATCCACAACATCGGCTATCAGGGCCAGTTCGGCGCGCAGGCGATCGACGACGTCGGCCTCGGCGAGCACCGCGGGCTGTTCCATCAAGAGCAGCTCGAGAAGGGCCAGGTGAACTACATGGTCACCGGCATCCTCTACGCGACGTGGCTCTCGACGGTGAGCGAGACCTACGCCCGAGAGATCCAGGACAAGGAGCTCGGGATGGGCCTCGAGTCGTTCCTCGTCACGCGGAACGACCACTTGGTCGGGATCATCAACGGCATCGACCCCGAGGAATGGGGCGCGGCGACGGACACGAAGATCCCTGCCAACTTCACGGCCGACGACCTGACGGGCAAGCGCACGTGCCGCGACGCGCTGCTGGCGCGCATGGGGCTCTCCGGAGAGCCGGCTGGCCCGGTGATCGGCATCGTCAGTCGCATGACCAGCCAGAAGGGCTTCGAGCTGATGCCCGACGTCTTGCCGGTGTTGCTGCACCGCTACGACGTGCGGCTCTGCATCCTCGGCAGCGGCGAAGAGCGCTTCGAGAAGTACTTCCAGTGGCTGCGCGACTCGTTCCCGCAGAAGGTCGGCCTCTACCGCGGCTACCACGACCAGCTCGCGCACTGGATCGAAGCAGGCTCAGACCTGTTCCTGATGCCGTCGCGCTACGAGCCTTGCGGCCTGAATCAGATGTACAGCCTCGCGTACGGCACCGTCCCGCTCGTGCGGCACACGGGCGGCCTCGCGGACACCGTCGAGCGCTGGGACCCCGAGCGCCGCACTGGCACAGGCTTCGTGTTCTTCGAGCACAACTCGGAGGCCCTCATGTCGACGCTCCACCACGCCCTGGACGTCTGGCGCGACCGCGCAGCCTGGGCGGACTTGATGGCGCACGGCATGGCGCGCGACTTCTCTTGGGCGCGCCAGGCCGGCCGCTACATCGACCTCTATCTCCGCGCGCTGCAAGGTTGAACATGCACGTCCTTTTCATTGAGCCGTCCTTCCCCAAGAACCAGCGCCAGTTCGTGCGCGCGCTGCACTCCGTCGGCGCACGCGTCACCGGGATCGGCGAGTCGCCGGTGGAAGCGCTCGACTCAGAGCTGAAGAGCTGGCTGCACGGCTATGAGCGCGTCAAGTCCGTCGTGCACGAGCCCTCGCTCTTGGAGGCCGTCCAGCGCGTCCAGAGGCGCGAGTGGGTCGACCGCCTCGAGGCCTCGGTCGAAGCGCACATTATGGCCGCCGCGCACGTGCGCGAGCAGTGCTCGATCCCGGGCACCTCGACGCGCACCTCATACCTGTGCCGTGACAAGCCCGCGATGAAGGAGGCTTGCCGCGAAGCCGGCATCCCGACCGCGCAATCGATGGGCACGAGCGACCGCGCGGAGGCGCTGGCGTTTGCGCGCCAGACGGGCTTCCCGCTCATCGTGAAGCCGCGCGACGGCGCTGGGGCGGCGGGGACGAGCCGCGTGGACGACGAGGCCGGCCTCGAGCGGGCGCTGGACGAGGCCGGCGTCGGCCGCGGCGCCTCCGTCGCGATCGAAGAGTTCAACGAGGGCCACGAGGCGTTCTGGGACACCCTCTCGTGCAACGGCGAGGTCGTCCACGAGTTCGTGAGCCACTACTACCCCGGCGTGCTCGAGGCGATGCGCAACCGGTGGATCTCGCCGCAGATCATCACGACCAACCGCGTGGACGGCGGCGGCTACGACGAGGTCAAGGCCATGGGCCGGCGCGTGCTCAAAGCGCTCGACATCGGGACCTCCGCGACGCACATGGAGTGGTTCTTCGGGCCGAAGGGGCTGCGCTTCAGTGAGATCGGTTGCCGGCCGCCCGGGGTCCTCGTGTGGGACATCTACGGCGCCGCGAACGGCCTCGACCTGTACCGCGAATGGGCGCAGCTCTTGGTGCACGGCCGCACGCAGAGCCGCGCATCGCGCCAGTACGCGGGCGGGATGATCGCGCTGCGCCCGGACCAAGACGGACGGATCGTCGGCTACGAGGGGTTGGACGAGGTGCGGCGCCGGTACCGCGAGTGTCTCATCGACGAGCACCTCCCGCCGGTCGGGTCCCCCACTGCGGCCATCGAGGGCGGCTACATGGCCAATGCGTGGATGCGCCTCCGGCACCCCGACTACGAACGCCTGCAAGAGATCCTGAACGACATCGGCGAGACGGTGCAGGTGCGCGCGCGCTGACGATGTGTCGCGCCGTGACGAGCGAGCGGGCTGGCTTGTCTGGACCCGCTTGACTGGACCCGCTCGGCACGTCCTGGGCGCGGCGCGTCTGCGTACCCCGTCGTACGCCGAAGTGCGGACGTGCACCCGGAGCCCGCGTCGGCGATGATGGAGGGCGCATGGCACGCACCACCGCCAAGCTCGCGCTCCTCTCGCCCTTCCAGAAGGGGCTCTTGCGGGTCCTCGTCTCGCTCGCGATCGTCGTCGTCGCGAACTCGTTGTACCTCGCGGGTTACACCGCGTGGCAGGAGCTCGCGTCGGCCCGCGCGCGGCTGCTGGCGTTCTACCAGTGGAACCTCGTCGCGCACTTTGCGCTCGGGACCGCGCTCGTCGCGTTGACGGCGCTCTTCAGCGTCCTCCACTTGAAGAAGGCGCTGCGGCGGCGTCGTTGGCACACCGTCGCGACCGGCGTCGTCGCGCTCGGCGCGGCGCTCGCGCTGTTGCAGACGGGCTTCGCGTTGATGGAGCTCGGGAACAGCGCACAGAACCGCTGGGTGTTCCACACCCACCGCCTCGCGGCGCTTATCGGCGTGCTCGCGTATGTCGCCCACCGAGTGCGCGCGTACGACCCGCCGCCCGTCCAGCAGCGGTGGCGGTTGACGGGCCTGATCACCGGCGTCGCAGCCGCGCTCATGGTCATTCACGTCGGCCTCGCCCTGCGCTCGACGGCGCCTCCGGTGATCTACCAGGCTGCGTTTGAGCCGCTCGACGTGTCTGAGGACCCGTTTGTGCCTTTCCGCGCGGTCGGCGACGTCCCCCATGACGCGCCGTTCTTTCCTTCCCCTGCGACGCTGGCGGGCGGCGCGCTGCTCGACCCAAAGGTCCTGATGCCAGGGCCGCGGGCCGACGCAGACGTCGTGCGCGAAGAGTTCCAACGACAGGGCTTCGCGGACTCCCAGCTCATCGGCGCGAACGACTGCATCGTGTGCCACCAGGACACCGTGCACCAATGGGCGACGTCAGCGCACCGCTTCTCGTCGTTCAATAACCCGCTCTACGCCGCGTCCGTCCTGGCGCTGCGCGAGGAGGCCGGGCCCGAGGCCAGTCGCTTCTGCGGCGGCTGCCACGACCCTGCGGTCATGCACGCGGGTGACTTCATGGGAGAGATCGACCAGGGTTCGGTCGAGGCCCAAGCGGGGCTGACGTGCACGGCGTGCCACCTCGTCAACCGCATCCACGACATCACTGGCAACGGGAACTACGAGCTCGCCGACAACGGCCAGGACCCGTACCTCTTCGCGGACGCGACGGAAGGGTGGCGCCTGGAGCTGCGCAAGTACTTGATCAAGGCGCGGCCGCGCGACCACAAGGACTTCTTCCTGAAGCCCTTCTATCGGCAGCCCGAGTATTGCTCGACCTGCCACAAGGTCGGCATCGACTCCGAGATCAACTCGTACCGGTGGCTGCGCGGCCAGAACGAGTACGACAACTGGCACAACTCCGGCGTCGCCCGCAACGCGAGCCGCACGTTCTATCTGCCGGCCGAGGCGAAGCAGTGCCAGACGTGCCACATGCCGCCCGAGGACGCGCCCGAAGGCGACCTCGCCGCGAAGGACGGCAAGATCCGCTCCCACCGCTTCACTGCCGTCAACACCGCGCTGCCGCACCTGCGCGGAGACACCGCCACGGTCGCGCGCATTGAGGCGTTCCTGCAGGAAGCGAAGCTGCGGGTGGACCTCCTGGCGCTCGACCACCCGCGGCTCGGGTTCGTGCTGGACCCGGCGCGCGCGCAGCCGGAGCTCTTGCCTGGCGACGAGCTGGTGCTCTATGTGACCGTGCGCAACGAGGGTGTGGGGCACACCTTCCCCGGCGGCACCAATGACTCGAACGAGGGGTGGCTGCGCTTCAAGGCGTCGGACGCCGATGGCGCGACGTTGGTCGATAGCGGCGCGATCGGCGCCGACGGGACGCTCGACCCCGCGGCCCACCAATACAAAGCCGTGATGCTGAAGGGCGACGCGACGCCGGCAATGGAGCGCGATGCGCACCACTTTCACGTGGCAGGCCTGATGCGCGTCATCGGCCCAGGGAGCGCCGACATCGCGCGCTATCGGGTCGTGGTGCCGGACTCCGCGGCGCTCGTCGTCGATTCCGAACTGATGTGGCGGAAGTTCAACCGGCACTTCACCCGGTTCGCGTGTGAGTACATGGGGATCGCGACGCCCGACCTGCCGGTGACGCGCATCGCCGGGGCGCAGCTCTCGCTGCCGATCACTCAGAGCGCCGACGCGGGCCACGCCGGGGCGCCGCGCGCGGCTTCAGGCGATGATTGGGTGCGCTTCAACGACCTTGGCATCGGCCTCTTGCGCCAAGGGGACGTCAGGCGCGCCCAGAGCGCGTTCCAACGCGTCACGGAGCTCGCGCCCGAGCGCGCGGATGGCTGGCGGAACCTCGCGCGCGTACACCTCGTCGAAGGGGACCCGGCGCCAGCCCTCGAGTATCTCGAAGCGGCCGAGGCGCGCGCCCCCGGCGCGGCGCTGAACAAGCCCTGGTGGAGCGACTACTTCCTCGCGATGGGCGAGCCCGAACGCGCAGAAGAGCAGCTCCTCGCCGTCCTCGAGACCTTCCCGGATGACAGGGGCGCTTGGGGCGACCTCGCCGAGGTGCGCTACCTCATGCGCGACTTCGAGGGCGCGCTCGGCGCGGCGCTCCAGGTCCTGCGGATCGACCCCGAGGACGCCGCAGCGCACTACCGCCGCATGCTCGTTTATGCTGCGCTCGGCGACACCTATCGCGAAGGCGAAGCACGCAAGGCGTTTGACCGCTATCGCATCGACGACAATGCACCTCAGCTCATCCGCCAATGGCGCGCCAGCGACAAAATCGCGAACCGTGACGTCGATCCCCTTCACACCAAGTGAGCGCCATCGGCCACGCGAGCGTCACGGGGCACTGCGCACACCTCCGCTGCGCTCGTTTGTGCAAGCCAGCATCGCGGCGCTGACGCTCGCCGCCTGCGGCGACGCCCCCACGCCAACGGCGCCGACCGTGACCGTGACCGCGACTGACCCAGCGGCGCCGCCCGCGGCCGCCTTGGCGCCCGCGCGCTTCGAGGCCGCGCCAGGCAACCTTGGCCTCGACTTCGTGCACACGAGCGGCGCGGACGGGCGCAAGCTCCTGCCGGAGACGATGGGGCCTGGGTGCGTCCTCTTCGACGCGAACGGTGACACGAAGCTCGACCTCTTCATTACGAATGGCGCGCCCTGGCCCGACAGCCCGGCAGCGGTCGGCGAGGCCCCAGGCGGGTCGACCGCACCGACTGGGCGACTGTACGTCATGGAGCGCGGGCGCTTCGTCGATCGCACCGAGGAGGCCGGGCTCGCGGCGCCGTCGCTCGCGGGCATCGGCCAGGGCGTGTGCGCCGCCGACTACGACGGGGACGGGGACCTCGACCTCTTCGTCACCTATCTCGGCCCCAACAAGCTGCTGCAGAACGACGGCGGCCGCTTCACGGACGTCACAGAGCGCGCGGGAGTCGCAGGCGGGACCTGGACCGATGACGCGGGTCGGGAGCACCACGAGTGGAGCACGAGCGCGACGTTCGTTGACGTCGACGGCGACGGGTGGCTCGACCTCTTCGTGTGCAACTATCTGGAGTGGTCGCTCGAGAACGACGTCGAGCTCGTCCTGCAGGGCGAGACCAAGGGCTACGCGAGCCCGAAGCTGTACAAGGGCTCGAGCTGCCGCCTGTACCGCAACCGCGGCGACGCGACGTTCGAGGACGTCACGGAGTCGAGCGGAGTGTTCAGCGTCGACCACAAGGCGCTCGGCGTCAACATCGCCGACATCGACCGCGACGGTCGCATGGACCTCTTGCTCGCGAACGACACCCAGCCCAACTGCCTCTTCTTGAACCGCACCGAGGCCGCCGGCGCGCCTCGCTTCGAGGACGTCGGCAAGGCGTCCGGCGTCGGTTACGGCGGCAACGGCGCGGTGCGCGCAGGCATGGGCATCGACGTCGCGACGTACTGCGCGCCCGGCGAGCTCGCGATCGCGGTCGGCAACTTCGCGCAGGAGCCGATCTCGTTCTTCCGCAGCCTGCGCAAGGACCGCGTGCTGTTCAGCGATGACAATGTGGTGACCGGGCTCGGGCGCACCTCCGGGCCTTCGTTGACGTTCGCCGCTGCGTTCGTGGACGCCAACCTGGACGGCTACCAGGACCTCCTGGCGATCAACGGGCACCTCGAGCCGGACATTCACCTGGTCACCGACAGCACCACCTATCGCCAACGTCCGCAGCTCTTCCTGTGCCGCGGCCCCAAGGGGACGTTCGTGGATGCGAGCGGCGAGTCCGGCGGCGTCTTCGAGCGACCGATCGTCGGTCGCAGCGTCGCGCTCGGTGACCTGGACGGCGACTTCGACATCGACGCGGTCGTCGCTGAGTGCGGCGGCCCCGCCCACGTCTGGCTGAACCAGAACCCGAGCGGCCACCAACCGCTGCGGCTCATGCTCTTGTCGAAGGCCCCCAACACCTACGCCATCGGGGCCGAGGTGCGCGTGTCAGGCGGCCCGTTCGAGGACACGCGCTGGGTCCGTACCGGCAGCGGCTACCTCTCGCAGCACGAGCTCGCGCTCACGTTCGGCCTCGGCGCCGCGACGCGCGCGGACGTGCGGGTGCGCTGGCCGAACGGCGAGACGAGCGAGCACCTTGGGCTCGAGCCAGGTCGCGCGCACGTCCTGCGCCATTGAGGGCATGCGCGCGGCTCAAGCGCCCGTCGTCGCGGCACGCGTGAAGGCGCGCGACACAAAGAGCTCGGCGAGGATGGGCTCCGCGACCTCTCCGCCTACGTAAGCCGGGTGACCCGCGCCGTCGAACCGGCCGACCCAGACGCCGAGCGCCGTATGGCCGTCGTGCCCGATGGCCCACGCGTCGACGTTGCCCGAGCTCGTGCCCGTCTTCCACATGAAGGGGCGCGCGCTGATCTGGCTGGCGCCGCCCCGGACACGCGGGGCGCGGTGCTCCGTCGACAGCGCGTCGTTCAGCGCCGCGCAGGTGGCGGACGAGAGCACACGCTGTGGCGCGCGTTGTGGCTCGTCCACGAAGAGGCGCGTCGGAACGAACTCTCCGCCGCGCGCGAGCGTCGCATACGCATTGGTCAGCTCGACCGCCGTGATCGGCGTGCCGCCGGTCACGAGCGTCAGGCCTGCGCGCGAGACCGCGTCCGAGGCGAGGCTCGCGCCCGCGGCCTCGATCAGCCCGACACAACGCTCCACCCCCACCGATTGTGCGACGCGGAGCGCTGGCAGGTTGAGCGAGCGCCGTAGCGCGTCCGCGATCGTGACAGGGCCACTGAAGCCGCCGTCGAAGTTCGCCGGGCGCCACCCGGCGAGGTCGACGGGGGTGTCCTCGACGATCGAGTCAAGCGTGTACCTGCCTGCCTCCAGCGCCGCCGCATAGACAAACGGCTTCAGCGTCGACCCGGGGCTGCGCCGCGCGCGGGCGCCGTTGACCTGGCCATCGAGCGGGTCGCGCGGGTCCGCGGAGCCCAGCAGCCCCACGACGGCCGCGCGGCGCACGTCGATCGCGACCACCGCCACGTCGGTCCCAGCGGGCAAGAACGGCACGTGCGCCGCGACGACGCGCTCGATCTCCTGCTGCAAGAGCGGCTCGATCCACGTCCGGCCGCCCTCCGCGCGCTCGGCGAGGGCCCACGTCGCGGCGTGGAACGCGGACGCGGACGGTGGGGCGCTCACGACGAGCGAGAGCGACGCCGCCGACGCGGCCGCGTGCTCTTCGGCCGTCACGAACCCCGCGCGCTGCATGGCGTCGAGCACCGCGTCGCGGCGCGCCAGCGCGCGCGCAGGGAAGCGGTCCGGGCGCAGGCGCTCAGGCCCCTGGGGCAGCCCGGCGAGCAGCGCCGCCTCGTCCAACGCGAGGTCCTGGGGGCGCTTGCCGAACCAGTGCTGTGCCCCCGCTTCGATGCCGCACAGGTTGCGCCCATAGGGCGCCAGGTTCAGGTATCGCTCGAGCACCTCGTCCTTCGAGATCAAGCGCTCGAGCTGCACCGCGCGGAACGCCTCCACCGCCTTGCCGGGGAGGCTGCGCGGCGTCGCGAACGTCATGCCGATGAGCTGCATCGTCAGGGTGCTGCCGCCCTGGCGGATGCGTCCCGAGCGCAGGTTCGCGACGATCGCACGCAGCACGCCGCGCGCGTCCACGCCCGGGTGCTCGCGAAAGCGGCGATCCTCGATCGCTACGGTCGCGAGCGGCAGCCAGTGGCCTGCGTCCGCGAGCGGCGTCGGGCGCCGCCACTGGCCGTCGGGCGCGACACGGCGCGCGAGCGACAGCCCGTCGGACGCGTCGACGACCGCGCTCGGCGAGCGCTCGAGCCGCGCGAGCGGGAAGGGGTAGCAGCGATCAAGGATCACCAGCGCCAGCACGGCCGCCGTGAACGCGACGCCCCCTCCCAAGCCCGCGCGGCGCGCCCACCTGCGGAGCCGGCCTCGGCCCTGCCCGTGGCCGCCCAACGAGCCGAAGAGCCCGCGCACGCTGGAGCGCGCCCCCGACGCGGAATAGGCCCCGCCCCGGCGGCTCATCGTGCGCCCGCCTTCACGACCGTCACGGTCGTCGTCGGGCCGCCGACGCTCGAGCGCTCGGGGTCGTACATCGCCTCGGCTTGGATGGGCGCGCGCTCGAACGACCCCAGCGCCACCGCGCGCAGGTGGTACCGTACGACCTCGAGCCGCGGCCCGACGTCCGCGAACAGAACGACGCGGTCGTCCAGGAACTCGACGCGGTCGGGCTCGAGGGCCGGGAGTGGCTTCACGGCGCCCGCGTCCGTCTGTCTCAAGCGCCACTCGGCGTCCTCCAACACGGTGTTGGCGAGCCGCGGGTTCTCGACCTCGAAGCCGCCGGGCAGCGCGTCGACGATCGCGACGTCCTCCACCGTGGCGTCTGCGACGCACTGCGCGGTGACCTCGACGGTGACGAGGGCGCCGAGCTCAATGTGCGCGGGGTCGACCTCATTGCCCGTTTCGTCGAGCCAGCGGCGTCGCACGCTGAGGCCGTGATCGACGCCGGGTGCGCCCGCTGCGCGGCGCCCCTCCACGGTCGCGGTCACCCACGCGAGGCCCTCGCCCTGGGTCTCGATCCGCACAGGCACGACGGCGTCCACGGCCATGCGTGCCTCCGCGGCCGACCGGATCGCCGTTGTCCCGCTGGACGTCGTCACGGTGCCAGTCCAGTCTGCCGGGTTGGCCTCGAGCCCCGCGCGGAACCGAGCCAGCGCAGCGAGCGCCGCCGCGTTGTCGACCGTGTTGCGGTAACGGCCATGGTCGCGGCGACCATCGAGCGCCCGCACGAGCTCGAGGATCAGCGGGTCGCTGGGATCGAGCGCCAGCCGCGCGCGCAGCTCGTAGGCCAGCGTCCGCACGGGCGAGCGGAGAATGGCCAGCGCCTGCTCATCCACCGCGACTTGGCCGCTGGTGTCCTGTGCGCTTGCGGAGGGCGTGAGCGCCAGGAAGCGTCGCGCTTCGGGGAGGTCGCCGGCGAGCACCGCGGAGTAGGCCAGCTCCACGAGCGCGCCGCGCGTGAAGGTCGCTGCTTGCTCGGACAAGCGCTTGGCCCAGCCGCGCTGCGGGTGCCCGAGGGCCGTCAAAGTCCGGACGAGGCTCACCTGCGTCGTGGGCGCGTCCTCGCTCTTGAGCCGCCGCTCCAAGTAGCGCGCGAGCCCGCTGGTCATCGGGGCCGGCACGTCGTGGCCAGCCTCCTTGCACGCGCACAGGACCTCGGCGACGTACAACGTCGCCCACTCCGTCGAGCTCGACTGCCCCGGCCAGTACGCAAAGCCGCCGTCGTACGTCTGCATCGACCAGAGCCGATCGATGCCCGCAGCGACGCGCTCGGCGATGCGCAGTGCGCGGGTCGAGTCGTCGAGCGGCCCGTCGCCGGAGTTCACGATCCGCGGCAGCGACAGGAGCGCGATGATGCGGCTCGAGGTCTGCTCGGCGCAGCCGTAGGGGTAGCCGAGGAGGTAGTGGCCCACGGGCTCGAGGCCGGCCTCGAACGACGGCGAAATGACAAGCTCTGCCTTGGCGCTGAGGTCCGCGGGATCGAGGCCGAGCTCCCGCGGCAGGTCGAGCGTCGTGTCTGCGCCCGCCTCGAGGGCGCGCACGAAGCTCGCGACGATCAAGGGCCGCCCTGTGCGGACGGGCACGTCGACGAGCACGCGCTCGGAGACCTCTCGCCCATCCGCGAGCGTCCCGTAGAGGCGCACCGCGCCCCCAATCCGGCCCGAGGTCCCCCTCCGCCCGGGAGACCCGCCGCGCCCCATGCCGTCGCGCCCTGTGCCGTCGCGCGGCAATAGGGGAGCCGTCGCTTCGAGCTCGAGCCAGCGGCGCCTGTGCGCGCCTCCGGCCAGCGCCTCGACCTCTCCGTGCAGCGCGCCGTCCGAGCCCATCGTGCCGCTGCTCGCTTCGATCACACGGTCACCACCGCCCTGCGCTTCGTTGCCCGCCTCGTCCAGCTCGCGCACGAAGCGTACCGGGCCTTCGAGCGCGAGCTCCAGCGCGACGCTCGCCGCGACCGCTGTGGTGTTCTCGTAGGTCACAGGCACGATGAAGCGATCGCCCGGGGCCACGAAGCGTGGCAGGGCCGCGCTCAACGGCAGCTCGCCGCGCAGGAGCGTGCGCGCCTCCGCGCTGCCGTATTGATCGCCATCGACCACGACCGCGATCCAGGTGAGCGTGCCGAGGAAGTCCGGGACGTCCAGCTCGAAGCTGCGGCGCCCGTCGGCCCCGAGGTCGACGAAGGTCTGGAACAGGACGCCCGGCACACGGTGCACTTCCTCAGGCGCACGGCGCCGCGCCGCGCCCGCGTCGAAGTCGGAGTCACCGCCGATGCGGCGCACCTCCGGCGGGAGCTCGATGTCCGGCAGCAGATCGAACCAGCTATCGGTCGTGCGCGTCGTGTGCGCGCGCGCGCCGAGGAAGTGCCGCGCAGGCTCAGGCCGACGATCACCACCCGTGACACGGATGCCCTCGTCAACCGCGTAGAGCTGGACCGCGGCAGGGCGGGTCGTCTGCGCGCTGGAATCACTCAACGCGGCAACGTTGCCCGCGTCGGCGAGCGCCACCGTCACCGTGGCATGTCCGCCTGGCCGGACCTGGGCCGGCGCATCGATCTGTACCGCGAGGTCGTGCTCGAGGTGCGTCGTCCGGATGCGCGTCCAGCCGTACGCCCGGTGCGGACGCCAGGCCGCGCGGCGCTC
Source organism: Planctomycetota bacterium (assembly GCA_041398605.1). Taxonomy (GTDB): domain Bacteria; phylum Planctomycetota; class UBA1135; order UBA1135; genus JAWKUK01. Next base: position 15,498 of record JAWKUK010000003.1, read on the forward strand.
CAGCGGGCGCGTGACCTGCGCAGACAGGAACGCGCCGCCGCGCAGGTCGCGCGGGAGCTCGATGTAGACCCGCGCGCTGCCACCGACCAAGTCGATGCGCTGCTGCGAGCGCAGGCGCGTGTCTTCGAGCGTCACCAGGAGCGATCCGTCGAACGGCGCGCGCACGTCCACCTCGATCGTCTCACCCGGCCGCGCAGACGGGACGAGCGGAGACATCACGACCGCTTCGAGGTCCTCGAGCGGCGGAACGAATGCGGAGAGGTCACCCTCGACCGCGTAGAACGAGCGCGTGACCGAGGCCCCGGCTTCGTCGCGCACGCTGAGGCGGAAGCGACCGGCGGCTTCGCACGGGACCTCGAAGGTGCCGAGACCGCGCTCACCCGCGCGCTCAGCGGACCCGTCCGCCGCGGTCCCTGTGGCTGCGAGGCCCGTCGCGACGAGCTCCACGCGCTCGCGGTTGGTCCAGGCGAGGTGCCCGCCCACTTGCTCGAGGCGCGCCTCGCGCGTGACTCGCTCGAGGCGCCATCCGAGGCGCGGCGCCGCCACCGGCGCGTCCCCCGCGTCGAGCGTGACCCAACGCACGACCAGCGGCGCGCCGACGGCGACGAGGTCGTCGCCCGCGCCCTTGGCCCGCAGCACGCGCGGCGTCGCGCCGCCCGCCGCAGGCGAGGCCGCGTCCGACACCTCGGGGTGCGCCGCGTCGTCGTCCGCAGCGCGCTCCTCGGCGCTCTCGCCCGCCCCGAGCGCGAGCCCGATGTGCAGGCACGGCGCGTCGTACACCACGCTCTCCGTGGTGCTCGCGGACCGGCCGCCAGGCTCCGTGACCGTCCAATCGATGCGCCCGCGCCAACGGCCGCTCTCGAGCTGCTCGGTGCCAGGGGTCGCCACCGCCACGTGGCCATCGGCGTCGAGCGCGCCCGCCCATTCGACCCGCACGATCTCGCGCGTATCGTCGCCGCGCTCGAACGTGTACGTGTCGTAGCGCGCAGAGGTGTAAGCGATGGGCTTCCACGTCACGTTCGCCGCGACCGGGAAGTCCTCGACAGACGTCCCAGCGAGCGAGCGCACGGACGCGCGGAGCGGCGGCTGAGAGGCCGCCGGCGCCGCGCCCTCGACGCTCGCCTCGGGCTGCGCGCGCTCGGCAGTGATGACGAGGCGCGCGGAGAGGAACGCTTCGACATTGAAGCGCGCGCGCCCCACAACGCCGATCCCCTGCCCGCCATGCGCCGCGTCAGCGAGCGACACCTCGACCGTCCATGTGCCGGTGCGCGCGTCGAGCGACGTCGGCACGTCGAGGTGGAAGACCCCTTGCCCCAGATCCGGCGCGACCTCGGCGTCGAGCGCGCGCACGCCGTCCGGGCGCGCGACGACGACGCGCAGCGGGCTCGTGTAGACCTCACCTTGCGGCGTCCGCGCGATGCCGGAGAGGTGCACCGTGTCGCCCGGTCGGTAGAGCCGGCGCTCGGTGTAAAGGAACACGTCCGCGACGCGGGGCGCCGTACGTCCCTCCGTCAGCTCGCGCGGCACGGTCCAGCTCGCGCCCGAGAGCAGCGCGTAGCCGAGGTCGCCCTCGCGCTCGACGGTGACGACGTATGCGGCGCCGGCCGCGTCGTCCGCGGGCACCGGCAACGCGGCATAGCCTGCAGCGTCAGTGCTCGCGCTCGCGACGAGCTGGTCGGTGATCGTCAAGGCGGAGACCGTGGCGCCGACCACGGCCTCGCCCGTCGTGAGCGAGCGCACCCAGACGTGGTACCCCTGCTCGTCGCGCTTCACGGTCGGCGCGAGGTCCGTGATCCGCACGGTCGCGCGCGCGCGCTCCCAATAGTCCTCGGTCGAGCGGACCTCGATCGCGTAGACGCCGTGGACACCGCCGGGTGAGGACGCGAAGAGCGCGCGCAGGTCGAGCGCGTGCCGCCCGGGGACGTCCTGTTCGATCTCGAGCGGGTACACGCGGGACAGCACGTTGCGCGATGTGTATTGGCTCCGCTCGCCGCGCAAGTGCGGCACCAGGTTGCCCGGGAGCAGCTCGAACGCTTTGACCTCGACGGAAGGCACGTTGGTCGCCTTCAGGACCAGGTTGAGGCCGCCGTCAGGGGTCAAGATGCCCTCGTTGTTGGCGACCGAGAGGCTCGGGGGCCGCGCGGGGATCGAGAGGTCGGCGCGCCGTTCGCTCCCGAGGGTCGACCCGTCCGCGGCGAGCAACGAGCCCCCCACGCGGATCGTGTAGACGTGGCGGCATTCGAACGGGCCCTCGAGCACGATCCTGTTGCCGGACACGCGCGCGGTCATCGGCGCGACCGCCGGCTCAACGGTCACAGGCGGCGCCTCCTGGCCGCTGTCGAGCTGGCGGTCGAAGCGCAGCTGGATCGTCGTGATGTCGGACATCCACCCGTGCTCCACGGAGCGATCGATGAGGTCGAACACCCTGGGGACCATGAAGGCGGCCCGCGACTCCTTGGCGAGCCCGAGGGTGCCGACCGCGGGCTCGAAGCCTTTGGGCAGCACCGCGACGAAGCGCGCTGCGTCCGTGTTCCCAAGCCGGCGCCGGTCGACGCGCGCGACGTGCTGGGCCTTCGCGCCGACAGTCAGCACCTGGGCGGAGACCGACGGAGACTCGTCCGCCGAGCGTCCGCGGCCGCGCCGAAGCTCGGGTTCGACCTCGAAGCGCAAGGCCGCCGCGAGCGCCTGTGCGTCCACCTCTGCGTCGAACGTGAGCTCGACGGTCAGCGAGTCGCGGTCCGAGCTGCGCAGCGCAGCCTTCTGGAATGAGAGCGGCCCGGTCGCCCAGCGCAGCGGGACGTCACTGACGTCGACCGGGCGCCCGGCGAGCTGCTCCAGCGCCGCGGTCGGCTGCGCTTCGATCATCAGCCCGGGCGTGAGCGGGCGTTCGAGGACGAAGGCGACGCTCGAGGGCGAGGCCCATTCCCAGCGCCCGAGGAGCTCCGGCGTGAGCCGGAAGGGCGCGCTCGCGAGCTCTGGCTGCGCCTGCGTGTTGACGCCCGCGACGGTCGCCTCGGCAGGGGTCGGCGGCGCCAGCACTGGGCCAGCGAAGACGACGGTCAGGCGGTCCGTCGCGAGCACGTCCTGGCTCGGCAGGACGTGCGCCACCGTGAGGGCGCCGTGCGCCGCGCCAGACGCCCCGTGGCCGACCTGCCCTGCTGCCGCGCCGGAGCTGGAGCGCGCATTGGCATCGGTGGGCCCCGTCGGCGCTGCCGCTGCGACCGAGCGCGCCTTGGCCCCGTACCAGACCCAACCTGCGCCGTTGACGGCCAGCAGCCCAGCGCAGAACAGCGCCGCGCCGGCCCGAATGGCGCCGCGCCGCAGCTTGGAAGCGCGTTGTGTGGCAGCACGAACGTTCCCCTGACGCGCGTGCGGTGCACGCGCGTTGCCCTCGTTTCGATCCATCGATCCCCTCCTAGTGCGCGGCTCCCCCTCGGAGCTGCATGCCTGCGATCTAGCAAACGCAAGGGGCTCGAACAAACGAACACGAAGTCGCCAGACATGCGAACACGTAGCCCACGCGCCTGAGACCGCAGTCGATCGTGCTTCGATCGCGCGCAGCCACAAGCGGATGGGCACGGGCCTGGCGCAGGTTTTCCGTGGGATTCTGGTCCTAGACGCGCTCCGGCGTCCACCCGGAGCGTCAGCGGGCCCGCGAGCGCCGGTTCTTGAGGTAGTCGACGAAGACGGTGGCGCCGAGCTGCTCTCCGCCCGCGAAGTAAGCGCGGCCCTTGTTCGCCTCGGTGAACTCCTCCACGAAGCCCACCAGCACGGGGTCCTCGGTCAGCATGAAGGTCGTGATCGGAATGCCGTGGCGGCGGCACACGACGGCCTCTTCGATCGTCTTGGCCACGACGCGGCGGTCGAGGCCAAACGGGTTCTTGTACACCTCTCCGTCGTGCTCCGTCAGCGCGCTGGGCTTGCCGTCCGTCAGCATGAAGATCTGGCGGTTCGCGCGGCGCTCGCGGCGCAGGAGGTCCCGCGCGAGCTGCAAGCCCGCGCGTGTGTTCGTGTGAAACGGCCCCACCGAGATGCGCGGGATGTCCTCGAGCGGCACCTCCCACGCCTCGTCGCCAAAGCACACGACGCGCAGGCGGTCCTTCGGGAACTTGGTCTTGATCAGCTCTACGAGGGCCAGCGCGACTCGCTTGGCGGGCGTGATGCGGTCCTCGCCGTAGAGGATCATCGAGTGGCTCAGGTCGATCAAGAGGACCGTGGCGCAGCCCGAGAGGTGCTCGGTCTCGAAGACCTCGAGGTCGTCCTCGGAGAGGGTGAGCCCAGGGCCGGACTCCCCAGGCAGGCCGCGCTTGAGCGCGTTGCGCACGCTCGCGGCCGCGTCGATCAAGTCCACGGGGTCGCCGAACGACCAGGCGCGGGTCTCCGGCAGGCGCTCCTGCCCGGCCCCCGCGGCGGCGACCCGGTGGTCCCCCGCCGTGTCCTTGTCGAGGCCCGAGAAGATGCGCTCGAGGCTGTCCTGGCGCAGCGCGCGCGCCCCCGCCGCCGACATCTTGAGCCCCTCGGGCGTCGCTTCGACGAGCCGCTCACGCTGCAGCGCCTGCTTGAAGTCCTCCATCGTGAACCCCGGCGGCAGGAGCCGATACCGCTGCGCGAGCTGCTCCATCCACGCGAGCGCCTGCTCGGGGTCACCGTCGGCCTGCAGCAGCAATTGCTGATACAGGTCCTTCAGCCGCTTCAAGAGGTCCTTGAGCGACTCCTTCGCAGGGTCGTAGTCGGTGTAGCGAAAGCGCATCGCGTAGTTGGGTCGTCAGCGCCCGAGGCTCTTGGCCATCTGCGCGAGCATGTCGCCGTAGACCCGGCCTTGGTCCTCGTCGTCACGGGACAGGAGCGAGCCTTGGTGCAAGCCCTCGAGGACGAGCTCCATCAGGGCGGCGAGCTCAGCGTCGTCGCTCGGCTCGGTGTGCTTCTTCACGAGGGCCGCGAGCCCGGTGACCTGAGCCAACTTCGCCAAGTGAGCGCCGTCGTCCGCTTGGTCATCGAGCGCCAGGTCATGGCCCGCGCGGAACCACGACAGCACCGACTCGTAGACCGACGTCTTGGCTTCACCTTCGTCGTCGTACGCGCCCGGGAAGTGCCGCTCAAACGCGTCCGCGAGCGCCTTCCCGACGAGCATGCGGGAGACTGCGCCCAGGCCCTCCTTCTCGCCGTCGTACACGAGCTCGACCTTGCCGCTGATCGCCGGCAAGGCCGCGAAGAGGTCAGACGGGCGCGCGGTCGCCTGCGACGCGCCGACGAGGTGCGCGCGGCGTTCGGCGTTCGAGAGCACGTTCTCCATCAGCGCGATCGAGAGGCGCGCGCTGACGCCGGACGCTTGATCGACGAACTCCGACTCACGCGCTTGGAACGCGACGAGCTCGATCGCCTGACGGATCGGCTTCGGGACGTGGACCGTGACCGCGTCTGCGCCGCGCTCGGACCATGCCTCTTGGTCGGTGATGACCTGCGCGTCCTCGAGCGTGCGCGGGTAGTGCGTCAAGATCTGCGACGCGATGCGGTCGCGCAGCGGCGTGATGATGGAGCCGCGGTTCGTGTAGTCCTCCGGGTTCGCCGTGAAGATCATGAACACGTCGAGCGGCATGCGGATCGGGAAGCCGCGGATTTGGATGTCGCCCTCTTCCAGCACGTTCAGCAGCGCGACCTGGATGCGCGCCTGCAGGTCGGGCAGCTCGTTCACGGCGAAGATGCCGCGGTTGGAGCGCGGCAGCAGCCCGAAGTGGATAACCTCGGGGTCGGCGAACGTCAGGCGGCGCGTCGCCGCCTTGATCGGATCGACGTCGCCCACGAGGTCCGCGACGGTCACGTCGGGGGTCGCGAGCTTCTCGTGGTAGCGCTCGCTGCGATGGATCCAGCGCAGCGGGAGGTCGTCGCCCTCGCGCGCAACGCGCTCGATCGAGGGCACGGTCACTGGGGCCGTCGGGTCCTCATTCAAGGGCGAGCCGTCGATGGCGGGGATCCACTCGTCCAGGAGGCTGACGAGCGAGCGCGCGAGGCGCGTCTTCGCCTGCCCGCGCAACCCCAACAGGAGGACGCTGTGCCCCGAAAGGATGGCGTTCTGGAGCTGCGGCACGACGGTCTCGTCGAAGCCGACGATGCCGGGGAACACATCGTCCCCTGCCCGTAGGCGCGCGATGAGGTTCGCGCGGAGCTCGGCGTGGACGGAGCGGGGCTGCCAGCCCGTGGCGCGGAGGGCGCCCAGCGTGAGAGGTCGGGACATGTCGCGATCGTAGCCCAGCCGGGCTCGGCCTCCAGGTCCGCACTGCTGTGTTCGTCCGGGTTACGATGCGCCGGTACATGGGCCCCCTCGACACGTTCCAACGCCCGCTCGGCAGCCTGCGACTGTCGGTCACGGATCGGTGCAATCTGCGCTGCGGATATTGCATGCCGGAGGAGGAGTACACGTGGCTGCCGAAGCGCGAGCTCCTCTCCTTCGAAGAGCTCACGCGCGTCGTGCGGGCGACAGCGGACCTCGGGGTCTCCAAGGTGCGGTTGACCGGCGGCGAGCCCCTGCTGCGGCGTGACCTCGAGCGGCTGGTCGCGGACCTCGCGGCGCTCCCCCACGTCACGGACCTCGCGCTGACGACCAACGCAGTGCTGCTGGAGGACCAGGCGGCAGGGCTCCATGCTGCGGGCCTGACGCGCCTCTCGATCAGCCTCGACACGCTCCGGGCCGACCGCTTCGAGCACATGACGCGGCGGAAGGACCTCGGGCGCACGCTCGCGGGCATCGCCGCGGCGCGCCGCGCGGGCTTCGTGGGCACCAAGTTGAACACCGTTGTCGTGCGCGGTGAGAACGACGATGAGGTGTTCGATCTCTTGGAGTTCGCGCGTACCGAAGAGCTCGAGGTGCGCTTCATCGAGTACATGGACGTGGGCGGCGCCACGCGCTGGAACATGGGCGCGGTCCTCTCCGCGAGAGAGCTCTTGGCGCGCCTGGCAGCGCGCTACGGCGCGATCGAGCCGATAGAGTCCGAGCCCAGCGCGCCCGCGGATCGGTTCCGCTTGCCTGACGGGCTCGTGTTCGGCGTGATCGCTTCGACGACGCAGCCCTTCTGTGGCACGTGCGACCGCGCCCGCGTCACCGCGGACGGGCGCTTCTTCACGTGCCTCTACGCGCGCGAGGGCCTCGCCCTGGCGCCGCTCTTGCGCGGCGAGGGCGATCAGGCCGCCCGGGACGCGCGCGTGGCAGAGGCGCTGCGTGAGCGCTGGACCGTACGCGCCGATCGCGGCGCGGAGGCGCGCCTCGCGCTCGCGACGCGCGACCCGCTGGCGGCGGCTGCGGAGCTGCGGCGCGACCCCCACCTCGAGATGCATACACGCGGCGGCTGAGGCCTACGCCGACCTCGGCGGCGTCGCGGCGCCACGCCGGCCTCACTCGAGCGCCGTGAGGCGTTGCCGCGCGGCCTCGACCAAGGCCGCGGAGACTTGGCCCTCGAGCGCGAGGACACGCCCAAACGCGGCCCGCGCCGCGACCTTGTCGCCGAGGGCCGCTTCGAGGTCGCCCAGCGAGAACGCGGCATGCGCAGCGCTCGGGTCTTGCTCGAGCACGCGGAGCAATGCGGCGCGCGCGCTCGGCGCATCGCCGAGCATGCCCAGCGCGCGCGCCAGGCCGTAGTGGAGCGACGGCTGGCGCGGGTCGCGTGCGAGCGCCGATTCGGCGATCCGCTGCCCATCCGCGGGGCGCCCGGCGTCGACGAGCGCATCGACGAGCTGCGCGGTCACCTCGGGGCGATCCCCGCCGGGCAGGCGTTGGGTCTCCTCCATGAGGCGCACGGCGCGCTCAGGCTCGCCCGTCTGTTGCAGCACCGAGGCAAACGCGACGCGCGCGAACACCTGGTTGGGCTCGAGCGTCAGCGCCTCTTCCAGCAGCGCGCGGGCCGCCCGTGCATCGCCGCGGGCCAGCTCGGCCTTCGCCAGGTCCATCAGGCCCGTCGCGCGCCCGTCGCGTACGCCGGGCAGCGGCAGGTACGCGAACGCCAGCACCCCGAGCGCGATCGGGGCCGCGAGGAGCTCCCACTTGGGGCCGCGCCCCGTGAGCACGACGCGCAAGCGCTCGACGAAGTACACAGCGCCGATCGCGAGGCCGGGGACCACAGGCAAGCGGAAGCGCGTGTTGACGAAGAAGAGCACGACCGAGGCGGCGTAGAGCGCCACGAATCCACCGACGAGGCGCCCGCTCGACCCGCGCAGCGCCGCGAGCAGGAGCCCGACCGCGCCGAACGCGGCGAGCCAACCGAAGCGCACGGGCAGCGAGCCGAGCCACGGCGCGAAGCGCTCGGCGATGAACCGCTCGTCGGTGTTGTTCCCAAGCTCGCGCGCGCTGAGGAAGAGGCGCGCCTTCCAGAGCAAGAGCTGCAGCGCGAAGGCCGGCCGCTCGCGCACGAAGTCCCACGTACGCCGGAAGTAGTAACCAGAGACCTCGGTCGCGCGCAGCGCGCGGCCCGTCGCAGCGGCCGCTGCCGCGCGTGTGTCGTGAAAGCCCTCCCACCAGCCGCCCCGGGTCCCAGGCACGATCGCGGTCGACCCATCGCTCGACGGGTTGTTGCCGATCCAGAGGTTCACGCCGCCCTGGGTCGCGATCAGTGTTGGGTCCCCTTCGAGCGCGTTGCGCACGGTGACGGGCAAGATCGCCAGGCACGCGCCCAGCGCCAACGTCGCTGCGACTCGCGCGCCTGAGCGCCGCAGGAGCATGAGCATCGGTAGCGGCAGCCAGAGCAGTACGTTCGGCCGAGTGATCGCAGACAGCCCGAGGACGAGGCCCGCGAGGAGCGCGCGGCGCGGGAGGGGCTGCTCGAGCGCCCGGGCGGTCAAGAGGACCCCTGCCAGCAGGAGCGGCACGTAGAGCGTCGGGATCAAGAGCTCCGCGTCGAACGCGATCAGCGACCACATCAGCGCCACGAGCGCCGCAGCGCCGAGCCCGACGGCGGTCGCGCTGCGGGCGCCTCCGGCGTGGCGCCCGACGCGGCGCCCGAGCGCCCAGGTCAGCGCGACGGAGACGCCGCCGAGGGCTGCCTGCGCGAGACGCGGCGCGAGGGTGCTCGCATCGCCGAAGAGCGCGACCCAGAGCGAGAGCCAAACGGGATACAGCGGGGCGCGGAAGAATGGCCCGTCTTGGAACTCCCGCCCTTCGGCCAGCGCGCGGGCCCAGGCCCAGTGATAGCCCGCGTCCATCGTGGGCGCGTCGAACGCCGGGTGGGCGCGCAGCGCGAACACAAAGGCGACCCGCAGCGCGACGGCGACCGCCACGAGGGCCGCGAGGGCGCCCCATTCGCCGGCGCTGACGCGGCCCGTGCCCATGGGGTTCGGGTCCATGCGGTTCGTCCCCTGACGGTCGACCGCCAGCCCTGGCCCAAGCATCGGGGGGACGTCCGTCGCGGACGGTGATTTCGGCGTGACAGTGCGACGCGGCTTGGTCTTCGACATGGAGTGGGCGGCCCGGCGGCGCCCCATCTTGGACCGAAACGTCGCCAGGAGCCACAGCCGAGCGAGGCGCTCGACCAGTACGCTGCGCAAATGCTGGACGCCCTCGACCTCCTCCTCCCCCGCCCGCGCGCCCTGCTGCGAGGAACGAGCCACTGGTTCCCCTCCACCACTCGCGCGCTCGGCCTCCGCATCCATGGGACCCAGGACGAGCGCCCCCTGCAGGCGCTCGAGCGCGGGCTCGCGGCCGCGGGGCTGCGCACGGAGCGACGGGCGCGCGGCTCGGCGGAGATCGAGCTCCGGCTCGACGCCAACGAGAACGAGCGCCCCGAGACCTATCGGCTCGAGATCGATGACACGGGCGCCCGCGCTTGGGCGGCGTCGACCGCCGGGCTCTTCCGCGCGGCGACGACGATCGCCGAGCTCTTGCGGATCGGCGCGCTGCTGCAGCGCGGCAAGGGCGCGCCCAAGGTCCCCTGCTGCGCGCTCGAGGACGGCCCGGACTTGGAGGTGCGCGGGTTCATGCTCGACATCAGCCGCGACCGTGTCCCGACGTACGCGGAGCTCTGCGCGCTGATCGAGCGCATGGCGCGGCTCAAGCTCAACCAGCTACAGCTCTACACCGAGCACACGTTTGCGTACGAGGGGCACGAGGACGTGTGGCGCGACGCCAGCCCGATCACGCCGCAGGAGGCGCGCAAGCTCGCGGCGTTCGCGAGCGAGCGCCACATCGCGCTGGTGCCGAACCAGCAATGCCTGGGCCACATGCACCGGTGGCTGACGCTGCCGAGATACGCGCCGCTCGCCGAGCTGCCGGAGGGCATCGAGCACGCGTTCTCCGTCGCCAAGGAGCCCTTTAGCCTCTGCGCGGTCGACCCGGCGTCGCTGACGCTGATCGAGGGCCTCTTCGATCAGCTCCTGCCGAACTTCGAGGCGCGCGAGGTGAACGTCGGGCTCGACGAGACCTTCGACCTCGGCCTCGGCGGCTCGCAGGCGGCGTGTGACGCGCGCGGGAAGGGGCGCGTTTACCTCGAATACTTGAACGCCGTGAACGAGCGCGTGCGCGCGCGCGGCCGGCGCATGCAGTTCTGGGGCGATGTGATCCTGGAGCACCCCGAGCTCGTGCCCGAGCTGCCGAAGGACGCCACGGCGATGCTCTGGGGCTACGACGCAAAGCACCCGTTCGAAAGGCAAGCAGCGCGCTTTGCCAAGTCGGGGCTCCCGTTCCAGACCTGCCCGGGCACGAGCTCGTGGCAGTCGTTCGGCGGCCGGATCGAGAACATGCGCATCAACATCCGTGATGCGGCGCGCGCCGCGCTGCGCTACGGCGCAGAGGGCATGCTCGTGTGCGACTGGGGTGACTATGGCCATTGGCAGCCGTTCCCGGTGCTGCTCCCCGGGCTGCTCGAGGGCGCCTCGCGCGCGTGGAACGTCAAGCCCTCGCCGGGCGACCTCGTCGACCTGCTCGTCGCGCACGGGCCGCTCGCGCGCGCGGAGGCCGAGGCGCTCGTCGGCCTCGGGCAGCTCGACGCGGCCCTCGCCAGCGGCTCGGAGAACGGCACGGCGCTGTTCTTCCTGTTCCGCTATGCGCACCAGCCGTGGCCGATCGCGCGCTGCGGCACGCTCACGCGCGAGGGCCTCGACGCGGCCCGCGCGGTGCTCGACGAGGTCGCGGCGGCCCTCGGGCGCGCCCGCGCAGAGGCGCGAGCCGCGGCCCAAGCGCACGACCCGGTCCTGCTCGAGCCAGCGGGGGTCGTCGAAGAGCTCGCCTGGGTGCACGCGGCGTGCACCTTGGGCGTGCACCTCGCCGAAGCGCGCATGGCCCTCGGCGACGGCACGTCGATGACCGGGCTCCCCGCGGCCGCGGCTGAAGCGCTCTTGGAAGAGCTGCGACAGGTCGCGGCTCGCCACGGCGAGCTCTGGTCGCTGCGCAGCCGCAGCGGTGGGCTCACGGAATCGCTCGGGCGCTTCCAGTTGCTCGTCCCGGCGCTCGAGGCGGCGGCTTCCGGCGCAAGCGTCTGAGCCGCGCCGGGTAGGGCCAGCGCGCGGCCCAGACTGCCGAGGCGGCCAGAGGCAGGGCCGTCCCGTTGCGCGGTCCCGCTGGGCGCGGTCCGAGCTCAGAACCCAGCGACGCGCACGAATTCGACCAGGCCCGCAATGAGCGCCGCCGCAGCGAGCGCGCGGCGCGGCGTCGCGCGGTCGCGGAGGGCCGCGAACGTGACGAGCGCGGCGAGCAGCGTGATCCCGAGCGCCGCAGCGCCGAGGCCCTGCAACGCAGGTCGCACGAGGCTCGCAGGCTGGAACTCGGTCGCCGCCTCGCGGACCAGCTCGCCGCGGAAGCGCTCGTAGAGCGCGGCGCCTGCAATGAGCCCGAACACGGCCGCCTCGAGCAAGCGCGGGCGGGCCTGGCGCGCGAGCAGCGAATCCAGCCCGACGTACGCCACCGAGAGCGGGACGGCCAAGCCCACGAAGCGCACGAAGCGCGGGTTCGGCGGGTGCCCCGAGACCAACACGGAGGCAAGCGCGATGCCGCACACCGCAAGCGCGCCGAGGGTAAGCGAAGCGAACGCGGCCCCCTTGCGATCGCGCGCGCCGAGCGCCAGGAGCACGGCGAGCGCCGCGAGGCCCCACCAAGTCTCCGGCCGCCGCGCGACACCCTCGAAGTAGCGCGTAAACGCTGGGCGCCCGCGGGCGAGGGCCTCGGCGCTCGCCGTGACGAGCCGGTGGTCCCGGGCAGCCAGGTCGAACGCGTCGACCTCCACCCCGTTCCAGACCACGACCGCGAGGTCGCGGTGCTCGGGGCTCGTCTCCGCGAACAGCTCGACGGTGACCGCGAGCGCCTCCGGCGCCTCGCTCGCCGCGAACACGAGGTCCGCGCGGACATACTGCTCGAGGTCCCCGAAGACGCCCTCGCGCATGGACGCTTCCCGGACGCTCACGGGCTCGGCGAGGGCGAGCGCCGGCCAACCGGAGCGCTCGCCCGCGAAGGAGCTCGGCGCGGGCCCCGCCTCGCCCGGCGGCACGGGCGCAGCGGCCACGCGGTAGTGAGCGCTGAGGTAGGCGCCGATCTCGTCGGCGTGCTGGGTGATGTCAGCGGCCTCGACGCGCCCATCGCGATCCTCGTCGAAGCCCTCGATCACCTCAGCGAGGGAGAGGACCTGGACCTCGATCGCGACGACCACACGCGCGCCGCGGACGTCGATCCTGGAGGCCGAGAGCGAGTTCGGGTGGGGCGGAGCACCGATGCCCCCCACGGTCGCGGCGAGTCCCAAACTGGGGCTGGGCGCAGAAGTCGGACCTCCCAGGAGGGCGCCGAGGGCAAAGAGGGCTACGGGGAGGAGTGCCAAGGCCGAGAGTGTCCCGCGGGCGGGAGCCGGAGACAAGCGCCGTTCCAGCGGGGCCGTCCAGCCCGACGGGGGGCGTTGTTCAACTTGAAGCGGGGCGCTGGTCGAAACCGAAACGGGCCGCGGGCCAGCGCCGACAGGGCCAATCTGCGTCCACGCCCGCTCCGCCGCCATCTGTCCATGAGCCAAGAGACCTTCATCGCCCGCCAGCCGATCTTCGATCGACGGATGCGAGTCCGCGGCTATGAGCTCTTGCACCGCTCGGGTTGGAACAACGCGTTCAGCCACGCGGACCCAGACATGGCGACGGTCGAGCTGCTCAACACGAGCCTCCTCGTCAACCGGCTGACGGACCTGACCGACGGCAAGCTCGGCTTCGTCAATGTCACCCGCAACCTCCTGCTGCAAGACTTCATCCGGGTGATGCCGTCTGGGCATACGGTCATCGAGATCCTGGAGACCGTCGAGCCCGATGACGACGTCGTGCGCGCAGTGATGGCCTTGAAGTCTGACGGGCACCTCATCGCGCTGGATGACTACGTCGACGATCCGAAGTACGACGAGCTGGTGCGGCTGGCCGACTTCGTCAAGGTCGACTTCATGCACCCCGACCTCGATCATCGCCGCCGCGTCGTCGAGCACCGCAAGCGCGACGGGCTGCAGTTCTTGGCCGAGAAGGTCGAGACTCACGCGGAGTTCGAGGAGGCGAAGGAGGCCGGGTACTCCCTCTTCCAGGGCTACTTCTTCGCCAAGCCGACGATCACATCGCGCCGCGACCTGCCCCGCAACAAAGGGAACTACGTCCAGTTCCTGCGCGAGATGGCGCGCGCAGCGCTCGACATCGACGCCGTCGAGGAGATCATCAAGCGCGAGATCAGCCTCTCGACGAAGCTGCTGCGCTACCTGAACTCAGTGCACTTCGGCGTCCGTACCCCGATGCGATCGATCCGGCAGGCGCTCTTGCACCTGGGCGAGGTGCCGTTGAAGCGCTGGGGGACGCTGATCGCGCTCAGCGGGCTCGGCGACGACAAGCCGCTGGAGCTCGTACGTCTATGCCTGGTGCGCGCGCGCTTCTGCGAGCTCTTGGCCTGCGAGATCGGCGCAGACGAGGAGGCGCTCGATCACTTCTTGACGGGGCTCTTCTCGGCGCTCGACGCGCTCGTGGATCGACCGCTGGACGAGGCGCTGGCCGACATGGGGCTGAAGGACGAGATCGGCGCAGCGATCCGAGGCCAGGGCGACGGGTCGCTCGGCCGCGCCTTTCACCTCGCCGTCGCTTGTGAGCACGGCGACGTCGTCATGTACCAGCAGATCGCGAAGCGCCTCGGCCTCTTCGAGACCGCTGTCGCCCAGCTCTACGCCGAGGCGCTGTTCTGGGCCGACAGCGTCTTCCGCCCTGCCCTCCTGCACGGGCGCGCCTGAGCCAAGGGCGCTCAATCCAGCGCGACGTCGACCGCGCCGTCGACGTCCTCGACGAAGACAAAGCGCAGCTTCTTGCGGGCCGCTTGCGGAACGTCCTCGACGTCGGCGCGGTTGCGCTCGGGCAGCACGATCGTGCGAATGCCGGCGGCGAGGGCGCCGAGCACCTTCTCCTTGATGCCCCCCACCGGGAGCGCGAGCCCGCGCAGGCTGATCTCGCCCGTCACCGCCACGTCGGCGCGAACACGGCGCCCCGTCGCCAGCGAAGCGAGCGCGAGGTACATCGCGATCCCTGCGCTCGGGCCGTCCTTGGGCACCGCGCCCGCGGGGACATGCATGTGCACGTCGTACTTCGCGAGCGCGTCGGGGTCGAGGTCGAGGCTCACCGCCCGCGCGCGCAGCACGCTCGAGGCCGCTTGGGCGCTCTCCTTCATGACGTCGCCGAGCTGGCCGGTCAGGTTCAACTTGCCCGCCCCTGGGACGCGCGTCGCCTCGACGAACAGGATCTCACCGCCCGTCGGCGTCCAAGCGAGGCCCGTCGCGACGCCAGGGGACGCGACGCGCTGGCGCACCTCGGGCTCCACGCGTTTGGGACCCAGCACCTCGCGCACGAGGCCCGCATCGAACGTCAGCTTCTTCGCCCGCTTGGACCGCGCGACCTGCATCGCCGCGTGGCGCGTCAGCGCCGCGAGCCGTCGTTCGAGGCTCCGCACGCCGGCTTCGCGTGTGTAGTGACGCACCACCTCGCGGAGGCCCCCGATCGGGAACGCCACCTGGCTGCGCCTCAGGCCCGCAGCGATGATCAGCTTCGGCACGAGGTGTCGGCGCGCGATCTCGACCTTCTCTTCCTCCGTATACCCAGGGAGCCGGATCACCTCCATGCGGTCGCGCAGGGGCTCTGGGATGGCCTCCTCGACGTTCGCCGTCGCGACAAAGAGCACCTCCGAGAGATCGAACGGAACCCCCATGTAGTTGTCGCGGAACGTGTTGTTCTGCGCCGGGTCGAGCACCTCCAGCAGCGCCGATGATGGGTCGCCGTGAAAGCCCTTGCCCAGCTTGTCGATCTCGTCGAGCACAAAGACCGGGTTCGACGTTCCGGCTCGGCGCAGCCCATCCAGGACCTTGCCGAGCATCGCGCCGATGTACGTGCGGCGATGGCCGCGGATCTCGCCCTCGTCGTGGACCCCGCCGAGGGATAGCCGCGCATACTTGCGCCCGGTCGCGCGCGCGATGCTCTGCCCGAGCGACGTCTTCCCGACGCCGGGCGGGCCGACCAGGCACAGCACCGGGCCCTGCCCCTGCGGGTTCAGCTTCTTGACCGCGAGGAACTCGAGGATGCGCTTCTTGACCGGTGCGAGCCCTTGGTGATCGGCATCCAGGACCTGCTCGGCGCGCGCGATGTCGATGACCTCGGTCGAGCGCGTCGACCACGGCAGCTCGACGAAGGTCTCGACCCAGGCACGCAGCATCGAGTGCTCCGCCGCATGTTCCGGCGTGCGGCGCAGCTTGCGCAGCTCCCGCTTGGCCTCTTGCAGCGCTTCGGCCGGCGCGCGCGTCGCGTCGACCTTGCGGGCGAGCTCACCGAGCTCGTCCGGGCCTTCCTCGTCATCGTCCCCCAGCTCGAGCTGGATCTGCCGCATCTGCTCGCGCAAGAAGTACTCGCGCTGCGCTTGATCCAAGGACCCCTTGGTGCTGACCCGGATCTTCTGAGAAAGCTCGAGCACCGCGGCGACATCCCCGAGCGCGCGCAAAAGCTTGTCGAGGCGCTCCTTGAGGTCGAACGTCTCCAGGATCTCCTGCTTCGCGTGCGGCGGCGCGTTCATGAACGTTGCGACGAGGTCCGCGAGCTGGCCCGGGGACTCGATCGTGTCCACTGCGCGCGCGAGGTCCTCCGGCGCTCCCGGCGCGAGCTCGAGCACTTCGAGCGCGCGCTGGCGGAGCGCCACGAAGCGGGCCTCGAGGGCGCGCGAGCGCCGCGCCTCCGTGCGGATGATCTCGACGCGCGCGATGGGAAACGGGTGGGTCTGCATCCACTTCACCACGCGAAAGCGCTCTTGGCCTTGGCAGATCGCCTGGTGGCGACCGTCCGGCGCCTGCCAATAACGGACGATCTCGGCGAGCGTCCCGACCTCGAACAAGTCGCCGGGCTCGGGCGTCTCGACGCTCTCTTCACGCTGCAGCAGGAGCCCGACCGCGGAGCCCTGGGCCGCCGCCGCGCGCACCGCCGCCACGGAGGGGTCGCGGCCCAACATCAGCGGCAGCGCGACCCCCGGGAAGAGGATCATGTTGCGCACTGGCACGATCGCCACGTCCAAGATGTGCGGCCCTTGGGCCGGCACAGGGACCGCCGCCGACAGCTTCGACGTCTGCTGTCCGGACTTCGATCGTGCGCTCGGTCGGGCGGCCGGCTTGCGACGGGAGGGCTTCTTGCGCGCCAAGGATGGAGGTCGCGTCCGCCCGGAGTGCATCGAGAGCGCTGCGCCCTGCGCGCCCCAGCGGCGCGAGTCAGCCAGCGATCCAGGACCGGACCGTCACGCGGCTGCGAGTATGGTCCGTGGCTCGGCGCGGCTCAAGCGCAGCCCCGTGTCCTCGGGGCTGTCGCTGCGTGAGCGGTCTCGGCGGGCGCTGCCCTCCGATGCTCCGAGTGCGAGTGAGGGCGCCGCACCCTCAAAGGGCGATGGCCGGGGCCGAGAAGCGCCCGACAAAGGCAGTGTTCGCGCCCTCGTACGTCCAGCTCGCGAGCCCGTCCGAGCCGGCGAAGCGGCAGCGGTCCGGGACCCCCACGATCGGGCTGAGCACGGACGCGCCAGCGCGCGCCGCCAGGGGCGCGTACCACACTGCATGGGGCATCGTGCAGCAGCTCCGGTCGGCCAGCGCGCGACCAGAGAGCTCCAACACGTCCTCGACCGCCACGTGGAATGCGTCGCCTTCACGCTGCCACGTCACGGGGACCAAATGGGTCGCCCGGACCTCAAGGCCGGCGCTCGCCGCGAGCAAGGCGGCCTCGCGCTCCGTCGCGCCGTCGATGAAGAGTACGGCGCGCCGCGCCCCGGCGCGACTGAGGTTCGCCTCCGAATCGAGGGCTGCGACGACCTTGTCCCCGGAGTCGAGGCGCCAAGCGATCAATGCCGCGCGCCCCTGGGACTCGACCTCGCTGTTCACGTGGCACGCGCCGCCGAAGACCGTGCAGTCGCGGGCCTCGAGATACTCACCGACGAGCGCGCTCGCGGCCGCGGCGGCCGCGGCGGCTTCGCTGGCGGCGGGCGCCACCGCGCAGGACGCGTCGCTGACGCCTAACCAGCGCGCGGTGAGCGCACAGGGGCAGGGCAACGCGCCGGTGTGCACGAGCGCCGCGGTGGAGCCGATGCCGGCGACGAGGGTGAGTGCGATCCTCAGCATGTGCGATCCTTCGGCGTCAAACGAGGTCGGAGAGCGGCGACTCGAAGCACGCGCGGCCCGCGCGGCACTCGCCTGGGTGCGCGACGAAGCGGTCGGGTCCGAGGATCTGGCCCGTACGCGCGCACCAGCAGTGGTTGCTGGCGTCGAGCACGTCCTCGTCGGCGAGCATCGGGCGCGTCCGCTTCACGATGTTCTTCGACAAGAGGTGCGAGCAGAACGGGCTGACGCGCGGCAGATTCGTAGGGGAGGTGGAGCTCATGGTGACCGCCTCACGCGATGGATTCGAGCGCGCGGTAGAGCACGCCTTTGACGAGGTGAACCTTGTAACCGTTGTGCTCGAGCGGCGCCGCGTCTCGGACCGCTGCCTCGCCCGCCCGGCGCCACGCGGCCGCTCCCATGACTTGGCCGACGAGCGCGGCCTCGGCCTCGAGCGAGCGCCACGGCATCGGGGCGACGCCGCCGAGCACCACGCGCGCTTCGGCGATGCGATCACCCTCGAGCAGGACGCCGACCGCCGCGGCGACGAGCGCGAAGTCGTAGGACGCGCGCTCCTTGAACTTGTGGTAGGTCGTCCGCAAGCCAGCCGGCAAGGCCGGGATGGTCGCTTTCACGAGCACCTCGTCGGCGCGCCGCACGCTCTCGGTGTCGAGCGCGACGTCCGAGAGGACGTAGTAGTCGCGCGCCTTGACGGCGCGCGCGCCTGCTTTCCCGACCAGGTGGAACGTCGCGTCGAGCGCGAGCATCACGGGCGCGAGGTCAGACGGGTGCACGAAGTAGCTCGGTCCGCCGCCCAGGATCGCGGCGTACTTGCTGAAGCCGAACTCAGCGAGGCAGGTGTTGCCGCCCTTCTTGAAGCACGTGACCGCAGGGTGCCTGAAGTACGGGCAGCGCGGCCGCTGGTTGAGGTTGCCCCCCACCGTGGCTTGCGAGCGGATCTGCGCGCTGGCGATCGACGCCGCCGCCTGGCTGAGCGCTGGCACCGCGCGCTGCACGTCGGCGTTGTCAGCGAGGTCCTGCAGCGTCACGAGCGCGCCGATGTCGAGGGTCCCGTCACGGTTCACGACGAGGAGATCGAGGTCCGGCACACCGCGCAGCCGCACGAGGGTCGGGGGCTGCTCGATGTCATCCTTCAGGACGGTCAAGAGGTCCTGCCCACCGGCGATCAAGCGCGCCCCGCTCGGGCTGTGTTTGTCCGGCAATTCCAGCACTGCCTCGCGCAGCGTGCGCGGCGACTTCACTTCAAAGGGACGCATGGCTAGACCTTACCGTGGAGCGCATTGAGCACGTTGTCTGGGGTGAAGGGCATCTCCGTGAGGCGGACGCCGCACGCATTGAAGATCGCGTTGGCGATCGCGCTGTGCCCGGGGATGACCGCCGCCTCGGCCATACCGCAGAGCGCCGGGCGCTCGTCCTCGTCGTCGATCAGCGCCACGATCTCGCCGATCTCCTGGCAGCCGGCGATGAGGTAGGAGTTCAGGTTCTCCGTCAGCAAGAAGCCGGTGGACTCGTCGTGCACGCGCCGCTCGAGGAGGCCGTATGACAGCGCCTGGACGAGGCCCCCATTGATCTGGCTGCGCAGCGCCAGGCGGTTCAACGGCAAGCCTTGGTCATGGATCCCGACCATCTTCAGGACCTTGACGCGGCCGGTCAGCGTATCGACCTCGACGTGCGCGCCCTGGGCGCCGTGGATCGAGCCCTCGTGCAGGTTGCTCTGGAAGGACCCGGTGACGGACAGCGGCTCCTGGAGCAGGGCCGCGACCTGGCGCCAGGCCAGCTTGACCCGAGGCTCACCGTTGGCGTGCACGTGCCCGGCCTTCCACGTGTACTCGCCGACGGGCTTGCCGAGCACGGCCTGCAGCTTCCGCTCGAGCGCCTCGCGCGCCAGGTGAGCAGCGTGTTTGATCGCGGGCGCAGACGAGCCCGTCGTGACGCTGCCGCCCGACGCGACGTTCATCGGCAGGTCGCTGTCGCCGATCACCGCGCGTACGTCGGAGACGGCGAGCCCGAGCTCTTCGGCGACGATCGCGGCCACGTATGTCCGCGCGCCCGTGCCCAGGTCCTGGGTCGCTGTCCGCGACTCGACCGAGCCGTCCGGGAAGACCACGACGTCGCACTTCGCGCTGTCTTGCGCCCCGCCGCCCCACACGGCGACCCCGAAGCCGATGCCGCGCGCGATGCCTCGGGCGTCCGGCTTGCCGGGCGCCGTGCGGTTCGGGTGCGTCGACCAGCCGAGCTCCATCGCGACCCGATCGAGCTGACGATGCCAGGCCTTGTCGGGCAGGTTCGCCTTGCGAAACTCCACGGGGTCCATCCCGACCTCATAGGCGAGCGCGTCGACGAGCGACTCCATCGCAAATGACGCCTGAGGGTGACCCGGCGCGCGCATCGCTCGGTTCGGGTCGGTCGACGTGTGGACCGAGCGGTTCCTGGTCCAAGAGGTCGCGACCTCGTAGATGTACGGATGGGTGGGCAGCGAGCCGCCCCCCATTCCGCCGAGCCGGTCGCCCTCGGCGAGCATCGCGACGAGCTTGCCGTCCTTCGTGGCGCCGCCGCGCACGCGCTGCCACGAGCCCGACCGGTTCCCAGCCATCGAGAACTCTTGCTCGCGCGTCAGGAGCAAGTGCACGGGGCGCTTCGTCTCTTGGACGATGCGGCCTGCGACTTGGGCCTCAACGCCGCCGCCGAACTTCGAGCCGAAGCCGCCGCCCATGTGCTGCGTCACGACGCGCACCTCGCGCTGCTTCAGCCCGAGGGCCTGGGCGAAGCCCTGCGGCTCCGACTTGACGGCCTGGGACGAGGCGTACACCGTCGCGCCGCGCTCGTCGGGCACGATGACCTGGCCGTGGGTCTCGAGGCACACGTGGTGCTGCACGGGGAGCTGCACGATGAGCTCGACCTGCGCCGGTGCGGCAGCGAATGCGGCCTCCGCCGCGGACAGGTCGCCGCGCTCGCGGAGCGACGAGACGTTGGTCGTCGCGTTGCGCTGGCGCGCGATGACCGGGGCACCGTCGGCGAGGGCGGCGTCGCGGGTCAACACGAGCTGTGGCTCCGCCTTCACGACGTAGCGCACGGCGCGCACGCCGTCGTCGAGGGCCTCGAGCGACTCAGCCGCCACGGCGGCGAGCACGCTGTCCGCGCCCTGGTACAGGACCTGGTCGCCAGGCTCCTTGAGCGCCGCGGCCCAGATGACACCCGGCACGCCCTGCGCCGCGGAGACATCGATCGACTCCACCGTGCCGCGCACGCGCGGCCAAGTGACCAGGCGCGCATAGAGCAAGCCCGGCGCGCGCATGTCGTGGCTGTACTTCGCGCGGCCCGTGACCTTGTCGGGGCCGTCCACGCGCGGGATGTCACGGTTCAAGACGTCGAGCTCGGAGCGCGGGCCCCATGCGACCGCTTCACTGCGGGGATCCGTGGCCATCAGCGACGCTCCTTCGTTGCGTCTGCGGGCACCTGAATGCCGTTGCGCTCGTCTTGGACGCGCTTCAGCGCGTTGAAGATGTGTGGGTAGGTGCCGCAACGGCACAGGTTCCCGGAGAGCTCGCCCTTGAGCTCCTCGAGGGTGCCGTTCGGGCGCTTGGCGAGGGCAGCGGTGCACGCCACGACGAAGCCTGGCGTGCAGAACCCGCACATCGCGGCGTCCTCGACGCAGAAAGCGCGCTGCACGTCGCTCGGCGCCTCCGGGTGCCGAGGCCCTCGACGGTGGTCACTTGGCGACCGACGCAGTCGATGGCGAGGTTCATGCAGGCATAGGCCGGGCGCCCGTCGAGGAGCACCGTGCACGCGCCGCAGCTGCCGCTGTCGCAGACGAGCTTGGTGCCGGTCAAGGCGGGCTCGAGCCGCGTGCGCAGGGCGTCGAGGAGCGTCGTGCGCGGCTCGACCGCGACGGCCCGTGCCGCGCCGTTCACGGAGAGCGTGACCTCGACGCTGCCGGAGAGGGTCGGGACCGCGGGGGCGGCGCCCGCGGCATGCGGGGTCCGCGCGTGGGCCTCGGCTTCGCCCGCAGCGACGAGGCTGCCTGCAGCGGCGACGCCGCTCGCGCCCTTCAAGAAGGTGCGTCGAGAGAGCGGCTCGGGGTTCGGATCCAGGTTCGGCACGACGTACCTCGCGGGTCTTAGAGGCTCACCGCCGACGCGACGGCGACGCTCGCCGGGAGGGACGAGCCCACAGAGCATAGTGCGTATGGGACGCCCGCGCCATGGAACCACGACCGCGGCGCTGCCCACCTGGGCCGACGGCGCCCAGCCCACACCCACCCCAACCTTGCCGTGCGCTTACGAACCCCGAGCGTCTCCGGCTGCTAACCTCTCCGCCCCATGCGAAGTCATACGTTCACCAGGCGCTCGTTGGGCGCCTCTGCGTTCTTCACCCTTCCGCTCCTCTGCACCGGCGGCCTCCTGGCTGCAGGTCTACTCCCCGGCTGCAGCACGAGCGCCCCCACCGGCGACGCGACGCTGTATTTCTCGGCGATCCCGGACGCCAACAAGACCGAGCTCGACGAGGGCTACGGCAAGGTCGCGGCCTACCTCGCCAAAGAGCTCGGGGTCCCGGTCAAGTTCCGCCCCGCGATCGACTACTCCGCGTCGGTCGAAGCCTTCAAGAACGGCGATATCCAGCTCGCCTGGTTCGGCGGTGTCACGGGCGTCCAAGCGCGCCGCGCGGTCCCTGGCGCGCGCGCGATCGCGCAAGGCAAGGTCGACCCCGAATACGTCTCCTACTTCGTCGCGAACGTCGCGACAGGCATCCAGCCGAGCGCCTCCTTCCCCATGGCGCTCGCCGGCAAGCGCTTCACCTTCGGCCCCGAGACCTCGACGTCCGGGCGCGTGATGCCGGAGTTCTACATTCGCGAAGCGACCGGCAAGTCCCCTGCAGACTTCTTCGGGCACGCGAACAAGCACACCAAGGGGCACGACATTACCGCCAAGGAGGTCGAGGCCGGCACCGTCGATGCGGGGGTCTTGTCGTACGCCAAGTACGACGACATGGTCGCCAAGGGCGACCTCGACCCGGCCAAGTGCGTCAAGATCTGGACCACTCCGCCGTACCCCGACTACAACTGGACCGCGCACCCGAGCCTCGAGACCGTGTACGGCGCGGGCTTCACCGAGAAGCTCCAGAAGGCGCTCGTCGGCATCAAGGATCCTGAGCTCCTCGGGGTCTTGCTGCGCAAGGATGGCTTGATCCCTGCGGAGAACAAGGACTTCGATCGGACCGCGACCACCATGGCCGCCATCGGCATGTGACGGAGCCGGTCTTCGAGCTTCAAGGTGTGTGCGTCGAGCTCGGCGCGCGCGAAGTGCTGCGTGGCGTCGACCTGCGCGTAGAGCCCGGCGAGGCCGTCGCGCTCGTCGGGCCGAGCGGGGCCGGGAAAACGACGCTCTTGCGCGTGCTCGGCGGCTCGCTCGTCCCCGCGCGCGGCCAGGCGCGCATCCATGGCGCGGACCTCGCCCAGCTCAGGGCGCCCGCATTGCGGGCGCTCCGTTCCAGGCTGGGGTTCGTGCACCAGGACCACTCGCTCGTGCCGGTCCTGAGGGTCGCGCACAACGTGCTCTCGGGGCGCCTGGGGCGGTTCGGGTTCCTGGCTGGGCTCCGCTCAGTGCTGTTCGCGAACCGCGCGGAGCTCGCCGCCGTGCACGCCATCCTCGAGCGTGTCGGGGTCGGGGAAAAGCTCTTCCAGCGCACCGATACGCTCTCTGGCGGCCAACAACAGCGCGTCGCGATCGCGCGCGCGCTCTACCAGGACCCCGCTGCGTTGCTCGCCGACGAGCCCGTCGCGGCGGTCGATCCCGCGCGCGCGCGGGACCTCGTCGCGCTCTTGACGGCGCTCGCGCGCGAGCAGGGCTTGACCCTCGTGGCGAGCCTGCACGACCTCGACCTGGCGCGTGAGTTCTTCCCGCGGCTTGTCGCGCTGCGCGCAGGCGAGGTCGTTTGCGACGGCCCCGCCGCGACGCTGGACGCAGCGCGCGCCGCGCAGCTCTATCGGCTCGATGGGCTCCGGCTCGAGGACGTCGACGCTTGAGCGCGCGCGGCAAGGTCCTCCTCGCGCTGCTCGGCGCGGGCGCGCTCGCTGCGCTGTGGCTCGGGCTGACCCCTGCGGGGCTCATTCCGCGCGCGGAAGGCTGGACGCTGCTGCGTGAGTTCGCCGCCAGCGCGCTGCGCCCCGCGCTGACCCACGAGGTCCCGCCGAGCTTCACTGGCGCGACGCCGTTCCTCGCCAAGCTGGGGCTCGCCGTCCTGCGGACCTTGGCCTTTGCCCTCGCGGCGATGAGCCTGGCGCTGCCACTGGGCGCGGTGCTGGGCCTCGTCGCATCCGACGCCTGGTGGCGCCCCGAGGCGTTTGGCGGCGGCCGCTTGCGCCGCGTCGCCCGGCCCCTGCAAGTCGCAACGCGGGTCGTGATCGCGCTGATGCGCTCGGTGCACGAGCTCCTGTGGGCGATCCTCTTCCTGGCCGCGTTCGGCCTCAATACGGCGTCCGCGGTCATCGCCCTCGCCATCCCCTTTGCGGGGACGCTCGCCAAGGTGTTCAGCGAGATGCTGGACGAGGCGCCCGACAACGCCGCGCGCGCGTTGCATGCTGCCGGGGCCGGCCCGCTCAGCGTGCTCGTGTTCGGTCGCGTGCCCCGCGCGCTCGCCGACATGGCCGCCTACACGTTCTATCGCTTCGAGTGCGCCGTGCGGTCGTCCGCGGTGCTCGGGTTCTTCGGGTACCCGACGCTCGGGTTCCACCTCTCGCTCGCGTTCGAGGACCTGCGCTTCCGTGAGGTTTGGAGCTACATCTACGCGATCGTCGCGCTGGTCGCCGTGTTCGAGGTCTGGAGCAGCGCGCTGCGCAGGCGGTTGGTCGCATGACCACGGCGCCCCCGTGGAGCGAGGGCTCTGCGCTGATCGACCGCCAGCGCGCGGCGCGCGTCGACGCGCTCCGGCGCGCGCGTCCGCGCTCGAAGTTCCTGCGGGGTACGTGCGCGGTCCTCGCGCTCGGGACCGCCGCGGCGTGGCTCTCGGGCCAGATCGAGGTCGGGCGGTTGCTCGAGCGGCGACGCCTCGACAACTTGCAGCGGTTCCTCAGCCAGGACGCGTTGCCGCGGCCGCTGCGCTCCGCCGGTGCAGACGACGCGCGCGGCCCGCTCGCGAGGCTCGGCGACCTCTGGACGTGGACGTTCGAGGTCCTGCAAGACCGCGGGTTCGAGGCGCTCCTGTCGACGCTGGCGCTCGCCGTGGCGGCCGCCGTGCTCGCTGGGTGCATCGCGATGCTCCTGGCGCCCTTGTGCGCCCGTACGCTCGCGACGCGCGAGCCCTATGCCGCGTCCGAGTCGGGTCGAGGGCGTGACGGTCGGCCGGCCGGCCGAGCAGCGGCGACGGGCGGCTGGCGCTACGTGACCATTGGCGCGCGCAGCCTCGCCGTCGCGCTGCGCGCCCTCCCCGAGTACCTCCTGGCGTTCTTGGTCGGCGCGGTCCTGCGCGAGCCGGCGTGGGCGGCGGTCTTGGCGCTGGCCCTGCACAACGGCGGCATCCTCGCTCGCCTCTACGGAGAGACCCTCGAGAACCTGCCGCCGCGCCCCTACCGGGCCCTGGTCGAGCTGGGCGCCAACCGGCGGCAGCTCGCGGCCCTGGCGCTTCTGCCTGCCGCGCTGCCGCGATTCCTGCTCTACTTCTTCTACCGCTTCGAGACATGCGTGCGCGAGGCGACCGTACTCGGGATGCTGGGCTTCGTCTCCCTCGGGTATTGGATCCAGGACGCCCGGGCTCGCATGCAGTACGACACCATGCTCTTGCTCGTCGGCCTCGGGGTCGTCATCGTGCTCGTCGGTGACCTGTGCTCCTACGTCGCGCGGGCCGCCGTGCGCCGCGCCTCATGAATCTCCCCGCCTCACATCCCCCCCCCGCGCCACGCCCTGCTGGGGCCCCTGCTGCCGCCGCTGGGAACACCGGCAAGACCGCCAGCGGCGACGCTGTCATCCGGCTCAACGGGATCGCGAAGCGCTACGGCAGCGTCGTGGCGCTCGCGGACATCACGATGACGCTGCCGCCAGGGCCAGTGGGCCTCCTCGGCCCGAACGGCGCGGGGAAGACCACGCTGATCAAGGTCCTGCTCGGGCTCACGGTGCCGACCGCCGGCGAGGCGCGCATCGCCGGGATGAGCCCGCGCACGAGGCGCGAACGGCTGGAGCTCCGGCGGCGGGTCGGGTACATGCCCGAGAGCGACTGCTTGATCCCCGGCACGACCGCGATCGAGCTGATCTCGACGCTCGGCAAGTTGGTGGGGCTCAGCGCCGCCGACGCGATCACGCGCGCGCACGAAGTGCTCGACTACGTGCAGCTCGACGAGGCCCGTTATCGCCCGATCGAGGGCTTCTCGACCGGCATGAAGCAGCGCTTGAAGCTCGCCCAGGCCCTGGTGCACGACCCGCCGGTCCTCTTGCTCGACGAGCCGACCAACGGCCTCGACCCGAAGGGGCGGCGGCAGATGTTGGCGCTCGTCGAAGACCTCGGGCGCGGGCAGGGCAAGAACGTCCTCTTGTGCTCGCACCTCCTGCCGGACGTGGAGCGCACGTGCGATCACGTCGTCGTGCTCGACCGCGGGCGCGTCGCCTTGCAGGGTGACGTCGCCACGCTGACGCGGGCGGAGGCGCAGCGCGTCGTGCTGAAGACGGTCCAGGACGGAGCGCGCCTCGCGGCGCTGCTCGGCGCCCCCGACCTCGCGCGCGCGGGCTGGAGCGTCGAGCCCCTCGGGCGCGAGACGTATCGCGTGACGCTGCCTGAGCCCGCCGGCGACCAAGCGGCCCACACCGCCGCCTCCGGCGCAGAGGCAGAGGAGCGCGGCGCAGGCGGCCCAGGGGCTCCCCGCTCGGCGGACGTCGACGAGCTGCTCGGCCTCGCTGCGGCGGTCGAGGTGCTCGTCGAGAGCGTTGAGCCCGTGCGCTCCACCCTCGAGGAGGTCTTCCTCGGCGCGCTCGGCAACGGCGGGGCACACGCGCCTTCTGCCGTTGGAGGTGCCGCATGAAGGCCACGACCCACGCCGAGCTGTACCGGCCCTTCAAGGGCACGCTGCGCCGCCTCCCGCTCTCTGCGCTCGTGCTCGCGCGGAGCGGGATTCGGACGGCGTTCCGCTCGAAGAAGCCGCTCTTCCTCTACGCGATCCCGGCCATGCAGATGGTCGCGACGAGCTTCATCGTCAACCTCGCATTCAGCATCAAGAGCGGCGCCATCGGCGGCGACATCGGCGCCCGCGGGCGCCTCGTCGGGGCTGCGTTGGCCGACGCCTTCACAAACGTCGAGCAGCAGATCGTCATGCTGTTGAACTCGACGCAGTTCTTTACGCTCATCGTGCTCGCCTGGTACGGGGCGGGCTTGATCGCGGACGACCGCCGCCTGAAGGCGCACCTCCTGTATTTCTCGCGGCCGGTGACGCAGCTCGGGTACATCCTCGGCAAGCTCCTCGTCGTGCTGTTCTATGGCGCTATGGCCATCATCGTGCCGGCGACCATGGTGCTGCTCGTTGCGATCTTCTCGAGCCCGGACTGGTCCTTCCTCCACGACCGAGGCTGGAAGATCTTCGCGGTCGAGGCTTACGCGTTTGTGTGGGTGCTCGTGCACAGCCTCGGGATCCTCGCGATCTCATCGCTCGTCACGCGCAAGAACCACGCGCTCGTCGCCGCAGTCGGCCTCTTCATCCTGACCTCTGCGATCGCAGAGTTCCTGGCTGAGGTCCTCGACGAGGCGCGCTGGCGCATGCTGTCGATGTTCGGGAACTTCGACGCGCTCGCAGCGGAGTGGCTCGGGGTCAAGCAGAACGGCGCCACTTGGCCCGTCGAGCAGAGCTACGCGGTCCTGGGCGGGACCTTGTTGGTCTCCTTTGCCGTGCTGCTGCGCCAGGTGCGCAAGATGGAGCGTGAGGCATGAGCAGCGGTGTCCACCCGGCCGACGTCTCGACGGTGATCGTCGCCGAGGACCTCGGTCGTTGGTACGGAGAGGTCATCGGCCTCGGGGACCTCTCGGTGACCATTCCGCGCGGCGTGACCGGCCTCGTCGGGCCGAACGGCGCCGGCAAGTCGACCTTCATGAAGCTGATCGTTGGCGAGCTGCGCCCCGGGCGTGGGACGCTATCGGTCCTCGGCCTGAAGCCGTTCGCCAACCGCGAGCTCTACAAGAAGCTCGGGTTCGCGCCGCAGCAGGACGCGCTCTACGACCACATGACTGGCCGCGCGTTTGTACGCGAGCTCGTGCGGATCGCTGGGTACCCGAAGGCCGACGCCGACGCGCGCGCCGTGCACGCCCTGGAGCGCCTCCAGCTACACGCGTCGATGGATCGCCCATGCGGCGGCTACTCGAAGGGCATGCGGCAGCGCGTCCGCATCGCGCAAGCGATCGCGCACGAGCCCGAGCTCCTGATCGCGGACGAGCCGCTCACGGGCCTCGATCCGCTGGCGCGCCACGTCGTGCTCGATCTCTTCCGAGAGCTCAGCGCGGGCGGCACCAGCATCATCGTGTCGAGCCACGTCCTGCACGAGCTCGAGGCGCTGACCGATCGCATGGTGCTGATCCACCGCGGCCGGCTCCTGGCACAGGGCGCGGTGCGCGACGTGCGCAAGCTCCTGTCGCGGCACCCGAGCAAGCTGCACATCACGGCTCGGGACCCGCGCCGCCTCGCGAAGGCGCTCGTGGCGCTCGACTACGTCGAGTCTGTGCGCATCGGGTCCCCCCCGGGCAACGCCGCGAGCCCCTCGGAGGGGACCCTCGACATCGAGACCCGCGACCTCGCCGCGTTCCAGGCCGAGTTCCCGGCGCTGGCCGCGCGTGAGCGCGCTGGCGTGCGTTCCCTCGAGAGCGGCGACGCCTCGCTCGAGGCCGTCTTCGACTACCTCGTCAACTGACGCCGACCCCCAACACCGCACCTTGGGCCAGTTCATCCGAAGCGCCGCGCTGCTCGCGCGCATGCACCTCGTCGAGCTCTTGAGCTCGCGTCGGCTCCTGTTTGCGGTGCTGCTCGCGGTGCTGCCGGCCGCGATGGCCTTGGTCGTCGCGCACGTCGCGCCAGAGCGCCGCCACTTCGGCCCAGCGATGATCCACGCGCGCGCGACCTACCTCTTGTTGCTGCAGGTCGTCGTCCCGCTCGGATCGCTGCTCGTCGCATCGGGCGTCATCGCCGACGAGGTCGAGGGGCGGACGATCACCTACTTGTTTACGCGGTCCACGTCGCGCGCGGCCGTCCTGCTCGGCCGCGTGGCAGCGGTGGTGCTCGTCGTCGTGCCGCTCTATGCGCTGTCGGCCTGGGCGACCGCGCTCACGGCCAGCCAGCGCGCCGGGACGATGTACCCGGACGCCGTCCGGGGCATGATCCTCGCGGCCGCGTTCGGGGCGCTCGTCTACTCGCTCATCGGCGCGGTCCTCGGGGTCGTATTCAAGCGCGCGCTGGTGGCGTCCTTGGCCTACGCCTTTGCGGTCGAGGGGTTCATCGCGAACTTCCCAGGCAGCACGTCGCGGTTCGCCGTGCAGTTCTGGCTGCGCAGCCTTGGGACCGACCCGAGCGTCGAGCCGTGGTCCAAGCTGCGCTCGTTGAGTCGGCTCTCTGTCGAGCTCGTCAGCCACGGCGCGGCTGCAGAGCGCCTGGCTTGGATCGCGCTCTCCTTGCTGGTCCTCGGGGTGCTCCTGGTCCGGCGCAAGCAGTACGTGCTAACGAGCTGAGGGCCGCGACCTCTGCGGAGGACAGCGGCGCGGCGAGTGTCCTCCGAGGACAGCCTAGGGTGTCCACGCCTGAGGGCGGTCCCGCGTTGCTCCCCCGGCGCCCGGGCCAGCGCTGGCTGCCACGAGGGCCGCCCACGCCCTCTAGGCGGGGGTTCGAGCGACTTGGGCACGGGTTGGCACGCCTTGTGCATCCCTCCAGCGACACCGCGCCGACGCCTCCCGTCGGATGCGGCGCGAAAGGAAAGCACCATGCGACACAAGAGCCAACTCCGCCACGGACTCCGCCGCCCCGCGGCCCTCCTCGCCAGCAGCCTCGCCCTCGCGGCCCTCCTGGCCGCGCCAGCCGCCGCGCAGCGCCGCACCGAGTGGCAGATCGGCGTCGGCCACCAGACGGAGCGTGCCCACATCGGAGTCTCGGTCGGTAGCCGCGGCGTCCAGGTGAACGCTGGCTACCGCGAACGGGGCCGCCAGCCGGTGGTCCGCCACCGCCCCGAGCCCGCCGGTCGCTGGGAGACGCGCTGCGAACGTGTCTGGGTGCCGGGCGCCATTCGCAAGGTCTGGGTCCCGCCGATCTACGCGACGCGCTACGACCATTGTGGCCGCCCGTACCAGGTCGAGGTCCGCTGCGGCTTCTGGGACACGATCCAAGAACAGGGCTGCTGGGAGAGCCGCGAGACGCGGGTCTGGGTCCCCTATCAGCGGCGCGGCGTCAGCGCCTACTGAGCCCGCGCGGCGGCACCGCTCACTGAGCTGCAGCTGACCGCAACACAGCACACCGAGATCACCGCAGAGCGACGTGGATGGGGCTCCGCGGTGAGGTCCCCCGCAGCAATGGGCTGCGGGGGATCCGCTGTTTGAGGACGTGTTCAGTCAGCCGGATGAATGGCCTCGAAGCCAGGGCCTGGCAAGACCCACAGCACGAAGCCGTCCCGCGCACTTGGCCCCAAGACCACGATTCGACCGGCATAGGGGTGGCGCGCCAGGAGCGCTCGGGGCCAGAGGCCCACGTCGTAGTAAGTCGGTCGTTCACCCGCGAAGAACTCGGCCGACACGAACGTGTCGTGCCCGGGCGAGCGCTGCTCCGCGACCTTGGGCAGCCGCGCGACCTCACGCGAGAGGAGCCCGTGCCGATCCAAGATCCGGCGCTCCGAGAACCAACCGAGCGCGCCGACGGCGCCCGCCACGACCGTGGCGTCGGGCGGTGAGAGGCGCGCGAGGTCGCGCCCGGTCTGCCCCCACTCGTCGGCCCGTGTGCACATGTTGCGCCACTGTTGCAGCTCTGAAACGAACGGCGTCGGCTGGCCAAAGTTGCCCGGGTTGAAGCGGAAGCGGCAGGCCTCGCGCCAGGCGGTCGGTGTGAGCTCGACGCCAAACGCAGGCGGGAGCCACAGCGCTGCGACCAGCGCGCCCCCGCCGACCGCGATCGCGTACGCGCGGGTGCGACCGCCGCGAGTTGCGTCGCCGCGAGCTGTGTCGCCGCAAACAGCGTCGCCGGGGGCGCTCGCGCCGGCAGGCGCGGCGAGCGCAGCGAGGCCCAGCCCGCCGCCGAACACGAGGAACGGCAGCGCGGGCGCCAGGAACCGCCCGAACGCCATGAAGTCGCCGCCGACCAGCGCCGCGTGCGCCACGGTCGCGACCACACCAGCGAGCGCGCCGCACGCCTGACGATCCCTGCGTCGCGCCGCTGCGAACAACGCCAACAGCGCCAGCGCCGCTGCGCCCGGGAACGTCAACGCAAAGTGCGCCACGTAGTCGGCGCCCCGCTCCAGCGCGCGCGCGCCAAAGCCGAGCTTCGCCCGCGCGGTGTTCGGGAGCCAATCACCGAAGGTCGCCCAGCGCCAGCCTGTGATGGCCACGAACGTCGAGAGCGACACCAACGCTCCGCGTAAGAGCGCCCCGGCGCGCGCGCGCTCGCCGCGCCTCCACGCAATGAGCAGCGGCGGCCCCAAGAGCCACGCGACCCACCACGCGCCGTCCGCGCGCAGCGCGACGACGCAGCTCGCGGTGAGCGCCAGCCACGGCCAGCCGCGCGGGGCGCGGGTCGACAACACAAACGTCGCGAACCAGGCCAACAAGAACGGCGCGACGCCCATGCCGGAGGTGGACCACACCGCGAGCGGCGCGCATGTGCCGAGCGCGATCGCCGCGCCGAGTCGCAGCGGCGCGCGAGCGCCCCCCTCGGGCAACGCATGATCCAGCTCGCGCAGCACGCCGTAAACGAGGAACCCGGACGCAAGGAGCGTGCTCGCCTTGGCAAACACCTCCGGCGTGAAGCCGAGCGAGAGGCCGAGCGCGATCCACAGCGTGAAGAGCAGCTCGCTGAACCCCTCGACCGCTGGCCCCGCGGCGTGGTGCACGAAGCCGTGGCCTTGGGCGAGCGAGCGCGCGTAGGTGAACGTGATGTACGCGTCGTCGTTCACCCAATCAAAGCGCCACGCCAGCGCCGCCAGCCCGAGCAATCCGACCAGCAGCGCGAGCCCGCGCTGCATCGATTCCCCTGCGAGGCCCTCCAGCGGACGCTGATGCCCGCGCGCTGTGACCGCGGGCCGTGGCCGGCTTCCGTCGCTTGCCACGCTCAACCTCCAGACAGGGCCGCGGCGAGGAACACTTCACCGCCGTGGCGCACGGGGTCGCTCAACGCGCGTGTCGGGCGCCGATCGATGTACACCTTGAAGTGCGGGCGCAGCGCCCCGCGCTCGTCGACGACGCGGAAGCGGAAGCCCGGCGCGCGCCGATCGATGGCGCGGAGCACATCGTCGAGCGTCAGGAGCGTCGCGCCGGCGACGGAGATGTGCGGCGCGCCGCGGACGTACGCGCGGAGGTGTGTGGGCACGTGGACGTGCACGACCCTCCCTGCGCCGCGCCAGGCGCGCGGCCGGCCGTTGTCCGGCGGGTCCCCCACTGTTCCGTTCGGTGTGGTCGTCACGGTCGGGCTCGCGGCGACGCGGATCAGGCGCCTGCCACCGAGAGGGAGTAAATGTGGGGCAGGTGGCGCGCCAAGCACTTCCAGCTACGGCCGCCATTGATGGAGCCCCAGACCTCGCCGTTGGTCGTCCCGAGGTACAGGCCGAGCGGATCGTGCCGATCGTGTGTCAAGCATTGCCGCTTGACGGTCCACCACGCGCTCTCGTTCGGGAACCCCCGGTCCTGGCGCTCCCAGCGCTGGCCCGCGTCCGTGGTGCGCCAGACGGCCGGCGCGCCGCCGGGCGCCGTGCGCGGCCAGACGTCCGTCCCGTCCATCGGGAACACCCACGCCGTGTCCGGGTCGAACGGGCTCACGACGATCGGGAAGCCGATGTCGCCGATCTCCGTGGGTAGGTTGGCGCCGACGCGGACCCAAGTGCCCTCTTCGCGGTCCATCCGGTAGATGCCGCAATGGTTCTGTTGCCAGAGGCGGTCGGGGTTGCTCGGCGCCGCGACGACGCAGTGCGGATCGTGCCCAAACTCCGGCGTAGGGCCCGGCAGAAAGTCGGCTGCGCAGCCCGCATTGAGCGGCGCCCACGACTTGCCGCCGTCGGTGGTCTCGAAGACCCCGCCGCTCGAGAGGCCGATGTAGAGGTGCTGCGCGTCGCGCGGGTCGACGAGGATCGAGTGCAACTTCGGACCGTCGGGGGTCCCGTCCTCTTCGCCGCCAGTCCAGAGATCGAGGTCGGGGTGCTGGTTGAACCCATTCACCGGGAGCCACGTCTTGCCGCCCGTCGTGCTCTTGAAGAGGCCCTGGGGAGACGTCCCCGCGTACCAAACGTTGGGCTCGTTCTCGTGTCCAGGCGCGAGCCAGAACGTGTGATTGACGACCCGGGCGGCCAGCTCGCGACCGTCAAGCGTCGTTCCGGGCACGTCGAAGGCCGGGGGCCGGCGGGACTCCTTCCACGTCTTGCCCTTGTCCTCGCTGCGATAGATCGTCGGCCCGAGGTGGCCGGTGCGCGCGGCCGCCAACAGCGTGGCGCCGTCGCGCGGATCGAGCACGATGTGGTGGATGACGCTGCCCAGGAACCATGGCTGTGACACCGACCAGGTCTGGCGTTCAGCGTCGCTGCGGAGCGCAAAGGCCCCCTTGCGCGTTCCGATCAGCAAGGTCACGGCGCCGCGTTTGGGGCGGGGAACGTGCAGCTTGTGTTTGGGGCGGGGCACTTCGGGCATGGTCTCTCCAGAATGCTACCCCGTTGGGGCCCGAGAACGCATGCCCCGGGCGGCGGCTCAGATCGACCCACCTCGCGCCCAAGGGCGCCTCCGCCGCTGAAGCCCATGCGAGCGCGACCCGGGGAGGCGCCGAGCCCTTCGGGATTCGACATTGCGCCAAGGCGCAATGGGTTGGGATGATCGATGGGTGCCGATGCCAGCCTCCGCCTCCATCCTCACGCTCGCCCGCCGGCTCATCCGTCGGTCCGAGCGACGCAGCGCGGCGCTGCGCGGCCGCCCCCTCGTCTGGACGTGCCTGGCGGTCGGGGTTGGCCTCGCAGTCGCGTGCGGGTCCAGCCGTCCGGCCGCCCCCCGCGCAAGCGAGGCTGCCACGAGCGCGGGCAACGAGCCGGACCGGTTCGCGGACCTGCGCGGCGCAGCCCCGGTCCTCCCCGATGGGCTGCTCCTGCGAGCGCCCGCGGCGCAGGACGCAGGGCGGCCCGCGCCTACGGTCAGCGGGTCCACCGCCGGCACCGGGGCCGGCTCTGGCGCCGGCTCTGGCGCCGGTGCCGCCACGGCTGCCGGCCCAGGCTCCGGCAGAGCCGCAGGAACGGACGCTGCGTCGGCCGGTCGACCCGTGGCCGCGCTCGACGCGGACGTCGTGGCGCACGTCGTCGTCGATCTGCCGCTCGAGCGGCCCGTTCACGTGCGCGCGTGTGTGCCGGTTCCGGCAGGCTTCGAGCTCCCTGTCGAGCGCGCGCTCGTCCCCATGGCGACGTCGCTCGCGCTCGAGGCGCCCGATGGCACCCTCGTGCCATGCCAGATCGAGGTGGTGACCCGCGGCCCTTCGGGCGCGCCCGAGGTGATCGAGGTCATCGCGCCGCTGTTCGCGAGCGCGCGCGCCGTCGGCGCGCCGAGCGGAGCGACCCACGCGCGGACGACGCTGGCGCTGCGGCGCGGAGCGTTCGAGCTGCCCACGAACCTCGGGTTGGACGAAGCGGTCGCGGCGCTCTTCGCCAACGGGCCATGCGCGCTCACGGCGCGCGACGCGCTCGGGAACGAGTACCGCGCGGACCTCCTGCAACCCGTCGCCCGAGAGGTCACGTCCCGGGGCCCGTACCTCCGGCGGATCCGCGCGGCCGCCGTCATGCGCTACGTCCCTGACGAGCGCGCCCTCGAGTCCAACTCGGCCATCTACGACGCCCGTATCGCGGACGCGGCGCGGCAGGCGCTCCCTCACCTGTTCGGCGTCCACGCACACTTCTCGCTGCTCGCGGGTGACCCGCGGATCTCGCTCGACCTGCGCGTGCACGCGGGCCTCACGTCCGGCGCAGCGACCGACACCGACGATGATTCACCGGTCGGCGCGATCTGGTTCCGGGCCCTCGACGTCGAGCTGCCCGCGACCTGGACCACGGACGCCCAATTCCCGGACCCGGCCTTCGGTCGGGAGCGCGTCGAGGACGGCCGCAGCCGGCGGCCGCTCGTGCAAGCGCTCGAGCAGAACTACCACCACTTCGTTCCCCCTTCCGCGCAGTTCGTGCGTCGCGTCGTCTTGCGCCCGCGCGACGCAGACGGCGGCGCGCCGATGTGGGAGGGGCTCGGCCTCGTCGCGCCGGACACCGAGCGTTGGTCGTGGGGCTCTGCGGCCACCGCGCGCTACTTCCCGCAGCGCGCGACCCTGCCGAGCTGGGAGGCCCTCGACGGCGCGCGCCCCGGCGGCGCGGGCGCGCTGCGCGCTTGGCTCGTCGCGCGTCGCGATGCGCTCGCCGCGACCGTGCGCACTGGGTTGGCCGATGGCAACCGCGTGCGGCGCGGCGCCCTCGGCTGGTTCCATCCCTGGTTCTACTCGTACCAAGGGGCGACCGGCGGCGCGGACATCACCCTGGTCGAGGGGCATCTCGGCGCTGCCGTCGCCGAGCGCGCGGACGTCGAATGGTTGGCGCTCGTGCATCAGATGAACGTCTGTCGCCAGCCGGTGGCGCAGTGGCTGGCCGACGGCCGCCCGGCTGGCGTCGAAGCATGGGTGGACGCCGACGGTCGGGTGCCCTTCGAGTTCTACATGGACGCGCGCAACGAGCCGCCGGAGCTGCGCCTGCCCGCGCTCGGAGGCTTCGCGCCGGCGGCGCACCTCGCTGCGATCGCGCAGCATGGGCGGCGTCCCGTCTCGGACCAGGGCGAACCCTTCGCGCGCGGCGGCGCGATCCCTGGCGACGATAGCGCGATCGTCGCTTGGATGGCCCACGACGCGCAACACCTCGTGCGCTTTACGAAGAACGCCAAAGCGCTCGCTTGGCTCGCGGCCGATCGGCTCGCGATCGACGACCTGCGCATGGAGGCCGAGCGCTTTCGGTTGATGGTGCACGGCGCAACGCCGCCGGGCCCGCGGGGCGCGACGCTGTCGCACCTTGAAGGGCGCGCCGCGCAGCAGCCGCACACGGGGCTCCCGATCGACCGCGCGCACGCTTGGGGCATCGACGCGGCGGCCGCTGCGTACGCGCTCTCGGACGACGGGTTCCGCGTCCGGTTCCTGCCGTGGCTCGAGCGCTACACCGACGTCCTGCTCGCCGGGCTCATGCCCAACGGGCTCGTGATGCGCATCCACTACAAAGGAGTGCTCGATGGGCGCTTCGACGCGGCGCAGTCGTACCAGATCGCGTTCCTCTTGCAGGCGCGGCGCGCGCTCGTCGAGTCGGTCTTTCGCGGCGTGGACGCCGCGCGAACGAAGGCGCTGCAAGAGAGCTTCCTCGCCGGCGTCGACTACCTGTACTTCGGCCCGCCGTTCCAGCGCGTGATCGATCGCTGGTCCAAGGGCGAGCGCGTCGCTGGGCCGTCGAGCCAGTTCGCGGTCGCGCCGCGCGCGGCAGACGGCGGCGAGTCCGACCTCCTCCCGTACTGCTACGCCGAGCGCTGGGGGCCGGACTTCCTGCCGGAGGGCGGCCGGGTCCCCGACTCCATCGACACGACCTATCCGTGGGACGTGCTCACCTACGCCGAGGCGTGGGCGCGCGAGCTCGGGCGCGCCGCCCCGGAGCGTTACCTCGAGCGGACGCTCGCGCTCGGTCGGCAGGCAGCATCACCTGCCGAGCTCGTCCAACGCATGCGCCTCGAAGACGGGCGCTCGGACCTGAGCGCTTCAGGCAACCGCGCCGCGTTCCTGGCGCGCATTCAAGCCTTGGGGCTCCGGTGACGCGACCGCTGGACCCACGGGCCCCCGTTGCGCCCGCGCCGAGCCGTGGCCTCGACGCGGGCCCCGCGCGCCGGCCTGGCACGCGGATGCAGACGGTCACGCTGGCGCTCTTGTTGGCGCTCGGCGTGGCGGCGGTGTCGACCGGGGCGCTCTTCGCGCGTTTGGCTGAGGCCGAGCCCCTCGCCAAGGCCGCGTGGCGCTGCGCTGTCGCGACGCTGGTCCTGGCCGTCGTCGGCGGGCCCGGGGCGGGGCGCGCGCTCGCCGCTGCGCCGCGCAGCGCGCTCGGCGCGACGTGCCTCGCCGGGACGTGCCTCGCGGTCCACTTCGCGACCTGGATCGCCTCGCTCGACTTCACATCGGTCGCGACCAGCCTGTTGCTCGTGAACACGAACCCCGTCTGGGTCGTGCTGCTCGCGCCACTCGTCAACGGTGAGCGCGCCTCCCGCCGCGCGTTGGCGGGCGTGGCGCTCGCCCTGTCGGGCGGCGTCTGGTTGGCAGCGGGAGCGAGCCCAGCGGCAGACGCGCCCGCCGGGTCGCTCGAAGGGGCGCTCGAAGAGGGCTCCCGATGGCTCGGGCCGTCGCTCGCGGTGTGCGGCGCGTGGGCCGCGACTGGGTACTTCCTCCTGGGACGCCGCGTCGGCGGCCGCATTCCGCTCGTCCCCTATCTCGGGCTCTGCTACGGGGTCGCGACGGCGTGGCTCTGCGTGGCCGCCCTCGCGCGCGGCGTCCCGCTGAGCGGCTTCCCCGCAATGACTTACCTCTGGGTAGTGGCCCTCGGGCTCGTGCCGCAGCTGATCGGGCACAGCGCGTGCAACGCTGCGCTGCGCCGGTTGCCCGCCCTGCTCGTCGCGTTGCCACTGTTGCTCGAGCCGATCGTCGGCTCGTGGCTCGCGTGGGCCGTGCTCGGTGAGGTGCCGCCCGCTCGCGCTTGGTCGGCGGGCGCCCTCGTCTTGCTGGGCGTCGCGCGGGCCGCCTGGCCAGCGCGCGCCCCGCAGGTCAACTGACCGCGCCCACCATGAGCTCCGTCACGAGCTTCGCGAAGCGCGCGGTGTCGCGCGGGACACCGCCCTCCATCAAGAGCGCCTGCCCGTGTAGGAGCTCGGCGTAGTCCGCGATGCGCGGGCTCTTCGCGTCGACGTCAAAGAGGCGCGTCAGGCCCTTCACGACGGCATGGTTCGGGTTCAGCTCGAGCACACGCTTCGCGCGCGGCACCTCTTGGCCCGCGCGCTTCATGAGCCGCTCCACGTGCGCGCTCACCGCGCGATCCTCGCCGACGAGCACGGCGGCGCTCTCGCGCAGACGCGCGCTGAAGCGGACCTCCGAGACGTCGTCCCCGAGGGCGCTCTGCAGCGCGCCGAAGAGGCCCTCGCACTGCTTCTCTTGCTCCTCGCGGGCCTGCTTGGCGTCGTCGGTCTCCTTGGCCTCGCCCTTGTCGGCGCGCCGGATCGGGACACCATCGAACGTCATCAGGCGCTGCAAGACCCACTCGTCGACCGGATCGACGAGCAAGAGCACCTCCTTGCCCTCCGCGCGGAGCGCCTCGAGGTGCGGCGACGCGAGCGCCGCCTTGCGGTCCGCGGCGGGCAGGACCCAGATCACGCGCTCCTCCGCCGCCGCATCGCCTTCCACCGCGGGGAAGCGCGCGACGTACTCGGCGAGCGTCGTCGGCGCGTCGCCCTCGGTCGACTCGAAGAGGCACAGCGACGAGATGCGGTTCTTGTCGTCCTCGCCGAACCAGATGCCCTCTTTCAGCACGGCGCCGAAGTTGGCGAAGAACTTCGCGTAGCGCTCGCGGTCGCTCTGCAGCACGCCGCGCAGCGCGTCGAGGACCTTGCGCGTGAGGTGCTTGCGGATCTGGCGCAAGCGCGGGTCGTCCTGCAGCGTCTCGCGCGACACGTTCAGCGGGAGATCGTTCGATTCGACGACGCCGCGCACGAAGCGCAGCCAGCCGGGCAGCAGCTCCTTGCTCTCGCGCTGGATCAAGACGCGGCGCACATAGAGCGACAGCGTCGAGTCGCGGCGCGCCGGGTCGAAGAGGTCCATCGGCGGCTCACTCGGCAGGTAGAGCAGCGCGGTGTACTCCAGCGTGCCCTCGGCGCGCAGGTGCAGCGTCTCGAAGGGCTCGCCCCAATCGTGCGTGAGGTGGCGATAGAACTCGGTGTGCTCCTCGGGCGTGATGTCGTCCTTCGGACGGGCCCAGAGCGGCGTGCGCGAGTTGAGGGTCTCCGTGACGCGCTCCGTGACGCGCTCTCCGGCGATCGGCTTGCCCTCGTCATCGAGCTTCGGCTTGGAGCGCTCGACCTCCATCTGGATCGGGTACTCGACGAAGTCGGAGTACCGCCGCACGAGGTCGCGCAGCGTCCACTCCTGGGTCCAGTCGGTCGAGTCGACCGGGCTGGCCTCGTCGTCGTCGGCCTCGCCGTCGGCGTCCTCGGCCGCCGGCGGCTTCACGCTGGCCGGGTCGGGCAGGTGCAGCTCGACCACCGTGCCACGGCTGAGGCCCTCGACCTCCTCGATCGAGTACTCACCCTTGCCGTCGGAGCGCCAGCGATAGCCGCGCTCGCTGCCGGCCTTGCGGGTCTCGACGACGACCTCGTCCGCGACCATGAAGGCGCTGTAGAAGCCGACGCCGAACTGCCCGATCAGGTCGGGGCCGTCCTGCTTGCCCTGCTGCGCGAGCGCCGCCAGGTAGCGGCGCGTGCCGGAGCTCGCGATGCGCCCGAGGTTCTGCGTGAGCTCGTCGCGGTCCATGCCGATGCCGTTGTCGGCGATGCGCAAGACGCGCGCGTCGCGGTCGACCTCGAGCGCGATGCCCAGGGTCTCGCCATCGGCGAGGAGCCCAGGCGTCGTCAGCGCGTCATGGCGCAGCTTGTCGAGGGCGTCGCTGGCGTTGGAGATCAGCTCTCGCAGGAAGATCTCTTTGTTGCTGTAGAGCGAATGGACAACGAGGCGGAGGACCTCCGCGACCTCGGCCTCGAACGGGTGGGTCTCGATCTGGGTCGTCATGTGTCTCTAGCTGAAGAGCGCGCGCGCCGTGGGCCTCGGGCGCTCCGAGGGAGTCCGCCCAATTGGCGCGCACCCCGAAGTCTCGCGCAGATGCCCCCGTGGATCAACCCCATGGAACCTGGGCCGCGGCTCAGCCGTCGAGATACCATTCGCTGGAGGCCCTGGCGGGTCCCTGCGACACGCGCCCAAAGCGCTCGCTCGCCTGCGAGCCTGCGACCGGGCGTCTCGCCGTTGAGCGGCCTTCCAAACCAGCCCCAAGTGCCTTTCAGCTCTCCACCGCGGCCCCGGCGTCGACTCGAGCGCGCGATCGCGTGCGCCGCCCTCGGTGCGGCCGCGGCCCTGCTCGCGCCGCGTGAGCTGTGGGCCTTCGAGGTGTTCGGAGACGTGCTCGACCTCTCCCAGCGCGACTTCCGCGTCTTCAACAACTTCACGGGCGCGTTCGCGAACGACAACGTGGTCCCGGACCCCGACTTCCCGGGCTCGATCGGCGCGACGCTCGCGATCAGGAAGGCCGTCGCGGAGTGGGGCTCCGAGCCCCACGGCAGCGGAACGACCGATCCGTTGCAAGCGCAGCTCGGCTCCGGCGGCGCGAACTTCGACTCCTTCTGGGCCGGCGAGGCGACGGGGCCCGGTGGCACGAACGGCAACGTCATCTCCGCGCTACCGGGCAGCTCGTTCATTCTGGCCTTCACGGAGCTGCCCATCAGCGACGGTTGGCGCATCCTCGTCTACGACGCCGTGAAGGACTGGCACGACGGGCCCGGGATGCCGAGCGGCGGCAGCGCGCCCTGGGACTTGCAAGGGGTCGTGACGCACGAGTACGGGCACGCGCTCGGCCTCGACCATAGCCTCGTCCCCGGCGCGACGATGTACGCGGGCGCGGGCGGCTCGCTCGGCGTTCCGCAGCGCACGATCGAGCAGGATGACCAGGCGGGGGTGCAATTCCTCTACGGCGTGCGCAGCAGCGCGAAGCCGCGCATCACGGGCTACACGCTGCTCGGAGCGGGCGTGGTGCGATTGACCGGCACGGGCTTCGATCTCAGCGCGAACGACGTCTGGTTCACCCCGGACACGCCGAGCGACGGGAGCCCCGTGCTCGTCAGCGGCGTGCCCAGCCCCACGGGACTGGCGCTCGATGTGTCGCTGCCCGCGGGCGTTGGACCTGGCGACGTTCTCGTGCGGCTCCCGGGCACGAGCGCCGATCGGCTCTCCAACGCCTTCCCGTTCGACCCGGCGCGCGGGCCTTGGTCTCCGCCGCGCGCGTACGGCCCCGCGGGCACGTCTTCGGGGGGCACCCCCGTGCGCCTCACTGCGCTCGGCCTCCCGAGCGCGACGGCAGGTTCGTTCATCTTGCAAGTCAGCGGCGGACCGACGGTCGGGCGGGCGCTCGTGTTCTCGGGGCCGCGCGCGGAGCGCATGCCCGGTCGCTTTGGCGCGCTGCTCGTCGGCGGTCCGTGGCGCCGCGAAGGGGACATCGACCTTCTCTTCGGCAACGGTGAGACGTCGCTCCCTGTGCGCGCCTCGGAGGTGGGCACGCAGCGCTATTACCAAGTGCTCGTGCTGGACAGCGCCCTCTCTGCCGGCGGCGTCTTCAGCGACGCGTACGAGATCGAGTTGGTCCCGTAGGCGCCCCCAACGCGAAGGCCCAAGCGCGAACGCGAGCGACGGCCAGCGGCGGACACGTCGCGCGCGCAGCGCGCCGAAGTCTCCCGGCGCTCACTTGCGGTCCGAGCCCCCGCGCGCGTCCTGGCCGCGCTTGATGTCACCTGGCTCGGTGTCACCCGGTGCGATGTCACCCGGTTCGTTCGAGGCCTTCGGCGCAGGGGCCAGCGCCATCTCGATGGTGCACGTCCCCTTGAACTCGACGCGCTGTGTCGCGCGCTCGCCTTCTTCGGGTTGCACGACGATCCGCAGCTCCACCGTTTCGTCCGCGGTGAGCCGCGCATCGAGCGGGCGTCGGCCATCGACGTCCCAGCGGACGTCGACCGCGCCTTTGAGCACATGCCGCGTAGAGGACTCCAGGACCTCGACGCCGTCCTCGCGTTCGGTCTCGAGCGCCCGTCGCCGCGCGAAGTCCGTGCCGTCCGCCGTGAGCTCGATCTCGAAGGTCACACGCACGGTCGCGCGCTTGTGTCCGTCGACGACTCCGAGCTCGAAGAGCTGGCCGCGCGCCGTGCCCTGGACGTGACCCGCGAAGCCGAGGTGCAGGTTGCCGCCGAGCCCTTGCAAGAACGAGCGGACGAGCTGCGGGTCGCCGCCTTCGGCCGGCCCGCGGTAGCCGAGCTCACCGACCGGCGCAAACAACACGGCGAGCGCCGACGGCGAGATGTCCCACTCGCTCGCGAGCTCGACGGGAGCGTCGCGCAGCAACCCGCCCCAAGCGAGCGGCCCCCCGACGTTGGCGAGCAAGGCCTCGCGCGCCTCGCGCTGGTCATAGTGCCGCCCGACCGTGCCATCCGGGTTCCAGACGTGCCGCACCCGCGTCCCCGTGAGGTCGGACGTCAGCTCGACGCGCGAGCGCAGCGACGACTCGACCGGCGCGAGGCGGTCGCGCATCTCGAGCGACGCCGACGCCGAGTCGTACTCGCGTCGGAAGTCACGGACACCCCGCGCATCGCGCGCAAGGACCTCGTCGACGAAGCGGAGCGCCTCGACGCTGCGCGCGACGAGCGGCACCTCGGCGGTGTTCGGCTCGCGCTCGCCGGTCTGCGTCACGAGGCGCACGACCTCGAGCTCGTGTGCCGCGCGCCAGGTCGTGGCGATCCGCTGCCCTTGCGGCTGCACATCGCGGAGGAGGGTCCCCCGCTGCGCGCTGGGAGACGCGGGGGCGACGGCTTGCGCTTGGGCCGCGCCAGCGGCCGAGACCGCGCCGCCAGGCGCCAGGGCGGCGAGCGCCATCACGAGGCATTTCAGCGCCTCCCGCGACGGGGAGTGCACGAGTGAGGTGCGAGCGTTCATCGGAGGAGCGCGCCTTTCTGGTAGACGCCCGTGCGCCCTGGTTCGATCTGTCCTTCGCGGTCCCAATAGGTCCACGGGCCCTCTTGCTCGCCCTTTTCGTAGCGACCCACCGCGCGCTGTTTCCCGCTCGGGTGCCACTCCGAATAGTCTCCGTCGAGGGCGCCGGCGACGTAGGTCATCTCGAACGCGCGCTGGCCGTTCTTGTGGAACCCTTGCCAGAACCCGTCGGGGACGCCCGCGACGTAGCGCCCGACCGCTTGGCGCTGCCCGCCCGGGTGCCAGACGACCCACTCGCCTTCTTTGACCCCGGCGGCGTAGGTGCCG
The DNA here is from genome assembly GCA_041398605.1 of Planctomycetota bacterium. GTDB lineage: Bacteria > Planctomycetota > UBA1135 > UBA1135 > JAWKUK01. The sequence goes on from JAWKUK010000003.1 coordinate 58,374, forward strand.
CGCGACTTGGGGTCGCCCTCGCCGTCGTACTCCGTCCAGACGCCGTCGCGCTTGCCTGCGACGTAAGCGCCCTCCTCGAGCGGCCGGCCCTCGGCGCTCCAGCGCCGTGACTCGCCGTCACGCAGCCCCGCGGCGTAGTAGGTCGACGAGGCCATCACGCCCGAAGGGTAGAAGCGCTCGAGCAAGCCGTCGCGGCGACCGCCGCTCCAGGTGATGCGTGACTCCAAGTTGCCGTCGGGGAACCACGCGAGCCACAGCCCGTCGCGTTGGCCTGCGACGTAGTTGCCGCCCTCGGCGCGGTTCCCGAGCTCATCGAAGAAGAGCCACGGGCCGGTGCGCTGGTAGGCGTGGTACGCGCCGCGATAGGCCGGCACGCCGTTCTCGCCGAAGCCGATCCAGAGGCCTTCGCGTCGCCCGCCAAGCAGGTAGCCGCGCCGCGCTTCCCCGCCGCCAGCGTGGTGAAAGACGGTCCACTCTCCCCCCTCGACGGCGGGCGCGGTCTCGGGCGGCAACGTCACGCCAGCGAGGGGGTCCGGGCGCTCCACTTCGACCCCAGGGGGCGCGGTTGCGCCCGCGCCACGCGCGCTGCCCTGGCGCCGTTGGCCCCCCGGCCGCGCCCCCCCGCCAGAGCGCGCGCCGTCAGGGCGCTGCCGCCGGGCGCCGCCCGGCTGCGGGTCCTGGGTCGCCCCAGGTGCGCTTTGGGCAGCGGGCGTCGACTGGGTCGCAGTCGCTGCCACGCCAGGGAGGGATGCCACGCCAGGGGTGGCCGCGGCGAATGAGAGCGCGAGGGAGAGGGTCCAGGGCAGCATGGGGTGTTCGATCATGGGCCGACGCGGTGGTCCGCTTCGTACGTACCGCTCCAGCGATCGTTGACGCTGCCATCGGGGGACCAGTAGGTCCAGGCTCCGACCCGGGCGCCGTCGAGCAGCGCGCCCTCACTCTGGGGGCGCCCGTCCGGGTACCAGGAGCGGGTCATCCCCGAGGCGACGTCTGCGACGAAGGTCTTCTCCAGCGCGAGGGGGCCCTCCGGGCTCCAGGTGCGCTGCAGGCCCTCGCGCTTGCCAGCGACGTAGGTCTCCTCGAGCAGCAGCCCTTGCCCGTCCTCGCGCGCAGTGCGCCAGACGCCGACGCGGGCCCCGCGGTCGTACTCACCGAAGTCACGGAGCGCGCCTGAGGCAACGTAGTGATCCGCCCATTTGCCGTGGAGCACGCCTTCGACGTAGTTGGCCTCGAGGAGGGGCATGCCGCTCCGACTGAAGCGCCGTAGGGCTCCGTGTGGCACGCCGAGGTGGAACGCGGCGGACTCTTCGAGTTGGCCGTCACCGAACCATGTTTGGTGGAGACCGTCCTTCTCGCCGCCGACGTAGACCCCCTCTTCGATGCACTTGCCCTGGCGCGAGAACCTGCGCCACAGGCCTTCCCGGGCGCCAGCGATGTAGGCGCCTTCCTCCCGGGGCTGGCCGTTGGGCCACCACGAGCGGTACGTGCCGTCGAGCTGACCTTCGAGCCAATGCTCGACGCGTGCAGCGAAGCCGCCCTCGTAGTAGCGCCAATCGGGCCCATGTGAGACCGGCGGATGGTCCGCAGCGACGGTGCCAGAGGGGTCACCCATGACCGTGTGGATCCGCATCAAGCGCGTTCCAGACGGGTCGAACTCGCGCGCGATGGTGACAGGGTGGCCTGCGTACATCGCGAGCGGCGCCCATTCCGCAGGATCGCGGGGCCCGCGGCGGGCTTCGTCGATCTCGTACGTCACTTGCCTGGCCGGGCCGTCGGACACGACGGCGGTAGGCGCCTCGTTCACCTCGATCTGAACCTCGTCCGGCGCCGCCCCAGGGGGGCTCGACGGGTCCGGTGTGGGCCCGGGCCCGGGGGCGTGGGCGGGGTCGTGGGCGGGGGCGTGGGCGGGGTCGGAGCACGCGGCGAGGCCGAGCACGGCCATCGTGACGAGGAGGGCCTCCCATGCTGCTCGCGGCTTGCTCACACGCTGAGTGTCGACCGTGGCGGGCTCGAGATCCAGTCCTGTGCTCCGGCGGAGGGCCCCAATTCCGCGCCAGGGACGATGGGGACGCCCGGCGGGTCGAGCAGGCCGACGAGGCCCGCCCTGGTTCTCCCCGTTCCGACAGTGGATCTTCATGACCCGCCGGGCTCGTCCAGAGACGCGTGAGCCGAGCCTGAATGTTCCGAATCCTGCCGGGAATCCGAACGATTCACGTATCTGTTCGAGGCACCGCATCGCGCCGAACCCGTCGCGCCGGCGCCGCGTCGAGCACATGTCTGCGTTCGCCTGAGCTCCCATTCGGAGACCCGGAAAAAGTCTCCCGGCGAGAGTCTTCATTCCGGGGCAGCCAGGATCCGATCGGGCGTGTACGGCGCAGCCGTCCCCCACCCGGCTCTTGTAGAGCCTCCTAATCCCACTCACCTTCCCCAATGAGCACTCCCGAGACCCCCCGTTTCGTCCTGTGCCTCGGCCTGTCCGACGTCGATCGCAGCCGCCTCTCTGAAGAGGCGCACCGATTCGGCTGGCAGGTCCGGTACGCCAGCGATGTCGAAGAGGCCCGCCAACGCACTGGCGAGCGCACACCCGACCTCGTCCTGTTCTCCTCGGCCAACGCAGGTGCGGCGGCCAATGAGCTGATCCGTCAGTGCACGGCGCGCACTCTGCAAGCGCTGCCGAACCCCGGTAGCACCAGCGTCACCCGTTCCGCGAACGAGGACGACGACGAAGGCACCGTCCTGCTCGAGCCGGGCTCCATCCTGCGCTTCGAGGACTACGAGCAGCAAATCCTCCGCCACGCGTTGCACACGACCGGCTGGAACGTCAAGCGCGCCGCGCAGCTCCTAGGGATCGGCCGTGCGACACTCTACCGCAAGATCGATCGCTATAAGCTCCGCGAGTTCCAACCGGACCGCAGTGCCGGCTGAGCTTCTGGGAAGGGGGCCACGTCCGCCTGCGGCGAGCGCTCGACCGAACCCGACCCAGTCGAGGCCATCCCCGGGCTGAGACGTGCGAGGGCCCCCGCGCTGCGAGGGGCCCTCGCTCACAGGCATGGCCGCCCGCGCGCCCCGCACGTCCGCGGGGACACCCCGCGCACGTCTCTGCCAGCGTAGACTCCTGCGCATCGCGAGCGAATATGCAGACCCCCCTTCGACAGTCAATCGACGTCCGCCGGGCCGCCGTCCGTCGCGTCCGCCTCGCCTGCGCCGCTCCGTTGGCGCTGATGGCCGCGGCGCATGCGACCGCCGGGGCGCAGCTCCCCGAACTCCCGGCGCCCGCCCCCCAGGAGCCCCAGGCCGGCCCCGCAGCGCGACCGGTGCCCTTCGTGGCCCTCGACATCGGCGACGCGCTCTCGCGCGCCGAGAACGAGCGCAAGATGCTGCTCGTCTTCTGGACCTCGGAGAGCTACCCAGACAGCGCGCGGATGCGCGCCACCACCTTCCAGGACGGCCAGCTCGCCGACTGGGTCGAGCGCAACGCGATCGCGATCGAGATCGATGGGCCGAAGACGCCGGCCGCGGTCGCCGCGTACAAGGCGCGCGCCTACCCGAGCGTCGACCTCTACGACCCGCTGCTCGGCTTGGGAGTTGAGCGGCTCGAGGGCTACTCGAGCGCGGACGACCTCCTCGCCTCATTCAGCGGCGCGCTCGTCGGCGGCGGCGTCGTGCCGAAGCCTGACGGCCAGGCGATCGAGGACCCGTACGCCTGGCTCGCGTACGCGAACTCCCAATGGCGACTCGCAGACGGCGCGTCCGAGGCCGCGCGCGCCTATGCCTGGGCGTTGCGCAACGGCGACACCTATCGCCCCGGCTTCCGAGTGCGGTACTTCGAGTTCCTCATGCGCCGCCTCGCCTTCCTGAAGCCGAAGGCGATGGAGGCCCTGCGCGTCATGGACTACGAGCGCTCGTTCGTCGAGGGCAAGCTGCTGCGCGGCATCGTCGACGAGCGCACCGTGTACGAGCTCGTGCGGATCGATTGGTGGTTGCGCAAGGAGCACCGCACGCGGGAGACCTACGCGATGCTCGCCGGTCGCGGCGAAGCAGCCGAGCTGGCCCGTCAGCGGCTCTTTCGTTACGTCGTCAACGAGCTCGGTCGTTATGGCGAGGTCGACGCGGTCCTCGCCGGGCTCGGCGAAGGCGGGGCTGTCGGGTACGTCGCCGCGCGCTTGAAGCACATCGACGACAACCTCGCGCGCCAAGCCGCCGGCGAGAAGCTGCGCGACGAGGACCTCGACAGCCGCAGTGACGCGGTGCTCGCAGCGTCGTGGATCTACGACGCGCTGCTGTCGGCCGGCCGCGGCCGGGACGCGACGGAGCTGGTCGAGCTGATCGCGCAGGCAGCCCCCTCCGGCCGCGCGTTCGCGTTGTTCGTCGAGCGCGCGCTGGCCCGCCAGCAACCAGAGGTCGCGCTCCACGTCGGCCAACGCGGGCTCGAGGTGGTCAACGGCCAACAAGGTGTGCGTCAGCTGCGCCGCGCCCTCGCCAAAATTCCAGGTTACATCCCGCCCCCGTCGGACGATTCGGAGGGCGACGGAGACGGTAGCGGAGGCGGCGGCGACGATGGAGGCGCAGGCTCCTAAGGCGCGCGGCGCGAGTAGCGGTCATTGAACCAGGGCTCCGCCGTATTCGAATAGCCGCGGGTCTCCCAGAACCCGAGCCGCTCCTCGGGCAAGAGCGTGATGGCCCGCAGCCACTTCGTGCCCTTCCAAGCGTAGAGCCGCGGCACGATCACGCGCACCGGGCCGCCATGTGCCCGCGTCAAGGGCTCCCCATCGGCCTCGACCACGAGCATGACGTCCTCCTCAGCGGCGCGCTCGAGCGGCAACGTCGTCGTGTAAGGCACGTCAGTGCCGGGCTGTCGGTCGTAGCCCGTGAACTCGACGAAGCGCGCCTCGTCCAGCGGCGCGACGTCGGCGAGCAGGTCGCGGAGGCGCACACCCGAGACGGACAGGTCCATGCGGCTCCAGGTGGTGACGCAATGGAAATCGACCTCGAGCTGCGTCCTCGGGAGCGCGAGCAGGTCGTCGTAGGTCAAGGTCCGCGGCGCGGCCACGGCGCCGCTCACCGCGAGCCTCCAGTCCGCGCGCGAGACCTCGGGTTGGTCGCCGAGGTCCAACACGGGCCAGTTCTCGACGGCCCGTTGCCCCGGGGGGAGCTGCGGCCGCCCGTGCCGATTGAGGGGCCCTGTGCCGCCCGGTGCGCGGCCCTCGAACGCGACATCGAAGACCCCCGGCGCGAGGCGCGCTTGGCGCTCGATGTAGCGCATGCGCGCGGCGACGACCTTCGACGCACCGGCGGCAGGTGTGTCCCCTGTGCTCGGCTCGGGTTTGGGCGGCTCGACGTTGCGCAGCGGGTCAGTGGTCATGGGGTGCTTGAGCGATGCCTCGGCGTCGGCGTCGGGTAGACTCGGTCGCCTGGCGCGCATTCTGCCACGCTGCGGGCGAGACGGGAGCGGCGGCCCCCGCCGCAGCGCTCGGAATGCGCGCGCTCTGCGCCCCGTGAACGAACTCCGCACCAATCCACCACCCGGCGACGGTCCGTTGCCGCGGGCCATCCCAGCGCTCGTGCTCCTCGGCGTGGTGCTGCGGCTGATCCTAGTCGTGCTCTCGGGGCGCTCGGAGCTCCAGTCCGACGAGGCCAATTACGTCTACCTCGGGCTCACCCAACAGCACTTCGGCGTGCTGTTCGACCAGTACCGCTACCTCTGGCCGCCGTTCTACCCGTGGCTGCTCGGGCAGGCCTTGGCGCACTTTGGGACGGACGCTGGCTTCGCTGTCCAGCTCCTGCAAGCCGTCGCATCGGCCTCCATCGGCGCGTCCATCGCGGCGCTCACGTGGCGCCTCGGGTCCGCCCGCGCCGCGATCGTTGCGACGGCGCTCTGGGCGGTGCACTTGCCGCTCGGTGGCTACACGCACCTGCTATGGAGCGAGACGCTCTTTCTGGCGCTCTTCACGCCGGCGCTGGAGCGGCTCCTCGCTGCGCTCCAGACGCGAGACGCCGACCGCGCGGAGCGCCGCCTCCTGGTGGCTGGTCTGCTGCTCGGCGCGAGCCTCTGGGTCAAGTCGTTTGCGCTCTATCTCACGCCGGTCCTCGCGCTGCTCGTCATGTTCGCGCGACGCAATCAGGCAGGCACCGCCAGCGCCGTGCGCGGCGGAACGGTCGTGGTCCTGGCCGCGTTTGTCGTGACCTTGCCCTGGACGCTGCGCAACATCGAAGTCTATGGCCGCCCCGTCATGAGCGGCGCGACGCTCGGCGAGAACGCGTACGTGGGCATCAATGCGCGGTACATGAACTTCGACTACGTCGCGCTGAGGCGCGTGCGCGCCCAGCGCGACGAGGACCCGATCGGAGCGCTCGCGAGCAGCGCGCTCGTGCGAGGGCCGGAGCGCGACGGCGTACCCGTCGGCCCGTGGAGTCGGGCGGACGAGATGCCTCACACGGTGCGACGCCAGGAGATCCAGGTCGAGCGCGCGCTCGACTTCGCGCGAGCGCACCCGCTGTGGGCGCTGCGAACGAGGCTCAAGCACGTCGCGGACCTCGTGACGCCGTTGAGCTTCCCGACCCGACACGCGGCGCTCGGGCTGTACGGAGACGGCGCCCTCGGGCGGCCGCTCGCGCGGTACACCCTCGTGCTGCTGTCCCTCGTGACCTCCGTCATCGTGCTCGGAGGCGCGGCGGTCGGCGTCGCGCGCGGGCTGCGGGCCCGGGCGGGGGCGCTCGTGGTGCTTCCGGTGCTGGGCTACGTCGTGGCGAGCTCGCTCGTCTTGTCGATGTCGCGGATCCGACTGCCCGCCGAGCCGCTCTTGATCGTGCTCGCCGCCCTAGCCCTGACACACGCGCTGGAGCCGATCGGCGCGCCGCGCCGCGAGCGCGGGACGTGGGTCCTCGCCGGGGTCCTCTTGGCGGCGCTGCTCGCGCTCTGGGGCATCAACGGGCGCGAGGTGTACGCCGTCGTGCACGAGGCGCTCCAAGGGGGTGCCGCGTGAGCGACGCCTCGCCCAGCGCGACGTCCGCGCTGCCGCGCGGCCGACGCGCGCCCCGCGCCGCAGGCTGGTTGCCGCACGCTTTGCTCGTGGGCGCAGCGCTCGTCATGGCTGCGATCGCACGCGCGCGGCACCTCTCGGACGAGGCCGCGTGGCAGATCGCCACGGACACTACGCGGCCGGCGCGCGAACGCATCGACGCGATCCACCGCCTCGCCAACCGCGCCGAGGCGAGCGACCCCCGCCTGGGTGGCGCGCTCGTGCAACGCCTCCTCACGGGCGACGACCTGTTGCTGCGCGAATACGCGCTCGCGATCGACCTCTGCAAGCACCAGCAGCACATCGCGGCCGGGGAGCCGGCGCTCCAGGCGGCGTACGCGCTCGCCCACCCGGGGCCGATCGCCTCGGCGCACCACGTCCGATCGCTGCTCGTCTACCGCCGCAAGGTCGGTGGCCCCCCCGTCGGAGGCCTCGGCCGGCTCACTTGGACAGAGGTCGGTTGGTTCTTGGCCGCCAATGCTGGACAACCTCTGCCTACGCCAGAGACGCTGGCAGAGCATCTCCGCGGACGTTGGGAAGGGGCCGAGCCCCGCGTCCGCACCTCACGTTGAAGCGACGCGCTCCATGACGCTCTGGACCCACCGAATGACGCAGTTCCTGCTCGGCTCGCTCGCCATCGGCGCGCTGGTTTGGTCGTGCTCGGATCCAGGCAAGCAGCGACCCAACGTCCTCATCATCACCCTGGATACGACCCGCGCGGATCGCCTCGGGTGTTACGGCGCGACCGCCGCGTCGACGCGGACCATCGACGCGCTCGCCAAGACCGGCGCGCGTTTTGAGCGCGCCATCAGCACGGCTGGCCTGACCCCGATGTCGCACGCATCGATCTTGACGGGCCTGAACAACTACCGACACGGGCTGCGGGTCTTCTACAGCCAAGAGGCCGGCCACGTACTGAAGGACGAGGTCCACACGTTGCCTGAGCTGCTCGCGCCCCGGGGCTGGCACACGGCGGCGTTCACCAGCGCGTACCCCGTCTCCCGGGCCTACGGCCTCGACCAGGGCTTCCAGACGTTCGACTCGGGCGTCGACGCGAGCGCGCTCGACCTCACGTCGCAGCAGCGCCACGAGACCGAATGGGCGGACCAACGCGAGACCGCGACCCAGCGCCGGGGCGACGCGACGACGGACGCGGCCTTGGCTTGGCTCAGCGCCCAGAGCGCGGACCAACCCTGGTGCATGTGGATGCACTACTTCGACGCGCATGACTACTCGCTCGTTCCGCCGACGGATTGGGCGGCCGCGCGCGGGATCACCTACCCCGCCGCGGGTTCGGTCCAGCGCCGCGACCAGCTGCAGTGGCGCGAGCGCATGTACGACCCGGAGCTGACCTTCATCGACGAGCAGATCGCGCGCGTCCTGCAGAAGCTCGTCGCGATGGGGGTCGACGAGAGGACCCTCGTGGTCATCACGGCGGACCATGGCCAGGGCCTCTCCGACGGCCTGCGTCACCATGGGTGGATGAAGCACCGCCTGATCTTCGACTGGGGCGTCCACGTGCCGCTGATCCTGCACGGCCCCGGGGTCGAGCCGCGGGTGATCGCCGAGCAAGTGCGCACGACGGACATCGTGCCGACGCTCCTTGAGCTGCTCGATGTCCCCGCGCAGGACGAGCTCGACGGCGCGTCGCTCGTGGCGCTGATGCGTGGCGAGAAAGAGGCGACGCCACGGCTCGCGTACTCCGACGCGCTCAACCTCCTCGACGCCCATTCGCCGCGGGCGGGCGCGTTGCCGCCCGGGCAGTACGACAACCTGTATGCCCTGCAGGACGGGCGTTGGAAGTTCGTCTGGCACCAGCAGGACGAGGCCGCGAGCGAGCTCTACGACCTCGTCACGGACCCTGCCGAGCTCGACAATCTGTACGCGCCCGACCACCCCGAGGCCAAACGGCTGGCCGCACAGCTCGCGGCGCTCGACCCGAGCCGCGTCGAAGCCCCCGCGGACAACGGGGCCGATCCAAACGCGGAGGCGCTGCAGTCCCTCGGCTACGGCGGAGAAGACTTCGGCCCTGCGAAACCTCGGCGCGACAAGTGATTAGAGGGTGTGCGCGACGCACCCTGGCCCATGTTCCTTGCGTCGCAGCCGCTCGTCTCGAGACTCCAGCACCAAACGATGCTCTCCACGATCCACCGGGCCTCCGGCCGCCGCGGCGCACAGCTCGCAGCGGCCATCAGTGTCGCCCTCGCCTTCGGCTGCAGCCGTGGGGCGGACACCGGCGCCAGCCCCGGCCCTAGCCCGGCCGCAGGCGCGACCCCCGAGGGGCACCGCGGGGGACAGGCCGCGGGCGGCGCGGCCCTCTCCGAGGGAGCGCCGAAGCCCTCGGGCTTCAGCCCCCCCACCCTCGGCGGCAGCGCGGCCCTCGGCGACGCGGGTGGCCTGGCCATCCTCAACCCCACGGACCTCGAGCGACCGTTCTTCAGGGACTTCGGCGGGATCCCGCGCGGCGAGACGCGCACTTGGACCATCCGCATGCAGAACCAGGACGCCGCGCCGGTTCAGATCAAAGACGCACGCGGCGCGTGCGGCTGCATGCACGTGCGCTTCTTGCGCGCGCGGCTCGCGAATGACGAGGTCATCGAGGGCGACCCCTACGCCAAGGAGCCGCCGCTCCTCACCGTGCCGGCCGGAGCCCTGCTGGAGATCGAGCTCGAGCTCTCGACGGAGAAGGTCCAGCCGAACCAAGACAAGCTGGCGGTCTTTCGTGTCACGACGGACTCCGCCGCGAGCCCCTTCATCACGTTCGAGGCGCACCTCCTCGCGTTGACATCGTTCGTCGCGACGCCCGCGGAGCTCGCGTTCGGCGACGTGCCCCAGGGCTTCGGCGGCCGCAAGAAGGTCCGCATCCTCGCTGAGCCGGTCGGGAGCCCAGCGCGGATCCTGGGGATCGCAGAGCAGGGCAAGCGCGTGCACGCCGAGCTCGAAGAGACCTTCTACGGCGGCGAGTTCGTCTGGCACGTCATGGGCGACGTCCCCGCGCTCGAGCCGCTCGGCGCGATCCGTGATCGGATCGTGCTCAAGACGACCGACGAGCACGGCGAGGGTGACGCTGGGCGCATGACGATCGACGTCATGGCGACGGTCGTGCGAGACATTCGCATCTCGCCCTCTCTGTTCGCCTTTGGCGCCCAGAAGGCGGGGACCGCGGCGGAGGCCCACGGCACGCTCGATGCGCTCGTGCCTGGCGCGCGCGCGAAGGTCATCGGCGCTCACTTCGAGGGCCCGAGCGCGCCGCACCTCGAGGCCGTGTACGAGCCGCTCCAGCCGGATGAAGGCGGACGCGCAGTGACGACCAACGTGACCGTCAAGCTGAGCGCAGCGCACCCGACAGGTCCCCTCCAAGCGCGCCTCTTCCTCGAGCTCGACGACCCCTCGAACCCCGTCGCGAGCGCCCCAGTCAGCGGCCTCGTCCGCTGACGCGCGGTGAACCAAGCGCGCGGGGCGCCCCCTCAAGGGGGCGCCCCGCGCGTGGTGCCGCCGCCCCATCGGGGTCAGACGAACTTGGTGACGCCGGGCTGGGCGATCGGGCCGACAGCGATGTCGCCCCACTCGTAAGCCGCCGGGCTCAGGTCTTCCTGCGACTCAAGGGCCTGTGTCCAGCTGATCTCCTGTCCCGTGTAGGCGCTCATGCGCGTCATCAGCGCCATGAGCGTCGACTGGCACATGTAGTCGCCGTTGTGGATCTGGCGGCCCTCACGCAGCGCTTGGAAGAGCTCGTTGTGCTCGTTCTGGTACATGTCGTCGGTCATTCCCTCGGGGGTGCGCCAACGCCAGGGGTTCTCGCCTTCGATCTTGTGCGACTGAATGTGCGCGACACCCTTCGTGCCGTAGACGTGGTCGGAGACGTCCGGCTTCGCGCCGCTCCACTGACGGCACGAGAAGAAGCACTTCAGGCCGCCTTCCCACGTGAAGCGCGCATTGAAGTGGTCGAAGACGTTGCCGTAGATCGGGTCCGTGCGCACGATCCGACCGCCCGAAGCGTCGACGCTGGCGGGCGGCTTGTCGCCCATGACCCACGCGATCTTGTCGAGGTTGTGGATCGCTTGCTCCATCACGTGGTCGCCGGAGAGCCAGGTGTGGTAGAGCCAGTTGCGGATCTGCCACTCCATGTCGGACCAGTTGTCCTTGCGGCCGCGGTGCCAGAGTCCGCCGGTGTTGTACGAGCACTCGAGCGCCACGATGTCGCCGATCGCGCCCTCATGCACCCGCTTGACGGTCTCTTGCTTCTTCTTCTCGTAGCGGTAGCAGAGGCCCGAGACGAGCGTGAGGCCCTTGCGCTTGGCCTCGTCGCTGGCCGCCCAAATGCGACGTAGGCCCGGCGCGTCGATCGCAACGGGCTTCTCGACGAACATGTGCTTGCCCTGTTGCACGGCGTACTCGACGTGCATCGGCCGGAAGTGCGGCGTCGTGCAGAACAGCACGACGTCACAGCTGTCGACCACCTGCTTGTAGGCCTCGAAGCCGACAAACTGGCGCTCCGCCGGCACGTCGATGCGCGGCGCGAGCTCTGCGTCACCCGAGAGCCCGTTGAGGGTGTTCTGCAGCATGTCGGGGAACAGGTCCCCGAGCGCCACGAGGACGTTGTCCGGGTCCGCGCGCAGGGCGTTCGCTGCGGCGCCGCCGCCGCGGCCGCCACAACCGACGAGGCCGATGCGGCGCTTCTCGCCGGGCCGGAGCGCGCCGGGGGCGCCGAGGGCAAAGGGAGTGAGCGCGCTCGCTGCGAGCGCCATGCCGCCGTGCATGAGCACGTCGCGGCGCGAGAGGGGGCCGGGGTCGCTTGTGTGCATCATCGAAGGTTCATCGGGGCGCGTGGCTCGGTCTGCTCAGCATGGCGTGCGCCCTCGACGTGCCCCCCATCCTGCGGGAAGCCCTCCGTGACGCAAGCCGGAAACTTGCCGGGCTCGAAGACCGCGCCGGCGGCCTCAGGGAAGGGCCCCGTGGGTCCGAAGAGCGCGCTGCCCTCCGCGCCGCGCACGACGAGCGCCGTGGCGAGGGCATCCGCGGTCCGGCCATCGGGCGCGAACACCGTCGCCGCGCGCCGCGCCGTCAGCCCGAGCCCAGTCATGGGGTCCAGGATGTGCCCGTAACGAACGCCGTCCAACGCAAAGCTCTGCTGTGCGTCGCCGGAGGTCGCGATGGCGCAGTGGGCGGCGGTGAAGCGCAGCGCGCCGGCGCCTGGTCCGAGCGGCGCCAGCTCGACCCGCCAGCCAGGCTCGCCGCGCGGCGGCGCGCCGAGGCGCAGGTCGCCACCGCCGTCGATGAGGACCCGCGAGAAGCCTCGGCTCGACAGCACCTCGAAGGCGCGATCGAGCGCCTCGCCCTTCGCGCTCCCGCCCAAGTCGAGCCGGACACCCGGCGCGTCGAACGACAGCGCGGGCCGCGCCGGGTCGAGCGCGACATGCGCATAGCCTGCGACGGCGCGCGCCTCGGCGAGGCGCGCCGGGCTGGGCAATTCCCCGAGGCGAGCGCTCCTGCGCCAGAGGCGCGTCAGGGTCCCCAGCGTCGGGTCGAAGGCGCCCTCGGTGCGCGCCGCCACGTCGAGGGCAAACGCGAGGTGCTCCCAAAGCGCGGATGAGAGCGCGATGGGAGTCCCGGGCGCGACGCGCTCGGCGCGCGCGGTGACTTGCCGCGCTTCGCTCTCCGCGGACCAGTCGCTGGCCCAATCCTCGACGGTCCGCACAGCGGCAAAGGCGGCCTCGAGCGCGTCGCGCACCTCCTGCGTGACACCGTCGCAATCCACCACGATCCGGAAGGTGGTGCCCATGAGCGCGCGCTCTTCGGCGACGCGGGTCGTCGGCGAGGCGGGGCCGGGGTCGAGGGCCGCGGCCTCGTCCGCAGCCTTGGGCGTGTCCCGGACGGGGTTGGGACCGGGGTGGGGCCCGGGAACGGGGCCGGGAACGGGGCCGGAGCGGCACGCGGCCAGCGAGAGCGCAGCGGCGCACGCAGCAGCGAGCGCGACGGTCTGCACGGCGGGGGCTGCGGCGCGGGTCACGGCCCGGTGAATCTCATGAGTCAATACGGACGACATTCCCTGCTCCCGGCCTGCGCACCGAGAGGATAGGCTGGCGCTCAACGATGTCGTGTGCGTTCTCTCTCTCGCTCGCCGGAGCGGCGCCCCTGGCGCTCGCGCTCTTTGGCCTCTTCGCTGAACCCGTCCCCGCTCCCGTCACCGGGCAGGCGCCCACCACGGGCAGCCCCGCGACCGGCAGCCCTGAAGGTCAGGACACCGCCGGCGCAGGTCATGCCAGCTCGGGGCTCGTCTACCCCGACGCTCCCCCCGGCCTCCCGGCGGCACGTACCGTCGAGGGCGCGAGCGCCGCGTCCGAGGCGGAGATGCGCGCTTACGTCGAGCCCATCCCCGGCACCGCCGCGACCTTCCGCATGGTCCCGATCGCTGGCGGAACATTCCGCATGGGCAGCCCCGAAGGCGAGGACGGGCACCACGAGAGCGAGGGCCCGCAGGTCGACGTGCGCCTATCGCCGTTCTGGATGGGCGCGACCGAGGTGACCTGGGACGAGTACCACCAGTTCATGTATCGCCTCGACCTCCAGGCGCGCGCGAAGGGCGAAGCCGAGGCGCAGCCCGAGGACGCTTGGGCCGACGCGGTGAGCCGCCCTACGCCCCCGTATGTCCCGATGGACTTCGAGATGGGGGTCACGGGGCGCCCGGCGATCTGCATGACCCACTTCGCGGCGCGCCAGTACACGAAGTGGCTGTCGATGAAGACCGGCCGCTTCTATCGCTTGCCGACCGAGGCCGAGTGGGAATACGCGTGCCGCGCCGGGACGGAGACGGCCTATTGGTGGGGCGACGATCCCGCGGACGCGGAGGGCAAGGCTTGGTGGTTCGACAATTCGGAGGACGGCTATCACCCCGTCGGCCAAACCGCGCCGAACCCCTGGGGGCTTTACGACATGCACGGCAACGTGTGGGAGTGGTGCCTCGATGCGTTCGACGCCAAGGGCTTCGCGGCCCTCGCTGAAGAGGCCAAGGCCGCTGACGCGGGCCCGCTCGTCGACCCGGTGACGTGGCCCACTGCGCTCTACCCACGCACCGCGCGCGGCGGCTCCTGGGACGATGACCTCGACCGCCTGCGCAGCGCTGCGCGCCGCGGGTCATCGAAGACTTGGAAGGTCCAGGACCCGCAGCTCCCCAAGTCGATCTGGTACCACACGGACGCCACCTTCCTGGGCTTCCGGGTCGTGCGACCGCTGACGCCGCCGCCCGCCGCAGAGTGGGCGCGCTACTGGGACGCGGACCTCGATGAGGTGCGCGCGATCCAGGAGCGACAGCGCCACGGCGGCCGCTGACCGCCGCCACGCAGCTCAACTCCCCCCTCCCCGACCCCCAGCGAGACCCCCACCATGCAGCCGCTCAGCCGCAGGACCCTCCTCCGCTCTTCGACCTTCGGGGCCGGCGCCTTCGCCGTCGGCGCGCCGCTCCTTGCCAAGGCCCGCTACACAGGTCGCGCCGCGGGTGACGCGACGCTGCGGATCGGGCTCGTCGGCTGCGGCGGGCGCGGCAGCGGCGCTGCGGCGCAAGCCCTGCGCGCCGACCCGAACGTGCGGCTCGTCGCGATGGCTGACGCCTTCGGCGACAACCTCGAAGGCTCATTGAACGGGCTGCGCGGGGACAAGGAGGTCGGCGACCGCGTCGACGTGCCGGAAGAGCGCCGGTTCAGCGGCTTCGACGCCTACCAGCGCGTCATCGACTCCGACATCGACGTGGTCATCCTCGCCACCCCGCCAGGCTTCCGCCCGATGCACTTCGAGTACGCGGTCGCCAAGGAGAAGCACATCTTCATGGAGAAGCCTGTCGCGGTCGACGGGGCCGGCGTGCGACAAGTCCTCGCCGCAGCGGCGACGGCGAAGGCCAAGGGGCTGAAGGTCGGGGTCGGCCTGCAGCGCCACCATGACCAGCGCTACATCGACACGATCACCCGCATCCACGACGGCGCCGTCGGTAAGCCGGTCCTCCTGCGGGTGTACTGGAACAGCGGCGGCGTTTGGGTGCGCCCGCGCCAGCCCGGCCAGACCGAAATGGAGTACCAGATGCGCAACTGGTACTACTTCAACTGGCTCTGCGGCGACCACATCACCGAGCAGCACATCCACAACTTGGATGTCGGCAATTGGGTGATGCAGGGCTATCCGGCGGAGTGCCAAGGCATGGGCGGCCGCGAAGTGCGCAAGGGCATCGACCACGGCGAGATCTACGACCACCACGCGCTCGAGTACACGTACGCCGACGGCACGAAGATGCAGAGCCACTGCCGCCACCAGGGCGGCACGTGGTCGAGCGTCAGCGAGCACATCCACGGCACCCTCGGCAGCGGTAACATCGGCGCCGGTCGCCTGAACCTCTACTCGGGTGAAGACTGGCGTTGGCGCGGCGAGGGTTCGGACCCGTACCAGGTCGAGCACAACGTCCTCTTTGCGGCCATTCGCGCCGGCGTCGCGCACGAGGAGGCCGAGAACGGCGCGAAGAGCACGCTCACCTCGATCATGGGCCGCCTCGCGACCTATAGCGGCAAGCCGGTCAAGTGGGAAGAGGCGCTCAATAGCAGCATCGAGCTGCGCCCCAGCGAGTACTCGTTCACCGGGACGCCGCCGAGCGTGCCCGACGAGCACGGCGCGTACCCGATCGCGGTCCCCGGCCAGACGCAGGTCGTCTGAGGTGACACGGCTGAGGTGGGCAGCCAGCGCCGCGGGGCGCTGGCTGCCCACCTCGGCGTTGAACCCGAGTCACCGATGTGGCTGCTCCTCTTGGCGTCGCTCCTGTGGGCGCCCTCCTTCCCGCTGGTCAAGCGGCTGGCCCTCGACGCCGAGCTCTTGACCGCGATCCGGCTGGGCCTCGCGGCGCTCGTGTTCTGGGCGCTCGCGGCCCGCGCGCGCGCGCCGCGGCTCGCGCCTGCGCTGCAGCTCCCCATGCTCGGGCTCGGCGCCGTGCAGTTCGGGGCGATGTACCTCTTGGTGCATGAGAGCTACGCCCACCTCGCCGGCCACGAGGTCGCGCTCTTCACCGTCCTGACGCCGTTCTGGGTCGCGCTGTTCGACGGGCTGGCCGAGCGGCGCCTGCGCCTGCGGCCTTTCCTGGCTGCGATCGTGGCCAGCGCGGGCTCGCTGTTCCTGTGCCGGCTCGACGTGCGCGCGGGCGCGCTCGCGGGCTTCCTCCTGGTCCAGGGCGCGAACATGTGCTTCGCCCTCGGCCAGGTCGCGTACCGTCGCCTCGCCCTCCGGCGCGGCCTGCCGCATGCGGACGCCTTCCGCTGGCTCTACCTGGGCGGCGCGCTGCTCTCGATCGGCGCTGCCCTGTGGACCGTTCCGAGCGCTGCGCTGACAGACCTCGCAGCGCGCCCAACCACGGACCACCTGACGCTGCTCTATCTCGGCGTCGTGCCGACGGCGCTCGGGTTCCACCTTTGGAACCGCGGCGCGGCGCAGGTGTCGGCGGGCGTCCTGGCCGCTGCCAACCAGCTCAAGGTCCCGCTCGCGGTCGCGGTGTCGCTCGCGCCGCCGTTCCGCGAGGCCGCTGACCTGCCCCGCTTGGCCGCAGCGAGCGCCGTGATCGCGCTAGCGCTCGCGCTCGGACGCGAGCGGACGCCCGCCGCTTGAGCGCGCCGAGCGGCTATCCTGCACGGGTGATGGAACAGCGACCCTTCGGCGCAGCAGGCGAGCTCGTCTCCGCCATCGGCTTCGGCGCAGCGCCGCTCGGCGGCGAGTACGGCGGCCTCGACGATGAGGCGGCGACACGCGCCGTGCAGCGCGCGCTCGACCTGGGCGTCAACGTGTTCGACACCTCGCCCTATTACGGGCGCACGCTGTCCGAGACGCGGCTCGGAAAGGGGCTCGCGGGGCGCCGCAGCGAGACCTTCCTGATCACGAAGTGCGGGCGCTACGACACGGCTCAGTTCGATTTCTCGCCGGCGCGCGTCGCGACCAGCGTCACGGAGTCCCTGACGCGCCTTCAGACCGACCACGTCGACCTGCTGATCGCGCACGACGTCGAGTTCGGGGACCTCGCGCGGATTGAGCAGGAGACGCTGCCGGCGCTCGTCAAGGAGCGCGACGCCGGGCGCGCGCGGTACATCGGCGTCTCGGGCTACCCCGTCCCGGTGCTGATGCAGCTCATGCGAGCGTTCCCCGTCGACGCCGTCTTGACCTACTGCCACTACGACCTGCTCTCGACTGACGCAGCGCCTTTGATCGAGCTGGCAGACGAGCGCGGGGTCGCGGTGATCAATGGCTCGACCTTGCACATGGGCGTGCTGACGGAGGCCGGCGCGCCGGAGTGGCATCCAGCGCCCGAAGCGGTCAAGGCCGCAGGGCGCGCGATCGCGAGCCTGTGCCGCGCGCGCGGGCGCGAGGTCGTCGAGGTCGCGCTGCGCTTTGCGCTGGACCTGCCCGGGGTCGCCTGCACGCTGGTCGGGATGAAGTCCGAGGCGGAGGTCGCGTCGAACGTGGCCGTCCTCGAGCGCGCGAGCGACCCGGCGCTCCTGGCAGAGATCGCGGCGCTCGTGGCGCCGGTCAGAGACCTCGCTTGGCCGTCAGGGCGGTGGGCGCCGCCCACGCCGCCCACCGGCTGACTCGCCCCGCGCGCCGCTCGCGGCACGGAGCAGGTTCCACGGAGCCCGTTTACTCACGCACTGGGGCCGGTGACGCGCCCGTCCGCGTACCCTATACCGTCCCCCACGACCGCAAGAAGAATCAGACATGGGCCGCATCTTCGAAGTCCGTAAGCACACGATGTTCGCGCGCTGGAACCGCATGGCGAAGCAGTTCTCGCGCATCGGTAAGGACATCACCATCGCAGTCAAGAACGGTGGCCCGGACCCGCACGCGAACCCGGCCTTGCGCCGGTGCATCCTGAACTCGCGCGCGGTCAACATGCCGAAGGACAAGGTCGAGGCCGCGATCAAACGCGCGCAGGGCCGCGACGCGACGAACTACCACGAGGTGATCTACGAGGGCTACGCCCCCCATGGCATCCCGATCCTCGTCGAAGCCGCCACGGACAACGTCACCCGCACCGCGGGCAACGTCCGGAACATCTTCAATAGCAACGGCGGCAACCTCGGCACCACGGGCAGCGTCAGCTTCATGTTCCAGCGCATGGGCGTCTTCCGCCTGGCGCCTGAGGGCCTCGACGCCGAGGAGCTCGAGCTCTACCTGATCGACCACGGCCTCGAGGAGATGGGCGAGAGCACGGACGACAAGGGCGAGCCTCAGCTCGTGATCCGCAGCGCCTTCACGGCCTTCGGCGACGTGCAGAAGGCCCTCGAGGACCGCGGCATCACGCCGATCTCGAGCGAGCTCGAGTACATCTGTGGCACGGCGACGGAGCTCCCCGAAGACCAAGCCAAGGAGGTGCTCGAGGTGATCGACAAGCTCGAGCAGGATGACGACGTACAGAAGGTCTACCACACGCTCGCGTGACCGCGAAACGAGCGCGCGGCAGACCGCGATGGTTCAGCTCACGGTCATCCCGCCGTTGACCACGAGGGTCTGGCCCGTCACGAACCCGGCGTCGTCGCTGGCGAAGTACACGCAGGCGGCGCCGATATCCGCCGGCTGTCCCCAGTGGCCGACCGGGATGAGCTTGCGGTAGCCCTCCTTTTGGTCCTCCGGGTCGTGCTCATGGCGCTCGACGGGGATCCAACCCGGCGACACCATGTTGACGGTGACGCCGAACGGCGCGAGCTCCGTCGCCATCGATCGCGTCCAGCCGCGCTGGCCGCCCTTGGCCGCGACGTAGGCGCTGAAGTTCGGCACCCCACGGTCGAACACCTCGGAGCCGATGTTGATGATGCGTCCGAACTTGCGCGCCTTCATGTCGGGCAGGACCGCGCGCGTGATGAGGTACGGGCTCTTCACGAAGAAGTCGATCATCTCCTGATAGAAGGCCCAGTCGTACTCCTCGATCGGCAGCTGGGGTTGATCGGGGGTCGCGTTCAGGACCACGATGTCGATCGGGCCGAGCGTCTTTTTCACAGCCGCGACGAGGGTCTCAACCTCGCTCTGGTCCGCGACGTCGGCGCGAAACATGTCGCCGTGGTGCCCTGCGGCCCGAAACTCGGCCAGCGTGCGCGCCGCTCGCTCGGAGTTGCGGGCGTAGTTCAGCGCGACCGTGGCGCCTTGGCGCGCTAGGTGGAACGCCATCGCCTTACCGAGGCCCGTGCTCGAGCCGGTCACGAGCGCGACGCGCCCCGTTAGATCAAAGAGTCTCTTATGGGTCATGGTGTCGGCGCGCGTTCAATCGAGGAGCAGGCGGTGCACGGTGATTTGCTTATAGGTCTGACCCGGCCGCAGGACCGTGGTCGGAAACCCGGGCTCGTTGATGGCGTTGGGGTAACCCTGGGTCTCCAAGCAGCACGCGGAGCGATGCGGGTACGCCGCGCCCCCCTTGCCCCATTGGCCGAACAAGAAGTTGCCCGTGTAGAACTGGAGGCCCGGCTGGTCCGAATAGACCTCGAGCACCCGCCCGCTCGACGGATCGGAGAGGCGCGCGACGGGGCCGGCTGCGATGATGTCCGCGAGGTTAGGGCGCAGCGCTGCGTCCCGCACGGCGTAGTTGTGGTCGTATCCGAGCGCCGCTGTGCCGTCCAAGCTCGCGATGCGCGCACCGATCCGCATAGGCACGCGGAAGTCGAGGGGCGTGTCCGCGACGGTCACGACCTCGCCCGTCGGGATCAGCGTCTCGTCCGTCGGTGTGTAACGCCCGGCGTTGATCTGCAGCACATGGTCCAGCACGCTCGGGTGCCCTGCGCCGGCCAAGTTGAAGTAGCTGTGGTGCGTCAGGTTCATGGGCGTGGCCGCGTCCGTGTGAGCGCTGTATTCGATGACGAGCTCCGAGTCCGACGTCAGCGTGTACGTGACCGAGCTGTCCAGGTTGCCCGGGTAGCCCTCCTGACCGTTCGGTGAGAAGTAATCGAACCGGACGGACGCGATCCCCGGCAAGGGGGTCGCCGTCCAGAGCCGCTGCCCGAAGCCCTGATCCCCGCCGTGCAAGCTGTTCGGCGGGTTGTTGATCGCCAACGCATAGTCTGCGCCATCGAGGGTGAACTTGCCCCGCGCCACCCGGTTCGCCACGCGGCCGGCCGTACAGCCGAAGTACTGGTTGCCGTCGCCCTCGTACCCCGTGACGTCGTCGAAGCCGAGCACGATGTCTGCGACGTTGCCCGCGCGGTCCGGCACGAGCAGCGACACGAGCGTCGCGCCGAAGTCCGTCACGACGGCCTCGACGCCGGCGTCATTGCGCAGGACGTACGCGTGCGCAGGCGCGCCGCTCTTCGTACGACCGAAGTCGCGCACCTCGACGCTGATCGCGGCGCTTTCACCGATGGGTCTGGAGGTCACAGCAACACATCCGCTCGCGATGACGAGGGCGGCCAAGGGGGTTAGGGAGGGGGTCTTCATAGGTTCACTTCCGCGCTAGGGTGGCGCTCCGTGCGGGCTCGCGCACGTTCGCCGGCGCGACGGCGCTCGGCGAGGCGCCGGACGAGTTCATCCGCGATCGCGCCGAGCAACAGGACGCCGCCGACGATCGCGAACTCGAGCTGGCTCGGGATCCCCAGCAGGACGATCGAGTTGTAGAGGAGCCGCATCACGGCTGCGCCGAGCACGACCCCGAGGATCGAGCCCTCGCCGCCGCGCAGGCTGCACCCCCCGAGCACCGCGGCCGCGATCGCATAGAGCTCGTAGAAGTTGCCCATGCTCGCGGGCTGGACGGAGTTCACGTCGAGCGCAAAGAGGATCCCCCCCAGCGCCGCGCACAGCGAGCACAGCACGTAGGCGAGCACCGTCACCCGCGCGACGGGCACGCCGGCATAGCGCGCTGCGACGGGGTTCCGCCCGAGCGCCAGCATCCAGCGCCCCCACACCGTGCGGCCGAGGAAGATCGCAGCGATGACGGCGATCGCGAGCAGCATCAGCATCGGCGCCGGGACATCGAACGCGCCGATGGAGAACGGGCGCCCCGTCGCGAGCGAGCGCAGGGCGGCGTGGTCCGTGCCGAACCCAAGCGTCTGGTCGTCGACGATGTACCGCGCGACGCCGCGATAGACGAGCAGGCCGCACAGCGTCACCACGAAGGGCTGCAAGCCGACGCGGGTGATCAAGAGGCCGTGGATCAGCCCCAAGAACGCTCCGAGGGCGAGCACCAGGACGATCGCGATCGGCGCGGGGACGCCCTCACCCAAGAGCAGCGGCAGCGCGGTCGCCGTCAGCGCCACGACCGACCCGATCGAGAGATCGATGCCCGCGGTGATGATCGGGAACGCCGCGCCAATGCCGAGGATCCCGAAGAGGGCGGTGCGCTGCACCAGGTTCTCGAGGTTCTCGGCCTGGAAGAAGCGCGGGTTCGTCGCGCCCGTCACGGCGATGATGGCGACGAAGAGGCCGAAGATCCCGAGGACCTTGCCCCAGGCCCCCGCGCCACCGACGAAGCGCTCCTGCAAGGCACGCGGGCCGCTCATGGTGTGCCTCCGGTCGCTAGGGCGATCACTGCGCCCTCGGTCGCGTCCGCGCGCGCAAGGACCCCGGCGACGGCGCCGTCGCGCATGACGACGATGCGGTCGGCGAGGCGCAGGACCTCCTCGAGGTCGCTCGATGCGAAGAGCACGCCGAGGCCCTCCGCAGCCAAGCGTTCGAGCAACACGTAGAGCTCTTCGCGCGCGCCGACGTCGACGCCGCGCGTCGGCTCGTCGAGCAGCAGCAGCCGCGGCTCCGCCGCGAGCCACCGCGCGACGACGACCTTCTGCTGGTTGCCACCCGACAGCGTGGCGACCGCCTGCTCGATCCCAGCGGTGCGCACAGACAAGCGCGCGACCTCGTGTGTCGCGACGGCGCGCTCCGCGGCCGCGTCGATGAACGGGCCGCGCGCACGTCGCGGGAGGGTCGCGAGGGCGATGTTGACGCGCACGCCCTCGTCGAGCAGCAAGCCTTGCTCCTTGCGGTCCTCGGGCACGAGGGCCACGCCGGCCGCTGCGGCCGCCCGCGGGCCGTCGAATGTCACCGGCTGGCCGTCGACGAGCAGCGCGCCCGCGACGCGCTTGCGCAGCCCGAAGAGCGTCTCCAGGAGCTCCGTACGCCCGGCCCCAACGAGCCCCGCGAGCGCGACGAGCTCGCCTGGCTGCACGTCGAGGTCGACCGCCGCGGCGGGGAACGCTTCGGTCACGAGCCCGGTGAGCTGCAAGCGCGGCGCCTCGCTCCCCGCGCTCGCGCGCGGCGCGCGCGCGACAGGGGCCACCAGATCGCGGCCCACCATGAGCGACACCAGGCGCTCGCGTGTGAGCTCGTGCCGCGGCAGCTCGCCGGAGTTCCGGCCATCGCGCAGCACGACGGCGCGATCAGCGAGCTCCAGCACCTCCGCAAGACGATGGGAGACATACAGCACGGTGATCCCCTCGCGGCGCAATTGGTGCACGAGCTCGAAGAGCCGCGCCGTCTCGCGCGCGGAGAGGCTCGACGTCGGCTCGTCCAGGATCAGGACCCGCGCGTCTTGCTCGATGCCCTTGGCGATCTCAACGAGCTGCCGCTCGCCCGCAGCGAGCCGTTCGACGCGGACACCGGGCGAAAAGCGCGCGCCGACGCGCTCCAACGCGACTTCAGCGCGCGCCCGCAGCGCCCTCCGATCGACGAAACCCAGCGGACCGCGCCGCGGCTCGCGGCCGAGCACGACGTTCTCGGCCGCGCTCATGTTCTCGGCGAGGCAGAGCTCCTGATGGACCAGCGCGACGCCGCCGCGCGCCGCCGCCGAGGGGTCGCGCGGCGCCCAGGTCGCACCGGCCAGCCACATCGCGCCGCGGTCCGGCTGCTCGAGCCCGGCGAGGCACTTCAAGAGCGTGCTCTTGCCAGCGCCGTTCTCCCCCACGAGCGCGACGACCTCGCCTGCGCGCGCGTGCAGCGACACGTCATCGAGCGCGAGCACGCCCGGGAACCGCTTGACGAGGCCGCGCGCCACCAGCGAGGCGTCCGCGCCGCTCGGCTCGCCGGCGGCGTGAGCGCCGGGGTGCTGTCTTTCGTACGCGACCATGGTGAGGTGCTGGGCTCCGCGCCGGCGCTCAGCGCTTGCCCGACGCCACCGCGGCGTCCAGGTCCGCGCGGACCTGCGCGAGGTTCGCTTGCGTGACAACGGTGGGGTCGGTCCCGAGCACGCCCCCCGCGGGCAGCACGGAGCTGTCGCCGCGGCAGAGGGCCGCGAGGATGCGCACCGAGTGATACCCGTATTGGTAGGGGTTCTGGCTCACGGTGCCGACCACCTCGCCGGCGGCGATCGCGTCGAGCGTGGCGTCTTGCTCGTCGAACGACGCGACTTTCACCCCGCCGACCCGGCCTGCGCCGCGCAGCGCCTCGAGGCACGCCGGCGCGTTGTATGCGAACAGGCCGACCATTCCAGCGAGGTCCGGGTACTTGACGAGGATGTCCTCCGCGTTTGACTTCGCTTGGGTCGCGACGAAGTCGTCCGTGCGTGTCGCGACGATCGTGAAGCCATTGCCCGCGAGGCTCGCGTCCGCCGCGTCGTTGCGCGTGGGATCCGCCGGGCGCCCAAGCAGCTCGTCGATGACTCCCTGGCGCCGCTTGCGCGCGTTGTCCTGCTCGAGGCGCCCGACAAACAGCGCCACCTGGCCCCCGTTCGGCAACGCTTCGCGCAAGAGCTTCCCGCAAGCGCGACCGGCCGCATAGTTGTCGACGCCGATGAAACACAGCCGCTTCGAGCTCGGCGCGTCGGAGTCGTGCGTAATGAGCTTCACGCGGCCCGCGACCTCATCGAGGAACGGCGTCATGTTCGTCCCGTCGATCGGGCTGATCGCGAGCCCGTCGATCCCGCGCACCAAGAGGTCCTGGACCTTCTGTCGCTGCACGTCGATCGTGCCCGGCGAAGGGAACACGACCTCGACCTCCACGCCGAACTCCTTCTCGGCGGCGCGCGCGCCCGCTGCGGCGACGTCCCAGAAGGGGTCGACGCCGTTCGACATGTATGCGACGCGGACCGTGCCGCCCGGCGCGCTCCCGCCGCCGCAGCCCGACAGCAGGCACAGCGCCACGAACGCAGCGAGGGAGATCGAGACGAGGTGCAGTGTCTTGTGCATAGGTAAGCGCCGGTCTGGCCGCGGGGAGCAGTGGGTGAGGATACGCGAAGCGTTCAAGCGCGCGTACGTAGCCGGTCGAGCGCGACCGCTGCGACGAGCAGCGCGCCGATGAGCATCTCTTGGACGAAGGTCGGGACGCCGACGAGGTTGCAGCCGTTCGCGAGGCTCGCCATCAGGAGCGCGCCCGCGAGCGCGCCCGGGATCGTGCCGGTGCCGCCGGCGAGTGACGCGCCCCCGATGACGACGGCGGCGATGACGTCGAGCTCGGCCCCCAGCGACGAGGTCGGGTCACCCACCGAGAGGCGCGCGAAGACCACGGCGCCGGCGAGCCCTGCGAACGCGCCCGCGAGGCCGTACACAGCGAGCTGCAGCCGCCGCACGGGGATCCCGCACAGGCGCGCCGTCTCGGCGTTGGAGCCCAACGCGTAGGTCCAAGTCCCGAAGACGGTCCGGCGCAGCGCGAGCGCCATCAAGACGGCCAATGCCAGCGTGCCGAGCACTGCGGGCGCAGTGAGCGACTTCGTGACGAGCGCCTCGATGGGCGCGGTCTCCTCGGGCGACGGGACGACCGTCTGTTCACCCGCGAGCCACTTGGCGAGGCCCCGCGCGACGCCCATCGTGCCGAGCGTCGCGACAAACGGGACGATCCTCGCGCCGGCGACCAGGGCGCCGTTGACGAGGCCTGCGAGCGTCCCAGTGGCGAGCGCTGCGAGCACGGCCAGCGCCGCGCCGCCGCCGGAATCCGCCACAAGCGCGGCGACGACGCCAGACAGCGCCATCTGCGAGCCGACGGACAGGTCGATGCCGCCCGACACGATGACAAACGTCATGCCGATCGCGGCGAGCGCGACGGGCAGGGTCTGCACGAGCACGTTGCGCAGGTTCGCTTGCCCGAGGAACGAGGGCTCGAGCGCGTGGAACAACGCCGCGACGCAGCCGACCGCGCAGAGCGGCGCGAGGCGACGCAGGAGCTCAGAGCGGCTCACGCGTCCCCCCATCCGGCCCGGGCGCCGAGCTGCTCACGCGAGCCGAGCGGCGCGGGTGCGCCGTGACCCCCGTCGCCTCCATCAAGAGCGCGTGCTCGCTCCACTCGGCCGTGGGGCGCGCGCTGCCCAGGCGGCCGCGATGCATCACGGCGATCCGATCGCAGGTCCCCATCAGCTCGGGCAAGTAAGAGCTCACCATCAGCACCGCGCGGCCCTCGGCCGCGAGCCTCTCCGATCAAACGATAGATCTCCGCGCGCGCCGACGTCGACGCCGCGGGTAGGCTCGTCCAAGAGCACGAGGTCCGCGCCTTGGTGCAAGAGGCGCGCGAGCGCCACCTTCTGTTGGTTGCCGCCCGAGAGGCTGCCCGCGGGCTGCCAAGGGCTCGCGCGCTTGACGCGCAGGCGCTCGAACCAGCGCTCCGCCGCGGCGCGCTGGCGGCGGCGGCTGATCCAACCGGCGCGGCCGACGGTGTCGAGCCGCGACAGCGTCGCGTTCACCGCGAGCGATAACCCCAGCGCGAGGCCTTCGCCCTTGCGGTCTTCGGACAAGAGCCCGAAGCCCTGTGCGATACGCGCGCGCGGCGTGCGCCCCAGACCCAGACGGCGGTCCGCGGAGGTCGACCGCGGGGCGGTGGGCGCCGCGAGCCGCACCGCGCCCGACTGGATCGGCGCGAGCCCGTAGAGCGCGCGCAGGAGCTCCGTGCGCCCCGCGCCGACGAGCCCGGCGATCCCGAACACCTCGCCGCGGCGCAGCTCAAGCGACGCCACCGGGAACCCGCCTGGACCCTGCAGGTCCGTGAGCTCGAGCGCGACGTCGCCCGCGGTCCGGGCGACGACGGGATAGAGGTCCGCGACGCTGCGGCCGGCCATCAGCATGACGAGGTCCGCGTCGCTCACGGCGTCGAGCCGCCCCGAGCCAACCGTCGCGCCGTCGCGCAGCACCGTGAACACGTCGGCGACGCGGCGCACCTCCTCGAGGAAGTGGCTGACGTATACGACGGCGACACCCTCTGCGCTGAGCGCGCGCAGCACCGCGAAGAGCCGCTCGACGTCCGCGGCAGAGAGCGAGCTCGTCGGCTCGTCGAGGATCAGGACCTGCGCGTCACCGGCCAGCGCGCGGGCGATCTCGACCATCTGGCGTTCGCCCGGCCCGAGCGCGCTCACGCGTGCGTCGACGTTGAGCTCGGCGCGCCCGAGGCGCTCGAGCGCCGCCCGCGCGATCGTGCGCCGTTGCCCCGCGCTGATCCAGCCCAAGCGCCCCAGCGCGCCGCGCGCACGCGGCTCGGCGCCGAGCACGACGTTCTCGGCCACGGTGAGGTCCGGGGCGAGCGCGAGCTCCTGGTGGATCATCGCGACACGCGCCGTGCGCGCCGCGCCTGGGCCGCTCGGCGTGTACGGAGCTCCGTCGAGGCGCAGCGCGCCGCTGTCGGCTTGCACGGCGCCCGCGAGGCACTTCAGCAGCGTGCTCTTGCCAGCGCCGTTCTCGCCGAGCAGCGCGTGCACCTCACCCGCGCGGACCTGGAGGTCCACGCCGATGAGCGCGTGCACGGCGCCATACGCCTTGCGCAGCGCATGGACCTCGAGCAGCGGCCCCGTCATGCGCGTCGCGCCCTCGCCAGCGCGCATCTGTTCCATTTCGCCGGCGCGTTCATCCGCCGAGGATCGAGAGATCCGGCGCGAGGAGCGCGAGGATCTCCGGCGCGTCGATGTTCGCGGGTGTCGCGATCGTCACGCCGGTGTCGATGCGTGGCTCGACCTTCTCACCGCGCGCCGCGGCGACGGCGGCGCGCACGGCGAGCTCTCCCATGCGCACGGGGTCCTGCAAGACGAGCGCATCGACGTGCCCGTCGCGCAAGCCCTGCAGCAAACCCTCCGAGCTGTCGAAGCCGACGAACTTCACCTTAGCCTTGCGGCCCGAGTCCTGCAGCGCGCGCATCATCGAGTACGCCGCAGACTCGTTCGGGCAAAAGACGCCGTCGATCGCGGCGTGGGCGTTCAAGAGGTTCTCGGCGGCCGCGAGCGCGCTCTCCTTCGTCGCGCCAGCGTGCTGGTTCTGAGAGATCACTTCGAGGCCCGGGTGCTTGGCGATCGCCGCGAGGAAGCCGGCCTCGCGCTCTTCCGTGCTCGCGGAGCCCTCTAAGTAACGCAGCAAGACGACCTTCCCCTGGCCGCCGAGCAGCGACGCGAGGTGCTCGCCCGCGAGCTCGCCGCCGCGGTGGTTGTCGGTGGCGACGAAGCTTGTGCGCCCGTCCCACATGAGGTCGGAGTCTGCGATGACGACGGGGATGCCCGCCGCGGCCGCTTCGCGCGCGGGGCGGCCGAGCGCCGTCTTGTCGAGCGGCATCAGCACGATCGCGTCGACCCCCTTGACCACGAAGTCCTCGACCACCCGGATCTGCGCTTCGCGGTCGTCTTCCTTCTGGGGGCCCTTCCAAAGGACCTCGACGTCGAGCTCGCGCGCCGCGCGTTCGGCGCCCGCGTGGACGCTCTTCCAGAACTCGTGGGTGGTCCCCTTCGGGATGACGGCGACGCGCAGCGTCTTGGCCCCACCAGCGGCGCCGGCCCCCCCGCCGCCACAAGCAGCGAGCGTCAAGAGGGACGCCAATGCGAACACGCCGACCGAGCGGCGCGTGATGGACCTCTGGGGACAGCCGGGGCGGCGGCGGTGCGTGGGGCTCGTCATAGGCCGCCGAGCATACAAAGGTGCGCGCTCGCTGCCGACGTGCGACACTCCAGGGGCCATGCGCACGCCGCTCCGCATCGATAGTCACCAGCACTTTTGGCGCTACAACGAGGCCGAGTACGGCTGGATCACTCCGGCGCTCGGAGAGATTCGGCGAGACTTCACGCCGGCCGACCTCGCGGGTCCGCTGGCGGCCGCGGGGCTGCACGGCTCGATCGCGGTGCAGGCTCGGTCGAGCGTTGCCGAGACGCACGCGCTGCTGGACCTGGCGCGAGAGACGGAGGGCTCGCCCGCCCCGATCTTGGGTGTCGTCGGTTGGCTGGACCTGCTCGCCCCCGATGTGGAGCGCGACCTCGAGGGGCTCGTCAGCGATGGAACCAGCGCCGGTGGATCCGTCGCGCATGCCAGCGGCGGCGGCGGGCGGGGCCAACTCGTAGGCGTGCGGCACATCGTGCAGGACGAGCCCGACGATCGCTTCCTCGACCGACCTGACTTCCGCCGCGGCGTTCGCGCCGCGGTCGAGCGCGGGCTCGTCTACGACCTCTTGATCTATCCAAGGCAACTGCCGGCAGCGTTGGACTTCGTGCGCGCCCTCGACGGCGCGCCGATCGTCCTTGACCACTGCGCGAAGCCGCCGCTGCGCGCGGGGCACGGGACGCCGGAGATGGCGGACTGGGCGCGCGGGGTCCGAGCGCTCGGGCGCGCCCCCCATGTCGCTTGCAAGGTGTCCGGCCTGGTCACCGAGGCGGATTGGGCGCGCTGGCGCGACGAGGACCTCTTGCGCTGCATCGACATCGTGCGCGACGCCTTCGGGCCTCGCCGTGTGATGTTCGGCTCGGATTGGCCGGTCGCGCTCTTGGCGGCGCCCTACGAGCGTGTCTACGGGCTCGTCGAGCGAGCGCTCGCCGGCGCCTCGGAGGACGAGCGCGCCCAATTCTTCGGCGGGAACGCGGCGCGGATCTACGGGCTCGGCTGATTTGCACCAAGCGGCCCTCCGGCCCCGCCTTCGCGTGATCTGGAGTGGTCAGGTCCGCCCGGGCGAGGCATGATCTTTGCCCGCATGTCAGAGCCCTACCTCGTCACCGGCGCCCTCGGGTGCATCGGCGCATGGGTCGTCCACCAGCTCCTCGAGCGCGGCGACCAGCCTTATGTCTTCGACCTCCCCGGGGATCGACGGCGGATCCTCGACCTCGTCGGCGAAGACGGCCTCGCGCGGGTCACTTTCCTTGACGGTGACATCACCGACCAAGCGACGGTGACATCCGCGCTCGCGCGCTCCGGCGCCGCGCGCATCGTCCACCTGGCAGGCTTGCAAGTGCCGTTCTGCCGCGCGGCGCCCGCGCAGGGCGCGCTCGTCAACGTGCTGGGTACGATCCACGTCTTCGAGGCCGCGAAGGCGCGCCCGGGCACACGCGTCGTCTATGCGAGCTCTGCGGCGGTCTACGGGCCGCCCCTCGGCGCCGCGGACGGCAAGGGCGCCGCAGGTGAGCGCCCTTCGGAGTCCGTCGCTGCCGAGCCGATCACGCACTACGGGGTCTACAAGCGCGCCAACGAGGGGACCGCGCGCGTGTACTGGCTCGAGAGCGGCGTCTCGAGCGTCGGCCTCCGCCCCCTGACCGTGTACGGCGTGGGGCGCGACCAAGGGATGACCTCGGGGCCGACGACCGCATTGAAGGCCGCCGTCGTCGGCGCGCCGTTCCACATCGGGTTCAGCGGCGCCACCGACGTCCTCTACACCGCGGACTGCGCGGCGGCGTTCCTCGCTGCCGTCGACCGCGCGCCGGAAGGCGCGCACGCGCTGAACCTGTCCGGCGAGAGCGTCGAGGTCGCTCGCTTCGTGAGCGAGCTGGAGCGGCACGTTCCAGCCGAGCACGCCGCGCGCATCACCGTCGGCGGGCCCGAGCTGCCGCTGCCGCCGGCGCTCGACGGGCACGCGTTCGACGCGCTCGTGCCCGGCGTCGCG
The DNA here is from genome assembly GCA_041398605.1 of Planctomycetota bacterium. GTDB lineage: Bacteria > Planctomycetota > UBA1135 > UBA1135 > JAWKUK01. The sequence continues at coordinate 88,133 of JAWKUK010000003.1, forward strand.
CGCACGCCGCTCGCCGAGGGGGTGCGGCAGACGATCGAGCGCTTTGCCGCCCTCCACGCGCGCGGGCGGCTCGATACCCGCGATATCCCGACGCTCGCAGGGGGCGCCAACGCATGAAGCGAATCACCTTCAGGACGGACTCGGCCTCCGGCATGGACCACGCGCGGAGCTCACCGCGGGGCAGGCAGGGGGCGGAGGACCTGAGACAGGGGGCCCTGCTGCCGGACGGGCGCGTCCTCGATCTGCAGCACCCGGCCTGTGAGTTGCCGCTCGACGTCGCCGCGCGAGGCGTGGATTCCCTCGCCTGGTACGACTTGGACGGCGCCCTGTGCGGCGCGATCGCGACGCTCGTGGGCGACCCCGCGCGTGTCGCCCGCGCCAGCGATGCTGGCGCGACGCTTGCAGCCGACGCTGTGCGGCTCGGCCCTCCCGTCCCACACCCGCGCAAGGTCCTCTGCATCGGGTTGAATTACCGCGACCACGCGGCGGAGTCGGGGCTGCCCATTCCCGAGCGGCCGCTCTTGTTCAGCAAGTTCCCGACGTGTGTCATCGGGCCAGAGGACACGATCCTCGTCCCGCCGGACTCGAGCCAAGTCGATTACGAGGCAGAGCTCGGGGTCGTCATCGGACGCACGCTCTCGCGCTGCACGCGCGACGAGGCATTGGCGGGCATCCTCGGCTACATGAACCTGAACGACGTCTCGGCCCGCGACTTCCAGTTCGCGGATGGACAGTGGCAGCGCGGCAAGTCCTGCGACACGTTCTGCCCCACGGGGCCCTTCCTCGCGACGGCAGATGAGGTCCCGAACCCCGAGGGCCTGCGCATTCGCTGTCGCGTCGACGGTGTCACGCTCCAGGACTCGAACACCGAGCAACTGATCTTCGGCATCGCCGAGGCGCTGGAGTACATCTCGCGCTCGATCACGCTGCAGCCGGGGGACGTCATCGCGACGGGGACGCCGCCAGGCGTCGGGTTCGCGCGCAAGCCGCCGGTCTGGCTGCAGCGCGGGTCGCGCGTCGAGGTCGAGGTCGAGGGGCTCGGGGTGCTGGCCAACCCGGTGTTCTGAGGCGCGCGGGCCGGGCTTGCCCCTGGCCCGCCCGCGCAAGGTGGACCATCGCCGGGGCCGGCGCTCAATGCGCGGCAAGCGCAGCCGCTGCGGTCGCGTCGGCGAGCTGCGGCTCGTCGGCGGTACGCGTCACGCGGGCGTCAGCGTGCTCCACGGGCGTTGGCGCGACGTCATCCGACGGCGCCTCGAGCGCTGGCCCAATGGAGGGCGCAAGCGCTGGCTCGCTCGTGGGCTCGACGTGCAGCACGAAGAGGCGGTCACCTTCGGCGTCGTCGCTGAGCCGCATGCGCAGATGCACACCACGCGCGCCGGCGCCATGGTCGAGCCGAGCTCGATCCAGGTGTGCACATCGACGGCGCCGGTGGCATCGATCGTGGCACGGTGTCCGCTCGTGTCGGAGGAATCGACCGAATCGACCCCTGCGGCGCGCCAAGGCCCAAAGCGCGCGCGCAAGAACAACGCGGTCGCGCGATCGATGCGCGCCGCGACGAGCGGCGGCAAGAGCCCCTCCGCCTGCGCGCTGCGCGCGCCCTCGGTGAGCTGCCCGAGGTCTCCGCCGAGCCGCTGCGCGAGCTGGTGGTGGCGACAACACGCGATGCCGTCCACCCGGTGCGTGCCGGCGATCGACGCGCCGTCGTTGCAGACCGGCCCCATGCACGGCCCGAGGACGTCGTAGAGCGCTTGCCCTGGTCGGACGAGCGCGTAGAAGCCACAGGGTGGCGCGTCGACTGCGAGGTACGCGAGCGGCGCGACCTCGGCCGCGGCCAGGCGCCCGGAGAACTCGGCCCGCGTGAAGGGGTCCGGCGCCTCCGCCGTGACGTCCGGCGCCGTCGGAGGTGGCGCGTGGCTCTCTGCGACCGCGACCGGGTCCGCCGATGGAGGAACCTCGGGTGCGCGCTCCAAGGGCGCCTCAAGGACGGGGTCTGGTGTCGCTGCGCTCTGGTGGACAACGCCCAACGGCGCGCGCTCCGTCGCTGGAGGTTCAAGCTCGCTCGCGCGCGGGCCCCACGCCGAGGACACCAAGGGGCGGAGGGCGAACCCCGCGCACAGCGCGGCGGCGAGGGCGCCGAGCTGCAGGGCACCAGGCGTCGCGGTCGCCCTCGTTCCGCGGCCCGCGTTGGACGCCCTCGCGCCGGACGCCCGCGCGCCGGGCTCCGCGTCCCAGTGCTCCGCGTCCCAGTGCTCCGGTGCCTCATGGCCACTCGGGTCGTGGGGCGACGTCCCCTCGCGCGACAAGGCGAGCAGGCGCCGCAGGTCGCGCACGACCGTCTCGAGCTCCAGAGCGCGGTCCCGGCCACGCGCGCGTTCGTCGGCCAGCTCCGCGCGCAAGCGCGCCAGCTCCGAGCTGGCCTCGGCCTCCCATGTCGCGCGTGCGTCCCGCTCGACCGCCGCCGAAGGGTCCAGCGCCGCTCGCCCGGGTTCCGCTTGGTCCACGCCCGAGGGCGCCCGTAGCGGGACAGCGGCTCCCTCGGCAGCGCTGGACGCAGCGCCGCCAGAGGACCCCGCGAAGGCGCGCAACGGCCCGCGGTGGTCGATCTGGAACGTCGGGTCGAGGCGCGTGAGGTCCCTCACGCAGATCAGGTCGACCTCGAGCCCCCCACGCCAGCCGACCTGTGCAGCGATACGCCCGCTGCGGATCCACTGCCACAAGGTGACGTGGGCCAAACCCAACAAGTCGGCCGCCTCCCCCACGGTGAGCAGCGCATCGGGGCCGTCGATGCGCGCACCACGGGGCGGGTCATGGCTGTCGCTCTCAGCACCCATGCGGATGGTGTAACCGACGCGCGCTGCGGGGTCCCGCGGGGAGTGTCGAAAACGAGACTCGCGTCGGGCCCATCGACACGGGAGGATGAAGGGGCGGGCGGTCCAATTGGAGCGGCCCGTGGACCACTCGCTCTCCGCGCCGCACGGCCGCGACCATCGCCCCATGACACGACTCTCCACGACCCTGCTCAGCGCCCTCGCCGCGCTCTCCGTCCCCGCGTCCGCGCAGTCTCCGCTGGAGTTCGTCATCGATCAGCCAGCGTCGGCGTACACCTGGTCGGGCTCCACTTCGATCGGCGCGCTGCAAGGGAACCCGAGCAACCAGTTCCATCTCACCGGCTCGCAGTTCATGGTGCTCGACGCGGGCCCAGGCCAGGCCATCGCGAGCGGTCAGTTTGTCCTCGGCGGGACCGCGTCCGTGACGCCGAACCTCAGCGCCCGCGTCCCGAACCCCGTGCCCTTCCTGCCGCCGCTTGCGACGATCACGATCACGAACCTCGCGTTTGAGCTGGAGACGACGCCCTTCTCGATCGCTGCGAACGGGACGTTCCAGGCGCTCGCAACGGTGACGGTCCTCAGCGGGATGGTCGACGTCGTGCCGCTCATCGGCGCCTCGAGCCAGTCGGACCTGACGGGCAACCAGAGCGCGGGCCAGGCCTTCTCGGGGACGATCACCCAGTCGGGCTCGACGATCACCGGCGTCTCGGCGCAGAACACGCAGTTCATGTTCGCTGACCCCGCCTCGGGCATCACGGCGACGATCGACATCGTCGGCTCCCTCGTGGCGCGCTCCACCTGCGTCGCGCCGACGACGTACTGCACGGCGACGACAAACTCCTCGGGCGCGGCAGCAGCGATCGGCTTGAGCGGCAGCACGCGCCTGCAGGACCTCGCGCTCGACTTGAACGCGACGGGGCTCCCGCAGCAATCGCTCGGCTATTTCATCTTCTCCCAGAACCAAGACTTCGTGGCGGGCTTCGGCGGGGGCCAGGGCAACCTGTGCCTCGGCGCGCCGATCTTCCGCCTCTCGAACTTCGTCCGCAACTCGGGTGCGACGGGGACCGTGACGCTCCCGCTGCCCTTCGGCGGCCTGCCGCCTGGCGCGACGCTCGACATCGGCGAGGCCTGGAACTTCCAGTATTGGTTCCGTGACGCGCTCGGTGGCGCAGCGACGTCCAACACGTCGAACGGCGTGCGAGTGGTCTTCTGCCCCTGATAGAGGCCCAACTGGGCGCAGGCACCTAGGGCGCGAACGTCACCGCCAGCGCCGACGAAGCGTTGGCGCCGCCACCGCAGAGGCTGTTGAGGTCGCGGTACCAGGCCTGGAAGTTCCAGGTCTGGCCCGCGGCGAGGCCACCGACGCCGGCGAGCGCGAGGTCCGCGCGCCCAGCGAGGTCGGTGGCGACGAGCAGCGCGCCCGCTGCGTCCGCGTACATCGGCGCCGTACGAAACACGCCGAGGCCCCCGCTGCCGACGCAAATCCGACCGTCGGTCAGGTAGAGGCTCCCCGCGCCGTCCCCGAGGAAGACGATCGCCGCCGCGTGCGCGGGCAAATCACGCACCGCGAGCCCGAGGTCGGCGGCCGCGATCGACGGGCTGCCCCACCACTCGAACGAGGCGCCGTGGCCTGTGGAGTTGTTGCACCCGGCGTCCAGGTCGAGGTTGCCACACGACGCGCCCTGTGGACAAAAGCAGAACGGTCGCGCCCAAGGCGCGCCGAGGGCCGCGACGTCATAGACGTGGACGCTGCCCGCGAGGTTGCCTGCGCGGTCGTCGCCAAACGCGCCGATGAAGCCGTGGGTGTCGCCGAGCGCGACCGCGAGGCCAAAGTAATCCGCGGCGGCGCCGACCCAGGGCTCGATCGTCCCCGCGTGCGCGAACGTCACCGCCGAGCGTTCAAAGACGTACGCCTTCCCGCTGTCGACCCCGTGGACATCCGCGTGCGACGCGCCGACGAGCACGCGCTGCCCGTCAACTCCCACGCCGATGCCAAAGGCGTCGAAGGCCGCCGGGTCCGGCGCGAGGAGGAGCTCCCTCGGGAACCACGCGCCGCCGAGGCGCTCGAACACCCACGCTGAGCCGGCCCCTGGCGCCGCTTCGCTGGAGCCAGGCGCGCCGCCGACGACGAGGTCGCCCGAGATGGACACGGAGGTGCCGAGGTTCGACTCCCGCATCGGCTGGGCCGCGAGGAGCTTGGCTTCGTCCTGCCAGCCGCCGGACACCGTGGGCGTCCATGTGGCCAGGTGCAACGCTCCGGCGTTGACGTCACCGTCGTCGTCGCGCACGGCGCCCACGGCGAGGCGCGCACCCTCGAGCGCGAGCGACCACCCGAAGCCGTCCGAGAGGCCCACGCTCGCCGCGGCGTAAGTGCCGACATGAAGGACGGGGCCGCCGGCGGCCGAGGGCAGCGGCGCGACGTAGGTGTGCACGACCCCCGCATCGAGCGCGACGCGGTCCGAAGCTGGCGCCCCGACGACGAGGCGCTCCCCATCGAGCGCGACGCTCGCGCCGAAGCCGTCACCAGCTTCGAGGACGTCTGCTTCAAGGAGGGCGACCTCGCTCCATGCGACGCCGTCCCACTCGAAGAGGTGCGCCGCTCCGAAGCGACCGGCGCTGGCCGGCTCCCAGGGCGAGGTCGCCGCGATCCGCACACCGTCCGTCGCGACGGCGCGCCCGAAAGCGCGCTCGGCCTCTGCGTTCGACGCAACGAGGCGCGCTTCGAAGAGCCAACGGCCGCCGCTCTTGCGGTACACATGGACCGCGCCTGCGGCGTTCCCCATAGCGCTATCCCGGGGCGCGCCGACGACGAGCAGGTCGCCGCGGTGCGCGAGCGCCTTGCCAAACTGCCCGCCGATGGACGGCAGCGTCGGCGTCAGGACCTGCGCTGACAGCCGGGCACACGTGAGCGCGCCGATCCATCCCGCGGCAAGCAGAACGCGAGCGATACGGGCGGTGGCCTGAGGTGCGAGCGCTCGGCTCACACGAGGAGCCCGTCGCGCGCCGGACGGGGCATTGTGTTGCTCGGGGGGGGGCATCCCCGGAGCTATCGTCAGACGGGTTCCAACGAATGGAGCAGCTCGTTGTCCCCATCCGGGAAGGACCCGCCAGGCGCCGCGCCCCCCATGCGGAAGAGGATGCCTGCCTGTTGCTGACGCAAGCGCCCGAGGTGGCGGCGGAGCTCGTGCGAGTCGGAGTCCGCCAGCGCTTCGGTCAGGACACCGATCTCGCGCAGGACCTCCGAGAGCTCGGCCTCGAGCGAGCGTCCGCTGCGCCCCATCAGCGGCGCGCTCGGCGTTGGCGTGCCTGGCAGCCCCGCTGCCGCCGGCAAGGAGGCCTCGCAGAGGCGCGCCTCGACCGCGACCTCGATTCGGGCAGTCCGCGCCTCGATGCGTCGCACGGCCTCGAGCAGCTCCGAGAGGAGCGCCGACACCTCGCTGCCCGGCACAGCTTCGGCGCGCGCCGTCCGAACGTGGGCCCCGTGCGCCTGGCGACGATGGGTCGCGAGCCCGCGCGCCTTGAACGAGCGACCACAATCTGGGCAAAGAGCGTACGCGCCGCGGCGAGGCGGCGCGGCCGAGCCCTGGTCCGATGTCGAGGCAATGGCGCCCACCGGCGCTTCGATCGACGCGGTCATGGGCACCGTCGCCAGCTCTGGTCGCGCATGCCCGCGCGGTCTCCCGTTTGCTTCGTCCAAGCGCGCTTGTCCTTGGGCTGCGTCCGCAGCGCTCCGGCAGGTTATCGGCCCAAGACCGCGCGCAGCTTGACGACCGACGCAGGCGGATCAACCTGGGCCAATCCAGGCTGCGCCAATGTGAAGTTCGAGGCACACTGTGGCATGCCTCCGCTTCAATCTGCTCGACGCTCCAGCTCCTCGCTCCGCTGCTTCACAGCGTCGATTTGCGCCCTACTTGGTGCTGCGCCCACGGCGTTCGCCCGCTCCCAGTCTGCGCCACGTCAAGTGGTTCGCACGGCCCCCGTTCCGGTGGAGTCCTACCTGCCCAAGGACGTCCACTACGACCCCGCGATCCCGCGGCCCGAGCAAGTCCTTGGCTGGACGGTCGGAGAGTGGCACGCTCGGCACGATCAGATCGTGGCGTGGTGCCGAGCGCTGGCGAGCGCCTCGCCGCGGGTCCGCCTCGAGGGCTATGGCACGACCCACGAAGACCGTCCGCTGATGCTGGCGGTCGTCACGTCTCCGGCAAACCACGCGCGCCTCGAAGCGCTGCGCGCTGCGCACGTCGAGTCGGTGCTCGCTGGCGCTGACGTTGCCGCAGGGCCCGAGGTCGTGTGGCTCGGCTACGGTGTGCATGGCAACGAGCCGAGCGCGAGCAATGCGGGCCTCGTCGTGCTCTATCACCTCGCCGCCGCGACCGGTCCAGAGTTCGAGGCGTTCCTCGAACGCACGATCATCGTCCTCGACCCGTGCCTCAACCCCGATGGGCACGATCGCTTCGCTCAGTGGGCCAACTCGCATCGCGGACGCCAGCTCGTCTCCGATCCTGCCCATCGAGAGCATCAAGAGACTTGGCCTGGCGGCCGCACCAACCACTATTGGTTCGACCTGAACCGCGACTGGTTGCTGCTGGTCCATCCTGAGTCGCGCGGGCGCGTGGCCGCGTTTCAACGCTGGATGCCGTGTGTCCTGACGGACCACCACGAGATGGGGACCGACTCGACGTTCTTCTTCCAACCGGGGATCCCGAGCCGCGTGAACCCGCTCACGCCGTCGCGCAACATCGAGCTCACGCGCGCGCTCGCGGAGCATCACGCTGACGCGCTCGACGGTCTTGGCAGCCTCTACTTCTCCGAGGAGAACTTCGACGACTTCTATTACGGCAAAGGATCGACCTATCCGGACATCCAAGGTTGCATCGGCATCCTCTTCGAGCAAGCGAGCGCGCGTGGCCACTTGCAGGAGAACAGCTACGGCGGCGTCTCGTTCCCGTCTGCGATCAAGAACCAGGTCGCGGTCTCGCTGTCGACCTTGAGGGGCGTCGACGCGCTACGCAGCGAGCTCAGCGCGTACCAGCGCGCATCGTTCCAGAGCGCCCGCGAAGACGCCGCGACGCTCACCGAAGCGGCCTATGTCTTCGGCGACCCAAGCGATCCCACCAGGACGCGCGCGCTCGCGGACCTCTTGCAACGCCACGGAATCTCCGTCCACCGCCTCGCTCAGGACGTCGTGCAAGGGGGCGCTCATTTTGCCGCTCGCGAGGGCTTCATCGTCCCGCTCGCTCAGCCCCAGAGCCGGCTGATTCGTGCGGTCTTCGAGACGCGGCAAGCGTGGGATGACAACACCTTCTATGATGTTTCGAGCTGGAACTTGGCGCTGAGCTTCGGCGTCCCGTTTGCCGCTTGCCCCCGGGAGGGGTTCGCGCAGGACGTTGTCGGCGCGGCCTTCGACGCGGCGGCGCCAGAGCCTGCCGAAGTCCAGCTCGACCCCGCCGCGGTGGCGTACGCGATCGACTGGAGCGACTCCGCGAGCGGGCGCGGCCTCACGACGTTGCTTCAGTGCGGCGTCCGCGCGCGCGTCGCGACCCAGAGCTTCGACGCACAGACGAGCCATGGCGCGCGCTCCTTCGCGCGCGGCACGGTGCTCGTCCCGAACGGCTCACAAGACCTGGCCCCTCCCGCCCTGGAGGCCGCCCTCCGCGCATGCGCCCGTGACGGGGTGGCGGTCCACGCCATTACGCGCGGGCTGACCCCGAGCGGCGTCGACCTCGGGAGCGCCAGCTTCCGGCCGCTGGAGCTGCCGAGGCCCTTGCTCCTGGTCGGCGACGGAGTGTCCAGTTACGAAGCTGGCGAGGTTTGGTTCGAGCTCGACGCCCGCCTCGGAATCGCCGTGACGCAGGTGCCCGTCAGCGCGCTGACGCACCTCGACCTCGCGCGCTATACACACTTGCTCCTAGTGACGGGAGCTGCGTCCGGCTGGGGCGATGAGCTCACGAGCATCGTCCGCGCTTGGGTGCAGCGCGGGGGGGTGCTCATCGCCACACGAGGGGCGGCTCCAGAGATCGCCCAGCGCTACCTGTCCAAGGCCGTCGCGCCCGCGCAGGCAGAGGCGACCGACGCGACGACCCGCCTCACGTACGGGGACTACGACGAGCTACGAGGCGCACAGCGGATCGCCGGCGCGATCTTTGAGCTCGAGCTCGACCTCACCCACCCGCTCGCGTTTGGCTACGACCGCCCATTGGTGCCCATCTTCCGGAGCAGCGAGCAACTCCTGCCCATGGGATCAGACCCCTTCGCGGTCCCTGCTCGCTACACCACGCGCGCCCTGCTTTCGGGCTATGCCTCGGCAGAGAACGTCGCGCGGATCGCAGAATCACCCGCGCTTCGCGCCGAGCGATTGGGCGCCGGAACCGTCGTGTGTATGGCCGACGATCCGTTGTTCCGCGGGATATGGCACGGCACGCGAAAGCTCCATACCAATGCGCTATTCTTCGGTCGAGCCATTCAGCGGACGGGTCGTGTTGAGGGAGTGCGGCGCGATGAAGGCGCCTCCGAGCTCGATCAGGACGACTGAGCATACGGCGCCCGCGCGTCAAGCAGAGTCGCGCGTTTGGGTGTCGCTGGTCATGCCACGTACGAGATGAAACGAAGGAAAACACAAGAATGTTTGACTTCTAACTGCCTCAACGCTCGACTCTTATGCAACGTCAGTTGGTTCGACCCCCCTTTCTCTCTCTCTCCGAGCCGCTGACGTTCAAAGGAAGTTGCACAAATGTCATCGAAAGCAATCGATCAAGAGATTCAGGCGCGCGTCGCGGCCTTCGCCGCGGACCTGAGCGCGCTGATTCGCAAGTCCACCCTCGAGAACCTCCAGCAGGTCTTCGGCGTGGCCTCGGCAGCGGCCCCCGCCCACGCCGCCGCCCCGGCAGCGGCCGCCACTGCAAGCGGGACTCGCAAGACTCGGGCCAAGCGTGGTTCGGCCGCAGCGGCTGGTAGCGGCGCAATGGCGGCCACCATCTCGGAGTTCGTCGCGGCCAACCCGGGCAGCCGCCTCGAGCAGATCGCCAAGGGCCTCAACAAGAAGTCGGACGGCCTGAAGCCCGTCGTTTCCGCGCTGCTCGCTTCGGGGGGCCTGCGCAAGACGGGCCAAAAGCGTGGCACCCAGTACTTCACTGGGAGCGGCGAAGCTCCCGTCGCGGCGTCCGCTCCGGCGGCTGCGCCGAAGCGCCGCGGCCGTCCCCCCGGCAAGAAGTCGGCGGGCAAGAAGACCGTAAGCAAGAAGAAGCCGGTCACCAAGAAGAAGGGCGCGTGACCGTCAGCGCGCCAGCGCGCCGCTGCGCGCGGCTGCTGGCGCAGACTCTTAGAGCCGGGCGGGTCAAGCGACCCGCCCGGCTCCTTTTCAATGCGTTCAGCGCCGCGTCAGCGAGTGAGCCCGAGCTGGCGGTACTTCTCGCGGTACTTTGCGGCGAGCTCGGTCTGCTTGTCACTGAGCGCGATACGGCGCCCATCGATATACGCCGCCTCGATCTGCGTCGAAAGCTCGAACGGGTCACCGTCCGCGACAAAGAGCGTCGCCGCCTTGCCCTTCTGGAGCGATCCGAGGCGCGCGGAGACCCCCAATGCCTCCGCGGCAGAGAGCGTCACCGAGCGGAGCGCCGCCGCCTTGGAGAGGCCATGTGGCACGCAGGCGGCCGCCTCGTAGGGCAGGTTGCGCGCGTTGGAAGAGGCGCTCGCCGGCAGCGTCATGCACCAGCGCACGCCTGCAGCTTCGAGCGCCACAGGGAGCTCGTAGGTCGTCGCTGCAGCCAGGTCACGGCGGTGCGGCAGGCGGTGCGCCGCGGTCAACGCGACCATGACCTCGTGCCGCGACAAGAGGTCCGCGCACGCGAGCGCGTCGCGGCCGCCGATGAGCACGATCTGGATGCCCCGGCGCAGGGACCAAGCCACAGCGGCCTCGATCTGCTCACGTGATGTCGCTGAGACGAAGACCGGGCGCTCTCCGCGCAACGTCGCGGAGAGCCCCGCCAAGCGGAGATCGACCGGCAGCGTCGGATCGGCCGCGCGCGCTGACAGGTAGGCCGCGCCTGAATCGAGGAGCGCGTCGAGGCGCGCGAGGGCCTCTTCGCCGCTCGCGCCGCCCGCGCCGCCGCGGCGCCCGAAGCGCGGCCGCGCGCTGCCCATGAAAGGCCACTCCACCAGGAGGCCTGCGTCGCGCTCGATCGTCATATCCTCGTTCGTCCAGCCATCGAGCCGGATCACCGAGACGTGCCCGGGAACGAGGCCGCGCTGGGGCATCACCCCCGCCGTCAGGACGCCATTGCGGCGCGTGACGGGCAACCACCACGAGTCCGGATTGACTGCGACGGACGCGTAGACCTCGGAATTGACGTCACCTGCTTCGGTCGTGTCGAGCGTCATATCGACGCTCTCGACCTCGGTGAGCCCGAGCGTACTCGCCACACAGATGAAGCCGGGGTAGATGTGCTTCCCCGCGACGTCGATCACGTCGGCGTTGTTCACGAGGCTCGCGAGCTCGCCCTTGACATCGATCCCCTGGATGACGCCTTCAGCAAAGAGCAGGTCAGCGCGCTCGAGGACGTCCCCTGACACCGTGTGCACGGTCCCGCCGCGCAACAAGATCGGCCGCGCCTGTGGTGCGGCCTTGTGGACCAGGTCCTGGGCGGTGGCCGCCGAGGCGGTCGCAATGAGCGCGCCGAGCAAGGGCCAGAGGGAGATCCCCAAGGAGACCGAGCGCGCCGCCGGCGCCGATTCATACGAGTGTTGTGTGCGCATATCAGCGGGTCCCTTCCGTGGTCGTGTCCTGGCCCAAGACTTCGGCGCTACCAAACAGCGCATCGAGGTCCGCGTCGCCGAGGAAGACGTCCCAGCAGCCGCAGACGCCGGGCTGAGAGCTCCCAGGGTCGCTGCCGCCCCGCCAGAGCGCCTCGATCTCCGCGTAGAGCCCGAGCTCGTACGCCTCGCGGAGGCTCAGCTCGCCTGCCGCCAAGCGCTCCGCGCCCCGACGCCGGCTGCCGCCGGCCCCGGGCTTGCGCTCCGCCTTGCCCTCGGTGAGGAGCGCCTGGATCAGGCGCTGACGTTCGGACTCAGCGCTCGCGCGGAGCTCCGCGTCGCGAGCCAGCGAGTAGTACTCGCGGCCGTCGATCCAGGTCGCCTCGCATCGGCTGTAGTAGCTCAATGGGTCGCCCGACCAGATCACGAAGTCAGCGTCCTTCCCGGGCTCGAGCGAGCCGACGCGGTCCGCGATGCCGAGCTGAAGCGCGGGATTGACCGTCACCATGCAGAGGGCGTCGTGGGGGCTCATGCCGCCGTACTTCATGCCCTTCGCTGCTTCAGTGTTGAGGCGCCGGGCGAACTCGTCGGAGTCCGAGTTGATCGAGACGACGACGCCCACCTCGTGCATGATCGCCGGGCTGTCCGGGATCGCGTCGACGACCTCGAACTTGTACGCCCACCAATCCGCGAACGATGACGCGCCGCGGGCGGAGGCCTTGACGGCCTCGGCGACCTTGTAGCCCTCGAGCACATGCTGGAAGGTGCCGATCTGGATGCCGTACTCCTGGGCGATGCGCGCCAGCATCAGGATCTCGTCCTGGCGATAGCTATGGCAATGGATCCAGCGTGTGCCGGACACGATCTCCCCGAGCGCCTCGAGCTCGAGGTCGCGCCGCGGCGGAACCGTGGTGCGGCGCTCCCAGTCGGAGAGGGCCCGATAACGCGCCCATTCCTCGTTGTAGTGCCGCCCGGCGTTCAACCGATCGCGGATCAAGGCCTCGACGCCGAGCCGGGTCTGCGGGTACTCGTCCGAGCGATCCGTGCCTGCGGCGACCCGCTTGGGGTTCTCGCCCAAGGCGAACTTCACGCCCGCGGGCGCGCCCTCGACGCGCATGTCGTCGGGGTGCGACACCCCCCAGCGCAGCTTCACCACCGAGTTCTGACCGCCGATGGCGTTCGCCGATCCATGGAGCTGGTTCGCCGCGGTCAAGCCGCCGGCGAGCTGGTGGTAGAACGCCACGTCATCCGGGTCGATCACGTCCGCGATGCGCACTTCACAAGTGACGCGCTGGCCGCCTTCGTTGACGCTGCCGCTGACCCCGGTGTGGCTGTGGCAATCGATCAAGCCTGGCGTGACATGTTTGCCCTCTGCGTCGACAAGCGTGTGATTGGGCGTAGCAGGCGCCCCCGCGCGCGGGCCGGCGTAGACGATCCGGCCGGCGGTGATGACGAGGACCCCGTCCGCGACGACCCCGGCCGGGGCGCTCGTCCACAGCGTCGCGCCTTCGACGCGCACGTCGCGCTGCGCCGGCAGCCCGCCGACCTCGGCGAAGGCGCCGAAGGGCAGCCCGAGCGGCGCGAGCGCGGCCGGCGCTGGCGAGGCCGGCTTGGCCTCGGCGCCATCGTCCGCAGCGGTCACCTCCGCAGGCTTGCGGGTCGCGCTCCAACGCACCACCTGACCGTCGCCGGCGACGAGCCGCCCATGCAAGACCTCGCCCTCGGGTCGCGCTGCGCCGCCGGGGAGGCCCGCGCGCTCGAACAGCCCCGACGCAGAGACGACGCCGGCTAGGCCGAGCCGCTGGCCGTCGACATGGAAGTGCAGGTCGTAGCGCCCAACGCGCACGTCGCGGGCCTCGAGGCTGCCCTTCGCCTGCTTCGACTGCGCCTCGTCCCCATCAGTGGCATCGGCGGCATGGGCGGCCTCGCTGGTCGCCTCCGCACCAGCCTCGGTCTTCGCAGCGCCCGCGTCGGGCCCAGGTGTCGCCGCTTCACCACCTGCGCCCTCAGCCGCGGCGTCCGCGTCTGCGAGCACAAAGCGCGCTTTGTCGCCCTTCTCGAGCACCAGCTCGGCGGGCACCTTCTCGCGCTCGCCGAGCCGCTCAAACACGACGCTCCAGGTCCCGGTCCGGTCCGGCCCCGGCGCGGCTTCGACGACGTGACGCCGCCCCAAGACCCAGACGTCGCGCACCTTGGTCGACTCTTGGAAGAGCGGTCCGTCCGTGACGACCAGGTTCGCATACTGTCCGGCCTCGACGCGTCCGAGCTGATCCCCGAGGCCGAGGAGCTCGGCGGGGATCGTCGTCAACATCGCGAGGGCGTCCTCGTCGCTCACGCCCCACTCGAGCGCGCGCCGCAGCCGCGCCGGAAAGTCCCCGAGCGAGTCGAGGCGCGCCGTCGTCAGCGCGACCTCGACGCCGGCCTCGCGCAGCCTGCGCAGGTTGGTCGGCGCCTGCTCCCATGCCATGAGGTCGCGTAGGCTGAGCGCGTCGGCCTTCGCGATGGTGGAGACATCGGGCGCGTCCGCGAAATTGAGCGGCACCAGGATCGGCAAGCCCGTCGCGCGGACCGCGTCGATGCGGCGATATTCGTCGCCTGAACCGATCACGATCATGGGGCGCCCGAACTCCGCGGCGATCTTCGCGGCGCGCAGGACTTGGAGCTCGCTGCGCGCGTCGAACAGGAGCGGCGTCGGACGGCCGAGCGCCGCGAGCGCCCGGCTCGGCGCCGGCAGGGCGCGCGACTGCGGCGCAGCGGCATGCACCGCGAGGCACTGCGCGTAGTGCGCCGCGTCCATCAAGGTCTGCCGCGCGAGGGCGATCGCCCCCATCTCCGAGTTGGGATACCCGAGCTCCCCGCTGGCGCCGAAGCCGCCGCGGTCGAAGCCCATGACCTGCAGGACGTCCTCGGCGATGACCCCGTCGTTCGCGCTGGAGAGGTCATCCCCTGCGTCGCCGAGCGCGACGACGCTCGCCGTGCCGCGGAAGATCCCCGCCCTTGGCGCGATCGCGGCCGCGGCAAAGCCGAGCGCCCGGAGCTCTTGAGCGGTCGCGGGATCGACGCCCGCGCCGTCGAGCGCGGAGCGCTGCGGAGTGATGAGCTGGTGATGCCAGTGATCGGTCGAGGTCTCGCTCGGCGCAAAGGGCGCATCGACCGCGAGGTGCGGCTCCACAAAGCCTGCGTGGACGACGAGCCCCGTGCAGTCATGGACGCGCGCGCCCTCGGGCACCGCGCCACCCGCTTCGACAGACACGATCCGCCCGTCACGCATGACGACGGTGGCGTCCTCGACCACGACGCCCGGCCGCGTGACGACTTGGGCGTGCTGCAGCGCGTGCCATTGTGGGTCGACGCGCCGCAACCCGCGCTCAGGCGCCCCGTCGCTGGTCTGCGCGGCGACGGCGGCGCCGGCGAGGCCGAGGGCCGCGAAGCACGAGGCCGCCCAGCGGTGGGATCGGGACGAGAGCAAACGCTGAAGCGCGGGCGCGCGGGGGATCGACCGCGCGGGACGAAGGGCTCGACGCATGGAGAGTGGGCGTCCTGAGACAGGGGGGATCGGTAGGCAGACGCAAAAGAGTAGCGCGCCATCGTGCATCGTCGGTCGAGACGCCCTGGAGCACGCGCGCGGAGCGAGGATTCGAGGGCCCACTTACGCGGCCTTTGCGGCAAGATCCCCGCCCCAGGACCGCTGCCGGATCCCCTATGTCGACCGCTCGCATCGCTGCCTACGTGTACCCGGGTTGGCACCCCATCGCCGAGCGCGACGCTACGTTCCACCCAGGCTTTACGGAGTGGGAGCTGCTGGCGGAATGCCGGCCGCGCTTTGACGGGCACGCGCAGCCGCGGGTGCCCCTGCTCGGCCCTTACGACGACCGCGACCCCGTCGAGGTCGGACGTCGCATCGCCCTGGCCCAGGCCCACGGCGTCGACGCGTTTGTGTACGGGCTCTTCTGGTGCCGCGGCAAGCGAGTGTTCGAGGCCGCGTTGGATGATGGGTTCCTGGGCTCGCCCGAGGGCCAGGCGGGCACGTTCGCCGTCATGTGGGCGAACCGCATGCCGCGCCGCGTCCTGCCCGTGCGCCGCGCTGACCTGCCGGTCATCGACGAGGCGCGCCGCGTCCCGACCGATGTCCTCGACTTCGTGGAGCTGATCGCGCTCGTCGCGCGGACGTACTTCGCGCGGCCCAACTACCTCTGCATCGAGGGGCGGCCCTACTTCTCAATCTTTGATTCGAGCTTCTTCCTGCGCGAGCTCGGGGTCGCCCAGGCGCGCGAGGCCATCCAGCGCGCCCGGGCGTGGCTCGCCGGAGCGGGGTTCCCGGACCTGCACCTCGCCGCCATCGAGCCCAACGCCGAGCTCATCGGCGAGGTCGCACAGGTCGGCTTCGATAGCGTCACGCATTACGTGCACCTGCCAGATTGGAAGGGGCCGCTGCTCCAGGATTACGCGACGTATGCGCTGCAGCGCTCCCGCGAATGGAGCGCGTTCGCGCGCGCCGCGGGGCTGCCGTACATGCCCTCGGTCGCGCCAGGTTGGGACGCGTCACCGCGCGGCGCGGACTTCGGACCCGCGCGGCCGGACAAGTACCCCTGGGCCCCGGTCATCGTCGGCGAACACCCCGACCGCTTTCACGAAGCGCTCGCGCGCGCAGGGCGCTTCGCCGCCGAGGTCCCCGTCGCGGACCCCGTGCTGTTCATCGCCTCGCTCAACGAATGGACCGAGGGCCACTATCTCGAGCCCGACACGCGCTTCGGTGACGGCTGGCTGCGCGCGGTGGCTGCAGCGCGACCCTGACACGGATTTGCGCATCGTTAGGTCACGGAACGCCGAATCCTCCGCATGCTGGATCGCAGCGCGCCCGCCTCGCACCGCGCACAGCCGCGAGGCGCGGCGTCGCCCCCCCACCAACGAGATGCACCCTTTTGCGAGACCTGAAACCATGCTTGGAACGATCGCTGATTGCCGCCCCGTGGCGGGGGGCGCCGTAGCGCGCGGCCTCGGCCTCGCTCTGCTGCTGGCGCTCAGCGCCTGCGGCACCGAGCCCGCGCAGAACCACGACCGCGTCTCGCCCCAAGGCGAGGGCACCCAGAGCCAGGGCACCCAGGGCCAGGGCACCCAGGGCCAGGGCACCATGAACGAAGCCCCGCGAGACCCTTCTGGGCAGAACGAAGCGAACCCCACGACCATGTCCGAGCCGATGGAAGAGAGCGCACCGACAAGCCCTTCAGAGGGCAGCCCGACGCCCACCCCGCACACGGTCGCTGCAGCGACGTCGCCCGCGACCGAGGTCGTGACCTTGGGCGCCGGGTGCTTCTGGTGCGTCGAGGCCGTCTACGAACAGCTCGACGGCGTCAAGAGCGCCGTCTCGGGCTACATGGGCGGCACCGTCGAGCGCCCCACCTATGAGCAGGTCTGCGGCAAGAAGACCGGGCACGTCGAAGTCGTGCAGGTGGAGTTCGACCCGCAAGTGATCGCGTTCGCCGACGTCCTGTCATGGTTCTGGCGCCTGCACGACCCGACCTCGTGGGATCGCCAGGGCGCAGACGCGGGCCCGCAGTATCGCTCGGTGATCTTCTTCCACACGCCCGAGCAAGAGCGGGTCGCGCGCGAATCGATGGCGGCGGCGCAAGCGAGCTTTGCCAAGCCGATCGTGACGGAGGTGCGCGCCGCGAGCGCCTTCTGGCCCGCCGAGGGCTACCACCAAGGCTACTACTTCGAGAACCAACGCAACGGCTACTGCCGTCAGGTCATCGCCCCCAAGCTGGAGAAGCTCGGGCTCGAGAAGTGATGGCACGGCGGGCGCCCCTGGGGCGCCCGCGGTCATGCAGCGCCGCGTCAGGCGCGCCGCGCGAGCATGCGCTCGACGAAGCCTGACGCGTACCCATCCGAGTCCAGCCCTGCGCTGCGTCCCGCTGCGCGCGCCGCAGCCGCGAGCTCCTCGGCGACGCGTCGCGCGCCCGCGAGGCCGAGGGCCGCGACGACCGTGCCCTTGCCCTCGGCCACGTCCTTGCCCGGGGTCTTCCCAAGGGTCGCGGCGTCGCCGGTCACGTCCAGGAGGTCGTCGACCGCTTGGAACAAGAGGCCGAGCTGCACGCCGAATGCGCGGCAGGCTGCGCGTTGCGCGGCGCCCGCTCCGGCAGCGAGCGCGCCGAGCTCCGCGCTCGCGCCCAATAGCGCCGCCGTCTTCAACAGGTGGATCTGCCGCGCGCCCGCGACGTCGGTGGCGACGCCCTCCGCAGCGAGGTCCAGCGCTTGGCCGCCGACCATGCCAGCGGGGCCGGCCCCCACCGCAAGCGCCACGATCGCCTCGGCGGCGCGCGGCCCGCCACGGCGCGCGAGGTGCTCGAAGGCGAGCGTCTGTAGGCCGTCGCCCACCAAGACCGCGGTCGCCTCGTCATAGGCGCGGTGGACCGTGGGCCGGCCGCGGCGCAGGTCGTCGTCGTCCATACACGGCAGGTCGTCGTGCACAAGGCTGTACGCGTGCACCAGCTCCACCGCGACGGCTGCGGGCGCCGCCGCCGCGTCGCTGCCGCCGTGCGCGCGACACGCCAAGCGCACGAGCGCGGGGCGCACGCGCTTGCCAGCGCCCAAGACGGCGTAGCGCAGGGCCGCGTTGAGTCGTTCGAGCCCCGACGCAGGTTGCGGGTCTGGAACGGTGGCTGAACGAAGGACGTGGGCGCCCGCGCCGAGGCGCTCGTCGAGGCACGCCTCGAGCGCGCGCTCCGCCCAAGTCCGGCTCTCCGCCAGCCACCGGTCGAAGCCGCGCGGGGCGCCGTCAGCTTCCGTCACGCCTGCGCTCCGAGGTCCGGGTCGCCGGCGTACGGCCGCGCGCCGCCGACGGCGTCCTGCCCCAGCTCTTCGACCTGCTTCTGCAGCGCCCCCAGCGTGTCGCGGCAGCCCTTCAAGAGCGCGACGCCGTCCCGATAACGCTCGATCGCAGCCTCGAGCCCGAGGCCGCCGCCTTCGAGCTCGGCGACCAGGGTCTCAAGGCGCGCGAGGCGCGCGTCAAAGGCCTCCACGGGGGCGGCGGTGTCCGCGCCCTCGGGCGCACCGCCGGCCCGCTTCGTGTCCTTGGGGTTGGGTCTTGCGCTCATCGTTCGGATCGTAGCGCCGCGACGGCGTCGAAGCCCACCAGGATGTCCTGGGCCTCGTCGGCGGGGAAGGTCTCCAGGAGCCACGCGCGCACGGCGGCCGGCCGGAGGACAAAGGCGTGTCCGCCCACGCGCCCAAAGGGGGCCTCGACGAACGAGTGGTAGGCGCGCGCGCCGAGCCCGCGCCGGTAGGCCGCGGCGCCCGCCAGCCCGCGCACAGCGTCGAGCTCGACGGGGAGGAACGTCGGGAACGCGACCCAGCCGCCCCCATAGCGCCCGAGCGCCTCACAGCGCAGGTCGTATTCGGCGCCCTGCTCGAGCGACATCGCGCCAGCGAGCTGGCCCAGGGCGACCCAGCCCTCCGCCCCGCCGTACGTGCCCGCGAGCCGCTGGCCGAGGCCCAGCGCAAAGCCGGCTCGCGCTTCGCTGCCCGTGAGCTCCGTCGACGGCCGAGGGTGCTCCATCAGGTCCGTGAGCGCGCGGTCGAAGGTCTCCGTGGTGGCGAACCCGTAACCCGCCGCGAGCGCGCTCAGGAATTCACGCTCGGCGCGCGCGCCGGACGCAGCCTCGGTCAACGCAGGGGCCGCAGAGATGAGCGCCGGCACGCCAGCCCCCGGCAGCCTCTCCACGAGGCGCGGGACGAGCTTCGCGAAGGCCTGGGTCCACGCCGCGCCGGGGCCCGCACGCAGCGCGTCGAAGTTCGCGGCCGCGTCGCGCAGCGTGCCCTCGCCGACGATGCGCGCGGTCTGGGCTCCGCCGGCGACGAGCGCGACGGTCACGAGCGCGAGCGCGAGCCGTGCGACCCAAGCGTCCTTTGCCGCGCGCGCCCGCGCCGCGCCGTGGGCCGCACAGACCATCAGCAGCACGACCGGCGGCGCCCAGCGCAGGAGCGCAAACCAATGGCCGAACGCCTTCGGCACCAAGCCGCTGGCGCCCGCCGAGGAGAGCCACAGCGCGAGATAGCCAACGAGCACGGCGCCGAACGCGCGCGTCGCGCGCCGCGTGAAGAGCGCGACGAGGCCGTAGAGCGCGAGCGCGGCGAGCGCGCCCGTCTGGGCCAGCGCGAGCGGGTCGTGCGCCACGGCGCGCGCTGCGCCAGCGAGGAAGCCACCGAGGCGCGCGAAGCCGCCCTCCTCGCCGACCCTCGCGCCATGCAGGTCGAAGACCTCGCCCCCCACGGCCCACGCCATCACGAACCAGGGCGCGGCGCCGATGAGAAAGCCCGCGCCGCCGAAGGTCAGCGCGCGCACAAGCGCGCGGCGCGGGTCGCTGTGACGCAGCGCGGCGACGAGGAGCGCGAGCCCGATGAGCGCGAGCGGCAGCGCGAGCTGATAGCTGAACCAGAACCCGAAACCGCCGACGAGCCCGAGCCCGAACAGCTTGCGCGCGGGCCACTCCAAAGGGCGCGGCGCCCGCGCGAGCGTCAACCCGAGGTCCAGCGCGAGGAACACGAAGACGAGCGCTTCGAAGTGGATGCCGAGGTGCAGCAGGGACTCGCGCTGCAGGTGCTCGGGGGCAAAGACGAGCGACAGCGCCAACCAGCGCGCGGTCGCCTCGCCGAGCTGCCGCCGCGCGCAGCGAAAGGCCGCGAGCAACACCAGCACACCCCATGCGATCGCGCATAGCTTGTGCGCGAGGACGTTCTCGCCCACCAAGCTGAATGCGAGCGCCTTGAGGTGGCTCGCGCAGAAGCCCCCGCCCTCGTAAGGGTGATAAGGCAACGCGGTCCACGGCAGGTCCAGCGCGCCGCTGAAGACGCCGCGGAGGAGCACCGCGACCGCGCCCTTCTCGAGCTCTTCACCGAAGAAGAAGACGTCCGAGAGCGCCAGGACTGGGAGCGCCCGCGCGAGGCACCACAGCGCGACCACGAGCGCCAGGAACGCCCCCCGCGACAGTCGCGGTCGCGGGCGGAGCGCGCCCGCGTTGGGGTCGAGGGCGGGCGCGGGGCTGGCGGCGGTGGACATGGGGTGCGTGAGGGGATCGAGGCAGATCCGAGCCGCGAGTGGAGCCCCGCGTCCCGCGAGGGTAACGTCGGTCCGCAGTGCCCGCGCCCCACAGATCGCCCACCGACCACAGCCGGCCTACGGCCTCGAGCTTGGGTGGCGCCTCGTCCTCGGTCGTCGGCTCGCCAGTCGTCGGCTCGCCTGTCACCAGCGCGCTGGAGCGGGGCGCGCCGTTGCTGCTCGCGCTGTTGGTCCTGCTCGCCTGGGGCAGCGCGATCGTCCGCGGCGGCTTCGCGTACGACGACCGCGAAGTGCTGTTCGACAATCCCGTGGTCGAGGGCGCGCTGCCCTGGTCCAGCGTCGTCGACCGTGACTACTGGCACCACATCGGCGATGCGGGCCACTGGCGCCCGCTGGCGACCGCGACCTTGCGCATCGATCGCTGGCTCTACGGGACCGACTCGCGCGGCTACCACGCGACCAATGTCGCGTTGCACGGGGCCGTGGTGATGCTCGCGGCGCTGCTCGCCAGGCGCTTGGCGCTCGCCCTCGGCGCCCCCTTTCCCTGGTTCGGGCTCGCGCTCTTCGCGGCCCACCCGCTGCTCGCGGATTCGGTCGCCTGGATCAGCGGCCGTACGTCGATGCTCTCGGCCCTCGGAGGGTTGGCGGGCGCGCTCGCCGTGGCCTCGTGTGCAGCCGCGCGCGTCGCGTCGACCGCGGGCGCGGCGGCCCGTGGAGGCCCGCCCAGCGCAGGGCGCACGGTGTGCCTCACGGGCGCCTCAGCCCTGGGGCTCGGCGCCGCGCTCATGGGGAAGGAGGACGCCCTCGCCTTCGCGGTCGTCCTGCCGTTGGTCGCGCTGGCGACGGCGGGGCCCGGCCGCCGCCTGGCCGCGAGCGCCTGGACCCTGGCCGGCTGCGGGCTCGCGGTCAGCGGCTGGCTCGCCGCCCGCTACGCGGCCCTCGGGGTCGCGTTTCCAACTGCGCCGCACGCGCCGCTCGCGGAGGCGCCGCTCACGATCCGCCTCGCGCACGGGCTCGCCGCGTGGGGCGAAGGCCTCGCGGCGACGCTGGTGCCGAGCCTCAGCCTGCCGCCGAACCTCACCGTCGCGGACGTCGCGACACCGGGGCTCTCGGGCCGCGTCGCCCTCTTCGCCGCGTTCGCGGCGGGCGCGCTGTGGTTTGGCTGGCGCGGGCGGCGGCGGGCCCTCCGCGACGTGGGCGCCCTTGGCGGCTCGATGCGCCTCGTCGAGGGCTGCCTCTGCTGCGTGCTCGCGGCGCTCGCGCCCTTGATCCAGCTCGTGCCGAGCGGTGAGTTGTTCGCGCCACGGTTCCTCTATCTGCCGCTGCTGCTCGGCGCCCCGGCGACCTCCGCGCTGCTCGCCGCGGTCGTCCCGCGACCCGGCCCGAGGCGCGTGACGGCGGCCCTCGCGCTCTCGGCGTGTGTCCTGCTCGCCCAAGTCCACTCCGCTCGCTACGCCAGTCGGCTGGCGTTCTGGGAGTCCCACCTGCCGCGCCACGCCGCCGACCCGCGCGTCTGGAACGAGCTCGGGAACGCGGCCCGCGAGGCAGGGGACCTCGTCGCGGCGCGCGCCAGCTTCGAGCGCGCCGTCACGCTCGCGCCGGGTTACAGCCGCGCGTGGGTCAATCTCGGCACCCTCGCGCTGCGGCGCGACGACCTCGAGGTCGCGCTGGAGCAGCTCCAACGCGCCGTCGCAGTCGGCCAGGAGAACGCCGTCGCGCACGCCAACCTCGGGAATGCGTGGCTGCGGGCGGGCGAGGCGGCGCAGGCCGCTGCGGCGTACCAGCGCGCCGTGGCCCTCGCGCCGGGGCGCGCGGCGTTCTGGCGCGGGCTCGCGCGCGCGCGCCCGCGCGGGTGACCTGCCTGGGGCGCGCGAGGCGCTCGCCGAGGCCCTCGCGCGGGCGCCGCACGACCCGCGCGCCCGGGCACTGGCGCTGGAGCTCGATGCTGGGGCTCCGACGCCCGCGCGCGGCGCGAGCGGCGGGGACGGGCCGCACGATGACGATAACGACGGCGACGACGGCGACCTCTGAACGGCAGCGCGGGCGACG
Source organism: Planctomycetota bacterium (assembly GCA_041398605.1). Lineage (GTDB taxonomy): Bacteria > Planctomycetota > UBA1135 > UBA1135 > JAWKUK01. The sequence goes on from JAWKUK010000003.1 coordinate 110,813, forward strand.
CGGGGGGCGCTCGGCGCCGCGCGGACCGCTGCGACAGTTCGTGCGCGGCGCTTGCGGACCGCAGGCGGACGCCCTATGCCATGCCCATGCGCGTCGCAGACCTAGCCATCCTCGGCATCCTCCTCGGCGGCGCCGCTGTCGGAGGGCTGTTCCTGATGGCGCGCAGCGAGCTGCAGAACACGGACTGGAACGCGCTCCCGGCGCCAGAGGCCTACGCGCGCCTGTGCAGCACGTGCCACGGGCCGGACGGGACCGCGCCGACCGGCACCGCGAACTCATTCAAGGGCAAGCGCCGCTATTGGGACGTGCCGCGCCTCGTGGAATACGTCGCGAACCCGATCGCCTACGCCAAGGCCAAGACCGAAGGGCGCCTCGGACAACGCTTCATGCAGCCGATCCCCGCGCACGTCCCCATGGAGACCCGGGAACGCCTCGCAAAGTTCGTGCTCGACGAGCTCATGGATTGACGCGCGCCGTGAAGGACGTGACGGAGAGCAGGTCGCCCGCATCGAGCTGACGGCCGCTGCTCGCCCTCGAAGTCGCGCTCAGGGCCTTCGGATGCGATCCACGCCGCCCGGAGTGCCTGAGCGCTCCTTCCGGGGCTAAGGGAGCCACTCGAACGTCACGGGGATCGCGACTTGGCCCCCGAGGGTGGCGTGCACGGGGCACCCGTGGGCGGCCCGCTCGAGGGCGGCCTGGGCGCGCGGGTCATGCCCCCCAGGGATCCGCAGGACCACTTCGAGCTCCGAAATGCGACGCGGGTCGGCCGCCATCCGCTTCTCGACCCGCGCGGTCGCCCCGGCGAGCGACCACCCGTGGCGCTCGGCGACGATCCCCATGATCGTCAACATGCAGGCGCCCAGGCCCGTCGCGACCAGGTCCGTCGGCGAAAAGGACTCGCCTTTGCCCTGGTTATCGACCGGGGCGTCGGTGATCAGGGCGGTGCCGGAGGGCCCGTGCACGGCCCGGGTGCGCAGGCCGCCTTCGTAGGTGATGTCGATGTGAACCATGGGAGTTCCAAAGAGGATAGCGGGCTGCCCCTGGCGCCCACGCCCTCCAGGGCGCACCATTTCACCCCGCCTGCCTGCCGACCACCGTGCAAACCCATCCCTCCCACCCGCTGCGCGGCAAGCGCGCGCTCGTCACCGGCGCTTCGTCCGGCATCGGCGCCGCGACCGCCCGCGCCCTCGCCGCAGCCGGCGCGGACGTCGTGCTCGCGGCGCGCCGAGCCGAACGCCTCGCCGCGCTCCTGTCCGAGTTGAGGGAGGCGACGCCCGGCGCGCACGCGATCGCGACCCTCGACGTCCGCGATGCAGCGTCAGTCGACCAGGCGCTCGCAGGTCAAGCCTTTGACCTCGCGGTCGCCAACGCCGGCCTCGGGCTCGGCCTGACCAAGCTCCCGGAGGGCGAGCCCGCGGACTGGGCGGCGATGCTCGACACCAACGTGAAGGGGGTCCTGCACACAATCCGAGCGGTGCTGCCCGCGATGCGCGCCAAGGGCGCAGGCGACCTCGTGCTCGTCGGCAGCGTCGCAGGCCGCCAGGTCTACCCCGGCGGCAATGTCTACAACGCGACCAAGCACGCAGTCCGAGCCCTCTATGAGGCCCTGCGCCTCGACAACTTGGGCTCCGGCGTGCGCTTCACGACGGTCGACCCGGGTATGGTCGAGACCGAGTTCAGCCTCGTCCGCTTCGGCGGCGACGCCGCAGCTGCGCGGCGCGTCTACGAGGGAATGACCCCGCTCTCCCCGGACGACGTCGCAGATGCCATCCTGTATGCCGTCACACGGCCGCCCCACGTGAACATCGGCGAGCTCGTCCTGTGGCCCACCGCCCAGGCGAGCACGCGCGATGTCGCGCGCGACTGAACCTTTGCGCGCACTGCCCGCGCACCCTCTCGAGCCCCCCCTAATTCGGCCAGACCGATACGCACTGTGAGCTCCGATCCGTTGGACAAGGAAATTGCCGACGCCCTCGACGGCGTCGACCTGCAGGCCATGGACAGCGCCGCTTCCGCGGCGCGCGGCCCAGGTGGCCGCGCGCCCGGCGGTGACCGTCTGTACCCCGGCTCGATCGTCGGCGTGCACGGTGACGACGTCATCGTGGAGCTCGGGCCGCAGATGCAGGGTGTGTGCTCCAGGCGGGAGTTCGACGAAGAGCCGAACGTCGGCGACGTGCACCGCTTCACGCTGCGCGGCCGCGACGAGGAGCTCTGGATCCTCTCGATCCGCGAGGCGAAGGACCTCGCCAGCTGGGAACAGCTCGAGGTCGGCGCGCACACGAAGGCCCGGGTCACGGGCCAGAACCAGGGCGGCCTCGCCCTGAAGATCGGGACGCACGACGCGTTCATGCCGACGAGCCAGGTCTCGACGGATCGCAACTTCGACGTGTCGTCGTTGCTCGGCCAGACGATCACGGCCGAGGTGCTGGAGATCGATCGCTCGCGGAAGCGCGTGCTGCTGTCGCGCCGCAAGATCGAAGAGCGTGAGCGCATGGAGCGCATGGCGGAGGCCGTCGGCGGGCTCTCCGGCGGGACAGTGATGACGGGCAAGGTCACCCGCATCGAGGCCTTCGGGGCGTTTGTCGACGTGGGCAACGGGCTGGAAGGCCTGGTGCACGTCTCGAACATCTCGCGCAAGCGCGTCGAAGACGTCAACACAGTGCTGACCGCCGGTCAGACCGTCCAGGTGATGGTGCTCGACATCATGGACGGCGGCCGCAAGCTCTCGCTCGGGATGAAGCAGCTCGAGCCGGACCCGTGGAACGAGGTCACGCACTTGCTGTCGCTCGACCAGCAAGTGACCGGCAAGGTCACGCGCATCGCCGAGTTCGGCGCGTTTGTCGAGGTCTTGCCGGGCATCGAAGGCCTCCTGCACGTCTCGCAGTTCGCGCGCGAACGGGTCCGGGACCTGTCGCGCTTGGTCAAGGTGGGCGAAGAGTTGGCCGTCCGCATCACGGCGCTCGATCCCTCGAGCCAGCGCATCTCGCTCTCTCGCCTCGACGCCCGCGGCGCCGTGCTTGGCTCCGAGGACTCCGTCGACAGCGGCACGATCGACAGCGCGCTCGAGCAGAACAAGGGCGCGATCGGCACGAACCTAGGCGCGCTGTTGCGCAAGGCGCGCGACCCGAAGTCCTGATCCCCCCGAGCGCTGGCGCGCGGCTCGCTCAAGCGCGGCGGCCGCTGCGCGCCCGTCAGCCCAAGTACTTGCCGTCGGGGATGATCACGACCATCTCTGTCGGCTCGTACGAGCCGATCGTGACCTTGGCCCGACCGACGAGCAGCGGGGCTCCCTCGCGGTAGACGAGCGCGGGGCGCACCCCCGCGCGGACGCCCTGGCAGCCCTCGAAGCGCACCCGAGAGACGGAGGTCTCGAGGGCGCGCAGCGCCGCGTCGACCGCGCCACCGACGAAGTTGCCGATCTCGAGCATCGCGTCCTTCAACGAATCGTCGAGCGTCGCCCAGCCACGCCGCTCGCGGACGGTATCGTCGGGCAGCATCATGAGGAACGACGCCAACGTGATCGAATCGGGGAGCGGGATGAGCAGCGTGCCGTGGTGGATCTGCTCGCCCTCCTCTGCGCCGAAGCGGAAGGAGATGTGGATCTTCCCCGCGCCTGCGGGGCGAGCGGTGTGGCGCTCTACAACGAGCTCCTTCACGCCGATCTCGCGATCTGCGAGCATGGAGAGGTCGCTCGTGATGCGCTCGAAGATCTCTTCGATCGCTTGGAGCTGAACAGGGTCGACGACGGCTTGCATGGCTGGGGGGGACAGGCTCTCCATCGTCCCCCTCCGAGCCGTAACCTGAGGTAAGCCCGAACGGCTCAACCCTAGTTGAGACACGCGGAGGGCGCCCCCGGAAAGCGTTTCACTCCTTCTCGCGCCGGATCGCCGCCCCGAGGCCCGCGAGCCGGTCCTCGATGCGCTCATAGCCTCGATCGATGTGGTACACGCGGTGGACCTCGGTCGTGCCCTCCGCCACGAGGCCCGCCATGACGAGCGCCGCCGACGCCCGCAGGTCAGAGGCCATGACCGGCGCGCCCGACAGGCGCGCGGTCCCGCGCACGACAACGGCCGAGCTCTGCCGCCGCAGCTCCGCGCCGAGGCGCTCGAGCTCCGGCACATGCATCCAACGGTCGGGGAAGATGCGCTCGGTGATGATCGAGATGCCGTCTGCCCGCGTCATCAGCGCCATCCACTGCGCCTGGAGGTCGGTCGGGAACCCCGGATAGGCGTGCGTCGTGACGTCGGTCGAGCGCGGGCGGCGCTCATTCGTGTCATGCGCGAAGGTCTGGATCCAGTCCTTCCCAGCATCGAACGGCAGCCCGGCTTCCCACATGCGGTCGAGCAAGGCGCCCAGGTGCTCCGGCCGACAGCCCTCGACGCGCACGTCGCCGCCCGCCAGCGCGCCGGCGAGCACGTAGGTGCCGGCCTCGATGCGATCCGGGATCACGGTGTGGCGCGCCCCGTGGAGCTCGTCGACGCCCTCGATGGTCACGATGGGCGAGCCGTGGCCCGTGACCTTGGCCCCCATCGCATTGAGGCAATCCGCGAGGTCGACGACCTCGGGCTCGCAAGCGGCGCCTTCGATCACCGTCGTCCCCTTGGCGAGGGTCGCCGCCATCATCACGTTCGCCGTGCCGAGGACGCTGGGGCCGTTCGCCGACCCGAGGAACATGCGCGCGCCGCGCAGCCCCCCTGCGGGCGCCTCAGCGATGACATAACCGTGCTCGACGCGGACGTCGGCGCCGAGGGCGCGCATCCCCTTCAGGTGCAGCTCGATCGGCCGCACGCCGAAGGCGCAGCCCCCTGGCAAGCTGACCTCGGCCCGGCCGAGGCGCGTCAGGAGCGGCCCGAGGACGCAGACGGAGCCGCGCATCTTGCGCACCGAGTCCCAGGGCGCCCGTCCAGCGATGTCCCGCTCACAGGAGATCGTGATCGTGCCGGATGTGTCTTGGTCGGCCTCGGCGCCGAGGTCCCGGAGGATCCCGAGCAAGGTGGCGACGTCGGCGAGGCGCGGCGCGCCCGCGATCACCAACGGCTCGCGGGCGAGGATCGCCCCGGCGAGGATCGGCAGTACGGCGTTCTTGGAACCTGCGGTATGGACGGTCCCGCGGAGCGGACGACCCCCCTCGACAATGAGCTTGTCCATCGGAGTTGCGGGCCCCCCTCCGGGCCCTGTGCGCCTGTCCCCCGGGACGACTCCGCCCCCTTTGGCGGAGCGGCTGGTTGCCGCCCGGGACAGGAGCCCCTGGCCGTGCGGTGCCAGGGCGCTCCCTCGTCCCGGAGCGTAGCGTTCGCGGCCCCTGGAACGAAACGCAGAGGTCCCCGTGTGGCCCCAAAGGGCCGCGCGGCCCCTCGATTTGACCTGGCGCCCTCGCGACCCTATGGTTGTCTGCTTCGCGGGGGTGCCAAGAGGTCCTCGGGGTCCGCACTCCGCCCGTTCGGGAGGCCCGAATGGACCGTTCTCGTCCCCGCGCGCGAGCGATGACCGATACGACTGTCCAGGAAGCGCCCATCTTCGACATCGCCCATTCGGACATCCCGAGCTTCGGCGCCCTCCAGGCGCCGCGCGCGGTGGTGTTCCAGAATCGGCGGAACTACGACGCGTTTGAACGCGCGGTCGAAGGCCTCGAAACCACCGGAGAACCAGGCCGACGCCGAGGCATCGGCTACTGGATCCTCGGCAAGTACGCTGAGTCCGCCGCGCAGCTCGCGGCCTATGCCGACGACGACGTCGCGTCGTTCACGCGCGCGCGCTCGTTGTCCTCCATCCAGCGCTTCGCGGAGGCGGCCGCGGTGTTCGAGCGGCTGGCCGCGAAGTACCCGGGCGAGCCTCGGCCGCGCGGCGGCATGCTCGACGCGCGCTTCGAAGAGGAGCTCGCGAAGGGTGACACGGAAGCGGCGGTCGCGTCGTTGCGCAAGGCCCTCGACGCAGAGTCCGAGGCCTTCCGCGCGAGCGCCGAGGGTCGCTACCTCCTGGGCCGCGTCGCCGAGAGCAGCTTCGATGCCGACACAGCCCTAGAGCATTACTTGGCCTCGCGTACGCTCGACCCCACGCACCGCGGGAACCTCTTCCGCCTCGCCTACTTGAGCGAGCGCTCGGGCCTCGACCGCGACGCGCTTGAGGTGTACCAGACGCTCGCTTCGATGCTGCCGATCGACCGCGCCGCTGCGTTCAACCTGGGCATGCTGTACGAGGACCTCGGCCGCGAGCACCTCGCCGCCGCGTGCTACGACACGATCGTCCGTTCGAAGCCCCAGGACCGCCGCGCGCGCCTCTACCTCGGCGACGCACGGGCCGGGATGGAGATGTACTACGACGAGGACATGGAGCGGAAGGAAGACCGCCTCAACCAGATCCTCCGCATCCCGATCACCGACTTCGAGCTGTCCGTCCGGGCGCGCAACTGCCTGAACAAGATGGACATCATGTCGCTCGGCGACCTCGTCAAGCGCACGGAAGCCGAGCTCCTCTCCTACAAGAACTTCGGCGAGACTTCGCTCGCGGAGATCAAGGAGATCCTGCAGAGCAAGGGCCTGCGCCTCGGCATGGGCCGCGACGAAGCGGTCCGCAGCATCGCCAAGGTGCGCTCGGTCGAGGACGCGACCGTCCGCGACCCGCACGACCCGCGCAACAAGCCGGTCGCCGAGCTCAAGCTCTCGATCCGCGCGCGCCGCACCGTCGAGAACCTGGGCTGCTTGTCGCTCGGCGACGTGACGCAGCACGCCGAGGACGAGCTCCTCGGGATGCCGAACTTCGGCGTGACGTCGCTCCTGGAGCTGAAGAACAAGCTCGCGGAGTACGGCCTGAAGCTCAAGGGCGACGATTGATCCGCTGACCCTCCGTCTCCGCTCACCCGGCCGCGCTGAGCGCGACCGGGCTCGCGGGTGCCGGGTCATCGAGACGGGTCTTCGAGACGGGTCCCCGAATTAGGGCGCTAGCGATGTACGAGTACCTCGAAGGGAAGGTCGCGCAGCGCACGGCAGCGCGGCTCGTCCTGGACGTGAACGGGGTCGGCTACGACCTCCTGGCGCCGCTCGCGGCGTCCTTTCCAGAGGTCGGCCAGCGGTCGCGCGTCTACGTGCACATGGTCGTCCGCGAGGACGCCCACATCTTCTACGGGTTCCCATCGAGCGATGACCGGGACCTCTTTCGGCTCTTGCTGCGGGCCCGCGGGGTCGGCCCAGGGATCGCGCTCGCGGTCCTCTCCGGGCTGTCGCGCGAGGACCTCGTGCGGGCCGTGCTCGACGAAGACCCGAAGCCGCTCCAGCGCGTCAAGGGCGTGGGTAAGAAGACCGCGGACCAGATGCTGCTCGACCTGCGGGACAAGGCCGCCGAGCTCGCGGGTGGACGCCGTGAGCTGATGACGTCGCACGCGGCCCTCACGCCGTTCACGCCGCCGGACCCGGCAGAGGTCAATGCGGCAGATGCGATCGCGGCGCTGATGTCGATCGGCTTCACCGACAAAGAGGCCAAGAAGCAAGTCGACCGCGCCCGCGAGACCGTCGACGCCAACGACCTCGAGGCGTTGGTGCGGGCCGCGATCCAGGGCTGACACCGAGCGCGCGCCCAGACTTCGCCATGCATGCCCCCGATCCGCGCGCCAGGGCGCAGGGCGCTGTCCGGCGCCCGCCCCCCTATTCGACGATCGCGTTCGACTGCGATTCGACGCTGTCGACGATCGAAGGCATCGAGGAGCTCGCCCACAGCGCGACGAGCGAAGTGCGCGCGGAGCTCTTGCGGCTGACGCAGCGCGCCATGAGCGGCGAAGTGCCGCTCGAGGAGGTGTTTGCGCAGCGCCTCGCGCTCGTGCGGCCGACGCGCGCCGCGGTGGAGGGCATCGCGGCGCGGTACTGCGCGACCGCGGTCCCGGGCGCGCGCAACGTGATCGCCGCCCTGCGCGCGCTCGGCAAGCGTGTCATCGTCCTCTCGGGCGGGCTGCGTGACGCGGTCGCGCCGTTCGCGCGCTGGCTCGGCGTCGAGGAGGTCTACGCCGTACCCGCCGAGTACGACGAGGACGGCGCGTGGCTGCGGCACGATCCGGGCGCTCCGCTCGCGCGCTCGAACGGCAAGCCGCAGCTCCTGCGCGCGCTGTGCCCAGACGGGGACGTCGCGCTCGTCGGGGACGGCGCGACGGACGCGGAGGCGGGGCCTGCGTGCGCGCGCTTCGTCGCCTACGGCGGCGTGATTCCGCGCAGCGCGGTCCTCGCGCGGGGCGACGCCGTCACGGTCGAGCGCGACCTCGCCGCGGTCTTGCCGGCGCTCCTCAGCGCCGCGGAGCTGGCGCGCCTCGCTGACGACCCCGCGCACGCGACGCTTGTCGCACGTGCCCATGACCTCGAGCGAGCTCGCCGACCGGCGCTCTGGATCCCTGGCCCGACCGAGGTCCGCCCGGAGCTCCTCCGCGAGTGCGCGCGGCCGATGTTTGGCCACCGCTCACGTGAGATGGACGAGGTCCTCGCGCGCATCGATGCCCACTTGCCGACGTTGTTCGGCCTCGAGCCCGACACCACCTCGCATGTGGCGGTGCACTCGTGCACGGCTTCGGGGCTGATGGAGGCTGCATTGCGCGGCGCCGTCGACGACCGCGGCGGCAAGGTCCTTTGCCTCGTCAACGGGTCGTTCTCGCAGCGCTTCGTCGAAATGGCCGCCGGCCTTGGGCTCGAGCACGCGGTCGTTGCTCGCCCGCCGGGCGAAGCCTTCGAGGTCGACGAGCTCGCGCGTGCCCTCGAAGAGCACGCGCCGGTCGCCGTCGTGACGTGGTCCGTGAGCGAGACCTCGACGGGCGCGGCGACGCCGCCCGCGCGCCTCGCGGAGGCGCTGGCGTCGCACCCAGACACGCTCTCTATCGGTGACTTCGTGACGTGGCTCGGCGGCGCGCCCATCGACTTCGACGCGCACAGGCTCGACTTCGCCCTCGCGGGCACGCAGAAGGCCCTCGCGCTGCCGCCGGGCCTCGGCGTGTGCGCCGTATCGCAGCGCTATCTGGAGCGCGCGCGACGCGCGCCGCGGCGCGGCTGGTTCCTGGACCCCGTCCGGATCGTCGAGGCGCACGCCGAGCGCAAGCCGCCGATGACGCCGACGATCAGCTTGCACCTCGCGCTCGCGGCGCAATTGGAAGACATCGCCGCAGGGGACCTCGAGCGCGCGCTCGCGACGCTGCCAGGCGAGGCGCTCGGCGTGCACCCTGGCCCGGGGGCGGCCGCGTTCGCCGCGCGTTACGCGCGCCACGCCGCCATGCGCGACCGCGTGCGCGCGTGGGCCCCGACCGTCGGGCTCGAGCCCGTCCCGCGCGCAGAGGTGGCGTCCCCCACCGTGGCGTGCCTGCGCGCGGCGCCCGGCGTGGCCGTCGACCTCGCCGCGTTGGTGCGAGCGCTCTCGGAAGCGGGGTTCCAGGTCGGCGGCGGCTACGGCGCGCTCAAAGCAACGACCTTCCGCATCGGACACATGGGCGACCATTCTCGCGCCGAGCTCGAGCGCCTGCTCATGGCCGCGACGCGCGCGCTCGCGCTGGCGGCCCGTTGACCGACGGGTTTCGCCCCCATCGTGAGAGGCGCGGGGCCGCTTCCGGGGCCAGCTCCCTGGGGAACATTGTGCCTCGCGCGTTCGTTCTGAGGGACGGAGCGTAGGCGAGCTGAACCCGGCGCGCTGGACCGGCTCCGGCTCACTTGACTTGCGCGGGGCCCGCGCATGGAGCCGCGCCGACGAGGGTCCCGACTCGCGACGTCTTGAACTCCAAACCCGAGGCGCCTCGCCGATCCGGTGTCACGATCTTGGACTCGGGGTGGCAGGGCGACGCCGTCGCCCCAGGCCGCCGGCCGCTCCCGCGCGGAGCAGGCGCTCTGGCGCCGCACGGACCATGCCGATGCGACGCAGCAGCGCCGACCCTCGTGTACCCTTTGCTCACAACCAGTCACCGCCCTGCCATGCACCCCTTGCTCTACGGCCTGGCCCTCCTCGGGCCGATGATGCGCACGGCGCAGCCTGCAGGGCTGCCTGCTGTGCCCCCCGCAAGGCAGCCGATCGCGCTGCCGAGCGCCTACCCAGCGGGGCCCGCCCACGCGGTTGGGGACCGTCCGAACATCGTGCTCGTGATCGCCGATGACCTCGGTTATGGAGACCTGGGTTGCTACGGCGCGCCGCTCATCGCGACGCCCGCGCTCGATCGATTGGCACAAGAGGGGGCGAAGCTGACCTCGTTCTACGTGCACCCCTCGTGCTCGCCGACGCGCGCAGCGCTGATGACAGGCCGCTACGCCCAGCGGGTCAGCATCGACGCGCCCTTTGGCGTCTGGTCACCTGTCGGGCTGCCGCCGTCCGAAGTGACCCTGGCCGAGGAGCTGCAACAACGGGGCTACCGAACCGGCTACTTCGGCAAGTGGCACCTCGGCGACTCCCCTGATCAGCTCCCCGAGTCGCAGGGCTTCGATGAATGGTTCGGGACCCCTTGGGGCCTCCTGGGCCGCCCGGACATCCTCCTCGACGAGCACGGCAACACGACGCTCTCGAGCGACACACCGAGCTGGACGCGTCAGTTCACGGACCGGACCCTCTCGTTCATTCGCGACTCAGCGCAGATCGGCGCGCCGTTCTTCGCGGTCTTGGCGCATCACTTGCCGCACTCACCGGCCACGCCAGGCGCCATGTTCGTCGGCCAGAGCGCCGACGGCCGTGAATACGGCGACGGCGTCGAGGAGATCGACGCAGGCGTCGAAGAGCTCATGGCCGAGCTGCAAGCGCAGGGCATCGCCGAGAAGACGCTCGTTATCTTCATGTCCGACAACGGGCCGGCGAGCGCCTACGGCGCCTACCAGCAGGGGTCCGCTGCTCCGTTGCGCGGCTTCAAGGGGTCGACCCTCGAAGGCGGCACGCGGGTCCCGTGCATCGTGCGCTGGCCCGCGAGCATCGCGGCCGGCAGCATCGTGGACGAGCCGATGTTCGTCGCCGATCTGCTACCGACCCTTCTGTCGATCATCGATGGGACGCCCCCTGCGTCGGGCACCTACGACGGCCGCGACGTCCGGCCTGCGCTGCTGCACGGCATGCCGATGCCGCCCGGCGAGGACGCGGTGTACTACGTCGCGCCTGGCGGCACGGTCGACGCCGTGCGGCGTGGTGCCTGGAAGCTCCGCCGCGGCGAGCTCTTTGACCTCGCGACGGACGTCCAAGAGCTGGTCGACCTGAGCGCGCAGCTGCCGCTGCTCGCGGGCGAGCTGGAGGTCCTGCGCCAGAACGTCGAGAGCGACATCCTCGCGAATCGCCGCCCCGCTGCGCCGTCGTTGCGCCGGCGACCGACGTGGCGGGGACAGGCGGGCCTCGCGCCGGGCCAGGCCCTTGCGAGCGGCGACACGTGGCTCGAGACGGAGCAGGGCTCTGCGCCCTGGGTCGTTGTCGACAACGACCCGCTGCTCGACTTGGCGCGCGTCGCGACGCCCTTTGGGCGCCCGATCGTGTCCCCTTCCATGGCGATCAGCCTGCCCGCGCCCAGCGCCGACCTGCGCCTCGAGCGCACCGGCGCCGAGTTCGCCGGCAGCGCAGAGGGCGCCGCGAGCGCGGTCGTCTGGTGGACGATCCCGACCGCGCTCGATCGCGCCATCGTCGTGCTCGACATCGGGGATGACATGAGCGGTGCATCGATCACCATCGGCGACCTCGGCCTCATCGGGGACGACGCAGCGCCTGGCCGCTTCGACGACGTGCGCGTTCGCGTGGGTGGCCGTCACTCGCCAGGCTCCGCGACCATCGACTTCGACCTGGAAGGCGCGGATGGGTCGTTCACGCTGCTCGGGCTGACGCTGTCGGCCGACGGCGAGCTCTGCGCCTACCAGGACGGGCTCTTGCGAGGCGTGGCGGACGCGGGCGCCCCCGTCGCGTGGGGCGGCGACCTCGACTGGGCCTTGCTCGGCGGCAAGGGCGCGCTCGGTGGCGCAGGCGGCCCCGGGGACCTCCCGTTGACGACCGACATGGGCGCGGGCGACGTCGCAGGCGTGCGCGTCTGGGATCGAACGCTGCAGCGCCGCGAGATGGAGTCCGAATACGCGCGCTATCTCGCGACGCCTTTCTGCGGGAGCCAGCCGAACTCGACGGGCGCCGCGGCCCGACTCGAGCTCTTCGGCAGCTTCTTGCCCCACGAGCGTCGCCTGTGGGCCAGCGTCGAGCACCTCCCTGCGGGGTCCGTCGGGGTCCTGGTCGTAGGCACCGTGCAAACGCGCCACCCGGCGCTGCAAGGTTACCTCTGCGTGTCAGGCGCCGTTCAACGCTTGCGGGTCGCAGCGACTGGGCCGGGCCTCGACCACCTCGTCATGCCCGTCCTCGAGCCCAGCGGGACCGGCAGCCCATGGACGCCGACACCTTCGGTCGCATGGACCTTCCAGTTCGTCTATCGCGATGGCGCCGCGGGTCGGATGACCAACGCCGAGTCGATCCTGTTCAGCATGTGAGCCTGATCGGCGCACGCACGCCTCAGCGAGCGTGCCCCCGCGGGCGTCACGGCTCACGCGTCAAGCCGCGGGCCCGCGCTTCGCGGACCGCCAACGCCCGCAGGTGTTCGGGCGCGATCCGATGCAGCTGATCGACGAGGCGGCGCTCGGGGTCGAGCTCCGGCCAATCGCCCGTGTCGAGCTCATGGGAGAGCCGCTCGAGCAACCGCCCCAGCAAGCGGCGATAACCGGCGGCGTGGGGCGTGATCGCGCTGCCGGCGTCCGTCCGCTCGGCTGCGTCGAGCAGGTCAACCCAAGCCAAGCGCGGGTCGGGCACACACGCGAGCGCGACGAGCTGCGCACGCTCCTCGAGCGCCTCTGCGATCGCCGTTGGCGCGAAGCGGTGCGCCGCGGCGAAGCTCAGGAGCGCCAAGAGGTGGGACCGCACCGGATACCAACCGGCGCGGTCACAGAGGTGGCCCTCTTCGTGCACCGCCACGACCTCGGCGAGCTGCGCGAGCGAAACGGGCACAGGCTCTGCTTCGTCGCCCTGCTCGACCATCCAGGCGAGGCGCATACGATCGTTCGCGCCGAGCGTCGGGTCGAATTGCGCCCGCGCGGCGCGCTCGACACGCGGCCCGACCACCTCGAGCGCGGCGCGTACGCGCGCTGGGTCCCCTGTGAATCGGCGCAGGGTCCGCAGCCAGAGGTCGCGTTCGGCTTCGACGCGCTCCAGGTCGACCCAATAGCCTTCATGGAGCGCCGCGCCGCTGACGGAAGCGCCGCGCCGCCCAAAGCGCGCGGGTACGTCCGCGCCGCAACACCAGAAGACGGTCCCGTGGAACGGACGCCCGAGGTGCTCACCCGCGCGCTGCTCTGTGTGCACCAGCTTCAAGATCGACCCGTCGGGGCCACCCTGGCCGAGCGCGTGCCCAAAGAGCGCGTGCCGACCGAGCGCGTCGAACTCGAGGGCGAGGCCCGGGACTCGGGCGCCCTCGGGCCCACGCCCGAGCCGCTCGTCCTCCGCGCTGAACGTCGGGCCCGGGTGGACGACGGTCGCGAAGAGGCCGTAGCCGATCCGGGGCGAAGCCGCGTCGAGGTCAGCGACGTTGGGATCGAAGCCGCCGAGCAGGCGACCCTGGACGAGGCGGCGCCGCACCGCGTCGAGCAGCTCGCCGAGGGACCCAACGGCCTTCAGCGCGACGTCGAAGGCGCCGCCGCCGTCCGCTTGCACGAGCTCGGACGGCGCGCCCCGGTCGATGGCCTCCAGCACGCTCAGGATCGCAGCGAAGGCAGTGCGCGCCGCCAACGCGCGGCGCAGCGTCCATTCGGCGACGCCCGGCGGCAGCGTCCCACGCAGCGCGAGCGCCTCGGCCTCGTCGTACCAGCCAGCCGCGAGCAGCGCTTCGGCGAGCGTGACGCGCTGCGGCTCTGTCGCGTCCGCCAACGGGGTGGCCAGGCGCGTTGCCTCCGTGAGCGCGGCCAACGACGGGCGCAGCGGCCGCCCGGCGACGTCCTTGAGCTGCGGCGGGAGCGTCGCCAGCCAACGTTCGAGCGCGTCGCTCGGCTCATCCCATCGGAAGGCGTCGAGCACCTCCTGGCGCGAGCCGGTCGGCGCTCGCTCGCCGCGCCAACGTAGGGCCAGCGGCGACCGCCTCGCCCCGGTCGCGGCGGGCAAGAGGTCCAGGAGCTCCGCGCGCAGGTGCGCGATCCGCCCGCCCCCGTCACCTTCGCCGTGCGCGGCGCCAGAGAGCGCGAGCAGCAGCTCGTCCACGGTCACTTGCTCCTGGCCTGCGAGGGCCCGCACGAGCGTGAGCCGCTCCGCGTCGCTGACGCCGGACGCGGCGAGCAGCTCGAGGCCGCGCCGCGCGCCACGCATCCGCACGGCTCTCGCCGTGGCATCGACCCCGGCGGCCGCATGGGCGCGCGCGGCGGCGCCCCGCGCGCCCGGCTCGCCGTCGCTGGTGGCGAGCTCGTCGAGCGTCAACTCGACGGCCAGGCGCAGGCGCTCATCGGTCCGCAGGGCAAGCCCCGCCGCGGGGCGCCCCGTTGCGCCGACGCCGCGCACCAACCGATCGAGCAACACCACGGCGTCTTTGGCGCGCCCGACGGCGAGCAAGTAGCGCGCTAAAGAATGCGCAAAATGGGCGACCTCATGCGGGTCACGCGCGAGCGCGAGCGCGACTTCGCCCCAAGCGACCGCGCGCTTGGAGTCTCCCCGCCGGTGGGCGTTCCATGCGAGGCCGTGCCAGCCCCAGCCAAAGCTCGGGTCGGCGGCCACGGACCGGTCGAGCAGCCGATCCGCGCCCGGCCCCCCCAAGCGCCCCGCGAGATACAGGGCTGCAGGGTCATCGGGGGTCGCTGCGAGCGCGGTGAGGCGGCGCGCGAGCGCCTCCGGACCGCGGAGGTCCGCGCGGAGCGCCTCGTCCAGGATGCGCTGCGGCGCGACCCAGCTCGGATCGAGGGCCGCCGCTTCGGCGGCCTCCGCCAGACCGCGCGGCGGGCCCAGGTCGCTCTCCGCGTCGCGCGCCCCGGCCGCAGCCCGCTCGTCGTCCGCGTCCGACTGTACGCGTTGTGCGCGCCACGCCTCGTAGAGGCGCTCCGAAGCCGCAGCATCGACCAGCGGCCCAGGCGTCACCCGCGGCGCGGCGCAGCCAGCGGCTCCGGCAAAGCAAACAACAAGCGCGCTCGCGACGCGGCCGCAGCGCGACCGCCAGGCAGAGCCCGCCCCCGGCGCGCGCTGGCGGGCGGCGGCTTCTGCGCCATGACGGGCTGGCGACGGGGCGGCCGTATCGACGTCGCAGTGGTTTCGCGCTCGCATCGCTCACGTTGTATCGACCCGAACACGCCTTGTCGCCCAGCAGGATTCAGCGCAAACTCGAAGGATGCTCCAGCGAACTGCTCTACGGCTCGCCGCGGCACTCGTCGCGCTGAGCGTCGTCGGCCTGTCCCGAGCCTCGGCCGCGCCGTCGGCGACGATCCCGCCCCCGCAACGCGAGATCGCGTGGGTCGAAGCGAAGCTCGACGTCGCGCTCGCCCGCGCTCGGGACCGCAACGTGCCGCTGGTCGTCTTCGCGTGCCTCGCGGACGAGACGCACAACGAGGAGTACCGGCGGCATCTCGGGGGCAACGAGAAGCTCGCGCAGGTCCTCGACGGTGCAGTCCCGATGTACGCGAGCAACGGCGAGCCGCCGCCTGGGGCGCAGCTCGTCAAGCACAAGGAGTTGATGGACGAGGTCTACAACCGTTGGGTCGCCGAGGAGACGCCCGACGGCGCTTGGGCGCTGCCCGAGGTGCTGGTCGTCGATCCGAGCGGTGAGGTCTTCAAGCGCCTCGGCTCGGGCAACACCGTCACCGACGATGCGGTTGGGTTCGCGCTCGCCGAGCTGAACAAGAAGCTCGGGGGCGGCGTCAGCGATGTGACGGTCACGTCCCTCGTGAAGCTGCGTGATGCGGGCCGCGCGGCGCAGACGGCGGAGGACTGGACCGCAGCCTGGCGGGCTTGGCGCAGCGTCCTCGCGATCACTCAAGCCGGCGTCTTCGCCACGGAGGCCAAGGCGGCCATGCCCGCGGTGGAGGCCGGCTTCACCAAGCTCGTCGAGGCGAGCGTCGTCGACGTCACGGAGGCCAACCTCGGCGAGCGGTACGCGCTCCTGCGCGAGGTCGCCCGGCGCGCGCGCGGGGAGGCGCTCGAGAAGCTCGCCACGAAGCACATCGGCGCGCTCGAGAAGGACAAGCGCTTCAAGAAGCTGTTGACGCCGATCAAGCTCGAGGAGGAGGCCGCGGACATCCTCTACGAGGTCGAGGCACGGCTCGCGCGCGGCGACACACCGGGCGCCATCAAGGAGCTGAAGCGGCTCGCGAGCAAGCGTTACGCCGCGACAGCGTCCGGGCAGCGGGCGCGTGCCGAGTACGCCGAGCTCTTGAAGTGACGCGCCGCGCGCGCCCTGGGCCAGCCGACGCAGGCCCTGCCTTCGTACGCGATCCAGGCAGCGCCGCCGCGCGCGTCACTCCTGCAAGAAGGCCTCGAGGACCGCGTCGTCTCCGACTTCGCGGTCGAGGCGTTCGAGCAGCTTCGCTGAGACGAGCCAGGGCGCCATGGTCTCGCCGCGGCCGCCGCGCACGCTGCCGGTGACGACGCGCACCTGGTCCACAAAGCCATGATCGAGCGCGTTGTGCAGGAACGTCGGCCCGGTCTCGAGCAGCACGCGCTGGAAGCCCAGCTCCCACAGGAGCGTGAAGACCTCGCGCAGGTCCAAGAGATGCCGGTCTTGGCCGCGCAGCTCGTGCACCGTCGCGCCGACGGCCTCCAGCGCGCGGCGGCGGACGCGGTCCGACCCCGGCAAGCACAGGACGTGCACCGCGCCGGCGCCTTCGTGCTCGCCCGGCGCCTGGAACAAACGTGCCTCAGGCGGCGTTCGCAGCCACGAATCGAGCACCACGCGGGCGGGCGCGCCGCGCACCAGCGGTGCGGGCGGCCGCAGCGTGAGGCGCGGGTTGTCCGCGAGGATCGTCCCGACGCCCGTCACGACCGCGTCGACGCGGCTGCGCAGGACCTGCACGTCGGCGAGCGCCATCGGCCCAGAGATCCAACGCCCATCGCCGACGTTCTCCGGCGGCGAGAGGTGCCCCGAGAGCGTCTGCGCCCACTTGGCGACGGTCCACGGGCGCGGCCGACGCAAGCGGTCCCGTGAGGTCCAGCGCAAGAAGTGCGGCGCGACGACCTCGAGGCGCGCGCTGCCCTCGCTGAGGTAGACGTCGACGCCGTGCTCCTGCAGCAGCTCGAGGCCCTTGCCGCGGTGCCGCGCGTCCGGGTCGAGCGCGCCGGCGACCACCGTGCGGATGCCGCTCGCCAGGATGGCTTCGGTGCAGGGCGGGGTCTTGCCCGTCGTGCAGCACGGCTCGAGGGTCACCACCAGCGTGTCCCAATCGCTCGCGGGTACGCCGCTCGCGCGCGCGGCAGCGAGCGCCTCGATCTCGGCGTGCGGCCCGCCCCAGTGACGGTGGAAGCCGCGTGCGACGACTTGTCCCTGGGCCAGCACCGCGGCGCCGACACAAGGGTTCGGCGCGACCTCGAAGCGAAACGCGCGCGCCTCCCGCCCGAGCTGCGCGAGGAGATCCTCCAGGAGGCGAGGGTCGAGCTGACGCGTGAGGCCTTCCATTGGTTCCACAACCGATCTTAGGACCTCCCGTCCATCGGCAACAGGTGCCATGTGAATCCGGGTCCGTCGGAGGATTCTGGGCCCCCGGCCCGAATCGGGAGGCGGGGCCTTCCTTCGACGGCCCTGAGCGCGAGAATGTTCGCCCGCGTCCGGCGCGCCCGCGCCTGGACCATCCCTCTCGAACGAACCGCGCCTCGCGGACCGACACCTAAGGGTGTCCCGCAGTGCGCCCGAAGCGTCTCATTCCAACGCCATGACGAAGGCCCCCATTCGTGTCGCCATCACGGGCGCTG
Organism: Planctomycetota bacterium; assembly: GCA_041398605.1. Taxonomy (GTDB): domain Bacteria; phylum Planctomycetota; class UBA1135; order UBA1135; genus JAWKUK01. Next base: position 128,687 of record JAWKUK010000003.1, read on the forward strand.
CCGGTCAGATCGGCTACGCGCTCCTGCCTCGCATTGCCTCTGGCCAGATGTTTGGCCCTGATCAGCCGGTCATCCTGCACATGATCGAGATCCCCGTCGAGAAGGCGATGGAGGCGCTCAAAGGCGTCGCGATGGAGCTCGAGGACTGCGCGTTCCCGCTGCTGCACGACATGGTCCTCACCAGCGACATCCAAGTCGGCTTCAAGGACGTCAACTGGGCGCTGCTCGTCGGCGCGAAGCCGCGCGGCCCGGGCATGGAGCGCGGCGACCTCCTGAAGGAGAACGGGGCGATCTTCATCGGCCAAGGGCGCGCGATCAACGACCACGCGGCCAGCGATGTGCGCGTGGCGGTCGTCGGCAACCCGTGCAACACGAACGCGATGATCGCGATGCGCACGGCCAAGGACGTGCCGAACGAGCGCTTCAGCGCGATGACGCGCCTCGACCAGAACCGCGCGCAAGCGCAGCTAGCGATGCGCGCCAAGGTCGCGGTCGCCGACGTCAAGAACATGACGATCTGGGGCAACCACTCCGCCACGCAAGTGCCGGACTACGTGCACGCGACGATCCAAGGCAAGCCCGCAGCGAGCGTCATCGGCGACGAGGCCTGGCTCCAGGGCGACTTCTTCTCGACCGTGCAGAAGCGCGGCGCCGCGATCATCGCAGCGCGGGGCCTCTCCAGCGCGATGTCCGCAGCGAACGCGTTGACCGATCACGTGCGTGACCTGTGCGTCGCGACGCCGGCCGGCGCCTGGAACTCCGCGTGTGTCGTGTCCGATGGCAGCTACGGCGTGCCGGAGGGCCTCATCAGCTCGTTCCCCGTCCGCGCCGATGGCCGCGGCGGCTGGGAGATCGTGCAAGGCATCGAGCTCGACGCCTTCTTGAAGGGCAAGCTCGAGGCCAGCGTCAAGGAGCTCCTCGAAGAGCGCGACGCCGTCGCGGGGATGCTCGCATGAGCGCCGCTGCGGTCCCCCGCGAGCCGGTGACGATCGGTGATCCGAGCCGCCGCCTGGGGACAGGCGGCGCGGTCGTCGTCATCTCGCTCGTCTTGGTGTCGCTCGCGGTGGTCCGCTACGGGTTCGGTTGGGTGGTGTCACAGTCGGACGAATGGTCGCTGGCGTCCGCCCACCGCGTCGTGGAGACCTCGACGTTGTCAGACGAGACGCGCAGCGCCCTCGACGCCGAGCTCGACCGGCTCGGCGCCGCGTTCAACGCGGGGCAGATCGACTACGCGGCGCTCTTCTCGACGGTTCAGCGGCTTGTCGAGGGCACGCTCGTGCCGGCGGCGCTTGTCCACCGAGCGGCGGGCGCGCCGGGCCTCGAGCCTGACGACGCTGCGGCGTTCACGCGCCTCGGGCTGAGCCTCGAGGGCCAGGACTTCGTCCCCGCCTCCGTCGAGCCGGTCGTCAAGGGCCTGCTCGAAGGCAACCCGGCGACGGCCGTCCTCGCCCGGGTCTACGAAGCGCTCGCGACCGAGGTGACCCCGCCCCCCGCGCCGGCACCTGGCGCGAGGCCCGAAGCGCTCACCGGCGCTGGTGAGGTCGAGGCCCCGGGTCACGTTCCGGCCGCCGCCTTCGACATCGTCCAGCGCTTCCGGGCGTACGTCGACGCGACCCTGGCCGGCCAGCCGCCGCGGCGCTTCGAGCTCCGTTGAGGGCGGGCCGCGCGGTAAGCTCCACGCGGTGCGCGCCCTCCTCTCTGTCTGCATGGCGGTCGTCGGCTTTGTGTCGGCGAACCGCCTCGTCGTGGCGCTGCGCCCCTGGCCGGCGGACTACGGCCTCGGCGCAAAGGTCGCACACCTCGCGCAGCACGCTGGCTCCTACGACGTGCTGCTGATCGGCTCGAGCGCGACGTATTACGGCCTGCGGCCGCGCACGATCGAGGCCGCCCTCGCAGCGCGCGGTCAGCGCGCGCGCGTCTTCAACCTAGGCGTCGGGGGCATGGGCTCGTACGAGCAGGTCTACCTGCTGCGCTGGGTGCTCGAGCGGATGCGCCCGAAGCTCGTGCTCTACGAAGAGCCGCGCTTCGACCCGCTGCTTTGGTACCCAGACGTGCGCAACCCGCGCTACATCCATTGGCACGACGTCGCGATGACGCTCGAGGCGCTGCGCGGGCTCGCCTTCGTCGACGCGCCGCCGGATTACAAGGCGCAAGACTACGCCGCGACCTGGCACGGGGATTGGAAGCTCGCGACCGCGCTCGAGCACGTCGAGCTCTGCGCGATGCGCGCGACGGCGCTCGGCGACGGGCCCCGCATCGCCGCGCGGTGGCTCGGCCTCGCGGCCCCGCTCCGCCCGACCGAGACCGAGCTCGAGGCCGAGTCCGGGTGGCTCGACATCGGCGCCGAGCCGGACCCCGGCGCGCTGCGCCAACACGAGCGCTTCCGCGCGGATCGCGCGTCGTGGGACGCCAGAGTCGCCGACATTCGCGCGCAGAACGAGGGCCGCGTCGACCTCGCCGTGAAGTTCGACCAGCGCGCGTTCGAAGCGCTCCGCGCGCTGCTCGACGCGAGCGGCGCGCAGGTCATCTGGTACGCGACCCCGCGCGCGGTCGGCGACCCGACGCTCGCTACGCTCGCGGCGTCGGGGGCGCTCGCGCCCTACCTCCCCGACAACCGCCCGGAGTTCGCGCCGGAGCTCTACGACCCCGACGTGCGGTGGGACCCGAACCACCTCGACGCCGCGGGCGCCGAGCGCTTCTCCCTGCGCCTCGCGGGCGACGTGGCGGACCTCTTGGATACGACGCGCTCGCGCGATGAGGTGCAGCAAGAGGACGCGGTGCAGCCAGCGGGGGGGCGTTGAGCGATGCTCTTCGTCGAGCTGCGTTTCCTGCCGTTCTTCGCGCTCGTGCTGGCCGTGCACTGGGCGCTGCGCGCGCACGCCTGGCGCAAGGCGTGGCTGCTGCTCGCGTCGTACGTCTTCTACGGCGCGTGGGATTGGCGGTTCCTCGGGCTGATCATCGGCTCGACCGTCCTCGACTACGCGGTCGGCGAACGCATCTACGCCGCGCGCGGCCGGCGCCCGCGACAGCGCGCTTGGCTCGCGCTGAGCCTCGCGGGCAACCTCGGCGTCCTCGGCTTCTTCAAGTACTGGGACTTCTTCGCCGGGTCCGCCGCTGAGCTCACGGCGTGGCTCGGGATGCCGATCGCCCTGCCCGTCCTGCACGTGATCCTGCCGGTCGGGATCAGCTTCTACACATTCCAGACGCTCTCCTACTCGCTCGACATCTACCGCGGCCAGCTCGCGCCCGCGAAGACCCCGCTCGACCTCGCGCTCTTTGTCGCGTTCTTCCCGCAGCTCGTCGCAGGCCCGATCGTCCTCGCCCGCGAGTTCCTGCCACAGCTAGAGGAGGACCGCCGCTTCGCGCGCGACGTCGACGTCAAGCGCGCGCTCGCGCTGTTCTTCATCGGCTTCGTCAAGAAGTCCTGCGTGGCCGATCAAGTGGCGCCGCTGGCCGACGCGGTGTTTGCAGCGCCCGGCGCGGTGAGCACAGGTGACGCTTGGGTCGGCCTGTTCGCCTTCGTCGCGCAGATCTACGGCGACTTCTCGGGCTACAGCGATATGGCGATCGCGACCGCGCTGCTGCTCGGCTACCAGCTCCCGCGCAACTTCGATCACCCCTACCTCGCGCGCACCGTCGCCGAGTTCTGGACGCGCTGGCACATCACGCTCGGGCGCTGGTTCCGCGACTACCTGTACATCCCGCTTGGGGGAAACCGCGGCAGCGCCCTGCGAACGCGCGCGAACCTGCTCGCGACCATGGCGGTGTCCGGGCTATGGCACGGCGCGAGCTGGACGATGGTCGTCTGGGGCCTCTTCCACGGCGCTGTGCTCGTGCTGGAGCGCTCGCCCGTACTGCGCTGGGTGACGCGCTTGCCGCTCGCGCTCGGGGCGCTCTACACGACGCTCGTCTGGACGCTGTCCATGGCGTTCTTCCGCGCCGAGACGCTGCGCGACGCCGTCGCCCTCCTGCAGCGCGCGCTCACCCCGCACGCGGCCACGGCGGGGGCGCCGACGTCGCCGGGCTGGGCTTGGTCCGTGCTCATCGGCCTCGCGCTGGTCCACATCGCGACGTGGCGCGGTCGCCTCGTCGAGCGCTGGACGGCGCTGCCCGCGCCGGTGTTCGCGTTCAGCCTGGGCGCGCTCACCGCGTTGGCACTACCCTGGATCTCGCTCCGGCCCGCCCCATACCTCTACTTCGCCTTCTGATGCGCCCGAATCCATCGAGCCGCTGCTCCGCCGCACAGCTCGTCCGCAGCAGCGTCCAGCGCCGTGCGCACGCCTGGGCCCACGACGCTGCCCTAGGAGTCTACGCACTGGCGCTCTGCGCGCTCGCGGCGAGCTGCAGCAGACACGGCGATACGCCCGGCTCATCGGGCCACGGCGCCGCTTGGGAGCGCATCACCTGGGCGCCCGACGGCCAGCGCCCGGATCTGTCGGCGCGTGTCATGGCCGCGCTCACCCCGCAGGACGTCGTCGACACATGGTCGGTCTCGCGCGAAGGGCGCAAGCCGATGGCGCTCGAAGTCGCAGGGACGCCCGCGCGGCTCGAGCTGCGCGCGACCGGCGCTCGCCTCGCGAAGCTGACGCTCGACATCGAAGCCGCCCGGGTCGACGCGGCGACCCTGACGATCGACGTGCCGGAGGGCGAGAAAGAGGGCGTGATGCTCTCGTTTGTTACCGGGCCGCGCACGCGCGCGTACTCGGACGTGAAGGTCGTCGAGGGCGGGCCAGGCCTCGAATCCGTCTCGTTCGAGCTCGGCATGGTCCAGCGCCTCGAAGGCCGCGTCGACCACGTGGTCTTGCACGCCGCGGGCCAGTGCAGCGCGGCAGGCTTTGTCGCGCTCGATCTGACGGCGCGCCCGCCGCTGGCGCTCCTGCCCGACGTCCGCGAGGGGCCGCGCCAAGTGCACGTCGGGACCGACGGACGCGCCGCGATCGGGCTCGCGGGCAACGCGCCGGTCACGGGACACGTCGCAGCGCCCCGTGACGGCGAGCTGCACCTGTCTTACCGAGTCGGCCCAGGGCCGGAGCTCGCGGACGCGGTGCTCGTGCTCGAAGGGCTCGGGTCGGACGCGCTGCGGCTGCCGCTCGCGGCCGATGCGAGCGCCTGGCGCGAGCTCGTCCGCAGCGTCAAGGGACCGGGCGACCTGCTCCTTCGAGCGCGCATCGAAGCGTCGGACCCGACGGCGGCGTCGCTCTTGGCCGACGCTGGAGTGCTCGACCGCGCGGCGCGCCGCGGCTCGACCACACCCAGCACCGTCGTCCTGATCACGTCCGACACCCACCGCGGCGAGCTCCTCTCAGCCGCATCGCCGAGCCTCGTCGCGACGCCCGCCCTCGACGCGCTCGCGGCCCGCGGAGTGCTGTTCCTTGACGCGGCCTCGACGACCAACGCGACGAACCCGTCCCACGTCGCGCTGATGACGGGCATTCACCCGCGCGACACTCGTGTCGTCACCAACCGCGCGCCGGTCGCGCGGCAGGCGACGACGCTCGCGGAGCGCTTCGCCGCCGCTGGCTGGCGCACCGCGGCGTCGTTCAGCGCGTTCCAGCTCGGCGACGAGCTCAGCGGCCTCGGGCAGGGCTTTGATCGCTACGACGGGCCGGGGTTCCCGAGGAACGAGGACTTCGACGCGTTCGAGGGCTCCAGCGACACCGTGCGCCTCGGCGAGCATACGGTCGCGGCGGCCCTCGCGCAGATCGCGGCGGTCGGCGACGCGCCGCTCTTCCTGTGGGTCCACGTCTACGACCCGCACTCGCCCTACGTCCCGCCGCCGGCCTTCGACGGCAAGTACTACCCCGCCGGGCAGGACCCGCGCGCCACGGGCGCGGGGCTGCCCGTCTCCGGCGCCGACGTCCCGAGCTTCCTGACCGGCGTGACCGACCCCGACTACGCGTGGGATCAATACCGCGCGCTCGTCGACTACGTCGATCACGCCCTGGCGCCGCTCTTGACGACGCCGAGGGTCGCGGCGGGCATTACGGCGTTCACCTCCGACCACGGTGAGTCGTTCGGGAACCACGGCATCTGGTGGGACCACACGGGCATCTATCGCGACACGACGATCGTCCCGCTCGTGCTCGCCTGGCCCGGCGCGCCCGCGGCGCGCGTGAAGTTCCCCGTCGAGCAGTTCCACATCGGGCGGACGCTGCTAGCGCTGGCGGGCCTCGAGCCCGGTGACTTCCCCGGGCGCGACCTGCGCGACGCGCTGGCGATCGAGCCGGCACGCGAGCCGCGCTTTGCGCTCGCGGCGAACGGCGTCTCGGCGTCCGTCGACGACGGGCGGTGGCTCCTCGTCATGCACCTTACGGACGAAGAGAGCACCGACAAGGCGCGGACGTGGACGCCAGGTCAGGTCGAGCTCTTCGACCGGATCGCGGACCCGGACTGCTCGGTCGATCGCGTGTCGGAAGAGCTCGTCCGAGCGCGCCGCATGCGCAAGGCGCTCGTGGCTTGGCTCGACGCCGCGGACCAGCGCGGCCTCGCGGAGTCGTTCCACATCTCAGCGGCCATCGACGCCGCGCTGCAGGAGCTCGGTTACGCGGACACAGAGGTCTCCGGCTCGCGCTGGTTCGACCCGGCGTCGGGTGACAGCTTCACCGAGGCCTACGGCGAGAAGTGACCGGGCCTGCGCTCACCGCTCGAGCGGCGCAGCGTCGACGTCGAGCAAGCTCGCGACCATCCCGTACGCGGTCGTCTCTTCGATGCGGACCTGGACGTTCGTCCCCACGAGGTGCGGCGGTCCTTGGAACGAGACGGGCTGGCCGTGGTGCGTGCGCCCCAAGAGCACGCGCTCGTCGCGCTCGGCGACCGACTCGACGAAGACGGCCACGCCCAGGCCGCGGAACCGCTCCAGTCGACCGCGCTGCGTACGCTCCGCGGCTTCGAGGAGCCGCCGGTGGCGCTCCTTTTTCACCGCTTCGGGGACGTCATCCTCGTAGCGCTCCGCCGCGCGCGTGTCCGGGCGCGGGCTGTACTTGAAGATGTAATTGAGGGCAAAGCCCTGCTCTTCCAGGAAGGCGACGGAGCCCTCGAAGTCCTCGTCGGTCTCACCGCAGAAGCCGACGATCCAATCGCTGCCCAGCTCGATGTCCGGCACGACCTCGCGCAAGAGCGCGACGCGCGCGCGATAGAGCTCGAGCGTGTAGCCGCGCTTCATCCGGCGCAGGACATCGTCGGAGCCGGCTTGCGCTGGCAGCGGCAGGAAGCGGTCCACCTTGTCGCAATCGCGGATGGCCTCGGCGAGGGCGCGCGTGACGTAGCTCGGGTGCAGCGTGATGAGGCGAATGCGGGCGAGGCCCTCGATCTCTTGCAGCGCGCGCAAGAGGTCCGCGAGGCTCGGGCGCCCTTGGCGCCCCGTCCATTGCGTCGCGGCGCCGTCCGCCGGGGCTTGGAAGTCCTCGCCGTAGCTGTTCACCGTCTGCCCCAGCAGCGTCAGAACACGCACGCCCTGGCTGACATACCAGCGCGCCTCGGCCACGAGCTCCTCGATCGGTCGCGAGCGGACCCCGCCGCGTGTCTTCGGGACGACGCAGTACGTGCAAGAGAGGTCGCACCCCCGCATCACGGCGAGGTGTGCGTGCAGCCCGCCCGCGTACTCCTCGCCGGAGCGATCGACAGGCACATCCTCCGCCATGTCCGTCGCCAGGAGCCGCAGCTCCTTCGCCTGGAAGCGCTCGGGTTGCGCGCGTCGCGCCTTGAGCTCTTCGACCATGGTGGGCAGGAGATGGAACTGGCGCGTCCCTGCGACGAGGTCCACGTGGCCCGCGCGCTTGAAGACCTCGTCCTCGACGCGCTGGGCCATGCAGCCCATGATCCCGACCACGAGGTCGGGGCGCTCGCGCTTCACCTTCTTCAGCTCGCCGACCCAAGACCACGTGCGCTCTTCTGCGTGGTCGCGCACGGAGCACGTGTTGAACAGGATCACGTCCGCGTCGTCCATGCGATCGGTCGTGACGTACCCCGTCTTCCGGAAGCGCCCTTCGACCAGCTCCGAGTCGTACTTGTTCATCTGGCAGCCGAACGTCACGACGTGCAGCTTCGGGGCCGGCGCGCCCTCCACGTCGTTCGAGCCCGACCGGCTCGGGTCCGGGCTGCTCGGGTCGCGGCGCGAGGTGGCGTCGGGCGAGATGTCTCCCAGCGCGGGCAAGGCGCGGGACTGGTGGCGGGTCGTGCTCATCGCGTGGGCGGCCGGCGCGGGCTGCGCGCGGTCCTCTGACCCCACAGTGTGCCAGATCACGCCCCGCAAGACCGCCGGTGGCGGCCCTGCGCCGACCTCTCCAGGGGACAGCGCTGTCCCAGGAGAGCGCCCCCAACGGAGGACAGTGGCCGCGTGAATCGCGCGCTGGCGCGCCTCTGGGGCGCCTCCATGGGGCCTGCGGGGCCAAACAGGCGCCCGCGCAGGTTCGGCACGCGGCTTGCCTCCCCACGGGTGATGCGCCGCCCTGGCGGCCCCAGCACTGAAGGAGCACCCATGCAAAGCCACTCTGCTCACCGGTCCGTCCCGTCCCGCGTCCTCGCGCTCGGCGCCCTCGCGGCGGGCCTGCAGAGCTGTGAAGTGCACACGCACGAGGCGCACATCCCCGGCCCGCCCGCTGGCCCGCCCGTGTACCGCGAGCTCGAGCCCAACGACTCGCCCGCCTACCCTGACTTCATCGGCGTCGTCGACCCGTACACGCTGCTCTACGTCGACGGCCACGTCGAGGCGATCGGGTTCGACATCGTGGATCACATCGAGTTCCTCTCCGCGTCGCCCGCGGCCTACGACTTCCGCGTGGACGCCCTGAGCGCCTACGGCGACGTCGATGTCACGATCTACGACCCCATCGCGGGCTTGGTCGTGGCGGAGTACTTCTTCTCCGGGCCCTACGAAGTGGGGCGCGTCATCGTCCACGAGCCGAACCGGCCCTTCCAAATCATCATCGAGGCCTACGGCGTCGACACGGAGTGGAGCCTCGAGCTCGTCGGGCGCCCATACGGAGGCCTCCTGCGCCAGGCCGCGGGCTCGCGCGACGACGAGGGGTTTGAGGCGCCCGCTGGGGCGCAAGGGTCCCCCATCGAGGCGGTCGTCATCCAAGCCGAGGACTTCGACGCGTGAGCCCGCTCCCAACTTGGTGCGCAGCCACGTCGGCCGCCTGACCGTCCAGGCTCGCCGGGGCGCGCAAGCGGCGCCGATGCTGCCGCGCTGACAGGCCCATTGAGCGGGCCCATTGAGCGGGCCCTTTGAGCGGCCCCCTTTGAGCGGGCCCTTAAAACGGCCCCGGAGTGAGACTCCGGGGCCGTTTCTCGCACCAGCGTTCGCGCGCTCACCGAGCCGGGTACGTTTCGGTGTGACGCGCTCCATCCAAGGCTGGTCGATCCTTCCCCTCTCGGGCCTCGCAACGGCGCTCTTCCTGTCGTGCATGGCCTCGCCGCCGCAGACGGTCATGGCCTTCGACGGGGGCACGGTCCGCGCCGCCGACACCGACGAGGCGAGCGAGGTGCAGGGCCTCCTCGCCGAGCTACGCCCCGCGCTGCTCGCGCTCGTGCCGGACACCGCGTTCGAGGACATCGACGTCTGGGTCCAGGACAAGCCGAGCCTGTACCGCTTCCCGACCGAAGCGACCGCGGACGCCGAGGGCCTCTGGTCCGCTGCGCACCGCCGCATCATGCTCTCGCGCAACGCGGATGACGTGCGCCGCACGCTCGCCCACGAGCTCGTCCACGCGGCGCTCGGCGAGACCTGGAGCGCCCTGCCGGGGACCCTCGAAGAGGGCCTCGCCGACCACGCCTCGACGAAGCTCGCAGACGCAGGCGCCGCGCGCCTCCGCGCAGGCCGCTTGTCCGCCGCCGCGCTGGCCGCGGGCGGCATCGAGCTCGTCCTCGCTGTGGACCGCAAGAGCGACGCAGGCCGCGACATCCGCCGCGGCTGGTCCGCGCGCGTCCGCCTGACGGGCGATGAGAGCGACCCGCTCGACGTCTTCCGCCTGTCGGCGGGGCTCTCGACCACGAAGCTCGCCACCGCGCCCAAGCGCGGCTACTACGGCCTCGCCTTCCTCGTCGTCGACCGCATCGTGGCGCGCTACGGCTACGACGGCCTGAACGCGCTCTGCACCCGGGCCGCCGAAGAGGGGCACGACCATGTCCCCGCGGCTTGGCTGATGGCCGCCGCGGAGCTGACCAAAGAGCGCGAAGACTGGCGCATCGCCGCGCAGTCTGCGATGGGCCCGGCCGAGCTGATCGAGCTCGTCGAGATGTACCCCGACTTCCTCGTCGACGCCCTCGTCGCTTACCTCGAGCGCCTGCGCCCCGACGGCCCCGTCTCGGGCTGGCTCGACTCCGTCGAGGTCCGCGTGTCCTTCGCCGAGAGCGACCAGCGGGTCGCGCTGTCGGAGCTGGCGACCGTCCGCGCGGCAGTGCAGCGCCGCCTCTCCGAGCGCGTCGAGGTCGCGTCGGTCGAGGGGCTCTGATGCGGGTCAGCCGAGGGCCGACTCGTAGCGCCGCATGCCCCGCACGAAGAGCCTCGTCGCGAGGACCACGAAGAGCGCTACGACCGCGGCATAGCCGACCGCGAAGCCCGCGCTGAGCTTGCCGATGACGAGCCCCGCGGGGTACCAGGCCAGCCCGCCGAGCGGGATCGCCCACAGGAAGAGGCGCTTCATCCCGCGCGGGTAGACGTCGAGCGGGCGGTCGGCGATCTGCGAGAAGACGTTGCTGAAGAAGCGCGCGAAGTCCGCGTTCACGACCCAGAACTCCAAGGCCTGGAATGTGATCACGAGGCCGATCTGCGCCGCGCATCCGATGCCGATCGCCACCGGCAAGAGCGCCCACGAAGCGCCGTCCACGGCCGGATGGTGCACGAGGCCATAGCCGAGGATGCCGAGCGCGACGACCATGTTCGTCAGGCCTTCAGGGCTGAAGCGCTGGAACGTGTAGGTGAACCAGACGGGACCAGGGCGCATCCTGAAGGCATCCAGGCCGCCGGACTTCAGGTCCTCGCCGAAGTGCCAGTTCTGCCCGAGCCACGTCATCATGAACGCGTCCGTCACGAACGACATCCCGAGGAACACGCGGATGTCCTCGCGCGTCCACCCGGCGAGCGTCAGCCCGTCCCTGAAGCCATAGAGGATGTGGAACGTCAGCAAGAACGACAGGTAGTACAGGCAGTCCATCACCACTTGGTTGACGAACTCCCAACGAAACTGGCTCTTGCGGACAAGGCCGATGCGCGCGTATTGGCCCCCGACGCGCAGGGCAAAGCTGAGGCGCTCCCTCACATCCCGGCCCCCCCGTAGTGCGCGAGGCCGCGGCGCCAGACGACGCGACGGAGCACCTCGAGCAGCGTGATCGTGACGCCCAGCACCACAAGGCCGCGCCCGATGTCGCTGGCGCCAAGCCGCCCCATCAGCACCTCGATCGGCGCCGAGATCGCCCAGTACGGGAAGCCAAACTCCAGGACACGCGCGACAGGCGCCGGCATCTGCGACACCGGCAGGATCGCGCCGCCGGCGAACGAGATTACGAACCACGCCATCACGAGCAAGCTCCACACGACGTCCAACCAGAACGCGAGCGCGTTGAGGATGTAGTAGACGAGGAAGCAGCACCAGCTCCCGAGGAGCACCAACGTCAACGCCCCGGCGACCGCGAGGGCGGACGTCGGGAACAGCCAGTGCGCCGGCGCCAACGCTGCGCCGAGGCACCACGTGATGAGCCCGACGCCGAGCTGCAGGGCCGTGTACTGCGCGAAGCGCGCTGCCGCGAGGACGAAGTAGTCCATCGGCATCACGAGGTACTTCGTCACGCGCCCTTCAAAGATCTGGGTCGACAGGTCCAACGCGCGGTTGTGGAAGACGATCTTCCGCACGACCAAGAGCCCCGCGAGGTAGCGCACGAGCTCGGGGAAGGTCCAGCCGCGCAAGGACGCGCCCTCGCCGGCGCTGTCGTACAGCGCCCAGAAGACAAACAGCATCACGAGCGGCTCGACGATGCCGTGGCTCACCTCGCGGATGAGGAAGCCGACCCGGAACGCGACCTGCTTGCGCAGCTCGTAGACCGTGGCCTGGCCGAGGAGCGACCAGAACGGCCGGGCGACCGCGTCGTCGCTCATTCCTCCGACGCCCCCGCCCGTCGCGCGTGATGGGCGGCGGCCTCGGGCACCGCGGCGCCGCGATACAGGTCCTTGACCAAGAGCTCGAGCGGCTGCGGCTCGACCGCGAGGTCGCGCACGGCCACTGCATCGAAGAGCTGGCGCATCAAGGGCGTCAGCGCAGCGGTCTCGACGAGCAGCGTCAACGCGTGCGGCGTGCGCCCCGCGAGCTCCGCCCCATGGGCCGCGAGCACCGCGCCGAGCCGCGCCTCATCGACCGCCTCGCGCGGCTCGAGGTGCACCTCGAGGGCGCGGCGGCCGCTGACGCGGCGGGAGAGCTCGGCGAGCTCGCCGTCGTAGAGGATCCGGCCTCGGTCGAGGATGACGAGGCGCTCGCATGTGTCCTCGATGTCCTCCATGTCGTGGCTCGTCAGCACCATGGTGATGCCGCGCTCGTGCCCGAGGCGCACGAGGAACGCGCGGATCGTCTCGCGCGAGACGAGGTCGAGCCCGATCGTCGGTTCGTCGAGGAAGACGATCTCCGGGGCGTGCAAGAACGCGCCGATGAGCTCCATCTTCATGCGCTGACCGAGCGAGAGCTGGCGCAACGGGACGCCGAGCTTGTCCTCGACCTCCAGCATGTGCGAGTACTCCGCGACCCGCGCGTCAAAGTCCGCCGCTGCGACGCCGTAGACCTCCTTTAAGAGGCGGAACGAGTCCAGCGGCGGCAGGTCCCACCACAGTTGGCTCTTCTGGCCCATGACGAGGGCGAGGCGGCGCTTCTCGACGTCGCGCAGCCCGAAGGAATCACGGCCGAGCAGCCGAGCCTCGCCCGTCGTCGCAGGCACGATGCCGGTCAGCACCTTGATCAACGTCGTCTTGCCTGCGCCGTTGGCGCCGATGAGCCCGACACGCTCGCCGCGGCGCACGGAGAGCTCGATGCCGTCGAGCGCCACGAACTCCTTCCAGTCCCGGTTGACGAAGTTCCCGAGGATCCCCTTGAGCCCTTTGCGGCGCTCGTAGGTGCGGAACACCTTGCGCACATTTCGGGCGACGAGCACGCCCTCGTTCGCCTCAGCCGCGCTCACGGGACGAGCGTCCAGTCGGCGTAACAATTCGGCGTCTCGAAGACACGTAGCGCAGCGAGCCGTACGCCGCGCGCATGCGCGCCAGGCAACGCGTCGAACGCGGCCTGAAAGCGCGCGGCGAGCCACGGGACGATGTTCTCGACCGTAGTCGGCGCCCCCACCACATGGTGCTTGTCGCCCTCACGCCGGAGGAACTCCAACAGCGAGACATCGTGCTCGTCGACGAGCGTGCCGTGGTCGAGCTCTCCGTCGACGATGGCCTTCATCGCGCCGAAGACCTCGCCAAAATCGAGGACCATGCCGAGGTCGTCCACGGCCTCGGCGTCGAGGGTCGCGATCGCGACGTAGCGGTGGCCGTGCAGGTTGCGGCACTTCGTTTGGCACCGCGGCCCCAGGCGATGGGCCATATCCCATTCGACACGGCGGGAGATCGTGAGGCGTCCAGACATCGAGCGCGGGCGGCGGGTACGAACAGGCGGAGCGGGCCGAAGAGGATAGCGCGCAACGCCCCGGTGCGTCGGTTACCTTGCTCGGACCGCTGTCAGCCCCCCAGCGCTCGACGACGGCCAGTCCCCCCTGACCGAGGCTTGCATGACCGACCACCTGCCCGGCTTCGATACCGTGTTCGTCCGCAACCTGCGGGCTTGGACGCTCATCGGCATCCACCCCCACGAGCGCGAAGGCCCCCAGGAGGTCGTCGTCACGGCCCTGCTCGGGACGGACACCCACGCCGCGGCGGCGCGCGACGACATCCACGCGGCCATCGACTACCGGCGGGTCTCCGAGCGCCTGCGACAGCACGCCGGCGCCGCTCAGCATTGGCTGATCGAGACGCTCGCGGAGGACATGGCCGGTATCTGCCTTGAAGAGTTCGGCGCGCAGGTCGTGCGGCTCACCGTGGAGAAGCCAGGTGTCGTCCCGGGCGCGGACTCCGTTGGCGTGACGATCGAGCGACGTCGTGGCGGAGCGTAAGCCGAGGAGCGCGCTGGTCGGCCTCGGGTCGAACCAGGACGCGGCTCGGAACCTGGCCCGCGCCCGCGGCGCGCTCGCGGCCCATTTCCACGTGCGCGCGCTCTCCCGGGAGCTGGAATCGCCGGCCTCCGGGGGCGGCGCGGGCGACTATCGCAACCAGCTTGTGCGCCTCGAGACCGACCTCGAAGTGGACACGCTGCGCGCGGCGCTCAAGCGGATCGAGGCGGACCTCGGGCGGGTCCGCGGCCCAGGCGCGCCCGTCGCGATCGACCTCGACCTGCTCGCCTTGTCCGGCGAGCCGGACGCGCCGGAGCTCGCGGCGGCGCCCTATTGGGTGGCCCTGCGCGCGACGTTCCCCTGAGCGGCTGAGGGCGCAGGGCAGCGACCGGGCGGCTACAGCATCCAGCCGCCCGCGACCTCGATGTTCTGGCCGACGACGTGCGAGGCCCCCGCTGACATGAGGAACACGACGACGTCCGCGACCTCGCGCATCTCGGCGGCGCGGCCCAGGGGGATCTCGGCCTGGAGGCGCGCATCGAGGGTGTCCGGCGCCGCCCCGTCGTGCGGCACGAAGCCGGGCGAGATCATGTTGGCCCGCACGCCAAAGGGCGCCTCCTCGAGCGCGAGGCTGCGGAGCGTCACGAGGAGGGCGCTCTTGGCCGCGATGTAGGCCGTCGTCACCTTGCGCGCGCGCCACCGGTCGAGGCCCGCGCAGCCGAAGAAGACCCAGCTCCCGCGGGACGCGCGCAGCGCCTCGCGCGCCGCCTCGATGAGGTGCAGCGCCGTGAAGAGGTTGCCCTCCATGAGCTCGCGAAAGAGCTCGGGTGGGGACCCGGAGAGGGGCGCGGTGGCGTAGGGCCCGACCGCATGGACCACGGCGTCGAGCCGGCCATGCTGCGCGAGGACCGCGCCGACCAGGGCGCGCGCGTCGGCGGGGTGGACCAGGTCCGCGCGGTGCACACACGCCGCGCCGAACTCGGCGACGAGCGCCGCTGGGGCCGCCCCGGCGCGATAGACGACATGGGGCACGTCGCCGCGGGCGGCCACGGCGCGCGCGACGCCGAGGCCGATCCCCTGGGCAGAGCCCGTGATGAGCACGATCTTCTGGTGCATGGTGATGCGTGAGCCGGCCTACGATAGCCGAACGGTTCGCGCTCCGGCCCCCACACGATGCAGCTCGTCGACTTCCACACCCACTTCTTTGCCCGCCCGTTCTTCGACGCCCTCGCGGCCCAGAGCCCCCAAGCCGGGACGCCCGAGGAGCGCCTCGCGCGTGTCATCGAGGCGACGGGCATCGAGCTGCCGTCCACGGACCTCGACGCGCACGTCGCGCGCTGGATCGGGAGCCTCGACGCCGGCGGGGTCAGCCACATGGTGACCTTCGCGAGCGCGCCCGAAGAGATCCCGGCCGTCGGCGCCGCCGCCGCCCGATCGAACGGGCGCATCTCGGCGATGGCCGTGTGCAACCCGCTCGCGCCCCATGCCGCGGAGAACGTCGCAAAGCTGCTGGAGTCGGGCGCTTATCGCGGCGTGCTGCTGTTCCCGGCGATGCACCTCTATTCACCCGCGGACCCGCGCTGCGCGCCCCTGTTCGAGGTGCTCGCGCGGCACCGAGCGGTCGCGTACGTGCACTGCGGGCTGCTCGTGGTGAAGCTGCGCGACCTCCTGGGCTTGCCGCGGCGCTACGACCTGCGCTACGCCAATCCGCTCGATGTCATCCCTGCGGCGAGCGCGCACCCAGAGGTCACGTTCTGCGTCCCCCACTTCGGCGCCGGGTTCTTCCGCGAGACGCGCTCGCGGGCGCGCAGTGCAAGAACATCGTGACGGACACTTCGTCCACGAACTCCTGGACACGCACGCAGCCGGGGAACCCCTCGCTGCGGGACGTGTTCGAGCGCGCGCTCGACGTCCTGAGCCCCGAGCGAGTGCTCTTCGGGACCGACTCCAACACCTTCCCGGCCGGCTGGCGCAAAGAGCGCCTGGAGGCCCAGGTCGCCATCTGGGACGACCTCGGGCTCACGGAGCACGAGAAGGCGCTGGTGTTCGGCGGCGCCGCGCGCAGCGTCCTCGCGCGCTTCCAGTCGAACCCGTGAGGCGCGGCGCGACGCACGCCGCTCAGGTCGCGCCGCCTGCGCTCAATTCACGACGCCTTCGTCGATCCGCGGCGCCTGGCCGCGCAGCACCGAGTTGTCGCTGAACAGTTGGCGCTGGTCGATGACGGGCTGCGCCATAAGCAGCTCGAGGTCGATCTGTCCGGACTGCCCGTAGGCATCGATCGCGTTCTGCCACGTGGTCTTCTCGACGTCCGCCGCAGAGATCCCTTGCTCCAGCATCAGCGCCGCGGTCTTCGGGACCGACAAGGGGTCGCTCACGCCCCAATCGCAGCTGGAGTCGACGATGATGCGCTGCGAGCCGTATTGCTTGACGAGCTCCGCCATGCGCGCGGACCCCATCTTCGTCCCGGGGTAGATCGTGAACGCCGCCCACGCGCCGCAGTTCAGGGTGTCCTCGATCGTCTCCTCGTTGTTGTGGTCGATGATGAGCTTGCCCATGTCGAGGCCGATGTGCTGCGCCACCTCGATGCTGCGGCGGATGCCGCGCTTCTTGTCGCGGTGCGGTGAGTGCACCATCACGACCATGTCGTGCTCCTTCGCGAACTGGAGCTGCCATTCGTAGGCGCGCTCCTCCGCGGGCGTGATCTCGTCGTATCCGATCTCACCGATGGCGACGACGCCCTCCTTCAAAGCGAAGCGCGGCAGGACCTCGAGGACGTCGCGCGCGAGGCCCTCATTGTTCGCCTCCTTGGAGTTCAACCCCATCGCACAGAAGTGCTGCACGCCGAACTGCGACGCGCGGAAGCGCTCCCAACCGACGAGGCTCGCGAAGTAGTCGACAAACGCGCCGACGTTGGTGCGGGGCTGGCCCAGCCAGAACGCGGGCTCGATGAGCGCGCGGACCCCTGCGCGGGCCATGTTCTGGTAGTCATCGGTCGTCCGCGACGTCATGTGAGCGTGCGGGTCGAAGAAGCGCAATCCGGTCATTGTCGTTCGTCCTCACGGAGCGCCCGCCAGGCGCTTTGGGTGTGCTCTCCAGCGAGCGCCCGACGCGCGGCGCTCGCGATGTCTTCGTCTGCCGACCCGGCGAGCCGCTGCAGGTCGTCCGTCGCACGCAGGCGGCCGAGGGCCAGGATCGCGGCGGTGCGCCCGGGGCCGGGGCCGGCCTCGATCTCAGCCGCGATCGCGCGCTTGGCGCGCGCCTCGTCGAACGGCCCGACGCAGAGCCAGAGCTCGGGTGAGATGGGGCGGCCGGCGCTGCGGCGCTCTTCCGCGCCGTCGAGGACCATGCGCGTCAGCTCGCTGTCGACGCGGCCATCGAGGCCATGCACGCGCCAGAGCGGCGCGCCGGTGAAGATCGACTTCACGCACATCTGGCGCCAGGCGATCTCGTCGTAATAGCGCGCAGGGAAGCCCGTGTCGCACGCGTTCGCCTGGAACACCGTGCCCATGTTCGTGCGGCAGCCTTCACCGGAGCGCCAGGCGAAGCGCGCGCCGTCGGGCAAGAACTGCAGCGAGCGATAGAGCGCGCACAGCTCGCCTTCGTCGGCGTAGCGGAAGCACTCTTCGAGCGTCGCGGGCAGGGCCGCGTCCGCGCATTCGGCGTAGGCCAGGATCAGCGCGACGCGGAGGGCTTCGAGGCACGTCCAACGCTCCGGGTTCCAGCCGTCCAGAGCGACCCCGGCGGCGGCGCGCTCGGCCTCCGTGGGCGCCAGCGGGCGCCGCGGCGCGAAGCGGCTCGCGAGGGACAGGGCCTCCGCGAGCTTCGCCGCCGGCGGCGCGGCGGCGAGCTCACGCTCGCGCGCGGCGAGCCACTCTGCCGCGCGCGCATCGAGCCGCGTGGCCAGCATGCCTTGCAGGCAAGCACGGCCCGTTTGGTGGGCGCTATTCATCGCGCGCGCTCCGTTTCGAGCGTTGTCGGGGCGCCCTCAGCGGGCGCCTGCGCGCCCGCAGAGCCCACGGGCGCGCGCTTGGAGTACGGCGGAAGCCCCTCGGAGAGGGCGAGGATCAAGAAGCTCGTGCCGGCGTTCACGGTGTAGGGAGAGTCGAGGAAGTCGCAGGCTCCGCCGGATTCCCACTGCGTCTTGACGAGGTGCGGCCGCAGCCGCGCATGCCACGCCTCGCGCTCGGGTTCGGGGAGCTCGTTGATCACCTTCGCCGCATAGTAGTGCGCGAAGAAGTAGAAGTAGCCCGCGTTGGCGTGGAAGCCCTCGTGCGGGATCGGGCGCGTGCGCGCGTGGTCGAGGAACGCGCGGTGGCGGAAGAACTGCGTCAGGCCTTCGCGCAGGACGTCGTCGGTCACCTTGGGGTCGCCGAGGCGCCGACGCGCCCAATTCGCGACCTGCATACGGCCGAGCGAACCCTCGATGAGGTTGATGTGCTCGACGCCGCTGATGCGAGTGACCGGGTCGAGGTCGTAGCTGTAGGCGCCGTTCGGCAGCGCGCAACGCCGCAGGTAGCGCTCGGCCCGCTCGACGACGGAGGCGGGGACCTCGAAGCCGCGCGAGCGCGCCTCGGCGAGCGCCGGCAGGACCAGCGCCGTGCAGAAGCTCGTCGCCCAGGTCGGCACGATGTCGAACGGCGGATCGTCGTAATACGCCCAGCCACCGGAGAGGGCTTGGTTGCGCACGAGCACGTCGAGGAAGGCGTTCGCCCGCCCACGGAGCAGCGCCTGCCACTCCTCGGACGCGAGCCGGGGGTCGCCAAGGAGCTCCTGCGTCGCGACGAAGCCGTAGAGCGCCGTCCAGACGAAGTCGATGTCCCAGTCGGAGTCGCGCGTCGGGAGCCGGTGCGTGCAGAGCCAGCGCACCGCGTCCTCGAAGGCGGCGCGCCGCGCGGGCGTCTCGGGGACCGCCGCGAGGGCCATGCACACGATGCCGTGCGACGCCATCTTCCAAGCGTAATAGGTCTCGAGCGCGAAGCCGGTCTCGAGCGTCGATTCGGGCGCGTTCGAGCCCCAGGAGCCGTCCCGCCCCTGGTGCGCGACGAGGAACTCTGCGGCGCGGGCGATCGAGCGGCTCGCGTCCTCGCGCGGCAGCGTGTCGACGGCCTGGG
The DNA here is from genome assembly GCA_041398605.1 of Planctomycetota bacterium. Lineage (GTDB taxonomy): Bacteria > Planctomycetota > UBA1135 > UBA1135 > JAWKUK01. Next base: position 147,925 of record JAWKUK010000003.1, read on the forward strand.
CGGCGGCGGGCGCAGCGGGCAGCGCGCTGTCGTCGCCCGTACGCTCCGGCGTCTCCTGCGCGGCGCATGGCGCCAGGCTCATCCACGCGAGGAGGGCGATCCCGGGCTGGCTCATTCGCTGGCCCCCGCTGGCGCTTTGGAGCGCTCCGCGGCCGTCGCCTCGGCCTCTTGCAGCTCCGCGCGCGCTTCGGCGAGGTCTCGCTGTGCAGCGAGGGCTCCCTTCTGTGCTGCGAGCCGCGCGAGCTCGAGTTCGCGCTGCTTGGCGCCGACCTTCGCTTGTGCCGCGCGCGCGTGCTCTGCGTGCTCCCGTTCCCCCTGGGGCAGCGTCACCGCCGTGAGCTGTTGATGCTCAAGCGTCGTCAACGCGAGCGCGCGCTCGGCCCGCAGGACGTCGTTCTCGTGGCGGCGCAGGATCTCGTCCTTCGCGCGCGCCTCGGTCTCGACCGCGTAGATCGCGCGGATGCCCGCGAGGTCCGCCCGTTCGGCGATCAGCCGGCTCTCGTCCGACGCGAGCTCTTCCTCGGACCGGCCAACCTTGACCCTGGCTTCGAGGTCGAATGCAGCCTGGGCGCTGCGCGCCTCCTCGAGCGCGACCTCGGCTGCCCGAAGGTCCTCTTGGGCCTCCGCGACCTGCGCCTCGCCTTCGAGGCGCTGGAGCTGGACGGCGAGCTCTGCCACGGCCACCTTCCCGCGCGCAGCCTCGACCTTCTGTTCGGCTTGGCGGGCCGCCCTCGCGCCTTCGGCGCCAGGCAGCGCGCCGCGCGCGGAGGTCGCCACGGCCCCCGGTCGACCCACCGCTGCCGCGTCGGTCGCGCAACCAAAGAGCGTAAGCAGCAAGAGCGCGGAGCACGCGCGGAGCGCGTTCGAGCGCGACGAAGAAGGGGTCCGAGACAGCATGGGCGTCCATGATGGGTCCAGCGCGCATCGGGCGCCAAGGCATGTCGAGCATTCCTGGTCGGCTGGCGCGCGGGACGCGGACGCGGTCTCAATCTCCGACGCTGCTGCTCGGCGTCCGGACCATCGCGCCTGGCGCTGGACCCGCCGCGGCGACGCCCTCGTCGGCTGACGACCACAGGCGACCGCGGCGGGGCGACGCGCGACAGCGGGCCTCGCGCGTGGACACCGTGCGAGCGCCCTCGGGTGGCTCCCCGAGGCTCCGTGGGCGGTGGATCCGGCCCGAATCGCGCAGCGAGCGCCCGTGACCCTCGCAATCGGCGCGCCGTGACCCGATCATGGCGGGCTCCGCGCGCCGCGCCCCGGCGGCCCGCGAGCTCCGTTCCTCCAGCGCACCGCGTCCCGATGACCCACGGCGTCTTCCGCGTCCCGCACCCGACCAACGAGCCCGTCCGCGGCTATGCCGCCGGCAGCCCCGAGCGCCGCTCGCTCACGCTGCGCCTCGACGAGATGGCCTCGGAGGTCGTCGAGATCCCGCTGATCATCGGCGGCGAGGAGGTCCGCACCGGCGACTTCGATGAGGTCGTCATGCCCCACGCCCACGGGCACCTCTTGGCCCGGGTGCACAAGGCCGGCGGCGCGGAGACACGGCTCGCCATCGAGGCCGCCGAGCGCGCGCGGCACGACTGGGAGCGGCTCCCCTGGGAGGAGCGCGCCGCGGTGATGCTGCGCGCGGCGGACCTCTTGTGCGGGCCGTGGCGCGACACGATCAACGCCTCGACGATGCTCGGCCAGTCGAAGACAGCGCACCAATCCGAGATCGACGCGGCGTGTGAGCTCGCCGACTTCTTCCGCTTCAACGCGGCCTACGCGCAGCAGCTCTACGCGGAGCAGCCCATCTCCGCCCCAGGGATCTGGAACCGCCTGGAGCACCGGCCCCTCGACGGCTTTGTGCTCGCGATCACGCCGTTCAACTTCACGTCGATTGCGGCGAACCTCCCCGCGGCGCCGGCGCTCATGGGCAACACGGCGGTTTGGAAGCCCTCGCTGACCGCGGCGCTGTCGAACTACTACTGCATGCGGATGCTCGAGGCCGCGGGCCTGCCCCCCGGCGTGATCAACTTCATCCCTGGCGACGGCCCGCCGGTCGGGGACGCAGCGCTCGCCGATGCGCGCCTCGGAGGCGTGCACTTCACGGGCTCGACGGCGACGTTCCAGCACATCTGGAAGACGGTCGGCGCGTCGATCGCGACGTACGGCCAGTACCCGCGCCTCGTCGGCGAGACCGGCGGCAAGGACTTTGTCTTCGTGCACGCGTCCGCCGACGCGCGCGAGGTCGCGGTCGCGCTCGCGCGCGGCGCGTTCGAATACCAAGGCCAGAAGTGCAGCGCCGCGAGCCGCGCCTACGTGCCGAAGAGCCTCTGGAAGTCCGTGCAGCAAGAGCTCGTCACGATCGTGAAGGAGATGCGCATGGGCGACGTGCGCGACTTCAAGAACTTCCTGGGCGCGGTCATCGACCGGCGCTCGTACTCGAAGCTGACCGCAGCCCAGTCCCTCGCGAAGAGCGACAAGAAGGTCGACGTCATCGTCGGCGGCGGCGCGGACGACACCGTCGGGTACTTCATCGAGCCGACGGTCGCGGTCGTCCAAGACCCGAAGCACGAGCTGATGCGTACCGAGTACTTCGGGCCGTTCTTGTCGCTCTACGTGTACGAGGACGCGCGCTTCGAAGAGACGCTCGGGCTCTGTGCGACCACGTCGCCGTATGCCCTCACTGGGGCCATCTTCGCGACGGACCGCGCGGCGGTGCGGCGCGCGACCGACGCGCTCCGCTTCGCGGCCGGGAACTTCTACGTCAACGACAAGCCGACGGGCGCGGTCGTCGGACAACAGCCGTTCGGCGGCTCGCGCGCGTCCGGCACCAACGACAAGGCAGGCTCCCTGTTGAACCTCCTGCGCTGGGTCAGCCCGCGCACGATCAAGGAGACCTTCGTGCCGCCGACCGACTGGCGCTACCCGTTCCTGGATCGCCAGGACTGACCGCCGCGTCCCCGACCGGGACCCCACTCGAAGCTGGACCCCTTCGCTGTCACGGGCCCGCCGCGGCGGGTTCGAGCCCGATGGGCTACCACCTGTTGTGGTGGCATCGAGCGCGGAGTCCACGGCTCGTTGCACTGAGCCTCGAGCACACTCAAGGGGTCCAGCTTCCGGGTGGGGAGCGCAGGTGGGGTCACCGGGCTCGACGGCGCTCCACGGCGGACATGCTCGCCCAAGGCCTCGTCATCGGCGCTATCCTCCGCCGCATGGATCGCGCCACAGAGCTCCGTGACGCCGTGCGCCGGGACGACCGGGCGCGCGTCTCGGCGCTCTTGGAGAGCGCGCCGGAGCTCGCGAGCGTCGGCAACCGGCGGGGGCTGTCGCTCCTCGTCGATGCCCGTGTCCGCGGCCACGCGGCGATCGTCGCGCGCCTCGCGGCGGCTCGGCGCGCGGCAGGAGACGCGCCGTTGAACGCGGACGAGCTCGTCGCGCTCGGCGAGCCCGTCGCCCTCGAGCGCTTGCTGCGCGCGGATCCAGCCGCGGTGCACCGCGCTGCTGCAGATGGCTTCCTGCCCGTGCACCGTGCTGCGTTCCTCGGCGAGACGGCCTGCGTCGACGTCCTGCTCGAGCAAGGCGCGGATCCCGCGCGGGCCGCAGCGAACGCCTCCCAACTGTCCGCTGCCGGCAGCGCCGACGCCGGGCGCCGCAAGCTGCTCGCCGCGCGCCTGCGCGCGCGGATCGCGTGAGCCAGCGAGCGCGCGCCGCGACTTCGCGCAGCGCCACGGCTCCCATCAGGCGAAGAGGTCGCGCACGACGTGACCGTAGACGTCCGTGAGGCGGAAGTCGCGGCCCGCATAGCGGTAGGTCAACCGTTCGTGGTCGAGGCCCAGCAGCGCCAGCATCGTCGCGTGCAGGTCGTGCACGTGGACCTTGTCCACCGCCGCGTAGTAGCCGAAGTCGTCGGTCGCGCCGTACGAGAAGCCCGGCTTGACGCCGCCGCCCGCCATCCACACCGTGAACCCGTGCGGGTTGTGGTCGCGACCGGCTGACGGGCCGCTCCCCTGGGAGACCGGCGTGCGTCCGAACTCGCCGGCCCAGAGCACGAGGGTGTCCTCCAAGAGCCCGCGCGCCGCGAGGTCCTGCAGGAGCCCCGCGATCGGCTTGTCGACCTCGAGCGCGTTCTTCGTGTGGTCGCGCTTGATGTCCCCGTGCTGGTCCCATTTGTAGGAGTGGGTGCACTGGACGAAGCGCACGCCGGCCTCCGCGAAGCGCCGCGCCATGAGGCACTGCCGGCCGAAGTTGTCCGTCTCCTTGACCCCGATGCCGTAGCGCTCGAGGGTCGCCGCGCTCTCGCCCGCGAGGTCCATCACCTCCGGCGCCTCGCCCTGCATACGCCAAGCGAGCTCGAAGGACTCGGCCCGCGCAGCCAGGTCATCCGCGCCGTCGCGCCCGCGCGCATGACGCGCGTTCAGCCGCGCGAGGAGGTCTAGCTGCGCGCGTTGCTCGTCCGCGGAGGCGCCCATGTGCGTCAAGTGCCGGAACGTAGCCCGATCCGCCGGAACCGACGCGTTCCCGATCGGCACGCCTTGGTACACGCCGGGCAGGAACGCGCTCGACCAATTGTTCACGCCGCCGTGCCCGAGCGTCGGACAGATCGTGACATAGCCCGGAGAGCGCGGTTCTCGCTGCCGAGGCCGTAGAGGATCCACGAGCCCATGCTCGGCCGGACAAACGTGTCGGAGCCCGTGTGCAACGCCAAGAGCGCGCCGCCGTGCGCATCGTTCGTGCCGTGCAGCGACTTCACGAAGCACCAGCCGATCGATCTCACCGGCCACGTGCGGAAGGTCGCTCGCCCAAGCGCCACACTCGCCGTGCTGCTTCCACTTCCAGGGCGAACCCAACAGGTTGCCCGTCTCCGCGAACGTCACCCGGGGCTTGTCGAACGGCAGCGGCTGGCCGTCCCGCTTCTGCAGCTCCGGCTTGTAGTCGAACGTGTCGATCTGGCTCGGCCCGCCGTGCAGGAAGAGGAAGATCACACGCTTCGCGCGGGGCGTGAAGTGCGGCGCCTTGGCGGCGAGCGGGTCCGTCCCGTCCAGGCCCGCGATCGGTCGCCCCGCGCCGAACGCGCTCCCGAGCGAGCCGAGGGCGGTCACCCCCCCGATCGCCCCGAGGCGGAACAGATCGCGGCGATGCAACGGGCTCTGAAACAGTGAGTCACCGGCACGGGGGGCAGCGAAGGGGGTCGGCTCGGGCGCGCTCGGCATCCCCCCAGGGTAGCGGCTCAGGAATCTGCGAATGTCCCCCTTCGAGGCACTTCGCAGGGAACCCTGGGCGGAGGACCGCCGTCGAAGGTCAGGTTTTCGTCAAGCTTCGTGCGGACCGGATAGGTTTCCCTCGGAAAGCCAGTACGCGGCAGGTTGACGCAAAACCCGGTTCACTTGCTAGCATCGGATCCTAGGGGAGCCTGATCCACCTTGGCATTCCTTGGTTCGTCCGACTCCCTTTTGCAACTCCAAGCAACTCCAGACCTCACCATGCGCCTGATCACTTTCGCTCCTGCAGCGGCGGCCCTCGCCCTCGCTCCCATCGCGTCTGCCCAGTGGGCCGACAACTTCGAGTCCTACGCCACCGGCTCCGCCATCGAAGGCCAGGGCGGCTGGCACAACTGGGACTCCATTGGCCAGGGCAACCAGCCCTACAACACGGTCGTCGGCGCGACCGGCGGCGTGACCCCCTACCAGGGCACGAAGATGCTGAGCGCCGTCGGTGACGGCCTCAACCCGGGCGCCGGCAACGGCCTCTCGGACTCCGTTCACGAGATGAACGGTCCGTACGTCGCAGGCTCCGGCGGCTACACGTTCACGACCCACCAGTACGTGTCCTCCACGACGGTCGGCCGCACCTACCTGATCATGCTGAACACCTACGCCGACGGTGGTGGCCCCTACAACTGGTCGTTCCAGTGCTACGCCGACCCGGCCGCGGCCAGCGTCCACATGGACGTCGCCGCAGCCGCGGGCATCACGATCAACGGTGACCAAACGCTGCTCTACGACCAGTGGGCTGAGTACAAGATCGAGATCGACCTCAACAACGACACCGCGCACTGCTATTACAACGGCGTCGAGATGTGGGAACTGACCTCGTGGGCCGGTGGCCTCTCGGGCGGCGGAGCTCAGGAGATCGGCGCGCTCGACGTTTACCCGGCGGACAGCGACAGCACCGCCGTCTACTACGACGAGTTCAGCCTCGCGCTGGGCATCGCCGGCGTCCCGATCGGCGCCAACTACTGCAACACGAACGCCAACTCGACGGGCGTCTCCGGCCGCATCGACGCGTACGGCTCGACCGCGGTCGCGTCGAACGACGTCACCCTGACGGCGACCGACCTGCCGAACAGCGCGTTCTTGTTCTTCCTCACCAGCACGTCGACGGGCCAGATCAACAACCCGGGCGGCAGCCAGGGCAACCTGTGCCTCGGCGGCGCGATCGGTCGCTACGTCGGCGCCGGCCAGATCCAGAACACCGGCATGACCGGCTCGGCCAGCCTGGCGCTGAACCTGAACCAGATCCCGACCCCGAACGGCTTCGTCGCCGCCACCGCGGGTCAGACCTGGAACTACCAGGCGTGGCACCGTGACGTCGTCGGCGGCGCCGCGACGTCGAACTTCACGGACGCGACCTCGGTCACGTACCAGTGATCGCCCGCGCGGCCTGGGGTGTGTCCCCGGACCGATAGACTTCAGCCGGCCTGAGCTTCGCTCAGGCCGGCTGCTTTCTTGGAGGGCTCGAGCGCACCGCTGGCCTCCCGCACCTGACCGCTGCGCTGGGCCGCTCTGCAAAGGGCCGCTCTGCAATGGACCACTCTGCGGGCGCCCCCTCGCCTCGGATGTCCGTCATTCGGCCAGGACGCAGGCGTGCGCCCATCGGCGGCGCTCCTTAGCATGTGTGCCCCGCGCGGCGGGCGCCCCCATGACCTTCTGCTTGCTCTCCGACTTCGATGGCGTCTGGACCGACCAGATCGAAGAGGCCGGCGCGGTCCGGAGGGCCTTCATCGCCGAAGCGTCGCGGGTCCTCGCGCGCAGCGAAGCGGAGCTCAGCCAGGACTTCGACGCGTTCCTCGCCGCGGCGCTCGCGGATCCTGCGGACAACGGCTGGGCGCCGGGCGGTGAGCTGACGGCCTTCGTCGACGAAGACCCGCTGCTGGCGACGGCCTCGGTGGCGGGGTGGATCGACCGCGGCGGCGTGCATCCGAACGCAGCCGGGTGGCGGGACGGCCTCGCGCAGGCCGGCTTCGGCAGCGTCAACGAATTCGCGAACGCTTGCTTCGGGCCAGCGACGCTGCAACACCGCGCGTCTGGGGGCCACCAGCTCGTCGCTGGCGCGCGCGCGGCGCTCGACGAGCTCCTGGCGCTCGACGTCGAGCTCGTGATCGTCTCGAACTCCCACGCGAGCAAGCTCGAGGCGCTGTTCGCAGACGCAGGGATCGACACAGGACGCGAGCTGCGCGTCATCGGCGACGCCAAGAAGTGGGCCCTGGGAGATGGCCGGGATCTGACGGAGCTGGACTCGCGCTTCGTCCGCCTGGACCGCCCCCACTATCGGCGCATCCTCGAAGACGTCCGGCCCGACCTCGTGGTCGGCGACGTTCTGTCCCTCGACCTCGCGCTCCCCTCGATGCTCCGCTTCGTCGGAGCGCTGGACCCGACCCTGCAGCTCGCGCTTCGCAAGCACCCCCACACGCCTAGCTGGACCCTCGGCGCCGGCCGCGCAGGGGTCTATGACCACACCATCGAGCACGTGCGCGAGCTCCCCGAGCTCGTACGCGCCGGCCGACGCTGCCCCCCCCAATGACACACACCCTTCGCCGCGCGCTTCGGGCGCTTCTGACGCTGCTCTTCCCCCTCGCGCTCGGCCTCCCCTCGGCGGGATGCAGCGACCCCGCGGTGGGCACGGAAGCGCGCCCGTTCACGATGTACTTCGTGCCCTCCGCGGACACCGAGAAGATCGCGGCGAGCGCGAAGGACATTCAGGCCTTCGTAGCGACCTATGTCAGCCGCGCGCTGTACAACTCGGACACGGGCTTCCACGTCGAGACCGCGATCCCGACGAGCTACGTCGCGGTGGTCGAGGCGTTCGGCACGGGCCGCGCCGACTTCGCCGCGCTCAACACGTTCGGCTACGTGCTGGCCAAGGACGTCAAGAAGTACCCGGTCGAGGCCATCCTGACGGTCGTCCGCGGCAACGGCGAGACGAGCTACCGCGGGCAGATCATCACCCACGTCGACAGCGGCATCAACACGCTCGCAGACCTCGCCGGACGCAAGTTCGCGTATACGGACGCGGCCTCGACGGCCGGGTACATCCTGCCCTCCAAGCTCCTGCGAGACCGAGGGGTCCAGCTAGGCGAGACCGTGTTCTCGGGCAAACACGACTCGGTCGTCATGCAGGTGTATCAGCGCGCCGTCGACGCGGGCGCCACGTTTTACAGCCCGCCCACGGTCGTGACCGCGGCCGACGGCACGACGAGCGAGACGCCGCGCGACGCGCGCGCCCGCGTCCTGACGCAGTACCCCGACGTGTTCGAGAAGGTCAAGATCATCGACTTCACGGCGGACACCCCCAATGACGCCTGGGTCGTGCGGCAAGGGCTCGACCCCGACGCCGCCAAGGACGCCGCGATCCGCAACGCCGTGCGCGACGCGCTGCTGGCCTTCGCCGCGACCCCCGAGGGCGCAGAGAGCCTCGAAGGGCTGTACGACATCACGGGCCTCGCGCCCGCGGACGATGCCCGGTACGACGGTATCCGGAAGCTCGTGCTGGAGTCCGGGCTCGACCTCGAGTCCAACGTGAAGTGATGCCCGACCCGCTCCTGTCCGTTCACGACCTGCACAAGGTCTATGACAACGGGACCCACGCCGTCCGCGGCGTGACCTTCGACGTCGAGCCGGGCGAGTTCCTGGCGATCATCGGGCTCTCGGGGTCCGGCAAGTCCTCGCTCTTGCGCTGCATCAACCGCTTGGTCGAGCCGACCAGCGGGCGCGTCGCGATGCACGGCGCGGACGTCACGCACGTGCGCGGGGCCGAGCTGCGCGCCCTGCGGCGCTCGATCGGCATGGTGTTCCAACACTTCAACCTGGTGCCGCGCCACTCCGTCCTCTCGAACGTGCTGACCGGCAGCCTCGGGCGCACCAGCACGTTCGCGAGCATGACCGGGCGCTACTCCGCCGAGGACCAAGCGCGCGCGCTCGAGTGCCTGCGCCTCGTCGGGCTCGAGGGCAAGGCGGGCCAGCGCGCGACGTCGCTCTCAGGCGGGCAACAGCAACGCGTCGCGATCGCGCGCTCGCTGCTCCAGGACCCGGACCTGCTCCTGGCCGACGAGCCGGTCGCGAGCCTCGACCCTGCGACCTCGCACTCCGTAATGCAGCACCTCGAGCGCATCAACAAGGAGCTCGGCAAGACGATCGTGTGCAACCTGCACTTCCTCTCGCTCGTGCGGCAATACGCGACCCGCGTCATCGCGTTGAAGGCCGGCGAGGTCGTCTTTCGGGGCGGCGCGAAGGACATCGACGCTGCGCGCTTCCGCGAGATCTACGGCGAGGACGCGATCGAAGTCTCGATCGACTGAGGCACCGCAATGGACATCCACCAACAACGCGTCGCGCGCGAGCACCGTCGCGGGCTCGTCTCGGCTGCGCTCCTGAACGCTGCGTTTGTGTTCTACGCGGGCCTCCTCGCCCTGTTCCTGCGCGACGGCTCGTTCGCCCAGGCGCCGGCCGCGACCTACGCGGCGCTGCTGGGCGCCGCAGCGCTCGTCGGCGGGCTCTGGACAAGCGCGCGCACCTCGACCGGGCGGATGATCGTCGAGCGCACGAACCCGGTCTTGAAGGCGGCGGCGACGGCGCGCGAGCGCCACTGGCTGCGCTCCGTGTCCGGCCTCGCGACGTGCCTGGTCGGCGCGCTGACCCTCATCGTCGCGTGGCGCGTCACGGACACGAGCCTCCGCGAGCTGCTCTCGCGCAACGGCCTCAACGGCGCCAAGCGCATTTTCCTGGCGATCCTCTCGCCCGATTGGTCGATCCTCCCGCTCGTGATCGAAGAGACGCTGGTGACGATCTTCATGGCGCTGCAGGCGACCCTCATCGCGGTCCCCATCGCGTTTGTGATGAGCTTCCCCGCGGCCCGCAACGTCATGCGCGCGACCCACATCGGCCGGCTCGTCTATGTGGCGTCGCGGCTGCTCTTCAACTTCGTGCGCTCGATCGAAGCCCTCGTTTGGGCGATCATCTTCTCGGTCTGGGTCGGGATCGGGCCGTTTGCCGGCATGCTCGCGCTCATGGTCCACAGCGTCGCGAGCCTCGTGAAGCTCTTCTCGGAGCAGGTCGAGAACGTCGAGCACGGCCCGATCGAGGCGATCGAGGCCACCGGCGCTGGGCGCCTCCAGGTCATCTGGTTCGCGATCGTGCCCCAGGTCGTCTTGCCGTACCTCTCGTTCACGATCTACCGCTGGGACATCAACGTGCGGATGGCGACGATCATCGGCCTCGTCGGCGGCGGCGGCATCGGCAAGCTCCTCATCCAGTACCAAGGCCTCGCCAAGTGGCACGCGGTGGGCACGATCGTGATCGTCATCGCGGTCGTGGTGTGGCTCATGGACTGGCTGTCGTCTCGCTTGCGTGAGGCGATCTACTGATGGCGAGCGATGTCGCACCCTGCCGCCCTGCCCTCCGCGCGCGCCTCGCCGTTTGGGGCTTCGTCGCCGGGGCACTGGTCGCGGGCGGCGTGGCTTGGACCCTACGCGGCCAGCACGCAGCGCTGCCCGGAGGCCTGCCTCGCGCGGGCGAGGGCAGCCTCAAGCCGGTCCCCACGCACGGCGTCGCAGCCGAAGCAAACGGCCTCGAGATGCACTTCTCCGGCTGGACGCCGCTCTTTCGCGGGATCGCGTACGGGCACGGCGAGAGCCCTGGGGGCAAGGGCGGGATGATGAAGATCGACGCGCTCCGTATCCGCCTCGACGAGCCGGGAGTGAGCCTGCACGCGACGCACGGGAACGGCGACGAGCCGCTCGAGACGACCGGCGAGTCGACCCTCGACTTCCTGGAACGCAATGGCCTCTCCGTGGCCGTGAACGCTCACTTCTTCTCGCCATGTTGCGAGGCGGTCCCCGAGCCGAAGGACCTGGTCGGGCTCGCAATCTCCGGTGGCGAGCTCGTCTCACCACCGGTGGCGAAGGACGGCACGGGCGCGCGCACGCTGGTCGTCACCTTCGACCACGAAGCCGCGGTCCTCGACGCGCCCGCGCCCGATGACCTGTCGGCCATCGACATCGCGGTCGCGGGCTCGGACATCCTCCTGCGGGACGGCGCGGTCGTCGCCCCCGAGGACGAGAGCGAGGGCTTCCGCTTCGTCCATCCCCGCACCGCCGCGGGCGTCAGCGAGGACGGGCGGACGCTCTACCTGTTGACGATCGACGGTCGCCAAATCGGGTGGTCGAATGGCGCGACCCTGCGCGAGACCGCCGCGTGGCTGCGCTTCATCGGTGCGGACGACGGCCTCAATCTCGACGGCGGCGGCTCGACGACGATGGTGCGCGCAGTGGCCGGCAAGGGCGTGCTACTGAACCGCCCCGTGGGCCTGCGCATCCCCGGCACCCTGCGCTGGAACGGCAGCAACCTGGGCGCAGTCGGCGCGCCGCTCCCGGAGTAGCCTCCGGCGCCGACCAGCGAGGGCCCCGGCGCCGGCGCTCACACAGGCGCTGGCGCGGCTCCAGTCCACGCAGAGCTCAGTCGACGAACACGAACTCGTTGGCGGAGAGGAGCGCCTGGCACAGGCTGCGCCACGCGCGCGCTTCCGCAGAGCCCGCGCGCACGCCCTTGTCCCCGGAGGCCGACGTCGTCGGCGCATCGGCGTGCGCATCAAGGTCCGCGAGGGCGGCCAGGTAGCTGCGCGCATCGTCGACCTCGTCCTGTGCGGCCGCGCGGCCGTAGGCGAGCGCGAACACGCGCTGCAAGCGCGCTTCCGTGTCGTCGCCGACCTCCGCCGCAACACGCCCGGCGAGCGCGCTCGCGCAGTCGAGCGCCAACGGCGAGTTCATCAAGAACAAGGCTTGTGTCGCGACCGTCGTCGATGGCCGCTGCTCGATATGCACGCTCGGGTCGCCGTAGTCGAAGACGCCGAAGAACGGGTACATCGCGTTGCGGATGATGGGCAAGTAGATCGAGCGTCGCGGGGCGTCGTAGTTCGCCGCGTCAGAGCTCTGGTCGTTTGTGACGTAGCCCCGATCCCGAGTCGAGAGCAAGGTCCCACCCACAGTCCGATCCAAGAGGCCACTGACGGCGAGCAGCGAGTCCCGGATCGCCTCCGCCTCGAGGCGTCGGCGGTTCTGCCGCCACAAGAGCTCGTTCGTCGGATCTCGCTCGAGCGCGAGCGCGTCGTGGCTGACGCTCTGCTGCCACACCTCGGAGGTCAGCACCAGCCGGTGCAGCGCCTTCAGCGACCAGCCCGACGCCACGAAGCGCCGCGCGAGCCAATCGAGCAGCTCCGGGTGCGTTGGCGTTGCGCCCCGCGTGCCGAAGTTCGAGGGCGACGCCACGAGCCCCATGCCGAAGTGATGCTGCCAGACCCGGTTCACCAATACACGGGCAGTGAGCGGGTGATCGGGTCGTGTCAACCACTCAGCGAGGGCGAGGCGCCCCGAGGCATCGGCCGGCAGCGGCTCCCACGGCACGACCTTGTCGAGCACCGACAAGAACCCCCGCGGGACGGGGTCCCCCTCGAGCTTGAGATGGCTGCCGCGGACGTGCACCGGCACCTCGACGACCTCGGGTTCGTCGATGGCGGCCATCACCGTTCCAGGCATCGGGGGCTCGCTCGCCGCGAGCGCTGCGAGGCGCTGGTCGAGCGCCGCAAGGCGCTCGTTGACCTCACGCGGGAACGAAGAGGCGCCGAGCGCTCCGGCGAGCGCTGTCGGCGACGTCGAGCCCTCCAGCAGCCCGAACACGCGCTGCGTATCCGCCGCAGCGAGCGCGGCCTTGCGCGCATCACCCTCCAGCGAGCGCACGACCCCGGCGACGGCCAGCGCCGCGGCCTGAAAGCGCGCCGCGAGGTCGTCCAAGCTCGCGGGCGCGGCGCCGTGCACGAGCGCTTGGAACGGCGCCGGCCCGAGGTCTGCGCCGGACTCCAGCAGCCCGCGCAGCCGCTCCGCGACGGCGTCCCACTCGCTGGGCGGCGCGGCTTGATAGGCGTCCCACACGGCAAAGAGCGAGTCCCCTTGGCCCGCGCGCCACGCGAGCTCGTCGGCATAGGCGCGCACCACCTCCGGCACGAGGTCGCGCTCGCCATCGACCAAGGGCCAACCGACCACGTCCGTCGGGACGAGCGCCAGCACGTCGAGGTGCGGCACCGACCCGCCACACTCGACGCGCAGCACGTTGAGGCCTGCGACGAGCTCGAGCTCTGCGACCTCGCGCCAAGCGACATCCGTCGGCTGGAAGCCGCCCGTGACTTCGCCAAACGCGTCCTCGCGCGCGACCGCCCCGTTGACCATGAGCCGCATCGGCCGCGACTCGCCGGCCGCATAACGCGCGCTCAAGCGATAGGCGCCGGCTTCCGTCACGCGCACGTCCCATTCCGCGAACTGAAGCCCCGCCTTGTGCGTGTGTAGCACCGTCCGGCGCGGGTCGCCCCAATGCTCGGAGTCGACGTGCAGGTTCGTGCGCGGAGCGCGTTCGGCCTCGATGAAGCGCGCGGTGTTCCGAGCCCGCTGGCCCGCGGCGAGGTAGCGGCCGAACTTGGACGCGAGCCCGTTGCGCAGCGCCTCTTCGCCCTCCTGCACAGCCCGATCGCGCGCCGCCTTCGCTTCGTCCCGCGCGCTGCGCCAAGCCTCGCGCGCCTCGCGCTCGGCGTCCGTCTCGAGGGTCCGTTCGCGCCAGCGGCTGACGTGGTCGTAGTTCTCGAAGATCGAGGTGCTGCGGAAGATGCCGGCCAGCGCGTAATAGTCGCGCGTCGGCAACGGATCAAACTTGTGGTCGTGGCAACGCGCGCACCCGATGGTCTGCCCCATGAAGACGCGCCCGACGAGGTCGACCTGCTCGTCGACGACGTCCATTCGCAGCTTCTCCTTGTCCTGCTCGGCGAGCATCTTCGGCCCGAGCGTCAAGAAGCACGTCGCAGTGATGCGATCGAACTGTTCGGCGCGATCGTCCGTGGCCGGCAGGAGGTCGCCCGCGAGCTGCTCGCGCACGAACTGGTCGTACGGCTTGTCGTCGTTGAAGGCGCGCACGACGTAGTCGCGATAGCGCCAGGCGTGCCCGAAGGCCAAGTTCTCGTCGAGGCCGTTCGAGTCGGAATAGCGCGCGAGGTCGAGCCAATGCCGCCCCCACCGCTCGCCGTACTGCGGCATGGCGAGCAAGCGATCGATGACCTTCTCCCACGCATCGGGGGCGTCGTCGTCGAGGAAAGCTGCGACCTCTTCCGGCGTCGGCGGCAGCCCGACGAGGTCGAGCGAGACGCGGCGGATGAGCGTGCGACGGTCCGCGCGCGGCGAAGGCGTGAGGCCCGCCGCAGAGAGCCCCGCGAGCACGAACCGGTCGATCGGGTGCGCGCTCCATTCGGCGCCGTCGGGCAGCCTCGTCTCTGCCGGCGGGACAGGGTCCGCCAGCGGTGTGTAGGCCCAGAAGTCACGCCACTCGTTGACGTCGAGCTTGCGCTTGGGGGCGGGCGCAGCGCTCGCGCCATCGCGCGGGTCCGGCGCGCCGCGCTGAATCCACTCCAGCAGCGTCTCGATGTGCGCCTCCGCCAGCTTGCCCGTCGGCGGCATCGCGACGAACTCGTCCTCGTAGCGCACCGCCTCGGCGACGAGGCTCGCCGCGAGGTCCCCCGGCACGATCGCCGGGCCGGACAGGCCGCCCTTGCGCCAGCCGGCGGCGCTCGAGAGGTCGAGGCCCCCCTTCACCTTGCCCTGCGCGGGGTCGTGGCACGCGAGGCAATGCTCCACGAGCACGGGTCGCACGCGCCGCTCGAAGAACTCTAGGTCAGCGGCGGAGGGCGAAGGCGGCGCGCTGTCCTGCGCGGCCGCAGGAGCGGAGCACAGCAGCACGAGGAGGGCCGAGGTCCACATTCCCACTAGGTTAGCGGCCGCGGCCCCACTTCGTGCGCGCGCCCCGATTTGGGCTACCGCGAGCCCGGTGCGCTCGACGCCGGGCCAGCCCAGCGGGCCAGCGCTGGGGCCGAGGGCGCGAGGAGCGACAGGAGCGCCATCGCGGTGCCGTAGCTCTCGCTCCGGTCGAAGACACGATCGTTCCAACCGCCGCTCTCGAGCCGTGACTGGTAGAGGCGGCCAAGGTACTTCGTACGCCACGCCGCGCGCTCGGCCTCGGGCAGGAGAGTGATCGCGAGCGCGGTGTGGTAGTGCGCGAAATAGACGTAATACGGCGCGACCCCGTAGGGCGGCAGGTGGGTCTTGTCCTTGCGGCGCCGCGCCTCGAGCTGCTGCCAGTGCTCGACAAACGCCTGGACGCCGCTCGTGAGCTTCTGCGTGTCGCTGCGGCCCGCGAGGTAGAGCGCGACCTCTGCGGACGTGATGCGCCCCATCGCGCCAGGTCGGCCGCTCCGCTGGTCGCCGCGGCTGTACCCGTACGAGAACGTGTCGTCTGCGCCGCCCAACACGTCGCCGATGCGAGTCGCAGACAACGCCCCGAGCGCGCGCTCGACGACCTGCCCGTCGACCGCCACGCCTTGGCGCTGCGCTTCGAAGAGCGCGAGCAACGTCGGCCCCGTCATGAACGGCGAGGCCGCCGCGCCCGGCTTGTCGAAGCCGTTCTGGCGCGAGTAGTTCCAGCCGCCGCCGGGGCGGATCTCGGTCGCCTCCAGGGTCTTGACCAGCGCCGGGATCCACTCGCTTACGGCAGGCGCCTGGCCCTCGGGGACTGCGTCGTGGGCGCGGAGCTGCAGGAGGAACCAGAGCGCATAGGCGTGCCCCCAGCCGCGCACGTCGTAGCCGCCATTGAAGCCAGGCCGCATGCCCTCCGTCGCGAGCTGCTCCAGCACGAAGGCCGCGCCCTTCGCGACCGCGGCGCGGGCGCGCGCGTCCTCTGCGTAGCCCGGGGCCGAGAGCAGCGCCCACGAGACGATCGAGGTGCCGCCCACCCGGTAGCCAAGCGGGATAACGAGCTCGCTGCCGCGCCCACGCCCGGCGCGCTCGCGGTACACGCCCTCGTAGGGCCACTCGCGGCGCGCCTCGAGCGGCGCTGCGGGGTCCGTCAGGTCCTCTTGCAGCGCGATCAGAAGCTCCACGCAGCGCGCGATCACCGCGCCCTCGTCGAGGCCCTCCGGCACCGGCGGCGGGACCCGGTCGTCGTCTCCGGGGCTCGCCTTGGGAGTCGCGCTGTCGACCTGGGGCGCAACGCCACGCGCCTCGAGGCCGACACCGAGGACAGAGCACGACGCGGCGAGCGCGAACACGAAGCGGGGCAGCTTGAGGTGAGACATCGCGCCCCAGGATAGTCCCAGGCTCCGCCCTGTCGCGTCTGGTTGGTACGGTTCTTGTGAGGAGGCCCACTCCGCCGCCCACGTCCGGCGCCTTCGACCGTACCCCATGCCGTCCATGTCTCTCCGCGCCCGTCTGGTCCTGGTCCTCGGCA
This sequence comes from Planctomycetota bacterium, assembly GCA_041398605.1. Classification (GTDB taxonomy): domain Bacteria; phylum Planctomycetota; class UBA1135; order UBA1135; genus JAWKUK01. The sequence continues at coordinate 164,496 of JAWKUK010000003.1, forward strand.
GCCTCGTCGCTGTGCTCTTGGCGGCGGAGTGGTCCTTGGTACGGGCTCTGACCCGCGACCTCGACCAGGAGGTGGACGTAGTCGCCCTGACGGTGGGCTCGTCGATGCTGAGCCTCTTCTCGACGGACGGAGCCCACGACGAGGCCTCGTTGGATCTCGCTGACGGGCCGGACGCGCCCCACCGGGGCACGCTGATCACGCGCAGCATCGAGCACTTCCGGGTCGAGGAGGCCCCCCCGGGGGCGCTGCCCGGAGCGGCCCTGTCCGAGCGACTGCGCGCCGCGTCTTCCGCGCCGGGTCAAGCGCCGACGCGCGTGGAGCTCGAAGTCCGCCCCTACTTCGAGCCCACTCGGGGCCGCGGCGCACGCGCCGACGGCGACCTCGAACTGACGCTGCTCCCCTCCGCAGCCCTGGACGTCGCTCGCCCACAGGAGCGCGGCACGAGCGCGACCTTCGCCCTGCGGGTCGGCGGCATCATGGCGGCGATCCCGAGCGGCGAACCGGCCATTCACGGCAGCGTCGAGACGACCGGTGCATGGGTTGCAGCCATGGACGGGGCGCGCCTGGCGCCTAAGTCGGCGGACCGCGCGGACGTCCCCCCATCGATGTTGCGGATCCCAGTGCCGCGGGGCGGCCTCGACCGCGCGCTCGATGGGTTCTTGTCGAAGCTGCTCCTGGGCTCCATCGCGCTCTTCGTGCTGGGGCTCGGCGCGATCGCCTGGGTCGCGCACCGCGTCACGCGCCCGCTCCGTGGCCTCGCATCCGCAGCAGAGCGTGTCGGGCGCGGCGAGCTCGGCGCCGCCGTGCCCGAGGACGGTGATCGCGAGGTCGCGGCCACGCTGCGCGCGTTCAACACAATGTCCCAGCGCCTCGCGGACCTCGACCAAGAGGCGCAGCGCCTGCGCGACCGCGAGCACCTCGGCGAGCTCGGGGATGTGGCGCGCGGGCTCGCGCACGCGCTGCGCAACCCCTTGCACACCTTGGGGCTCGCCGTGGATTCACTCGCACAGGGCCAGCCCGAGGGGGCAGAGACCGCGCGCGCTGCGCGGACTCAGATCCAGCGCATCGACGGCGCCCTGGAGGGTTTCCTGACGCTCGCGGGCTCGGGCGGGGCGCGCGAAGACGTGGCCCTCGATGACCTGGCGCGCGACGTCGCGTTGGAGCTCGTGCAGTCCACGTCCCCTGTCACCGTGCGCGTGCTCGCTGAAGCCGGGGCCGTGCCCGTCCTCTGTATCGCCGCGGAGCTGCGCGCGGTCGTGCACGCCCTCGTGGTCAACGCGGCGGAGGCTGCGCCAGGAGAGCCCGTCGTCGTGCGCGTCGAGCCCATCCAGGACGGCGCCCGCGCGCGGCTCGAAGTGCTCGACCGCGGGCCGGGCCTCGACCCAGCGGTGCGCCGGAAGCTGTTCACGCCGCACCTGACAACCAAATCGCAAGGCACCGGAATGGGGCTCTATCTGGCTGAACGCATCGCCCGCACGCGCTATCACGGCAGCCTGATGCTGCTCGACCGGCCCGGCGGCGGCGTGCGCGCCGTATTGGAGGTCGCCTGCGCAGAGGGCGCCTCGGGCGACGACGGAGGCCGCTCTTGAAGGACCGCTTGATCGTCGTCGAAGACGAGCCCGCGCAGCGCGCGCTCGTCGCAGACCTCTTGCGCGGCGCCGGGTACGTCGTGGCCGATGTCGGCTCCGCCGAGGAGGCCCTGCGGCGCATCGAGCGCGAGGACTTCGACCTCGTCCTCTCCGATTGGAAGCTGCCGGTCATGGACGGCGAGCAGCTGTTCCACGAAGTGCGGCGCCGCTTCCCGTCGCTCGCGTTCCTCTTCATCACCGCCTACGGCACGATCGCGCGCGCCGTCGCCGCCGTGCGGTCCGGCGCCGACGACTACCTCGCGAAGCCCTTCGAGCGCGACGAGCTCCTGCTGGCCGTCGAGCGTGCGCTGCGCTCGCGGCGCCTCGTCGACGAGAACCGCCGCCTGAATGAGGCCCTCGTCGAAGCCCGGGGAGAGCGCGAGCGCCTGGTTGACCTCGTCGGCCGGAGCGGGGCGATCCAGAAGGTGTTTCGCCACGTCTCGCGGGTGGCCGACAGCTCGGCCACGGTGCTCGTCACCGGCGAGAGCGGGACCGGCAAGGAGCTCGTCGCGCGCGCCCTCCACGCGCTCTCGCCGCGCAACGCCCGGCCCTTCCTGCCGGTCAACTGCGCGGCGATCCCCGACGGGCTGGCGGAGAGCGAGCTCTTCGGGGCCGAGAAGGGCTCCTATTCGGGCGCCGACCGTCGGCGCCCGGGACGCTTCGAGAGCGCCGAGGGCGGCACGCTGTTCCTCGACGAAGTCGGGGAGCTGCCGCTCGACGTCCAGCCAAAGCTGCTGCGCGCCTTGCAGGAGCGCCGCATCGTGCCCGTAGGTGGAAACACAGAGCGCGCCGTGGACGTGCGCATCGTCGCGGCGACGAACCGCGACCTCCTGCGCGACGTCGCGGAAGGGCGCTTTCGCGAGGACCTGTACTACCGCCTCGCCGTCATTCCGGTGCACATGCCCGCCCTGCGGGACCGGCGCGAGGACGTGCCGCTCCTGCTCGACCACTTCCTCTCAGCGGCCTGCCGCAAGCACGGGCGCCCGCGGCCACGCTTTACGAGCGCGCTCACACGCCGGCTGTTCGACCACCCATGGCCGGGCAACGTGCGCGAGCTCTCGAACGTCATCGAGCGCCTCGTGCTGCTCGCGGGCCAGGAGCCGCTCGACATCGAAGACCTGCCGAGCGACTTCGGGCCTGGCGGCGCGACCACGGGCAACGCCCACGGCGGTCGCTTCCAGCTCGACCCTGGCGGCATCGACTGGGAGCTGCACGAACGCGACGCGCTGGTGCAGGCGCTCGAGATGGCGCGTGGCAATCGGGCGCAGGCCGCCAAGCTCCTGGGGCTCAACTACAAGGCGTTCCTCTATCGCCTGGAGAAGCACGGCGCCCGGCCGGGGTCCGAGCTCGGAGGAGGGCCGGTTGAGGCCACCGCGCCCGGCGCCGGATCTCCCGAAGCCGGGACCTCCCTCCCGTGATCGGGAACCCGTAGAGTGTCTCGCAGCGGAGCGCGCCCCTTGGATTCCACCCTCGATGCCCCCACCCGTGAGGACCACGCAGAGCCCCTCCCGGCCGCACGCCTCAATCCTCCGGGGATCGTAGAGCACGGCACATACCGCCTGCGCTTCGCTGCGACGGTCGGCGACCTCTGGGCGGTCCAGGCCCTGCGGTACCACGTCTTCAACGAGGAGCTCGGTGAGGGCTTCGCCGAGTCGGCCTTGACCGGCCGCGACGAGGACCCGTTCGACGCGCAGTGCCAGCACCTGATGGTCGAGGACACTGCGACGGGCGCGGTCGTCGGGACCTACCGCATGCAGCTCGCAGGGCTCGCGGCAAAGAGCGGCGGCCTGGGCCTCTATTCCGCTGGTGAGTTCGACCTCGGCGGCCTCTCGCGCGAAGCCCTCGAGAGCGGCGTCGAGCTCGGTCGCGCGTGTGTGCACATCGACCATCGCCACCGCCGCGTGCTGTACCTGCTGTGGCATGGGCTGATCCACTTCTGCTTGCACCACGGCAAGCGCTCTTTCTTCGGGTGCAGCTCGCTCACCAGCCAGGACGAGGCCGAGGCGCTGCGCTTCTACGCCTGGCTCGAGGCAGAGGGCTACGTCCACCCGACCTTGAGCGTGGCGCCGACGGCTGCGTACCGCTGCCTGCCGCCGGGAGAGCCTGCGGACGGGTCACGCGCTGGGTCACCTGGCGCGCCCGCTGACTGGCGCGTCGGCCCCGTCCCGAAGGTCCCCAAGCTGTTTGGCACCTACCTGCGGATCGGCGCCAAGATCCTCGGGCCGCCCGCGATCGACCGCGAGTTCCGCACGATCGACTTCCTCACCTGGGTGGACCTCACGACCGAGATCGCGTCCGCGTACGGGCACCCGAACGCGCGCCTCTGACCTCCCCGTCGCCATGCCTCGCTTGGGTCCCGTGCTCGCGCCCGTGCGCATCGCGACGCTCGTTGTCGTGACGACCCCGCTCTACCTCGGCTACGCGCTGACGTGGCCGCTCGGTCGACTCTGGCCGCGGCTCGGCGGGCGCCTCCACCGGCTCTTCATCGGGACGTGGGCGCGCTCTGCCCTGCGGGTCATGGGCGTGCGCGTCCAGGTCGAGGGCGACCTGCCGGACGGCTCGTTCTTCCTCGTCGGGAACCACCTCTCGTACCTGGACATCCCGGTCCTGCTCGGGACCGTGGACGCGCGCTTCCTGGCCAAGTCCGAGGTCGCGGGCTGGCCGGTGCTGGGCTTCCTGGCCCGCACCACGGGCACGCTCTTCGTCGATCGAAGCCGCAAACGCGACCTGACCCGCGTCAACGACGAGGTGCGGCGGGTCCTGGACGCGGGGACGGGGGTCGTCGTCTTCCCAGAGGCGACCAGCACCAAGGGGGTCGAGGTCCTACCCTTCAAGCCCTCGATCTTCCAGGTGCCCTCGGAAATGGGACTTCCCGTGTCCTGCGCGGCGCTGTCCTACGCACACCCCAACAGCGAGCCGCCGGCCTGGAGGTCGGTCTGCTGGTGGGGTGACGCCCCATTTGCACCACATTTCTACGAGTTCTTGAAGCAGCCCAGGACGGACGCGATCGTAACCTTCGGCGCGCGCATTCCCCCCGGCCTCGAGCGTAAGGAACTGGCGTCGGCCGCCCACGGAGCCCTCCGAGCGGTCTTTCGCCCTACGTGCCCTCCGGAGCACCGGGACACCCCCTACATCCCCGTATGAGTTCGACGATCCAGGTCCTCCTGCGCGAGAACGTGGAGGTCCTCCGCCAAGGGCTCGTCCTGTTGGACAAGCTCGATGATGACCAGTTCAGGACCGGCCTGCCAGCCCTCGGGTTGGCCGGGCCGGGGCCCCACTTCCGCCACGTGATCGACTTCTACCGGCGCCTGCTCGAAGGCCTCGAGGCCGACGCCGCGTCGCCCTGCGTCGACTACGACCGCCGCGAGCGCGACCCGCGGATCGAGACCGAGCGTCGGGCGTGCTACGCAGCGATCGTCGACCTCCAGGCGCGGCTCGAGACCATCGAGCGCGTGGACCGCGCGATCGAAGTGCGCTGCGATCAGTTGCCCGGCACCCCTTCGACGCTCGGGCGTGAGCTCCAAGCGCTCGTGAGCCACACGGTGCACCATTACGCGCTCATCGCCATCGCGGCCCGCGGGCTCGGTGTCGACCCAGGCCGGGAGTTCGGCGTCGCGCCGTCGACGCTCGCGTACTGGCGCGAGTGCGTCTCGTAAGGGCGCGCCGCGCCACCGCAGCATGTGCACGCTCACCTGGCTCCACGAGGGCGACGGGTATCGACTCTGGTTCAACCGGGACGAGCTGCTGACGAGGGGCCCGGAGCTGCCGCCGGCCGTCGCAGAGACGCCCGCTGGGCGGTACATCGCGCCCGCGGACAGCGACCAGGGCGGGACGTGGATCGCGACGAACGACGCCGGCGTCACCGTCGCCTTGCTCAATGGCTACCGCGATTCCCGCGGCCCGGAGCGCCCGCAGTGGACGAGCCGGGGTCACTTGGTGCGCGAGCTGGCGCTCATGCGCGACGCATCGTCGCTCTGGCGCGCGCTGTCCCCTGCGCGCCTCGCTGAGTTCCGGCCGCTCGTGCTCGTCGTCGTGGGCCCCAAGGCGCCAGCGCTCAGCGCGCGCTGGGACGGGCTCGACCTCGTCATGAGCGCCAACGGCGACGAGGAGCTGCCCGTGTGCTCATCGAGCTTCCGCCAGGACGAAGTGCAACGGGCGCGACGGGCGCTCTACGCGACGCTCGTCTCGGGCGCCGGTGGCCGCAGCGCCGCGCGCCTGGCGGCGTTCCAGAGCCACACGGGGCCGCACGGCGCCGACGCGTACTCGCCCTGCATGCGCCGCGAGGACGCGGCGACGCGCAGCCAGTGCCGCGTCCAGGTCGACGCGCGCGAGGTCCGCTTCGAGTACGTGCCAGGCCCACCGAACGAGACCGAGGCGCGGCCCGCGGTCGTCCTCGCGCGACGCCGTAAGCCGTGACGCTAGGCCGCCGCATCGCCAACGTGCTCGCCGCGGTGTACGGCGCGCTCCTCGTGGCCTCGTGGATCACGATGGAGGCGCGCGACGCGCCGCCAGCGGGCCCAGGGCTGTCGACCGCCCGCTGGCTCGCGACGCCGACGCACGGTGCGCCGCACGAGGTCACGGTGGCCTACAGCGATCGCGGCCCGAAGGACGCGCCAGTCGTCGTCCTCTTGCACGGCAGCCCCGGCGCGCACACCGACTTCGACCGCGTCACGCTCGCGCTCGAGGACCGCTTCCGGTGCATCGCCGTCGACCTGCCGGGGTTTGGCGCGTCCTCCCGCTGGGTCCCGGACTACTCCATCGAAGCCCACGCGGCGTACACGCTGGAGCTCATGGATCAGCTCGGCGTCGAGCGCGCGCACTTGGTCGGCTACAGCATGGGCAGCGGCGTCGCGTTGGAGGTCTACGCGCGCGCGCCGAAGCGCGTACGTTCCGCGACGCTCTTCGCGGGCCTCGGCGTCGAAGAGCTCGAGCTGTTCGGCGACCACACGCTGAACCACGGGTTGCACCAGCTGCAGCTGCTCGGGCTCCGCTTGCTGCGCTTCGCGGTGCCGCACTTCGGCGCGCTCGACGACTTCCCCCTCAACGTCACGTACGCGCGCAACTTCGCCGACACCGACCAGCGCCGGCTGCGCGGCATCCTCGCCGCCTTCGAGCCGCCCCTGCTCATCCTGCACGGCGAAGAGGACTTCCTCGTGCCGGTCGCCGCGGCGCGTGAACACGCGCGGATCGTGCCGCAGTCCGAGCTCGTCGTCATCACACGCGCCGACGTCCCGGAGCTGCCCGCCGACGCGAGCCTAGGGCCGGGGCACTTCATGCCGTACCGCTTCCCAGCGCTGTCGGGCGCGCGCATCGGTCGGTTCCTCGACGCCGTCGAGCGCGGGACCGCAGCGCGCAGAAGGGACGCGACCGAGGCTCGCGAGCGAGCTGCGGCGGCGCCGTTCGACCCGGCGACGGTCCCGCCGTTCCAGGGCCCGGCGCTGATGGCGATCCTCGTGCTGCTCGCGCTCGGCACGCTCATCTCGGAGGACCTCGCTTGCATCGCGGCCGGCCTGCTCGTGGCCGATGCGCGCCTCGGGTTCGCGCCTGCGGCCGCCGCATGCTTCGTTGGCATCCTCGCGGGTGACATGTTGCTGTTCCTAGCGGGGCGCTTGTTCGGGCGCGCCGCGCTCGGGCGGCGACCGTTGCGCTGGTTCGTCAGCGAGGACGCGGTCGCGCGCGCGAGCCGCTGGTTCACCGAGCGCGGCGTCGCGATGATCTTCATCTCACGCCTCACGCCGGGCTTGCGCCTGCCGACGTACGTCGCTGCGGGCGTCCTGCGGACTTCGATCCTGAAGTTCGGGCTGTTTTTCGCGCTCGCGGGCCTCGTTTGGGTGCCTGCGCTCGTCGGCGTCGCGGCGGTGCTCGGGCGCGAGGCTGCCGAGGCGCTCGGCGGCTTGGGCTGGTCAAACTTGCCGTGGCTCGTCGCGTTTGTGCTGCTCCTGCGCGAGCTGTTCTCGACGGTCCCGCTGCTCATGACCCACCGCGGCCGGCGGCTCCTGCGCGGGCGCTGGATTCGGCGCACCCAGTGGGAGTATTGGCCCACCTGGCTCACCTACCTGCCGATCCTCGCGTACATCGCGTGGCTCGGGGTGCGGCATGGCGGGCTCTCGAAGGTCACCGCTGCGAACCCCGCGATCCCGGGCGGTGGGATCGTTGGAGAGTCGAAGTCCGAGATCCTGCGTGGGCTCGGCGACGCGCCCGAAGTGCCGCCATGGACGCTGCTGCCAGCGAGCCTCGCGCCGCATGAGCGCGCGGCCCGCGCGCGCGCGTTTGTCGCGGAGCACGCGCTCGAGTTCCCCGTGATCCTAAAGCCGGACGCGGGCCAACGCGGCTCAGGGGTGTACGCCGCCCAGGACCACGCTGAGCTCGACGCGGCCGTCCGCCGGCACCAGCATGACACGCTCATCCAGGCACGGCTGGAGGGCCCTGAGTTCGGTGTCTTCTACATCAGGCACCCGCGCGAGGAGGTCGGGCGCATCTTCGCGATCACCGTCAAAGTCCTGCCGACGGTCACGGGAGATGGCCGCCGCACCCTCGAAGAGCTCGTGCTCGACGACCCACGCGCGTGCGCGCTGCACGCGGTCTACGGGCGCGAGAACGCGGCTCGGTTCGACCTCGTCGTGCCCCGCGGTGAGGTCGTGCAGCTCGTCGACGTCGGCACGCATGCGCGCGGCGCGCTCTTCCTCGACGGGCGCCGCTACGTGACACCAGCGCTCCTCGAGGCGGTCGATCGAATCTCAAAGCGCTTCGAGGGCTTTCACTTCGGGCGCTACGACCTCAAGGCGCCCAGCGCCGAGCACCTCGCGCGCGGCGAGGGGCTCGGAGTGATCGAGCTGAACGGGGTCACCTCCGAAGCGACGAACGTCTACGACCCGGCGCTCGGGATCCGAGAGGCCTACCGCACGCTGTTTGCGCAATGGCGCGCGGCCTATGCGATCGGCGCGCACCACGCCGCGCGTGGGGTCCCCACGGTCGGCGTCGTCGGGGTCCTGCGGGAATGGTGGCGCTACCGACGCGCACAGTCCGGCCACACGACGTCTGTCGACGCAGAACGGGCGTGAGCGCGCTATCGTGGCCCCATGGGCACCTCCACGAGTTGGCGCAGCGCTTGCGCGGTCTTCGGTCCAGTCCTGTTGCTCGCGGCGGCGCTGCGCTCCGCGCCGCTGGACCCATCGCAGGGGCCGCAAGACCCGGGCCCCGCGCCGCTCTCGCAGCTCGCGGACGAGTTCGAGCGCGCGCGCCTCGGCGCTGATCACGCGGCCTTGAGGGCGCTCGCGACGCCCAACGCGACGGCGTTCAGCGAGCGCGGGGGCGAGCTGGCGGCGCTCGGCGCGACCTGGCGTGAGGGCCTGGTCGAAGCGCCCGCGAGCGCGCGCGGGCGCCTGGCCCCGACGACGGTCGTGCAGCGCCGCGTGGCGCGCGACGGGCGCACGGCGTCGGTCTGCGAGCTGCTACGCGCCAACGGCGCAGCGGCCGCGCCCGTGCGGCGCACGCTCACGTGCGTCGAGGGCGAAGACGGCTGGCGCATCACGCACCTGCACGTGTCGCCCTACACGCGGTGGAGAGATGAGATCGAGGCCTTCGAGCGGCAGGACGCGAGCGCGCCCCCCGAGGCCGGAGGCATCGTCTTCGTCGGGAGCTCCAGCATTCGTCGCTGGGACTCCCTCGAGTCCGACTTCGCGGACCTCCCCGTGATCGAGCGCGGCTTTGGGGGCTCGCAGATGCTCGACAGCGCGCTGTTCGCGCATCGCATCGTGACACCCTATCGGCCGCGCATGGTCGTCGTCTATGCCGGCGACAACGACATCGCGGCGGGCAAGGGCCCGCAGGAAGTGCTCGACGACTATCTGGCGTTCATCGCAGCCGTGCATGGGGTGCTGCCTGAGGCGAAGATCGCGTTCATCGCGATCAAGCCCAGCCTCGCGCGCTGGAAGCTCTGGCCCGAGATGCGCGAAGCCAACCGCATGGTCGCCGACCTCGCCGCCGGCGACCCGCGCCTCACCTACCTGGACATCGCATCACCGATGCTCGGGACGGATGGCGCGCCGCGACCTGAGCTGTTCGTCGCCGACGGGCTCCACCTCTCCCCCGCGGGCTACGCCCTCTGGGCCGCGACCATCCGGCCGGCGCTCGATTGAGCCGAGAATCCCTCGGGCTCATGTCACGTGGCGCTGCGCCTCCCGTACCCCTCGCCGAGACCCAAACGTGGCCACCCGAGCAAGGTGCGCCGCCTCGACCCGCACCGACACGAGCTCAAAGGAGCCCACCATGCTGCACCTCGTCCTGTCCTTGGCCCTGAGCCTCGCTCCCACCCTCCCCTCGAACAGCGCAGAGGTCGAGGTCCACGTCGGCCACGACGACGCGTCGGCCCCAGCCGCGACCACACCCGACGACGAGAAGCGCGCCGGCCTCGCCCAGTACAACGTCTCGAAGAAGGGCCTCGCGCTCGACGGCTACGACCCGGTGGCCTACTTCCCGGACTACGGCGGCAAGGCCACCAAGGGCTCGGACAAGATCACCGCGACCCATGCCGGCATCACGTATCAGTTCGCGACGGAGGCCAACAAGGCGACCTTCTTGAAGTCGCCGGCGGCGTTCGAGCCCCAATTCGGCGGCTGGTGCGCGTGGGCCATGGCCGACGGCAAGGGGGACAAGGTGGACGTCGATCCCAAGTCCTTCACCGTCGAGGACGGCAAGCTGTACGTGTTCTACGACGGCTTCTTCGGTGACACCCGCAAGAGCTGGAACAAGGGCGGCGGGGCCCCGAAGCTCGCGGCGAACGCCGCCAAGAACTGGGGGCGCTACCTCGCGCCGCCTAAGAAGTGAGCCGAGGACGGCCGCTGGCGGCCGCGCGGGCGCGTCCTGCCGCGCGACGCGGGGCTCGCGCGCTGCGCGGGCCCGCGGATACCCTGTCCGCATGTCGCGACGCACTCTTCTCCTGGCGCTCGTTTGCATCACGCTCGGCGGATGTGCCGGACCCGGCCACCCGGCCGCTGCGGCGCCCGCGCCGTTCAACGTCGATGAGGCGGGGCTCGGGCTGCACGGGTACGACCCCGTGACCTACTTCCCAGAGGGTGGCGGCGTGCCGCGGGTGGGCAGCTCAGACATCACGTCGCACCACCAGGGCGTTACGTACCGCTTCGTCGGCCTCGCCAACCGGGACCGCTTCCACGCCAACCCCGAGCGCTACGTCCCGCTCTATGGCGGCTGGAGCGCCTGGGGCATGGTCGACGGCCAGCAGATGGACATCGACCCGACCTCGTTCCTCGTCGAGGACGGGCACCTTCTGTTGTTCTACTTCGGGACGTTCTCCGACGGCCGCTCCAAGTGGCTGCAGCGGGACACAAAGGAGCTCCGAGCGCGCGCCGACCGCGCCTGGTCGACGCTGCGCTCGCGGGGCGACTGAGCGGGCCGCTCAACCCGGCCGGATCGTGAAGTCGGGCTGATCGGATTCGAAAGAACGCTTGATGCGGGCCCCGGCGGCCCGGGCGTTACAAGGGCTGGGCCGGAGCGAATGTCTCGCGCTCGGCCGCCGTCCCCTCGAGGACCACCTTGAACTCCACCGCCAACCTCGCAGCCCCGCTGCGCCGCGCGCGTCTGCTCCCCGGTCAAGGGCTCGTGCCGCCCCTCGACGTCACCGTCGGTAAGTACCGCCTGCGCTTCGCGCGCGACGAGGCCGACCTCGAGGCCGTCCAGCGCCTGCGTTACCGCGTCTTCAACGTCGAGCTCGGCGAGGGCCTGGACGGGGCGCACCAGACAGGCCTCGACGCCGATGCCTTCGATGCGCAGTGTCAACACTTGATCGTCGCGTTGTCACACTCAGGAGAGGTCATCGGTACGTACCGGATGCAGACCGCCGCGAGCGCGCGGGCTGGCCGCGGCTGGTACTCCTCGACCGAGTTCGATCTCTCGGCGCTCCCGAGCGAGTTCCTCGCGGGCGCCGTCGAGCTGGGCCGCGCGTGCATCGCCGCAGATCACCGTGATCGAAACGTCTTGTTCCTGCTCTTTCGCGGGCTGATCGCATACGTCGAGCACAACCGTGCCCAGCGCTTCTTCGGCTGCAGCTCCCTGACCGGCACGGATCCCCGCGCTGGCGCCGCGCTCTATCGGCGCTTGCTTGCCGAAGGGCGCGTTCACCCGAGCCTCGTGGTGCGCGCCCTCCCGCGCCACGCTTGCGCGGGCCTGGAGCTCGAAGACGACGCCCACGGGCCTGAGGTCGAGGTCCCCAAGCTGTTCGGCGTTTACCTGCGCCACGGGGGCACGATCCTCGGGACGCCGGCGATCGACCACGAATTCGGCACGATCGACTTCCTGACGCTCGTCGAGAACACCCCGGAGCTGCGCGCGCGCTTCGCGGGGCGCACGTAGCCGACGCGACCGAGCCGCGAGGGGCGGCGGCCCGCCGCAGACGGAGACATGCGCGTGGGGCGCGCGGGTGGATCCACCCGCGCGCCCCTCGCTCACACGCCGCGCCTCGCGTCAGCTCTTGACTTCGAAGTCAGCGTCGACCGGCTCGTCCGAGTCGCTGCCAGCGCCCTGGGCGCCGCCACCAGCGGGCGCGGCGCCGGCGCCGGCCTGCTGCTCCTGCGCAGCTTTGTAGACGACCTCGCCGAGCTTCTGCGCCTTCTTCGCGAACGCGTCGCGCGCCTTCTCGAGCTCGGCCTTGTCGTCGCTGCTGCCAGCGACGCGCTCGAGGTCCGCAGAGGCGTCCTCGATCTCCTTCTTGTCGTCCGACGTCAGCTTGTCGCCGTGCTCCTCGAGCTGCTTCTTCGTGGCGTGCACGAGCTGCTCGCACTCGTTCTTCAGGTCGACCACCTCGCGGCGGGCCTTGTCCTCGGAAGCGTGCTCTTCCGCGTCTCGCTTCATGCGCTCGACCTCGTCCTCGGACAGGCCCGAGGAAGACTCGATGCGCACCGACTGGACCTTGCCGGTCGCCTTATCGATCGCCTTGACGTTCAGGATGCCGTTCGCGTCGATATCGAACGTGACCTCGATCTGCGGCGTACCACGCGGCGCGGGCGGGATCCCGTCGAGCGCGAAGTTGCCGAGCAGGCGGTTGTCCTTGGTGAACTCACGCTCGCCCTGGAAGACCCGGATGTCGACCTGCGGCTGGCTGTCCGCCGCCGTCGAGAAGACCTGGCTCTTCGAGGTCGGGATCGTCGTGTTGCGCTCGACGAGCTTTGTCATCACGCCGCCCAAGGTCTCGATGCCGAGGCTCAGCGGAGTCACGTCGAGGAGCTGCACGCCGGAGACCTCGCCGCCGAGGACGCCGCCTTGGATCGCAGCGCCGAGCGCGACGACCTCGTCCGGGTTCACGCTCTTGTTCGGCTCCTTGCCGAAGAACTCCTTCACGCGCGCCTGCACCATCGGGATGCGCGTCGAGCCGCCGACGAGCAGGACCTCGTCGATGTCGGACACCTTGAGGCCGGCGTCATCGAGCGCCTTCTGGCACGGCTCGATCGAACGGCGCACGAGGTCGCCGACGAGGCTCTCGAAGGTCGCCCGGGTCACCTTCTGCTGCAAGTGCTTCGGCCCGGAGGCGTCCGCAGTGATGAACGGGAGGTTGATCTCCGTCGTCGTGCCCGCCGACAGCTCCACCTTGGCCTTCTCGCAGGCCTCCTTGAGGCGCTGCAGGGCCATCGGGTCCTTGCGCACGTCGACGCCGGTGCTCTGCTTGAACGCGTCCGCGACGTGCTTGATCAGGACGTCGTCGAAGTCGTCGCCGCCGAGCTGCGTGTCGCCGTTCGTCGCGAGCACCTCAAAGACACCGTCGCCGATGTCGAGGATCGAGATGTCGAACGTGCCGCCGCCCAGGTCATAGACCGCGACCTTGCCCTCTTTTTTCTTGTCGAGGCCGAAGGCGAGCGTCGCCGCGGTCGGCTCGTTGATGATGCGCTCGACGGTGAGGCCAGCGATCGTCCCTGCGTCCTTGGTCGCTTGGCGCTGAGCGTCATTGAAGTAGGCCGGGACGGTGATCACCGCGCGGTCGATCTTCTCGCCGAGGTAGTTCTCTGCCGCCTCCTTCAAGCTCTGCAGGACCACGGCGCTGATCTCCGGCGCGCTGTAGCTCTTGCCGTCGATGTCCACCTTGACGAGGTCGTCCGGGCCACCGGTCAGCTTGTACGCGACGTGCTTCTCGGCCTCGCGGACCTCGGCGTGCCGCCGGCCCATGAAGCGCTTGATCGACGCGATGGTCCGCGTCGGATTGGTGACGGCCTGGCGCTTCGCGGGAGCCCCGACGAGGCGGCTGCCGTCGTCGAGGAAACCGACGACCGACGGCGTGGTGCGCGTGCCCTCGAGGTTCGTGATGACGATCGGCTCGCCACCCTCCATCACGGCGACCACCGAGTTCGTGGTGCCAAGGTCGATGCCGATGATCTTGCTCTTCTTCATGGGGTGTTCTCCGCGCGCGCTCTGCGCGCCCCCCACAGGAACAAAGGGCGTGCCAACCCGCGCTCCGGACATAAACCCCACCGGGACAGGCCCTTAGGCACAGCGCAGGCGTCGCGCGCCTGCCAGGATGACAGACCGCGGCGCGCCGCCCACCGGGCCCTGCCATGCTGACAGGGCCCAGGGTCCAGGGCCCAGGGTCGAGGGCCCAGGGCGCTCACACCTGCCAGGCTGAATCGTCGGGGCGCATCGGCCGGTTGAGCCACTTCGGGCGGCGCAATCCACCGGGGCCCGGCGCGGGGCGCGCCAGCGCCTTCCAGGTCTCGTAGTGCGCGATCGACTTCGCGGTGTCCACCACGACGTCGCCGAAGCGGTCACCGGGCTGGGGCGGCGACACCGTGACCTTCTGGTGCCAGCACTGCATGCCGCTCACGGGGTCCGGCTGGACGGGGAAGGTCAGGTTCTGGTGCACCCCGACCTCCTTCCACCACACACGCTGGGTGTCCGGGTCAAGGCTCTCGAACGGGCCGACGCTCTCCTTGACGCGGATGGTCACGACCGAGCCGCTCCACGTGAGGTCGACGATCGAGCTCGCGATCTGCGCGCCCCCAACCGTGCGGAACATGCGCCAGCGCCCGACGTGGTGCGAGCACGCGACGATGCCGGGGTGGATGCCTTCAGTGACCCACACGCGCGCGACGAAGTGGCCGATCGCGGTCGCGACGCGGACGAGGCCGGCGTTGACGAGGCCCAGCTCCTGCGCGTCCTTTGGGTGCACCCACAGCGGGTTCGTGTGGCTGATCTCGTTCAGCCACTTGGAGTTCGCCGAACGCGTGTGGATCAGCGTGGGCAAGCGGAACGTCGGCAGGAGACAGCGCTCGCCGCGCGCCAAGTCGAGCGCCCGCCAATGGACGTGGCTCTGCACGTAGCTCGGCAGCGCGTCGTCGCGCCAGCCCCAGTCCTCGAGGGTCGGCGAATAGAACTCGAGCTTGCCCGTCGGCGTGGCGAAGCCGGCGTGACGCGAGCCGTCCTCGAGCACCACGCCGCCAGCCTCGACGACCTTCTCATAGCGCTCTTGGCCCGCGTACGGCACCTCGTACGCGCCGTACTTGCGCAGGTAGCCGAGCGGCTCGAGGCCGAGCTTCGCGGCGGCCTCGCCGAGCCCGGGCACGTTCTTGGCGATGTCGCCGAAGTACTCGTCCATGGACACGGGCTGGCCGGGCCGCGCCTTCGACTCGTACCACTTGCGCAAGCCGAGGGCGCCATCGGGGTCGATGGCCCAGGTCAAGGCGACCCAGAACTCGGCCTCTTCCCAGACCTCGCCGGGGTTGGCTTCGCGCGTGTCGCGCACCTCGCGGCCTTGCTTGCGCGCAAACTCGCGCAGCACGGGCTGCCGGAAGCCGATCCACGTGCCCGCGTGGGTCTCCTGGCTCATGACGTCGTGGCGCTCGGGCCCGAGCCCCGTCGGGAGCACCCAGTCCGCCCACTGCGCCGTCTCGGACCACGTCGGGGTCAGCGCGACGTGCACGCCGACACGATCGTCCTCCTCGAGCATCCGGATCCACGACGCGCCGTCCGGGTTCGTCCAGACAGGGTTGTAGACCCGCGTGAAGTAGACCTCGAGGCGCCGCTGCTGCTCACGCAAGAGGTGCGGCAGGAGCATCGAGAGCTCGTAGTGCGCGAGCGGCCACTCGCGCGGGAACAGGAGCTCGTTCCAGTGATCGGGGTGCCCCGGGTTCTCGGAGGGCTTGGGCGCGAACTTGTCCCACCCGTTCGGGTTCCAGCCGCCGGGTGCCGAAGCTGCCGGTGAGGACGTGCAGCAAGAGCAGCGCGCGCGCGATCTGCCAGCCCCCGAGGTTGCCGCTGGCCGCGTTGCGCCAGAGGTGGCTCGTGAACTTGCCCTCGGCCGCGACGATCTCGTCCGCGAGCCGCGCGACCGTCTCCGCGGGGACCTTGCACTCGTCGGCCGCGCCCTCGTGCGTGTACTCCTCGTATTCGGCAGCGAGGCGCTCCATGAAGCGCTCGAACGTGCCCGGTCCACCGGCGTCGCGCGCCGCGAGGTACTCGCGCCAGTTCACCCAGCGTTGCACGAACACCCGGTCCACGGCAGGCGTCCCGTTGGGCCCGGTCACGCCCGCAGCGTCGCGGCGCAAGAGCTCGCGTGCGACCGCCAGCAAGAGGTACGCCTCGCTGCCCGGCCACGTCGACACCCAGAGGTCCGCGTGGCTCGCGGAGTTCGACAGCCGCGTGTCGACGACGGCGAGGCGCATCCCGCGCTCCTTCGCCCCCATGATCCGCTGCGCGTGCGGGTTGAAGTAGTGGCCCGTCTCGAGGTGCGCGGAGAGCAGCAGGGCGAACTTGGCCTCGCTGTAGTCCGGCGAGGGGCGGTCCGCGCCGCACCAAAGCGCGAACCCCGTGCGGGCGGACGCGCTGCACACGTTCGTGTGCGTGTTGAGCCCGTCGATCCCCCAGGCAGCCATGAGGCGCTGCATGAAGTGGTCCTCGCCGGGGCGGCCGACGTGGTACATGACCTCTTGGCGCCGGTCCTCCTGGATGGCTTTGCGGATCCGGCCGCCGATGTCGGCGAGCGCTTCATCCCACGTCGCACGCTCGAAGCGGCCTTCGCCGCGCTTGCCGACGCGCTTCAGCGGATACAGGATCCGCTCGGTGTCCTGCACCTGGTTGAGCGTCGCCGGGCCTTTTGCGCACGTGCGGCCGCGGCTGCCGGGGTGGACCACGGGTTGCCTTCGAACTTGTCGATCTGGCCCGTCGCCTTGTCGACGTACGCGAGGAGCCCGCACGCGGACTCGCAGTTGAAGCAGATCGTAGGGACGCACGTGTAGTGCTTCTCGCTCTTGACCGGCCAGGCCTTCGGGTCGAGCTCGGTCCAGTCGTCCCAACGCTCGGGCGGTGGCGCGACCGCGAGGTCCCAAGGGCTTGTGCGCGGGGCGCTCGGAGTGACATCGCTGCCGTACGTCATATCAGGAGATCCGCAGCGCCTGACCGGCGCGGACGAAGGCGTGCTCGTAGACGGCGAGACCGACGAGCGAGAAGAGTGCGCCCGCGCCCGCGGCGGCGGGCGGCGCGAACGGCGCCGCCAGCGCGATGCCAGCGACGACCGCGAGCATGCTCGCAAAGTACAAGCGCCGATAGGGGCCGCGCGTGAGCAGCGCGTGCGCCTCGTGGAACTCGCGCTCGCGCCCTTCCGGTGCGCGCGTGCCCGCCGTTAGCGACATCACGAGGTGCAAGCCGAGCGCGATCGCGAGCGCCTCACGCGCCGCATCGAAGCCCGCGGGCGTCAGCCGGAAGACCCCAGGTGTCAGCAACAGGAGCGCCGCGCCTGATGCGAGCGCCTGGACGACGAGGTGGAAGAAGAGGCCGCGCTCCATCCAGAGCACGCGCCCCTTGGCCTGCGCAAACAGGAACGCGGTGTAGCCCGCCGTCATCTGGGCGGCGAGGACCGTCACGATCCCAGCGCCGAGCGCGAGGCCGCCGACCGGGCGCACGTCGAGGAGCGCCGTCGCGGCCCACGCCGCGAGGACCGCGCCGTAGACGCCGATCACGACCGAACCCTTCGCGAGCCAGCTCGTCCAGTTGGGGCGCAGGAAAATCTTCAAGAAGCGCTCGGGGCGCTTCAGGTCCGCGATGAGGAGCGCGCCCGTCACCGCGAGCCAGAAGAGGCCCGCGAGCGCGACCATGACCGCGTCCACGGACTCGCGCGCGCGCACGAGCACCCAGAACCCGGCGAGCCCTGCGCCCGCCGACATCGACTTGGTCAACAGATACGCCGAGACCTTCCACCCCCACAACGGTGCGTGCTCGACGTCGTACACCGTGCGCGCAGGCGCGCTCGCTTCGAGCGCGCGGAACTCGTCACCGGCGAACTGCTCGCCCTGGAGTTGGTTGGACCAGAGGTACCCGCCTGAAGCCTGCGTGAGGAGCGGCGTCGTGCCGGCCGCGGTCGCCCCGCGGTACCAAACGTTCGGCCGCGTGCCCGCCTCCGTCTTGCGCGCGGTGAGGTCGCCGGTCGCCTTGAGCTGACTGACCCTGCTCGCGGGGTCATCGAAGTCCCCGGGAATGATCGCCTCGGTCGGGCAGACGACGGCGCAGGCCGGCGCGAGCCCCTGCTCCGTGCGATGCGCGCAGAAGTGGCACTTCTGCGCGGTCCCGGTGCCCTCGTTGATGTAGAGGGCGTCGTAGGGGCACCCCTGCATGCAGGCCTTGCAGCCGATGCACTGGGCCGGGTCGACGTCCACGATCCCGTCGGGGCGCTTCGCGAGCGCCGACACGGGGCAGATCGTGACACATGGGGCGTCGGTGCATTGGTTGCACCGCAGCACCGTGAAGGAGCGCTTCACCGCTGGAAACGCGCCCTCCTCGGTGTACTTGACCCAGGTCCGAAAGGAGCCGAGGGGAACGTCGTTCTCCGACTTGCACGCCACAGTGCAGGCGTGACAGCCGATGCACCGGGTCTGATCGAGGACGAATCCGAGCTGCACGCGTAGGGGGAGGCTACCGAGGGGGGCGCCGCGGGCACGCCCGATGGGGCAGCCACGCGGCCGGGGACCGTCAGGCTACAGGCTCAGCCACTGGCTCGCTCCCCGCGACTCCCTTTCTTACGAGCAAGAACCCGAGGACCGCGGCAAGGAGCGAGCCGCCCAGCACACCGAGCCGCACCGCGGCCGCCTTCTCCGGGCCCGCGTCCTCGAAGGCCAGCGTCCCGATGAAGAGGCTCATCGTGAAGCCGATCCCTGCGAGCACCGCGGTGCCGAGGAACGCGGCCAGCGACCACTCCTTCGGCTTCACCGCGAGGCCCAGCTTCGCGGCCAGCAGGGCAAACCCGGCCACCCCGACCGTCTTCCCGACCAAGAGCCCGAGCGCGATCCCGAAGGCCACCGGGTCCAAGAGGTCGTCGACCCCGAGCCCGCGCAGGTTGACGCCGGCATTGGCGAACGCGAACAGCGGCACGACGCCGATCGCGACGTAGGGGTGCAGCGCGTGCTCGAGCCAATGGAGCGGCGACGAGCCGCCCTTTGTGCGTAGCGGGATGGTGAGCCCGAGCACCACCCCCGCCAACGTGGCGTGCACGCCCGACTTCAGCACGAAGACCCAGAGCAGCGCGCCAAGGAAGAGGTAGACCCCGAGGCGCTTGACGCCGAGCAGGTTGAGCGTAATCAGCAGCCCCGTCACCACGGCCGCCATGCCGTGCATCGCCCAGCTCACCTTCTCGGTGTAGAAGAGCGCGATAATGATGATCGCCCCGAGGTCATCAAAGACCGCGAGGGAGAGCAAGAAGGTCTTGAGGCTCTTCGGCACCCGGTCCCCGACGAGCGCGAGCACGCCGAGCGCAAAGGCGATGTCCGTCGCGGCGGGGATCGCCCCGCCCTACATCGCGGCCTCGTCGCCCCAGTTGAACGCCAGGTAGACCATCGCGGGCACGACCATCCCGCCGACAGCGCCGGCCAATGGCAAGAGCACCTGGCTGCGGTTGGAGAGCTCCCCTTCGAGGATCTCCCGCTTCAATTCGAGCGCGACGAGCAGGAAGAACACGGCCATCAGGCCGTCGTTGATCCAGTGCAAGAGCGACTTCGACAGCCCGACGTCCCCAAAGAGCACGGACAGCTTGGTGTCGAAGAGCCGCGTGTACTCGTCGGCGAGCGGCGAGTTCGCCACGCCGAGCCCGATGAGGGCTGCGATGACGAGGAGGATGCCGGCGAGGGATTCGAGCTTAAAGAAGCGCTGAAAGGAGTCCATGCTGGTAGGCGATCGCGAGCGGGGACGCAACGGAGGGCGCCTCGGCGTTGTCGGCCATAGGGGGACCTCCGCGTCCCGGTCGATCCAGGGGAAGGCCGCCCATTCTACCGTCGCACATCGACGTCGATCACGACCACCCCGCAATCACGGCGACGAGGCCGCCCCGCTCTGCCCGGCGCGCAGGCCCTTCGGACATTCAGAGCCCGTACTCTTTGATCTTCCGGTAGAGCGTGCGCTCGCCGATCCCGAGCACCTCCGCGGTCCGCTTGCGGTTCCCATCGAAGTGAGCCAAGTTCAGCTGAATCAGCTCACGCTCGACGTCGGCGAGCGCGCGCCCGACAAGCGACGTCTCCGTGGGGCCGTGCGCCGCCCCAGCGTCGCTTGCGCCCAGGCGGGCCTCAGCGGCGCCGCCGTGGCCACCGCCGCTGACACGCGTCGCCCCGGCCTCGGCGCGAATCGCGTCCGGCACGTCCGAGACGTCGAGCACTTCCCCCCGCGCGAGCAGCACCATGTTCTCGACGCTGTTGCGCAGCTCGCGGACGTTCCCCGGCCACGGGTATCGAACGAGCAACGCGCGCGCCTCAGGCGTGACTCCGGTGACCGTCCGCCCATGGGTGCGGGCGAACTCTGCGATGAAGTGGTCGAGCAGCAGCGGCAGGTCGCCGGAGCGCTTGCGCAGCGGCGGCAGGTCGATCGCGATGACTTGGATCCGGTGAAAGAGGTCCTCGCGGAACGTGCCCTCGGCGACCATGTTCCTCAGATTGTGGTTGGTCGCCGCGACGAGCCGGATATCGACCTTGCGCGCGACGTTGCCCCCGACCTGGACCACCTCGCGCGTCTCGAGGACCCGCAGCAACTTCGCCTGGGTCGCGAGCGGCATGTCGCCGAGCTCGTCTAGGAACAACGTGCCGCCGTTGGCGTAGGCGACCCGCCCTTCCTTCTCCGCGACGGCGCCGGTGAACGCGCCCTTCACGTGCCCGAAGAGCTCGGACTCGATCAAGCCCTCCGTCAACGCCGCGCAGTTGACTGCGACGAAGTTGCCCTCGCTCCGCCGGCTATTGGCGTGGATCGCGCGCGCGACGAGCTCCTTGCCCGTCCCGCTCTCTCCGAGGATGAGGACCGTCGCATCCGTGGGCGCGACGCGCCCGAGGATGTCGAACACACGCGCCATCTCGGACGAGCGCCCGAGGATGCCCTCGAAGCCGAAGCGCTCGTTGAACTGTCGCTTGAGCTCCACGTTCTGGTCGCGCAGCGCTTGGTTGTCGCGCACTAGCCGCGCCCGCTCGATCGCTTTGGCGAGCTTCGCCCGCAGCTCGCGCAGCTTCACAGGCTTCGACAGGTAGTCCTCGGCGCCCTCGCGCATCGCGTCCACCGCGGTCTCGACGGTCGCGTGCCCGGTCACGAGCAGCACGGGCGTCTCGGGCGCGATGCGCTTCGACTCCTTGAGCACCTCCAGCCCCGATCGATCGTGCATGATCAGGTCCGTGAGGACCGCGTCGAAGCGCCCCGCCTCCAGGGCTGCGATCGCTGCGTCGCCGGACCCGACGATGCTGCAATCGTAGCCGTCGACCTCGAGGCCGTCGGCCAGCGCCTCCGCGTGCCCCGCGTCATCGTCGACGACCAGAACCCGTGCAGACTTCGTGCTCATCGTTCGATCTCCACGTCGCGGGGGAGGTCTCGCGCGCCATCGTCGCGGCCTCGCTCTGCGGTCAACTTCTGCTCGACGACCTCGACGGGTCGCTTCGCGATCTCTTGCAGGAGCGGGAGGAACATGTGGAAGCGGGTGCCTCGTCCGGGCTCGGACTCGACCACGATCGAGCCGTCATGTTTTTCGATGATGCGCTTGGTCGTCGCGAGGCCGAGCCCGGTCCCACCCCGCTTCGTCGACCAGTACAGGTCGAAACACTTCGCCTGCTGCTCGGGCGTCATGCCGACGCCCGTGTCCGTGATCGTCAGGTCGACGGTCGGGCCATTGCGGCGCAGCTCAACGATCAGCTCGCCGCCGCCAGGCATCGCCTGTCGAGCGTTCACGAGGAGGTTCATCAGGCCCTGCTTGAACGCGCCGACATCGAGCATCACGAGGGGCATCTTGGAGGGCAGCGCCGCGTGGACCGCGATCCCGGCCGCTTCATGCTCCGGGGCAAGGAACTCGAGGACCTCGCGCACGACCGTGACGATGTCCACGGGGGCGCGGTTGATGTCACCGCCGCGCGCAAAGCGGAGGAAGTCGTCCAGGATCCCCTCCAGGCGCGCGACCTCCTTCTGCAGCGTCGCGATGCGCTTGAGCGCGCGCCGCTCGCGGGCGGTGGGCTCACCGGCGCCCCCCGGCGCGGGCAAGAAGTCCTCCTCGAGCAAGGTCAGGTTGATCGACATCGTCGACAACGGGTTCTTGATCTCGTGGGCCAGGCCACCGGCCAATCGCGCCAGGAGGGCGCGGCGGCCGGCCCCCTCCCGTGCTTGGTCCTCGTTGTCGTAAGCGCTCATGGAGTCCGTCGACCAAAGAGGCTAACCTCCGGGGCACGATGGATGCGCTGCCGCTCCTCCCCGCCGCTGGTATCCCCGCGGCCGACGTGCTCGACGGCGCCGTGGCGCGCCTCGCGCGGGGCGAGGTCGTGGCGCTCCCCACGGAGACCGTCTACGGCCTCGCCGTGCGCGCCGACGACCCGGCGGCCCGGGCCCGCCTCGCCGCGCTGAAGGAGCGCGCGGCGGCGCACCCCCTGACGTGGCATGCCGCCGACGCGAGCGCCATCGCGGGCGCGGCCTTGCCACACCTCGTGGGCCGCATCGCGGCGCGCTATTGGCCCGGCCCCTTGACCCTGGTCGTCGCGGGGCTCGAGGGCCCGACGTCTCAGCCCCTCAGCCAGGTGGCAGGTCAAGCGCTCGCCGCCGACGGATGGACGGGCGTCCGCGTCCCCGCCCACGAGGGCGCGCGGGCGCTGCTCGCGGCAGCGCCCTTCCCCGTCGCGGCCACGAGCGCGAACGCGCATGGCGCGCCACCGCTGGTCGACGCGGCGAGCGTTCGAGCCCTGTTCTCGGCCGAGGCCGTGCCGCTCGTGCTTGACGGGGG
Organism: Planctomycetota bacterium; assembly: GCA_041398605.1. Taxonomy (GTDB): domain Bacteria; phylum Planctomycetota; class UBA1135; order UBA1135; genus JAWKUK01. The sequence goes on from JAWKUK010000003.1 coordinate 187,335, forward strand.
GCGGGCGCGCCTCGCTGAGAGCTCGACCGTCGCAGCGATCGGCCCGGGCCGCTTCGAGCTCTTGCGAGAAGGGATCGTGTCCCGCCGCGACCTCGTGGGCACCGGGGGGCTCTCGATCGTCTTCGTTTGCACCGGGAATACGTGTCGCAGCCCGATGGCCGAGGGCCTTGCGCGGCGCGCGTTGGCCACGCGCCTCGGCGTCCCGCCCTCGCAGTTGGAGCGCCTCGGCTACGCCGTGTCGAGCGCAGGCGTGCATGCCGGCCCAGGCGCGCCGGCCAGCGAACAAGCCGTGCACGTGCTCCGCACCCGCGGCATCGATCTCAGCGAGCACACATCGAGCCCGGTCCGGTCGCGTGAGATCCTGGCGGCCGATCGCGTGTATTGCCTCACCGAGGGGCACCGGAGAGCGCTGCTCGATCTGCTGCCGCCGGGCAAAGGCGGCCACGTCCAGCTCCTCGATCCGGCGGGCAGGGATGTGCCGGACCCGTACGGGGGGCCGATCGAGGTCTATGCCTCGACGGCGGCCGCGCTCTCCGAGATGATCGGCGCCCGCCTCGACAGCGATTGGGCCTGAGCGACGCGGGCCAGCCACCTAGGGGAGGTGATCGGCGCCGCCGAGCGATCGCGCTGCGTCAGCCGTTGGCGCGCCGCCGAGCGATCGCGCTGCGTCAGCCGTTGGCGCGCCGCCGAGCTGTCGCGCTCAGTCGGCGCCGCCGAGCGGCCTCACTCGGCCACTGCCAAGGATCTTGACCCGGACGTCGCTCGCGCCCCCGCGGTAGCTGAGGTCGCCGCTCCCGAGGATCTCGCCGTCCAGCGCGCGCGCGGCATACACCCGCGCCGCGCCGCTGCCGGTCTTGTTGACCTTGACCTCCTCGGCGAGCAGCGCGTCGAGGTCCGCGTCCCCCGAGCCCGTCATCCCGAGCGTGACGCGCTGCACAGAGCCCTCGACATCGAGGTCGCCGCTGCCGACGAGGGTCAGCGCGAGCGCCTCGCCCTGGACCCCTTCGATGCGGACCGAGCCAGAGCCTGACATCCCGAGACGCACGAGCCCAGGCAGCTCGACCTCGACGTGCGGCGGCGGGACGAGCCGGACCGCAGAAGGGACGGACACGCGCAGCCCCGCATCGTCCATACGCGTCTCGACGAAGCCGATGAGGTCGTCGTGCCCCTCGATCCAGACGGCGAAGGTCCGCCCAACGCGCACATTCAGGTCGACCTCACCCGACAGTTGGATCCCGTCGGGCGCCGCCGTCGATGTGCCCGCGATCCCACCCACCGCTCGCGCTTCACGCACGACCGGCCCGACGCCCCGGACGACCTGAGCGCCGACGTCACACGCGACCGCCCCGAACGAGAGCGACAAGAGCGACAAGAGCGCAGCGCGCGGCACCCAACTCGGGGCGTAGGTGCAAGGCGACATCATGGTGGAGCAGGGTCGTGAGTTCAGGCGGAGCGCCGATCGCCACCAGCGCTGGGTCATCGGGGCCGGACTTGTAGAGTACGGAGCAGGCCAATTGGCATTTCCGCGCGCCCGAGGGCGCTCAATGTGAGCTTGGCGTGAGCGGAGCCCTTGGGAGGCCGAGCTGCAGCGCACGCTCGCCTTCGCGAGTCTCGAGCGCGCGCGGGCACAGCTCGAGGGCACGGGCGAGCGCGCGCGCGGCAAGCGCCTCCTCGCCGACCCGAGCCGCAGCGGCAGCGACGTAGAGGTGCGCGTCAGCGCGGCCGGGCCGGGCGGTCGCGGCTAGGGTCAACGCCTCGAGCGCGCCGCGCGCGTCGCCGCCCGCGAGCGCCCCGAGGCCGCGGCTCGTCGAGTGCTCGTAACGCACCTCGCGATCGAGCTGCTGGACCTCGACCTCCCCCGCGAACGGGTCCCCGTTGAGCTGGCGCCGCAGGCGGTCCACCTCGCCGAGGTCCGCCGCCTGGGGCAGCCGCGCTCCGGCGAGCGCGGCGCGGTAGCTCACCCACGCCAACCGGCAGGCCCGCGCCTGGACGAGCGCCGCGTAGCGCGCGCGCCCCGCAGCCCCGATCGCCGCGCTCCAACGCTCGGGCAGGCCGCCGCCCACGACAGCGAGATGCCGCAGGTTCGCGGGCAAGAAGGACAGCGCCTCGACGCCACGCGGCCGCTCGCGATAGAGGATCCATGGATCGGCGTCGGTCAGCGCTCGCGGCGCGGCCGCCGTGCGCTCCCGGCCCGTGCTCTCCCAGTCGGAGTCGGGCGCGAGGACCAGGCGCGCCGCGAGGCCGCTGGGGGACTCGAGGCCAAGCGCCGCGAGCGCCTGTACCAACGATCCAGATGATCCGGCCGGGCCGCCGCCCGCTGCATCCTGCGCGCCGTCGGCGCCGCGGTTCGAGGCGACAAGCTCTGCGCCGGGGAAGCGCTCAGCGAGCAGCGCTGGCTCGGCCTCCGCGCCGACGAGCAAGAGCTGCGTGCCGGACAGGAAGCCGGCGCTCCAAGGATGCGCCCGGCGGAACGCGCCAACGACCGCGTCGAAGACCTCCGGCGCGAGCGCGTGCGGGGGCACCCACTGGCACAAGATGCCGCCAGGCGCGAGGGCGCGCCGCGCTTCACGATAGAAGCCCTCGGTGTAGAGGTGCACCGCGAACGGGGCGTCGGGCAGGAGCGGCTCCATCGTGAGGACGTCGAGCACGCCGCCGGACTCCGACGCCAGCGCCCGCAACAGGCGACGGCCGTCGCCGAGGTGCACGACGACCCGCGCGACGCCGTCGTGTGGATCGAGCAAGCCAGGGAGGCCCTCTCTCAGCGCGCCGTGATTCACGTCTTCGAAGAAGGGCGCGGCGGCGACGACCGCGCGCGAGAGCTCGAAGACGTCGATGCGCTCGACCTCAGGGTGCAGCGCCACCGCGCCGACCGTCGTGCCCGTCCCGAGCGCGAGCACTCCGACGCGGCGCGGCGCCGGGTGCAGCAGCACGGGCAGGTGCCCCAGCGCTCGCATGTAGAGGTAATCGTCGCCGGTCGCCGTCGCGCGGAAGCCGTCGGTCAAGAGGGTCCGCTCGCCGCGGATCCCGTCCTGAACGACCGTCACGGCGTAGTCGGAGTCCTCTGCAAAGGACAGGCGCTCAAACGCAGGGTTGCTGAGCGCGGGTGTCGCGAGCACGGGCGACGGGGCGCGGAACAGGACCCAAGACGCGGCACACAGGGCGCCGACTGCAACGGCGAGCGACGCGCCGCGACCGGCCTCGACGCCAGCGCCGACCTCCGGGCGGGGCCGCAGGCGCCAGCGAACCGCAGCGCTCGCGGCGACCCCTGCGGCGACCGCGAGCAACACTGCGGCGAGCGCGCCTGAAAGCCCGAGCCGCGGCACCAAGACCCAAGGGAAGAGGACGGCCCCTAGGAGCCCGCCCCAGGCCTCGTGCAACAAGAGGGCGCCAAAGGCCTCGGCCCGCGCGTCCGGTCCGCTGTCGGCGCCGACCTCGCGGAGCGCGTGCGCGAGGGCGGGCACCAGCGCGCCGAGCGGGATGAGCGCCGGCGCGACGAGGAGGAACGCAAAGAGCGGGCGCGAGCTCCGAGCGAGGCTGGCGAGCCCGTGGGGTTCCCCCCATCCGAGCCAGCCCGCGAGCCAGACACCGGGCCCGAGGGCGACCAGCACCGAGCCCAGCGCGCCGAGCACGAAGACGACCGCGATGGCTTGCTCCCCGCGGCCTGATCGACCCGCGCGGCCGCCCCGGTCGGCCCTGGGCAGGAGCGGCGCGAGGCAGGCCGCGCCGAGCGCGAGGGCCACCAGCGATGCGACGAGCATCAGGGCGGTCGCGTCCTGGTGGCCGCCGAACCAGAGCGCCGCGACACGCAGGCCGACGCCTTGAACGATCACGAGCCACGCGGTCCCGAGCCCCATCCAGAGCGCGTGCGGGTGGAGGAGCCGGCCGCGGCGGCGCACGGCGGGCAGGTGGGAGGCCATGGGCGGCGGGCCCTCTTCGCGCAGCGCGAGGGCAGCGAGGGCCGCTGCGACTAGGGCGCAACCGGCCGCGATGAATGCGGCGCCATCGTTGCCGAAGCGCAGCGGCAGGTCCCATGCTGCCAGCCGCGCGCCCCCGACGGCGCCGACGAGGTTGACGGCCCAGACGGTCCGCAGGCCAACGCGCGCTGCGAGGAGCGGGAGCGCGAGCCCCTGCCCAAAGGCCGTCGCGACGACCCCGAGCGGCGCCACCCAAGGGGACCAGCCCGCCGGAGATCGCACGACCCCGACCAGCAGGATGGCGGCGCCTGCCGCCGTCAAGGCGCCGCCCAGGAGCGCGATGCGCGCAGGGGACACGCCGCGCCGCGGCCCGGCGCCCCCAGCGGCGGCGCCGCAAGCCCAGCCTGCGATCCACGCGCCCAGGCCGAACGGCGCGGCCCGGCCGTGGCCGAGCGCTGGCCCGAGCGCGGCGAGCCAGAGCACCTCGAGCGCCAACCCCGCCGCGCCGAGCAAGCCGGCTGCGACGAGCCCCCAGAGCCGCTGCCGTCCTCTCGCGCTCGGCGGGGACACACGAACCGCCCCCGAAGCCTGGGGGCCGCCAGACACTTGGCCCGACACGGCTCAGGCAGCCTGCTCGCCCGCGACGAGGACCGCCCGGGCTGTGGCCGCATTGGGCGCCGCGAGCAATTGCTCGCGGACGCGGGACTTCTGCAAGACCCGCGCGATGTCCGCGAGCGTGCGGATGTGCAGCAGCTTCTGGTTGCGGGGGATCACGAGCAACACGACCAGGCGTGTCCTTTGCCCGTCGATGCCCTCGAAGTCCACGCCGCCCTCGGCGCGGATGACCCCCATCGCGGCGACCACGGTCTCGACCTCGTCGACCGCAGCATGCGGGATCGCGATGCCGTGCTCGATGCCGGTCGACATGCTCCGCTCCCGCGAGAGGATGGCCTCCAGCACCTCTGCAGCGCGCGCGGCAGGCAGCCGCCCGCGGGCCACGAGGTGGTCGACCAGCGCACGGATCGCGTGCCACTTGTCGGCCGGTTGAAAGTCGAGGACTAGGTCGGCCTCTTCGAGCAGCTCGCTGGGCTTCATCCGGGGCCGAGCATAACCACGCGCTGGCCTCGAGACCTGCGCCACATCCGCCAATTCACCGGGTAATGCCCTCGGCAATCCGCTGGGCAGCGGACGCGGCCCAGCAGGTCCGCTGCGCTCGGGCCCCGGGCGAGGCAGCGCTGCTTCACCACGGGCTCCCCAGCCGCAAGAGCGCGCCCCCCGCGACAACACGCCGCGGCCGAGACTCGGATCCAGCCCCTTGCTCGCGGGAAGATGAACGTGACACTGGCGTCCTAGCCATGTCCAGAGGACCGCCCGCGGCGATTGACTCGCCCGTAGGGCGGTCCCTAGGCTGCCACCTGAACCGGAGCGGGTGCCCCAAACCCGCTGCCGACAATGAGTTACAGCGCGCCGGCCCCGACGGGTCGGACCCTCCCGATGCCCCGAAGCACCCGCACCGTCGGCGCCCTGGCGCCCGCCTTCAACGCCGTGTCCCACGCGCTCGCCGCCGCTTTTGTCGCCGCGAGCCTGCTCGGGTCCTCCACCGCGGCCGCGGCCAGCGCCCCCCAGGGCTCGGCCAGGCCGGCCGGGACGGCGCCCCAAGGGGCCCCCTCCGGCGCGAACCAGGACGAGGACACGCCGCCGCCGATCCAGGTCGTCGGCGAGACCTATGTCCTGAACTTTGCGCAGGGCAACGCGAGCGACTCGATGACGCTCCTGCAGTTCGTCGACGCGTGCGAGCAGGTCACCCAGCTCAACTTCACTTGGAACACGGAGACCGAGCAGTTCCTGAGCAACGCCAAGCTGCGGCTCCTCGGGCCGAAGGAGGTCCCGAAGGACCGCTTCTACTCGTTCTTCCAGGTGATGATGATCATCAACGACTTCGTGTGCACGGAGATCGGTGACAAGGACATCTCGATCATCCAGATCGATTCGCTGCAAACGTCGCGGCGCAACACGATCCGCTCGCAGTCGCTGTACGTCGCCCCCGAAGACCTCGAGAAGTACGCCGACCAACCGGCGACGCTGATCACGACCGTCATCGACCTGCCGAACACCGACGTCCGTCAGGTCTCGAACTCGATGCGGACGATGATCACGGACGCGAACACGCAGCAGATGCTGCCCGCGGGCAACTCGACGACGATGGTGCTCACCGGCTTCGGCAGCACGACGGTCGCGCTGGCGCGCATGCTGAAGATCATCGACGAGGCCTCCAAGGTCACGCCGATCGTGCCGGTGTTCGAGCGCATCCCGCTCGAGTTCGCCGTCGCCGATGATGTGGCCTCGATCGTCGAGGAGCTGCTCAACGCGGCCTCGCGCGTGGCCCGCAACTCCGGCGGCAACCCAGCGCAAGGGGTCAGCGCCCCGCTGCAACAGGGCCAAGGCGAAGCCAAGATCATGGTCGACACGCGCGCCAACGCGCTGCTCGTCATGGCGATGCCGACGGACATGCCGCGCATCCGCGAGCTCGTCGCAGAGCTCGACGTCGACGTCCCCCTGCGTGAGCGCACGTACCACATCTACAGCCTCGAGAACGTCGCCGCGGAGACGCTCGCCGAGACGCTCAACGACTTCCTCCAGGACGCAGCGCGCCTCGAGCAGCAGCGCGCGGGCGGGCAGGGGCAAGCGCAAGCGCGCAACACGACGTCGAACAGCCAGGAGTTCGTGGTCGTCGCGGACGTCGAGACCAACTCCCTCCTGATCGCCGCGAGCCGCACGCGGTACGAGGAGCTGCTGGGCCTCATCCAGCGCCTCGACAAGCGCCAGGACCAGGTCTTGATCGAGACCGCGCTCGTCGAGCTGACGGGCAGCAACTTCCTCGATATCGGGGTGGAGCTCGGCTTCGCGGACGTGCCCGGCGCGTCGGAGACCGGCGGCTTCGGCGTGACGAGCTTCGGCCTGTCCACCCTGTCCGATTCGGACGGCGACGGCACGCCCGACCTGCGCGTCCCGAACACGGCGCAAGGCGTCACGGCTGGCATCATCGACGGCGACAACTTCAGCCTCCCGTTCCTGCTGGCCCTCCTCGAGCGCCGGAACAACTCGAACGTGCTGAACGTGCCCTCGGTGCTGGTCAACAACAACAGCTCGGCGACGGTCACGACCCTCGACGAGCAGCCGACGACGACGATCACCGCGACCGGCGGCGTCAGCGGCCAGACCCAAGAGAACTTCGCCGGGTACCAGGAGGCGGGCATCACGATGACGATCTCGCCGTCGATCAGCGCGTCGCGCTACCTGCGCCTCTCGATCTCGCTGCAGGTCTCGACGTTCATCGGCGCGGTGCAGGGAGCGATCCCGCCGCCGCGGACGACGCGCACGATCGACACGCAGATCAACGTCCCCGACGGCGACACGATGGTCATCGGCGGGATCGTGATCGACAACCGCTCGTCGACGCGCACCCAGGTGCCGTTCCTCGGCGACCTGCCGATCATCCGGCACCTCTTCTCGCGCGACTCGGACACCTCCAACAAGACGGCGCTGTACTTCTTTGTCACGCCGCACATCTTGAAGGAGTCGGACTTCGCGGACCTCGCGGAGATCAGCTACCGCAAGAAGCTCGAGGCGGCCCAGGACATCGGCCACGATCGCATCAAGATCATCGACCCGTCGTTCGGCAAGGAGCGCTCCGGCGTCGACCTTTCAGGCTTCGACCTGCCGCTCTATGCGCCGCCGGAGCGCGGTGAGGTCAATGGACCCGAGGTCGGCATCGGCGCGAAGGAAGCCGCGGAGAAGCTCGGCTCCGAGCGTGGGAACTGACGCTGCGCACGCGCGGCCACACACGCCCCAAGACCTCTCGTAAAGATCTCCCCCATCTATGGTCAGTATCGGTGACATGCTCGTCGACGCGGGAATCTCCCGCGACCAGCTCGAAGAGTGCCGCGGCATCGCCGCGACCAGCGGCGAGTCGCTCGACCGCGTCGTCCTGCAGCGCAAGTACCTCGACGAGGTGACGCTGCTGCAGGTCTACGCGAAAGCGCTCGGCTACGAGTTCCGCAAGAGCCTCGACGGCACGCGGGTACCGACCTCGTTCGTTGAGAACGTGCCCGTTCAGTTCGCCCGCAACTACAGCCTGGTCGCGCTCGAGGAGCGCGACGGGGTCCTGCGGGTGGCGACGTGCACGCCGCTCGATCCGCACCCGATGGATGACCTCTCGGCGCTCATCGGCGCCGAGATCGACGCGGTGCTCGCGCCGAAGGGCGAGATCAACACGCTCATCGCGCGCGCGTACCGCCACAAGGCGGACGGCGTCGACGAGGCCCTCGACGCCGTCTCCGAGGACGGCGACATCGGGCAGATGGCGGCCGAGCTCGACGACGCCGAGGACGTGCTCGACGTCTCGAACAAAGCGCCGATCATCAAGCTCGTCAATACGATCTTGTTCCAGGCGTTGAAGCTGCGCGCATCGGACGTGCACTTCCAGCCTTACGCGGACAGGATGCAGGTGCGCTTCCGCATCGACGGCATCCTGTACGACATGGACTCGATCCCGAAGCGGGTGCAAGAGGCCATCGTCAGCCGCGTGAAGGTCATGGGCAAGATGGACATCGCTGAGCGGCGCCTCCCCCAGGACGGTCGCGCGACGATCCGCCTGGGTGACGGCGAGGTCGACGTCCGCATCAGCTCGGTGCCGACCTCGCAGGGCGAGCGCATCGTCATGCGCTTGCTCGACAAGACGGCGAAGCTCTATCGCCTGCACGAGATCGGGCTGTCGCAGAAGAACCTGGACATGATCCGGGATTACCTGAACTACAACCACGGCATCATCCTCGTCACGGGCCCGACGGGCTCCGGCAAGACGACGACGCTGTACGCCGGGATGGCGGAGATCGACACCACGCAGAAGAACGTGCTGACGATCGAGGACCCGGTCGAGTACGCGCTGGGCGGGATCAGCCAGGTGCAGGTGAACACCAAGAAGGGCCTCACGTTCGCGTCGGGCCTGCGCTCGTTCCTGCGTCAAGACCCGGACGTGATGATGGTCGGCGAGATCCGCGACCTCGAGACGGCCGAGGTCGCCATCCGCGCCGCGCTCACGGGTCACCTCGTGTTCTCGACAGTGCACACGAACGACGCGGCCAGCACGGTCACGCGTATGGTGGACCAAGGCGTCGAGCCGTACCTCGTGTCGAGTTCGATCGTGTTGATCATCGCGCAGCGCCTCATCCGGACGGTCTGCCCGCACTGCAAGGTGCTGGTCCCCGTCAACGACGAGTGGCGCGCGAAGATCAAGAAGGTCGGCATGACGCCCGAAGAACTCGACAACAAGATCGCGTACGGCACGGGCTGCGACGAGTGCTTCCAATCGGGCTACTCGGGCCGGACCGCCATCTACGAGTTCCTGCCCGTCGACGAGGTGCTCCGCACGCAGATCATGGAGGGCGCGAGCGGCACCGACATGAAGCGCGCCGCGGTTCAGCGTGGCTTGATCACGCTGCGCCTCGACGGCCAGGACAAGATTCGCGCCCGCGAGACGACGCCGGACGAAGTCCTGCGCGTCACGCAGCTCGACATGGATTGATCCGGAGCCCTCTCCAAGCGCCCCATGCCCGTCTACGAGTACAAAGCCTTCGCCGCTGGCGGCGCCCTGAAGAGCGGCATCATCAACGCCGACACGGAGCGCGACGCGCGCAGCAAGCTCCGCCGCGAGAACTTGATGGTCTCGAAGCTGACGCAGAAGCGCGCCGGCGGGTCCACCAAGGCCTCGGAGAAGAGCAGCAAGCAGAGCGCCATCGCGCGCATGCGGGCGAATCGCGCGCGGAGCCAAGGCCCGGGGCCGCGCGAGATCGACATCGTCGCAGGCATGACGCGCCAGCTCGCGACCTTGCTCGGCTCCGGCATCGCCTTGACCGAGTCGCTCTCGGCCCTCGTCGACCAAGCCGAGAAGCGCAACGTCGAGACGATGCTGCGCGAAGTGCGCGAAGACATCCAGCGCGGCTTCAACCTGGCGGACGCCCTCGAGAAGCACCCAGGCTGGTTCAGCGAGCTCTACGTGAACATGGTCCGCGCGGGCCAAGCGGCGGGCAACTTGGACACCGTCCTGACGCGCCTCGCCGACTACTTGCAGAACCAGCGCGCCCTGCGCCGGAAGATCGTCGGCGCTCTGACGTATCCCCTGATGATGATCTTGATCGGCTTCGTCGTCGTGACGATCCTGCTGGCCAAGGTCGTGCCCGAGATCACGCGGATGCTGACGGAGCAGAACAAGGCCCTCCCGCCGACCACGCAAGTGCTCGTCACCGTCAGCGACTTCGTGAAGCAGTACTGGGTCCTGATCTTCCTCGCGATGGCGGCGGTGTCCTTCACCGTCGAGCGCATCTACAAGAACAGCGACAAGGGCCGGCTCTTCATGGACCGGACGATGCTCGCGACGCCGGTCCTGGGCGACCTGCTCCGCCGCGCCTCGGTCGCGCGCTTCACGCGCACCCTGGCGACCCTCCTGCAGAGCGGCGTCGCGGTCATCCAAGCTTTGGACATCACACGCGCGATCGTCGGCAACCGGGTCATCGCGGACGCGACCGGGTTCATCAAGGAGCGTGTCATCGAGGGCACCGACCTCGCGACACCCCTGAAGAAGAGCGGCGCGTTCCCGCCCACCGTGGGCTACATGGTGGCGGTCGGAGAACAGTCGGGCGAGCTCGAACAGATGCTCGACCGCATCGCCATCGCCTACGACGAGGAGATCGAGGTCGCAGCCGACCGCTTCACGTCGCTGCTCGAGCCCCTGATGATCATCTTCTTGGCGGTCATCGTCGGGTACATCGTGTTCGCCATCGTCCAGCCGATCCTCGAGATCGGGAAGATCTGATCCGCGGCGCAGCCGCTACCACTGACCGACAGCCCGCCATTCGAGGCGCCATTCCCATGCAAACCAGACTCTTGCGCCGCCGCGGACGCCGCGCCGGCTTCTCCCTCGCCGAGCTCATGGTCGTGATCGTGATCATCGGCCTCCTCGCGACCGCGGTCGTGCCGAAGCTGTTCGATCGGTTCAGCGACGCGCAGCTGTCGAAGGCGAAGGCCGACATCACGATCATCGGCGACGCCATCATCAACTACGCGACGATGAACTCCGGTCGGTTCCCGGACTCACTCGACGCGCTCGTCACCCCCGACCAGAACGGGCGCACGTTCCTCCAGCGCGAGACCGTGCCGAAGGACCCGTGGGGCAACGAGTACGTGTACTACCCGCCGCGCGGCGGTGAGAGCGACCCGACGGTGATGTCCTTGGGCGCCGACGGCGCCCAGGGCGGCGAGGCCAAAGACCGCGACATCACCCTCAAGGACATCAAGAACCAAGAGATCTGACGATGCGATCGAAGCCGCGCGCAGGACGGGGTCGGGCGGGGTTCTCCCTCGCCGAGCTGATGGTCGTGACCGCGATCATCGGCCTGATGACCTACGTCGTCGCGCAGAGCTTCGATGCCATCGTGCCTCAGGAGCGGCTCAACACGGCGGTCAGGAACCTGACCGCTGTGCTGCGGGACGCGCGCTCGGCGGCGATCGCGAAGAACCTCCCCCACCAGGTCGAATACGACCTGCCGAACCGCCGCGATCGCCTCCTCTATCCGAACAGCCTCGACGGCGGGATCCTCCGCGAGGGCTACGACAGCGAGGAGCGACGCCTCGCCGGGCAATGGAACCTGCTCCCCGACGGGATCGACTTCCAGGAGCTGAGCGTCGCCGGCGAACCCTATCGCGGGGATGTCCCCTACAGGGTCATCTTCGATCCACGTGGGTCGGCGACCGAGCACCTCGTGGTGCTGTCCCAGCCGCGCTACGAGGCGTTCTACACCATCGAAGTCCTCGCGCTCTCGGGGCACTTCCGCATGCACGACGGGGTTTGGCAGCGCGACGTCGTCTCCGACCAGGACTTCAAATGAAGCGCCCCCATGGAGCCAGCCGAACGCGTCGTGGCCTCGGGCGCGAGGGCTTCACCCTCGCGGAGGCCGCGGTCACGATCGCGATCGTCGCGATCGTCCTGACGATGATCCTACAGGCGCTCGAGGTCGCCAAGATCACCGCAGCCCACACCATGTACATGAAGGCGGCGCGCGAGCTCGGCTCGACGATGCTGGGCGAGATCGAGGCCGGCCGCTGGCAGGACGAGCTGGACTCCGGGATGAGCGGCTCCTTCGCCGATAAGGACCAGCCGGACTACTACTGGGACCTCGCGCTCGGCGACGAGTCGTTCCCCGATCGGGTGAACGAGGACCAGGACGACCGCTACAAGCCGTTCGACAACTATCGCGCGCGCGACGAGTGGCGGGCGGACAATTCCGACCCCGACGAGGACGAAGAAGAGCAGCCGTTCGAGAAGATCAAGCTGCGCGTCCGCTTCCCCAAGATCCGTCAGTTGAGCGACGAGATCGTCCTCGAGCGCTGGGTCCGCTGGGCCCAGATCTACGGCAAGGACGAAGAAGAAGAGGCTGCGGCGGGTGCCGCGGATCCGAACGCCGCCGGCGGCGGCGCGCCGGCGGAGACCCCAGGCGGATGATGCGCGCGATGCAAAGGACCAACCAGGCTCGGGAGGGCTTCACCGTCGTCGAGGTGCTGCTCGCCGTGCTGATCATGGGCATGATGCTGACCAGCATCACGCAGCTCATGTCGGCCGCGCGCAACACGCGCGACTCCGTGCACAACATGGAGGAGGCCCACCTGGCGGGGCCTGCGGTCCTGGACATGATCGAGCGCGACCTGCGCGCGATCTTCACGACGGGCATCCCCCGCCCCATGTGGCTCAAGGTGCAGGACCGCGTCGTCGGCGGCCTCGATGCAGACCGCATCGACTTCATCTGCACGACGGACTCGCTGATCGCTCGCGTCGAGGACGATCGCAAGCCGAAGCGCTCGGACATCAACGAGGTCGGGTACATGCTGCGCCCGAACCCTCGCAACGACGAGTTCCTCGAGATGTACCGCCGCGAGGACTTCGGCGTCGACGACGCGCCGCAGGAGGGCGGTGAGTACACCTTCGTCACCGACCAGGTGAAGGGCTTCGATATCGAGGCCTACTTCGAGGACGGCGCCGACGTCGACCCAGTCGACGAATGGGACTCTGGGAGCGATGACGAAGAGCGGTCCGGTCTGCCCGCGTCGCTCAAGATCTCGATCACGATCGAGCTCAAGCCGCGCATCGATCGCGAGTCCCTCGACCTCGCGAACCTACGCAAGCGAACGGTGACCTACACGCGCTGGGTGCGCTTGCCAGAGGACCTGCGCTTCGCTGCAGGACAGTTCCCCCGCCTGGCCATCCCACCGGCCCCCAGCGCCGCGGGCGAAACGCCCACCGACCCAGCCGCCGCGGGCGCTGGTGGCGCTGGTGGGGCTGGTGGCGCTGGTGGGGCTGGAGGAGGCGGCGCTGGTGGTGGCGGCACTGGCGGTGGCGGCCGCGGGGGTGGCGGCGGCGGCGGTGGCAGCTCCGGCAACGCCGACACCAAGCAGGACCAATGAGCGCCGCGCGCGCCTACAGCGGCTTGCCGAGGACCGTCCGGCCGCCAATGTAGGGCACGAGCGGGGCAGGGACGTTCACCGTCCCGTCGGCGTTCTGGTGGTTCTCGAGGATCGCGATCAGCATCCGCGTCGAAGCAGCCACCGTGTTGTTCAAGGTGTGGCAGTAGCGGACCTTGCCGTCCTCGCCGCGATAGCGGAGCGAGAGGCGGCGCGCCTGGAAGTCGTGGAAGCGTGACGCGCTGTGCGTCTCGCCGTAGCCCTCGCGGGAGGGCATCCACGTCTCGATGTCGTACTTCTGAACCTGACCTTGCCCCAGGTCACCGCCGCAGACGTTGACGACCCGATAGGGCAAGTCCAGCGACTGCAAGAGCTCCTCGGCGTTCTTGAGGATCGCGAGGTGGTGCTCCTTGCTGCGCTCCTCGTCCGCGATGTCCAGGATCACCTGCTCGACCTTCTGGAACTGGTGCACACGATAGAGGCCCTTCGTGTCCTTGCCGTAGGTGCCCGCCTCGCGGCGATAGCAGGTCGACAGCGCGACGAACTTGAGCGGCAACTCAGCGCCCTCGAGGATCTCGTCCTGGTGGAGCGCCGTCACCGGCACTTCGGCCGTCCCGACGAGGCACAGGTCGTCGCGGTCGTCGGTCTTGTAGGCCTGCTCTTCACCGCCGGGGAAGTAGCCCGTCCCCACCATCGTCTCGCGGCGCACGAGCGTCGGCACCGACAGGGGCACAAAACCCTTGGCGACCATCGAGTCGAACGCGTAGCGCATCACAGCGTGCTCGAGCAGCGAGAGGTCGCCGCGCAGCACGTAGTTGCGGCTGCCCGCGAGGCGCGCGCCGCGGAACACGTCGAGCCAGTTGTGGGCCTCGCCGAGCTCGATGTGCGAGCGGAACGGGAAGTCGAACGTCCGCGGCGTCCCGACCTTGCGCAGCTCCACGTTGTCCGCGTCGCTGAGGCCGTCAGGCACCTCGGCCGCGGGCGGCGTCGGCACGAGCAACATCAGCGCATCGAGCTCGGTCGTCACCCCCTTCTGCTCGGCCTCGAACCCTTCGAGGCGCTGCTTCAAGGCCGACTGGCCCGCCAGCAGCTTGACGCGCTCGTCGGGTGTGGCCTTGGGGATCAGCTTGCCGACCCCCTTCTGCTCGTTGCGGAGCGCGTCGATCTCGAGGATCAATGCACGCCGCCGCTCGTCGAGCGCGAGGATGCGATCGACGTCACAAGAGATGCGCTTCTTCACGGCCCCGGCTCGCACGAGCTCGGGGTTGTCACGGATGAACTTCAGGTCGAGCACGGATAGGTTCCGGTTTACTGCCAGGTGCCGTCGATCTTGCCGAACAGCTTGTTCTTCTTCTCGGTGAGCTGCACTTCGACGTCGGCCTCGTTCGCCTTCTTCGGCAGCACGAGGTCGAGCGGCTTCCACATGGCCTCGTAACCGCCCTTGCGGTCGAAGCCGTCGCGGTCTTGGATGATGTCGAACGAGGCGGGCTTGCTGCCACGCTTCGTGCCCGCCTTGCGGTACGAGGCCTCGGGCCTCAGGACCGCGCCGTAGATGCGCTCGTAGCGCTCGCCGCCCGCCCCGACGAGCGCGATCGACTTGCCGGAGATCGTGATCGTCTCGTCCGCGACGTCGGACTGGAAGACGAAGTCGTAGGGCGCGCCGAACTTCACGGAGACGGTCTGCCCTTCCATGACCTCATAGGTCGGCGCGTTGTCGCCCGGGAGCACGAGCGCCTTCACGAGCTGCTTCTTCGAGCCCTTCGCGACGAGGCCCCAATAGACGCGGTAGCGCCCCACAGGCACCTCGACCTCCTTGGCGCCCGCGATGTCGATGTAGAGCTGCTCGAAGTCGTTCGCGCCCTGCATGATCAGATACTCCGGAGCGACGCCCTTGGACTCGAGCTTCAGCTTGCCGGTCCGCATCTCCGTCGGTGTCGCGAGGAAGCGCGCGCCGCCGTCCTGGCTCTCGAGCTTCATCCAGCCGGACGGGAACTTTGCGAACTGGCTCCACGGCATCGCGCGCTTGGCCTCGCCGATGAGCATCGTGTCGAACTCGGGCTGGAACAGGCCTGGCGTGATGCCTAGGTGTCCGTAGCCGGTCGGCGCGGAGCCAAAGGCGCCGTCCATGTTGTCGTCGAACACCTGCAGTCGCACGCCCTCTATGTCGGCGACGACGCTCGCGCCCGGCGAGAGGAAGAGGCTCCAGTTCTCGTCACTGGCAGCGTTCGAGAGCTCGATGCCTTGATACTGGTCGGACTGGTTCCCGGCTTGAAAGAGGAGCGCCCACTTGCGCTTGGAGCTGCCCTTGCCGATCTCGAACTCGAACGGCTCGAGCTTGCCTCGCGCCGGGACTTCGAGGTCCCCGACGCCATCCCCGTCCGTGTCGATCTCGACCTTCGTCGAGCCCGTGCGAATGAACTTGGGGGAGTCCGGCACGCGCGGCAAGGACGCCACGGAGCCCACCTTTCCGAACCGGATCGAATCCCAGATCGGATAGTGATCATCGAGGAAGTAGTTCGGCCGCGAGAATGTATCGAGGGTCGACACGACCTCGAACGCAGGGACCGCAGAGATGCTCTTGCCAGCGGTCGCCGCCACCGGCCCGGCGCCGCCCTCCTCACCACCGCCCTTGCTGCCCCCGCCGAAGCCGAGCCCCTCAAGGCGCTTCAGCGCAGGCTCCGTCTCGCGGTAGAAGCGATCTTTCAGGTCGATCTCGATGCGCAGGTCGACGAGCTTCCGATACGCCGCCGCGACCTCGCGCAGGTCTGCGCTCGGCCCTTGGTGCGCCTCGTCGAGGCAGAGCGCGCGGAAGAGCCACGCGTTGCCGGCCAGGTACTTGTCGCCGAGCGCCTCGAGCCCCTCCGCGTAGCCCTTGAACTGCTCTGCGAGCGCGTTGAGCTTGCCCCGCTCCTTCGCGGCCTCGGCCTCGACGAAGTAATTCGTGGCCTTGTCGTACTGGCTCTTGATCCTGAAGCGCTCGCGCACAGACGGCGGGTCGAGGTACGAGAAGTACCGCTCCATGTTCTTGACGAAGTCGCCCGACTTCGTGGCCGCCCACGTCTCGGCGATCGTCGCAAAGCGCGTCTGAATCCGCTCGTTCGGGCTGTTCGCGATCGCCTCCGCGGTCTCCGCCACGAACTGGATCGCCCAGGGCTCATGGCTCTGGAACAGCCGCTTCAGCTCGTCCTTGGCGCCGATCACCTGCGCCTTCTCGAAGCGGTCCTTGAACTCGACGTACGTCGCCTGGGCGCGCGCGACGCCAGCGAAGACGACAAGGGCAATAAGGGTAATGAGGCGTGCCATGGCGATTCCCTGAGAGGCGGGACGGCGCCGACCGGGCGCCGCGGGACGCACAGTCTATAGCCCCGGGCCTTGGAGTTCCCGAGTTCGGCCCCATGGGCCGCCCAGGCAGGGCGAGGCGCGCCCCGCCGCGCTCAGCGGCCGCGCTCGGACTGACGCTTCAGGAACTCGCGCTCGGCGCTGGAGAGGGCGCCGAGGCCGTCCCGCTTGATGCGCGCCAGGAGTTGGTCCATGCGCGCCTCGTCGGAGACCAGTCGCTCGGCGCTAGCGACGGCGCGTTTGCGCTCGAACGTCGCCACCGGATCGCTGTAGATCCAGCGCAAGCGGACCGCGAGGAACCCGTAGAGCGCGCCACCGAGGTGGACGTAGATCGCGGTCCCATCGGATGGCCCCCCCTGGAGCTGGACCAAAACCTGAAAGACATCCACGACCACGAGGGCGCCCGCCACGTACTTCAGCTTGACGGGAAAGACGAGCAGGTACACGACGGCGTTCGGCCGCATCGCGGCGCTGGCGATCAGCACTGCCAGGCAGGCACCCGACGCGCCGATCGCAGGCAGGCCCCAGCCGAGCAGCGGGGTCACCATGACGTGTGTGAGCGCCGCGACCGCGAGCGCGGAGAAATAGAAGAGCCCGAACCGTCGCCCGCCCAAGGAGGACTCCAACATGCCGCCGAAGAAATACAGCGTCAGCATGTTGAAGAAGAGGTGCCCGAGCCCCGACATGTCATGCACAAAACCGTACGTGACGAGCTGCCAGACGGGGACCAGCGGGAACCACGACCTCCAGACCTTTGGGTCGACGGCGAGCCAGTCGACCACGTGCTCGCGGATGACCCCCCCGCCGAACCCCATCAGGAACAGTCCAAAGAAGGCGACGACGGTCGCGACGATGATCCGCTTCACCACCGGGGTGAGCGGCGGGTAGGCGAACTGGACCTGGGGGCGGCCCTCGGGTTCCTCGTTCCAGGGATTCATGCCGGTTGCCTCAGCTCAGCCGAAGAGGCCGCGCTCGTCCACACCCGCGGCCCGGGCCGCAGCGATGAGCGTGTTCTTCATCAGCAGCGCAATGGTCATCGGCCCAACTCCACCAGGAACCGGAGTGATCGCGCCGGCGCGGGCGCTCGCGGACGCAAAATCCACGTCACCGACGAGCTTGCCGTCGGCTTGGCGGTTGATGCCGACGTCGAGGACCGTGGCCCCCGGCTTGATCCAGGCCCCCTGCACGAGGTTCGGCACCCCCACCGCGGCGACGACCACGTCCGCGCGGAGGCAGTGACCCGCGAGGTCGACGGTGCGACTGTGGCACAGCGTGACAGTCGCGTTGCGCGCGAGGGCCAGGAGCCCGACCGGCTTCCCGACGAGCTGAGAGCGCCCGATGACGACCACCTCCTTGCCCGCGAGCGGCAAGCCGTAGCGGTCCATGAGCTCGATGCACCCAGCGGGCGTGCAGGGAACGAGGCCGACTCCGCCCGTCAGCAAGGCGCCGGCGCTCGCGTCCGTCAGCCCATCGACGTCCTTCGCAGGATCGAGCAGCGCGAGCACGCGCCCGGCATCCAGCCCCTTCGGCAGCGGCAGTTGCACCAGGATCCCGTGCACGTCGGGGGCGCGGTTCAGGCGCTCGACGAGCGCCTCGAGGTCCGCCTGCGCCGTGTCCGCCGGCAATCGCTCCGTCCGCACCGTGAACCCCGCCTCGTGCGCCGCTTTGTCCTTGTTGCGCACATAGACATGGCTCGCGGGGTCATCCCCGACGAGCACCACCGCGAGGCCGGGGCGGCTCCCGGCGCTCGCCAGCCGCGCGGACGCAGCGGCCACTTCGTCGCGCACGGCCTTCGCCGTCGCCTTGCCGTCGAGGATGAGGGGCTCGGTCATCCCGGTATGGTAGCGCTCACGCGCCCCCGGACTGAGCACTTGCCGGCGGACCGGCGATCGATCCCCGCCCGCCGCTGTCCGTGCGCCCGCGCACGAGCCACCACACGAAGGCCAGCGTCGCGACCGCGAGCTCGGTCTTGTAGTACAGGAAGAGCCACTCCTTGATGCCCGCCGTGAAGCCGTAGCTGTGGAGCCCGACACCGAGCAGGTTCACGTGCCACCACGAGAACGCAACGACCGGCCCCAGCAACACGGCTCCCACCGCGACGCCGAAGTCCTTGACATAGCCGCCGAGCCGCGCGTGCACGAGCGCGAGCTCGAACAGGCAGATCATCAGCGCGCCGTTCTCCTTGGGGTCCCAGCCCCAGAAGCGGCCCCACGAGTCATTGGCCCAGATGCCCCCGAGGATCGTCCCGACGACCGAGAACAGGAGGCCAAACGCGACGATGCCGTACACCGCGCGCCCGAGCTGGCGGAACCAGCGCGTGTCGCCTTTGCGGAAGCCGAAGATCCGGGCGCCCAACCAGACGTGGGCCAGGAGGCACGCGAAGAGCCCCGCTGAATAGCCGAGCGTCACCGAGGTCACGTGGGTCGCGAGCCAGAAGTTCGTATCGAGCACCGCTTGGACGGTGGCCATCGTGTCGCCGCTCGTCGCCGCTTCGCGCAGCTCGTAGCGGTTGGCCATGAACATCCCGATCGCCCCGAGGAACGCGCCCATCGTCGCGGCGAGGGGCAAGCGCATGAGCCGCCCCATGACGAGCGAGAGGACGACCCCAGTGCCCGTGATGAACAAGATCGTGTCGTACAGCGACACGACGGGCGGTCGCCCGCGCAGGATGCAGCGCACCGTCACGCCAGCGATCACGAGCGCGGCCCCCGCGGCGGTGGTCCACGTCACCGCGTGGCGCAGACCACGCACCCCTGGGGCCGCCCAAGACGCCGCCGCCAGCAAGAACGCCAGCAGGAAGATCGCGAGAGCGTTGTAGAAGAAGTCGATCCGGTAATAGGTCCGCTCGAGCGCGATCATCTTGTAATCGCCGCGCGCTTCCGCGAGCGCCACGGACCCGTCGCGCACCTGAGCCAGGCTGCCTGCGACGGCAGCGACGTCCAGGCGCTGTCGCAGCCCGTCCGCGAGCGCGGTGAGCGCCGCGATCTGCTTGTCGCGCGGCTCCGTGCCTGCTGCGATCCCCGCGAAGACGTCACCAGGAGCGTCCCACTCCTCGCGCTTGTCGTGCCCCACTTCCGGCGCGAGGAAGTGCAGCGTGCCTTCGGTCGTGCGCGTCAACGTGTCGAGCCCGCGCGTGAGCGCGGTCTGGAACTGCTGCAGACCCTCGGCGTCGGCTTGGGTGCCTTGGCGCAGCGCTTCGAAGACGGGCAAGAGCTCCTCTTGATGCGTCAGGAACGCCGTCGCGGACATCCGCGCGCCCCCCGATTCCGTCGTGAACAGCCCCTCGCCCAGCGCCGCGCGTAGCGCAGCGGGGACCTCGTCCGGGACGGGCAAGCGCGCGAAGTCCATCGTCCCCGCCAGCGCCTCGAACTCCGTCAGGCGCATGTGCAGATCGATGCTCTGCCGGTCGACCGGCGAGCGCTGCCGCTCGTCCTTCGCGATCGCCGCGCGGTACGCGGCCAGGATCTTCTGGCGCGCGGGCATGAGCTGGTCGTAGCTGTAACGGTCGCGCCGCTTGCGGTCATCGAAGCGCAGGCCGACGCCTTCGAGCACCGCCGACTCTTCGACGAGGAAGACGTCGTACTGCGCGGCCTGCTCTGGGAAAAACAGAACGTCCAACATCCATGCCGTCGGATCGAGCGTCTCCCCAGCGGTCGGCACCCCGGCTTCGACGGGCAGCTCGTACTTGCGCTTCCCGTTGATCTTCAAGAGGGAGAACGCAGCCACAGTCGAGAGCGGCTTGACCCGCCCGAGGTGCTGCACCGGGATCTCTCCAGCCGTCGCGAGCACTTCCTTCGACCAGGTGAACGGCCGCGGCTCAGCGACATCGATCTTGTGCTCTGGACGCTTGGCGCAAGCGCTCGCGAGCGTAAGCGCGACCAGGGCGAGCACGGTGCGCAGCGGTCGTTGGTTGAAGTGGTGTCTCATGCGGTTGCCTCACGTTCGCGGCGGCGCCGCTCCTGTCCAAGGTAGTTCAAGAGGCGCTGGCCGAAGGCGAGCAGCAGCCCTACACCGATGACATAACAGGCGTACTTGGGCCATTGGTCGGACGGGTTGCGCACGATCTGAAGCACCGTGTAGTCCACGCCATCCGGGTCCGTGCCGTACTGGGCCTGGTACACCACGTAGCCGTCCTCCCGCAGCGGACGGTTCATTTCGACGAGGACCTGGCGGTCGGGCTCCTCGCGTTTGAGCCGCGTGATGTCGCTCTCGAAGGCGCGCGCCATCCCGACACCGGGGTGGAACTCCTTGCGGAACTCGTCGAGGCGCAGCGCAAAGGGCAGGTCGTAGAGCTCTCGACGGAGCGTCACGGCCCACGTACGGTCACCGAGCTCGAACGTCCACGGGACGCGCTCCATGCCCCACAGGATGCCTTGCTTGCGCCCCCCGTCCGGGGTCAGCACCGTGGCATAGACCGCGGGGATCGAGACCGAGTCGACCTTGGGCGGCTTCACGTACTGCGCCGTCCAGCCGTCGATGACCGGGTTCTGCGGCACGCCGATGCCCGCGGCGGGCACGACCCGCGAGTTCGCGAGGTAGCGCTCGAGGACGAGCTCGAACGGCAACACCTGGCTCGTGAACTTGCGCTGGTGACTGCCAGACGCAGCCCGGACATCGTCCGGATCGATCCGGTACTCGGTGACGGGGGAGCGCACGCTGCCGCCCATCCGCACGTCGTCCGTCGCGTCCCAGATGACGACTTCATAGCGCACCGAGCTCTCGAAGACGCCGTTCACTTGCTTCGGGCGGAGCTTCATGAGGCCGTCCTCCGAGCTGAGCTGCTTCACCGCGCCGGCGATCATCAAGAACGCCATCCCGAAGTGCGCGATCAGGACGCCCGCGTTGCGCTTGTTCCAGCGGATGCGGATCATCCCGCCGAACAAGAGGTTCAGCGCAAAGAGCCCCATCACGACCATGCCGCCGGGCAGAACGATCGGCACGGGGCCGATGTGCTGCTTGACGTAGAGCGACTCGAAGTAGCGCTTCTGGACGTCGTACAAGCCGTTGTGGACTTGATCCAACGTGCCGAACCAGGTGAGCAGCAAGAGGATGAGGAGCAGCGCGACGGCGAGCCCAAAGGACCCTAGGAAGCGCGGCACCGCGGAGAGGAGGGTCTTCATCGTAGGGTCAGAGCTGGTCGTCGAGCGAGCCGAGGAATGAGAGGAACGCGCCCCGCTCCGCGGCCACTTCGCTCGCCGGACCGACGAGCTTGACGGTGATGAGTCGCGCGGGTTGCTCCAGCACCGCGCCAAGGAGTCCCATGCCGGCCTTCGGCGCGCCGCCGCCCATGCCGCCGAAGCTACCCTCCGCCGTAACGAGCAGCGCCTCGCTTCCGAGGCAAGGCGCGCGCTCGAGCCCGGCGAGCGCCGCGACGTCGAGCTTGGGTGCGCCGAACTGTCCGAGCCAACGATTGACGTTGGCGAGCACGCCGCCGCCGCCGCCTGAGAGCACGGAGATGTAGAGCTCGCACTCGCCCTTCGTCAGCGTGACCTCGCGCATCGCCCGCGCGCCAGGCTCTTGTGCCCAAGTGGCTGGGACCTGCCAGCGCAGCTTTGCGCCGGTCCCCGGATCCTCGGCCGCGCCAGATCCGGCACCGGCACCGGCACCGCCCTGCGCTGCGGCGGGGACGCCGAAGTCGATCGACGCGACAAACGCCTCGAACTCCGCGACGTTGTCCGCGATCACGGCGGTCGGCCCGACGAACTTCACGAAGAGGGCGCCGGGCATGTCGTGGCGTGTGAGCAGGACGCCGAGCAAGCGCGCCTCAGCGATCGTTTGGCCGCTCATCCCAGTGAAGCTGCCCTCGAGGTCGACCAGCAGCGCCGGCTGCCCGAGCAAGCGGGTGCGCGGCAATGCAGCGACAGCCGCCGCGTCGACCGGCGTAAGCCCCATCTCGCCGCGCCAGCGGTTCACGTTTGGGACGTCGCCACCGCCGTCGCCGGGCAGGAACGTCAGGTAACACTCTGCGCTCGGCGCAGCCATGACCCGCGTGTTGACCATACGGAAGCGCGTCGCAGGCACGGCCTCCCAGGTCTCCGGGAGCACGTAGACGAACTCCGGGGCCTCTTCGGCCCCAGGCGGCGCGAGCTGCGCTCGACGCGCCTCTTCCTGGCTCGGCTCCCACATGTACCGTTGCGCCAGCGTCACACCAGGGATGACGGGCGGGTCGGAGCGATCGGCGATACGCGTGTTCTCGATCGCGCGCGGTCCGGTGTCGGAACACCCTGCCGCGAAGCCTGCGGCGAGGCCGAGGGCGACGGCAAGTCGCACGTGCAGCGTTTGTCTCATGGTTTCGCGGCGCCCGGAGCGGGCGCGCATTTCATCCTGCCTAGACGCGGTATACGCTTCGGCCAGCTGGCGCGCGATTGCAGGTGCGCCATGTGTTCGCATCGATCGATGGTCGGAGGCGCACCGTTCACCAGTTGCGCTGGAGCACGTAGTCACCGAGCGCTTCGAGCGCGACGCGCGCTGGGCCTGCCTCGAGCCCGGCGAGCCGCGAGCGCGCCGAGGCGACGAGCGACTCGGCGCGCGCGCGCGTCGCGAGCAGGCCAGGCGCAAGGTCGCACACGCCGCGCAAGCGCGCGAGGCGACCACCCGGCGCGTCTTCGAGCCCAGGCAGCGTGTACGCGTCGCGAATGGCCGCCCGCGTCGCCGCGTCCGCGGCGCCGTAAACATGCAGCACGGGCCAAGTGACCTTGCCGTCGGCGACGTCCGTCCCGACCCCCTTGCCGACCGTGTCCTCGTCCCCGTCCAGGTCCAGCACGTCGTCGACCAGCTGGAACGCGAGCCCGAGCTCTCGCCCGAAGGCCCGCAGGGCCGCGCCGTAGCCGTCCCGGTCGCCCGGATAGCTGGCGCCGAGCTCGCAGGCCGCGCCGTAGAGGGCGCCCGTCTTGGCCGTCGCGATTCGCTCCGCGCGCTCGAGCGGCATCTCGAAGTCGAACCGCCCGGCGGCCTGCTCGATCTCGCCGGCGCAGATCTCTTGGGTCGTCGTCGCGAGGAGCCGGCTGGCGATGCGCGAGCTCAACGTGGTCGAGAGGTGGAACGCGCGCGAGTACAGGAAGTCGCCCAAGAGGACCGCGACCTGATTGTCCCAACGGCGGTTGACGCTCGCCACGCGGCGGCGCTTCTCGGCGCTGTCGAGCACATCGTCGTGCACGAGCGTCGCGAGATGGATGAGCTCGACGATGGACGCGACCGCCGGCAATTCATCGTCGCGGTTCCCAGCGGCGCGCCCGGCGAGCAGCACCAAGGCGCCGCGGAGCTGCTTGCCTCGGAAGCGACCGATGTGATCGATCATGTCCGACACGGCCGGCACGTCGGACGCGAGGGCGTGCACGAGCACATCGCGCATGCGCTCGAGCCCCGCCTCCACCGGCGCGACCAAGGCGGCCAACTTGGCGTCCTTCGCCATCAGCGCGCGCTCCCGTATGGAACGTGGTCTTGCGCAACGAGGTCCGTCGCGCTCAGGCTTGACACATACGCGCTCGACAACGGGCTCAGGTCCTCGGGGGTGTTCACGTTGGTCAAGAAGTGTGCGAGCTCTGCGGGGACCTCCGCCACCTCGACTCGCAGCGCGGCAAACGCTTCGACGGGGCGTCGGACGCCGGCCTCGAATGCACCGCGCAAGCGCTGGCTCGCTGCCGCGGAGACGACGACACACAGGGGCTCTGCCCGACCGTCACGCGTCCAGTACGCGCACTCGGCTTTGCCCCGGGTCACGCGTTCGACGAGCGGCGCGATGACTTCAGGTGACAAGCGCGCGAGGTCACAAGCCGCGGCAACGATCCCGACGTGACCGAGGGACGCGGCGCGCTCGATGGCGCCGACCAAGCTCGCGAGCGGGCCGAGGCGCGCCGAGGCCCCATCGCCCGCGGCCCCATCGCCCGCGGCCCCATCGCCCGAGGCCCCATCGCCCGAGGCCGCGACCCCGGCCGTGCGCCGCGTCGCCTGGGGCGGCGCGACCTCGGCCAGGTGTGGCGCAGCATCCTCGACCTCGGCATAACGCGGGTCGAGCAGGCGTCGGGCGGGCCCGGAGGCGAGGACGACCTCGCCCGCGAACGCGCTCAAGACACGCGCGGTGCGGGCGTAGAGCGCCTCGCCTTCCATCAAGAGGCGCGCCTTGTCCGCGCCCATGCGCCGAGACGCGCCGCCGCAGAGGACAACACCGAGCAGGCCCAGACGGGCAACGCTGGGATCGATCGCGGGGCTAGCGCTTGCCGTGCCAGCACGCGCAGGGCCGGGGGTGAGAGGCTCGGGCTCCATGCTGCCAGCAATGGCCAATGCGAGTCGCGCGACAGGGTCGACTGAGCGCGGCGCTCAGGCGTCCCCCGAGCCGCCCTCGAGCTTCTTCTTCTCCTCGTCCCCTTCGGTCTCGAGGCCCTTCTTGAACTGATTGATGCTCGAACCCATCGCGTGGGCGAGCTCCGGCAGCTTCCTGGCGCCGAACAGCAGCAAGACGACGATCGCGATCGGCCACAGCTCAGTGATGCCGATCCACGCCAAGTTGGGCACGAAGAATTCGCTCATGGCTCCGGACGTCGCGCGGGGCTCTCGCGGCGGTGGCGCACCACATGGTCCCACCGCCAGCGACGTGGTTGGACGTCCTGGCCGTATCGTAGGCCACCTCAGGGCACGGGCCACTACCGCGCGCCGCAAAACGGGCCGGGCGGACACAGCGTCGCGCCCCCCCGGCAGCGTTGGAGCGGACGACCCGCTGCTCGAACGGGCGGGACCCCGTGCCCCGGCTGGCGGGCGGGTGCGCCGTTGTGGCGCACCAGCCGGTCAAGCGGTCGTGTCGAAGTTGATCCGTCGCAGCCCTTCGCTGAGGGACTCCGTGCCGTTCTTGGCGCTGTAGAGCCTCGCTTCGGACGCCTGGGTGCCCGACTGCACATCGCTCACGCGCTGCTGGAGGCGGCCAAGCGAGGCAGACATGAGGCCGTAGAACGTCCCGCGGTCGAAGTCGCCCCCCTCGAAGAACGAGGTCTCGATGCGCGACGTCGCGGAGGTGAACGCGTCCTGGGCCGCCTTCAGCTGGCCCTGCGAGTCCTCGTCCTTCGCCCCTGAGACGAGGCCGCTGAGGCGCTGTCCCATGCCCTGAACGATCGACTGGAAGCGGCCCTGGGCTGCCGCGGCCGGGGTCATCGAGCCCCCCATGCCTGTTTGGCTCGCGCCCAAAGCCGCGCCATCCGCGGCGTCGGTGACCGCCGCGTCCATGACGTCCTGGTCCTCTTTGGCCGCGGTCATGTCCTTGAGGTCGGCTTGGACCATCGAGACCGAATTCTGGACCGCGCGAGCGAGGTCCTCGCCGCGCAGGCTGCCGTCCTCGATGCCGGAGCGGATGCGACTGAGGCTTTGGTCGAAGCGCCCGACGGCGCCCTCGAGGGCGGACGTGTCCGCGCCCGAAGCCTGGGCCCCAGCAAACGCGGACTCGATGCGGCTGGCGATTCCAGCGCCGTACGCATCGAGGCGCGCGACGACGGCGTCCGGGCCACCCGGGGGCGGGCCCTGCGGCGGGCCAGGGGGCGGCGGGCCCTGCCCAACCGCCGCGGTCGCCCCGAGCGGGGCGGCGCCGCGCGCAGGCATGGCCGCGGCGCCGGCCTGGGCCCCGCGTACGGTGGGCTGGGCGGCGGCGGACTGCGCCGACGCGAGGTTCGATTGGGAGATCTGCATGGGACGGTTGTCGGCCAAACCGCGCCCCACCACAGAGCCATCCGCGACAATGGGACCGCGACCGTAAACCCCCTCCGGGCAGGGACTTACAGATCTCACTCCGGGACGTTGCCGTCCTTTTCTAGGCGCGGGGAAAGGAATTCCCTCTCGCTGCGCCCCGCTCGGACGCGTGTTACCTGCGCCGCGTGCTCGCCGACAGGACCTCGACGCGCATGATGTCGAGGACCCGCGGCAGCGCCTCGCTCTGCACCGAGGCCGCCACGGGGGGGCTGACCGTGGTCGCTTTGACCCCGAGCTCGAACCCTTCGAACACCTCGAGGTCATAGCGCGCGCTCGAGCAGCGCACCTCGGCGACCGTCTCGCCGCCCCACTCCAGGTACCAACGTCGCTCTCCGCCCAGGACCCGCGAATAGAGCCACCCTCGACCCTCAAAGCGCCCCATGTGCAGGCTCTTCTGGATGTCGTTGCGCTCGCGGGTGGCGACGATCTCCGCCAGCTCTCGCTTCCGGCGGTCGTCTTCGGCTTGGACCTGCTCGCGCAGCTCTGCGACTTGCCGGCGCGCATCCGCCGAGAGGACGCGCTCCTCGGCCCGGGCCCGCGTCGCCGTTCCCTCGGGGGTCATCGCAGCGGTCTCGCGGTACAGCGCGACCACCTCCGCCCAGGTCGTGGAGCTGGCATCAGGCTGACTCAGCGCCGCGTCGAACGCGATGTCCGCCTGGGTGACCCGACGCAGCGCGTCCTGTGACACCGTCGGGATCGGCTCCATCAAAGGCGCGGAGCGCTCGGCCTCGGCACGCGCGCTGCCGCTCGGAGCGGTTCGGGGGGTCTCGCGAGTCGTCGGGACGCGGCGTTGGGCCTCAACCCACGCCGTCTGAACGGCTGATGTGGCGGCGCTGTCGTTCGCGGCGACGGGGTCCACCTCGAGGGTTTGCACCCACACGCGCGCCGTCTCGGGGGCCCACACCTTGACCCAATCCTCCGCGAGCGGCTTGGCCGGGTTGTTCCGGGCGATGAGTACGACGCGGGTCCCGCGCTGCAACTTCGTCCGCAGCGCCATCGAGCGCGGCGACGCCTCAGGCATCGGGCGCATGTTGACCGCGTCCGAGTCCACCCGCAGGACCCCGTCAACAGAGGTCAGCTGGAGGTGCTCGCCGAAGACCCACACGGGGACCCCGCCTGCGACCTCGACCTGAAAGAACGGGGGCAGGCCCGCGCTCTTGCCGTAGACCCGCAGCGGGTGCCCGGCTTCCAGCCGGAGCAGCTCGCTGCCCGCGGCATCCTCGAAGTTGCGCACGATCGCGCCAGCCTTCGCCCGCGCCAGCGTCGGGGCGGCCCCGACGTCCTGGGCCCCGCGCGACCAGGCCGCCGGGATCGGGTTGGCCGAAGCCGCGCCGGCCGCAGCAGCAGCCGCGCTGGCCGGCCCGAGAACGAGTCCAACAAGGGACGCCATGACGGCCCCTGAAATCAGTGACGTGCGCCTCCGCGGGCGCGTCGACGGTGTGCGGTTCATGCCTCTTCCCCTCGAGGTCGGTGCTCGGGGGGCGTGCGGGCCCCCCATGGATCAGTGCAGAGGCAGAGTAGGAAACAGATGGCCCCCAGTTCCAGGGTGAGGCCCCCTCGATCCCGAATCGAGCAGCCGGCGGCACGCGGGAGAACGTGACGTGGAAGACAGCTTCGGGGATTGAATCCGAGCTCACCCGGGGCGTAAGTGGCACCCCGCGGCACGACCCGCTAACGTCTGAGAGCCCATGCGCCAATTCCTCCGCGCCAAGATCCACAAGGCCGTCGTCACCGAAGCCAACCTCGACTACGTCGGTTCGATCACGATCGACTCCGAGCTGATGGAGCGCGTCGACCTCGGGGAGTACGAGAAGGTCCTCGTCGTCGACAACACAAACGGCGCGCGGATCGAGACGTACGCGATTCCGGGGCCCCCCGGCAGCGGCGTGATTTGCATGAACGGCGCCGCGGCGCACCACGTCCGCCAGGGCGACGAGGTCATCATCATGGCCTTCGGCTTCGCGGCGGAGCCCCTGCGCCCGCGCCAGATCTTGGTCGACGGGCTCAACCGCTACGTCCGCGAGATCGAGGCCACCGAGCGCGGCGTCATCACGGCTGCGGGTCCAAGCTGACACGCGCGAGCACCAGCTCGCGCGCCCGCTCCAGCGAGACACCGACGCGGTCGGCCAGGGCCACGAGGTCGTCGTACTCCGGCTGAACGCGCGCTGGGACGTCCTCGGTCGCGAGCCGGCGCTTCACGCGGACGACGACGCCGTCGACCTCGACGGTCCCATCCGTCCGCGCGGCAGCCCGGCGCTCGAGCTGCGTCCAGCGCACGCCGAGGGTCGGCGTGGCGCCGAAGAATGCACGCTCGAGCACGCCTCGCTCACCTGCACGCGCCAGCGCGCTGAGCACGACCCCTGGCCTGTCCTTCTTCATCTGGACGGCGACCGTCCAGACCTCGAGCGCGCCGGCGGCGCGCAGCCTCGAGACCGCGTGACCGACCTCTTGGGGCGTCGCGTCGTCGAGGTTCGCCTCGGCAAGCCAGACGCGCTCGTACGACGCGTCGGAGCCACCCCCGGAGCGCCCGAGCTGGACGCGCACGATGTTCGGCGGGCCCGACGGGAACTCCTTGGTCCCAGCGCCGTAGCCGACCCGCTGGGCGGTGAACCCACCGCTCGGTTCGAACGACTCGACCCAGGCCGCGAGGATTCCCGCGGCGGTCGGCGTCAGCCGCTCCCCCCCGCCGCCCAGCACATGCGGGAGCCCGCGCAGGAGCTCTGCCGTCGCAGGCGCCGGCACGGGCATGTCCCCGTGGGCGCAGCGCACCGTGCCCGAGCCGACGAGGGGCGGCGTCGCGAGCACGCGCTGCACACCGAGCAGCTCAAGCGCGAGCGCCGCGCCGCCGACATCGATCAACGTGTCCACCGCGCCGACCTCATGGAAGTGGATCTCGTCGGGCGAACAGCCGTGCACGCGGCCCTCTGCGACGGCGATCGCGCGCAAGACCGCGCCGGCCCTCGCGCGCGCGGGCGCGCCGAGCGACGAGCGCTGCAAGAGTTCGACGAGGTCCGCCAAGTGCCGGTGCGGCGCGGTCGTCGTCTCCGGGGTCGCGACGTCGAGGTGCAGCCCCGAGAGCGACCCGCGCCACACCGTCTTGCTCGCCAGGCGCGCCTCACCCGGCACGAGCTCCTCGGCCAAGCGCTCTAGGTGCGCGAGCGTAAAGCGCGGGTCGCCGAGGTCCAGCAGCGCGGCGAGGAACATGTCCCCCGCCATCCCTCCAAACGGTTCGATCAGGAGCGTCGTCGGCATCGCGCAGAGTGTCGCCGAGGCGCGCGCCCTCGTGAAGCGCGGTCATACACATTCAAGGCTCCGGCTCCTCCTCCCCGCTCGCGCGCGCGAGCACCACGACAGTGACGGCCCGCGCCCCAGCGCGCATCAGCTCGCGCGCGCAGGCATCGGCGGTCGCCCCCGATGTCAACACGTCGTCGACGAGCCAGATCTCACGCCCCGCAAGCGGCCGCGCGCGCCGGCGGTGCGGCCCCGCCCGGCGCGCCCACCCAGCGCGGGCGGCGCGCCAGCGATCGCGGAGCTGCGGGCGAAAGGAGAAGGCCCCCGACACGTTGCTCTGCCTGCTCGGACCGCGCTCGGCGCCCTGCACCGTGGTCGCCCTCGTCCGCGCCAAGCGCGCGCGCACCGGCAGCCCGAGCTCCTCCCCGAGCGCCTGCGCGAGCAGCAGCGCTTGGTCGTAGCCCCGCTCCAGGTGCCGTAGCGCATGCAGCGGAACGGGCTGCAGCTCGGGTCGCGGGGCCTCGAGCGCGCGCGCTGCGAGCCATGGCACGCGCTCCACCAGGTGCCGCGCGAGCACCGGCGCGAGGTCCTCGCGCCCGCCATGCTTGAACGCGAGCACCCATTCCCCGAGCGGCCCACGGTAGTTGCCCGCGGCGACCACGCGCGCAAAGCGCGGCGGCCGGCGACGACACGCGCGGCAGCGCTCCTCAGCACGGACGCCGCGCGGCAAGCGCGCCGCGCAGATGCCGCAGCGCGCACCATCCAGCCCGCTCATGAGAGGTGCAACCTTGGCGCTGCTGGGGTCCGTTGGCTCAGGCTGCGCCTCGCCGGGCAACGCGTGGGCCGCGCACGCATCGGGCCCCTTGACGGTCGCGGCGGGCGCGCGGCAAAGCCAGCACCCTCGGGGCCACAGCGCGGCCAGGACCTCTTCGATCCCTGCCCCCAGATGCGCGACGATGCGCGCGACGATGCGCGCGACGATGCCCGCGACGATGCCCGCGACGGGCGCCCCGCGAGCCGCATGCCACCGCGCACAGCGCTGCGCCAGCTCGTATCCCGGGTTCAGCGCCCGCTGCCTCCAAGTCCCTTGGCCCTCCATGATGCAGAGGGACCGAACTCGCGTGCGACCGGTTGCAGGTCAACTCCGAACGTTCGCTGTCGCTCAGACCGTCTCTTCGAGGCCCTCGAGCTCAAAGTCGCTCGGCGCGCCGCGCGGGCGCTGCGGTCCAGCCGGAAGTCCGGTCTCGCGCACGAGGCGCGCGACGTAGTCCTCGACCGTGTCCTCGCCCTGGGATTCGATGCCCCACAGGTCCCCGATCTCGCGCGCGATCTGCGGCTCACGCAGGAGGTTGCGCGGGTGGCGCGTGAAGAACTCGCGCACATAGCGCCGGAAGGCCCAGAGCGACCACCACCATCCGCCAAAGAGCAGCGCGACAGCCGTCGCGACGATCACCCCCACCCACGCCATCGAGAGCGGCGACGAGCCGGAGGGCATCGCGTGGAAGTGTCCGACGAGCTGGAACCCGAAGCCCGCGAGCAGGAACGCGAACCCCAGCGTGGTCTGGACGCGGTTGTAGATGTAGTCGCGAACCGACTGCAGCCGGCCGCTCCCGCTGCGCCCGAAGTACCGCGCGACCAACGACCGTGGGTGCTCGAACAAGGTCGAGTTGGCGATCAGGAACGCACCGACGATGCAGGCCACGAGCCCCAGAGAGGACCAGTCAGCGGCATCGAAGGGGTTGCCCGGTGCGAGGAGCGCCACGGAGGACATGACAGCAAGCTAGGGCTCGCGACGACCCGTCGCAAGCACGATCGGCGGTGCCCGCAGGCGCGCGAGGGGAATCGGGGCCACCCCGTATGCAGGCGGCGCCGGCCCGAGCGCCCCCTGGAGGCCTCCGCCGGCCGGCCCCCAGCGTCCTGGCGCTGCCGTGCCCCCGTCCAGCGAGGCGCCCGACAGGGCCGCGTCGGGCGGGCGGGCTCGCATCCCGAGCAGGAAGCCGCTACAACCTGCGGCAGGGCGCCACGCGTTCGTGCGTCGACGCCCCCCTCCGCCTCTCCACCCCAGAGCGGCCCCCCCTCCTCCCAGAGCGGCCCCCGCCCCCAAGGGCGGCCGCCGCCCCCCAGAGCGGCCCCCGCCCCACCGGCGCAGCGGCGCGCCCCAACTCGGTCGAATGAAGATCCACGCCCCGAACGCCCGCCTCGTGGACCGGCAGGACTGACCTACGGCCTCGCGACGTTCCATGTCGAGCTGGACGCGGGCCCGACCCCGGAATTCCAAGCCGGACAGTTCACCAACCTGGGCCTGCCCGCGGGCGACGACTGGGACCCCGTCGACGGCGCCGCGATCAAGCGCGCGTACTCCATCGCTTCGACCCCAGGGGCGGCGCGCTACGAGTTCTTCGTCCGGTTGGTGGAGGGCGGCGCGCTGACGCCGAAGCTCTTCGCGCTGCCGCTCGGCGGCTCGATCTGGGTCGACACCCGCATCGCGGGCCACTTCACGCTCGAGGAGGCGCCCGATGCGGACGAGCTGGTCCTCGTCGGCACGGGCACGGGCATCGCGCCCTACCGACCGATGATCCTCGACCCCCGCACTCGAGCGAGGTACCGGCGCATCATCTTGATGTACACGGACAGGACTCAGCCCGAGCTCGGCTACGTCGAGGAGTTCGAGGACCTCATGCGACGGGATCCGAACTTCGTCTTCCTGCCGAGCCTGACGCGCGAGCCGGAGGGCTCGAGCTGGACAGGCCTGCGAGGCAGGATCCAACACTTCCTGACGCCGGAGCGCTATCTGGAACTGACCGGCGAGCCGCTGCGACCAGAGCGCTGCCAGGTCTTCCTTTGCGGCAACCCGCAGATGATCCTCGAAGTGCAGGCGCAGCTCGAACAGCACGGGTTCACGAAGCACCGCAAGAAGGCGCCGGGGCAGCTGCACATCGAGAAATACTGGTGAGCGCGCGCTGCGGGCTTCGCGATCAACGACGTCGGACGTACACGAGACGGGGGACCCGCGGCGCGCCGCTACAAGGCGCCGGGACCTCAAGCGCGCCGCGCTCCATGTAGTTCGCTCCCAGCGCGGGCAGGTCCCAAGGCTCGTCCAACACGACGGCGCCGAAGGACTGGGCCTCGAGCGCAGCTTCGAGGCGCTCGACAAAGGCCTGCGCGACGCCGCGCTCGCGGCTCTTCAACAGGTCGACGATCGCCATCGCGTGCACCACGAGCGGGTGCCCAGCGCGCTGGGCCAGGTCCGGCGCATCGGGCACGAATGCGGGCGCCGGGAGCGCGCGCAAGGCCTCGACGGCGCGCTCGGTCGCGACGCGCTGCGCAGCGGTCGGCACCACCGCCCGCGGGTCACCGCCGACGACGGCGAGCCAGACAAGCCCCACCGTAGCCAGCACATGCGTCACGGGCCGGCCGTCCAGCCAGCGTGGGGCGATGAGCGCGACCGCGACGACGAGGGGCAGCAAGGTGTTGTCGAAGCCCCCCTCGTGCGCGCGCCCGGTCCACGCCGCTGCGGCAAGGCCCAGCGCCAAGAAGGACATGCACCGGTCCGTTCCAGCCGCGCCTGGGCGCAGGAGCGGGTCCGCGGTGCTGCGAGCAGCGAGTGGCGTGGGGCCGTTCAAGGCCGCCGCGCGACGCCAGTGGGCGCCGAGCGGGAGCAGCAGCACCGGCGCAAAGGCCACAGAGGCCTCGCGCCAGAAGCCCCAGACCGCCGGGGCATGCCACGGGCTGCCCGCGAGCAGCTTCACGATCGTGAACGACGCCCATCCGTCGGTCAGCGCGTCCGCCCAGAGCAACATGACCGCCAGCCCCGTGACGAGGGCGACGCCGTAGACAGCAGCGAGGCGCGGCGCGCGCGCTCCGAGCCCCAGCGCGAGCGCCGCGCACGGCAAGAGCGCCGTCTGCTTGGCCATGACCGCGAGGGCCGCGCACACCGCCGCGGCCAACGCGCCGACGGGCGATCGGGCACGCTGCGCGACGAGGCCCGCTGCGACCGTGCACGCCAGCATGAGGGCATCGACCCGAGCGAGGTCCAAGAACCACCCTCCAAAGCCCGAGCCTGCGGCGATGAGGCCCGCGGCAAACGCCGCGCGCGCCGCGCGAAGGAGCGGGGGCGACGGGCCACCGTGCGCCGCCGTGCGCCGCCGGACTGCGACGCTGACGACCAGCGACAGCAAAGCGAGCGTCGCAAGGACCGACACGCCGCGCAGGGCCCCCAGCGCCGCCCCAGGCGCGGTGTCCGCGCCCGACCCCAGGCACCACAGCGCGACCGCCCCGAGCCAATGGAACAGCGGCGGGTACGGGAAGGGCGCAAAGTCGAGGCTCGGCTCGACGTAGATGGACCGACCGGCGCACACACGCCGGGCATGTTCGACCACCGCGCCCTCTTGCCACTCCAGCGGGAACGGATACGGCAGCCGCAGCGCGATCAGGACGAGGAGCCCCGCGACCGCGGTCAGGCCGACACAAACGAGCACCACCGGCGTGAGCCGAGCGGCCCAATGCCGGGGCGCTCGACCCGGACTCACTCGAACTCCGCCGCGAGCTGCAGCGTGCCGCTGAAGCGCTGGGCCTGCACGATCTCGAGCGATTCACCGCCTTGGTCCGCCGACTGGGTTTGTGTCGACACGAACTTCACGTCACCGCCGACCTGCAGCGAGACGGCGTGGCCCGCGTCGATGTTCCAGACGAGCGCGCCTTCGAGCTCGAACTCGAAGGACATCGCGCGCACGCTCTCCATCTCCATGTCTTCGCCGACCTCCTCGGATTCGCCCTCGAGCTCGACATGCGTCGCGAGCTCCAACGTCAGCTCGATCGTCGCCACACCCTCTTCCACGCTGACGAGCTTGGCGGTGATCTCACCGGCAAGGTTCTCTTCGAACTGGGCCTCGTAGGCCTCGTCCTCTGGCTCCTCGAGCTCGCTCGGCGTGTTGAGGTGCAGCTCGCCGCTCGGGCTCGAGAGGTGCGAGAAGGCCAGCACCGGCACCTGCCACTCCGCACCGACCTCGACCTTGCCCTCCGGAAGGAACTCGACGAGGTCGGCGTGGTCCTCGATCTCGCCGATCAGGTCCGTGTCACCGTCGCTGGACACTTCGGCGAAGGCCGCGGACCACTCCTCGGCGTCGCCGTCCCACGTCAGAATGACCGTTTGCCCTTCGAGGTCGCTCTCGCCCTCTTCCTCCTCGCTCTCATCCTCACCGTCCGGGTCCGTGAAGTCACGGCCCGATTGCTCGGTCAGCTCGTCGAAGTGGCGCTGCAGCTTCGTCGCGCGCCCACCATCGACCACGAGGTACTCATCGGTGAAGGTCAATGACTCCGACTCGCGGATCGTCATCGAGACGTCGGGGGACTCGACCTCGTGCTCTTCACCGCCCACGGTGAAGGTGATGTCGATGCCCTCGAGCTCGAGCTCGAGGTTCGAAGTGAAGGTCTTGGTCAGCTTCGTCCCCGCTTCGACCGAGAGCTCGAGCGCGATGTCGTCGAGGGGGCCGGCGGCGAGGAGGAAGAGGCTCGTTGCGAGGAGGGCTTTCATAGTTCGGAGGGGCATCATCGCTCGGACCCCCGCAGAGATCTGCCCTGGTCCGCCGAAATCTTCGCCGCTGCGCTCAGCGGCCGCCGACCGCCCAGGGGGTCTGGGGCAGGTCGTAGCGGCCCTCGCGATACAGGAACGACGCCATCAAGGCGTGCGCGAGCGCGCGCCGCGCGAGCCCCTCGTCGCGGGGGCTGGGGATCAGCTGCTCCCCTTCGAAGAAGAACTGAGCCGGGACCTGGCCGGGCTGCAAGACGATCACGTCTCTGCCCGCGAGATAGGCCTGGTTGTCGTCGTACTGCATGATCGCGCGACCGGGCGCGTCGAGCGGCAGGCGCGTCAGGTCGTTGCCGATCATCGGGTGCGTGCTGTCGACGCCGATGAGTGAGAGCAGCGTCGGCGGCAGGTCGATCTGGCTGCTGATCCGCGCGTCGCGCCGAGCGCGGACATCCGCCCCGAGGATCACCGCAGGGATGTGAAAGCGCGGGATCGGCACGAGCGAGGCGCCGAACACGCGCGCATCGTGGTCCGCGACGACCAGGAACACCGTCCGGTCCCAATACGGCGCCTTGCGCGCCTTCTCGAAGAACGTCCCGAGCGCAGCATCCGCGTAACGCACGGCGTTCTCGACGTTCGGGCCCGGGGCTTCGAAGGGCTCGATGCGCCCCTCGGGGAACTCCCAAGGCGAGTGGTTCGAGACGCTGAATGCGAGGGAGAAGATCAGTTCGTCGCCAGCCCCGAGCAGCTCTTGGTGGAGGCGCTCGAGGATGTCGTCATCGCTGACGCCCCAAGTGCCGCGGAACGTGGGGTTCTCGAACATCGGCTCATCGACGATCTCCTTGAAGCCGTTGCCGGTGAAGAAGCGGCGCATGTTGTCGAAGTGCGATTCGCCGCCGTAGATGAACTGCGTGCGATAGCCTGCGCGCCCGAGGAGCTCCGCGATCGTGAAGAAGTCGCGCTGCGACTTGCCGAGCTTCACGACCGAGCGCGCCGGCGTCGGGAGGTACCCGCTGACGATGGCCTCGATGCCGCGCACGGAGCGCGTTCCCGTCGCGTACATGCGATCGAACCACCACCCCTCGTCGGCGAGTCGGTCGAGGTGCTGCGTCACGGGCCGCCCGCCGAGCGCGGCGCAATACTGCGCGCCGAGGCTCTCTTGCAGGATGATCACGAGGTTGAGGGGCCGCGCGCGCCGCTCGGTCGCCCTCTGGCGGTGGAGCGTCGGCCGCTGCTCATCGATGAAGTCCTCCGGCGCGACCGTAACCATGGCGCGGCGCACCTCCTCCGTCATCACCGCGTCACTCTCGAGGGTGCCATACGCTGCGCCGGCGTCCGCCTCGTCCTTCATCGAGTAGACGGCGTAGTACACCGAGTAGCACGACGACAGCGCGAGGTCGTTCAGCAGGTGGTCCGAGCTGAACGCGACGGAGCTCGGGTTCGCCGGGCGGTGGCCGAGGCTCGAGCGCACTCCAAGCACGAGCAGCGGCAACAACAGGAGCAGCCATGCGCCGCGGCGTGGGACCCCCATCGGGCGTGGCGCGGCGACGAGCCGACCGAAGAGCCTCCATCCACCGACCACCGTGACGAGCGTCGCAAGGAGGCCGAGCGACAGCTCGAGCTTGTAGCCCGCGAAGAGCATCCCGAAGACCTCCTTCGGGTGGCCGAGGTATTCGACGAAGAGCCGATCGGGCCTGCGGTCGTACTCGATGACAAACGCGGGCGTCGCAGCCTCGAGGAACACGAAGGCCCACGCCCAGACGACGTAATAGACGCGCGCGAGCTGCGCGAACGCGCGCCCGATCAGGTGCCTGCCGCCGAGCAGGAACGTGAAGAGCACCGCCGGGATCGTCGCCATGCTCACGATGACGACGTCCATGCGGAGCCCGCCCAGGAACACCCCGGCGAAGCCCTCGCCTTCCGCGACCCGCGGCCATTGCCAAAGCACGAGGGCCGCCCGCGAGAGAGACAGCGCGCACAGCAGCCCGAAGAAGAAGGCCGCCGGCGCGAGGACAAGCGAGCGGGCGCCCGCGGTCGCGGGGTCCGACGAAGGGCGATGAGATGCGTCCACGTTCGATCCTGTTCCACACGGCCCCCGAGCGACGGGGTCGCACGGGCTGGACGCGAGCGCGACGGGCGCTACGCGGGTCGCGCGCGGCGCCTGCCCCATGGGGCGAGGGCCGCCACGTGCGACGGGGCGGTCATTCCCACTCGATCGTGCTCGGCGGCTTGCTCGAGACGTCCAGCACGACTCGGTTGATGCCGCGCACTTCGTTGATGATCCGGCTGGAGATCTTCCGCAGCACGTCGCGCGGCGGGTACGCCCAGTCCGCCGTCATGCCGTCCGAAGACTCGACGAGGCGCAGGGCGCACGCGTTCTCGTAGGTGCGCGCGTCCCCCATCACGCCGACTGACTTGACCGGCAAGAGGACCGCGAAGTACTGCCAGAGGTCTCGGTGCACGCCGGCCGCCTCGATCTCGTCGGTCACGATCGCGTCGGCCTCCTGCAGGAGATCGATGCGCTCCTGGGTCACTTCGCCGACGATGCGGACCGCGAGGCCCGGCCCCGGGAACGGCTGGCGGTGCAAGATCCGATCGTCGAGGCCGAGGACCGCGCCCGCAGCGCGCACTTCGTCCTTGAAGAGCTCGCGCAAGGGCTCGACGAGCTCCAGCTCGAGGTCCTCGGGCAAGCCCCCCACGTTGTGGTGGCTCTTGATGACCGCGGTGTTGCCGCCGTGCACCGCGACGGACTCGATGACGTCGGGGTAGAGCGTCCCCTGGCCCAGGAAGCGCGCGCCCTTGAAGCGCTTTGCCTCTTCGCGGAACACCTCGACGAACTCGTGGCCGATGATCTTGCGCTTGCGCTCCGGATCGAGGACGCCGGCGAGCTTTGACACGAAGCGCTCGCGGGCATCGACCGTGGTGAGGTTGAGGCCGATGTGGTCGCGAAAGGCGTGCTCGACGACCTTGCGCTCGCCCTTACGCAGGAGCCCGTTGTCGACGAAGATGCAGTGCAGGCGCGGCCCGATCGCGCGGTGCACGATCATCGCAGCGACGGCGCTGTCGACGCCGCCCGAGAGCCCGAGGATGACCTCGCCGTCCGCGCCACACTGCTCGCGCACTTTGCGCACTTCGCGCTCGACGATGCCCTCGGCGCGCCAGTCCCCCGGGAGGCGACAGACGTCGAGCACGAAGTTCGCGAGCACCTCCTTGCCGCGCACCGAATGCGCGACCTCGGGGTGGAACTGCACCGCATAGAACTTGCGCGCAGGATCGGCGATCGCGGCGTGCTCGCACGTGTCGGAGCTCGCGTAGGTCACGAAGCCCGACGGCAGCCGCATCACCTTGTCACCGTGGCTCATCCAGACGACCGTGCGCCCTTCGATCCCGCCGAAGATGCCTTCGCTGCGGCCGACCGAGATCGACGTGTGGCCGAACTCGCGCTGGCCGCTGCCTTCGACCTGGCCGCCGAGGGTCTGACACATCCACTGCATGCCGTAGCAGATGCCGAGGACCGGGACGCCGAGCTGCAGGAGCTCGGCGGGGACCTGCGGCGCGTCGGGCGCGTAGACCGACGCCGGGCCGCCAGAGAGCACGATCCCGGCCAAATCCATACGGCGGGCGGCGTCAAGGGCCGCGCGCGGCGGGTGGATTTCACACCAAGCCCCGACCTCGCGCAGGCGTCGCGCGATGAGCTGTGCGTATTGCGTCCCCAGGTCGACGACGAGGAGACCGCGGGGCGTTTCGCCTTGGATAGGAGCGCTCATCCTTGGTGCGCGTAGTTGCTGGACTCTTTGGTGATCGTGACGTCGTGCGGATGGCTCTCGCGGACGCCGGCGGAGGTGATGCGAACGAAGCGCGCGCGCTCCTGCAGCGCGGGAATCGTCGCTGCACCGCAATAGCCCATGCCAGCGCGGATTCCGCCGCAGAGCTGATACACGTAGGGCGAGAGCTGCCCCTTGTAGGGCACGCGGCCCTCGATCCCCTCGGGGACGAGCTTCTTGGGGTCGTTCACGTCGCCTTGGCGATAGCGCTCCTTCGAGCCCTTCTCCATCGCGCCGATCGACCCCATGCCGCGGACGCTCTTGAACGAGCGGCCTTCGGCGACGAAGGTCTCGCCCGGGCTCTCGTCGAGGCCGGCGAAGAGGCTGCCGACCATCACCGACGACGCGCCGGCGGCGAGCGCCTTCACCATGTCACCGGAGAAGCGCAGGCCCCCGTCACCGATCACAGGGACCCCGCTGCCTGCGAGCGCGCGCGCGACGTCCATGATCGCCGTGAACTGCGGCACCCCGACGCCTGCGACGACCCGCGTCGTGCAGATCGAGCCCGGGCCGATGCCGACCTTCACGCCGTCCACGCCGGCCTCGACGAGCGCGCGGCCGGCCTCCGCCGTCGCGACATTGCCCGCGACGACATCGACGCGGAAGCGCTGCTTGAGCTCGCGCACCGTGTCCATGACGTTGGTCGTATGCCCATGCGCCGTGTCGACGACCAGGACGTCGACGCCAGCGCCGACGAGGCCCGCCGCGCGATCGTAGTCGTGCACGCCGATCGCCGCACCGACGCGCAGGCGGCCGCGGTGGTCGCTCGCCGCGTTCGGGAACGCCGCGAGCATGTCCAGGTCCTTGCGGGTGATGAGCCCCTTCAGCGCGCCCTGGTCGTCGACGATGATCAGCTTCTCGACCTTGTGCTTGTGCAGCAGCTTGCCGGCTTCACCGAGGCTCGTCCCAGGCGGCGCGGTGACGAGGTGCTCCTTGGTCATCACGTCGCGCACGGGCGACGCGTCCTCGTCGTGGAAGCTCGTGTCGCGCCGCGTCAGGATGCCGACGACACGCTCGCCCTCGACGACCGGCAGCCCCGAGATGTTCTGCTCGCGCATGATGCGCTTGGCCTCACCGACCGTCGCGCTCGGCGCGAGCGTGACGGGGTCCTCGATCACGCCGTTCGCGGACCGCTTGACCTTGTCCACCTCCGCCACCTGGCCTTCGATCGAGAGGTTGCGGTGGATGATGCCGATGCCGCCCTCGCGCGCGAGCGCGACAGCGAGCCGCCACTCGGTCACGGTGTCCATCGCCGACGAGGACAAGGGGATCCGGAGCTCGACGTTGCGCGAGAAGCGGGTCTCGAGCCGGGCGTCGCTCGGCAGCACGTCGGAATGCCGCGGGACGAGCAAGACGTCGTCGAACGTCAGGCCTTCGATAAAGGGGGAGCCACTCTGAAACTCGGACACGGGGGCCTCCGGGGGCCTCGCGGGAGCGCGGCCCAGGCTGTTCGGCCACCTGTGCGGCCGATCGGGTGCAGCGCGGGCGCGGACTTGCCCCGGGGCGGGGCGGCCTCGGCCCGGACCTCCGCCCGGTCCTCGACGTGGTGCGCTCGAGGACCCGACCGGCCGGCGGGGCTCCCCGCGCCGGGCGAGGTCGCTGAGCGACCGCGCGGTGCGGGTGAAGGCGAAGACAGTAGCGATCGGAGGCCCGCGGTTCCAGCGCGATTCGTGTTCTGCCTGTGCGAACCCAAAACCTCGGGCCGACGCTTCTTGTCGACCCCTCGCATCCGCACCATGCAGGGCCAGGCCGCGACGAGGTCGCGTGCCCACCCGCCGCTGTCCCTCGTCTCGCGCCTTGGCCCAGAGCGTCCCCCACCTCCTGCACGTCTTCACCACCTTCTGCGCCGCCGGCTCGCAGGTGCGGACGACGCAGCTCATGAACCGGTTCGGCGCGCGCTATCGGCACACCGTGATCGCCCGCGACGGGCGCACGGAGGCGACGGCCCTGCTCGCTGAAGACGTCCCTTGCGAGGTCATGGAGCTGCCGCGCCTGGAGGGGCCCCTCGCAGGGGTCCGCGCCATGCGGGAGGCCCTCGAGGCGGCCCGACCTGACCTCCTGATGACCTACAACTGGGGCACCATGGACGCGGTGCTCGCTGCGCGCTCCGTCCGCCTGGCGCGCCACGTGCACCATGAGGACGGCTTCAACGCGGACGAAGCGGCGCGCCTGAAGGGCCGGCGCAACTTCACCCGCCGCGTCACGCTGCGCCGGACTGACGTCATCGTGCCCAGCCGGACGCTGGAGCGGATCGCGCGCCGTCGCTGGCGCCTCCCGCGGGTCCACTTCATCGCCAACGGCGTCGCGATCGAGCGCTTCGGCTACGACCAGGCGCGGGGCGCGGCGTTCCGCGCGGAGCTCGGGATCCCCGCGGAGGCCCTCGTCGTCGGCAGCGTCGGGCACTTGCGCGGCGTGAAGTGCTTCCCGCGCCTCGTGCGCGCGGCCGCCGCCATCGACCCGGCCGGGCTCGGTGGCCGGCCCGTGCACCTCGTCATCGTCGGCGAAGGCGAGGAGCGCGGCGCGATCGAGGCCGCTGCCGCTCGCTCACGCCCCCCGGGCGGCGCAGTGCACCTCCCCGGCCATAAACAGGACCTCGCCGGGGCCTATTCGGCGTTCGACGTCTTCACGTTGACCAGCGACTCCGAGCAGCAGCCGGTGTCCCTCCTGGAGGCGATGGCCGCCGGTCGACCCGTCGTCGCGACGGACGTCGGTGACATCGCCGCGACGCTGCCGGCCGCCGGGCGCGACGGCATCGTGCCCCTCGGGACAGGCGCCGCGGTCGAGGAGGCCCTCGGGAGGGCGCTCACGCGGCTGCTGGCTGATCCGGACCTGCGCGCTCGGATGGGGGCCGCCGGTCGCGCGCACGTCGCCCAAGAATACGACCCTGACCGGATGGCCGTCGCGCACGAGGCGATCTGGCGCGGCGCGCTGGCCCGCTGACGGGACGCCGCCCCGCAGGCAGGTCTGGCAGGCCTTGCAGGTCCGGCATGTCCGGCATATCCGGCAAGTGAGAGCG
Organism: Planctomycetota bacterium; assembly: GCA_041398605.1. GTDB lineage: Bacteria > Planctomycetota > UBA1135 > UBA1135 > JAWKUK01. Next base: position 229,425 of record JAWKUK010000003.1, read on the forward strand.
ACCGACCCGGCGCCGTGGGGCGTCCGACCTGGCACTTCGGGCGAATCCCGGCCTGACGGCCGTGTCGCCGGTCGAACGCCGAGCGCTCCCCGCGTATCCTCTTCCGCCGCTGCACGCGCGCCTGAACCCTCGGGCCGCGCGCGCCACCCGGGCCCCGCGGCCCCCAACGACGTCCATGATCACCGAAGCGACCCCCACCTCGGCGACCTCCTCCGTCCAGGAGCGCATCACCTTCCGCGCGTTCATCCAAGCGGTCGCCATGATTCACTTGGCGAACCACCGCAAGGACAAGGAGCCGGGCGACCCGAAGGTCGGCGGGCACCCGGCCGCGTGCGCCAGCGCGATGCACACGCTCGCGGCGCTGCACCTCGACGTGCGGCGCCCTGCGGACTTCGTGTGCTGCAAGCCGCACGCGTCGCCGGTCGACCACGCGCTGCACCATCACCTCGGGCTCTTCCGCATGGACGAGCACGTGGATTGGTTCGAGGGCGGCGAGGGGAGCGGGCGAGACTACCCGCGCTGGTTCACCGAGGACGAAGCGAAGAAGGCGATGGAGTGCCTGCGCCGCTTCCCGTCGGCCGACCGCCCGCACGTCTTCCAGAGCTACCACGCGCGGACGGACGGCGACAACTTCCACTTCCTGCCCTCGGGGACCGTCGGGATCCCGCCGGTCGTGTCGGGGTACCTCGCGCTCGCGTATCGCTACGCGAAGGACCACGGCTGGGAGGTCCCCGCGGACGCGCACTTCTGGTCGCTCATCGGCGACTCGGAGTTCCGCGAGGGCTCGCTGCTGGAGGCGATGCCCGACTTCGCCGAGCGCATGCTCGGCAACGTCACGTGGATCGTCGACTACAACCGCCAGAACCTCGACGGCACGCGGATGCCGAACGAGAAGGGCCTCGAAGGGCGCGACTGCGACCGCATCGAGAAGACCGCCGTCGCCAACGGCTGGCGCGTGATCCAAGTGCGCCACGGCAAGCTGCGGCGCGAAGTGTTCGCGCAGCCCGGCGGCGAAGCCTTGCGCGAGATCTTCGAGCGCGGCCTGACGGATTATGAGTACCAGATGCTCGCGCTGAAGCGCGACGCGAGCTGGGTCCGCAAGGTCTGTGCGTCGAAGGACCCGCGCTGCAAGGCGCTCATCGAGTCCCTCGACGACGACGTCGTGCTGCGGCTGCTCGTCGACCTCGGCGGCCACGACTACGAGCAGCTCGTGGAAGCGTTGAACCGCTCGCGCGAGGAGACCGATGAGCCGTACTTGCTCATCGTCCACACGCTGAAGGGCTGGGGCCTCGAGTGCCTCGCAGACCCCGCGAACCACTCGACCCTCCCGGACAAGAAGGAGGTCGACTCGCTGCTCGCAAAAGCCGGGCTCGACTGGAGCGACCCGTTCGCGCTGTTCCCTGCGGATTCGGAGGAGGCCGCCTTCCTCGCCAAGCGCCGTGACGAGTTCCGCGCAGGGATCGAGGAGCACGACGCGCTCCGCGCGCGCAACCACGGGCCCGTCGCAGAAGCGATCGCAGCCAACGGCGGCCTCCCGACGTCGGTCGACATCGACCTCTCGCTCTTTCCGCTGGCCCACACGCAGTGGATGTGGGGCCAGCTCGCGGCGAAGCTCGTGCGCCTCGGGAGCGCCACCGCAGACGCGCGCTCCGGGCGCCGGAAGAGCGACGTGCAGGCGGTCAAGGACTTGACCGACCACGAGCGCCGCTGGGCGCCCGCGGCCGCCTTTGTTATGACGATGTCGCCGGACGTCGGGACGTCGACGAACATCTCCGGCGTGTTGAACGAGCGCATCTACGGCCCTGAGCGCGCCGACACGGGCCTCGGCGCAGAGCTCGAGTTGAAGCTGAAGCACCCGGAGCTCGTGGCGCACCAGGACTCGTGGACGCGCCACATCCGCTTCGAGATCGCAGAGGCGAACGCGATGACCGCGGTCGGCTCGTTCGGGAAGATGGCGACCTACGTCGGGTTGCCATTCTTCCCGATCATGACCGTCTACGACTTCTTCATCAAACGCGCGCTCGACCAGCTCTACTACAACCTCTACTGGGGCGCCGAGTTCGTCGTGATGGGCACGCCGAGCGGCGTGACCCTGTCGCCCGAGGGCGCGCAGCACTCATGGAAGAGCGACATCCAGATCCCGAACCTCGTGACATGGGAGCCCATGTACGCGATCGAGATGGACTGGATCATGTCAGACGCGCTGCGCCGTCAGCTCGCCGGTGAGAACAAGGGGCGCACAGGCGTCCTGATCCGCGCGGTGACCCGCGCGCTCCCTCAGAAGGGGCTGCTCGAGCTCGCGCGGAAGCAGGCGCGCTTCAAGGCGCAGGACGTCGGTGCTCTGGCCCCGGCGGGCGCCGGTTGGAGCGACGCGACGGACGAGTCCTCGGTCCCGTCGAAGCCGGACGCGGAGATCCTGGAGGCCCTGCGGCTCGACGTGCTCGAAGGGGCGTACTATCTCGTCGATTGGCGCGGCTACGCCGGCTACGAGCCCGGCGAGAACGTCGTCCACGTGTTCGCGATGGGCTCGCTCGCTGACGGCGCTGTGCAGGCGGCGCACGACCTCCTGAAGCGCGGCGTCTTCGCCAACGTCATCCACGTGAGCTCGCCCGAGCTGCTCCTCGGCATCCTCGGCGATCGCTCCGAATACCGGCACCTCAAGGAGGGGCTCGGGATCGACGGCGACCTGCACTTGGTCCCGAATGGCGTCGCTGACGCCGCGGGTGTCGTCGGGCTCGCAGGTCGCCGCGTCCCGCTCGTCGCGGTGTGCGACGGCGAGGCGGGGCTCATGGACAACATCGGCTCCATCATCGGCGTGCGCCAGGAGACGCTCGCGGTGCGCAAGTTCTCGAAGTGCGGCCGCCCGGCCGAGATCTTCGAGTACCAACACCTCGACGCGCCTTCGATCGCAGAGGCCTGCGGCAGGGTCCTCGCGGAGACGGCCCTCGAAGACCTGCGCGTCTCGCAAGCGACCCTCGAGCGTATCGCCGGCGCGCCGCGCCGCGGCGGCATCGGCGACTGGCGCGAGCTTTGGCCGGCGCAAGCGTGAGCGGCGACACGCGCAGCGATTCGCAAGAGGGAGGGGGCGCGCCGCGCGAGCGCGCCCCCGCGAATCCGGCGCCCTTTGCGCCCTTCGAGGTGCTGCGCACCGAGCGCATCTACGACTCCCCGTGGTGCGGCCTCAGGCGGGACGTCTTGCGGCTCGACGACGGGCGCGAGCAGGAGCACCACGTCTTCGAGGTCGGCGACGCCGTATGTGTGCTGCCGATTCGCGCGGACGGCCAGGTCGTCATGATCGGCCAGTTCCGGCACCCGCACGGCAAGACACACTGGGAGGTCCCGGCAGGCCGCATGAACGTGGGCGAGGCGCCGGAGGAGGCCGCGGCGCGGGAGCTGCGCGAGGAGACGGGTTATCGCGCCGGGCGCCTCGTGCGTATGCCGGGCTTCCACCCGACCAACGGCATCAGCGCGCATTGGTCGTTCCTGTTCGTCGCGCTGGACTGCGAGCTCGAGGGTGAGCTCGAGCTCGATCCGTGCGAGCGCCTCATCGTGCAGACCTTCACACAGAGCCAGTGCGGCGCCCTGCTGCGCGAAGGGCGCATCGAGGACGGCTTCAGCGCCCTCGCGCTGCTCTATGGGTTCCAACTCGGGCACTTGCAGGCGCGCCCAATGACGCCGCCAGCCGCCCGCTGAAGGGCCGCGGCGCGCGCACACAAGCGCCGGAGTCCGCCATGCACCATCAACATCGCGCGACCCTCACCCTCTGCGTGCTCCTCGTGTCCACAGCCGCGTTCATCGCAACGCGCAGGGACTCGCAGGGCCTCGCAGGGCCGGGCGAGCGGGCTCCACGCCAGACCGTCGTGCTCCCGAGCGGCGCCGCCGCAGAGGTGCCACAGCACCCCGTCCGAGTCTTGCCCGCGTCGACGGGGCTGCTCGATTGGCTCGAGCCGCTGATCGATCCGGCGCGGCTCGCAGCGATCCCGAACCTCTCCGAGGAGTACTCGCTCGTTACGCGCTCGACGCGGGCGGCCCAGTTCCTCGCACGGCCGCGCTTCGCTGAGTTCGAGAGCGAGTCGCTGCTCGTGCACGTCCCCGACCTGGTCCTCGTCCAAGCCTGGAATGCCGCGGCGACGCGCGAGCGGCTGGTCCGCGTCGGCGTGCCGGTGGTCGAGCTGCCCATCCCCGGGACCTGGGAAGACCTGGTCGCTGGGACCAGGCTATTGGGCGCCTTGCTCGACGAACGCGCGCTCTGCGCGACGCTCCTCGACGAGATGGAGAAGCGGCGCGCAGCGCTCGAAGCGCGGCGCGCGGGGCGCGCCCCACGCGTGCTCGTGTACTCGAACTACAACTCCGGCGGGGTCGGCTCCGTGACCGGCGGCGGCACGACGATGGACCTCTTCGTCCGGCTCGCGGGGGCGCGCAACGCTGCGGCCGGCCACGGGCTGGCGCAGTTCTCCGACGCGGACCTGGAGCTCCTCTTCCAGCTCGACCCGGACGTGCTCGTCATCTCGCGGGACGAGCGCGGGTCCAGCACGACCCGCGACTACATCCATGCCACGCGCGCCCTCGACGAGCTGCGCGCGGTGCGGGACGACCACGTCGTCGAGCTCGACAGCCGCCTGATGGAGGCTGCGTCACACTACGTGCTCGACGCGGCGGAGTCGCTCGCGTCGGAGCTCGACCGGCTCGGGCTCTGACACCCTGGACTCGGCCACGGGGCCCCCGGCGCGCGCCAGGGCCCCCAAGAGCGCGCCGGGCGTCGCGCGGCGTCAGCGCTGACGCCGCGTGACCTATACTGGTGGCCAGGATGCTGCTCTCCACTTGCGCGCTCGCGCTCATCACCGTTGCGCCGCCGACTGCGGTGCAGCAATCCGTCCCCACACCTGCTGAGGGGCGACGGATCGAGTACGCCCTCGAGATCGGGTACGAGGCCGCGCCCGTCCCGCCCCGCAAGCAGCCGGGCCTCAGCGTCAACGGCTCGATCCCGGGGCCGACGCTGCGCTTCCAAGAGGGGGACCACGCGCGCATCACCGTCCGGAACCGGATGCGCGACCAGGAGACGTCGACGCACTGGCACGGGCTCCTCCTGCCCAACGCGATGGACGGGGTCCCGTACCTGACCACCGAGACGATCCCCCCGCTCCAAGAGCGCGTCTTCGAGTTCGAGCTGCGCCACAGCGGGACCTATTGGTACCACTCTCACACCGGCCTCCAGGAGCAGAGCGGCGTCTACGGCGCCATCGTCGTCGAGCCCCGCGAGGGCCTTGACGCGCTGCACCGCGAGCTCGGGGTCGACCGCGAGGTCGTCATGGTGATCTCTGATTGGACGGACGAGGACCCGCACGAGGTCATGCGCACCTTGATGCGCGGCTCCGACTGGTACTCCATCAAGAAGGGCAACGCCCAGTCGTTGCTCGGAGCATGGCAGCGCGGGAAGCTCGGCGAGTACTTCCAGCGCGAGGGCGCGCGCATGCCCGCCATGGACATCTCCGACGTCGCATACGACCACTTTCTGGTCAATGGGACGCCGGAAGCGCGCTTCGCCGCTGCGGAGCCGGGCGAGCGCGTTCTCGTCCGCATCGTCAACGCGGGCGCCTCGTCTTACTTCCATCTCACGAGCGCCGCCGGACCGCTGACGATCGTCGCGTCCGATGGGACGCGCGTGCAGCCGGTCGAAGTCCGCCGCCTCCTCATCGGGGTCGCCGAGACCTACGACGTCATCGTGGAGCTCCCCACTACGGGCGAAGCGATCGAAGTCCGCGCCACGGCCCACGACCTGTCCGGGCATGCCGCGCTCGTGCTGGGGCCGCCCGACGCAGAGGTCTTGCGCGCCGAGGACCCGCCGGCGCCAGACCTCTACGGCATGAACGAGATGCTGCGCGCCGGGCTCTCCAGCGTGAGCAAGCCCAAAGGGCTCGCGGCGGCGACCGACGAGCGGCCGTTCGCGCCCTACGCGTTGCTGCGCGCGCTGGAGCCGACCGAGATCGCTCAGGCCGCCGCAGCCCGAGGCGTCCGCACGCTGACGATGCGCCTCACGGGCGACATGCAGCGGTACACCTGGAGCATCAACGGCAAGACGCTGACCGAGGACCCCGTCGTCCGTGTCTCGAGCGGCGAGGTCGTGCGCATCGAGTTCATCAACGACACGATGATGCACCACCCGATGCACCTGCACGGGCACTTCTTCCGGGTGGTCACTGACGCGGCGGAGCTCAGCCCGATCAAGCACACGGTCGACGTGCCGCCGATGGGCAAGCGCACGATCGAGTTCATCGCGAACGAAGAGCCCGGCGACTGGTTCCTGCACTGCCACATGCTGTACCACATGGACGCAGGGATGGGTCGCGTCGTGAGCTACGCGTCGCTCGGCGCAGACCACATGCCGACGCTGCCGCCTGCGCTCAACTCGCCCTCGTACGCGTTCCTTGACGCGACGTTCCTGACGCACATGTCGATGGGGATGGCGATGTGGATGCGCGGCCGCGAGGACTTCTACGTGCGCTGGAACGGCGGCTACAGCGACAGCGAGGCGCACTCCGGCGCGGGGAGGCACCACGGGCACTCCGAGGAGCGCGAGATCGACCTCGGTTGGTCGCACTACGTCGACGCCAATCTCTCCACGATGGCGGGATACCGGTTCACGAACGTCGACGGCGCCGCGAACCGCTTCTTCGTCGGCGCGCGCTATCGGCTGCCGTACCTCGTCCGCGCGACCGTGACGGCCGACGACGACCGCGATGTGCGCGTCGGCCTCGAGAAGCGCCTACAGATCACAGCGCGCGGGGCCCTCTTCGGCTCCGTCGAGTACGACACGGGCTCCTATGCCGACTGGGCCACCGGAGGTGCGTGGACCCTCGACAAGGAGCTCGGCCTGACGGTGATGTACACCAAGGACCACGGCTTTGGTGTCGGCGTCTCCCTGCAACTCTGAGGCACACCGGCAACTCTGAGGCACACCCTCAACTCTGAGGCACACCCTCAACTCTGAGGCACACCCTCAACTCTGAGGCACACCCGCAACGCTGAGGCACACCCGCCCATCCATCCGCCGCTCCTCAACGAATCGACTACGACATGCAACCATCGCTCCTGACCCGCGCGGCTAGCGCGCTCCTCTTCCTGACGCTCTCGGCCTGCGCCAGCACCAAGGGCGGCGACCCCTCTCGCTCGTACCCCCTGGACACCTGCATCGTCACCGACAATGCCCTCGGCTCGATGGGAGACCCGATCACACGCGTCTACAACGGGCAGGAGATCAAGTTCTGCTGCCAGCCGTGCGTCGAGGAGTTCGAGGCCGACCCTGACGCGTTCCTCGCCAAGCTGCCGAAGTGACGGGCCCATCGAACAGACGGGCATTCGAACTGACGAGGCCCTAGAACTGAGGAAGCCCCGCCAGCGGCTGGGGCCAATGACGTGGGCGCCGACGGTGGCCGTCGGCGCCCCCGCGCAATACGTGTGATGGGCCTTGGGGGGGCGGCCGCCCCCGTTACGCGAAGGCTTGGCGCAGCAGGTACTCCTGCTCCGCGTGGTGCCGGCGGTACGAGCCCGTCGCCGGGCTCGCCGACTCCGCGCGCCCGACGTAGCTGACGCGTCGATCCATGTCGAAGAAGCGCTGCAGGACAAACGCCCACGCGCCCATGTTGCGCGGCTCCTCCTGCACCCAAGCGACCTCGGTGTTCGCGGGGTAGCGCGCGAGCTCTTCCAGCAGCGCGGCCCTCGGGAACGGATAGACCTGCTCGAGGCGCAGGAGCGCGACGTCACCATGGCCGTGCTCCTCTCGCCACGTCGCGAGGTCGTGGCCGACCTTGCCCGTTGCCAACAGCACGCGGCGCACACCGCTGGGGTCGACAGTCGTGTCACCGATCAGCTCGCGGAAGCCGCCGGTCGTGAAGTCCGCGATGGGGCTCGCGGCGCGCTTGTCGCGCAAGAGCGCCTTCGGCGTCATCACGATGACCGGGCGCTTCTGGGTCGACTTACCCTGGCGCCGCAGCAGGTGGAAGTACTGCGCCGCGTTGGAGCAATTGACCACCGTGATGTTGCCGCCGGAGCACGCAGCAAGGAAGCGCTCGAGGCGCGCGGACGAGTGCTCGGGCCCCTGTCCGTCGAAGCCGTGCGGCAACAGCATCATCAGCCCCGCGTACTGGCGCCACTTGGCCTCGCCGGAGACGATGAACTGGTCGATCTGGATCTGAGCGCCGTTGGCGAAGTCGCCGAACTGCCCCTCCCAGAGCACGAGCGAGCCCGGGTTCGCGACCGAGTAGCCGTACTCGAAGCCGACGACGGCCTCCTCGCTGAGGAGGGAGTCCCACGCCTCGAAGCGCACGGCGCCGTCCGTCAACGCGCGCAGCGGCACATGCTCGCGCTCGGTGCGCTGGTCGCGAATCACGGCGTGCCGATGACTGAACGTGCCGCGACCCGAGTCCTGGCCCGTCAAGCGGATCGGGATCGACTCGCGCAGGAGCGAGCCGAAGGCCAGCGCCTCGGCGCAGCCCCAATCGACGTCGCTCTCGCCGCGCACCATGCGCTCGCGCCGCCGCAGCTGGCGCAGCAAGTTCGGGTGCACGACGATCGCGTCCGGGATGCGGTTTAGGTCGTCGATCAATGCGACGAGGGCCTCGCCCGCGACACCGGTCGCGATGGAAGGCTCGAGCACGTAGTCGCGCGGGTGATCGAGGACCGTATCGACGATCTCCTCGTAGGGCAGCTCCGGCTGCGGAACCGCGCGGAAGCGCTCCTGCGCGGCGCGCAGCTCGTCGTCCGCGTGGTCGGAGATCGCCTGCGCCGCGGCCGCGGTCAGGTTCCCCCGGCGCACCAGCAGGTCCGTGTAGTTCGCGCGGACGGTCGGGTGCTCGGCGATGCGGCGATACAGCGCGGGTTGGGTGTACGCGGGCTCGTCGCCTTCGTTGTGGCCCCAACGGCGATAGCAGACCATGTCGACGACGGCGTCCGCGCCGAAGGTGTGCTGGTAGTCCACGGCGAGGCGACAGGCGCGCAAGACGGACTCGGGGAAGTCCCCGTTCGCGTGCATGATCGGCGCCTCGATCGACTTGGCCATATCGCTGCAATAGTGCGTCGAGCGCAGGTCCCGCGGCCCGGCCGTGAAACCGATCTGGTTGTTCACGATGAGGTGGATCGTGCCGCCGTTCGAGTAGGCACGCAGCTCGCTCATCTGCAGCGTCTCGGCGACGACCCCCTGCCCAGCAAACGCTGCGTCGCCGTGGATCAGGACCGCGAGGACGCGCTTGCGCTCGCCGTCGCCGAGGGCGTCTTGGTACGCGCGCGTCATCCCACAGACCACGGGGTCTACGGCCTCGAGGTGGCTCGGGTTCGCCGACAAGAGGACCTCGACCTCGCTGCCGTCCCGCGTGCGATACACGCCGCGCTGACCGAGGTGGTACTTCACGTCACCAGAGCCCTCCGTCGACAGCGGGAGGAGCTTGCCCTCGAACTCGCTGAACACGTCCTCGTAGGACTTGCCCATGACGTTGGCGAGCACGTTCAAGCGCCCGCGGTGCGCCATACCGATGACGACCTTCTCCACCCCTTGGGCGGCGGCGCGCTCGATCACCTCGCACAATGCGGGGATCATCGTGTCGCCACCTTCGAGCGAAAACCGCTTGTTGCCGACGTAGGTGTTGTGCAGGAAGCGCTCGAAGTTCTCGGCGCGGCACAGCCGCTCGAGGATCTTCACGCGCTCTTCCGTCGCGAACTCCTCGAAGTGACCGTCGTCTTCAACCCGCGAGCGAATGAAGAGCTTGCGGTCGCGGTCGGTGATGTGCATGTACTCCGTCGTCCAGCGGCGGCAGTACGCACGGCGCAGCGTGCCCAGGATCTCGCGGAACGTCATCTCCGTCTTGCCGTTCATGTCGGCGCAGAGGAACGTTCGGTCGAGGTCCCACACGGTGAGCCCGTACGAGCTGGGGTCGAGCGACTCCAGGAGCTCGAGCTTGTAACCCAGCGGGTCGAGGTCGGCGAGCTGGCCGCCGCGGCTGCGGTACGCGTTGATCAGCTTCCAAACCTCGATCTGGAGCCGCGCGTGATCGGCGGGGTTGGTCGGGCGCGTGTCCGCGCCCGCGCGCGCCGGCGCCCAAGGCACACGCAGCGCCTCGAAGACCGCGTCGTAGAAGCCGTCTGCGCCCTGCAGGAGGTCGTCGACGCGCTTCAACAAGAGCCCTGACTCCGCGCCCTGGATGACGCGGTGGTCGTAGGTGCTCGTCATCGTCATCACGGGGCCGATCGCCAGCTCCGCGAGGCCCGCGCGCGACATACCGCCGAGCTCCGGCGGGACGCCGATGCTACCGGTCGCGATGATGAGCCCCTGGCCCTCCATCAAACGCGGGACGCTCATCACCGTTCCGAAGCCGCCGGGGTTCGTGAGCGTGCAGGTCGTGCCCGCAAAATCGTCGCTCGTGAGCTTGCCGTCGCGGCCGCGCTTCACGATGTCTTCGTACGCGAGATAGAAGTCGCGGAAGTTCATCGTCTCCGCGTGCTTCACGTTCGGCACGACGAGCATGCGGCCGTTGGGCCCCGGCACGTCGATCGCGAGCCCGATGTTGACGTGCTTGGAGACGCGGCGGTACCCGACGCCGTCCCGCTCGAGGTAGGAACACTGCACGCGCGGGTCCTCCGCGAGCGCGCGCACGAGCGCGTAGGCGATGATGTGGGTGAACGAGGCCTTGCCGATCGCCCGCACGAGCATGTGCTCGTTGATGACCTGGCGGTTCTCGCCGAGGATCTTGGCGCTGAGCGTCCGCACCGACGTCGCGGTCGGCACGTTGAGGCTCGCCACCATGTTCGTGACGATCCGCCCGGCGATGCCGCGCAGCGGCTCGAGCTCGGCCTCGGGGTCCGTCGGAGGCGCCGCCGATGGGGCGGAGCGTGGCGCCCCAGCGCCAGCCTGACCCGGAGCGGCCTGACCCGGAGCGACCTGACCCGTCGCAACCGGGCCGAGGGCCCCCTGCGTCGCCGCAGCGCTGCCGCGTTGGGGACCGGCCGCGTCACCGCGCTCAAAGAGGCGGCGCCAGCTCTCCTCGACGCGCGAGGGGTCCGCCTTCCACTCCTCGTACAGCGCCTCGACGTAGCCCGCGTTGACGCCGTAGTCCTGCTCGAAATCGATCGCCATGGGGTCCTCGGACCGACCCCGCGAGCCTCGCAGCGCTGCACCGGGGCCAGTGGGCCCAAGCGGCCCGTAGCCACCCGCAGAAATCGGCTCGAAGAGGGTAGTGACCGCGGCGCAGCGACGCCACGGGAAAGACCCGCTCTCGCCCCGCGCTCGGAGCGCCCGCCGGCCGCCGCTTCACGCGTCTCGTCGCACGCTCAACCGGGACCGCAATGACGCCCCGAGCGACACCAAGGCGAGCACCCCGAGCAGGCCGCCAGCCGCGCGATAGAGGCCCGTCGGGAGGAGCAGCGCATCGGGCCAGCCCCAGCGCGGCTCATAGTGCTGGATGAACGTGAAGTAAGTGCCCGTCGCGAGCCGCCCGACGAGCGTCAGCGCCACCGCGAGGGTCACGAGCGCCCCGCAGGTCCGACCTCCCGAGCAACGGAGCCGCAGCAGCTCACCGATCGCCGTCTGCGCGTACCAAGGGAACCAGTAGGCCCCGCCCAGCAGCAACGACGGCGCAGCGGTCGCGGTCGCGACGTTGCCCGTGGGGCGCCGCAGCTCGCGCCAGGCGAGCCCGACCGCCAGCGCGAGCGCGCCCGCGACACAGAGCCGTGCCCAACCGTCGGCCTCAGAGTGTCGCCACAGGGCGTCGAGCGTCGCCGGCCCGCGCCAATACGGCCAGTAGAGCGCCAGGGTCACGAGGCCCAAGACCGCGCCACCGCCGACGGCGGCGCGGACGACCCCCCGCGCCCCGAGCCCCGCCGCAGCGACGACACACAGGCTGGGTCCAAAGAGCCCGAACGTCGCCTTCACGTTCACCGCGAGCGCGAGCGCGAACGCCCACGACCAGCTCCGCGGCGCCGCGTGCGCTCGCGCGAGGGCGACGAGCACGAGCGCATAGGCCACCGCGTCGAGGTGCGCGTCGCCGGCCGACTCGAGCATGACGACCGGGTTCCAAAGGAACGCCATCCCGACCGCGAACGGCGCGAGCCCGGAGCCGTGTGGGCGCTCGCCGGCGCTCCGTTCACGCCCCGCGGCTCGTTCCCCATGCGGCGCCGCATCACGGGCGCGGGCGAGCCACACCAGCAGCCACGTCGAGAGCCCGAGCGCGAGCAGCCCGAGCGCCTGGAAGGCGCGCAACGCGGACCGCACCTCGCCGGTCCCCCACCAGATCGCGGCCTCGATCAAGCTCCAGAGCGGGCCGTACGGAGACGGGCGATCGTGCGCGCGGTGGTAACCGAGGTCCCCGAGCTGGGCCGCCAGCGGACCATCGAGCGCGCTGTCCGGCCGCACGAAGTACGGGTTTTGCCCCTCGGCGACCTGGCAGTGGCCGTGGACGACGTAGGTCAGCGCGTCGATGCTGCCCTTGGGTGGCCCGGAGAGCGGTCCAGCGAGCTGCCACAGGGCGACGAGCCCGCCGCCGACGCAAAGCAGCGCCCGTGCGCGGCGCCCTTCACCGTCCCAAGCCAAGAGCGCGCGTAGGAGCAGCAGGTACCACGCCGCAAAGGCGACGGCCAGCGCGACATAGGCGGGCAACAAGAGCCCCATGTCGTACGCGACCCGCCGGATCGAACCGATGATCCAATGGTCCGCAGCGAAGAGGCCTCCCCCCACCACAACGAGCCCAAACAAGCGAGTCGATGGCACGGCGCGAGAGGATACCAGCGGCGAGCGGGACCGCGAGGGCGCCAGCGGTCAGTAGTTGACGGACTCGAAGCGATCCGGCGGACCGAGCGTCCCGAGCCGCACAAACGCGCTCCCCCAGCCGTCCGTCTGGTAGTCGGCCGCGTTCGACAGGTAGCTCGTCGAAATGAGCCGCGCGCGCGCCGTAGCCCAGTCGTCCGCCAGCGCGACGGGGCGGCCCGTCGCGGAGTCCGTCACCAGCCAGTACGCGTTGTAATTGAGCACGGCCCGATTGATGACCGCGAGGCGCTCCTCGGTGAGCTCGCGCCGCACGCCGCCAACGTTGACGACGATCGAGAGGTCGTCACCGCCGCCCCAAGCGCGATCGGCGCCGCGGCTCTCGAGCGTCCATGTGTCACCTGAGAGCGTCAAGCGATACGCGTTGTTCCAAGCGTCCGCCTCGAAGTCCGTCGCCCCGGCGCTTGCGTCGACGATGCTCCCGCTGAGATAGGGACCAGCCCAGCCAGTGACTGCGTTGTCGGCCAGGAGGTCCGAGACCTCGTCCGGCAACGCGAGCGTGTCCTCGAAGTACAGCTGGACGGCGTCGCCGAAGGCCGCCATCTCCGCGATGGTCGCCTTCTTGCCCTCGCGGTTCAACATCGTGCTCGCCACTGGAGTCACCACTCCAACGAGCATCGCCATGATCATCATCACGATGACCAGCTCAATGAGCGAGAAGCCCTGGACCGAACGTCGTCGTGCGCGCATCTGCATCACAGTTTCTCGTACATCTCGAGGACAGGCAGCAAGGCGGCCATGAGGACGTAGCCGACGATGACCGCCGCCAGAACGAGGATCGCGGGCTCCATGAGCGACATGAACCACTTGACCATCCGCGGGACCTCCTTGTTGTAGTAGTCCGCGAGCTGCTCCAAAGCGGTACCGAGGTCGCCGGACTGCTCGCCGATGCCGATCATCTGGATCAGCATCGGGTCCATCCCCGGCTCCTTCTCGAAGGCTTGCGTCAGCGGCTGCCCTTGCTTGACGCGCTCGACGACGCGCGCGAACGCGCCCTGCATGACCGCGTTCCCGGACGAGGCCGAGGCGAGGTTGAGCACCGAGTAGATGTCACAGCCCGCGTTCTGCAAGGTCGACGCCGTGGACGCGAACTTCGAGATGGCCAGCATCTGCATGACGGTCCCTAGCCGCGGGACGCGCATCAGGACCGTCGAGAAAAAGAGCCGTCCAGCAGGGGTCTTCCCCCACGCGACCGCGAGCACCAAGCCGACTGCGATCGTCGAGACCAAGGCCACCCAGTTCCCCGTGATGAAGGACGAGACCGCCAGCAGCGACCGCGTCTGCGCGGGGAGGTCCTCCGGACCGCCGGGGAACATCTTCACGATCCGCGGCAGCACGAAGGTGATCAAGACGATGACGAGCCCGAGGATCGCCAGCGACAGGACCGCCGGATACACAAGCGCCTGCGTCGTCGTCTGGCGGATCGAACGCGCCCACTCGAGGTAGCTCGCCATCCGGCGGAGCACCTCGGGCATCGCGCCCGAGATCTCTCCTGCTTGGACCGACGCGCGATAGACCGGAGGGAACGAGCGGGAGTGGACCTCCATCGCCTCCGACAGGCTGCCCCCGCCTTCGAGCTCGCGCACGATATCGTCGATGACCGCCCGCGTTTGCGCGCGCGGCATCCGGCGTGAGAGCTGCTTGATCCCTTGGACCATGGGGACACCGGCCGAGATGACCGTCGCCACCTGCCCTGTGAACGACACGAGGTCGCCAGTGTTCAGCTTCGCCCCCCCGGTCGTCGAGCCACCGGAGACAACCTTGCTATGCACCAACGTCAAGCCTTGACGCTCGAGGTCGCGGTCGAGGGCGATCTCGCTCTCGGCGCGCAGCCGCCCATCGACGGGCCCGTCCGGACCGAGCGCCCGATACTCGAAGATCAGCGTGCTCAAGACCCGTCACCCTCGATCCGGTGGCTCCGGCTCACGCGATTGACCTCAGCCATCGTCGTATAGCCTTTGCGGACACGGTCCTTGCCGTCGTCTTCCATGCTGTAGAAGCCGCTGGCGCGCGCCATGTTCTCGAGCTTGTCTGCCTCTGCGCCGCTGCGCAGGAGCTCCCCCATCGCCTCTGTGGGCAGAAAGAGCTCACAGATCATCGTGCGCCCGAGCAAGCCCGTCCCAGAGCACTCGTCGCACCCACGGCCTTGCCGCGGCGCGCCGATGTCGCCGCCGAGCCAGGCTTCGAGCTCAGGCGTAACGACTGCCGCCTCCGCGCAATTCTCGCAGACACGGCGCACGAGGCGCTGCGCGAGCACACCGATGAGGGAGTCCACGAGCAAGTAGCCGGGGATGCCCAGGTTGACGAGGCGCGAGACAGCGCCGATCGCGCTGTTCGTGTGCAGCGTCGACAGGACGAGGTGTCCGGTCATCGCCGCCTTGATCGCCATACCAGCAGTCTCTTGGTCTCGGATCTCGCCGACCAGCACCACGTCGGGGTCTTGACGTAGGAGCGCGCGCAGCCCCTCATGGAAGCCATAGCCGACCGCGTTGTCCGTCTGGCTCTGCCGCACGAGCGGCATCGGGTACTCGACTGGGTCCTCGATCGTCGCCACGTTGCGAGTCACGGAGTCCACCTCACCCAGCAGTGAGTACAGCGTCGTCGTCTTACCCGAGCCCGTCGGCCCCGTCACCAGGAAGAGCCCGTGCGGGCTCGCAGCGATTCGCTGCAGGCGGTGGAGCAAGCCGGGGTCCAGACCGAGCTGAATCAGCAACGGAGCGCCTCCGGTGCGGTCCAAGATCCGCAACACGACGTTCTCGCCGTAGACGTTCGGCATGATCGAGACGCGCATCTCGACGCGCCGGCCGTCCGCGTCGAAGCGCAGGCGTCCATCTTGTGGGCGTCGACGCTCGGCGATGTCGAGCCGCGACATGATCTTGATGCGCGAGATGATCGCTTCACTCGCGAAGCGCGGGAGGCTCTCCGCGTTCTGCAGGACACCATCGATCCGGAAGCGGACCCGCGTAATGGTTTCCTCGGGCTGCACGTGGATGTCCGTCGCGCCGCGGTTCACCGCGTCGATCAAGATCGCGTCGGTGACCTGCTCCACCGGGAAGTTCTCGACATCCGTAGCGGTCTCGCGCACGGACATCAGAGACGCCACCTCCCCCCGCTGCGACGACAGGAAGCGGCGCGTCAACTGCGCCAGGTCCCCGTCGGTGATCATGCAGAGCTCGAGGGCGTACGGGAAGGTCTGCCGCACAGCGGAGACCTTCTCCGGGTCTGTCGGATCGACCATCGCGACCCGCAGGTTCCCGCCGACGAGGTCGATGGGGAACGCCTGAGTGGTCCGCACAAAACCCATGTCCAACGCGGAGAGGATCACCGGATCCGGGTCGATCTCCCTCGCCCGCAAGAACGGGATGCCGAGCGCCTCGGCCATCACTTGCGCAATCTGGTCGCTACGAACGAAGCCAAGCGAGATCAGGATCTCGCCCACCGGACGGTGCGCGCGACGCTGCTCATCGAGCGCCATCTGCAGCTGCTTCGTCGTGATGAGGCCCTTGGCGATGAGGGCGTCACCAATCCGGATGCGTGTGAACTCCATGGCTCGTCGATTGCGAATTGTGAAACGCTCAGCGCGTGTGATCGAAGCCGAGGGTCTCGCGCTTCTCGAGGTACTGGTTCTGGAAGCGTTTGGCCAAGACGGCGGCCTCGTTCGGATCGACGATGCGCGGCGTCACAAAGACCAGGAGCTCGCGCTTGGAGCTCGAGTCAAAGTCCCTGCGGAAGAGCCGTCCGACCAGGGGCAACCGCGCCAAGAGGGGCACGCCAGTCTCGTTGTCGCTGCGCCGATCCTGCATCAATCCACCGAGTACGATGGTCTGCCGGTCTGCGACCATGAACTCGGTCGAGAGCGTGCGCTTGTCGATGATCGGGATATCGAGGAAGCGCCCGACCACCTCGGAGAGCTCCTTCGTGATCGTGACCTGCAGGATCCCGCTGTCCTGGATCACAGGCAGCACCTTGAGCTTGATGCCAGCTTCCTTGTACGCGATGGTCTGCTGGGTCGTTTGGCTCGCGCCGCCATCGGTCGATGTGTCCGTCGTAGTCTCGACGTACGGGACCTCTTCCACGACCTCGATGGAGGCCTCTTTGTTGGTCACTACGAGGACGCGCGGCGTGCTGATGATCTCCAGATCGACATAGTCCTGGAGCGCATTGATCGTCGTCCGGACGTCCCCATTGGCAAGGCTCATCACGCCGCTGAACAGCCCAGCGTTCTGCGTTGTCAGCCCCTGGTTGATGGAGAACGGGTCGCCATCGAGCGAGCCTTGAATGACGTGCGCGACGCCGAACTCGAACTGCTCGTCGACGACCGCCTCCAGGATGTGCACTTCGATTAGGACCTGCGGCTTGACCTTGTCCGCGCGCTCTAGGAAGTTCCTTGCTGCGGCGACCGTGTCACGGTCGCCGCGAACGACGACCATGTTCTGGTTCGTGTCGGCAACGATCGTCGCGTTCTGCCCCAGGAGAGTCTGGAGCGACACCACCGCGTCCGTCGCGGACAGCGCGCCCAGCGAGAACGACGCGATCTGACCGCCATTGGCCGAGAGGTCGCGCACCCAGAAGATCCCCTTTGGCTCCTCAACGAGCTCGAGCCCCGAGCGATCGAGGAGGATATGCACCGCGTCATCGAGCTTGACTGCTGGGAACGAAGCGTTGATCGGCTGCGACAGGCTCGGATCGAGCACCATGTTGACGTCAGCGCGAGCAGCGATCACGGAGAGCGCCTCGATCAATGGTACGTCGCGGAAGTTCAACGCGATGAGCTCGTCGCCGCCGATGCGCGAGGCGGTCGCCGACTCCTCGTCGTCGTCGATTGACACCTCAGGGCCGCGGTCCTCCCACGGGTGGGCAAGCTCGCCCGAATCGAGGTCGCCCAAGCTCGGGGAGTTCACGATGTGCTCCGTGGAGTCGCGCCGCTTGGCGCCAACGCTCGACTTCAGGTCGAGCGCTCTGCAGGCGCTACCTAGCAGGACGGCAGCGCCGATCCATAGGGGATAGGAATGGCGCAGAGCCAGCCGCTGGACGCCATTACGGGTTTGGTGCGCTTGGAGGGGGCGGAGCATCGAGGGCCTCAGTTGATCGGGGGAGGAGCGGGAACGGCCATCGGGTCCGTGTCCATAGCGGCGCCAGAGCCGCCACCGACGGAGCCCGTCGCGGAGCTAGCGGAGCCCCGCGTCGTCGCGCGCAGCGGCGGCAGAACAAACTCGCGCGGGATGCCGCGATAGCTGATCGTCACCTTCTGCTGCTCGATGCGCGCGACCACCGCGTCACCCTCGAGCAGCTCTTGTCCGACGCGGACCGCGTTTGCGCCGAGCATCGCGATCGCGTCGTCGCTGAACACGAACGTCCCACGGAACGGGTTGGCGTCGAGGTAGTCCTGCAGCGCGTCGCCTGCCAGCGAGCCGGCGGCGTTCGCTGCAGGCGCGGACGAGGAGGCACGCGCCCCTGGGTCCACCGACCTCCAGGCGCCGGCCAGCTGATCGAGGCTCTGAGGCGCAGCTCCCGCGCCAAAGTTCTGAAGGCTGCCGAGCAGCGCTTGGAGCGAATCACGCGGGTCCTCGCCCGGGGTCGTCGTCAGAGTGACCTGAGCCTTCGACGCCGCGCCACCTGGTTCGGTCGCGACCTCGTTCATGGAGGCTTCCATGGCGGCCATCTCCTCTTCGGAGGGACCGGCTGATACCTGCCCAGATGTCGGCGCGGCGCCGTTGCCTTGAATGAGGCGTGGCGCCCAGATCGCGGCGCACGTAGCTCCGGCAACTGCGGCCGCGATTTTCTTTTGGATGGGGTTCATGGGGTCGCCCTGAATGGCTCAGAGGGAGGGGGCATCGGTTGTTGGCGCGGAGTGGGCGGTCGTGGCTTGAGTCGGGACCCGGTGGAAGAGGCCGAGCCGAAGCACGAACTCGAAGTCCGTGGATTGCGCTGCGCCGCGCGTCAAGACCGCCTCGAGGACTGATGTCGGCAGCCCCTGCTGGCGGAGGCCATCAAGGATCGCGACGATGCGGGTGAGAGGGGCCGTTCCCGCCATGACGACCTCCCGCATCATCACGGACTCCCCGCGGACAGAGAGCCCCAAGTCCGTGGACTCTCCGACCTGCGCGCGTGTGAGGTTCAGCGCGAGCACCTCACCAAGGAAGCGGAGCCGGTTGAAGAGTTCGACCTCAGAGATCGGCGCGGGGATGAGCGCTCGCAGCGCTCCTGCCGCCGATTCGACCTCAGCGATCGCCTCGAGGTCGCCAAAGCGAAGCAGCTCCTCACGCGCTCGTTCTGCGCGCGCCGCGCGTTCGCGCGCGTGATCGAGCTGCTCGCGGGCATCGCCAACGCCAGTCACACTCGGCACAGTGACGCCTGCGAGCAAGAGCGGCACGACGACGGCCGGCAGGTAGGGCGCCGTCACGCGCAGCCGGCGCCGACCGCGGAGGTTGGTTATGGGCGCGCTCATTGGCCCTCCTTGAGGGTGGCTTCACCGTGGAACGCGAGCGTGCTCGCCATGGTCCCGGACATGCGCGGCGTCGCGACCTCGAAGTTGGTGAGCAGCGCCGATTGCTGCGCTCGAGCGAGCATCCCGTCGATCGCGGTCTGCGCCGCCACTGGCGCCGAAGGCATCTCGCCGGCGAGCTTGACGATCCCTGCGTCCTCGCCGTCACTCGCCACGGAGAAGCTCGTCAGCGCCGCGGAGTCGCCAACGAGCGTCAACGCGTCGCGAAGCGTCGCCTCGAGTGGGATCCCGTGGCGGCCGAGGAATTCAGCGCGCTTGCGCTGCAACGCAAGCTCCTCCATGGCGGAGCGCACCCGTCCCTGGTCGGCGACGAGCTGGTCGCAGGTCGCCGCTTGCTCCTGCAGCGCGCGCTGCTCCGCTATGATCCGATCGCGATGTCCGCGCGCGTCGTCAAAGCTGACGTATGCGGCGACCGAGGCCATGACGGCGCTCGCCGCGGCGACGAGCGCGACTCGGCTCCGCAAGGGCGCCAAGGGTACGTCGATCGAGATCTGGACCGGCGAGACGCTGCGACAGGCCGCAAGCGCGACCATGCGCGCTGCGCGCATGCCCTCGGTGCTCTCGCGAACGAGGCGTTGGATCTTCGAGCTGGGCAACGCGGCCCGCACGGCAAACTCCAAACGCTCAGCCCAACGCGGGGCGAACCCGACCAGGACGACGCGGTCGATCGAGCCGCCGCGGCTCCGCCGACGCCAGAACGCATCGAAGCCTCGCAGCTCCTGAACCAGGACCTTGGCCATCGAGGCGTCGTCATCGAAGCGAGTCGTCAACACCGACTGGTGGACGAGCTCTCCGCCGTGCAGGAGGTGAACACCCGTGGCTCCCCCCTCCATGCCAACGGCGAGGCATGACTCGTTTGCGCTATGGTCGATGACGGTCTCGGCGGCGGAGGCGAGGGCCATGCGCTCAGAGACGACGCGCCGCACGGAGAACCCCTTCTCTCGCAGCGCATAGCGCAGCGCGAGGTAGTGGCTCCTTCGCAGCGCGAGCAGCATCCACTTGCGCTCCTTCGCGCCCTCTTCGACGTCGAGCGGTAGCGCTGCATAGAGCGTCTCTTCGGGCGCGGCGTCGATGAGCATGGCCGCCTTGCGTTGCAGGACGACGCGCAGCTCCTTGGGCGGCGTTTGCGGCAGCCCGAGGACACGCTGATGCAAGATCGAGGAGCCGAGCGCCAGGATGCAGGGTCCGGGCTCGCATTTCACGCTCTTGACGAGGTTCAGCGCCCGTGTCGCGGCGCTTGCCCCCGGCTCAATCGGCTCGGCCAGCCGAGCAAAGCGGCTCCCCTGCTCGTCAGTGCTGAGGAACTCAATACCGTCCGCTCCTACGAGCAAGACGGGCAGCGGGCTGCGGGGGTTCTTCGATCGACTGTGCATTGGGGACGGCGGACTCTGGAAGTCGCTGTCCCGTTTTCGGCCGGCCGCACCTCGACCTTAAGGCGCGCGGGCCTAGAACTGAGCTCGCCGCATCCAAGCGGAAATTCGTTCCGACTCACGGCGTGCAATGCGCGCCTTTGACGCGATCGATCCGCGTCGTCCAAGCTATGGGGTGAGGGCGCGAGCGACCGCGCGGAGGCGCTCGACCGCGGTGCCTCGCACCTGCACCACCCAAGGCCCCAACGCGCCCTGTGCAGCCACGTTGGCGTCTCGACCGCCCTGAGCCGCGCCGATTCGAGCGAGCGCGACCTCACCCTTGGCGCCCACGACGCGGACCGTCAGAGCGGCCGGATCGAGGCCATGTTCAGGCGCCGGTCCGGCGGCCAGGATCGCCAGCGGGTAGAGCTTGACGAGCTCATTCAAGAGGCGCTCGACCCGCTCGCGGGGCACCTCGCTCCCTTCACCATCAAACCACCGGTCATAGCGGTCAGGGTCGCGGACAACGGTCACGCTGGGCCAGCCCGCGCCGGCGTCCGCTGGCGCCAGCTCGATCCGGGTCGCGAGCGTCGCGTCCACTGTGATGAGCGGCGAGCCGAGCCGCCACGCTTGAAGGTCGGACGAGGTCGTGGGGAGCGCGCCCGCGCCGAAGACCGCGTCTTGGCCCCGGAGACGCACGTACGCCGCGCCCGTCGGCGCGCGCGCGACAAGCAGATCAGCGAGCACTCCGTCGGACACATCGAAGACCGTGAAGCGCTGCGCGGCGCCTTCGTCGAGGCCGTACTCCGCGTGCCGCTTTGGGTCCTCGGTCAAGAGGTCCAGAGACGTGAGGCTCCCGAGCCGCTCGATCACCCGCGCGACGAGCAGCGGCTCAGCGGGATATCCAAAGAGATCGGGCAGCACCCACTCGCCGTTGACGCGCTCGACCCGCACGGACCGCCCGTCCGCTGCGAGCTCGAGGCGCGCTGCGCTCGCAGTGGTCAACGTAGGAAAGAGGCGCGTGATGGCGCGCGTCGGCGCCGCCTCACGGCCGCCGAAGACCAGGAGGCCAGTCAGCGTGACCAGCGCTCCAGCCAGCACAACATTGCGCCGAGCGATCCTCAACGGACACCTCCGCGGCGCACGTGTCGCTCGCGCCAGTTCCAAAACGCGCCGAAGAGCCCCACGACCGTGAGCGCGGCCCCGATCGGCGCGAGCAGCGTCCACCAACGGCGCAGGCGCGCCAGGCGCAGCGCCTCGTCCTCTTGCGCGTCGCGCTGCATCCGCTCGCGCTCGGTTGTATACGGGTCGGGGCGATCGAGCAGCCCGACGGTGACACGCGCTTCCTTCACGAAGTCGACGAGCGGTCGCTCGCGGGGAACGCGCGAGCGCAGCTCGATCAGGTCTTCGTCCAACGTCAGCCAGTCCACCAGGTTCTCGAGGAGGAGCGCCCCCCCCGCTTGCTCGAAGGGCATCAGCACCCCGACCGACTGCGCCGCGGCTGCGTCACGCAGCCAGTCGGCGTCGCCGACGACGACCACCGACCCTGGCGTCGCCCCTGCAGGCAATGGCGCCGCGTTCACCGCGACGGTGCCGCCCGGCTGGGCTGACAGCGGGTCCCGCGCCCCAGGCGTCGGACGGCCGACGTAGGCGCTCGGCAGGGCGCCGCTGAAGGCGGACGCGAGGATATAGGCGGCCCCCGGATCACCGGCGACGGAGCCGTTGATGTCCGCGATCACTCGCCCATCGCTGGGCACCGAGCCGAGGACGCCAGCGAGTCGACCGCCTGGGCTGACCCAGGCCAGGTCCTCGCGACGGACGCCGCTCGGCGCGGGGAACCTGGCCGCATCGACGATGGGGTGCGCCCACCAAAACGTGACCTGGCGCAGGTCCCGGGTCGGGGGCAGCACCTGCGACAGGCCCGCAGCTTGCAGGGTGATGACCGCAGGCGACCGCACCAGCGCCGCCGTGGGCTCGCCGCCCGAACCGCGCGTCAGCACACGGTGGGTGGTCGCCCATTCTGAGTCCCAAACGTGCTGCGCACGCACGTCAGCGCCGATCGTCCGCAGGAACCGCCCGAGCTCGCTCGCCATCGGGCTCGCGGGTGTCGCCGCCCGCGGATAGCCCGTGATCCAGTTGAACACGGGGTCATCGACGGCAACGATCAGGCGCCCGCCTCGTTGAACAAACTGGTCCAGCTCGAACACCGCACGTGGATGCACCCAATCCGAGGCGACGGCGATGACGACGTCGACGTCGCTCGGCACCGGGAGGCCCTCTGCGAGGCCCGTCAGCTCACGCACGTCCTTGCTGCGCGACAGCGCCTGGGCCACGGAGCCGAAGGTCGGCCAACCAGCTTGCGCCGAAGCGCCCGCCGAGCCAGTCGCTGAGCCAGTCGCCTGGCCAGTCGCTGCGGGCGCGGTGAACGGCGCGCCAAAGAAGCCGACGACGATCCGACGCTCACGCAGCAGCGCGTGGAGCGCCGAAGCAAACTGCACCTCGAAGCGCCAAGGCTGCGCAAACGGCACAGCTTGCTCTCGACCGCGATAACGCAGCGTCAGCCCGAGCCAAACGTCCTCGTCGATCGTCTCCGTGCCGCGCGAACGGCTCTCTCGCTGCGGGCGCACCCCGGCGCGCTGCGCCTCGCTTCGGGCCGTCGTCGACAGTGCTGGATCGAAGTCGACGATCTCCATGCGACCGCGCGCGAGCGCACGGAACTCTTGGAGCTGCGCGTCGATTCGGGCGCGGCCGAGCTGGACATCGCCGAGCTCTGTATCGCGCGTGAAGTAGGTGCGCACCTGGAGCCGGTCCTCGAGGCCGCCGAGGAGCCGCTGGGTCGCGGCCGACACAGAGAACAACTGGTCCTCTGAAAGGTCACGCCGCAGGTTGAGCCGGTCGGCCGCGAGCAAGTTTCCGACGACGACGACCCCCGCCAGAAGCGCGACGGAGAGCCACGTATTGAAGCGCGCTTCACGGCGCGTAAGCGGCCGTGCGACCCGCGGAGCCGTGCCCATCAGCGCCACCTCCGGCGCTCGACGGCGACGACGTTCAACGTCAGGCCGAAGACGATGAACAGCGCGAAGTAGACGCCGTCACGGGCGTCGACGACGCCCAGCGCTGCGCTGTCGAGGAAGTGCGCGCCTGGCGCGGAGTACCGCAATGTGCCCGCGAGCCAGGCCGGCATCAGCGCGACGGCGAAGTCGAGCGCCCACAGGCCGACCAGGAGCGCAGCGCCCAGGAGGAATGCCGCGAGCTGCTCTTCCACCAGCGCCGAAACCCAGAGCGCGAGGGCGCAATAGGCCGCAGCCAGGATGATCGCGCCGCCGAGGCCGACCCACACCGGCCCCCAATCGAGGTCCCCGAGCCCAGCGACGGCCACAGCCGACGGGATGACGGCAACGGACACCATCAGCGCGAGCAGGACCGTGCGCGCGAGGAACTTGCCCAGCGCGACCTCCGAGGCGCGGACAGGCCACGTCAGCACCAGCTCTTCGGTGCCCGAGCGCCGCTCCTCAGCCCAGGCAGACATCGACAGGGCCGGCACGAGCAGCGCCAGCAACAGCGGGAGCCAGGTGAAGAGCACGATCAAATTGGCTTGCCCGCCTTCGAAGAGCCCAGGCAGCGGCTGCCGCCCCACCGGGAACCCGACTAGGAAGAAGAGCAGCGGCAAGACGACGACGAACATCGCGAGCGCGACGTAGGTGATCGGAGCTTCGAAGAGCGCGCCCAGCTCCCGGCGCATCACGGCGAGGATACGCGTCACGGGCGCGCCTCCGGTGGTCGTGCGTCGGCGAGTGACACTTCGCCTGCGGCCTCGAACGGGCCGCTGACGGACGGCGCCGACTCGGCCGCCGTGGCTCGGCGCTGCACGCCGCGGGTGCGCTCGAGGAAGATCCGCTCGAGGGTCGCGACCTCATGGCGCAGCTCCACCAGCGAGAACGCGCCGGCGTGGATCGAGCGCGCGACACGCTCCGCGGCTTCGAAGCGCCCTTCGACCGCGAGCAGGAAGCGCACGCGACCGGCCTCCCCGCGTGCCGCGACCTCAACCCTCGCGACGCCCTCCACCGCTGCGAGCGCGACGCGCGCGGCCGCCTCGTGAGCGGCGCCGGTCAGGCCCCCCACCGTTACGGACAGCGCCTCGCCGACGCCGTCCGCGAGCTCGAGCAGCCCGCCGTCGGCGACCACCCGGCCGCCGGCAAGGATGACGACGCGGCGGCAGACCTCCTCGACCTCGGGCAAGACGTGCGTCGACAGGAGGATCGTCTTCTCGCGCGCGAGCTGCACGACGAGGTCACGGATGCGCACGATCTCGCCGGGGTCGAGCCCGCTCGTGGGCTCGTCGAGGATCAACGCGACCGGGTCCGAGAGGAGCGCCTGCGCGAGGCCGACGCGCTGCCTGTACCCCTTCGAGAGGGTATGGATGCGGCGCTGCGTGTAACCATCGAGGTCCGTCGCCGCGATGACACGCGCGATCGCGTCCCGGCGCCGCGCCCCAGACAGGCCGTGCAAGCGACCGACGAACTCGAGGTACCGATCGACGCGCATCTCGCGGTACAGCGGCGTGTTCTCGGGCAGATAGCCCACCGCGCGCCGCGCACCGAGGTCCCCACCGGCGGCTGGTCGCCCCAGGACAAGCGCGTCGCCTTCGTCCGGCTCGAGGGACCCCGTCAGCATGCGCATGGTCGTGCTCTTACCCGCGCCATTCGGCCCGAGGAACCCGACCAGCTCGCCGCGCGCGACACGGAATGACACATGGTCCACCGCGAGGACCGCCCCGAAGCGCTTCACGAGCCCCTGGGCGACGAGGACAGCCTCATCGCCGCCCGCTGGCCGGGACACGACGGCGCCGGTCGCCGATTCAAATGCCGAGGCTCGTTCGCTCATCTGGTCTGCGCTCCATGAGCCGCTGCTGCGCGCGCTCGAGCACTACCTTGGTCAGGTCGCCAGGTCACGCCTCGGGGTCGACGTTGAATCGCTCGAGGAAGTCCGCGGTCTTGGCCGCCTCGCCCAGGCGCGTGACGAGCAGGTCCATCGCCTCGGCGAAGTGCATCCGCGCCAGAACGCGCCGGAGCGTGTGGATCTGCTTCAGGCGCTTCGTCCCGACGATCTTCTCTTCCTTGCGCGTCCCCGACTTCTCGACGTCGATCGCGGGGAAGATGCGCCGATCAGCGAGCTTCCGCGACAGCACGATCTCGCAGTTGCCGGTGCCCTTAAACTCCTCGAAGACCATCTGGTCCATGCGGGACCCAGTGTCGACGAGACAGGTACCGATGATGGTCAGGCTGCCCGCTTCGACCGTGTTGCGCGCCGAGCCGAAGATCTTGCGCGGCCGCTCCATCGCGCGGCTATCGAGGCCGCCCGACATCGTCCGGCCGGTGCTCGCCTGATTGTTGTAAGCGCGCGCCAGGCGCGTGATCGAGTCGAGCAGGAGGACGACGTCCTCGCCGGCCTCGACGAGGCGACAGGCGCGTTTCCACACCGTCTCCGCCAACTCGATGTGGTGCTTGGCCGACTCATCGGCCGTCGACACGAACACCTTGCCACGTGTGACGCTGCGCTGCCATTCCGTCGCTTCCTCCGGGCGCTCGTCGATCAG
Organism: Planctomycetota bacterium; assembly: GCA_041398605.1. GTDB lineage: Bacteria > Planctomycetota > UBA1135 > UBA1135 > JAWKUK01. The sequence goes on from JAWKUK010000003.1 coordinate 255,680, forward strand.
GAGGACGAGCAGATGCACGTCCGGGTACCCCGCTTCGATGCCCGCTGCAAACTGGCGCAAGAGCGTCGTCTTCCCGGCGCGCGGCGGCGCGACGAGGATCGCGCGCTGACCGCGCCCGATCGGCGCGAGGAGGTCGACCACGCGCATCGCGACCTCGTCCGTCACGTCTCCGATCGCGTAGTGGAAGTCCGGGTCGATGCTCGTCAGCCCGGCAAACGCGAGCTTGTTCTTCCAGACCTTCGGGTCCTTGCCGTCGATGGTCTGGATGTCGTCGAGCTGCAGCTTGTGCTTGAAGCCCTTCGAAACGCGGCCAAAGACGAGCATCCCGTCGCGCAGCTTGAACTGCTGGACCAGGCGCTTGGGCACATAGATGTCCCACTTGGAGGGCAACCACTGGTACTCCTCCTGGCGCAGCAGACCGATGCCACCCTTGTCCACGATGAACATGCCGCCGGCCTCACGCGGGGTCGGCTGCGACGCGCGCGGATCGCGGCCGCCGGGGAGCTCGTCCCACGGCGTCTCACCGTCGTCGCCGCCTGACTCCGAGCGCTCCTCCGGGTCCTCCGGGCCTTCGCCGTGGCCAGCCCGAGCGCTACCTTTGGGCCCGCCGTCGCGGCGGGGCCTTTGCTCCGTGGCGCCGCCGCCGCTCCGGTCGGCATCCCGTGGGCCATCCGGGTTTTGCCCGTCCCGCTTGCGGCCGCGGCGCTTGCGCTTCGTCCCGGCCTGGTTGGCAGCGCCGTGCGCGGCGCCTTGTGCGTCCTGTCCGCCCGAGGCCGCCGCAGGTCGGCGGTCCCCAGCGGGGCGGCGGCGCTCACGGCCCGCGCCCTGTCCGCCAGCGGAGCCGGCGTCGGCGTCACCCTCTGTGGACTCGCCCCCTTCCTCATCTCCGCCGTCGTCGTCACCAGCGTCACCCTCGGCCCCGTCATCGGTCGAGCCGTCAGGGGCCCCTTTGCGGCGCCGTCTGCGGCGACCACCACGGCGGCTTCGGCGGCGCTTGCCGCCCTCCTTGGTGTCGCCACCACCATCCGGCAACGTGCCGAACGGGAGGTTCTTCTGGACACCAGTGGTGCTGCTCTCGGATGAGGTCAACGGTTCGGATCCTAGGGGGAAACGCAGGGTCCGGCGCCCGGCGAAGCGCCAGACGAGGACGGAGGAATGGGTCGGCCGCGGCGCGGGCCGAGGGATCCGGCGCGAGCGCGGACCCGAAGCGAAGTGGGGCCCGAAGGTGCAGCGGGACCCGGAGAGAGTGCGAGCCGGTCAGCCCAGGTCCGAGGCGTACGGGCGAACCCGTCAACGAAGACCTGAGACTGCGGGCAGCGCGAGCGCCCAAGGGAGGGCGTGACGCTGGCCGCGGCGCAGGGCAGGACATGGGGTCGGAGGCCTGAGACACCCCCGAGCGGTAGGCCGGGGACGGAGCACTTCGACAGGTCCGAGCACCGCAGCAGGACCCGCCCCGAGGGCAGCCCTACGCGCTGGCTCCGGCCGCGACGACCTGTTGAGAATGGCGCGGGCCCACGGGTGATGCAAGCCTCGTCTCGAATTCGGCCGGCTCCGGTTCCAGCAACCCCGGTTCCAGCAAACCCGGCTCTAGCGAGCCCGATCCGGCGACCTAGGTCCAAGCCTGGGACGTCGGCCCCGGCCGGTCGAGCGCCTGGCCCCGATGGGGACCGCTCCCCCCGGGCGACCTCCCGAGAGGTCAGGCTCGTCCAACCCGGAGGGGCCGTCGACTCCCAGGAGGGAAGGTGGTCGGGGTGAGAGGATTTGAACCTCCGACCTCTGCGTCCCGAACGCAGCGCTCTACCAAGCTGAGCCACACCCCGACAAGGCCGGAGAATGTAGGGGGTCGGCTATGGTTCGTCAACTAGCGATCGAGGGATCGGTGCGGATCCCTGGTACGCCATGGGCCGGACGCGTCAGCCGCCGAGGTCGACGAAGACGCCGCCGTTCTCGCTGGCGAGGCGCTGCATGAAGATCTTGTCGAAGCGGCCGATGGCGATCGTGTGCAAGACGATCTTCCGCAGCGCGTTCCCCTCGCGCACTTCGCGCAGGATGTCCTCGGTATCGATCCATGTCCCCACCGTTGGCATGCCATCGGAGAGGAAGAAGATCGTGTCGATCTCCGCGGCGTACGCCTCGCGCGTGCCGGTGCCCGCTTCGAGGCGCAGCGCGTCCGCGAGCGCGGCGTAGGTGTTCGTCTTGCCGGCCTCGAGGTTGGCGGCGCCCGTTAGACCAGCGCTCGCCAAGTCGGACTTGGAGTTCCCGCCGAGCGGCGCGAGGCGCTTCACGAAGTCGATCGCGCTCGACTTGTTGAGGACGTTGGCCGGGACGAGGTCCTTCTTCCAGGACTTCGTCTCCGTCGCGAAGGCGATGATCTGGAACTCGACGTACGACTCGAGCGCTTCGATCGTGCGCGCGAGCTCCGTCTTGACGATGTCCATCCTGGACCACGACGGATATTGCGTGCCTGCGAAGCGCTCCTTGTCGACGACCTCGTCCTCCATCGAGCCCGAGACGTCGATGACAAACACGATCCGGCGGCTCGGTGAATCCACGCCGTGGTACACCGTCGAGCCGGGCGCGCCCTGGTACTCGGCCTTCCTCGCGGCTTGTTTGGCCCTCAGCGTCGCGAGCTCCTCATCCGTGGGGATCTGGTAGCGCTCGCCGTAGCTCGCCCAGAACTGCTTCCAAAGCTCCAAGCGCGTGCCGAAGTTGCGCCCGGTCAAGCGATCGAGCGCGGCCGCGGCATCTGCCTTGAGCCGCCCTTCCTCGAGCTCGAGGCGCTCGAGCAACGGAGGGATCGACGACGTGTGCCGCACGAGCCCTAGCGCCGCGATCGCGCTCGCGCGCACTTGCCAAGCTTGATCCGTCAACGCAGCGACCGCGGGCGCCCGGACTTCGTCCGCCGCCAGCGCCGCGAGACCGTCCAGCGCAGCGCAGCGCACTGCGATCTCTTTGTCGGCGCACATCGGGACCAAACGCGCCACGACGCCCTCCTCGCGGCTCGCGACGAGCGCCTCGATGGCGCCGCGACGCACGGTCCACGCCTTGTCGAGCAGACACTTGTGCACGGGCTCCCCGAGCGGCGTGTAACCGCCCTCGCGCAGCACGCCGAGCAGCCCGACGCGCTCGGGCTCCTTCTTCGCCTTCTCGAGCACCTCGACGAGCCGCACGATCGGCGGCCCCGTCTTGAACGTCGAGAGCACGCGCCGCGTCGCATCGACGATCAAGGGGTCCGCGTCCCCGAGCAAAGGCACGAGCACGTCGACGACCCCAGGGTCCTCGACGCTGTCCAAGGCCAGGATCGCCTCGACTCGCGTCGCACTGTCGGTGTACTTGCGGAAGTACTTCTTGAACTCTTGCAGCGTTTCGTCGTCGCCGCCGCTGAAGAGCGAGAGGCAACACGACACCGTGAGAAGGAGCTTGGTCAACATGGGCGCCCCTAGCGTAACCCGGAGAACGCAGGGGCAAAGCCCCTCTCGCTGCGGCCGCCGGCCTGCGCGGCGTGAGAGGGCGATTGGAGCGGCGGCGCCGACACGGGTCCGTGTCGGCGCCGCTGCGCAGCTTCAAGGAGGGTCAGCGCGGCTCCACGCGCCGCAACGTCGAGGTCGCGCGGCTGTTGCCGACGGCCGTGACGTCCTCGGCCTCGACCGTAATGCGATAGCCCTCCCGCAGGATCAGGGTCACACGATTCCCCTCACGGGAGACGAGGTAGCCGTGGAACACGCCCCCCTTCGCCTTGACGCGCACCTCCTCGAGGCCAGTGGTGTCATTGACGACGTTCGCGGGCGAACGCGGGCCGGAGCCGTTGGGCGCGAGGCGCTCGATCCGGTCGAGGTTGCGGCTGTCGAGCGTCATGCGCCCGAGCTTTGTATCGAGCGCGATCCGCCCTTCGCCGACGCCGTGCAAGCGCCCCTCGAAGACGTCGCCAGCGCCGAAGATGACGCGCACGTTGCCGGTGTTCGGCGTCGTCACGAAGCGCTCGCCATTGACGACCGCGTTCGGCACATCCGCCGCGGTCCAGCTGTCCGACTCGTCGACGCGACGCAGCACACTGCGCGGGGCGGTCGATTGCTCTTGGACGGCCACCGGCCCGACGACCTCGACGGGCGCGAGGTCCGCGGCGGGGACGTGACCCTCGTTCGCGCTGGAGTCGAGCCCGATGGCATGCGCACCGCCGACCATCGCTCCGCCCGGCGCGCCCGCCGGAGCCTCTGGGCCGTTCGCCACCGCCGGCTCGCTCGACCCGCCCGTCGGTCGCGGAGCGCGGCCGAGATCGGCAAAGAGGTCGTCGAGGGCGGCCGCGACATCGTCGAGGCTTCCGTCGAAGCCGGGGCCGCGCTCGACGCCAGCCTGCACGCCCCCCCCAGCGGGATCCGCAGCGGTCCCGACGGTCGGGAACGGCCTCGGGCGCAGCTCGACGCGATCGGTGGCGACGTCGAAGGAGGTGACCTCGGGCTCTGGGCCGACGGTCTCGGCCGGGATCGAGCCGTCGGCAGTGAGGCGTCGCTCGATCGTGCTGCTCGGGGTCGAATCCGACGCCGCGCTGCCCATGGGCGCGCCCTTCGGCGCTGCGATCGAAGCGCGCTCTTCAGCGAGCCGCTCGCTCGACTCAGCCACCGGCGACGGCTCCGCGAAGGGCTCGCGAGCGACCGCTCCGTCGAAGTCCAACTCGATTGCAGCCCGCTCGCGCGGCGCGTCGTCGTCCTGCGCGAGGCCCGTGACCGGCCCGACGACCTCGGGGTCCGCGGGGGCGGCGCCATACGATGGCTCCCAAGCGACCCAGTCGAGATCGCGACCGTTCGGCGTGGTCTCGGGCAAGTCAGCGCCCGGCAGGTCAGCGCCCGGCAGGTCAGCGTCGGCCAGGTCAGCGTCGGCCAGGTCAGCGTCGGCCAGGTCAGCGTTGGGCAGGTCAGCGTTGGGCAGGTCCGCGTTGGGCAGGTCCGCGTTGGGCAGCGCAACCGCCGCCGTCGCCGCCGGCTCCCCGGACTCCCCGTACGCCTCCGAGACGTCGACCCCGAGGAGCTGAGCGAGCTCTGCCAGCGCCGGGTCCTCCGCGACCGCGACCGGAGCCGGGGCCAAGGCCGCATCGAAGGGGTCCACGACGGTCTCGGCCGGCGCCTCACTGGGCGCCGCCTGCGCTACGGAGTCCTGCTCGGGCTCACTGTCCGTCGCCGTCAACGCGGGCGCCACGGTCGCCGCAGGCGGTGCGACGCGCGCGCCGGCGAAGAGATCGTCAAGGAGGGCGTTCGCAAGGGCGCTGTCGAGGCGCTCCGCGAGGGCGGCGCCGTCGGCCCCGTTCCGCGCAGGACCCTCGAGGGCCGGCGACAACGTCGGAGCAACGCGCGCTTCCGCCACGTCCGGCGCTTGCGAGACTTCGGCCGCCGCGACGGCCTCTGGAGCGCGGCCGAGCTCGGGTGCAGTCGCCCCCACAGCGGGGACCGCCGGCGTCAACGCCGCGGGCTCGAGCAGCCCCGCGAGCAGCGCGTCGAAGGAGGGATCGAGCGCGGCCCCCCCGCTGAGCTGCTGCGCAACGGGCTCAACCGCTTGCTCGTCGGACGGCTCCACCCACAGCTCAGCCGAGCGCTCCGACGCTGGCGCCGCCTGCGCCTCGGGCTGCGACGGGAGCGAAGGCGCCTCGGACCGCGCGGGCGTCGCTGCAACGGGCGGCTCCCATGCCACGTCGAAGTCCGGCTCGGACTCCGGCTCCTGCTGCCGCTGCGCTCGCGGCTCCGACGCACCGACCTCCGGTTCGTCGCGCGTGAGCTCGGACAGCGCGTGCGCGTCGACGGGCGCGAGACGGACGGGCTCGGCTGCGACGGGCTCCGCTGCGACAGGCTCGGCTGCAACGGGCTCGGCTGCAACGGGCTCCGCTGCGACGGGCTCCGCTGCGACGGGCTCCGCGACGACCGGTTCGGCCGCGACGACGCTCGGCGTAGGAACGGTGGCCCCTCGCTGCGCCCCTGTCGTCGTCGCTGACGGCACGGGCGCGGCCGCGCTCGGACGCGCGCTCAACGCCGAGCCGGAGCCCGCCGATGTCCCACCCGGCAGGACCCCGGCGCGCAACGTCCCCTCACGCGACGAAGCGGGCCCTGGGTCGACCAAGTTCCCGGGGGGCACGACGAGGTCCGTCTCGCGCCCAGCAAGCAGAACGCTGGGGTCTGCTGCGAGCGGGTTCGCGCCGACCGGCGCGGGCAGCGTCTGGCTGGACTTGTAGAACGCAAACGCCCCGACCGCGCCGAACGACAGGAGCAACGCGATCCCGGCCGGCGCGAGCGCCCGCGTGACGAGCGTCCCCGCCGTCTCCGGCTCGACGTAAGACGTCGAGGGCGACAGCTCGGCTGCGGAATGCTCGACCGCGGGGACGACGCCTCCCCCCTCGACCTGGACATCCCCCTGCAGGTCCAGCAACCAGCTCGGCTGAGGGCCTGCCTGGAGCACGTCATCGGACAGGGCCCGCACGTCCACGGGCCTGGCGGGCGCAGCGGCAGCCGGCGCGACCGGGGCCGCAGCGGGCCGTCCCATACCGAGCGGCGGCTGCGCCCCCCCATGGGCGGGCGCGCTCGCAGTGGGGACTTGGCGCGGCGCGCCAGGGTCCGCCGCCGGAGCGGCCTGTCCGAGCGGCGCATTGGGCTCTGCCAAGTCCCAAGTCGGAGCCCGCTCGGGCGCCGCAGCGAGTCGGAGCTTCTGGAGATCAGGGCCTTGGGCGTGGTCGTGGGTCGAATCGTGGGCCATCGGCTCGGGCGCTGCTCGTGCGCGGGCGGTCAATGCGTCGAAGGTCGGGGTCGAACGCCCTACGCGCTCCATTCAGCGCGCAGGGGGACACCACCCGGCCTATCGGCGGGCCCCTTCGATCAACGCGAGCCGGAGCCCACTTTCTGTGCGAGGCGTCCCTGCGCGGGACGCATCGAGGGCGCGCGGCACGCGCGACGCTCACTTGCGCTTCAGCACCCGTCGCCCCGCCTTGCGCTGGGTGACCCCCTGCGCGTCGAAGTACTCGAGCATCGGGATGAGGAACTTGCGCGTCGTATCGAGCGCGTCGCGCAGCTCGGGGATCTCGAGCCCCCCGTTCTTCTCGCAGTTGGCGATGACCGCGGCCTTGCCCGCCTCGATCGCGACGGCAGAGGCAAACAGCTCGCCGCCGACGTGCACGACCTCGCCCGTGTCGACCAAGAGCCGCAGGCAGCGGTCGATCTCCGCCCGCGGCGCGCGCAGCGCCTCGGCGAGCTCATCCGGAGACGGCGGCGCGAGGCGCGCCTCGACGAGCGCTTGCGTGAGCCCGTCCACGAGCTTCCGAGTGCCTTCATCGAGCGTGACTTCGCGCCCCGCGAGGCCCAGCTTGCCGCCGGCCTCGAGCACCAAGCGCCCTGCCGCGGCCTCGCGCTCGAGCAGCATCCCGACCAGGTTCGGGTCCATCGAGAGACCGGCGCGCACGTCCCGCAGGTCCATACGCGCGCGCAGCGGGTTGGCGGCGAACCAGCCTTCGATGACGTCGCGCTGCTCTGCGATCGCGAGCTCGAGCGTGGCGGCATGGATCCAACGCGGCTGCGGCCCGAGCGGCGCGGCCTTCCCGGCGGCTTGGAGACCTTCCAACATCCGCTGCACTTCGACCCGCTCGCGTTTCACCGCGCGCGCCAGGTCGTCGATCGAGAGCCAGCGCTCGGGGGCGCGGGCGAGGATCGACTCCAAGAGCGCCTCGGGGGAGCCGAGGCTCTGCGCCTGTCGCGACAGCTCGTCGAGCACAAACGTCTTGAAGCGCTTGAGGCGATAGCGGCTCTCCTCGAGGATCACGCCGCCCCCGAGCGTCTCGACGGGCGACGCGAGCCGCAGCACAAAGCGATCGCCCGGAGCGCACACGAGCGGCTCCTCCATGCGGAATTGCACGAGCCCCACCTGGCCCGGCGCGAGCTCGTCTGCGTCGAGCAAGATCACCTCGCCGAGCGCGTCGGAGGTGCCCGTGTGGACACGCACACGCATGCGGTTCGAGATGGGGCGCAGCGCGCTGTCGAGCGCCTCGACGCTCGCGCCGACCATCTTCTGCGCTTGGAAGAAGCCCGGCGTCGCGACGACGTCGCCGCGCTGGACGTCAGCGAGGTCAATGTCGGCGAGCGCGAGCGCGGAGGAGTGGCCTGCGCGGGCGGTGTCGGAGCCCTCGTGGTAGGCCTGGATCGAGCGCACCTTCCCCTTCTTCCCGGCGGGCAGGACCTCGAGCACGTCGCCGATGCGCGCGGTCCCGGACACGGGGATTCCGGTGACCACCGTGCCAAAGCCGCGCGCGCTGAAGACGCGCTGGATCGGCAAGCGGAAGATGCCCTCCGCGGTCCTCGGCTCCATGCCTGCGGCCAGCTCAACGATCAGGGCCTTGAGGGCCTCGATCCCCTCCCCTGACGTCGAGCTGACGTGCACGATCGGCGCGCCCTCGAGGAACGACCCGGCGACGGCTGTGCGCACGTCGTCCTCGGCGAGCATCCGCATCTCCTCGTCGACCATGTCGATCTTCGTCAAGACGACGAGCCCGCGCATGACGCCAAGCACGCGCATGATGGAGAGGTGCTCGCGTGTTTGGGGCATCACGCCGTCGTCCGCGGCGACCACGAGCAGCACGAGGTCGATCCCGGTCGCGCCCGCGACCATGTTGCGCACGAAGCGCTCGTGCCCCGGTACGTCGACGATGCCCACGCAGCGGCCGTCCGGCAGGTCGAAGCGAGCGAAGCCGAGGTCGATCGTCATCCCCCGCTCCTTCTCTTCGGCGAGTCGATCTGGGTCGATGCCCGTCAAGACGCGGACCAAGGTGGACTTCCCGTGGTCGATGTGACCTGCGGTGCCAATGACGATGGGTTGGATCTGCAAGCTCGGGGCTCCGGACGCACGTCTGCGCGGACCAGCATCGTACCGCGTGCGGGCGCCAGAGTTCCCCCCGCGGGGGGGTGCGGCGGATACCCTCTCGGTGATGACGACGGCGCTCCCATTCGTGACGCTCGGCCCGTGGCTTCGCGAGCGCTTCGGACGCCCCGTGCATCGGGTCGCCCTCGACGCAGGGTCGACCTGCCCGAACCGCGACGGCACGAAGGGCTTCGGCGGCTGCACCTACTGCGACATCGAGGGCTCCGGCACCGGCGCGCTGAAGACTGGCCTAGACCTCGAGGAGCAGCTCGCGCGTGGGCTCGCGCGGGTCGCGCGACGCGCCAAGCCCGGCGGGCCCGCGGTGGGCGCGCTCGCGTACCTCCAGAGTTACTCGAACACGTACGTCGAGGACGGCCGCTTCAGCGAGGTGCTCGACGTCCTCGAGCGCCAGCTAGACCGCGCGGACGACGGCCTCCCGCCGATCGTGGCGATCTCGGTCGCGACCCGACCGGATTGCTTGCCGGATTCAGCCCTGGGCGCGCTCTCCGCGCTCAGCCGTCGCGTCCCCGTCTGGGTCGAACTCGGCCTCGAGTCCGCCAGCGACGAGGTCCTGCTCGCGATCAATCGACTCCACACCTTGGCGGAGTTCTTCGACGCCGTCCGGCGGGCAAAAGCGCGGGGGCTCACCACGATCGGCCATGCGATCCTCGGCCTCCCCGGCGACGGCAGAGAGGGCGCGCGACACACCGCTCAGGCGCTGGCGACCGCGGGCCTCGATGGCGTCAAGGTCCACCACCTCATGGTGCTGGCGCGCACGCAGCTCGCACACCAGTGGCGCCGCGGCGAGGTCGAGCCCCTCGACGCCCCGACCTACGTCACCTGGCTCGCCGACTTCGTCGAACGCTTGGCGCCCGACCAGGTGCTGCATCGCATCACCGGTGACGCCGCCGACGACGCGCTCCTCGCGCCCCGTTGGACGGTGCACAAGAACGAGGTCCGGCGCATGCTCGCCGAAGAGCTCACCCGGCGCGGCACCCGACAGGGCAGCCACGCCGCCGCAGCGCGTTAGGAGCGCTGCGCCACGGGGTTGGGCCCTGCGTCGGGCCCTTCAATGGGGCCCTTCAATGCGGGCCCTTCAACGGGGGCCCTTCAAAGGGGGCCCTGCATGGGGCGCTTCAGCGGGGCGCGGCAGGCGCGCGCATGCGCGCGAGCTCGCGAGCGAGCTGTGCCTGCTGCTCGGGCAGCCCGTCTTCGCGGCGCCGATCCGCCGCCTCGAAGTGCGCGCGCGCACGCGACATGTCCCCCTCGGCCAGGGCGATCGTCCCCAGCGCAAAGGGCGCGCGGAAGCGGCCGGGGCGCAACCGCTCTGACTCCTCATAGAGCGCGCGCGCCCGCTCGAGACGCCCCGCGCGCTGCGCCAGGACGCCGAGGTAGTACGTCGCGCCGGCCGAGGCCCGCCCGTCCTGTGCCTGCGCGAGCGGCCGCGCGAAGTCAGCCAGCTCCGCGAAGCGCCCCGCGCGCGAGAGGGCGCCGCAGTACCCGTCGACGCTCTCCTCGTCCAGCGGGGCCCCGGCGACCTGGGAGGTCGCGAGCGCCCGCTCGAACGCTGCGAGGGCGCCCACCACATCGCCCTGCTGGCGCCGTAGGCCGCCGAGCGCGCGCCATGCGGGCGTCCAATCCGGCCGCATCGCGAGCGCCTCTTCGAGGAGCGCCGTGGCGCTCGCGGCTGCGCGCTCCGCCCCGGCGACGTCGCCTCGCGCCGTGAGGCGCTCGCACGCCGCCACGTGCCCGAGCGCTTGCGTGACTCGCCCATTCACGGCGCCGATCTCTGGCGCCCGCGGCGGCAGCGCTGCGAGCCACGTTCCGACCAGGGCGCTAGTGACAAGCGCCCCGCACCGTCGCCAGCGCCGCGCGCGCGCCTCGGCCGCGACCCAGAGCGCGCCGTGCGCGGCGAACAGGTACAAGACAGGCAACATCGGCGCGCGAAAGCGCGCGTTGACGAAGAACAGCACGACCGACGCCGCGTAACACGCGAGGAAGAGATAGAGCGGCGCGAGCGCCCGACGGTCCGGCCAGGCGCGCGCGAGCCCGAGGGCCGCGAACGCCAAGACCCAGGCCGTGTGCACAGGCGACAGCGCGAGCCACGGCGACGCCGCGAGCGCCGTGTAACGCGGATCGACGTTGTTGCCGAGCTCCGCTCCAGCCAGGAGGAGCCGGGTCTTGTAGGCGAGGTGCGCGAGAAAGCGGCCCGGCGCCGCCCGCGCCCAGGCGAGCGCTCGCCCCGTGTAGTGACGGGAGACCTCGGTCGCCTTGAGGGGGCGGCCCTCGGCCGCCTCGGCCTGGGCGATGGCGTCGTGGTACCCCTCCCACCACCCTGCGCGCGTCCCTGGAACGACCGCGGTGCGCCCGTCCGAAGCCGGGTTGTTCCCGATCCAGAAGTTGACCCCCCCTTGGGTCGCGATGAGCGCGGGGTCGTGCGCGACCCAAGTGTTGTAGGCCGTGATCGGCGCGATCGGCGCCAGCGTGCCAAGGGTCAACGCCGCCGTCGCGCGCCAACCGCCGCGAGGCAAGCCGCGCGCGCGCCGCATCAGCCACAGCGCCAGCGCGGGCATGACGAGCAACACGTTGGGCCGCGTGATCGCCGCCAAGCCGAACCATAGGCCGGCGAAGAGCGCGCGGCCAGCGGTGGCGCGCTCACAGAGCGGGAGCGCGACGTAGAGCCCTGCGAGGATCAACGGGATCAGCAACGGCTCGAGCAGGAGCTGTGCATCGAAGTCGATCAGCACCCACGAGACCGCGACCATGGCGGCGGCGAAGGTCGGCGCTGCGCTCGAAGGTCCCAGGGCGCGCCGGCCGAGCAAGAAGGTGAGGGCGGTGGTGACGCCCCCCAAAGCACACTGCGCGATGAGCGCGATCAGCACGCTCCCGCGGGCGAGCGTCAAGAGCCCGGCGAGCAGCCAAGGGTAAAGCGGCGCCCGAAAGAACGGCTCGCCCGGGCGGAACCCGGCCCCGCCCATGACCGCGCGGGCCCACTCGAGGTGGTACCCCATGTCCATCGGCGGCGCCTCGAACCAGGGGCCGCGAGACGTAGCCAGGACGTGCGCGACGCGCAGGGCGATGGCACAGAGGACGAGCGCGACGAGCCTGAACGTGGCGCTCTGGAGCCACCCGCCTCTCGGGCGGCGCTCCCCCGGCCGCGGCTCAGGAGTAGGCGAAGAGAATGCGGTCACAGGACGGGCACGTCACGAGCTCGGAGCCCCGTGCCAGCCGCACGACGGTGTTCTTCGGGATGTTCACAAAGCACCCCTGGCAGATCCCCGAGCTGAGCTCGGCCAACGCCTCACCCTCGCGTGTCTTGAGGAGCCCACGGTACATCTCCAACTGCGCGACCGGGATCCCACCCGCAGAGACTTGCGCGCGCTGGTTCATCAATTCTGCGAGGCTCGCCTCCGCCGCGGCGGTCTCTGAAGCGACGTTGGCGCTGAACTCCTCGAAGACGCGCTCTTCCTCGGCGAGCGTCGCTGCTGCGAGCGAGATCTCCCGCTCCAACTCCTCGATGCGCATCATCATGCGCAGGATGTCGTTCTCCGCGTCCGCGATCGTGCGCTTCGTGTTTCGAATCTCGTGCTCGTAGCTGGCGATCAGCGCCGCATCGGCCTTGCCGCTGCTGCTCTGCGCCTCGAGCTTGCGCTGGTGCTGGCGGCGCCCGACCGTGACGTGCTCGATCTCCTTGATCTGCGTGCGCGCTTCGTGGACCTCCCGCTGCTTCTCCTCCAGCCGGACGCGTGTCTCAGCGAGGCCGGCTTCGCGACGCGCAAGCTCGGCAGGCAGCGCCACCAGCTCCCGCTCTACCTTGAAGATCAAGCGGTCGACTTCTTGCAGGGCGAGGAGGGCCTGGAGAGTGGAGTTCATAGGCGGCGGCAGGGGGCGTCGGGGGGGGGACGAACATACCGCGAGAGGGACGGTGAGGCGAGGTAAGCGACGGGGATCCTGGGCCGATTTCAGCCCGCGCCCCCTCCCAGGCGGCGGCGACCGCGCGCGAGGGCGCCCCGCCCTGGAACGTAGGGTCGGCCCTCCCCGTAACCGGCACCAGGCACCGGACTCGTGTCCGGTGCCTGGTGTTCGTCCGGGGCCACCCCGGCAGCCCTCGCCCCGCGGCGGGGCCGCTTGGAGTCGACGGCGCCGCGGCAGCCGCGAGGGCCTACCGTGGGCCGGGGTCAGTCGTAGCTGCCGCCGCCCTGGGCCTCGTACTCGGCCTCGTCCGGCACGTGCACGCCGTCGAGGAAGCTCGCCAGTTGACGCGCCCGGACCGGGTGGCGCAGCTTGCGGACCGCCTTGGCCTCGATCTGGCGCACGCGCTCGCGCGTGACGCGGAAGATCCGGCCGACCTCTTCGAGGGTGTACGTATACCCGTCACCGATGCCGTAACGCAGCTTGATGATCTCGCGCTCGCGGAAGGTCAGCGTCGAGAGCACATCGTCGATGCGCTCCTTCAGCATCTCGTTGCCCGCCGCCTGCAGCGGGCTCTCCGCGGACTCGTCCTCGATGAAGTCGCCGAAGTAGCTGTCGTCCGACTCGCCGATCGGGCGATCGAGCGAGATCGGGTGCTTCGAGATCTTCATCACGCGCTTCGCCTCCTCCACCGTGATACCGGTGGCTTCGGCGACCTCCTCGACGCTCGGCTCGCGGCCCTTGGCCTGGACGAGCTTCTTCGTCACGTTCCGCAGCTTGCTCATCGTCTCGATCATGTGGACCGGGATGCGGATCGTCCGCGCCTGGTCCGCGATCGAGCGCGTGATCGCCTGCCTGATCCACCACGTCGCGTACGTTGAGAACTTGTAGCCGCGCCGGTACTCGTACTTCTCGACCGCCTTCATGAGGCCGGTATTGCCCTCTTGGATCAGGTCGAGGAAGGACAGCCCGCGATTGCGGTACTTCTTCGCGATCGAGACGACGAGGCGCAGGTTGCCGCTCGAGAGCTTGCGCTTGGCCTCCTCGTACTCCGCGTAGTGCGCGCGCACCTGATCGATGCGGCGCTTGAGGCGGTCCACCGGCTCGAGCGCTTCGAGCTCGAGCTCCGCCAAGCGGTCTCGCAGCTCGACGATCTGCTCGGCGCGGCCGCCCTCTTTCGACAACGTGTCGATCTTGCGCTCGATCGAGCGCATCTCGCGGTACTGGTCCTCCATCACCTCGATGTAGGGGCGCACCTTCTTGATCTGAAGGTGGCACTCCTCGATGAGGATCACGAGCTTGCGCCGGAGCACCTGGACCCGCGTCAGCGCCTCCGAGCGCGCTTCACCCTGGAGCGTCGGGTCGAGCAACACACGATATTCCTCGCGCACGCGGCGCACGAGGCGCCGGACCGTCTCGATGTTGATCGGGAGGCGCTTCGCCAGGAACTGCTTCCCGAGGGTCTCGACGATCTTCGGGTCATCGTCAGGCTTCGGGTTCGGGTTCACCTTCAGCGTGCGATCGAACGCCAGCGTGCCCGACATGACCTCGTCGAGGGTCCGCATGGACTCGTCCATGCACAGCCCCGAGCCCATGCACTTCTTGCGGAAGCGCTTGCGCGTGATCTCGATCGACTTCGCGAGGAAGATCTCTTGCTCGCGCGTGAGCAGCGGGATCTCGCCCATCTGCGTCAGGTACATGCGCACCGGGTCGTCGATCTTCTCAGCGACGACGCCGCGCACGAGGTCCAGCGTCGGCTTCGCCGGGCTCTCGCCGTCATCCGACTTCAAGCCGACATCGAGGTCCGCATCCGCCTCATCGACGACGTCGATCCCCGCGTCGTCAAGGCCGCTGAACACTTGGTCCATGCGGTCCGGCGGGATGTACTGGTCCTCCATCAACTTCGAGAGGTCACCGTAGGTCAAGAATCCCTTACGGCGGCCCTCGTCGACGAGGAGCTTGATCGTCTCTTCGATCTTGTCGGTCATGGAATTGGGGATGGTGGCGGGAGTCCCGCGGAGGGTACCTGCCGCGCGGGGGGGGCGCGTCAGGCGGTTCGGTGCGTTGGGAGGGGGCGGTCTGCTTGGAAGGCGTCCAAGTCACGCTCGCGACAGCTCGACGAGCCGCGCGATGAGTCCGTCCAGCTCGACACGGGCGGCGCTATCGTCGCCCGGCGTCTGCTCGAGCTCGCGGACGCGGGCTTGAAGGCGACGGCGTTCGCCGGCGCGCTCGTGGCTGTTGAGGAACGCGAGCTCGCCTTCGAAGAGCCGCAGCGGGTTCTCGGCGTTGCGCGCGTGCTCGGCAAGGAGTACCACGAAGGCGCGCGCGGGGTCGGCTGCGAGCACATTCATGACAGCGTGGACATCGATCGCCTCGACGTCATCGAGGTCTTCGTCGTCCCAAAGGAAGAGCACCGCGTCGAGGATCCGCGCGAGCTCGGGCACGGGACAACGCTGCGCCCACTCTCGGACGCGGGGACACAGGCTGGGGTCGATCAGGACCGCCCCCACCAGGCCCTCGTAGGCCCGGATCAAGCGCGGGTCGAGCTGCGCGACCGGATTTTGCGCCGCGTCGCGCCCACGAGCGACCTCCTCCGCGCCTTGGCCGTCGCGGCTCGCCGGCTTCGACGCGAGGCGCCGCGGCAACGACGCGAGCTGGTCACGCAGCGTGTTGAGGGGCAGCCCCGCGCCCTCCGCGATCGCGCGCAGCGCGGCCTCGCGCTCGACCGGGCGCTTGAGGCGCATCACGAGCACGAGGGCCCGGTCCGTTTCGCGGGACAGCTCGCGCCCTGCGAAGCGACGCCCGTCGCTCCCCGGGAGGCCCGGCGCACCCAAGAGGCCAGCCGCGACGAAGTCCGTCCAGGCGAGGCCGGCATCGAGCTGAGCTCGGAACGCGGCGGCGCCGTCGGGTCCGGACAGCACGTCCGCCGGGTCCTGACCCGCCGGAAGCACAACGACTTCGAGGTCCGCCTCGAGTCCGAGGAGCCCCTCGAGACCTCGATAGGCGGCTTGCCGCCCCGCCTCATCGCCGTCGAACACGAGGCTGATCCGCCGCGCGCCCGCACGGCGCAGCAGCACCGCGTGCTCCTGCGTCGTCGCAGTGCCGAGCACCGCGCACACGTTCGCGACGCCGGCCTGGTGCGCGGCGATGACGTCGGTGTAGCCCTCGACCAGCACGAGGTGACCCGAGCGGCGCACCGCGTCGATCGAACGATCGAGGGCGAAGACGAGGCGCCCCTTGTGGAAGTACTCCGACTCGGCGCTGTTGATGTACTTGGGACCGGCGGCATCGTTGTCGACGAGGCGGCGCGCGCCGAACGCGACCGTGCGCCCCGCGAGGTCCCGGATCGGCACCATCAAACGCCCCCGGAAGAACGAGTACGGTGACCCGTCCTCGCCGCGTCGCACGAGCCCTGCCCGCTCGAGGTCATCGAGCGGAATGCGAGCCTCCGCTGCCGCGTCGAGCAACGCACGGCCAGTCGGAGCAAAGCCGATCCCGAAGGCGCGCACGGCGTCCTCGGAGACTCCGCGGCGCTGGAGGTAGTCGCGCGCCTCGCGGCCCCCAGCGTGGCCGCCGCTCCCGAGTTGGCGCTGAAACCATGCATCGGCAAACGCGAGCGCGGCGAGGCCGCCGTCGTCGGAGACACTGCGCTCGGGGCGCCGCTTGGGCAGCGCCACCCCCACGCGGGCCGCGAGGATCTCAACCGCGTCCATGAACGTCACGCCGTCGGCGACTTGCAGGAACGTCACGACGTCGCCGCCCTTGCGACATGCGCCGAAGCAGTACCAGTTGCCTTGCTCCGGATCGACCTTGAACGAGGGCGTCTTCTCGTCGTGGAAGGGGCAGCACCCCCACAGCACGCGCCCGCGCTGCGTGAGGTGCACACGCTCGGCGACGATCTCTTCGATCGGCGCGCGCAGCTTGATGTCCTCAAGCACGCGGCGGAATTCGACGTCGTCGGAACGCAAGGTGGGGAACTGGGTGGGACGTCCGTGAGGACGCGGGGATCAGTGGGGTGGAGCGTGAGGGAAAGGACCCGCCGCTTGGGTTCCCTCACCCGCGCGCCCGACCGTCCAGGCCCCCTTCGTGGGGACGCCGGTCGATCGGAAGGACACGGTGTGGGAGCGCCGCCGTCGGATCGCTCGTTGTTCGCGCCTTGGAACCGGCCTTCGGGAACCCGGCCCCTGGGGACTGGGTTGCCAATGACTGGGGTGCCAATGACTGCAATGCCTACGACTGGACCGCCAGGGACCTGGCCGAGGGACCCGGTTTAGGGACCCAGCCGAGGGACTGGTGCCTCGAGGTCACGAGACGTGCCGCTGACGTACACCGCGTCACCGACCCAGGTCATGTCCCCGCCAGCCTGCCGAGCACCACCCACCCTGAACTTCGGCGCCCGCGAAACGAACGCCGACCAAGCTGGATGCTGCGAACAACTGCCACGGTTCCGCCCCCTGCGGTCCCCGACCCACCGTGCTTCAGGCGAGAGGTCGAGCGATGCGCGCAAAGGAGCGCGGTGGGTTTCCCAATCCGGACAGAGGCGACGCGAAGCGTGTGCTTGGCCCCACCCCTGGCGCGAGCCAGGTCCACCTCGAGCCCTCCCGACCCGCGACCCGACGCGGCCCGCACGGATGTTCGTTCCGTGACAGGTGGCGCCTCGGGGGACCCGCTCCGGAGGATTGTCCTCGGGGATGGCTCGTGCGCGGAGTACGGCAAGCGAGCGCGAAATGGAGCAGGGCGTCTCGGGGAACTCGCAGAAGGGTACTGGATTGGCTCGACCCGAGTCGTCGCTCAACCCGCAAATTCAGCGTTTTTTTGATGCGCGTCCGCCGCCGGGTCCCGGGCGCGCCCCGCTCAGGAGACCGCTCGAGTCAGCGCCAACCACTCTTCGACGGTCAACGTCTCGGCTCGGCGCGCGGGGTCGAGCCCCAGCGCCGACAACGCCGCCTCGGCGCGCTCGCGGTCATCGAGGTGGTCACCGAGGACCCGTCGCAGTCCCTGGCGGCGGCGGGTGAACAGGGCGCGCGCGAGCGCGATGGTCGCGCGGCGCTCAGCGCCGGACGCGCGCTCGGATCCGGGCCTCAGCCGCGCGCGCACGACGACACTCTCGACCTTTGGACGCGGCCAGAACAGCCCGGGGGGAACCGGACGACCGAGCTCCACCGTGTGCGACAGTTGCACCGCGAGCCCGAGCGTCCCCCATTCCGGCGTCCCCGCCTCCGAGGCGAGGCGCTCACCGACCTCACGCTGGACGAGCACCGTGATCGAGCTGGGCGGCACGTCCCGCGCTGCGACCAGGGCCAACACCGGGCCGGAGATCGAGTACGGCAAATTGCTGACGAGCCGCCAGGGGGTCGCCGGCGCCTCAGCGAGCCAAGCGACGAGCTCGCGACCGAGCTCATTCTTCCCGCCGAGCGCGTCCGCGAGCACCACACGTGCGGACGGGTACGGCTCGAGGAAGGCAGAGGCGATCGGCGCGAGGCGCGGATCGACCTCGATGGCGAGCAGCTCGGCGTCGGCGTGCGCGAGGTGCACGGAGAGGAAACCGCAGCCTGGACCGATCTCGAGGACTCGATCGCCGTGTTGGATGCCGGCGTCCGCCGCGATCGCGCGCGCCATGTTCTCATCGAGCAGAAAGTTCTGGCCGAGGCGCCGCGAGGGGTGGAAGCCGGCCGCGTCGAGCGCCTTCCGAAAGCTGCCCCACGGCGGCCGCGGCGCGCGCCCTTCGCGCGACGCGCCTTCGCTCGTCCCTTCCGACTCGTCCGTCGTCACTGCGCGCCCTCCAAGAGCCAGGTCAACGCCGGGGGCGCGTCCGGCGCAAGCGTGAGCTCTCGCAAGAGCGGCGCGGCCCGCGCTCCCCAGCGCGCTCCGACGGCGCGCACTCGGTCGCGCCACTCTGTGCGCGACAGGGCGTCGCCGTAGGCGTTCAGCCAATGGCGCGCCGTGCCAAAACCCCGCGTCCCGACGTCGGCGAGCCGCGCGTGCCCCGAGATGCGGTCCCTGAGAACAGCGCCGCCCGGCGCGCGACCGAAACGACTGAAGGTCGGAGAGGACGGTAGGTCGAACGACCCCCCCATGGCATAGACGATCGGCGCCGGCGCCACGGTCGCGGGGGTTCGGCCTGCATCGCTGGCCAAGGGGAGCGGGAGGAGCGCCAGCTCTCGGACGTTGCCAAGCAGGTCAAAGATCCCCGTCTCAGGCGTTTGGCCCGCCTCAAAGGAACCGACTGGGATCGGGCGCCCGAGGTCGAGCTCGCTCGTATTCGCGATCGCCTCCTGCGCGCGCGCAAACGGATAGGCCGAGGCGCGCGGGCCGACCGCGCACCAGAGCCACTCGTCGACGGTGGGCAGCCTCAAGCCGCGTAGGGCGAGCACCGCGACGGCCTCTTCGAGGGTGATGTGCGTCGCAGGGACGTGGACCGAGAGGGTCGGACCCCAAGGGCCCTCTTGACGTTCGGTGAGCTGGAGCCAGCGGGCGCGCGTGACCTCGAAGCGATCCACGAGCAGGTCCACCTCACAACCGACGTCGAGCGCCGCGTCGCGCGGTGTGCGCCCAGCGGGAACAAACGCGAGCCCTTCGAGGTCGTCGATCACCCACAGCGGCCCCTCGACGCGCGGCGCGCAGGCCCCGCTGAAGGTCACGATGGAGAGCACCCCGAACCACGCCTGAAGCAGACGCGCTGCGGCGGGTTCAGGGCGTCGAAGCCGGCGCCGCGGCGCGGCCATGCGCGGCGCGCGGCCAGCGCCCCGCGGAGGGGGTTCTGCGACACTGGCCCCTGAGCTCACGACTTCGCGGGATCGGAGACGAAGATCTCCACGCGACGATTGAGGCGCTTGTTCTCGGCGCTGTCGTTCGGCTTCAACGGGCTCCACTGGCCGAAGCCCATGACGACGATGTCCTTCGCCGAGGCGGGGTACTGAGAGATCATGAACGCACCGACCGAGATCGCGCGCGCCGCGGAGAGCTGCAGGTTGCCGTTTGGGAAGCGACGCTTCGTCTCTTCCTTCTTGACCGGGTCCGAGTCCGTATGACCCCGCACGAAGATCTCACCATGCGGGCGCTGGTGGATCTCGCCGGCGAGGGTGCGCAGCGCGAGCTGCCCCTCTTGGCCGAGCTCATCGGAGCCAGACTCGAAGAGGACTTTGTCCTGGATCATCAGGATGTAGCCGCCCTCGACGTCGAAGCGCTCGATGTCCTTGACCGGCCGGCCGAGCCCATCCAGCATCTCTTCGAGGGACGCGATCCGGTCTGTGACCTCGCCGCTGAAGCTCGCATTGCTGAGGCTGCCCAGCCGCATGTCGCTCAGCTGGTCACTGATGCGCGAGCGCTCGCTCACGCACTCGGCGAGCTGACGCTGCAGGTCATAGACCTTGATCTCGCAGGCCTTCGCGTAATCGCGCGTCTGCTGGACCTCCTGTGGGCTCGCGCAGGCTGCGGCCAGCGCGATGAGCGCGGCGGCGCAAGCCTTCAGCGCGTGGGCGCGCTTGGACAAGGGCGTCAGAACGATGCTGCGACGCGCGTTCGAAGTCGCGGCGTGAATCATGGTGCGGTCTCCGCTGTGAACCTGGGTTGCGGGGACGAAGATCACGGATGTCCCCCCTCGAGCGCCGACGATAGCGACTCGCTGCGTGCGAAACGAGCGCCGAACTGGAGCCTCCAAACGGAAGCGCCCGCGGGCCCCTTTGTGGGACGCCGCGGGCGCGAACGGATCCGGCTTGATGTGCTTCGGACCAGCGCCACTCAGGTCGGCGCCACTCAGGTCGGCGCCACTGAGGTCGGCGCCACTCGGATCGGCGCTGTTGGAGCGGCGCCTTCTTGGCGGGGCTCCAGCGACGCCGGCCGGCGCCGGATCAGTTGGCCGCCGTCGTCGTGTCGAACTTGGCCCCGAAGATCCCGGCGATGCCGCGCGCGATCTCGGACGCCGTGCCGGTTCCGAGCGAGACCAGGATCGGAGTCGCCAGGATCATCGCGATCGTCGTGACGATCAGGAGGCCCTTGACCCAACCCGGCTCCTCTTCTTCCTCGGCCACGGCTGCGGCCACGGCGCTCTTGCGACGGACGGCAGCCGCTGCGGGGGCGTCGTCGAGCTCGAGCTCGCCGACGTCTTCGATGTCGTCGTCAATCAGAGTGTCCACGTCTGTGATCTCCTGGGTCGCCATGCCGGTCGCGCCATCGAGCTCTGTGTCGTCCTCGAAGACGAGCTCTTCCGTCGCGTCGCCTAGGTCCACAACGTCGCTGTCGAGCTCGGCGCGGAGGTTGTCCACGTCGGCCTTGCGCAGCTTCATCGTGTCGCCCTTACGGAATGCGCGGATCTCGCCCTCGGAGACGAGGCGCTTGAGCTCCTCCTCCTTCAGCTTCAGCTCCTGCAAAGCTTCATCGAAGCTGTAGAAATCGTCGGCCACGGGGATGGTCTCCTGCGAAGAGTGCTTGGGGGGATGGTCGCCGGCCCGCGAGGGGGTCCGTTCGACCGGGTCTGGGGGGGATGAACCGCCGCACGCCGCTGGGCGCACGCCGTATTCCTTCGAGAGTCTTCCGGGGCAGAGCGTACCAGACGACCCCGCCCCGCGTCACCTCATCGCCGCGGTGGGCTCAGCGATTGCCGCCACCTGCGGCGGGGTCGAGCAGGCCCTTGTCCTGGAACTGCTTCTCGAGCTCCCGGTAACGCAGCGGGCGGCCGGACGAGTCCTCGGTCTTGTCGTTGAAGCCGTCGAGCATCAGGTCGAGGTCAATCCTGCGAGCGCCGACGAGGCGCAGGCCCTGGGTGCCGCCAGCGCCGCCGGTCGCCTGGTAGCAGGCGAGCTGCATCCCCTCGGTATCGACGAGGTAGAGCACCGATTGGCCGGTCAGGTCCACGCCCGTGACCGCGATCATGCGGTTGTTGGAGTCAGAGGCGCCGCCCCCATTGCTCAGCATGGGTTGGGTCTGGCTCTGGGGCGGCGCGGTCTGGCCTCCGGTCCCCTGCAACGCGCCGGCCGGCTGCAGCAGGGTGCCGAGCAGCATGCAGCCGAGCGCGCCAGCGGCGAGCCATGCGGGGCGCCCGGCAGCGGACCCGGCGGCGGACCCGGCCAAGAGGCCGGAGCGAGTGCCAGCGGCAGCACGGGAAGGGTCGTCGTGAACGTAGGTGGACATGGTGCGCTCAGGGCGGCGCCGCCCACCGGGCGGGCCCCCAACGCCCCCTATGCTACCTGCGGCCGGCGGTTGCGACCACCGCCTCACATCCCTGCCAGATCGCCAGAAATCTCCTCGAGGAGGTCCTTGAGGCTGACGATCCCGACGGGCCGCCCCGCGTCCTCGACGAGCGCGATCCGCCGCCCGAGCCCCTGCAGCCGTAGGAGGGCCCGGTCCACTGGGGTCGCTGCGTCGAGCCGCTCGAGGGGACGCACCCGGGTGAACACATCCGGCACGGCGCCCTCCGGGTCCCATTCCTGGAGGACCTCGAGCTGGTGGATGTAGCCCTCGATCGCGCCGTCCTCCGTGACCACCGGGAGGCGGGAGGCCCGCGCCTCCCGCACGACCGCAAAGGCCTCGGCGAGGGGGGCGTGGCGCTGCACCTTGACGACGCGGGACCAGGGGACCATCGCCCGGGACACCGGGATGCTGCGCAGGCGCAGGGCGTTGCGCGCGAGCTCCTCCGCCCTGGCCGAGAGCGCGCCATGCCGCCGCCCCTCGGCGAGGAAGATCGCGAGCGACTCGCGCGCGTCGAGGCGGCCGGTCCGGTCCGGCTTCACGCCGATCAGGCGCTCGAGCACGATCGTGATCACTCGCAGGGCCCGCTCGAGCGGCCAGTACACCACGCGCGAGGCCGCGAGGAACGGCGCGACGGCGCGTGTAAAGGCCCCAGGGCGGCGCCGGAAGAGGTCCTTGGGCAAGGCCTCGCCGAACAGGAAGACGAGCGGCGTCAGCACACAGGCCACCGAGAGCGCTTGCAGGCGGTGGTCCTCGAAGTGGAACGCCCGCGACAGGAGCGCCTCGCCGAGCTTGGTCGAGAGCTCGAGGACGAGGTTGTTCCCGATGAGGATCGTGACGAGCAGCGCCGAGTCATTGGATGCGAGCCAGCTCACGAGCCGCGCGCGGCGCCCGCCGCGGCTGGCCTCGAGGTCCATCTGCGCGCGCGAGAGGCTGTAGAAGCCGATCTCCGAGCCCGAGTACAAGGCGCTGCCGAGCAGGCACAGCAGCAGGAAAAAGACCTCCAGCGTGACCGTCATCGCCAGCCCTCTTCGTCCCGGACGTCGCCCGTGAATTCGATCAGCAGCGTCCGCAGCCGGCGTCCGCGCACCTCGTCCACCTCACACTCGAGGCCCCCGCGCAATGGGACACGGTCGCCCCGACGCGGGATTCGGCCCAACATCGCGGTCACGTACCCCCCGACGGTCTCGAACGCGTTCGGGACGATCTCGAAGCCGAGCCAGTCGTTCCAATCGCGCACAGAGAGCGAGCCGGAGACCCGGTAGGTGCGCTCGCCGATCGGAACGACCTCGACCTCCTTCTCCTCACCTTCGACAAGCAGCTCGCCGACGAGCGCTTCGAACACATCCTCGAGCGTGATGACGCCCGCCGTGCCCCCCCACTCATCGACGACGACCGCCTCGGAGATGCGGTCTTCGCGCATGACCTGCAGCAGCGCGAGCACGCTCCCGACCTCGGGAAAGAACTTGGTCGGCATCATCAAGGAGGCGACGGAGCGGTCCGGGCGCACGAGGATGTCGCGCACCTCCACCGAGCCGACGACGTTGTCTGCGCCATTGACGACGACCGGCATCCACGCGAGGCGGCGGCGACGGGCGTCCTCGAGCACCGCGTCAAGCTGGCTCTCCGTCGCGTCGCGCTCGAGGAAGAGCACGTCCACGCGTGGGGTCATGAGCTCCCGCACCCGCATGTCGCCGAGCTCGACGATCTCCGCTAGGAGGTCGGCCTCACCGTGACGCAGCACGCCGCGCTCCCTGCTCCGCTCGACGAGCTCCGCGAGGGCGTCCGGCGAAACGCCGCTCTCGCGTCGGTGCTCCTCTCCGGTCAGCCGCAGTAAGAAGTCCAGCACCATCGAGATCACGCGGCGCGCGGGCGTGATCGCCCGCACCAGCAACGTCAAGGGCAGCGCCGCTGCGCGCGCGATCGGCTCCGGTGTGCGCAGCGCCAGCGCCTTCGGCAGGATCTCCCCAGTCAACAAGACCGCGACGAGCGCCGTGAATCCCGCGACGACGGGTCGCTCAATGCCGATGTCGCGCAGCGCCGCGGGCGCGAGCGCGAAGATCAACAGGTTGACGACCAAGTTGCCCAGCAGGATCGAGACGAGCAGCGCCCGTGGATCGGCGAGCAGGCGCTGCGCCCGCGCGCCGATGCGCCCGCGCGCCTCGGGCTCGAGGCTGAACAGCGCAGTCTCGGACGCGCTGAACGAGCCGGACAGCACGAGCAGGCAGAACAAGAAGAGGAGCGTCATGGGGTCGCCACCGTCGACGGTCCGGCAACGGGCAGCTCAAGCTCGACCCGGAAGCCGCACCCGGGCTGGCTCCAAAGCAGCACCCGCCCGCCGTGGGCGTGCGCGACATGGTGCACGATTGCGAGGCCGAGGCCCGTCCCACGGCCTTGGCTCTTCGTGGTGAAGAACGCGTCGGCCGCGCGAGCCAGCACCTCATCGTCGACCCCCGGGCCGTCGTCGACGACCGTCAGCCGTTGCACGCCTTGCTCCTCGACGAGGGTCAGGCGCACTTCGCCTCGCTCGCGCGCTTCGAGGGCGTCGAGCGCATTGACGAACAAGTTCAACACGGCTTGCCCCAGCTCATTGGCGGCGCCGCGGATCGGACCGAGCGGCGCCCAGAGGTCGAACGCGTGGAGCGTGTCGGCGTCGCGCTCCGCGCCGTGGCCGTCACACACGACAAAGCGCACGTTCTGCAACAGCGCGCGATGGTGCACGAGCCCAAAGGCGTCTTCGATCGGGCCACGCAGCGCAAGCAGCGCGACCTCGGGCGCCCGCGGCGCCAGGCGCAGCAGCCGTCCGACGGTCTCGCGGATCCGCTCCAAGCCGCTGCGCACGAGCGCAAAGTACTCCTGGCGGCGCTCAGGCGACAGGTCCGATCGCTCGAGGCGTTCGATCGCGTTGAGGAGCCCGCCGACTGGATTGTTGATCTCGTGCGCGACGCCTGCGGCGAGCTCGCCCGTCGCTGCCAGGCGCCGCTGCGTCATCGCTGCGGTCTCGGCGCGGCGCGCTTGGTCGGTCGCGTGCGCGACCTCGCGCTCGAGAGAGGCGCTGAAGTGCTCGACTTGCGCGGCCATCGCATTGAAGCCGCGCACGAGCGAAGCGAGCTCGTCGTTGCGCTCCATCTCGGGCACGCGCGCCGTCAAATCGCCGCCCTCGACGCGCCCGGCGGCCGCTGCGAGGCCCGACACGGGGTCGATCACGAGCCGCCGAACCGCCACGAGGGTCACCAACGTCGCGACGAGCAGCGTCACAGCGAACCACGGCAAGATCCGGCCGATGACCGTCGCCGCGACCCCTGTGTCGCGGTGCGGCCGGTACCAACACCCCCCCCAGCGGTCCCCGCCGGGGAGCGTGATCGGCAGCACCACCGAGCCATCGTCCAGGTCAAACCGCCCGCCCGACCGCACGACGGTGGCGATGCCGTCGAGCACGCGCTGCTCGTCGAACTCCGCGCCGCGCCCTGCGCGCCCCTGGGGGTTCACGTAGACACCCTGCACGACCCAGCGCCCGAGGGCATCGCGCTCGGGCACCTGCGCCACGACCACGTCCGCGACCGGCTCATAGCGCCAAAAGCTGAGGTCGAGCAGCCACTGCGTGAACACCATTCCGCGCTCGTCGAGGATGTCCGAGACGAGCCCGAGCGCAAAGTCGTCGCGCCGCTGCAGGGCCGTCGCCCGCTCGCGCTCCGCGAGCGAGACCGTCACCCAGGTCAGCACGAGGAACGCGGCGAGGTTCACTGCGACGACGAGCGAAATGAGCGGCACCCGCAGGGACGCGCGCCGCCGCAGCGCGGGCCCCGACCCGTTCGGGCCGTGGGCCTGGTACGGGCTCCTGGCGCTGGGTTGCGCGAGCGCGCTCGGCGCCTGGACCTCCCGGGCCTCGGCAGGGGCCGTGCCTCCGCCGCGCTGACCCGGCGTCGCCGGGCCAGGCGGAGCTGGTGGGTCGAATGCAGCGTCGCGGTCGCTCAAG
The DNA here is from genome assembly GCA_041398605.1 of Planctomycetota bacterium. Taxonomy (GTDB): domain Bacteria; phylum Planctomycetota; class UBA1135; order UBA1135; genus JAWKUK01. The sequence continues at coordinate 281,634 of JAWKUK010000003.1, forward strand.
CCCTACGTGCTCCCGATGGCGCCCATGATGTCCAAGAGCGGCAGGAACAGCGCGATGACGATGAAGCCGACGACCACCGCCATCGCAACGATCATCAACGGCTCGAGGAGGTTGAGGAGGCGCGTCGTGCCGCGGTCGACCTGCTTCTCATAGGCCTCGGCGACCTTCAAGAGCATGTTGTCGAGCTCGCCGGTCTCTTCACCGACGTCGACCATGTTCACGACGATGTCGTCGAAGACCCCGGTCTCGCCCATCGGCCGCGCGATGCCTTCACCTTCGCGCACCGTCCTCCGGATGTCCTCGACCGCGTCGCGCAGGACTTCGTTGCCTGTCGTGTCGCGCACGATGCCGAGCGCATCGAGGTGCGGCACACCGGCCTGGATCAGGGTGCCGAACGTCCGGCTGAAGCCCGCAATGATGGTCTTGCGCAGCACGCCGCCCAGGACGGGGACCCGCAGGAGGAAGGCGTGGAAGAATCGGCGGTACCCCTGGCGCTTCGCCAAGAGCCCAAGGTGCAGCACCAGGAGCAGCGCGGGGAGCCCGAACACGATGTACCAGCGATCGCGAATGAACGTGCTGACGTTCAACAGGATCTGTGTCACCTCGGGCAGGTCGACGCCGAAGCTGTCAAAGATCTCTTTGAACTTCGGGATGACAAACGCCATCACCGCAGAGACGACGCCCACCGCGACGAGCACGAGCACCGTCGGGTAGATCATCGCTGTCCCGATCTTGCCGCGCACCTCCGCCGCCTTCTCGCGGAAGACCGCCAGGCGCTGCAGCACGCGGTCGAGGACACCGCCCGCCTCACCGGCGCGCACCATCGACGCGTAGAGGCGATCGAACACGCGGTCGTGCTTCTGCATCGCTTCGGAGAGCGGCGAGCCACCTGAGACGTCCTCCGTGATCTCGCGCAGGACCTCCTTGAAGGGCCCTGGGCGCGTCTGTCCCTCGAGGATCGTCAGGGCGCGAACGACCGGAATGCCGGCCTCCGACAGCGTCGCGAGCTGGATCGTGAACTCCGTGACGGTCGCCGAATTGACGCGGCCGCTGCGTCCGCGACGCGGCGCCGGCCCCCCCGCGGAGCTGGCGCGCGGCGCCTCGCGCGGGGCGGCCTTCGGCGTGGATCTCTGGATTCGTTTCGCCATGTCTTCAGACCATCGTCTCGCGCAGGACCTCTTCGATCGTCGTACGGCCCGAGGCCGCGAGCGCGAGCCCTGCTTCGCGCAGGGACCGCATCCCGTTCGCTGCCGCGATCCGCCGGAGCGCATCGATCGGCTGCTCCTCCTCGATCGCGCGCCGCACCTCGTCGTCGACGCGCATGATCTCGAAGATGCCGGTTCGGCCGGCGTAGCCCGTGTGGTGGCAATTCGCGCAGCCTTTGCCGTACGCGAGCGTGCGCCCCTCGATCGCTGCCGCGTCGGGCCCGAGCTCTCGCAGCAGGTCCTCGTCCGGAGTGAACGTCTGCCGACACTGCGCGCAGATGGTGCGCACGAGGCGCTGCGCGACGACGGCCTCGAGCGTCGCGGCGATCAAGAACGGCTCGACCCCCATGTCGACCAGGCGCGTCACCGTGCTCGGCGCGTCGTTGGTGTGGATCGTGGCGAACACGGTGTGACCCGTGAGGCTCGCCTCGACGGCCGTCGTGCCCGTCTCACGATCGCGGATCTCGCCGACCAAGATCTTGTCCGGGTCCTGGCGCAGGATCGCCCGCAGGACCTTGGCATAGGTCACGCCGATCTCCTCGTTGATCGGCACCTGCACGATGCCCTGCATGTCGTACTCGACCGGGTCCTCGACCGTGATGATCTTGACCTCGGGCGTGTTCGCCTCGGTCAGCATCGCGTACAGCGTGGTCGTCTTACCCGAGCCCGTCGGGCCCGTCACGAGCACGATGCCGTGGGGGATCTCGGTCAGGCGCTTCAGGGCGCGCTCGTCATCCGGGTGCAGCCCGAGCGCCTTCAGGTCGAGCGCGACGGCGTTCCGGTCGAGCACGCGCATGACGCAGCCCTCGCCCGACGCGCCCGGCAACGTGGCGACCCGCAGGTCGACGGGGCGCCCATCGATCGCGAGCTCGATCCGCCCGTCCTGCGGCACGCGGATCTCCGTGATGTCGAGGTTCGCCATCACCTTGATGCGTGAGACGAGCGGCAGCGCGAGGTGCGGCGGCGGCCCCTCGACCTCGTACAACGAGCCGTCCACGCGATAGCGAATCCTAAACTCGTCCTGATAGACCTCGAAGTGAATGTCGCTCGCCCGATCCCGGACCGCGCGGAACAGGATCGAGTTCAGGAGGCGCACGACAGGCATCGCTTGCGCCGCGCTCTCGGCGTCGCCGCCGAGCGCCGCGCGCGCCGCGTCCGCGATCGCATCGGCGAGGCTCGTCTCCTCGCCGTAGTGGCGCATCACGAGCTCCTTGAGCCGCTTCGCGTCCCCCACAGCGCCGCGCACCGTGCAACCCGTCGTGAACGCGAGGTCCTCGAGGACCGCCGTGTTCAGCGGGTCGCTGAGCGCGACGACGAGCACGTTGCCTTCGCGCCGCAGCGGCAGGACGCCGTAGGCGTGCGCCGTCGTCCCGTCGACGAGCGAGAGCGCGTTCGCCTGCGGCTCGACGCGGTCGAGGTCGACGGTCTCGAGCCCGGCCTGCTGCGCGAGCGCGAGCGTCACGTCGCCGTCCGCGCACGCTTGCATCCGCACCAGCACCTGGCCGATGAGCCCGCCCCCCTTGCGCTGCTCGGCGAGGGCCTGCTGCACCTGGGACTCACGCACGGCGCCGCGCGCCTTCAAGATCTGGCCCAGGAGCTGACGCCCGGCGGCCGCGTTGCCGACGCTCACAGGCGCGCCTCCAGGTCCCGCGGCTCTTGCGCGTAGTCGAGCGCGACGCGCCCCGTGATCGCCCCCTTCTTGACAAGGTCGAGCAAGTAATCGTCGAGCGTGATCATGCCCTGACGCCGCGACGTCTGGATCGTCGACGGGATCTTCTGGGTCTCGTTCTTCCGGATCAAGTTGCCGATCGCGGGGACATTGATCATCACCTCGAAGCCTGCGACGCGCCCACGGTTGTCCGCCTTAGGCATCAGCACCTGGCTGATGACGGCGACGAGCGCGACCGAGAGCTGCGCGCGGATTTGCTCTTGTTGGTTCGCCGGGTACGCGTCGATGATGCGGTTCACCGTGCGCGCGCTGCCCGTCGTGTGCAGCGTGCCGAACACGAGGTGCCCCGTCTCGGCGGCGGTGATGGCGGCGGAGATCGTCTCGAGGTCACGCATCTCGCCCAAGAGGATCACGTCGGGGTCCTGACGCAGCGCGCGCCGCATCGCTTCCTCGAAGTCCGGCACGTCCGTGCCGACCTCGCGCTGGGTCACGAGGCCCTGCCCGTGGCCGTGATAGAACTCGATCGGGTCCTCGATCGTCACGATGTGCCGATCGAGGTTGTGGTTGATCCAGTCGATCATCGTCGCCAGCGTGGTCGACTTACCCGACCCCGTCGGCCCCGTGACGAGGATCAAGCCACGCGGCCTGCGCAGCAGCTCGTGCACGGCCTCTGGCAGCCCGATCTGATCGAACGACAAGAGCTTGTGCGGAATGAGGCGCAGCACGGCCGTGTAGCGCCCGCGCTGGCGCATGCAGCTGACCCGGAAGCGGTTCCCGCTCGGGTGTTGCAGCGCCAGGTCGGTCGTACCGACGTCCGCGACCTCGCGCCAGTGCTTCTCGTCGCAGAGCTCGCGGCACAGGCGCTCGGCGCCCGCGTCGTCGAGCACCTCCGTGCCGAGCGACACGAGCTTGCCGTTGATTCGGCCGACCGGCGGCCGGCCAGGGTTCAGGTGGAGGTCGGACGCCCCGACCTCGATCGCCTGGCTCATCAGCTCGAGGGCAGTTGTCATACGCGGCTCTCTCCGTCGCCCGCCGCGCCACGGGCGGCGCCAGCGATCTCGTCCTTGGGTGAATCCGGGGCAGGCTCGAGCTCGCCGCCAGCGACACGCAGCACCTCGGTCACCGTGGTCTGTCCTTCGAGCACTTTGCGGGCGCCGTCCGTCAAGAGCGGGCGCAGCGAGCCCGACCCGCGCGCGGTCCGTCGCAGCTCATCGAGGCTCGCGCCGCGGAAGGTCAGGTCGCGCATCGCGTTGTCCATCGACAACAGCTCGTAGAGCGCGGTTCGACCCGAATAACCCGTCCCCTCGCAGGCGCCGCAGCCGCGCGGGCGGCGGAACTTCCGCCCCACAAGGACCGCCGGATCGAGGCCGAGCGCGAGCGCCTCGCCGGCCCGCGGCGTGTACTCGACCGAGCACTCTTTGCACAGGCGACGCACGAGGCGCTGCGCAACGATCGCTTGCACCGACGCCGACACGAGGAACGGCTTGACGCCGAGGTCCACGAGGCGGGTCAGCGCGCTCGGCGCGTCGTTGGTGTGCAGCGTCGAGAAGACGAGGTGCCCGGTGAGCGCCGCCTGGATCGCGATCTCAGCGGTCTCGATGTCGCGGATCTCGCCGACGAGAATGATGTTCGGCGCGCAGCGCAACATCGCCTTCAGGATCCGCGCAAACGAGAGCCCGATGCGCGGCTCGACCTGCACCTGATTGATGCCCCGGATGTGGTACTCGACCGGGTCCTCGGCGGTGATGATCTTGACGTCAGGCCGGTTGAGCTCTTGCAGCGCCGCGTAGAGCGTCGTCGTCTTGCCCGAGCCCGTCGGGCCCGTGACGAGCACGATCCCGTTCGGCCGCGCGATCGAGCGCTGGAACCAGCGCTGGTCCTCAGGGCCGAAGCCCAGCTGCTTCAGGCCGAGCAGGCTCGCGCCCCGGTCCAGGAGGCGCATCACCATCGATTCGCCGTGGTTCGACGGCAGGATCGAGGCCCGGACGTCGACGTCGCGCCCTTCGAGGCGCAGCCCGATCCGGCCGTCCTGCGGCTTGCGCTTCTCGGCGATGTCCATACGCGCCATGATCTTGAGGCGCGAGAGCAGCGGCGCGGAGAGGTGCTCGGGGTGCTCAGCGTGGTCGCGCAGCATGCCGTCGACGCGGAAACGAACACGGACGCGGCCGTGCCCTGGCTCGACGTGGATGTCGCTCGCGCGCTGCTGGAGCGCTTGTCGGAACATCGCGGTCACGAGCCGAATGATCGGCGCGTCGTCGCCGTCCGGGTCGTCCGCCCCCATGGAGGCCGCGACTTCGCTGGCGGCGTCGGTCGCGCCGTAGTATTGCGCGAGGGCGCGCTTGAGCGCGCTCGGCGCCGCGATCGCACACGCGACCTGCGCCTCACCGAGCATGAACTGCAGCTGGTCCGCGATGATCCGCTTGAAGGGGTCGTCGATCGCGATGATCAGCCGCCCGGCCTTCTCGGCGACGGGCATGAGCCCTTGATCGGTCGCGACCTCGGCTGGGACGCGCCCGATCAGGGCGTCGGCCACGCGCCCCTTCGAGAGGTCGACAAAGGGCAGTCCGTGGGCCTTGGCAAGCACCCGCCAGACGGAGACTTCATCGGAGAGCCCGAGCTTCACGACGACGTGCTCGAGGCTCGCATCGCCGTTCCGCTGGTACGCGCGCGCCTCGCGGAGCTGCTGCTCCGAGATGACACCCGATGAGACGAGGAGGTCGCCGAGGTCCTGGGACAAGGGGCCGTGGATCGCGGAGGGGAGAGGGGGGTGGGAACGAGACGACGGCCCCCACAAGGACGCGGGGGCAGAGCAGCGAGAGCGCGACGGGGGGGCGCTGGTCACGTCTACCGCGGGGGGCGCCGATGGTAGCGCCTCCGGCGCCACGAATTCTCAATGGCGCGGCCAAGAGGCCCGAAAAGGCCGCGCGCCGACCCACCCGGGCGGGTGGATCGGCGCGCGGCGCTCACCTTCACTTCACACACATCGCGCCGGGCGAGGACCCGGCGGGCGTGCGCTCACTTGCCCGTCGGGACGCCCGCCAGCTTCCGGCACACACCGGAGAACCGGACGAGCTCCTGCGGCTTCGAGGGGTGCCCGGTCTTGACGACCATCACGCCGCGGAACGAACCGTCTGCGCCCTCGGGCAAACCATCGAGGCTGAGCTGGATGTCGACCGCGTTCATGCCGAGCGCCGGCTTGACCTCCGCGGAGAAGTGCTCCGCCCACTGGAGCGGCTCGCCGTTCTCGCCCTCGATGGACACGCTGACGTTCGAGAGGTCGAAGTTCGGGTCTTGAGACACGAGCTTCACGTTGCGCACCACGGGCGAGCCGGGGCGCACGAGGCCCATCGAGAGGTACTGCGGGTTCAGTGAGATCACCCCGAGGACGCGGTAGTTCACGTTGGAGTTGATGCTGTAGACCGTCGGGACGTGCTTACCGGGCGCCAAGCCCTTGCCTGCGTCCTTGGCGTGCGGGCTCACCGGGAGCGGGACGTCCGTCAACAACGTCATCGCGTAGCCGTGCGGGCCTTCGTCCGCGTCTGCGCTGACGCGCATCGAGACCTGCCAGTGCGCCGACTTGCCCTCGGCGTCCGGGTTGACCGCCTTCAGCTCGTAGCTGAAGCCGGCGGGCACCGGGATTTGGCGCGCGGTGTCTTCGGTCAAGAGCACGCTCTCGCCACGGGTCGTGCGAATGTCGATCAGGCCCGTGCGCTCCTGCCCTTGCGGGACGTCGCCCAATTGCAGGAATGCCGGCGTCGCGCGCAAGAACGGCTCGACGTTGGCATTGAGCGACAACGACATGACCCCGACGGGGTCGTTCGAGTAGACGTTGATGCGGACCTGCGTCTGGTTGGACTTGCTCGACGTGTCGAGGGTCGCGCCGACGCGGACGTCGGACCCGGGCGGGATCTCGGTGCCGAGCACGTACGGGACGTACTCCTCGCTGCCGGGGAGCCGAATCGTGGTCTCGTTGACGGTGCACCCGCAGGTCGGGCTCGCCTGGGAGATGATCACGGGCTCCTCGCCGGAGCTCGCAAGCTGGAACTCGTGGGTCAAGAGGTCGCCCTGGCGCGAAAGGCCGAAGTCATGCTTCTCGTTCCCGAACGGGATCTCGAGCTTCGCCTTCGGGTTCACCGGCGGGCGCGGGCCGGCAGGCAGGGCCCCAGCGGCCTTCTGCTTCTGGAGCTCATCGAAGGCCTCGAGCTTCTTCTTGTCCTCAGGGGAGACCGGCTCGGCCGGCTTGACGCCATCACGTCCCGCGACCGGCACAGGCTTCGGAGAGACGGGCTGCTTCGCGGGCACCTTGACGGGCGGCGGCGGGCCGTCCTGGGCGCCGGCCAGGGCGGTCACCCCGACCAGCAGGAGGGCCGGCGCGAGGCACGCACGGAGGACGGAGGACCCGCGGCGCGCGGGTGAGCAGGATGAAGGGCTGAGGTTCTGCATGGTTCGAGGGCTGTGTCTGCGGAGGTTACCCGCGGGCACGTCAAGTTGGGTCGACGTCTGCTGCGTGAGCGCTGAGCGAAAGTCCGCGAATCCACGCCCAGGGACCCCCGAGGGGGCCACGCGGGCGAGGTCCGAGCGGGTCCGCCTTGTGGGGACACGGTGGGACCGCTAGAAACGACGGCATGAACAAGGAACAGTTGCTGGCCCGGAGGGCAGTCGCGGCGGACGTGGTCGATGCGCCGCGACGGTTCGGACCCTGGCAGTCGGAGGGCCTCGGCCGCCGCGCGTCGAACCCGTGGTCCCGGCGCCTGGGCCTCGGCCTGGGACTGATCGTGCTCCTCGTGGGTTGCACTGTTCCCGCGCCGACCGTGCGCCAGGGCCTGGACTACGGCTTTCGCACGCCGGAGCAGACCTTCCGGTCGTGGCGTACGGCGGTGCAGGGCGACCTGTTAGTCGAAGAGTACAAAACACTTTCGAAGGGCTGGCGGGCCAAGAACGGGGGCGCCAGCCTCTTCGCCTACTCCGAGGCCCGCGACACCGTCCTCGAGAAGTACCCGCAGCTCCGCTGGCTCCTCTACCGGGCCAAGGAGCCGGAAGTGGTCGCGCGGGGCGAGCGCATGGTGCTGCTCCAGTCGCGGGTGCCTGGGCCGCTGTGGTTCAGCGACCATTGGCTCGTCGTACGGGTCGTCCGGCAGGGTTACTGGGACCTGTGGGTCGATTCGGACCCCTATCAGCCGACCTACGGCAAGCAGGTCGATGACATCGTCGATTCCCAGAACCTGTACTACTCCGAGAAGAGCGGCACGCCGCTGCTCTATGGCATCGTCGAGGTCAAGCCCAAGGCTGCGAGCTGGCCGGACGACGTGAGCCTGCTCGAGGTCGGCTGGGAGTGGAAGATCGACGACTTCCAGATCGTCGATGCGCCGCTCGACGCCGGCGACATGCCGCCCGGGATGTGAAGTACGGGAAGTGAAGCGCGGGGGAGCTCAGCGGAACACGACGTCGCCCAGCGCGATCGACGCACGCGCGGCAGCCCGGCCCGCGCCGGGCTGGGCCAGCGCGCCGGGCTGGGCCAGCGCGCCGGGCTGGGCTAGCGCGCCGGGGCCCGGCAGGCCCGGCTCGACCTCACCCGCGCCTCCCTCTGCCGCACCTGCGACCCGCGCAGCGAGCGCCCGCCCGCTCGCCCCATGACGGGCGGGCACGGCCCCGTCGGCCGCAGCGACGACGAAGCGCCATTGCAGCGGCGCGCCGCTCCCCTCGGGGAGCGGCACCGCCGCGCGGCCCTCGCCGTCCGTGCTGAACTTGGCGCGCCAGAGCGTCTCCCTGGCCCCCATCGCGACGACCTCGCCGCTGCGATCACGGAGGAGCTCGCCGCCAGTCCCGCGGGCAGTCCACGTCAACTGGGCGACCAGGGGGGGCGGCGCCGGCGCCGCGACCTCGTCACCGACGAGCGGCCCAGCGAGGGCGACGACGCCGCCTGGCCCGAGCCGAATGCGCCGCACTTCACCCGCGACCAGCGGCGCGAGCCACGCCTCGGTCGGAGTCGGCCCGAAGCGCGCGCGCACGCCGAAGCCGCGCTCGGTCGGGACCCACGCGAAGCGCGCGACAGCGCCCTTGCGCCCCGCACCCTGCGCCGCATCGGGGCTGACGCCAGCGTCCCCCACCGCGCGTACGACCCGAGTGCGAAAACCGCGCCCGTCGTCCTCGCCGAGCTCGACCGTTGGAACCCCGGCGCCGAGCGAAGCGGCATACGTGAAGGCCTCTGGCGCGAGCTCGACTTCGAGCGCGGCGCAACTCGGCACTTCGATCACGAGCGGGCGAAGCTGGCTGCCGATGTCGAGCAGCGGCGGGTCCGCTGTGTCGAGTGTGCCCTGCCCCTGTGCCCCCTCGCCGGAACCCGGCCCGGGCCCCGGCCCGGGCGCCGGCGACCAAGGGGTGCGCGGCACGTGCGCGACCCGCTGGGCGCCTGGGCTGACCGGCCAGATGGTCCGCAACGCGCCGGGCGCGACGAGGCCGACCTCGTAGCGCGCCGCGACCTCAGGCAACCCGCTGAAACACAGCGCGCCCTCGCCGTCGGCGTCCCCGGTCGCCAGCGCTGTGCGGCCCCCGAGGACCCAGACGCCCAGCGGCGCCCCTGCCGCTGGCGCGCCGCCGCTGCGGGCCACGACGTGCAGCCCGCCCCTCGGCCACGGGACGACGCCGACGGTCGGCGGGCGCGGGGCCCGAGGCGCCGCGGGCGTGTCCTGCTCCGGCGCACCCGCGTCAGCGCGGACAGCCCCGTCGCCAGGGTGGTCCGCGTCGAGCTCCGCCACGACCGGCGCGGCGAGGGGAGCCGCGCGGCCTGCGGAGAGCGCGCCGGAGCGCCCCTCCCCCGCGGCGGCGTCCTGCGGCGCATGCTCCTTGCCCGCGGCGGCGCCCCGGGCCCGAGTGAGCGAGTTCGCGCCCGGCGTCGACACCACGCCAGCGCCGTCCCCCTCGGTGTCGAGGGTCCAGCCAAAGACGATCAGCACGAGGCCAATTGCGAGCGCCAGGAGCTCCTTGCCGTTCATCGCTGGAGCAGCCCTTCCTCGGCACACAGCTGCGCGCGCAGCGCCTCGAGCCGCGCCGCGTCGATCGGCAAGCGGATCGGCGTCACCCCGAACGCCGCTGCGTCGCACGTGACGGTCTCGGACTCGAGGCGCCGCAAGCGAGTCAGGCGCTCCGCGTGGGCCAAGTACGCCCCCCACCGCACCGTCACGGCGCCCGAAGCTGGGAGCAGCAGCTCCGCGCGACGATCGGCGACCCAGCCGCCGCGGAACTCGCGCCCGCGCGCCTGCGCGTCACCCGCGAGCTCGGGCACGTCATCGACGCGCACGACCTCGAGGCGCAAGAGGACCCCCGTCGGGAGCTGCGGCGCTTCGGCGACGAGGCGCCGCCCTGGCGCCAGGAAGATCCGATCGCGATGAAAGACGCACGGCGACACGGCGGCCGCGCAGCCAGGGATGAGGGGCGCGACGTCGACCAAGGGCGCCAGCGACACAACGGTCGCAGCGCCATCACGGATGGGGACCACTGACTCGAAGACCGCGTCGCCCGCGTGACGCCAGGCGAGCCAACCGGCCTCGACTCCGCGGCCGTCGAGGCCCAGGACCTCGAGCTCGATGACGTGCGGCGGCCCGTCGAGCGCGATCCCATCGAGCATCGTGTCGAGCGCGCCCACTCCGGCATCGCGCTTCGGCGTGACACAGGGCAGAGTCGCGAGGACCTCCCCGCCGAGTCGCACCTCGAGGTCGACCGGCTGCATCGGCAACCCGGTCAAGAGGAAGCGCCCGCTCTGCTCGAGCCCAGTCGTCGCGTCGCCGAAGGGCAGCGTCGCGCGCACTTCGAGCGGAGGCACATCCTTCCGAGCGAGGAGGGCGGCCCAGGCCCCATCGAGCGCGACACGACCCTCGACGAAGCCCTCGCCGCGCGTCATGCGCTGCGGCGACGACAGCGACGCCAGGTCCCGTCGGACCGCAAACCATGTGGCCAGAACGAGCCCGCAGCCGAGGTACAGGACCATGCGAGCGAGGGTGCTCACCGCTTACAACGTAGCCCATCCACCGGGCCAGGTGACCGCGCTCGTCGCGGCATTCGCGGGCGAATCGGCCGCGGACACCGACATGTGTCCGAGATCTGGACCGCGGCCGCGCCCGCCGCAATCTGGCCCGTGCTCGATCCGCGCGGGTCAGGGGAGCGTGCGCGACCGCAGGATCCCCATCGTCGAGGCCCGCAGGCTCGCCAGGAGCGGCTCCAGCGTGGCTTCGTCCTGGCGCGCGAGATCGTCGCGATTGGCCTGGCACTCATCGCAGCCGAGCTCGTCGACGTGGAAGCCGACGAAGGCCGCGGGCCCGCCGTCGGGCTCCGTCGGGAGCGTGCCGGCGAGCGCCCGAGCCAGCCAATGGCGCGCAGGGCAAGACACCCGTGCGCTGGCCCACACGGCGGCGACGTCGACCGCGATGCGGGGCGCTGCGTCCTCGTCGTCGGCCCATGTCTCGGTCAAGCCGCCGCCGGAGTCACGCTCGACCGCGAGCGCCCGCATGCGCTTGAGCGCGCGGAACTTGACCCCGGCGATCGCCGTCTCGTCTCGCAGCCCGAACCGCTCCCAGGTATCGCGGTTGCGCCAGCCGCCGCGAAAGAGCGCCTCGACGACCATCAAGCGCTTGAACTCGCCCGCCGCCCACGTCTCCTGCACCCAATCGCGCAGCACGTCGGCGAGGAGCGCGCGCCCATGCTCGGCGAGGTCGTTGGCGCGCACGAGGCGGCTCGGGCTCGCGTCCGTGCTCGGCACGTCCTCGAGGCTCGCGCCGTCCGCCTCGCTGAGCGTGCCGTCGTCCCCCTCGCCCACGCCGACGCCGTGCACCGCGCGGCGTCGCAGGTGGTCGATCGTCCGGTTGCGGCAGATCCCGAACAGGTACTGCTCGAAGGTGAACGACGCATCGAAGCGCTGGATCCCGCGCACTGCGCCGAGGAAGACCTCTTGCACGACGTCCTCACGCGCCTCCGGGTCGGGCACGCGCCGCGCGATATACGCCAGCAAGCGGCCCGTGTAGGCGCGCTCGACGCGCGCCCATTCCGCGTCGTCGAACGCGCAGAGGCGCGCGACGTCAGGTGTCCATTCACTCATGCTCCGCGGCCTGCCTGCTCCAAGAAGTGGAGGCCGACCATGCCTAGCAGGGTCACTGCGAAACCGAGGCCTGCCATCACGAACACGAACAACACCAACCGCCCCGCGCGGCCCAGCGCATTGCCGCGGCGCCGCAGCAGGCGATCGACGAGGAATCGCCACGCAAAGAGCGCAGCACGCGCGAGCCCGGCGAGGAGCGCGACCAACACGTCGAAGCCGATGCGCGCGGTCGTGACGGCGCTGCCGACCAGCCCGCCACTCGCGCGCGGCGGCACGGGTACAGGACCGGCGAAGGGAGACGGCGGCGCGGGCGCGAGCGGACGCCGCGGAGGCGGCGCGTCGCCGGCCGAATAGCCCGTGGAAGACAGCTCGGTGCCCGCGATCCCCCGCAAGAGGGCGCGCGCGCGCTCGCTCGGGGTCGTCGCGCTGGGCGACAGCGTCGCGCTCGGCGGGCCCGATTCGGCCCCAACGGCAGCGCTCGACACAGCCTCCTCGAGCGCGCCGCGGGTCGCGGCGCGCGCGCGCTCGAGCTCGGCGGCGAGCGCCTTCGATGGCACTCGCGGCGTCTCGCGGCCGTCCCCCGCCGCGTCAGGGTCGCGCTCAGCGTCGGCATCCGCCGGATCACTCGCGGGCGGCGAGCCCGCAATGAAGCGCACCGACTCGCCCAAGCGCGCGGATTGCCCGAGCTCGGCCAAGAGGTCGCCGACGTCCGCATAGCGGTCCGCTGGATCCAGCCGCAGGCAGCGACAGATCACGTCGCGCACGCGCCGCGGCGCGTCGCACTGCGTCGGGAACGCCGGCGGCTCGTCGGTCTCACGCAGCACGAGCGCGCCGCCCGCCTCCGGGCGGTACGGGAGGTCGCCGGTCAACGACTCGTAGAGGATGACGCCGAGCGAATAGATGTCCGCGCGGTGATCGGCGCGGCTGCGCAAGATCTCCGGCGCCATGTAGTGCGGCGTGCCACGGCCGATCGACAGCGTCGTGCGCCCGCTCTCGAGCAGCTTGGAGAGGCCGTAATCCCCGACCCGCGCCACGTCTCCCTTAAGGAAGATATTGCTGGGCTTGAGGTCGAAGTGCACGAGGCGGCGGTCGTGCAACGCGAGCACCCCGCGCGCGGCCTGCGAGAAGATCAACAGCGCGTCGTCGCACGGCAGCGGCCCGTCCTTGAGCCGGCGCGCCAGGGTGTCCTCGCCCGCGTAGCCCATCACAAGGTACGGCACGTCGAGCACGACGCCGAGGTCTTCGATCGTCACGAGGTTCGGGTGATCGATCGCCGCGAAGTGGCGCACCTGCGCGAGCTCGCGCTCGACGGCCTCGCGCTGCGAGTCGTCCTCGAGCTTCAAGAACTTGACGGCGTAAGCCTTGCCGATCGAGGTCTTGCGGGCCTTGTACACGTCGCCAAAGGCGCCGCCGCCCAGGCGGTTCTGGATCTCGTACCCGGAGATGAAATCGGGCTTGCGGAACGAGTTGTAGAACGCCTCCCAATCCATGGCGGGGCCACAACTCTACGCCGTCGAGGGCGCGAGCGATATTCCGAAAGGTGGCAGACCGACGCCGCGTGTCGCTGCGGGCTCGGGGGCGCCGCTGGCCCTCGCCGGCGCGGTCAGGTCGATGCGCCCCGTGAGGGGCAAGGTGACGCGCACCTGGTCCGCGCGCCCGACCTGACCTGCACCGGGCGGCGCTGGCTCGACCCACCCTGCGTCACTCGTCAGGACGAGCACGTCCGGCGCGGAGGTCGCTACGAGCTCGATCGCCGCGCTGTGCCCGAGGACTCGAATGTGCGCCGAACGGCCCGCGTCCATGCGGACCCGCCCCTCGGGGCCGGGCGCGACGAGCAAGACGCGCGGCGCGCCCTCGACCTCGACGCCGCGCTCGAGGGTCAGCGTCGCGGACGCGCTCGCGGGGTCCGGGCGATCGAAGACAAACGCGAGCTTGGGCGTCAAGAGCACCCGATCTCCGGGCACCAGCGCGACCTCTGGCAGCGCGCGAGCTCCGGCGCCGAGGCGCAGCGCGCGGGGGCCGTCGAGCTCGAGCCCGCGCCCGTCGACGAGCGCGAGGTGCCACGCCGCGCCGTCTCGAAACGACTCGCGCAGCTCCAACGTGGCGTGCCGCGGCTCGAGCTCACCGAAGAACCCGACGTCTGCGCTTGCCTCACTCCGTCGGCCGCCGCCCGCCAGCCCCAGCACGACCCGCCGCCCGATGACGACGAGCCAATGGCCGCCGTCATCAACGGAGAGGTGCAGTCGGTGCGGCACCGCGCCGGGACCTCGGGCTGCGCCCATGACACCCGCTCCGTGTCAGGCGCCGGCCCCGGCGACGACGACACCGCCGCCGATGCGCGACGCTTCGAGGTAGGCCTCGCGCGCTTGCCGATACAGGTCTTCGCGGTGAACGAGGCCGCGCTGGGGAAAGTTCGTAATGCCGATCGCGAGCTCCATCGGGTCCCCGACGAGGTCGCGCAGCCCGCGCTCCGCGGCCGCCTGTACAACGCGCCGCGCCATGACTTGCGCGCCGTCGGGGCCTGTGCTCGGGAGCAAGAACAGGAACGAGCTCTCGTCGAAGCGGCCGAGCACGTCGGTGTCACGTGACGCGGACAAGAAGATCCCCGCGAGCTCGCGCAACACCTCCGGTGTCGCTTGCCCCTCGAAGCCGAGCATCACACAAGCGAGCGGAGTGTCGAAGCGCCGCGCGCGCTTGAACTCCTCGTCGAGCTTGTAGTTGAGGAACGCGTAGTTGAAGAGGCCCGTCGACGGATCGACGAGCGCCTTGACGAGGCTGCGGTCCTCTTCTCCGCTGGAGATGTGGCGCAAGAGCGCCTCCGGCAGGACGAAGTCCCCGCGCTCGGAGAGGCCGCGGTTCTCGGTCGGGAGCGATGCGAGCGCGCCGCCTCCAGTCTCGAACGCAGCGCGCAGCTTCGTCCCGTTCAGCGGACGATGGATGACCCCCGATGCGCCACAGAACCGCGCGATCGGCTCGGCGAGGGCGTTGCGCTCCTCGACGACCACAAACGTGCGGCAACGTGTGCGGCCAGTGAGCTGACGCAGGAACTCATAGACGTTGCGGCCGCGGGCCCATGCGTCGATGAGCAGGACATCCCCGGGCGCCGGCGGGCGCGTGATCAGGTCCTCGTGGGTCGGCGCGTGTGCGACGGCCCAGCCGGCGAAGAACTCGTCTTGCTGGCCAGACGTCACGGCGCTCTGGACTTGCGCGAGAACGGCGTCGTCGTGACCGACGACGTGGATGGTGCGTAGGGCGTCGCGCATGGTGCTGCGAGTGGCGTGCGGGAAGGGGTGCGGCCCCGCTCCTCCCGCGGCGCCTCTCGACGACGAGGGTGCCGACCTCCAGGACCGATTGCAACGGCCACCAGTGGATTGCGCGCCAGTCACGCGGCCGCCGCGTTGGCCCGCTCAGTCGCGGCGCCAGACCTCCAGGTCGAGGTCCCGCGCCTCGACCCGCACCGGGAAGCGCGCGTCCAGCCGGCACTCGTCGCGCAAGAAGGCGACGAGGCGGGCCCGGTCCGCGGGCGGCCAGGTCAGCAGGTAGTCCGTGCGTAGGACGATCCACATCGGTCGCCCGTCACGCGCGGGGCGCTCGAAGATGCTCGGGTTGAAGCTGTCGAGCACGCCCACTCGCGTGGCGAGGCGCCCCGGGCGCAGCCTGGCGCGGTCAGCGTCCGCGGCGCCACGCGCCACGTGGCCGCGGGACATGTAGAACTCCGCGGGCGGGGCAGGCAGCGACAGGACGAGGTCGCCGGGCTGCAGCCCCGCCTCGATGTGCGCGACGGCCTCGCGCCAGCGCGGCCGGTCCCCGTACCCCGGCCCGACCTGCAGCAGGCTCGCGCTCCAGAGCGGGGCGCCGACGAGGAAGGCCCAGGCGCACGACCGGCCCCACCCCTTGGGGCTGCCGGGCCCCGACGCCCGCCCGGGCCCGACAGGCCACGCCGCGACGAGGGCGATCCAAGGCAGGAACGCAAACGCGTACTGCGCCGTGGTCTTCGTCAAGAAGCCGAGGGCGACCACCACCGCCGCGCCAAAGGTCGGCACGAGCGCCGCAAACAGGCCCGCGCGCTGGCGCGCGGCGTAGACCGCCCCGACGAGGAACGCGGCGCCGAACGACGGTCGGATCGTGTTGCCGAGCGCCAGGAGCGCGCCGAGCGCGTCCCCCAAGCCGCCGCCCTTCTTCGCCAGCATGTAGCGCGCGAACACCCGCTCCGCGGGCACCGCGAGCGCCGCCAGGAGCACCGCCGCCGCGACGCCGAGTCGCCAGACGAGGGCGACGCGGCGCGCGCGCTGGGCCGCATCGAGGGGCGCCGCGGCGCCCCCGGGGCGCGGCCCGACCCCAGTCGCCGCCGCCAACGCTTGCCGCCCAGGGCGCACGACGAGGAGCGCCACGACGAAGGCCGCGAGGACGAGCAACGATTGGAGCTGAAAGAGCGCGCCGGCGGCCAGACAGGCGAGGCCCGCTGCGAGCCAGACGAGCGCGCGACGTGCCTCGGGGACTGCGAGCCCGCGCAGCAACGCGCCAACGCCGACTAGCCCCGCGAGCTCGACAAAGGTGTAGAAGCGCGCGTTCTGCGCCCAATAGAGCTGCCAGGGGCTGCAAGCGACGAAGAGGGCCGCCAACGCCGCGCGCCGCGCGCCTGCCAGGGGCAGAAACGCCCAGGCCGTCGCGGGGATCGCGAGCCAGCCTGCGAGCGCTGGGGCGAGGCGCAGCGCAGCCTCGCTCGGCTCGCCGCCGAGGAGCTCCACCGTCTTGCGCACGATGAAGTACCCGAGCCGGTTGTAGTTCCCGCCCTGGGCGTGCGCGTCCATCCACGTCAGGACCTCGTCGATCCAGAGGCTCGGGCGGCCGAGGCGCACGAACACCAGCAGCCCGACGAGCCCCGCGAGGCCCATCAGGACCCCCGCCACGGGATCGGCCTTTGGCGCTTTGGGCTCCAGGACGCGGCCCGCGGGGTCCATTCCGGGGGGGAGCTCGGGCGTGGTTCGCGGCATGGGGGCTCAAGCATGATCCGGCGTCTGTCGACGGATAGCCAACGGAATCCGGGGCCGACGGCCCCTCCCGCCGCCGCCCGCAAGTCCAAGGTCCACCCGTCACGGCAAGTCTCGGGCGCCCATGGTTGCGCAGTCACGGCCCGACCTGCGATCCTCGCCTCTATGCTCCACCCCCGCGTCGCCCTGATCGCTGCGCTCCTCTGCGCTGCGTGCCAATCGGCCCGTCGCCCGCTCGTCATCGACTCGGACCCGCCCGGCGCGCTCGTCTTGATCAACGGCGTGGACTCGGGCTTCGCGACGCCGTGTGTGCTCGACCTCGAGGAGCGCCGCGTGCGGACGGTCGAGCTCGAGCTCGCTGGCTACCGCACCGAGAAGCGCGTCCTGAAGGGGGGCGAATGGAGCCAGACGATGCTGTGGCCAGACATGACCGTGGGCGAACACACGTGGCGCTTCCCCTTGTTCCTGTCCTTCAAGGACGCCCTCATGCCGACCGTCGAGAGTGACGGCGAGATGCCCAACCGCATCCACGCCCGCCTCGTACGGGAGCGCAACGATTGAGGGCGGTCTTCCTCGATCGCGACGGCACCCTGAACGTCGAGGTCGACTACCTGTCCGACCCGGACCAGCTCGAGCTGCTGCCCGGGGTGCCGGCGGCCTTGCGGCGGCTCACCGACGCTGGCTTCAAGCTGTGCCTCGTGACGAACCAGAGCGGGGTCGCGCGCGGCCTGTTCACGGAGGAGACGCTGCATCGCATCCACGCGCGCCTCGTCGCGCTGTTGGCGGCCGAGGGCGCGGCGCTCGACTCCATCGCCTACTGCCCCCACCACCCGACCGCAGGCGCGCCGCCGTACCGGGCGGTGTGCCGCTGCAGGAAGCCGTTGCCCGGCCTCTACGAAGACGCGGTGCTGCGCTTCGGGATCGACGCGACGCGCTCCTTTGCCGTCGGAGACACGCTGCGCGACCTCGAGGCAGGCGCAGCGCTCGGCGCACAGGGGGTGCTGGTGCGCACAGGCAAAGGCCGGGACCAGGAGCAGCGCGCCATCGCGAGCGGCCGCCCGACGATCGTCGTCGACGACCTCGCCGCTGCAGCGGATTGGATCCTCAGCGCGGACCATGGCGCGCAAGCGGACGCGACCGATACAACAACGTGAGCACCTGCCGCTGCTCGACCGCGTCGCGCACCGTGCCCTGCATGTAAGCGAGCGCGACCTCGATCCGCTCGTCGCCGCGAGCCACCGCGAACGACGTGTGTCGCCCACCGACGCCGCTCGTGCTGCTCAGCCATGTCCAGCCCTCGTGGATCGCGCGCTCTTCGAGGGCCGCGACGTCGCGCCGCCAATCGCGCTCGGTCAAGAGCTGGCTCAGCACTTCGCGCGCCCCGTCCTGGCGCCGCACGTCATAGATCTCTTGCCGCTCGCCGGGCCAAGCCATGAGCCACGGGGCGGGCGTGGCGTCGGGCTCGCGGGCGGGAGGCGAAGCGGGAGGCGAAGCGAGAGGGACCGCCGCCAGGCTGGGCGGCGCAACGATGCGCCACTCCCCGACCTCGACGAGCTCGTCTACGCCGCTGCTGATCTCCTGCGCCGCCGCTGCGAAGCACGCGCCGGAGGCGGCCAGGCCAGCGCACTCCCAGTGGCCGTCGACGGAGTATTCTAGCGCGAACTCGACGTCCAAGCCGAGCACATCACGGAGCTCCGCGCCGAGCGCCTCGCCGTCGTGCTCGCGGGGGACGCGCGTGAGGTCGCGGGCGTCGTGCATCGCCCGCGGCGGCCGCCCGAGCGCGACGTTCAGCCGAACCTGACAACGCTGGTCGACGAGCCAATCGTCCGCATCCACATACACGAGATCGACGAGCGCGATGACGTCCACTGGACCAGCGGGCAGCGAGCCCGCCCCCAGCACGCCGAGCCACGGTGACTGCGCCGCGTCGACGACCTGGACCGCGGTCGCCGCGGACCGCGCGAGCGAGGCGGCCAGCGAGGCGGCGACCCGCTGCGCGACGGGGTGCTCGTCGAGCACGACGACGACGAGGCTCGTGCACTCGATGACGGGCCTGCCCGGCGAGCTCGCGCTCCCGGCAGCGTTCGACGCGCCGAGGAGGGTCGAGACGTCGGTCGAGTACCAAGAGCGCGACGTGGCGAGGGACACCCAGCCGGCGCGGGCCGCGCCCAACGTGAACACCGCGACCGAGGCGGCCCCCCAGAGGGCGCGTCGCGCCCAGGCCTTGCGCCGGCCTTTGTGGCGCTTCGGCGCAGGCACGCTTGCGTTCGGCGCGCTCATCCCGAGCTCCCGCGCTGGTCCCGGCGCTGGCCCGCAGGCTGCGAGACGAAGAGCGCCTCGACGTCCGGATTCGCGCCCACGCGCCAGAGCCAACCGTCGAGCACGTAGTGCGTCGCTTGGGGCATCGCGAGCAAGGGTACCAGGAGCGAGAGCGCCCAAGCGCCCCGCTCGCCGCTGCCGGCCGCGAGCGGCCCGGGGAAGGCCTCCAACTGATCCAACCAAACGAGCTGGTGCCACAGCCACTCTTCCCCGTACCCCAAGAGCGCGAGCGCGCCGAGGAAGAGCGCCGCAGAGCGGAGCCCTGGGCGGAACAAACGCGCACAGGGTGTGCCTACGTCGCGCGCGACGCGCGCCTCGACGTGCCAGACGACGACGAGGTACGGCACGCCGTGGCCCAAGACGTTGAGGGCGGTGAACGCGACATCGGAGTCGAAGACCACGATCGCGAGGAACCACGAGACAGACGTCGTCGCGACGACGTGCAGCTTCGCCCAGTTGACCCCGGTTCGCGCGCGAGCGCGCTGCACCTGGCGCAGCGCAAAAGCGGCGTGGACACACGCAGAGAGGCCCAACGCCGCAGCGCCCAGCCACGCAGGCAGGCGCAGGAAGTCACCGTCGACGAACCACGCGATCTCCCGCGGCAGCGTGCTGTGCCAATAGACGAGGGGCGCGACCGTCCCCGCGTACGCGACCGCCATGTCGAGCCGGCGATCGTCACCGCCCTCGCCTGCTCTGCGCCGCGTGTAGGCGACCCACCCCCACTGCTGCCGCACGAAGTGAAAGACCGCGAGGTACGCGAGCGCGCGCCAGAACGCGAGCGGGCTGACCGACCACGCGAGCTGCCCGAGCGCCAACACCGCGAGCGGCGCGCCGATGAAGAGCGCGGGGTGCCGTCGGAAGCGCGCTGGGTCGAGGTACACCCGGAACGCAGTCGCGTAGACGTGCGCGACGTCGACACACGCGACCAAGAGCACAAAGAGCCAGGCGGGGACCGCGGCATCGAGGCGCCCCGCGGCGGCGAAACCTGCGACCACGGCGAGGCCGAGGGCGAGCGAGCCCGTGAACATCGCCGCGTCGACGCCCGGCGAGATGACCCAGCCGGGGCGCAGCGTGCGGGCGTGGCCTGCAGCGCGCGTCATGCCAAGGGCTCGCTCTCCACGCCGAGGGCCGTGAGGACCTCCTCTGCAGCGCGGGTCCCTTGCCAGTGCGCCTCCTCGAAGAGCGCCATCCCGGAGAGGTCCGTGTGCGCGAAGTGGACGCGACCGATGGCCTCCGCAGCGCGCTCACGCGCGCCCGACCAGAGCCACCCCGGCGACGGGCGCACCATCGCATGCCCGAAGCGCCGGACATCGATCCGCCGCACACGCTCGGCGAGGTCCGGGTGCGGCCCGCGCAGGTCCGCGAGCACGAGGTCCCGCCAATGCTCCCACGGCGCCGCGAGGAGCGCCGCGCGCGCCGCGCGCTCGTCGCGGTCCGTCACCGGCAGGTACCACGTCCAGACGGCGCCGCGCTCGGCGCGGTCGAGCTGGTGCGTCGCGTCGACATAACCGAGGCTCGCGCTGCCGTAGCGCACATTGTCCCAACAGCGCGGGAAGCCGAACTCGGGCGGCGGCGCTGGGAGATCGAGGTTCGCAACGACCCACGGGCCGTACCGAAACGTCGCCCGCGCGTCGCGCGCCGGGTCCTCGGCGAGCGTGCGCAAGTTCACGAACTGCGGCGTCGCCAGCACGACATGCTCCGCGCGCCACGACACGCGCTCGAACGTCGCGACATCGACGGCTTCGACGCGCGCCGCCGCGCCATCGTTCGCGACACGGTGCGCGAGCTGGCCCCGGTGGACCTCGAGCCCGCCGCTGACGCTGAGCCGCTGGAGCTCTGCGATCAAGCGCGCGTTGCCCTCGGGCCAGGTCATGTACTCGCCTGTCGTCGCTGCGCCGTCCGCCGCGACCGCCTGCCGCCCCGTGAAGTAGTGGACGAGCGCATAGGCGCTCGTGTCCTCGAGCGACGCGCCGAAGTCGTCGCGGGTCGCGTACTCGAGCCACCATTGCATGCGCGGCCCATCGAGCCCAAGGCGTGCCGCGAACGCCTTCGCGCTCTCGCCGTCGAGGCCGCGCTGCGCCGTCGAGGTGTGCGCCAGGGGCAGGTCGAACGCGCGGCGGCCGCGCGCGTCCGGGGGCGTTGCAGCGAGCTCGTCGACGAGCGCCAGAAATCGGCGCCGCTGCGCGTCGTCGAGGTCACCCGACGAGCCGCCGCCGCGCGGCCAGAGCCCGTCCTCCCAGACGCCCAAGGTGAAGAGCCGCTCGTCAGGCGCGCGTACGAGCAGGGTCTCGTCCACTTCGAGCCGGCCAGCGAGAGACGCGGGCATACGCGCGAGGCCCGCATCCACGAGCAAGGCCGAGAGCGCGCGCTGCTCGGCCCGCGGGACGGGCAGGTAGTGCGCGCCCCACGGGTGCGCGAGCCCCGCGAGGTGCCCGCCGCGGCTCGTGCCCCCGAGCTCGTCGGCCAGCTCCAAGAGCACGACGCCCTCCACGCCCGCCCGCGCCAAGCGCCACGCGACGGAGAGCCCCGCAGCGCCCCCGCCGACGATCAGGACACGGGCGGTCGCGCTGCGCCCCGGGCTCGCCGTGGCCCCAGCCGTCGACCCCGCGGCCGCAGCGCCGAGCGACGCCCGGTCCCTCAAGAGGTGCCCGGACACGTTCTCTCGATCCACGATCGCGCCTTGGATCCGACGCACGGCGCGCGCGTCGCGCGGCGCGCACGCGGCGCCACCAAGCGCCGCGGCGAGGCCGCCCGAGACCGCCGCGCGCAGCAACGCGCGGCGCCCGACGGGCGCGCAGCCGTCCAGAGCATCGTCGCCGCGCACGCTCAGGTCCCTCCGAGCTCCGCCTCGTAGCTCCGCACGAGCGCTTGGGTGCTGAGTCGATTCGGCTCGATGCCCTCGGGGCGCGCGGCGTCCCGTGGCAGCACGAACAGCGTCCGCATGAACTCGGCGTCGAGGAAGCGCGTCCCAGCAGGCACCTTCGCTGGGACAGGGACCTCGCGCTGCGCGGCGAGCATGAAGCCCCACTCGCCAAAGCTCGGGACGCCGCAGCGGTAAGGGCGCACGAAGAGCCCCGCCGACTCGAGCGTCGCGGCGATGCACCAATAGCTGCGCGGCGCCTGCCGCGGGCTGGTGCTTTGAACGGCGATCGCGCCGTCCGACGCCATGCGCGCGACGAGGCGCTCGTAGAACGTCTGCGTGTAGAGCTTGCCGACGCTGAACGAGGCCGGGTCGGGGAAGTCGACGATCGCGACGTCGTAGACGCCGCGGTCCTCGGCCAAGAACTGCATGGCGTCGGCGTTGATGACCGTCACCCGCGGGTCCGAGAGCGAGCCCGCGTTCAATGCGACGAGCGGCGGGAACTCCCGCGCGAGGCGCGTCACGGCGCCGTCGAGGTCGACGAGGGTCACGCGCTCGACGTCAGTGTGACGCAGCACTTCGCGCACCGCGAGCCCGTCACCGCCCCCGAGGATCAGCACGCGCCGCGGCTCAGCTGCCGTCGCCATCGCCGGGTGCACGAGCGCCTCGTGATAGCGGTACTCGTCGCCGCTGGAGAACTGCAGCGCGCCATTCAGGAACAGCTGGAAGTCGTGCTTCGAGCGCGTGAGCACCACGCGCTGGTACGGCGTCGTCTCCGCGTGCACGACCTCGTTGGCGTAGAACCCGTGCTCTGCCAGCGCAGTGAGCCGCCCGGCTTGGCCGAAGACGGTCGCCAGGACGAGGGAGACAAACGCGCCCTGCAGCGCGAGGGCGCCTGGGCGCCGGACGCGCGCGCGGAACAAGGAGACGCTCCACAACGCCACGGCCGCGTTCAAGAGCCCCAAGGCCAGCGCCGAACGCACGAGCCCGAGGCGCGGCACGAGCACGAGCGGGAAGGCCAGGGCCACGACCAGCGCGCCGACGTAGTCCCACGCGAGCACGCGCGCGAGGAGCTCGCGCAGGTCCAGCTCATCGCGCAGGATGCGGACCAAGAGCGGGATCTCGATGCCGACCAGCGTCCCGACGAGCAGGATCTCGAGCACGAGCACCGGCCGGAACCAGAGGTCGCTCGCGTAGGCGTGCATCAGGCACAGCGCCGAGAGCCCGCCTGCGACCGCGACCGCGAGCTCGATCTCGATGAAGCGCTGGACGAGGTCCCGCTCGATGAACTTCGTGAGCCAGCTGCCGATGCCGAGCGCAAAGAGATAGAGCCCGATCGTGAACGAGAACTGCGTGACCGAGTCGCCGAGCAGGTACGACGAGACCGTGCCCGCGACGAGCTGGTAGCCCAGCCCGCACGCGGAGATCAGGAAGACGACGACAAATGCGAGGCGGAGCTGCACCGAACGACGCGGCGCGCGTCAGCCCTTGGCCACCGCCGCGATGACGATCGATACTCCGAGGATGATCGAGCCCATCACGATCGCAGCGGCGACGTTATGGTCCTCCTCGAGCTCGTGCTTGACAGAGAAGGGCAGGACCTTCTCCATCACGCGCAGCGAGATGACGAGCATGCCGATGGCGACCGCTCCGATCACGATGATGGTGACGAGGGGGCGCACGACGTCCTCCATGACGTCGACGACAGCGATCGAGGCGAAGTGGTTCAAGGGCGAGATCATGGGTGTTGGATGGTCTGGGGGTCGGGTCACTTGCCGCGCGAGCCGTGCGCCCAATAGATGAAGGTCGACGAGCCGCTGCGCGAGGATCGGAGCTGCTCCGCGGTCACGCGCTCGGGCGCGACCCGGCCCCCGAACGCGACCCCGCGGGCTTCGATGTAGGCGTAGCCAGCGAGACAGGCGAACGCCACGATAAAGAGCGCGATGCGCCAAGGATCGAGCTTCGGCTTCATTCGGACTCTCCCCAGGGGTGGTCACTGTCACGCCAGCGCAAGGCCTCGAAGCGCGCCCAGCGGATCGTCGCCACGAGCGCGAAGAGCGCGACCGGGAGCGACATCAGGAACGCCCAGAGCGTCCTTGGCACCTGGCTCGTCACGCGCACGTGGTAGTTGCGTCCGAGGCCCGAGTCGTAGCCCTGCACCGCCAGGCGCATGCGATAGAGCCCGCTCGGCACGCTCCCGACCAAGGTCGTCCCTTTGCCGCGGCCCTCGCTCCAAGACTCTCCGCCGCTGACGCCGGAGTAGCGCTGGGCCTCGGTCGCAAACGTCGTGACCACGCCCGTGCGCTCGTCCACCAACGCGCCCGTCAGGCCGAGCCAGCCCTGCGCGATGCCTGGAGACGTCAGCTCGATGCGCACGTTTGCACGCGCCTGGCGCAGCTCGAACGGCTCGGTGAGATCGATCGTCTCCGCGTCGGTGGTCGCCGGTGCCGGGCCGAGGTCCTGGTCGTAGACCACCTCATTGGCGTGCATCGCTCCGAACACGACGCGGAGCATGATCAGCGCGCAGAGCGTGGCGAGCGCGACGTTCCAAGCCTCGCGCGGGCGCGATGGATTCGGCTGGAGCATCCCGACGCCGACCGGCTCGGGGAGCGCACCGTTCAGGTCGAAGGCTGCGCTGACTTCGGAGCCCGCGAGGTGCTCCAACGACGTGCATGCCAGCTCGGTCGGCGTCCGCTCGACCGACACGCCGCGGGCGCGCTTCGGGTCGACGTAGTCCGCGACGGTCGACATGTCACCCGAACCGACCCGCCAATAGAACTCGCCGAGGACCCAGTGCACCTCGGCCTTGCCGCCCGTGAAGTGGCGGAAGGTGACCTGGCCGAGGCGCGCCTCTGCCGCAGTGGCCTCGATGGCGGCGGGCGCGATCGGGCGCGCGAGCGCCCAGTGGCCGGCGCTCTCCACGAGCCACCAGTAGCCTCCGTCGTCGCGGCGCAAGAGCAGCTCGCGCCACGGGTACCACGTCCCGCCGGCTCGGACGCGGCGCTGCATCGCGCCGATCACGGTCACGGACTCACCGCGCAGGGTGCCCTGCGTCCCGAGCGCGATCGGCGAGCGCGGCTGCACCTTGGCCTGCGCTTCGAGGAGCGCAAAGAGGCGTTGCCCCGCCGCTGCGCTGCCCTTGGGCGCACCGGCCGCAGGGCCCGCCTTGGGAGCCCCGGCCATGAGCCCCTGCACGCCTCCACCCTTGCGCCGACGCGGCGGTGGCGTCTCCGCGCCCGCCGCCCCGCGCCCGTCCTCTGGCGCGAGGATCGCGTGGCAGTGCTCGCACGCGACGCGGAGCGCGTGCGCGGGGTCGTGGATGACGAGCTCGCCGTCGCACTCGGGGCAGCGCACACGGATCGCCTCGATGCGGGTCGCCGCGGCCTCTGGCTGCGTCGCTGGATCGAGGCCGAGCTCGTCCACTGTGACACGCTTACCGGTCAGGAGCTCCGGCTCCGCGCGGGTCAGGTCCAAGGTCGCGACCGAGCGCTCACCGCGCCCGAGGTCGACGTAGCGCGTCTGTGTGCCAACGGGAGGCCGCACCGGCAGCTCGCCGTCGCACGTCAACACGGTCCCGCGCCCGACCTCGCAGACGAGCCAGGTCTGCGTCCCCAACCTGAGCTGCGCGCCGGCGCGGAGGTCCGACTCATGGAGCGCTTCGAGGTCACGCGGGAAGCGCGCGGCTGCGCCGCGGGCAGCATCAGCGGCCTCTCCGGTGAGCGGCGCTTCGCCGAAGACGTAGAGCTCCCCCTGCGCCTCGGCGATCCAGAGCCACTCGCCGTCGGCGCGCTCCGCCGCCCACTCGTTCCACGGGCCGGCGCCGTGGTCGAGCTGCAGGCGCCCGCGCACGGTGAATGGCACGCCGTTGTAGGTCCCCTCCGTGCCGCGCTGGAAGCGTGTCGCGAGCTGGACCGGGAGCGCGACGCGGCCGAGGTCTTCGGGCTCGACATCGGTGCGCAGGAGCAGCGTGTTGCAGTGCCCACAGGTCACGACGAGCGACAGCGCGCTCGCGACTTCGACGTCCGCGCCACAATGTGTGCAGCGCATGTGCTGGGCGACGCTCACGACGGCCTCCCACGCGCGCGCCGCCGCGCGTCACGTGCCGGACAGTGACGGCGCACTCGCCGTACACCGCGCGCAGGATCTGGGCCCAGTCCGCGGCCGGTCGCGGCCGGCACGTGAAGAGGTCCAGGCAGAGGGTGCCCGCTTCCGGGAAGCCATGGGCAGCCAAGTGCGACTCAGTGAGCGCCAGCAACGCGGTCGAGCCCCCAGCGCTGGGCGCCCCGTCGGCGCCGTCGAAGGTGTGCAGAGCCACGGGGCCGAGCGGACGCAACGCGAGCCCCACGACCACACGCTCGAAGAGCGCCTCCAACGCGGCGCGCCCGGCGGGCCCAGCGAGCTGCTCCGGCGCGATGGCGGCCGCGTCGACGAGCCAGTGCTCACCGCCGTCATAGTGCGCCGCCGCGCCGGCCCCATGCACGCCCTCGATCGCCATGCAGAGACCCTACTCGCGCCAGCGACCGCCATTCAAGCCCGCAGCCCGTCGACGCGCCTCTGCCTACGCAGGAAGTACGCGGCGCGGCGCGGGGCGCGGGCGACGAGCGCGTCAGGGCAAGTACTTCGCCGCCGGCGTGCTGAGCGCGGTCGTCACCCAGAGCGGGAGTCGGCTCCACGTGTCCCGCAGGACCTTCGTCTTTGGGTTCGACGGGTTCAGCGACGGGGTCTCGCGGTCGCGGACCAGGCGATAGCGATAATTGAGATCGCGCGGCTCGAAGCCTTGATGGACCTTGAACGAGAACGGCCCAGAGTCCTTGCGGCTGCGCCCAAAATCAAACACGCGATAGCCCTCGGCGATGCTCCACTCCTGCAGCGCCATGTACATGAACGCGCTCGCCTTGTAGCTGCGGTCCGCGTCCTCGGCGGTTCCCGAGTGATAGGCCAGGACCGTGTCGCGGAAGAAGAAAGACATCACCGCCGCGAGCGGCTCGGACTCTCTGCGCACGAGGTGCACGGTGGCTCGGTCCCCGAACTCACGCAGCAACGCGCTGAACCACCGCGCCGGCATCGCGGGCGAGCCCAGGCTGCGCTTGTTGCGATGAAAGAGCCGCACGAGGTCCGCCACGAACCAGGGGCCCTCGTCGAGCGTCAGGCCGTGGTCCTTGCGCGCCTTGCGCGCGTCCGCGCGGGCCTTCTTGGGCATCGCCCCGAGGACGTCCTCCGGGCGGGCCGGGAGCTCCCGAATGAACGTCGCATAGAGGTCCGAGCGCGGGACCTCGAGGCCCGGATCATCGAGGCAGCGCAGCTCGAGGCGCGCCACGCCTTGCTCGACCGCGTGCCGCTCGGCCGCGCGAAAGAGCGCGTGCTCGACCTCCTGGGTCGCGCCGATCGCGCCGCCGTATACGGCGTAGGGCATCGAGATGAGCGCGCGACCGCCGCGCAACCCGCGGCACGCCATCACCGGCAAGACGCCGACGAGCTCGCCGCGATCGAGCGCCACGAACTCGACGGGCTCGTGGCCGAACACGTCGCGCACGACGTTGCGCCAGCCGGTGAGATGGAAGAAGGACGCGCGCGGATGAGCCTCGACAAAGGCGTCGCGCGCAGCGTCGTCAGCGGCGACGCTGCGCCGAACTTCGATCGAATCGCTCACTCGTACACCTTCTCGATGCGGTACTCGCGCAAGTTGCGCGCTTGCGTATAGATGATGATCTCCCCGACGAGGCCGAAGCCGATCGTCTGCGACCCGAGGACGACGAGCAGGACCCCGAAGAGGAACGCCGGGCGCTGGTAGAGCCCGTAGGCGATGTCGCTCATCGCCCAGTGCAGGAGTTGCCATGCGACCATCAGCCCGCCCAGCAGAATGGCGGCGCCCCCGAGGGCCCCGAAGAAGCGCAGGGGCTTGTGGGTGAAGCGCGACAGGAACATCAGCCCGACGACATCGAGCGCGCGCCGCATGTAGACGCCTGGCCCGAAGACCGACGCGCCGCCCCACTCCGAGAGGTGCCGCATCGCGACCTCGTCCACGCGGAAGCCTTGCCTGTAGGCCGTCGCGGGCAAGTAGCGATACATGCTGCCGTAGATGGTGAGCTGCTCGAGCACCTCGCGGCGCATCAGGCGCGTCGTGCTGTTGAGGTCGCGGAAGCTCGCGCCGGTCACGACGCGCACGACCCAGTTGAACATCCACGACTGGGCTTGGTTGAGCTTGGAATCGACCCTCGGCTCACGACGCGACGCCGCCATGTCCGCGCCTGCGTCGAGCGCGTCGAAGAGCCGCGTGAGCTCGTGAGGGTCGACCTGAACATACTGAGGGAGGGTCAGGATGAGCTCCCCGCGCGCGTTCTCGAACGCGCTCGAGAGACAGACAGACTCGCCGAACGGGCGGTGCAGCGCGATCGTCCCGACGCGCCCGCCGCTCTCCGCTTGCAGCACTGTCCCGCGCTCCCATGCGGCGCCCTTGATCCCGTCGAACACAAGGATGCACTCCCAGGTTCGCCCGAGGCGATCGAGCTCGCGCCCAAAGGCGTCGACGACCTGCTCGAACTCCTGGCGTTGGGCCGTCACCGGGACGACCAGCGTCACATCGGGTGAATTCGACAGCGTCGGGTGCGGGGTCTCGCCGGGTGAACCGCCGCTCATGGGTTGCTCCTCTGCACGAGCGGATCGAACGGACGCCCCGAGACCTTCACGACGAGCTCAGCGAGCAAGCCGAGCATGAGGAAGTACATCCCCGCCATCGAGACGAGGACAAACGTGAGGACAGCGGCCTGCCCCCAATGGCTGCTGAAGCTGACACCGCCGAAGCCCCACAGTCCGACCACGAGGTAGACGCACGGCAGGAGGAAGAAGGGGGTCGCGAGCAAGGCGAAGTAAGTCAACGGACTGCGCGAGAACGAGCTCAACATCTTCATCGTCAAGAGGTCGAGCGCGACTCGAACTGCGCGACCGATGCCGTACTTGCTGACGCCATGGATACGGGGGCGGTGGTTGACGGCGAGCTCGGAGATCCGTGCGCCGCTCGCGAGGGCGAGCACCGGCAGGAACCGGTGCTGCTCGGCGTAGATCGGCAGGTTCTCGATGAGCTCGCGCCGGAACGCCTTGAGGGTGCAGCCCGTGTCGTGGACGTGCGCGCCGGTGATGTGCGCGATCAGCCGATTGGCGATCCGCGACGGCACCTTCCGCAGCCAGAGCCCGTCCTTGCGCTTCTCGCGCCAGCCCACGACGACGTCGAAGCCGTCGGCGAGGCGGCTGACCAGGCGCGGGATGTCCGCCGGATCGTTCTGGAGGTCGGCGTCGAGGGTGACGACGACGCGCCCGCGGCTGTTCTCGAAGCCCGCGGCCATGGCGGCCGTCTGGCCGAAGTTGCGCCGGAAGCGGACGATCCGGACGTGCGGGTCCGCGGCGCGCAGCTCGAGGAGCACGGCCAAGCTGCGGTCGCGGGAGCGGTCATCGACGTAGACCACCTCCCAGTCGAGCCCCAGGCCACCGACGTGCCGCACGATCTCCCCGTGCAGGACGGGGAGGTTGTCCTCCTCGTCGAACACCGGCACGACGAGCGACAGATCGATCTCCGGTCGGGGCATGGGCAGGAGGAGGATAGGGACCGGCGCGCTGAGGGGAAGGGGCCAGTCGCAACGTTCGAGTCTCCTTGATCGCGCGCTTCCGGCTGCATCGACACGGAAATCCGTTCGCAGTTCCGGGCGCCATCGTGCTTCGCGATCGCCAAGTGACGTTGTTACACTCGCGCTCCATGTCGCAGCTCGGCGCGCTCGTCTTCGGCCCCGGCGCGCGGCTCGCCGCGCTGGCGAGCTGCGTCCGCCACCCTGACGGCGGTCGTCCGACGACGCTCGGGGACCTCGCCGAGGGCCTCGCGGTCGCACCTGCGCTCCAGGTCGCGGCTTGGCTCCTGCTGGACCTTGAGGCGACCCCGCCCGAGGACCTCGGGATCCTGCGCCGCATGCGCGCGCAGCACCCCCAACTGCGGGTGCTCTGGACGGCGTCCGGGGGCCAAGCCGCGACCCTCACCGCGGTCGCCGAGCCCGACGACCTCTTTCGCCCCTGGCCGCTCGACGTGACGCGCCTGCCAGGCGTGGGGGCGCTCGCCCAAGCTCCTTCCCGGCGGCCCGAAGTCGCCCGAGGGCACGAGCCCCCCGCTGCGCCGGTGGGGCCAGCAGCTGCGCCGCCTGGCGCGCTGGGCGCGCACCAACCAGGCACGTTGACGCAGCGCGAGGAGCCGCGGTCGACGCCTTCGCTCGACCCCGATCTACGCCACATCGAGGCGATCCTCGCGGGGCTCGGGGCGGAGCTCGGAGGCCTGAAGGTGCCGGGCGGGCGCGCCGCCAAAGGGACCACCCCGGCCACCAAGGATGAGCCGAGCCCGCTCCGGGGCGCCGACGACGGAAGCCGATCGAGGGCCGCTCAGACCCACCGTTCGAGCCCGCACGGCCCGCAAGCGGCGCCGAGCGCAGCGAAGTCGGATCCAAGCCGCGAGCTCGACCCCCTCGGGGAGCTCGACCCCCTCGGGGAGCTCAACCCCCTCGGGGAGCTCAACCTGTTCGGCGAGCTCGGCGAGCTCGACCGGTCGGACGAACCGAGCGACCTGGACGACCTCGACGACCTGGACGACCTGGACGATGAGGGCCTCGGCCTCGACGCGCCGGCCCAGCCGCAGCGCGAAGGCGCGGGCCGAACGGGCGCGGACCGGACGGGCACGGACCGGACGGGCGCTGGCCGCGCGTCGCCTGAAGCGCCGACGGCGCACCACAGCACGCGCATCGACCTCGATGGGCCGCTGCTGACGCGAGAGGAGATCGAGGCCTTTCTCGCCCCTGATGCGGCAGCCTGCGCGGCCCCCAAAGTGGAGCTTGACCCGCCGCTTGGGGCCGCGCCGCCCGATGCAGCGCTGCCAGCGCCGGCGGGATCGGGCGCCCAAGCGCCCCAAGTGGCGCCGTTGCCGCGCTGGTACCGCGATCAAGTCGCGGACCTCGCGGACCTCGTGCAGCGGGCGGACCTGGCGTTGCACGCCGTCGAGCTCGGCGGTGACGTCGGGGAGGCGCAGCTCGAGCTCGGTCGCTTGCGCCAGTTCGCACGGACCCTCGGCTGCCTCGCTGCCCCACCGTCCCCACGGGACGTGCAGGTCGACCTCGCCGTGCTCGTCGAGGAGACCTTGGCTTCGCTCGCGCAGCGCTCGAGCGCAGACCGCGCCCTGGGTCGCGACGAGCGCCCCAGGTTCCTGTTCCGCGGCGAGCCGGGGCTCACGGTCGCAGCAGACAAGTCGCTCCTCACGGCGGCCCTGGATGCGATCCTCCAGGTCGCTGCAGCCTCCGGTCGTACGACGGATACCGTGCGAACCGAGGTGCGGCGATCCGACGCGGGCGTAGCGGAGGTCCGGGTGGACCTGCCCGAGGGGCGCCTCGTCGGGCTGGATCCCGCGCGGATCCTGGAGCCCTACGCGCTCAAAGGGCGCCTCGAGGGGGTCGGCCCCAACGCGCTCGCAGCCGCAGGCGGGATCTTCGTCGGGCATGGCGGCGACCTGCGCCTCGACCGGACCGCGGGCCAACGCCTCGTCTTCGAGGTGCGCTTGCCCTTGGTCTGAGGCCTGGCCGGCGACGGCGCGCGCGCGCAGGCTGAGCGCGAACGTTGCATCTGTGCGACAGGATTCAGGTCGACCCGCCGGCATGTCGAAGGAGTTGGACGTGGAAGCGTCCCGCCACTCGACCCCGCCGATCGGCCCCACCGTGCCGCTGGATCCCCAGGCGCTCGACGAAGGCCCTGAGGCCTTTGTCCCCCGCCCCTATCCGCCGCGGGACCCGAGCGCGTCGCCCTTGAGGGGCCGGCACGCCCTCGTGCTCGATCGGGTCGTCGAGCGCGGCCGGGCCCTCGCCGCCACCCTCGGAGCCGCGGGCTGCGCCGCGCGCCACCATGCCGGCGGCGCCGAGCTGGGCGACGTGCTCGCGCGTGAGCGCTGGGAGGTCATCCTCGTGTCGGGCGCGGACGCCGTGCGCGCGGACATCGAGGCGCTGGCCGCGCAACCGACGCGCCCCGCGCTCATTTGCCATGGCACACCCGCGCAGGCCCGCGACCTAGGGCTCGACGCGCTCGCCCCCGACGCCGACGCCGGGGAGACCCTGCGCGTGATCGGGCAGGCGCTCGAACGTCGCTCGCTCGAGGACGAGAACCGCCGCCTGCGTGAGCGCCTCGCCGAGCGCTTCGCGTTCGGGGCCGTCGTCACCCGCGACCCCGCCTTGCGCGACGTGTTGCGGACGCTCGAGGCCGTCGCGGACACCCGCGCGACCGTGCTGCTGACCGGCGAGACCGGGACGGGCAAGTCGATGCTCGCGCGCGCGGTCCACGCCGGCTCCGGCCGGCGCGACGGCCCGTTCGTGGAGGTCAACTGCGGCGCGCTCCCGAGCGGCATCCTCGAGGCCGAGCTCTTTGGCCACGCCAAAGGCGCGTTCACGGGCGCGGACGGCAATCGAGCCGGGCGGTTCGAGGTCGCGGACGGCGGCTCGATCTTCCTCGACGAGATCGACAGCGCGCCCCCGGAGCTCCAGGTGAAGCTCTTGCGCGTGCTGCAGGAGCGGCAGTTCGAGCGTGTCGGTGAGACGCGAACACGCTCGACCGACGTGCGCGTCATCGCCGCGACCAATGCGAAGCTGAAGGAGCGGGTCGCCGACGGGTCGTTCCGGGAGGACCTCTATTGGCGCCTCAACGTCGTCGCGGTGCGCGTGCCCGCGCTCCGCGAGCGCCCCCGCGACCTCGTCCCGCTCGTCCACCACTTCGTCGAGCGCTTTGCAACGGAGTACGGCAAGGCCGTCCGTGGGGTCACGGCCGAGGCGCTGTCGACCCTCGTTGCACACACCTGGCCGGGCAACGTGCGGCAGCTCGAGCACGCGATCGAACGGGCGGTCCTCCTCGCCAGGGGAACGGAGCTCACGCCGGACGACCTAGGTTCAGAGGTCGCTGGCGCCGCGCCGGCGACCGCCGCGCCGTCCGTCGACGTCGGGCTGACATGGCTCGGCGCCGCGACGCGCCTGCCGTCGCTCCGAGCGGCGCTCGAGGAGCCCGGAGCGGCGCATCCTCGTCCGCGCGCTCGAGCTGACGGCCGGTCGCCGCGACCAGGCCGCAGCGATGCTGGAGATCAACCGCTCGACCCTCTTCAACAAGATGCGAAAGTACGGTCTCCTCGAGCGCACGTTCGGGGCCGCCGGGGCCTAAGATCGCCGAAGTTCGCTATGAAGTGGAAGACCACGACGGCTCTGATCCTGGCTGCGGGCGCTGGCGCGCTCGGGCTCAACCGCCTATTCACCCCGGACACGCTCGACCCGCGTGCGCTCCTCGTGCAGCTCGAGCGCGACGCGCGCTCGGGGGCCCGGGACCAGGGCGAAGCCCTACGCCGGTTGACGCAGGCGATCGAAGCGAAGGGGTCCCAGCGCGACCCCGACCTCGCCGCGGACCTGTACCTCGCGCGCGCGGCGATCTACCGCGGCGTCGGCGCCTTTGGACCGGCGCGCGAGGACTTGGAGCTCGTTCGTAACACCTGGCGCCAGGACGACCTCGACATCGAGCTCCAGATCTCGGAGCTGATGGCCCAGGAAGGACAGGTCGAGCAGGCGCTCCTGAAGGTCCGCCGCCTCGTGTCGCGGGAAGAGGTCGGGCCCGGCGCCTACGAGCTGCTCGGTCGCCTCGAGTCCGAGGTGTCGCGGGGCTACCTCGACGTCGCGCTCGTCGCGTGCAAGAACCAGCTCGATGCCGCCGGGGCGCAACGCGCCGTGGCCATCCTGACCGAGGCCACCGCGCGCGGGGCGAATGATCCGCGCACGCTGGAGCTCTGGTCTGAGCTGCGGCAGGTCTTTCGGCCGCATGAGTCCGCGCCGGTGACCGAGGTGCTCGACGCCGCCGTGCGCGCGAGCGAGTCCGCGAGCGCAGCCGTCGCCGCCTACGCGCGCGCCGCGGAGCTGCGGCCGACCGTGGACGCGATCACCCATGTCGTCGGCGTCCTGTCCAAGGTCAGCCGCGGCGAGGACGCGGCGGACCTCATCCTCGCCTCGCGCGCAGTCGAGGACTTCACGCGCTCCCCCGAGATCGTGTCGGCCGCGCTCCCGGTGCTGAGACAGACCGGCCGAGTCGCACGCGCCAGGAGCATCGTCGACGCCTGGGATTGGACACGCGGCGGTGACCTCGACTTCTATCGCTCGTCAGCGGAGATCCTCTATCGCGCGAACCTCCTGAACGGAGTCGCGCGGACCGCCCAAGGCATGAAGGCCATCGGGGGGTCGCTCGGGCTCTATTGGTGGCGGTTCTTCTCGGCCGCCGTGACCGTGGGCAACTACGAGAACGCGCTGAAGAACAACCCCGAGTTCGTCATGAACGAGCTCGCGCTCGAGGACATGCGGCGCAACATCATGGCCTTCGCGCGGAACCAGAACGAGCTCGAGCCCTTCGTGGGCGCGCGCGCCGAGGCATGGTTCATCCTCGCTCGCGGGCAGAAGCTCTGGGGGCACGAGGACGCGGAGCGCATCGCGCTTGCGACAGGCTTGCCGCTGGCTAGCGCGCTCCCGACCGACCCGTCCGCCGACCGCAACGCATGGGCGGGCGCAGACCAGTGGGCGCGCCTCGCCGAGCTCGAGAGCCGCACGACGAGCCCGGCCTGGGAGCGGATCGAGCAACGTTATGCACGCGCGATCGACGCCGAGCCGACCCGCACGTGGGAATTCGTCGACCGCTGGGTCGAGGCGGGGAACCGCAACCTCGAGGTCGCTGGCCTCGACTACCAGACGCTGCTCGAAGAGATTCGACGCACGACCGACGGCCTCCCGATTCGGAGCGTCGGCTCGTCCGTGTATTGGCGGCTCGCGCAAGCGCACGTGGACGAGGGCCGCAGCTATGAGGGCATGAAGCTCGCGGAGACGCTGCTCAAGCAGTTTCCACGGCTCGTGCCCGCCCTCGACACCCTGATCGAGGCTCAGCTCGCCTACGCAGTGCCGTCGGAGGTCCTGCGCTCGATCCTGCGCCGACTCGAGCTGGTCGGCGCCGACGCGACCTCGGACAAGTACCTGTCCAGCTTGCGCGCGGGCCTCGACGGGCCGGACCTGCTGCGCGCGATCAGCGCCGCACCGGCGCGCTTTGCGCGCCCCGCCGCCGCCGAGCTGGCGCGCGCCAACGGCGACACCGCGCGCGCGGCCGACCTGCTCGAGTCCGTCCCAGCCGTCGAATACTCACCCGACCTGCGCTTGATGCGAGCCGAGCTCCGCCTCGCCGCTCAGCGCTATGCGTCCGCGGGGACGGACTTCGAGGTCCTGCTCGACGACCCGCGCCTCGGGACCCGCGCGCTCTTGGGGCTGCTCACGACACGGCTCGCGCAGGACGATCGGACGGGGTCGGACGAGCTGACCCGGCGCGCGCTCGATCGCCCGATGGACTACGAGTCCAGGATGAAGCTGCTCCAAGCCCTGCTCGAGAGCCCGCGCGTGGACCTCGCCGGCAGGGTCATCGAGCTGCTCGATCAGTCCGTCGACTCGCGCACGCCAGAGTTCTACGCGCAGCTCGTGCGATACGCCATGCGTACGGGTGACCCGGGCGTCGTGCGCGAGGCGATCGCGCGCGCCGAGCCGTATGTCGCTGATGGAACGCCAGAGCTCGCGGAGCTCCTGCTGCTCATTGAGGAGCGGAACTGGATTCGCTTGCCCGAGGCGGTGGCGCGCCTCCGCGCACGCGGGCTCGCGACGACCCCGCTGCAAGAGACCTGCATCACGCTGCTCGAGGAGCGCCTCACCCAGGGTCGGCGGCTCGCCGAGCGCAGCCTCGCTGCCGAGCCTCGGTCACCTGAGTGGGCGCTCGTCCTCGCGGCGGGCCTCGCCCTCGAGGGGGAGCCGATCGAGCTGTCACCTTGGTTCGGGGCGCGCGCAGTGGAAGAGACCACGGAGACGTTGCTCGGCTCGCGCCGCGGACGCCGCGACCCGCGCGAGTTGCTCGCCGTGCTCCTGGTGCTCGAACGGAGCGAATGGTCGCCCTGGATCGACCAAGAGCTGCGCGCGCTCAACGAGCAACGGGCAGGGACCCTCTGGCCACAGTGGCTCACCGCGAGGCTCCACGAGCAGCGCGGCCACTTCGCCGAGGCCACACCGATCGCGGCCTCGATCTGCTTGGCGTTCAAGGACTTTGGACCGGCCTGGGACATGCGCCTCGCGCGAGTCCGCGCTGAACACCTCGACGACCCGCTCGCGCCCGACCTCCTGCAGCTCCGGGTCGCACGACTCGGGGCGCTCGGTCCGCGCGTCATCGAGGACGTCGTCGAGATCGCGCTTGCGCGGGCCTCTGCGGAGCTCCTCAAAGGCTCCGAGGAGCTCGCGATCCGAGCCCTCGGCGAGCCCCTGACGCGCGAGCGCCGCGTCGACTTCGAGCCGCAGCTCACGCTCGGCGCGCTGCTTGTTCGCGCGGGGCAATACGGGCTCGCGGTCAAGCCGTTGATGGAGGCCGCGCGCGGCGCGCCGGCAGAATCGGCGCCGTACGTGGTCGACATGCTCGTCGACACCCTCGAGCACGCAGCCAATCCGGACTTCGAGCGCCGCGCGAGGCTGACCGATGAGGACCTCCAGGCCCGCCTGAATGAGCTCATCGAGATCTTCCCCTCCGACCCGATCGCCGCCCTCGCGCTCGTGCGTCACGGGCCGTCTGGTCGAGGCGCGCTCGTGCAGCAAGCGGCCTTGGCGCGCGCGCAGCTCACGCGCCTGCGCCGCGTCTCCGGTCAAAGCTCGCTCGAGGGCATGCGCCGGGGCAGCGCAAAGCCATGGGTCGATCTCTTGATCGATCTGTCTCCCGAGCTCGCGCGCGAGATCGTGACCAGCGAGCAAGCCTCGCGCCCTGGCGACGCCGGGCTGTGGGAGCTCCTTGGCCGGGTCTCCGAGTCGGTCGGAGATGACGTCGCAGCGCAACGCGCCTACGAGACTGCGTTTGACATCATGCCGAGCGCCCCCTTGGCCTTCGCGCTGGCTGCCGTCGAGATCCGTCTCGACCGACCGATCAACGACGTCCAAAAGCGCTTGGCTTCAGGCAACCGGCTCTTGCGGAGCGCCGCGACCGCGCAGTCCCACCAGCTCACGGCGAGCCTGCAATCACGCTTGCCGTTCCCGAACTTCGTGTTCATTACGGACAAGCTGAAGCTGATCTGGGAACGGCGTGAGCAGCCCGATGGGACAGTCCGAATCGACCGCGCGGGGCTCGCGCTCGCGTCTGCTTACTTGCAATGGATCGCCGACCTCGAGCGCGAGGCTGCCACGCGGTCCAAGATGGACGCGGCGGCAGCAGCGGAGCTTCCGCCGCAGCCGACGCGCACGGCGCTCGCGCAAGAGGCCCTCACCGTGCTGGATGAGCTCGCGCCCATCGTAAAGGGCCAGCCCCACTCGGAAGCGCTCGCCTCGTGCCTGCGTGGCATCGCGCGGCGAGCGCTGCAAGACGAAGAGGCCGCGGCGCGCGCGCCGAACCAGTAGTCACTCGCCAGTGGCCTCGAGCACCTCGCGCATCGTCCCAAAGGGCCAACGCCGCGCGAGCTGTTCGAGGCGCGCGAGGCTCTTGTCGAGCCCGACGTAGTGCCGGAAGCGCTTGCTCCACGGCGCGTCGATGCGGGGCTGGTCGGGGTCGAACTCCCAGGGGTGGAAATAGAGCGCGACCGGCCGCTCGAGGCGCGTGACGCGCGCGAGCGCCCACCGGTGGACGACCCCCGGAAGCAAGCGGAAGTACCCGCCGCCGCCGACCGGCCAATTGCGCCCGAAGGCCGGCAACGTGGTCACAGGGAACTCGCGCACGGCCCCGTGTGAGGTCTCGATGGTCGAGATCCCCGGAGGAAAGTCGGGCACGCCGTAGGTCGGATGCCGCACCGGGTGGACGCTCGAGTCGTACAGGTAACCGCGCTCCGCGAGCACGTCGAAGGCCCACCAAGTCTCTCGTGTCAGCGTGAACGTCGACGCGCGGAACCCAACCGGGCGCGGGACACCCGCGGCCTCGATCGCGCGCTCGGTCAGCTCCAGGTCGCGGTGCAAGGCCTCGGGGGTCCCTATGTCCCAGAGGAATCGATGTTCATAGCCGTGGCTCGCCACTTCATGCCCGGCGGCATGGCAACGCGCGACGAGGTCAGGGCGCCGCTCGGCCACCCACCCCAAGAAGAACATCGTCGCGCGCGCATCACAACGCGCGAGCACGTCGAGCAGCGCGTCCATGCCGACATCGAGCCGCGACTCGACTGCGTCCCAGCCCGACGGGGGAAACGCATGCGTCAGGTTCGCGACCTGGAAGAACTCCTCGATGTCGAACGAGAGCGAGTGACGGAGTTTTGTGCTCATGACAGCTGACGGACTTCCGCGAGGACGCGCCGCGCATTGCCGCGCCAGGTCAAGTCCTGCTCGACGATGGAGCGCTGGGCTGCGGCGCCGATGCTCTGGCGCAGCGGCTCGTCCGTGGCGAGGCGGACGAGCGCGTCGACGAGCGCGACGCCGTCCCCGGGAGGGACGAGCAGCGCGTCGTGACCGTGGCGCAACACCTCGCGCAGATTGGGCTGGTCCGGCGCGATCGGCGCGACGCCGGCGGCCATGTACTCATGCAGCTTCAGCGGCGAGGCGTACGGATTGATCGCAGGCACGAGGCCCACGTCGAACGCCGGCAAGACCGCCGGAATGCGGTCGTGCGGGCGCTTGCCCGCGAAGTGAACGCGGGCCGCGACGCCGCGGCGCTGCGCCTGTTCGCGCAGCTCGCCTTCGACGGGGCCGGCGCCGACGAGCACGAGGTGGGCAGCGCGCAGCTCCGTGGTGGCGAGCGCGTCGACGACCAAGTCCAGGCGGTGCCAGTCGCGGTAGTACCCCACGAACCCAAACACGGGCCCTTCCGCGGCCTCGACGCCGAGATCGCGGCGCGCAGCGACGCGGTCCGGCGCCGCAAAGAGCTCAAGGTGCACGCCGTTCGGGGTGACGAACATACGCTCCGCGGGCACGCCCAGCTCCGCGAGGATGTCGCGCAGAACGCCCGTCACGACCGCGATCCGATCCGCGCGTTGAAAGATGCTCGACTCGACGCGCCGCGCGAACCCTGGGAACGAGAGGCCACGCGTCTTCGTGAGCTCTTGCACCATCGGCGAGTTCACCTCGAGCACGAGCGGCACTTTGGAACGCGACGCGACGCGCACGCCAGCGGCGTTGCCGAACGCATAGCGCTCGTAAACGAAGCTCGGCTGAAACTCTGCGATGGCCCCGCGCAGGCGGCGAGACGCGGGCACCGTGTACCCGTACTCCGCGAGCTCGCGGACGAAGCGCGGGACCCGACCGATCCAGGACCAGCCGCCCCCACCGGACTCCGCGGGCGCGGAGCCAGGCGGCGGGCCTCCGGCCTTCTCGACGAGCGCGACCTCGCGCACGTCCGCCCCCTCGGCGCGGAACGCGTCGATGAGGGAGCGGATGTGGACGGCCTGGCCGTCGTCCGCCTGGGTGCGGTGGTGATAGAGGATCCTCACAGGCTCGGAATTCATCATCGGCCGCGCCGAGCGACCTCCTCCAAGAGCGTTTCGAGCGTGGCGAGGCTGTGCCCCCAGGAAAGCGGCTCGACTAGGGCGCACAGCTCGGAACGGGACGGCGGGGCGGCGAGCAGGGCTGCCAGCATCGCGCCGAGGAGCGCGGGGTCGCGGCCCTCTGCGAGCCAGCGCGGGTCGCTCAGGACCTCGCCCGTACCCCCTGCCGCCGTCGCGAGCACCGGCGTGCCGGTGGCCAGCGCCTCGAGGACCACGTTGGGGCGCCCCTCGCGCGCGCTCGTCAAAAGCAGCGCGTCCGCCGCCCGGTACCAGCGGCCGAGCTCCTCGGGCGGCCGCTCGCCCGCGAAGTGGACGCGCCCCGAGAGCCCCAGCGCGTCGGCGCGCGACGCCAACGCCTCGGCGAGCGGCCCCCGGCCGACGAAGGCCAGGCGCGCGCCGTCGGGCGCGCCGCGGTGGAAGACCTCGAGCGCGAGCAGCGGGTCCTTCCGCGGGATGAGGTGACCGACCACGATGACCCACGGGCAGTCGACCTGCAGCCCGAGCTCCCGCCGGGCCGCGCCTCGATCGCCCGGTCGAAAGAGCTCCGTGTCGACTCCGTTGGGCACGAGCACGCTCGGAACGTCGTCGCGTGGCACCAGGCCGGTCATCACCGAGAGGAGGTCCTGGCTCACCGCGCAGAGCCCGTTCGCCGCCGAGAGGTTCGCGGCGAGCGAGGCGCCGAGCCCGGCCTCGCCAGCCACTTGCAGCACATCGCTGCCGCGACCGTTGACGACGCAGGGCGGCGCGCCCGCGCCTCGTGCGGCCAACAACGGGGCCAGCGCCGACGCAGGCCACGCGTAGTCGCAGACGACGACGTCCGGCCGCGGGCGCGCGTCCAGGACCCAGAGCGCGCGCCGCGCGAAGCGGTCCGCGTTGCCGCGCGGGCGCCCCGGGAGGTGCAGGTGCCGCGGGCGCACAATCTCGATGCCTCCGCGTGTTTCGCGCCGCGGCGCGCGCGCGATCTCGCGGTACTTGCCCAGCGGGAGCGGCGCGAAGGGCAACGGGTGCACGACCGAGACTCGATGGCCACGCGCGAGCATGCCCTCCCAGCGCCGCGCAGCGAAGATCCCTTCGAAGGGGCGCGCGGGCGTCGGGTAGAGGCTCGTAACGACAGCGATGTCCAATGCGTGGGCCGAGTGCGAGGTCGATGACGGTCAGGCGGCCAGGCGCGCGACCTCATGGCGGCGGCGCCAGTGCTCGAGGACCAGGAGCGACCACAATAAGCGATCGTGATTCCGGTGGCCCGCTTGGTGCGCGGCGAACCGCGCACGGAGGACCGAGCGATCGAACCAGTCCGCCGGCAAGGTCTCGATCGCGTCCTCGATCGCCGGCCGCAGCGCGCCGCGCGTCCATGCAGCGAGCGGCGTATCGAAGCCGCGCTTCTGGCCGTCGAGGACGTTCTCCGCGACGCGGCCGCGCAGGGCCTCGCGCAGGCGGTGCTTACCCCGGCCGCGCGAGACCTTCTCGGCGTCCGGGAGGTTCGCGAAGCAGCCGACGAGCCGGTGGTCGAGCAGCGGCTCCCGCGCCTCCAACGAGACGGCCATCGACGCGCGATCGACCTTTGCCAAGATGCGGTCCGGGAGCCACGTGTGCATGTCCGCGTACTGCGCGCGATAGAGCTCCGAGTCGACGTCGGGGCGGCGGTAGTGCGCCTCGAACGCGGTGAACGGGTCGTGCTCGAAGAGGCTCGCGCGCAGGTCGGGCGCCAAGAGCTCCAGCGCCTCCGCGCGCGTCATATGCGAGACGCTGTGCCAGTACGCGAGCGCCGGGTCCTCCGAGACGTTGGTCAAGAACGTCTTTGCGCGCAGGAAGCGCGGCGCCCAATCGAGCTTCGGGTAGACCTTTCCAAGGGCCCCGATCGCCGCGCGCCCGGCCCCCCCAGCGAGCCGACGCACGCGGTTCTCCGCGACGTCATGCACGTAGCGGCGGTAGCCCGCGAAGGTCTCGTCGCCGCCATCGCCGGACAGCGCGACCGTCACGTGCTGGCGCGCCATGCGCGACACGAGCCACGTCGGCAGCGTCGACGGGTCTGCGAGCGGCTCATCGAAGAACCAAGGCAGCGTGTCGACCACGTCCTTGGGGTCGGGCACGAGCACTTCGGTGTGATGGATCGCGCCGAGCGCGCGCGCCGTCTGCCTGGCCAGCTCCAGCTCGTCGTGCGAGCGCTCGTTGAACCCCACGGTGCACAGCACCGGTGGCTCGCTCATCGAGCGCGCCATCGACGTAGCGACCGCGTTGCTGTCGATCCCTCCGGACAGGAACGCGCCCAAGGGGACCTCGGACACGAGCCGATCGGCGACCGCGCGATCCACCCATTCGAGCACCTCTTCGTTGGAGGCCGGCGCGCGCAGACCGTCTGTCGGCAGGTCCCAATAGCGCTCGAGCTTTACGCCGGAGCGCGCGCTCCAGGTGAGCACCGTCGCAGGCGGCAAGCGATGGATCC
This sequence comes from Planctomycetota bacterium, assembly GCA_041398605.1. Taxonomy (GTDB): domain Bacteria; phylum Planctomycetota; class UBA1135; order UBA1135; genus JAWKUK01. The sequence continues at coordinate 323,757 of JAWKUK010000003.1, forward strand.
CGACCCAGGCGCTCTCGGGGCCGCCGACATAACCCTGGACGAGGTAGTCGAGCAGCGCCTCGCGCCGCGCCTCGCGCGGGAAGCGGCCCGAGGCGAGGAGGGTCTTCACCTCGCTGCCCCACCACAGCCCTTCGGCGTTCTCTGCCCAGTACATCGGCTTCACGCCGAAGCGATCGCGCCCGAGCACGACCCGCGGCTCGGCCGGCTCACGCAGGTCGAGCAGCGCGAACGCGAACATGCCGACGAACTTCTCGGCAGCGCGGGGGCCGAACTCCTCGTAGGCGTGCAGCACGCTCTCCGCGTCGGAGCCGGTCTTGTATTCGTAGCCAAGGGCCTCGAGCTCGCGCCGCAGCTCGCGGAAGTTGTAGACCTCGCCGTTGCAGGCGACCGCGACGGTGCCAGCACGGTTCCAGATCGGCTGTGCGCCACCTGCGACGTCGATGATCGACAAGCGGCGAAAACCGAGCGCCATGCCGCCGCGCTCGATGAGCACCTCGTCATCCGGCCCGCGGTGCGAGATCGTGCCCGCCATCCGAGAGAGCAAGCCCAAGTCGGGCACCGCGCTCGGGTCACGCAGCGCAAATCCGGTGAATCCACACATGCTCAGAGATGCAACAGGGAGGGAGCGCGCGGCGCGCGGCTCAATCGGCGGTCAAGGAGGTCTGCCGGAAGCGCCGCGCGTCCGTCGGGCGCCGCCCGAACTTGACCTCATCGACGCGGACGAAGGTGCCGGTGCGCGCGCTCGCGCCGCCGGGGACGATCACAGGGCCGCGAAGCTCTGCGCGAGCGATCCGGCCGAAGATCAAGATCAGCGCGAAGTAGTGGTAGATCAGGTCGAAGTGCGCGCGGTTCAAGAACGTGCTGCCGAGCATGAAGGTCAACAGCGCGCCCTCGAGGGCGGTGCAGTAGTAGAGGATCCAGCTCCGCTCGACGCGCTTGCGGGCCTCTCTACGCAAGGACCAGAGATCAAACAGGCTCAAGAACATGAGCGAGACATAGGCCAAGAACGCCGGGGTTCCGGTCTCGGCCCAGATCTGAAGGTACGCATTGTGCGCGACCCGCGTGTGGGTGGAGTCGCCCGTGCCGACGGGGTCGTAGCGCAGGTAATTCGCGCGGAAACGCTCGAAGCCGACCCCGAAGACCGGGTTGTCGATGATCATCTCCTTCGCGACTTTCCAGGCCTTGATGCGCCCCATCGCCGAGCCGTCATCGCTGACATTCTTGAGCGTCGACAAGCGCGCGAACCACTCGGCCGGCGCCAGCGCCAGGCCGACGACCAGCATCAGGGCACCGAGCACGATCCCTGCGATGCGGTTCTTCGAGCGCCAGATGACGATGCCAAAGGCGAGGCCCATCGAGAGCGCGCCCCCCCGCGAACGGGTCGCGATGACCGTCAATGCGGCCAACGGGACGCCCAGGCCGAACCAGCGCCGATACAGCGGCTTCAGCTCGCTGAGCGTCAGCCCGACCAGGATCGGGATCGACATCGCCATCGCCAGCGCGAAGTCGTTGTTGTCCTCGAGCATGCCCCCAGGGCCGCGAATGATGTAGAGCGAGCCGCCTGACAGGACGCTCGCGGCGCCGTTCTTGTACGCATAGAACGCAAAAGAGCCGCCGATGACCCACATCATCGCCCGGACGTGATCACGGCGCTTCACAATGACGGTCGTGAAGAGCGCGATCGCGATGATCTTGACGTACTCGATCACGCCTGCGGGATCGATCGGCGCGTTGCCCTCGGCAAAGATCTTGCTGAGGAGCGCCCAAATCGGCAGGAAGATCAGGAGTCCAATGCGCAGATCCGAGGGGAGCGGCTCCTTCTTGCCGTGCAGCATCCAACCGCTGAACATCGCCAGCGCGACGTAGAGCGACCAACGCTCAAAGCGCGCGAAGCCCCAGGCGAGGTCCTGCAGGCGCATGTACGCCAGCAGAGAGAACAAGAGCATCCCCGCGAGCGGCCGCTTGAAGCAGGCCGGCAGCGCGCCGATGATGATGAGGCTGACGAGGAGGTCCCGCATCGAGGTTCATGACCTCCTGAGCAGCCGGGGTCCCGCCGCCAGGGCCCCAAGTGCCCCCGCTGCCCCCGGTACCCTCTGTGCCACGCACGCGGCCGCGGCTCGAACACACGCTCGATTCGAGCAGCGCGGAATCGAGGCCGCGCCTGCCAGCGCGAATCGGGGGTTCGGGAGCGAGGTACACATGCGCCGAGGTCGTCACCATTTCGGCCCAACGGGACGGGTCAGAGGAACGGCTCGCGCAGGCCCTCGATCGCCGAGCGCAGCGGCCCCGACAGCGAGTCCGTGTCGTAGACCCACGCCCAGGTGACGTACCCGATGACGGACACAAAGGCGAGCATGCCGACAGCGACGCCCGTGCGGGCAAAGAGCTGCCGCGCGCGCTGGCGGCGCGTGACGATCCGGTTCACCGTGCCGAGGACGGGCACGACCATCACACGCGAGATGTCACGTGCGTTGCGGAACGTCGAGCGGCTCAGCTCCATCAAGACGGCGAGGCCCAACCCGATCGCCAAGCCCATAAAGATGCCGAGCACGGAGATAATGATGGGATTCGGCTCGGTCGGCTTCTGCGGGACGAGCGGGGTGTTCAGGTCTTCGAAGAACGTACCAGCGTCGCCAGCGATCGTGGCGACCTGGGCCTCTTGCAGCTTGAGCTTGGTCCCCATCTCCTCGATCTGGGTGCTCAGCTCATTGAAGCGCGCGTCGAGGACGCGGATGTCTTGCAGCTCTCGCTGGAGCCGGTCCGTCTCGCCCTCGAGCTCCGTGCGGCGCGCGATGTTGCGCTCCTGGCGCTCCTTCAGGTGCGCGAGGTCGACCTGGGCCTGCTCGATGACCTGCCGCAGCTCGACGCGCTTGGGGTGGACCACCTTGACCTCTGGCGCGCGCGCGCCGCTCACCGTGAAGCCGCGCAGCTCGTCGAGGGACTGGTTGATGGCGTCGATGCGCTTCTTGGCCAGCTTGTAGGCCGAGTTGTGCACGGTCAGGCCGCTCTCGGTCATCTTCTCCAGGAGCCGCTGCCGCTCGTTCTCGAGGCTGCGGATGTCATCCATCACGCTGCTGCCAGTCGCCACTTGCGGGCCGCTGGTGTCGAATTCGGGCAGCTTGTCGCGCTCGGCCGTGAAGCGGGCGATGGAGAGCTCCAGCTCTGCGATCTCGTTCTCGGTCTCGTCGATCGTGACCTTGATCCGGTCCAGCTCGTCGAATTGCCCCCCCGTGAAGTTCGGGGTGCCCCGCTGATCAAACTCGATGTCCGGGCGTATCCGATTGGCGCGCCGCTTCTCTTCGAGGCTCTGGCTGACCGTCGCGCGCTCGGCCTCGAGTCGATCGTGACCGACCTTGAGGGTCTCGAGGCGCGAGCGCTCCGACTCCTGGAAGCGGGTCTGCACGCCTTGCTTCCAAGACCTGACGAGCGAGTTCACGAAGTCGTACGCGCGCTGCGGCTGGGTGTGCCTAAAGCGCACGTTCACGATCTGAGCGCCCATGTTGATCTGCGCCGACTCGAGGCCGATCATGAGCCCCTCAGAGAGCCGATCGCCATACTCCGCCTGCTCCGGGATCGTCAGGTCGAGGTACTCAGGCCAACGCAGGTTCGCCAAGACCTCGCCGACGCGTTCCCGCGAACCGACGACGTAGGGCGCCACGAGCCCCTCCATGCGGCTCACAGAGCCGTTGGCAGAGGGCTGAATCAACCCCGACACGTCACGGACGAGCACGCGCGCGAAGCTGACGTACTTCTTCGGGACGATGACTGCGACAGCAATCCCGAGCGTACCGAACAGGATCGTCGGTACGACGATCCACCACGCGCGGCGCCTGAGGATACCGAGGAACTCCTCGACCTGGCTTGTGCCTTCGACTTCGACGGCCACGGGGACCTCTCCTTAGAACACCGACCCGAGGGTCAGCGCGCGGTTGTTGTTGACGTTGCGGCCGTTGTTGTAGCCGCCGAAGAGGGCGCCGCCGACGGACGCAATCACGCGCTGCACAGGGAACAGCAACGCCTCGAGGAAATAGCCGAACTCGGCCAGCAGGGTCGGCGGAACGATGATGATGTCGTTCTCGCGGATCTGGTAGTTCGTCGTCGTGTCCCCGTATTTGATGTCGTCGAGGTTGAAGTACCGGACGAGCGGGCTGCGCGGGTCGCCGGAGACCAGCATGATGCGCCCGACGTTCGCGCTCGAGCGCTTGGGCACTGCGTCCATCACCGCCTCAAAGACCACTTGGTTGCCGGTGAACTCCTTACGCCCGGAATCACCGACCTCGCCGATCACCCAGAACGACCGCCCCTGCGAGGAGATATCGACGACGATGTCGGTCTCCTCGAAGTACAGCGAGTAGCGCTCCGTCAGGACGGCCCGGAGGTCGCTGCGTGTGTAACCCGCGACGGGGACCTCGCCGACCTCGGGCAACAACAGCTTCCCGTCCGGACGCACCGTCTGGGTGAGGTTGATGTCCGGATGGAGGATATCCATCACGGTGACGCGATCGCCGGGGGTCAGGTACTCCTCCTCCTCGGCGTTGCCCACGTAGCGCTTGCCGAAGCCCTCCTGGTTCATGTACTGCAAGGTCCGCTTGTCTGGTGCGGAGCTGCAGGCAGCCAGGGTGAGCAGGGCGAGTCCTAGCAGGGCGCGCAGCCTGCGAGGGCTCCGGAGCAGCGAATCGCTCGGGTCGGGGCGGTGCAGCATCGGGTGCTGGGCGGGGCGAACGGGTCGGGGCGAGGAGGGGGTGAAACCGAGGACGACCACCCCCCACCCCCCAGTGAGCTGGGCGGGAGAGGGCTCGAACGATCCTTCATCGGCACGTCGGGTGCGAAGGTTGATCCGATCCGGGACCCAACCGCGCAAAGCTCGGCGAGCGCCCGGCGTGACCGCCCCTCGTGGCACGGACAGGGTACCACCGCGGGAGTCCGGAACACGACCCCCACCGGGCTGCGACGCGGCACCTCAGCGGCCCGAGTATTGGCGCGCGTAGTATTCGCGGTACGAGCCCGATCGGACCCGCTCGAGCCAGGCATCGTTTCCGAGGTACCACTCGATCGTCATCGGGAGGGCCTGCTCGAAGGTGAAGCGCGGGCGCCAGCCCAGCTCTCGGTCGATCTTGGCCGCATCGATGGCGTACCGACGATCGTGCCCCGGGCGGTCCTTCACGTAGGTGATCAGGTCGGTGCCTCTGCCCAACGCGGCGAGGATCCGGTGGACGATCTCGATGTTCGGGTACTCGTTGTGTCCGCCGATGTTGTAGACCTCGCCCACCGCGCCGCGTTCGAGGACGGCGAGGATCGCCTCGCAATGGTCGCGCACATAGAGCCAATCCCGGATCTGCATCCCGTCTCCGTAGACGGGCAGCGGCTTGCCCTCGCGCGCGTTCGCGATCATGAGCGGGATCAGCTTCTCCGGGAACTGATACGGCCCGTAGTTGTTCGAGCAGCGCGTGATGAGCGCCGGGAACCCGTGGGTGTGGTGCGCGGCGCGCACCAACATGTCGCTGCCTGCTTTGCTCGCCGAGTACGGCGAGTTCGGCGCGAGCGAGGTCTCCTCGGTGAAGAAGCCCGTGGCTCCGAGCGAGCCGTAGACCTCGTCCGTGGACACGTGCACAAAACGCTGGACCGAGCGCGCGCGCGCGACGTCGAGCAGGACTTGGGTCCCGACGACGTTCGCGTTCACGAAGGGCAGGCCGCCTTGGATCGACCGGTCGACGTGGCTCTCGGCCGCAAAGTGCACGACGTCCGAGACCCCAGATTCACCCGCGAGCTCGAACGCCGCGACGACCTCCGCGGGCACCGCGACATCGCCCTGGATGAAGGTGTAACCGGGGTGCCCCTCGACCGCCGTGAGGTTCTCGAGGTTGCCCGCGTACGTCAGCGCGTCGAGGTTGATGATGCGCCAGTCGGGCCGGAGCTCGACCAGCATCTGCACGAAGTTGCTGCCGATGAAGCCGGCGCCGCCCGTGACGAGGACCGTTCGCGTCATTCTTCTGCTTCGCTTCCGAGATAGGTCTGGAGCGCTTCGCGCCAGGGCGCGAGCGGCTTCTGGCGGAGCGCCTCGAGCTTCGAGCAATCGAGGACGCTGTAGGCCGGCCGCACGGCCGGCCGCGGGAATTCATCGGTCGAGCAAGGCTCGACCGTCACGCCTTCGACGCCGGCGAACGCAAGCGTCGCGACGGCGAGGTCGAACCAGGAGCACTCGCCCGAACAGGCGGCGTGCCAGATGCCGGCTTCGCCGCGCAGCAGGACGTCCCACAGGGCCGGCGCGAGCTCGAGCGTCGACGTCGGCGCGCCCACTTGGTCCGCGACGACCTTGAGCCGATCGCGCTCACGGGCGAGCTGCAGCATCGTGTGCGGGAAGTGCCGCCCGCGGGGCCCGTAGAGCCACTGCGTGCGCACGATGCGCGTGCCGGTCGGGTGCGCTGCGAGGGCTTGGCGTTCGCCGTCCAGCTTGGTCCGGCCATAGGCCGAGAGCGGCGCGACGGGGTCGTCCTCCCGGTACGGGCGCCGGCCGCGGCCGTCGAACACGAAGTCCGTCGAGACGATGACGAGCGGCACGCCTTCGCTCGCGCAGCGCGCGGCGAGGACGCCGCACGCGTCGCCATTGACGCGCTGCGCCAGCGCTTCGTCTTCTTCGGCCTTGTCCACCGCGGTGTAAGCCGCGCAGTGCACGACCCCAGCGAGCGGGCCGTGCTCCGTGAACAGAGCGTCCACCTGCTCCGGGTCGGAGAGGTCGGTGCCAGGCGCGTCGACGCCCGGCGCCTCGCGCAGGTCCGTCCCGACTGTCGCCAGGTCCTCAGGGGCGGCCAAGAGGACCTGGCTGCCCAACATACCTGCGGCGCCGGTCACGAGCACGCGGCCGCCGGCCGGGACAGCGTCCTTGCGCGCGGCCGACGGGCTCGCGGTCGTGTCACTGGAAGAGTCGCTCACGCGAATGTTCGGGTCCCCCTACTCGGGTGTGCTGCGCTCGGAGCCGCGGAGCAAGGTCAAGGTCAGTTCAATCGAGCTTGTTCGCGCCGCCTTCGGCGACCAAGTGCGCCGCATGGTGCAGCGACTCGAACGTGCCTGCGTCGGTCCACCAGCCCTCGAGCTTCTCGAAGGTCATCGAGCCGTCCTTGATGTACCAGTTGTTCACATCGGTGATCTCGAGCTCGCCCCGGTCCGACGGGACGAGCGTCTTGATGATCTCCCAGACGCGCCCGTCGTACATGTAGATGCCGATCACCGCGAGGTTCGTCTCGGGGTTCTTCGGCTTCTCGACGATCTTGGTGATCTTGTCGCCGTCGCGCGTCGCGACGCCGAAGCGGTGCGGGTCGTGGACCTCCTTGAGGAGGATCTTCGCGCCGCGGCCCTGCGCGCGGAAGTCGGCGACCGCCTTGCGGATGTTGTTCTCGATCAGGTTGTCGCCGAGGACCACGGCGATCGGCTCGCCCTTGGCCCAGTGCTCGGCGAGGCCCAGGGCCTCGGCGATGCCGCCCTCGCCCTCCTGATACGTGTAGTTCAGGTGCTTCAGGCCGAAGTCCTTGCCGTTCCCGAGGAGCGACAGGAAGTCCCCCGACTTGCGCCCGCCGGTGACGATCATGATGTCGTCGATCCCGGCATTCACCAGCGTCTGGATCGGGTAGTAGATCATCGGCCGGTCGTAGACCGGCAGAAGGTGCTTGTTCGTGATCTTGGTCAGCGGAAAGAGCCGCGTGCCGAGACCGCCGGCGAGGATGACGCCCTTCATAGGTGACTGAGTCGCAATGGGGAGAGAGGCAGGGGCGAGCACGATACCCGATGGTCGGGCAGCGCGCGCGGCTTGGGGCGGGGCGAGGGCCGAACCGCCCTCAGGGCCGAATCGAGTTGGGACATCAGCCCACGCTCGCCCCCTGGCGTGCACGGAACCAAGCAACAAACTTCGCCAGCCCTTCACGGACCGGCGTCGAAGGCGCGTAGCCGAGCCTCGCCCGGGCCTTCGAGACGTCTGCGTAGGTGATCAGGACATCACCTGGCTGCATCGGACGGCGATCGAGCTCCGGCGCGACGCCGCAGGCCTCGCCGATGAGCGTGACGAGCTCAGCCAAGGACGTCGTCTCCGACTCGCCCAGGTTGTAGAGCTCGAAGCCCTCGCACCGGTCGAGGGAGCGTACGACGCCGTCGACGATGTCATCGACGTAGGTGTAGTCGCGGCGCGTCGTTCCGTCGCCGAAGAACGGCAACGGCTTGCCCGCCAGCGTCATCGCGACGAACTTGTGGATCGCCATCTCCGGCCGCTGGCGCGGCCCATAGACGGTGAAGAACCGCAGGCCCGTCATCGGGATCCCGAAGAGATGGTGGTGCGTGTAGGCGAGCAGCTCGCTCGCGCGCTTCGTCGCCGCGTAGGGCGAAACGGGGCGCGTGACCTCGTGGTCCTCGCGGAACGGCACGACGGTGTTCCCGCCGTAAACGCTCGAAGAGGACGCAAAGACGAAGCGCGTCGAAGGCGCGCGCCGGACGGCCTCCAAGAGCACCATGGTGCCGCGCAGGTTCACGTCCTGATAGAGCAGCGGATCATCGAGCGACGGGCGCACGCCGGCCATCGCAGCGAGATGCACGACGCCGTCGAACGGCCTCGCAAAGAGCCGCGCGACCAAGGCCTCGTCGCGGATGTCCCCCTCCACGACCTCGAAGTCGCCCTGCGCGCGCACCTCGGCCAGGTTCGCGCGCTTGATCGCGGGGTCGTAGAACGTGTTGAAGTTGTCGAGCACGACGACGTCATCGCCCCGCGCGACGAGCGCTTCGACGACGTGTGAACCGATGAACCCGGCGCCTCCGGTGACCAGGACTCTCATCGCGCTCCGCCTCTCTTGAATGGGTTCGCTCGCATCCTGACCCTCACTCCACCGTGACGCTCTTGGCGAGGTTGCGCGGCTTGTCGATGTCACACCCGCGGATCTCGGCGATGAAGTACGAGATCAGCTGCAGCGGGATCACGTTCAGGATCGGCGACAGCCACTCGCTCGTCTCCGGCACGTGCACGCAGGCGTCGGCGATGGCGTGGCTGCCCGGATCCGACCCAATACTGACGGTGACCCCGCCGCGCGCCTTGACCTGCTCGATGTTGGCGCGCGTCTTGTCGGCGACGCGACCGGCCGAGTTGACGACGAGGATGGTCATCCCCGGGTCGATCAAGGCGATCGGGCCGTGCTTCATCTCGCCGGCGGCGTAGCCCTCGGCATGGACGTAGGCGATCTCTTTGAGCTTCAACGCCCCCTCGAGCGCGATCGGGAAGTTCACGCCGCGGCCAAGGAACAGGAACCCGCGCGAGCCCGCGTGCGACTCTGCGATACGGCGCGCCTCCGCCACCGCACCCGAGGTCAGGAGCGCCTCGATCTTCGGACGCAAGAGGCGCAGCTCCTCGAGCAACTGGCGGGCGCGGTGCGGCGGCAGCACGCCGCGCGCACGGCCGAGCCGGATCGCCAGCAGCGTCGCTGCGGCGACCTGTGCGGTGAACGCCTTGGTGCTCGCGACCCCGATCTCCGGGCCGGCGTGGGTGAGCACCGCGGCATCGGACTCGCGCACTTGGCTCGAGCCCGCGACGTTGCAGATGCACGCGACGCTCGCGCCGAGCTCACGCGCAAGGCGCGTCGCCGCGAGGGTGTCTGCGGTCTCGCCGGACTGCGTGATCGCGAGCGCCAACGTCCCGGACACGAGGCGCGGGTCGCGATAGCGGAACTCGCTCGCGTAGTCGACCTCAACGGGGATGCCTGCGAGGCCCTCGATCAGGTAGCGCGCGATCATGCCGGCGTGCAACGCCGTGCCGCAGCCGAGGATCTGGACGCGTTCGATGCCGCGCACGAACTCGTCGTTGAACGCGCCGCCTTCGAAGCGCACGTCCGAGGCCGCGATGTCGATGCGGTCGAAGGTCGTCCGCGCGAGCACATCGGGCTGCTCGTGGATCTCCTTCAGCATGTGGTGCGGATACACCCCCTTGCCGGAGTCTTCGACATCCCAGGCGACGTGCCGCGATTCGCGCGTGACGGGCTGGCCTTCGAAGGTCGTCACGGAGAGCTCGCCGGGAGTGAGGACCGCGACGTCGCCGTCCTCGAGGAACACGACGTCCTTCGTGTGCGGGATCACGCCCAAAGCGTCCGAGGACAGGTACGCGCCGTCAGCGGTCACGCCGACGACCAGCGGCGGGCCGCTGCGCGCGGCGACCAAGATCGGGTGCCCCTCTTCCAGCGCGAGGACCGCGATCGCGTAATAGCCCCGGACTCGCGCGAGCGCTTTGCGCACGGCCGCGACGAGGTCGCCGCCTTCGCGCCAGTACTTGTCGATCAGGCGCGCCGCGACCTCGGTGTCGGTCTCGGAGGTGAAGCGCTCGCCTGCCGAGAGGAGCTCTGACTTGAGGTCCGCGTAGTTCTCGATGATCCCGTTGTGGACCAGCGCCATGCGGCCGCTGGCGCCGATGTGTGGGTGTGAGTTGGCGTCGGAAGGCTCCCCGTGCGTCGCCCAGCGGGTGTGCCCGATCCCGGCCCGCGCCCCGTCGAGCAGGCCGTCGCCGAGGGCCTCCTCGAGGTTGGTGAGCCGCCCGCGGCGCTTGCGGACCTGGACTCCGTTCGCGTCCAAGACCGCGACCCCGGCGCTGTCGTAGCCGCGGTATTCGAGCACCCTGAGGCCATCGACGAGGCCGCGGGTCACGGCGAGGTCCGTCGAGATCGCTCCAACAATTCCACACATGGCGGGGTCCTGGGGTCAGCCCTGGTTCGACGAGGGGCGCTGACCGAGACGCGCCTGGAAGTAGGCGAGCGTCCGGCGCAGGCCGGTGTCCAAGTCCACCTTCGGCTCCCAACCCAGGATTTTGCGAGCCCGAGTGATATCGGGCTGGCGCACTTTGGGATCGTCCTCGGGCAAGGGGTGGAACGAGAGGGTCGACCGCGACCCGGTCAGCTCCACCACCTTCTCCGCGAACTGGCGAATTGTCATTTCGGCGGGGTTCCCGATGTTCACGGGGTAGACCTCGTCGCTCATCAGCAGCCGGTAAATCCCCTCCACCAGGTCATCGACGTAGCAGAACGACCGCGTCTGCGAGCCGTCGCCGAACACCGTGATCGGCTCGCCCGCGAGGGCCTGCGACATGAACGCCGGCAGCGCGCGGCCGTCGTCGAGGCGCATCCGCGGGCCGTAGGTGTTGAAGATGCGGACGATGCGCGTCTCGACGCCGTGGTGGCGGTGGTAGGCCATCGTCATCGCCTCGGCGAAGCGCTTGGCCTCGTCGTACACGCCGCGCGGCCCGACGGGGTTGACGTTGCCCCAGTAGCTCTCGGGCTGCGGGTGGACGAGCGGGTCGCCGTAGCACTCCGAGGTCGAGGCGAGCAGGAGGCGCGCGCCCTTCGCCTTCGCGAGGCCCAGCGCCTTGTGCGTCCCGAGCGAGCCGACCTTCAGCGTTTGGATCGGCAGCTCGAGGTAGTCGATCGGGCTCGCCGGCGAGGCGAAGTGCATGATCGCGTCGAGCTCACCCGCGAGGTGGATGTACTCCGTGACGTCCTGGTGATGGAACCGAAAGCGCGGGTCCGGCATCAAGTGCTCGACGTTCTCGAGCGACCCGGTGATGAGGTTGTCCATGCAGACCACCTCGAACCCCTCCGCCAAGAACCGCTCGCAGAGGTGGCTGCCGAGGAAGCCCGCGCCGCCGGTGACGAGGACGCGGCGCGTCCTCTGTGTATCGGTGATACTCATGGATTTGTTCCATTTGCCTGTTCACGGGGCCCAAGGCCCTCGAACAGGACTTCGTCGCCTTCATCCAGGCGCAGCACCAGGCCGTACCCGACGATCTCGTTCGGGCCGACCGCGCGCAGCCGCGCGCCGGCCTCTTCCTCCAGGACCTCGAGCTCGCCGCGGATCTCGAGCGGCGCGCTGTCCGTCGTCAGAGTGCGGAACCCGGGGTCGCGCGCAAAGGGCGCGGTGCCGCTGGGCGGCAGCGCGAGGTCGACCACTTCGCCGGGCGCGAGGTCGAAGAGCTCGTCGCGATAGGCGACGCGGCCGAGCCCGATCGAGCGGTTGCGCAGGCGCAGGACCCGCTCGCCGACTTGCTCGAGCACAAACGGCCCCGTGTCGCACGCCAAGCGCGCCCCGCCCGGTAGCTCGAACTGCGCGCTCTCCTCGCAGGTGATCGTCGCGCGCGAGAGCTGCCGCAGGCGGAAGATCGGGTCGCGGCGGCTCTCGGAGCCGATGACACACGCCGCGGTGCCGGTCAGCTCCAAGCGGGCGCCGCCCGGCAACAGGACCTCGACCTTGCCCGTGGGCCCGGTGAAGATCCACGAGCCCGACGAGAGGCGCGTGCGCTTGTCGTGGAACTCGAGCATGCGGGTCGCGGTGCCCCCGGCCGGACGGACCATGACGGTGTCCGCGTGCCGCACGATCAGCGCCTCTTCGGGGCCTGCTTCGTACAGGGTCGAGCTGCCCGGCCCCAGCGGATCGACCGTCGGGTCGAGCGCGCCCGGGAAGCGCTGCGTCTGGATGTAGCAGCCCGATTGGAGGGCCACCGCGGCCAGCACCACGAGCGCCCGCGCTGCGCTCCGCGCGCCCGCGCGAGCCCCTGAACGCGCCCCAGCCGAACGGCCGGCGCGCTGCCCGCGGGCCCCCCCCGCGAGTGGGGCCCCCGAGCCGCAGACCACGGGAGGGCAGATGGAGCGAGGGGTCGAACGAGGGGTCGAGCGCATGGTCGTCACGGGGCGGCGGCCCGCCGGGCCGCCGTTTTGAAGCATCCTAGGAAGCGTCGTTGTCGCGGTGTCGCGACGCCGGACCGGCCGAGAGATAGCGCTCGAGGAAGCCCGTGTCATGGCGCCCCGAACGGAACTCGCTCGCATCGAGGACCTCCCGCAACAGCGGAATGGTCGTCTTGGGCCCCTCGATCACGAACTCGTCCAACGCCCGCTTCATCGTGGAGATGGCCTCCTCGCGCGTAGGACGGTGAACGAGCAGCTTGCCGATCATGGAGTCGTAGTTCGACGGAATCCGGTACCCGCTGAAGCAATGGCTGTCGACGCGCACCCCGGGACCACCCGGCGGGATGAAGAGCTCGACCTTCCCCGGAGACGGCTGGAACCCGAGCGCGGGGTCCTCGGCGTTGATCCGGCACTCGATCGCGTGCCCGCGCCACTGGATGTCCTTCTGGCGCAGCTCGAGCTTCTCGCCCGAGGCGATGCGGAGCTGCTGGTGGATGAGGTCGACCCCCGTGACGAGCTCCGTGACGGGGTGCTCCACCTGGATCCGGGCGTTCACTTCGATGAAGTAGAAGTTCCCCTCCTGGTCGACGAGGAACTCAACCGTCCCCGCGTTGTAGTAGCCCGCGTGCTTCGCGAGGCGCACCGCGGCCGTGCAGATGCGCTCGCGCTGCTTGGGGGTCAGCGCCGACGACGGAGACTCCTCGATCAGCTTCTGGTGCCGGCGCTGGGTCGAGCAGTCACGCTCGCCGAGGTGGATGACGTTCCCGTCGCGGTCGCCGAGGATCTGGACCTCGACGTGGCGCCCGCGCTCGACGAACTTCTCGAGGTAGACCGAGTCGTCGCCGAAGGCGGCCTTTGCTTCGGACTGCGCGGCCCGCATCCCCGCGAGGAGGCTCGGCTCGTTGCTCGCGATGCGCATGCCGCGCCCGCCGCCGCCGGAGGAGGCTTTGATCATGACCGGGTAGCCGATCTCCAACGCGACGCGCTTCGCGGTGGCCTCGTCCTTCACGGCGCCGTCGGAGCCGGGCACCACGGGCACCTTCGCGGCGATCGCGATCTCACGCGCGCGCGACTTGTTGCCGAGCTGCGCGATCGTCTCGGAGTCCGGGCCGATGAACTCAATCTTGCACGAGCGACAGACCTCGGCAAAGTGCGCGTTCTCGGACAGGAACCCGTACCCCGGGTGGATCGCCTCGACGTCAGCGATCTCGGCCGCCGAGATGATCGAGGGGATATCGAGGTAGCTCTTCGAGCTCTGCGCCGGGCCGATGCAGATCGTCTCGTCCGCCATCCGCAGGTGCAGCGCACCCGCGTCAGCCTCGGAGTACACCGCGACCGTCTCGATCCCGAGCTCGCGGCACGCGCGGATCACGCGCTGAGCGATCTCACCGCGATTGGCGACGAGGATACGTCGAAACATGGTGAGCTCAGCGCGACTTGACGAGGAAGAGCGGCTGGCCGTATTCGACGGGCTCACCGTTCTCGACGAGGACTTCGACGATCTCGCCGACACACTCCGCCTTGATCTCGTTCATCACCTTCATGGCCTCGATGATGCAGACGACCGATTCGTCTTCGACGCGGGTGCCGACGTTGGCGAAGTTCTCCGCGTCCGGCGCTGGCGCGCGATAGAACGTGCCGATCATCGGCGACGTGATCTCCTCGACACCCTTCGGCCGCGCGCCGGAGCTGCCGGAGTCGAGCCCGTCACCGCCCAGGCCCGGGGCGCCTGCGAGGGGCAGCGCAGGCGGTGCACCATAGGCGCCGCCTGGCATCATCACGATCTGAGGGCTCCCAGCGCCGGGGCCGGCGCCGCGGCGCAGGTGGACCCGCAGGCCCGCCTTCTCGTCGTCGATCTCGATTTCGTCCACCTCGCCGCGTTCCATGATGCGCACGAGGTTGCGGATGAGCTTCAGGTCCATTGGCGTCTAGGGGCTCGGGCGTTCGGGGGCTCGGGCGGACAGGGGGCTCGGGCGGACAGGGGGAGGGGGCGCCGCTCCGAGGGCGAAGAGGATACCGGGTCCGGACCTCCGGTTCTCCCATGTCGGGCCACGTTCCCGCCCGCGGGCGCCACCCACCGCCCACCACCGCCCACCCAGCGCCCACCCAGCGCCCACCCAGCGCGTGGCCGCGTCCGGCTAGGGCGGCGCGGGCGCGTCGTTCGCCCCCTCCGCCCGCCAGTGGCCGCTGCGCCCGCCGGTCTTCTCCAGGAGCTCCACGCGCTCGATCCGGATGCCCTTCGACGCGGCCTTGGTCATGTCGTAGACCGTCAACGCGGCGAGCGAGGCCCCCATCAGGGCCTCCATCTCGACCCCGGTGCGCCCCGCGCAGGACGCGCGGCAGCGCACCTCGAGCGTGTCCGCGGCGACGCGCGCGAGCGTCACGTCGACGGCGTCGAGCCCGAGCGGGTGGCACAGCGGGATGAGCTCGCCCGTGCGCTTCGCGCCGAGGATCCCAGCGAGGCGCGCCACCTCCTCGATCGGCCCTTTTGGCCCTTGGCCGCGCAGGACGGCCTCCAGGAGCCCTGGCGGAAAGACCACGAGCGCGCGCGCGAGCGCGGTCCGCCGCGTGACCTCCTTGCCCCCCACGTCCACCATGCGCGCCCCGCGGCGCCCCGCCGCGTCGGGCGGCGCGAGGTGGCTGAGCTCGGGGAGCGCGTCCGGCCCGAGCGGGGCTCCGGACGACGGACCAGGATCAGGGGCGTTGCGCGCGTCGGACATCCCGCCCAGGGTCGGCGCCGCGTCCGAGCGAGGCAAGGCCCCCCAGGGGAATCGGCGCCCAGGACACATTGCCGCGGGGCGCCGCTAGGTTCGAGTTAGGTCAGGCGCCCGCATCTACCCGTGCGCTCCGTATAACGGCGTCCTACGACACGGTCGCACCGACTCGGGTCACCCCCTGGCGTCGGCCGATAGCCAACACGGCAGCATCGGAACGCGGGCTGTGGTCTGGGCCAACCCCCAGGTCCTGCCCGAGCCGCCGAGCGCGCCGCACGGCGACGCACCGCACCGCAGCATCAAGGCCGACCGATTGGAGTCCT
Source organism: Planctomycetota bacterium (assembly GCA_041398605.1). Classification (GTDB taxonomy): domain Bacteria; phylum Planctomycetota; class UBA1135; order UBA1135; genus JAWKUK01. The sequence goes on from JAWKUK010000003.1 coordinate 339,483, forward strand.
TACACCGCATGACGCTCACCGCCTTTGCCCTCCTCGCGTTCAGCGCCCCCAGCCCCGCGCTCTGCCCCATTACGAGCCTCCCGGGGCTCCTCGCCGGGCCCAGCGCAGCGCCCGTCGCGGCCGCCCCCCAAGGGGATGAGGCGGCCCAGATCGTCGCCGAGCGAGCGCTCGCCGCGCGCAGCCTCGCCCCCGACGCCATCTGGCGCGAGGCCGAGCGCACGGTCGGCCTCGTCGGCGACGACCTCGGCGCGGCGTTCGACGCCGCGTTGGACGCCGCCCTGCGCGCGGCGCCAGCCGACCCGCGCGAGCGCCTCTTCCTGGCCTCGGCGCGCCTCCTCGGCGATGACGCCGACGCAGAGCTGATCGGGCGCGCGATGCTGCCGGTCATCGCGTCCGCCGACGAAGCGCTCGCGACCGCCGCCGCCGAGCTCCTCTCGCGCGCGGGCCTCGAGGTCGCCGCGCCCGACGTGCGAGAAGAGGTCGCAGCGAAACTGCTGGAGCGAGCCCGCGACGGCAAGAGCGCGCCCACGCTGCGCGCGGCCGCAGCCCTCGCGGTCTACGAGTTCGGCTTGGCGGCGCAGTCTGATCAAGCGCGGCGCACGTTGAAGGAGTTCCTGGAGTCCCAGGACCCCGAGCTGCGCAAGCTCGGCGCCTTCGGCTTCGCCGCGCGCGGCGTCATCCGTGAGGTCGACGGCGTCGAAGAAGAGCTCGAGCACATCGCCTCGTTGCCCGGCGTCGACGGGCGCTTGGCGGACGCGTACCTCCATCAGCTCCGCATCCGTCGCCAGAAGGACACGGAGATCAGCCGCGCACGCGACCGCGAGCGCGAGACGCGCGCCAGCAAGGTCCCGGCCGACCTCGCACGCCTCGACAAGCTGATCGACCTGGTCCAAGAGGCGCACCTCGAGGGCGACAAGGTCACCCGCGACCAGCTCCTCGAAGCTGCGATGCAGGGGCTGCTCCAGAGCCTCGATCAACACTCGAGCTACTTCTCGCCCGACGCGTACAAGAAGTTCGAGCAGGACCTCGAGGCCGAGTACGGCGGCATCGGCGCATACGTGGGCGAGGACCCGCAGGACGGCCTGTTCACGATCACGCGCCCGATCTACTCGGGGCCCGCGTACAAAGCCGGCCTCTCGACCGACGACAAGATCGTCCGCATCGATGACTGGCCGACGATCGGCAAGCCGACCGACGAGATCATCAAGCGCCTCAAGGGGCGCCCGAACACCAACGTCACGCTCTACGTGTGGCGCAACGGGATGGACGCGCAGCTCATCGACCGCCCAACGGACGAGATGAAGGTCGTCGTCGAGCGGGCGCTCATCGACATCCCGGCGGTGCAGTACCAGCTCCTGCCGGCGGGGATCGCGCTCGTCGAGCTGAACACGTTCAGCCGCCACGCCGCCGAAGAGGTCAGCGCCGCGGTCAAGGCGATGCAACGCGAGGGTGAAGTGCGCGCGCTCGTGCTCGACCTGCGCAACAACACCGGCGGCCTCTTGACCCAGGCCCGCGACGTGGGGAGCCTGTTCCTCGAGCGCGGCAAGCCGATCGTCCGCACCCAGAGCCGCGTGCTGGAGCAGCGCACGTTCAGCTCCGACGGGCGCATGCTGATCCCGCTCGAGATGCCGATGGCGGTGCTCGTGAACCGCTTCTCTGCGTCCGCCTCGGAGATCGTCTCCGGCGCGCTGCAAGACCACGGCCGGGCGACCCTGATCGGGCAGCGCACGTTCGGCAAGGGCTCGGTGCAGAACCTCGTCCCGATGACGGGCGAGCGCGACGACGAGTTCGTCGACGAGAACCAGAACGGGCGCTTCGACAACTGGGAGCGCATCCGGCGCGACTGGAACAACAACGGCCAGTTCGACTTCGCGCCGCGCGTCAAGCTGACGATCGAGCGCTACCTGCTCCCGACCGGCCGCTCGATCCACCGCGAGCTCGACGCCGAGGGCAACATCACGAGCCCTGGCGGCATCGCGCCCGACCACGAGGTCGAGCTGCGGAAGTACGAGGGCTGGAAGCTCGTCGAGATGCGCAAGCTGCAGGACACGCGGGCGCTGCGGAACTGGGTCATCGAGCGCTGGGCCACCATGCGCCCCGAGTTCGAAGCCATCGCGGTCAGCGACTCCGATGACTCCTCGAAGTACCCGGGCTTCGACGACCTCTACGCCTCGCTGGACACCGCGTTGACCCCGGACGAGGTCAGGATGCTGCTGCGCCTCGAGGTGCGACGGAAGGTGCAGGACGCGCGCGGCGCGGCGTTCCCGTCCGGCGATTTCCAGGAGGACCTGCAGCTGCAAGCCGCGATCGCAGACCTGATGAAGCAGCTCGGCAGCGACGTGTCCTCGGTGCCGGCCTACGCCAAGACCTTCGACAAGGTCGAGGAGACGCGGACGAGCCCGGCGCTCGTCGCGCGCACGGCGCGCATCGGGGACCTCGATCGCGCGCTCGCGCTGATCGGTGCGTCGAGCACGGACGGCATCTCCAAAGAGGGCGCGGCCGAGCTGAAGCGCATCCTCGAGGACCTGCGCTCCAAGAACTGAGGCGCGGCCCGCGCTGACCAGCGCAGCCGGCACGACACCACGGGGCCAGCCCGCAGTCCGCGGGCTGGCCCCCCGTTTTGGAGCGCGCCGCAAGGTCGGCGCCCCCGATCGGCAAGGGGTGGGCCTGCGCGCGAGCAGCGCGAGCGGGGCGCGTCAGTACGACTCGTCGAGGGTCGGGAACTCCCCCGCGCGCACGTCGACGACATAGCGCTCGAACGCGTCGCGCATGTCATCCGCCATGTGCGCGTAGCGCCGTACGAAGCGCGGGCTGAAGCGCGTGCAGATCCCGAGCATGTCGTGGCTGACGAGGATCTGGCCGTCGCAATGCGGCCCCGCGCCGATCCCGATCACCGGGATGTCGAGCGACGCGCTGACCTCCTGCGCGAGGTGCGCAGGCACCTTCTCGAGCACCAGCGCGAAGACCCCAGCCTCCTGCAGGAGGTGCGCGTCGCGCTTCAGGAGCTCGGCCTCTTCGGGGTCCCGCGCGCGGACCTGGTACGTCCCGAACTTGTGGATCGACTGCGGCGTCAGGCCGAGGTGGCCCATCACGGGGATCCCGACGTCGACGATGCGCCGCACCGTCTCCGCCACGACGCGGCCGCCCTCGAGCTTGACCGCCTCGACCCCGGCCTCCTTGACCATCCGCCCGGCGTTGCGCAGCGCCTCGTCCGGGTTCACTTGGTAGGTCATGAACGGCAGGTCCCCGACGACAAGCGCGCGCTCGACGCCGCGACGGACGAGCGTCGAGTGGTACAGCATGTGCTCGAGCGTGACCGTGACGGTCGTCTCGAGGCCCTGCATCACGGTCGAGACCGAGTCTCCAACGAGCAAGACGTCGACCCCTGCCTGGTCGAGCAGCTGCGCCATCGTGTAGTCATACGCGGTCAAGGCTGCGATGCGCTGCCCGCGCTCCTTCATGGCGCGGAGGCTGTTGGTGGTCACCTTCCGCTGGGTGAGCGGCTCGTCTCGATGCTGCGACATGGGCGGGTTGTATCACGACCGGGCGCGCCAGGCCCGTTGGCCGGCGCCCGTCGGCGGCCCGCCGTCAGAGGAGCACGGCCGACTGGCCCGCGTGCGCGCCATCGATCGCGGCGCTCGTGATGCCACCCGCGTGCCCCGCGCCCTCGCCGATCGGGAACAGGTTCGCGAAGCCGCGCGCGAGGCGCGTCGCCCGATCCCGGGGCGCGCGCACCGGCCCCGAGCTGCGCGTCTCGACGCCGACGAGGAGGCCCTCGGGGCCCGCGAAGCCCGCGAGCTGACGCTCAAAAGCGCTGAGCGCGTGCCGCAGCGCGCGCGTCACGACCGGCGGCAACAAGTCGTCGATGCGGCCGGGCACAGCGCCGAAGCCGTAGCTCGTCGCGAAGGGGCCAGGCGAGAGCCGCCCCGCCAGGAAGTCCGGCACGCGCTGCGCCGGAGCGGCGTAGGTGCCGCCCCCCGCTGCGAAGAAGCGCGCCTCGAGCGCGCGCTGGAGCGCGACCCCGGCGAAGGGGTCCACGCCGCCCGGCCCCGCCAAGTCGGCCCGCAGCGCTGCGCCCCCGGGCGAGGCGACGTCCCCGCGAAACTGGGCGAGGTCGAGCCCGCACGCGTCGAACACGTCGGGCGTGAGCGTCGTGACGACCGCCGCGTTGGCGTAGCGCGACGAGTGCTTCGAGTTGCTCATGCCGTTGGTGCAGAGCTGGCCCGGCTCGTTGACGCTGGCGACGATGCGGCCGCCGGGGCACATGCAGAAGCTGTGCGCGCCCGCTCCGGACCCCGCGGCGCCATGCGTGTCGGCCTGCGCGCGGAGGTTGTACGAGGCGGGCCCGAGCAGCGCCGCTTCGGGCCCCTCGCCGTAGCGACCCGCGGTGACCAACGCCTGCGGGTGCTCGACGCGCACGCCGAGCTGAAAGGGCTTCGCCTCGAACACGACGCCGTCGCGCGCCAGCCACGCCCACGTGTCGCGCGCGCTGTGGCCGACGGCGACGACCAGGGCGTCGCAGGGGAGCGCTCCCGCGCTGGTCCGGACCGCGCGCACGCGCTTACGCCCGTCGGGGCCATCCGCCACTACGAGCCCCTCGGCGCGAGTGTCGAAGTGGAAGCGCACGCCGGCCGCCTCCATGCGCGCGCGCAGCCGCGGCAGGATGCGGTGCAGCTTGTCCGTGCCGATGTGCGCGCGCGCGTCGAAGACGATCTCGGGCGGCGCGCCGGCCGCGACGAGCTCCTCGAGGATCGGCACCTCCAGCGGGTCATCGACGCGCGTGTAGACCTTGCCGTCGGAGTACGTGCCCGCGCCGCCTTCGCCGAAGAGGAGGTTCGTGTCGGGGTCCGGCGCAGCCCCGCGGTGGAACGCGACGAGCTTCTTGCCGCGCGTCTCGATGGGCGCGCCGCGCTCGATCAGCGTCACCGCGGCGCCCGAGAGCGCAGCGGCGAGGGCCGCGAAGAGCCCGCCGGGGCCCGCGCCGAGGACGACGACCTCCGGTCGCCGGCGGTCGCCCCCCCCCGCGCGCCCAGTGGGCGCCGCGGCGAGGCTCCCCACGGCCGGGGCCTCGCGGACCCGCCCTTCGCGCATGAGCCGCGCCATGCGCGGGGTGCGGCGCGCGCCCTCCACGACGAGGTCCACCTGACACACGAAGTGGATCCCGCCCCGCTTGCGGCGCGCATCGATCGAGCGCCGCGCGAAGCGAAATCCGCGCAGCTCCCCGGGATCCAGGCCGAGCTCACGCGCGGCGCGCTCGCGCACGCTCGCGTCGGGTTCGTCGAGGTCCTGGACCAGCGCCGAGAGGCGCCAGGTCACCGCGGGCGGGGCGCCGCCGTCGCCACGTTGGGGTCGCGCTCGCATTGGGGGCGGCAGGATACCCGCGTGATGCAGGCGGGTCTCCCCAAGGAAGTTCTGCCCGCGCGCTCGAATCGCGCCCCCCAGGTGTGCCACGCTCTCGGAATGGCGCACCCCTCGCGCCGGCCACGCCCCGCCCTGCGCTCCGTACAACGCCCTATGCCGCTCACCACCTTTGCACCCCATGCACCCACCTGTGGCAGGCCCTCGCGCTGGCTCGCCCGCGGCCTCGTGCTCGCGGCCTGCCTGCCGCTCGCCGGAGTCACCGCGAGCTGCACGACGGCGTCGGCCATCGCCCTGCAGCCGACGAAGGTCGAGGTCCAGCGCCCCTTGAACGGCACGGTGCGGGTGGAGGCCACGGGCAGCGCGCGGCGCGCCGGGATCGGCTCGCGGGCGATCGGCAGCGACGATTTGGCCCATGCCGTGCGCGGCACGCTGCTCGCCTCGGCGCTCAGCTCGGGCGTCGTGGAGGGCGGCGAGGCCGACCACCTGCTGCGCGTCGAGGTCCTGTCCGTAGAGCGCTCAGACCTCCAGCTCGACATGCAGGCCGCGATCAGCGTGCGTTGGACCCTCCTCGACGGCGCCGGCCGGGTCGCGCGCTGGGAAGAGACCGTCACGACCTTGGGTAAGGCCACGACGTTCGACGCCGGGATGGTCGAGGACCGCGCGCGGATGGCGCTCGAGTCCGCCACGCGCAAGAACATCGAAGAGGGCCTGCGGCGGCTGGGCCGCCGGGCGGGCGACATTTGAGCAGCGCTGACGGAGACGATGCGACTGGGGCTGACGGCGCCGGAGAGGAGGTGACCCTCACGCCGGTCGAGGCCCTGCGCGAGCTGCTCGCCGCCGAGGACCGCGATGCTTCCCCGGGGGCAGCGCCGCTGGTCGCGCTCGCCGCGGACGAGGACCCGGAGCTGCGGGCGGCGGTCGAGGGCGTCGCGCTGCGGGTCGCGGAGCTGCAGCGCCGCGGCGTCTGGCACGGGGAATGGGCGGAGCTCCCCCATGACCTGCCGCCCGCGTTGGGCGGCGCCAAGGGCGGCGCCGGCCAGCGGGCCGGCGCCGACCCGCGCGCGGTGTGGCGCGCTCGCTTCGACCAAGCGCGCCCGATCGTCTTGCCTGGCTTCGTCGACCCCGACGAGTTCCGCGCGGAGCTCGATGACCGCATGCGCCTCTTCGATGCGCTGCAGCTCGAGGCCGGCGGCCTGCGCGAGTTCCTGCACGAGGCGCGCGCCGCGCTCGCCCCCGAGTTCACGACGACGAGCATCGAGCGCCTCGAGACGGACCGCGACCTCGAACGCGCGACGCTCCTCTTCGAACGTCCGGGGAGCTCGCAGCGCTTCAAGGACCTCTGGGTGAAGAGCGCTTGGCTCTCGAACCACGACGCCGACGCCTCGCTGCGCGTGCGGCTGTCCTTCGGGCGCGAGGTCGAGAACGATGCTTCGCGCGACGTCGCGCGGCACCTCGCGGTCGCGACGCTCGCGACGCGCTTGCTGCCGGAGTGCGCGCTCGCCCACGAGAACGAGGTGCTCGGGCGGCTGCTCCACGAGTGGGTCGGCGGCGAGTGCTTCCTGTCGCAGCACATCGCCTATTGGAACGCGCCCGAGGGCGGCGCGCTGTTCCACCATGACGCCTTCGACGAGCCGATCCAAGGCGGCCAGCGCGGCGTCGTCTACATGCAGCTCACGGGCACGAGCGCTTGGCTCGCGCTCTCGCTCCAAGACCTGGCGACGCGCGTCGAAGAGTTCGCGGCGGCCCTGGCCGAGGGCGCCGCGCCCTGGATCCAAGAGGCGCTGTGGCCCGACCCGACAGCCCGCGCCGCCTTCCTACACATCATCGCCCACCGGCACCTGCTCGAAGCCGAGCTCGCGCAGCCTGGCTGCGGCGCGCTCGCGGGGCTCGTGAACCGCGGGCCCGAGTTCACGGGCTGGCTCGCGGACGCCGGGCATGCGTGGCTCCTCGACCCCGGCGACGTCATCGTCCTGCCGAACCACGGCCTCGGCGCGACCTGCATGCACTCCGTCTTCTGCGCGTCGGACGAGCCCGGCTACGCGCTCTCGATGGCGATCCGTGAGCGGCGCCCGGCCGCCCCAAGCCGGCCCCAGGAAGGGACGACGGACGCCGCGTCTGGGCTCGGGCGGGACCCCGGGGGCGTCGTTCGCGTCGGCGCCGACCGGCGGCGCGGCCGCGGCGCGCGGCGCGGCCCCAGCAAAGGGACCAGCGGAGGTCCCAGCGGAGGTCGAAACCGAGGCCCCGCCCGCGGCGCACGCCGCCGCTGACGGGCCGAGAAATCGCCGCGAGGACGCGCCTAACCCGAAGGTCGCGCTGCCTTCGCTTCGCGCTCTTTCGTACGCTGCCAGCGATGCCGCACGACGCCCCTAAGCCCGCCGAGCCGATCGGACTGCCCGTTGGCCTCGCCGCCGCCGCAGAGGACCTCGGCGTCCGCCCCGCCGACGTGCTCGCGCTGGGATCCGGCGCGGCGCCCGGCCACCGCTGGCTCGCGTTGCGCCCCGACCAGGTGCTCGTCGGCGGGACGTTCCGCGGCCTCGACGCAGAGCTCGGCCCGGAGTCGTACCTGTTCCTGTTTGTGCCCGCGCTGGGCGGCACCTCTGCGCCAGACGACCGCCAGCTCGCCCATTGGCGCGACGCGGTCTGGCCGCTCGTGCACCTCTCCGCCGTCTACTCGAGCGCAGGCGGCCGCACGGTCCGACGCACGGCCGATGGCCGTCGCAAGCCGCTCGAGGGCGAGCCGCTGCGCGCCGCCGCGGTGCTCGCCGGGCGGCGCCGCACGTACGCCATGTCGCCCGCGGCAACGGTCGAGAAGTTCGACGCCAACGCCCAGGGGTGGTCGGGCGCGCCCTCCAGCGCGGGCTACCCGCACTTCCGCTGGATGCGCCGCCTCGTCGGGCGCTTCGTGCCTGCGACGCCTGGGAGCCGCGTGCTCGACTTCGGCTCGGGCGCCGGCTGGGTCGGCATCGAAGCCGCGCTCGGCTCGCGGGACGTCCAACTGCGCGCGTTCGATCCGAGCCCCGAGCTCGTGCGCATCGCCACGGACAATGCGCGCGCCTCAGGGGTGAAGGACTTCGAAGCGCGGACCGGTTTCGGCGAGGACCCGCCCTACCCCGCGGAGGGCGAGGCGCCGTTCGACCTCACGATCAGCTCCGGGGTGGTCAGCTTCGCGCCGGACCTGGAGGCCTGGCTCGACGGCCTCGCGCGCACCGTGCGCCCGGGCGGCGACCTCGTCATCGGTGACATCCACCCGCACTCGTTTGGCTTCAAACGCCGCCGCAACAAGAAGCCGCTGCTCCCCGTGCGCGAGCTGAACGCCCACAGCCGCGAGCTCGTGCGCGCAGGCCTCGAGCAGCGCGGCTTCCGCCACGTGCGCTCCGGCGCGTACCAGCTGACCTGGCCCGTGCCGGAGATCATGCACCTCAACGAGTCGAAGCTGGGCGGGGTCCTGACCTACCCGCTGCTCTGGGCGAACCAAGCGGCGTCACGCATCGACCGGACGTTTGGCTCGCCGCTGCAAGACCGCTTCGACTCGTGGGTCATGCACTTGTCGCGTCCGAACGCGGAGTGACCCGCGGCGCGTAGTCCGCCCACGCGGACGTGCCAAAGTCCACGTAGGTCGCGAGCGCGGCGCGCATGTCGTCGCGCTTCACGATCGCATCGATCTGGCCCTTTGCGAGCAAGAACTCCGCGCGCTGGAACCCGGGCGGCAGCTCCTGCTTGATCGTGCTCGCGATGACGCGCGGCCCCGCGAAGCCGATGAGGGCGCCCGGCTCCGCCAACGTCAGGTCGCACACCATCGCGAAGGACGCGGTCACGCCGCCGGTCGTCGGGTGCGACAAGACGCAGATCGAGAAGCCGCCGGCGCTGTTGAGGCGCGAGAGCGCCGAGCAGGTCTTCGCCATCTGCATGAGCGACAGCATGCCCTCGTGCATCCGCGCGCCGCCGGACGCCGTGAACAAGATCAGCGGCAGGCGCTCTTCGCGCGCGACGTCCGCCGCGAGCGCGATCTTCTCGCCGACGACCTCACCCATCGAGCCGCCGAGGAACTTGAAGTCCAGCACCGCGAGGACGATGGGGCGCCCATCGATCCGGCCGCGGCCACAGATCAACGCCTCGTTCTGGCCGAGCTTGTCGGCGGTCCGCTTCAGCTTCTCGCTGTACGGGATCGAATCGGTGAACGCGAGGCGATCGAGCCCCGTGAGCTCCGCGAAGAGCTCCTCGAAGCTGCCCTCGTCCAGGACGAGCCGCACGCGCTCGCGCCCGGGGAGGGTGAAGTGGAAGCCACACGACGGGCACGTGTAGGCCTTGGCCTCGAGCTCCTTGCGGTAGATCGTGGCCTCGCAGGCCTCACACTTCAGCCACAGGCCCCCGGGCATCTCCTTCTTCCGAAAGCGGAAGCGAGAGGCCTTCTGAGGCTCGGGTTCGTTTGCGCCCTTCGGGGCGCCCTTCGGTTCATCCGCCACGCTCACCGCTCCTCGCGACGCGCGAGCGCCGCCTCCGCGCTGCGCCGGAACGCCGCGATCGTCCCAGCTCGGTCCTTGGCTCCGAAAATCGCGGAGCCCGCCACGAGGACGTTGGCGCCGGCTGCAGCGCAGCGCGGCAGCGTCTCGGCGTTCAAGCCCCCGTCCATTTCGATCTGACCTTCGTAGCCCTCGCGCACGAGCCACTCCACCTTGGACAGCACGCCTTCCATGAAGCGCTGGCCGCCGAAGCCCGGGAAGACGCTCATGACGAGCACGAGGTCGAGGTCGCCTAGGAGCGGCGCGAGCGGCTCCACCGGCGTGTTCGGATTGAGCGCCACGCCGACCACCTTCACGCCCGCGTCGCGGAACGCGCGGATCGCAGCGCGCGCGCCAGGCGCGCCGCCGACGACCTCCCAATGGAAGGTCAGGGCGTGCGCCCCCGCGGCCGCATAACGCGGCGCGTACTCGATCGGGTTCGTGACCATGAGGTGCACGTCGAGGGGCTGGGTGGCCGCCGCGTGCATCGCCTGGACGAGGGGCGGGCCGAAGGTCAGGTTGGGCACGAAGTGCCCGTCCATGACGTCGACGTGCAGCCAATCGGCGCCGGCGTCTTCGATGCCGCGGATCTCGTCCGCGATGCGGCCGAAGTCGCACGAGAGCAGCGAAGGCGCGACGATCACGCGGCGGTCGCTCATGGGCGTCGCTCCAGGGGTAGGGCTCATCTCGTGGTCAGGATAACGGGTCGACGCGGCGGCGTTCACCGCCGCGCCGACTTCAATGGGATTGGACGGCCCATCCGAGCGCGCTAGTCACCGCTTGCTGGTCACCGCTTGCTGGCCTTACCGCCGTTGCCCGCCGGGGTGCCCGCGAGCGCCGCGACGCCGGGGAGCACGCGGCCCTCGAGCAGCTCCAAGGACGCGCCGCCGCCCGTCGACACGTGGTCGACCTCGTCTGCGAGCCCCAGGAGGTGCAGCGCCGCGACGGAGTCGCCGCCGCCGACGACCGAGTAGGCCTTCGACTTGGCGAGGGCCTTGGCGATCGCCTCGGTCCCGGCGCGGAAGCGCTCCATCTCGAACACGCCCATCGGGCCGTTCCACACGACCGTCCTGGCGCCGGCGATCTCCTTGGCGAAGAGCGCCCGCGTCTTCGGGCCGATGTCGAGCGCCATGCGCCCGGCGACGACCGCGGGGCCGCACTCGACCGCGTCCGCGTCGGCCGCGAAGCGATCGGCCGCGATGTGGTCGATCGGCAGCAGCAAGCGCACGCCGTTGGCCTCGGCCTTCGCCAGCGCCGCCCTGCAGGTCTCGAGCTGATCGGGCTCGTAGAGCGACTTCCCGATCTCGAGGCCCTGCGCCGCGAGGAACGTGTAAGCCATTCCGCCCCCGATCAGCACCGCGTCGCAGCGGTCCAACAGGTTGTCGACCACCGACAGCTTGTCGGAGATCTTCGCCCCGCCGAGGATCGCGATCAGCGGCCGCTTCGGCTGCGCCAGGACCCGCGCGAACGCGTCGACCTCGGCCCGCATGAGGTACCCGGCCGCCGACGGCAAGAGCCGCGCGACCCCCGACACCGACGAGTGGTCGCGGTGCGCCGCGCCGAACGCGTCCCCCACGAAACAATCGCCCAGGCGCGCGAACGCCTGCGCCAACGCCTCGTCCCCCTTGGTCTCGCCGGGGTGGAAGCGCACGTTCTCGCAGAGCACCGTCGTGCCCATGGGCGCGGCCGCGATCGCGGCCTCGACCTTGGGACCGATGGACTCATCGAGCTTCAGCACGGGGCTCCCGAGCAGCTCTTGCAGCCGCGCGCCGATGTGCGTGACGCGCATCGTGTCGTCGCCCGGCCCCTTCGGCCGCCCAAAGTGCGTCAGGAGAACGGGCTTGCCGCCGCGCTCCAGAATCGCGCGCAACGTCGGCAACGCCGCGCGGATGCGCGTGTCATCGGTGATTGCGTTCTGGGCATCGACGGGCACGTTGAAGTCCACGCGCACGAGGACGCGCTTGCCACGGACATCGAGGTCGTCGAGCCCTTGGACGGAGAGCCCGGTCCCGGTCTTGGCCGCGGAGGCCGGCGGCGCGCTCAGCCCTGCTCGGGTGCTGCGGACGCCGCCGGCGCCTACTTTTTTGCGGGCGCCTTCTTCGCGCTCACGCCGCTCGCCGCCGGCGCTGCGGCCGCAGCGGCGGCCGCGGGGGCGGCCTTGGCCTTCGAGGCCTTCGGCTCCGCCGGCAGCTTCATCTTGCCGGCGAGCTTCATGAGCTCGCACACGCGGTTCGAATAGCCCCACTCGTTGTCGTACCACGACACGACCTTAACGGTCCGACCGTCGATCACCATCGTCGCCTGCGCGTCGAAGACCGAGCTGTGCGAGTCTCCGATGATGTCGGTCGAGACGAGCGGGTCCTCGGTGTACTTGAGGATGCCCTTGAGCGCCTTTGCCTTCGCGGCCAACTTCACCGCGGCGTTGACGGACTCGACCGTGACGTCCTTCTTCACGCGCGCGACGAGGTCGACGACCGAGCCGTTGGCGACCGGCACGCGGAGCGCCATCCCGTCGAGCTTGCCCGCGAGCTTCGGCAGCACCTTGCCGACAGCGCGCGCTGCGCCGGTCGACGTCGGGATGATGTTGATCGCGGCCGAACGCGCGCGGCGCAGGTCCTTGTGCGGCAGGTCGAGGATGCGCTGATCGTTGGTGTACGCGTGCACCGTGGTCATCAAGCCGTGCTCGATGCCAAAGGCGTCGTCGAGGACCTTCGCGAGCGGCGCGAGGCAATTGGTCGTGCACGAAGCGTTCGAAATGATGCGGTCGGACGGCTTGAGGCTGTCCTCGTTCACGCCGAGCACGATCATCGCGTCGATCGCGTCCTTCGGCGGCACGGTGAGCAGGACGCGCTTGGCGCCCGCCGTAAGGTGCTTCGTGCACTGCTCGCGCGAGGTGAAGACGCCCGTCGACTCGACGACGAAGTCGACCTTGTTGGCGGCGTGCGGCAGGTTCGCAGGGTCGCGCTCCGCCGTGATCTGGATCTTCGTGCCGTTGACGACGATCGAGTCCTTGGCGACCTTGACCGTGCCCTTGAAGCGGCCGTGGACCGAGTCGTACTGCAGCAAGTGAGCCAGCGTCGCCGCGTCGGTCAAGTCGTTGATCGAAACGACCTCCATTCCGGGCATGTCCTGCAGGATCCGGAAGACGTTACGTCCGATCCGACCGAAGCCGTTGATCGCAATGCGCATGGGAGAGCTCTGTGTGGCGAGGGACCGGCGCCAGGGCGGCGGGGTCCGGGGGCGCGGGCCAGGCCCGCGGAGTGGGTGAAGTTCGAGGTGACCGCCCGGGGAACGCGGCGTCCCCGGGACCGTGGGGCGCCCCGAAGCCCCCCCGACGTGCGACCGGGGAGTGTCTGTAGGGCGCCGCGGGCGAGGCGCGGAGGTTTCCGAGGGAAACGGCGGCAGAGCGTAAGGAAGCCCGCCGATGGCTTCAACGGAGCGGGTCCGAGCGGACGCGCTCCCCACGGATTGCCGCGGGCGCCACGACGGCCCACGGGTCCCCGCCAGCCCCTCGCTCCCGGGGGCACCGCGGAGGCCCTCGCCGCCCGGCCACTGCGCCAACCTTGGCTCGATCCGATCGCTCGATTCCGATCGTCTGGGGGCCCAGAGCGCGTAGCCTGTCCCCCGGCGGTCCCCCTGGTCCTCCCGCCGCGGACCCGGCCCGGCCCCCGCCCCGACCCTCCGCAGCGTCGCCCCGCGCCCTACCCGTGCAACCCATCCCCGTCCGCTACCCGTGGCCCACGCAATGGGCGCGCCTCGCCCACGGCCTCGGCCTGCACCCCGCGACCCCGGTCGCAGTGGCGCTGTCCGGCGGCGCGGACAGTGTGTTCCTGACGCACCTCGTCCAGCGCGCCGTGCCGCGGCCCAAGGTGATGGCGATCCACGTGGACCACGGCCTGCGCGGTGAGGAGTCCCACGAGGACGCGGCGTTCTGCGCGCGCTTGTGCGCGCGCCTCGGCGTGCCCTTCGCCCGCAAGCGGCTCGACGTCGAGGACGGGCCCGACCTCGAGGCCCGCCTGCGTAAGGCGCGCTACGCGGCGCTGCTCGAAGAAACAGGCAGCGCAGGGATCGATGTGCTCCTGACCGGACACCACGAGGACGACGCCCTCGAGACGCTCCTCATGCGCATGATGCGCGGCGGCGAGCTCGGCGGACTGACGGGCCCGGCGCGCGAGACCCTGCTGGGCCGCGCGGACGGGCGTAAGGTGCGCGTGCTGCGCCCGCTCCTGCACATGCGTCGCGAAGAGGTCCGGGCGCTCCTGCGCGGCGAAGGCCTCGAGTGGCGCGAAGACTCCAGCAACACGTCCCTGCGACACACGCGCAACCGGGTCCGGGAGCAGCTCCTGCCGGCCTTCGCCGACACCTGCGGCCCCGAGGGCCTCGAGAACCTGCGCCGCTTCGCGGGCGCGGTGGACGGCCTCGAGTCCGAGCTCGCGGCGCGGACCGCCCACCTCGGGTGGGAGGCCCCGGACGGCGCGCGCGCCATGGGGAGCGCGCCGCAGGACCTCGGCGCCGGTCGCCTCGGTGGCACCCTGCCGCGGCGCGCCTTGACGGACTTGGCGCCCCCCCTGCAGCGCCGCGCGCTCGTGCGGCTGCTCGTCGAGGGCACCGGGCAAGCGCCCTCGCGCGAGGTCTTGGACCGGGTGCAGCAAGACCTCGTGGGCGGCCGCGCGGCGCGGACGACCCTCGCTGGGCGTTGGACCCTCGAGGTCGGCGCCGAGCGGCTCTCCTTGGCGCCGCCCAGCGGGGCCGGCCTCGCGGGCAGCGCCGAGGGCGGCACCGCCGTCGCCACGGCGCCGGCCGTGCTGCGCGGTACGGGGCTCCAGCTCGGCGTCCCGGGGACCGTGCGGCTGCCGGATGGGCGCACCCTCTCGGCAGCGCTGGTCGACCTGCCCGCCGGCACGGACGTGCCGCGCGACGGGTCCGAGGTGCACCTCGACGCGACCGATGGGCCGCGCCTCCTCACCGTGCGCAATCCACAGCCAGGCGATCGCTTCCATGCGCTCGGCGCGCCGGGCAAGCGCCCGCTGGTGCGCTTCTTGGCCGACGCGGGCGTGCCCGCGGCGGAGCGCCCCCTCGTCCCCCTCGTGTTCCTCGGGGAGGAGCTCGTCTGGGTGGCCGGACAGCGGCCGGCCGAGTCGCGTAGGGTGCAACCCAGGACCACCCGCCGTCTCGTCCTGCGCCTCGAAGACGCGACCATCTGAGGCCTGTCGAGCGCTGCGCTGGCTGCCTGGGCCCCCAGCGCGCGCACCAAAGGGACCTCCGCCGGTTCGCGCCGTTCGGCGTGGTGACCTTGGGCGCCGACGGGGGTATCCTCTGCCCCTCCCCGTGCGCGTGACGACGCTCCCCCCTGACCGGCCATCGGATTTGAGACCTGCCCAGGACCCGGATCCGCCCCAGGGCGACCCCGGGCGGAGCGTGTTGGGCGAGCGCCTCGCGCGCGGGCTCGCTGAGGTGCGCGCGCGGATCACCGCCGCTGCCCGGGCCACGGGCCGGAGCGCCTCGCCCCCCACACTCCTGCCTGTGACGAAGTCCGTGGACGCCGCCACCACCGCTGCACTCGCTGCCTTGCTCCGCGACGCGCCGGCAGAATGCGCCGAGAACCGCGCGCAGGACCTCGAGCACAAGGCCGCGGCCCTCGCGGCCGCGGGGGTCGCGGTGCGGTGGCACTTCATCGGTCACATCCAGCGCAACAAGGCCCGCCGGATCGTGCGCAGCGCCGATGTGGTCCACAGCGTCGACTCACTGCGCCTGGCCGAGACCCTCGCGGACGCCGCCGAGGCCGAGGGCAAGGTCCTTGACGTCTACGTCCAAGTCGACTTTACGGGCGAGCCAACGAAGTCCGGCCTCGACGCGGACGGCGCGTACGAGGTCCTTCGGTTCGTCGCCGGCTCGTCGTCCTTGCGTCCGCTCGGCCTGATGGCGATGGGCCCCCGCGAAGAGCGGCCGGGCGCGACGACGCCGGAGGTCTTCGCGCGCGTGGCCGCGCTCGCGGGCACCATCGAGGCGGACCCGAACATGGCTGGCGTGTTCGCCGGCGGCCGGGTCGGCCTCTCGCTCGGCATGAGCGGCGACCTCGAGGACGCGGTCGCCGCCGGCAGCACGCTGCTGCGCATCGGCAGCGACCTCTTCCAGTACATCCGCGACACGACCGCAGCGAACGCTGCTCACACCGAGGGTCCGAGCGACCCACCCCAGGGAGACCACGGCGCATGACCGCACGCCTCACGCTCGTCGTCGTCGGCGAAGAACGCGCGCCGATCGACCTACCCGTCCAGGGCCGGCTCGTGCTCGGCTCCGGCGAACGAGCGCACGTGCAGATCAGCGGCCAAGGGGTCGCAGACGTGCACTGCACCATCGGCAAGGTCAGAGGCGGCGGCTGGGCCCTGCAGGACCTCGGGTCGGAGTTTGGGACGCTCGTCAATGGAGCCCCAGCCGAGACCCATCGCCTGGCGGCGGGGGATGAGCTCGTGCTCGGCTCGCGCCGCGTGCGCATCGTCGATCCGGCCGCGCCGCTGGCGACCGCGCCGAAGCCGGCCGCCAACGGGTCCACGCCTCTGGCCCCTCCCGGGCCGGGTAAAGGGCACCCTGCCGCGCCGAGCGGCGCTGCATCCCCGCCGAGCGCGCCCGCCTCGAGCGCGCCGATGTCCCCCGCGCCCGTCCCCCGCACCGAGCCGAGCGACTCCGAACGGGCGCCCGTGCTCGGCGGCTACCGCATCGACGATCGCCTCGGTCGCGGCGCGATGGGTACGGTCTATCTGGCCACGCAGACGAGCCTCGATCGCCCCGTCGCGCTCAAGGTCCTGTCGCCGAAGCTCGCCAGCGACCCGCGCTTCGTCGAGCGCTTCCAAGCCGAGGCGCGCGCCGCTGCGGCGCTGAACCACCCCAACGTCGTGACCGTATACGACGTCGGCACGGACGGTCCGCACCACTATCTGGCGATGGAGTACATGGACGCCAGCTCCCTCGAGGTCAGCCTCGAAGAGCGCGGTCCGTTGCCCTGGCGCGAGGTGCTGACCGTCTTGCGCGACGCGGCGTCGGGGCTCGTGTACGCCGAACAACGGCGCATCGTCCACCGCGACATCAAGCCCGAGAACTTGATGCGCAACCAAGAGGGCGTCACCAAGATCGCCGACCTCGGCCTGGCGGTGCAGATCGAGGCCGAGTCGCAGGACGACGACCATCTGTCCGAGGGCCGGCGCATCTTCGGCACGCCGCACTTCATCGCGCCGGAATGCGTGCGCGGCGAAGCGGCGGACTCGCGCTCCGACCTCTACTCGCTCGGCGCCACGGCCTATCGCCTCTTGTCCGGGCATACGCCGTTCGAAGGCGCCACGACGCGCGAGATCTTGCGCGGCGTCCTGAACGACCCGGCGCCGCCGCTCGCGGAGTTGGTGCCGGGCCTGCCGGAGGGCGTCGCGCGCCTCGTACACCGCCTGCTGGAGAAGGACCGCAACGCGCGCTTCCCGAGCGCTCAGGTCACGCTCGATGAGATCGAGCGCCTGCGGCGCGGCGAGACGCTCGCGCCGGTGGCTGGCGGCCAGCGCTCGCGCTTGCCCCTCGTGCTCGGCGGCCTCGGGCTCGTCGGCGCGCTCGTCGCCGGCTGGTCGATGTTCGGCGGCGGCGACGCACAGGACCCTGCGCAGGCCCCAGGGCGCAGCGGGAGCCAAGCGACCACCGCGCAAGCGTCGGGACCTGGCGCAGCGACGGACACGGGCAGCGGCGACGGCGGACCGGAGAGCGCGGCGCAAGGGAGCGGCGCGGGCGCGGACGGCGGCAACGGCGGGGCAGCGACGCCTGTCGCAGGCGCGGGCGCGGGCGCGCCTTCGGAGACCGAGTTCGAGCTCCGCGCCGAGGTCGCGCTCCTGCAGCTCCGCGATCGCGTGCTGTCGGAACCAGATCGCATCGCTGCGCTGCGTGCGCTCGCGACGGAGTTCGCAGGCACGGACACCGCGCAGCGCGCGACCGAAGCCGCAGACGCGCTCGTCGCCGCGCGCGAAGAAGCGGACCTGCGCGAGGCCGAGAAGCGCGCGCGCAGCGGCGCTGTGCTCGCAGCGCTGCGGGTCGCTGCGCAGCTCGACGCGACGCCCTTCGGGCCGGGCCTCGCGCTGCGTGAGATGCACAAAGTCGAGGGCTTGACCGACCCTGAGTTCACCGACCAGCCCGCTTTTGTCGCCGGCCGTGACGCGCTCGTGCTCGAGGTCTTGAACCTCGGCCTCTCAGAGGCGCGAGCCTCCCTCGCGGCGGCAGACGAGGCCGCCAACCACGGCGACCTCGACGGCATGGCGGCGCGCCTGCGTGAGGTGCGGCCGCTCGGCGACCTACCCGACCCGGCAGAGCTCGCCGCCCTGGGCTTCGACCCAACGGCGCCCCCTGAGGCCTACACGACGCTGAAGGCGCTCGTCGACCTCGCCAATGAGCGCCTCAGCGGCATCGGCGCGCGGCGCGAGGAGCTCGCTCGCGTCGCGGCAGCCAATGCCCGTCGAGCCGCGGCCGAGGCCCTCGGCGGCGGACACGGGCTCGAGCACGACCTGCGCGTCCTTGACCTCGAAGGCGCGGCAGCGCGGCTCGATGCAGCGCGCAGCGCGCTCGCGCCGTCAGAGGGTCGCGACGCGGCCCTGGGCGCCCTCGCCACAGACCTGCGCCACGCCCGAGGGCTCTTGACCACCTACGGCGAGGGCTTCAGCGGCCCAGGCTGGAAGCGACGCTCGTTCACGGACCCGCGGGCGACGGGGACGCGGACCGTGAGCGCCGAGGCGCTCGGCGCGGACGCGGACGGCGTCCTCGTCGACGGCGGTGGCAAGTCCGAACGAATCCCGTGGTCGGCGTGGGCCAATCAACCACGCGCGCTGGAGAGCCTGATCAATGGCCGCCTCGAGCGCGAGCTCAACGACGACGAACGACGTGGAGCCGCGACGTTGCTGCGGATCGCCGCCGTGCTCCAAGCGCTCGACGAAGCGCAGGAGATCCTCGTCGCGGATTCGACGGCCAAGTTTTCGCCGGGCGAGGCCGAGGCGCTGCTCGCGGGTTACACCACGGCCCGTGACTGGGCCGCGAGCAACAACTGTCCCGGCATGGTCGACGCCCTCGCGGCGGAGACCCAGGCAGCCGAGACGCTCGCCGCCGCGCTGCGGGCTAGGACCGAGGAGCAGTGGTCGCTCGCGGCGACCGCCCTCGAACGGCTCTTGCAGGATTACAGCGAGACGCTGCTCGTCCTCTTGCTCTCCGACGGAAACGCGAACTGAGCCCCGCGATTGGATCGAATGATCGAGAACGAAGGACAGAGGCGCCCCGGGGAGAGCGTGCGCCTCGATGACACCATCTTCCCGAGCGTCGCTGCGCTCGATGAGGAGGGCGTGCTGCAGCCCGATGTGCTGCTCTTCCTCGCCACGGGCCTCGGCGCGCACCTGCCTGGCGCCCTCACGAGCCCACGTCGCTTCGAGCTCTCCGAGCTCGAGGGCGCGCCGCTCGCTTGGCGCGAGGAGGTGCTCCATACCGGCCGGCTCGGCCGCACGAATGTCTGGATCCTCGAGGACGCCCCCGGCGGCCTCGAGTTTGGCGAAGGCGGCGACGCGCCCTGGGAAGCGGCCTGGCCGATCTGGCTCGCCTCTGCAGCCGGCGCCATGGTGCTCGTCCACACGTCCGCGGGGACCGCGCTGGCGACGGACGGCGCGCCCGCGCCGCGCTCCCTCGCTGTGCTGACGGACCACGTCAACCTGTCTGGCTCGACGCCGCTCGCAGGCCTCGGTGAGACACGGCTGGGGCCGCTGTTCCCCGACCAGACGCGCGTCCACAGCGCGGCGCTACGCGCGCTCGCCAAGACCGCGGCGCGCGAGCGTGGCATCCAGCTCAGCGAGGCGATCGGCGCGTGCACCGTCGGCCCCGCCCTCTCCACGCCGGCCGAGCTGAGGTGGCTCGCGACGACGGGCGCGCACGTGGCGGTGCAGCGCCTCGCCGATCCGCTGGTCGCCGCCGCGCACGCGAGCCTCGCGACGCTCGCGCTCGTCGGCGTCACCGATCGGGGTGAGGAGCGGCTCTCGATGGAAGAGCTCGTGCGCCGCGCAGACGCGGTCGCGCCCGCGCTCGAAGACCTCGTCCTCGCGATCACGCCGGAGCTCGCAGCGCTCGCCGAGCGGCTGCGCGACGAGGAGGGGCTGTGAGCGCCGCGCCCCACGCGTTTGCGGTGCTCGTCTCCGGGACGGGGCGGCACCTCGAGAACCTGGCGCAGCTCGCCGCCAACGGCGCGCTCGCGGGCGCGCCGCGCCTCGTTGTCTCGAACAAGCACGGCGTCGCGGCCCTCGAGCGCGCTGCGCGCGCCGGGGTCGAGTCCCTCGTGCTCGACGCCGAGCGCGCCCTCGATGACGCCGCGTTCAGCGCGCGTGTCTTCGAGGCCGTCGCTGCGCGCGGCTGCGACACCGTCGTGCTAGCGGGCTTCCTGCGCAAGCTCTTGATCCCAGCCACCTGGGCCGGGCGCGTGCTGAACATCCACCCGTCGCTCTTGCCCGCCTTCGGCGGCAAGGGGTTCTATGGCGACCGCGTCCACCGCGCAGTGATCGAGCGCGGGTGTCAGGTCTCCGGCTGCACGGCGCACCTGGTCGACGATGAGTACGACCACGGGCGAGTGCTCGTCCAACGTTGGTGCCCGGTCGAGGCGGATGACACCCCCTCGTCGCTCGCCGCGCGAGTGTTCGCCGAGGAGCTGCAAGCGCTGCCCGAAGCGCTGCACCGGCTGTGGCAGGCGCCGCCTTACACGTCGACCTGAAGGCCGCGGCCCCTGGCCGCCGTCAGTCGAGGCTGCGCACGGCGAGCGCGTACAACTCAAGGCCGCGGTCGCGGCTCAACGCGTTGTATTCGAAGCCGCCGGTCGCGGCCTCGTCGAGCCCCATGACCTCGATCAGCGCGCCGAACGAGAGCCGCGAGGCGCGCAGGTAATCCGCGGTCATCGGGCGCCAGACTCGCGCATGCAGCCGCCGCGTAAAAGGAGGCGCGATGCGCACGACCAACGGTGCCAGCCAGCCGCGGTGCGCGCCGATGACCACCGCCGCAGCGAGGACCAAGGTGACCAGCCCCCACTCGTGCAGGACCACCGTCGAGAGCGCGCCGAGGGTCACCGCAAGGACGAGGCACACGAGGAACAGCGCCAGCGCCGCGACCGAGAAGAGCCGCCCGACGAGCGAGCGCTCGGAGCGCCGCTCGAGCCGGCGCGTGAACTCGAGCGCGTGCGCGCGCTCCTCCGCGCTCGCTGTCGCGTACGCGCCGCGCCGCACCAAGTAGTCGTCGCCGTACCAGCTCAAGAGCCCAAGCGCCAAATGGAGCGCAGGCGTCCAACGCGCGCACGCCGCGAAGAGCTCGTCCCGGCGCTCGACGCACGCGATCATGGCGTCCAAGAAGGAGCGCTCGGCCTCGGCCTCGTCGCCCGTGACGATCGCTTCCAGCGCGCCGTCGAGCACCTCACAGAACGGGTGCAGCGCGAGGACATCGGCGCGGACCGCCCGATAGCGCCCGAGCCAGCGCGCGAGGTCGAACTCGACCTCGGCCCACGAGGGGAGGTCCCGGACGCCCTCATCGAGGTCTCGATCGACCGCGTGGAGCCACGCGTCGTCCGCGCGCAACGCCACGCGCCGCCGCAGGCGCACGAGCAGCACGAGCTCCCCCGTCCGCCCTCCCTCGCCGACGGTCGCGCGACACGCCTCGAGGAGCGCGGCGAAGCGCTCGAAGGGCGCCCGCTCGGCCAGCTTCAACCAAAGGTGGTCCGTCAAGAACCAGTAGTCCCGTGGCGAGGGCCCGCGCCGCCTCGGCGCCGCGCCAGCGCCGTGCCAGAGGGCGTGGGTCAAGGCCGCGGACTCGCGCAGGAGCGCGGCCGCGACGTCGTCAGCGACCTGCTCGCGCAGCGCGCCGTGCAGCAAGACCACGAGCGCTGGCGTGTCCGCGGCGGCGCGCAGGCCGTCCATGAGCGTCCGCGCAAACGCCGCGGGGCGCGCCTCGAGCGCGTCATCGAGCAGCGCCAACGCGCACCACAGCCGCGCGTCGTCGCCGACGACCGAGGCGACGCGCCCGCGCGCCGCCGCGGGGCCGAGCTCGCGGACCAGCGCAGCGACGTCCAGGCGCGGCGGGACGTCCACCACGCGCGACGCTCCCTCCAAGGGCGCCGCCTCTGGGCCTTGTGCGAAGCCGGCAAGCGGCGCGACGCCGGCGATCGGCGCAGGGTCGAGCGCTGGCACGGCCTCCTCCGCGCCGTAACACAGGCGGGCATCCAGGCGCTCGTATGCCGCACGCAGCCGCATGAACTCCGCAGGCGACCGCTCTGGCTTGAAGCGCCGCAGGAGCCGCGCGTAGGCGCGCTTGAGGTCAGCGCGCTCGAACCCCGGCCCGAGCCCGAAGAACGCGGCCGGGTCGTCCGGCAAGAGCCCCCAATCGGGGCCGTCTGCGGCCTCGTCGTCACCCATCGTCAGCGCTCAGTTGGACTGAGTCCATGCGATGAGGGCGCGCACGAGCTTCCCGCCCAGGACAAAGACCAAGTAGGCGCCGAAGCACCCGAGGCTGCGCGACACCGCGGTCGACTCGCGCACCTCGCGCCGCGCGTGCTGCAGCCGCTCGAGCCACTCGGGCTCGAGCGCGGCGACCTCGGGATAACGCGCGCGGACGCGCCGGGCAAAGCGCCTTGAATGGCGCGACCAGCGCTTGGCGCCGGACATCCGCACGCTGGCGTCCCGCGCCGAGCGCGCCTCGAGGGAGGGCGCGACCAGGGCCGTGTGCAGCGCGCGCACGAGCTCGGCGTCGAGCGGCTCTTGGGCGAGCTCGGCGAGTGAGTCGCGCAGCTCGTTGACCCGCAGGAGGCGCGCCCGCGTCCGCTCGAGGTCCGGGAGGCCGGCGAGGTCCAGCGCCTCGAGGTCCGCGCGCGCGTCCGCTTGCGCGCGCTCGAAGAAGCCGCGCCGCAGGCCGTCGAGCGCGGCCTCCAGCGCCGCGCGGTCGGGCCGGCCCGGCGGGTAACGCATCAGCGGGTCCGACTGTCCGCGCTGACGCGCGGAGCGCAGCTCGAGGATGCGCCAAGGTTCGCGCGCCGGATCGACGCGCAGCACGTCATCCAGATAGGCAAGGACCTCGGCGTCGGTCACGCCTCGTCCCCACCGTAGCCGAGGCCGGCGGCGCGCAGCGCCTCGAGCAGCGCGGCGCGCGCCGCGAGGAACTCCTGGCGCTCGTTCTGCATCAGCCAGTGCTCGTACCGATCGAGCGCGAGCTCGACGTCACCACGGAGAGCCGGCGAGACCTCCTTCAACGCCGCGTTACCAAAGCGCAGGAGCCGCTGGTGCTCCAGGTCTTCTCGGGGATAGAACTTGAGCGCCTGCATCTTCTGGTGCGTCTCGCGCAGGTCCCCCTCATTCAGCCCAGTGGCGGCTTGCTGCAACAGGATCGCTTGACGCAACCCCGTCGAGGGCACGATCGCCTCGACCTCCAAGAGGCCGCTCGGGTCGTAGGTAAAGCGCAGGATCACCTCGAGCCCACGGTCTCCCCCAGGCAGCCCCTTGACGTCGAGCTCGCCGAGCAGCGCGTTCTCTTCGACGCGCCGCGACTCACCTTGGTAGACACGGACTTGGATCCGAGTCTGACCTGGGTTGACCGTGAAGACCGACTCCTCGCGCGACACGGGGATCGTCGTGTTGCGATGGATGACGGGCAGGAAGTACCCGTCGACTTGGCGCGAGCCGAACTCCTTCACGATCTCGACGCCGAGCGTGTGCGGGCACACGTCCGTCATCACGAGGTCTTCGACCGCGGCGTCATCGGCGACGAGCGCGGCCTGGATCGCCGCGCCGAGGGCGACGGCTTCGTCGGGATGGACCCCGGCGCGCGGCTTCTGCCCGAACAGGTCGTCGGCGAGGCGCCGGACGACGGGCATGCGCGTGGCGCCGCCGACGAGGAGGACCTCGTCGATGGCGCCCACGCTCAGCTTCGCGTCGCGGAGCGCGCGCAGGGTCGGTCGACGCAAGCGCTCAAGCAGAGGCTCGACGAGCTCTTCGAAGCGCGCGCCGCTGACCTCGAGCACGGCGTGCTCCGGCCCGAGGACGCCCTCCGAGTCAGGCACACGCAAGCGCCCGACATCGCCCTCGCCGAGCTGACGCTTCGCGCGCTCCGCCTCGGCGCGGATACGCGCGACGAGGCGCGGCTCCCGCAGCTCCGCGACCTCCAAGTGTCGCCCGAGGCGCCCCAGGGCCTCGCCCATCAGCGCCTCCGTGAAGTCCTCGCCGCCAAGGCGGCTCTCCCCGGCGGTCCCGAGGATCTCGAGGGTCCCCTCGAAGATCTCCATGACGGTCACGTCGAACGTCCCGCCGCCGAGGTCGAAGACGACGAGGCGCTTGTCGTCGCTCCGCCGATCGAAGCCGTACGACAGCGCCGCGGCCGTGGGCTCGTTCACGATCCGATCGACGACGAGCCCAGCGAGCTCCCCGGCGCGCTTCGTCGCGGCGCGTTGGTGTTGATTGAAGTACGCGGGGACCGTGACGACGACGTTGTGGATCTCCACACCGAGGTCCGCCTCGGCGTCGCGCTTCAGCGCGCGCAGGACAAGGCTCGACAGCGCCGGCGCGCTGAAGCGTTGCCCCGCCAGCTCGACGACGCGGTCCGTACCCATCCAACGCTTGAACGTGGCGACGACCCGCTCGGGCTCGGTCAGCGCTAGCTGCCGCGCCGCTTCCCCCACAACGACCTCACCGCCCTCGAGGACCCCGACGATCGATGGAGTGAGCGTCGCGCCATGGGCGTTGCGCACGAGGCGCGGGCCGGTGGGCGTGAAGACAGCGACGAGCGAATGGGTCGTCCCGAGATCGATCCCGATAGGAGGCTGGTCGGCCATGGCGCGGCGTGGATTCGACGAGATCTTAGCGGGGAACCTGGGCGCGAAAGGCCGCGTCCGCGCGAACTACGGGGCGACGCGCGGGCCGTTTGGTTCCGGCCCACCTTCGCCACTCCGTCCATTGAGCCCATTGAGCCCGTTGCGCCCAGTACGCGCTGCGCCCGCGGCCCGGGACGAGCGAGCGAGGCGACGCTCGAGGCGGCCGACGGCGATGCGAGCCCGGTCGAGGTCACCCTCAGCGAGCCCAGCCTCCGAGAGCGGCGGCGCGAAGAGCCGCGCATACCACTCCAAGGCGCGCGCGTCCTCGCGGCGGTCAGCAAAAGCGCGCGCGAGCGCGAGCGCGCGCTGCGCCGGCGGGCCTGCGAGCTGCGCGCCCGTGGCCCGCGATTCCTGCGTCACGCGGCCGAGGTACGCCGCGAGGATCACGAGCGAGCGCACGTCGTCCAAGTTGTGGCGGAACACGCCCTCGAGGCGGTGCGCGCGGTCAGCGAGGTAATCGAACCACGCGGCAGGCGCCAGCGCGCCGGGCATGTCGTCGCTGCGCTCGAGGCCGACGAGGTGGCGCTCCATTGTCTGCAAGCGCGCGTTCGGCAGCGCGCCCTTCGTCAGGCGACGAAAGGGGAAGCACAGGTCGAGGTGGGCGCGCCCTGCAAAGGGCGGCGTGACGCCGTGCACGCGCATCTTGTCCTCCAAGCGGTGCCGGTCGAACACCTTGCCAAAGAACGACACGACCGCGGGCGCGGCCGCGATGCGCTCCGCGACCGCTGCGAGCAGCGCCGCTTCGTCCTCGGGCCCGCGCAGGAAGCTCTGCTGGACGACGAAGCGCTCGCCCTCGAACCAACCCAACCCCACCAGGAACACGTACGTGCCCGCGCCGCCCTCGAGCCCCGTCGTCTCGGTGTCGAGGTACACCGCGCGCGACAGGTCCACCGCGCCGAGGGTCGGATCCCCTGTGAGCAACGCAAACACATCAGGGTCGACCGCGCGCGCTTCGGCGTAGCGCCACGCGCCGTGGCTGTCCTGCACCTGCGCGCCTGTCGTGCGCGCAGCAAACGGACCGCGCGGGCCAGCTTCGACGACGAGGTCCGCCGGCGGCCCGACCGTGCGCGGCGGGTCTCCCACAAGCGGGTGCCCATGCGCGTGTCCACCCTGCGTCGGAGCGTCGTCGGCCGCGCCGCCGCCCTGGCCGCTCGCCGCCGCCGCCGGTGGGCGCGCGCGCATCAGCCGCGCGCGCAGGTGCTCCGGCAAGCGCGGGATCGGCGCTGGCGTCGGGGGCACGTCCGCCGCGGCCTCGGCGCGGGCCGGTGAGGGCTCGCGTCGCAGCCGCGCGAGCTTCGCGCGTAGGTCTTCGGGGTGCGCCATGACTCAGGCGGCTCAGGCGCCTCCGCTCGCCGCGCCGCGCGGTGCGCGGCCCAGGTCCTCGGGGGTCTCCGCGCCGTCCGCGTCGTCCACCGATGGCGCGAGGGTCTCGACGTCCACAGCTTCGGGCGTCGGCCCGTGCGCGAGGTGCCGCAGCACACGCTGGGTCATGTCCTTACCGTGCGGACCGACCTCGGCGGAGGGACCGACACACGCGGGGCAGCCCGCTTCACAGTCGCAGCGCTCAACGACATCCAGCGCGGCACGCGCGATGTCGCGGAAGCCCGCGAAGAAGAGCTCGGAGAGCCCGACTCCGCCTTGCACTTTGTCGTACAGGAAGATCGTCGGGCGCCCGAAGCGCGGCGAGCGCACGTGCGTCGACAGGCCGAGGTCCGAGGGCTGGCAGCGCACGAACAGCGGCGCTACGCGGCGGATCAGCTCGCCCACCGCCCGCCATGCTGCGCCCTGGTCGCCGCCGGCGAGGCCGAGCTCGAGCGCGGACGACTCCGAGAGCGTCACCAGGAACGCCTCAGTGTCCAGCTCTTCGGCGGGCAGGTGGATGTCCCCAGCGCCGACGTTCTCTCGCGTGTAGAAGCGGATCTTCTTATAGAGCGTCGCGACGGTGGTGACGTGCACCTCGCCGCGCCAGAGCGAGTAGTCCTCGCCCACCTGCGGCGACGCCTCGCGCGGCGCGCCCTCTAGGCCCGGCTGCAGCGCGGCCCGGCACACGGCGTCCATCACATAGCGCGCGCGGTCGCGCGAGCTGCACTCCTCGAGCCGCAAGACGCGCACATCCGTGTCCGACTGCGCATCGGTGTAGTAGTCGGACTCGACCTCTTTGACGTACGCGCGGCGGTTGGCGTAATCGAAGCGCTCGACGCGCCACGTCACGCCTTGCACCTGATAGATCGCGCCCTCGTGGACCGTCGTGATGGAGCTCGGCCGGTCCGTCTCGCCGATCGCCTTCTCGGTGCCCTGCTCCAGGATCAGCACGTTGTCGAGCTCGCCGCCCGCGAGCGAGACGTCCTGCGCCGGGTAAGCGTCCGCCATCCAGTACCACGTGCGGTCGCGGCGCAAGAGGAACCCAGACTCGTCGGCGAGGTAGTCGAGGACCTCCGCCGCGTGCGGGACTGCGCCGTACTCGGGCTCCCGCGCGAGGCCCCCCTGTGCGTCAGCATGGAACGGCAGCTCGAACGCAGCGCACTTGAGCTGCTCCGACAACAGGACGAGGTTGTCCGGGTCGACGCCGAGCGCCTCGCGCGGCGCCTCGAAGAGGTACTCGGGGTGGTGCGCCAGGTACTGGTCCACCGGCTCCGAGCGCGCGATCTGTATGACGAGGGAGGCGTTGCCCCGGCGCCCGACGCGCCCCGCGCGCTGCCAGAAGCTCGCCTGGCTGCCCGGGTACCCGACGAGCACGGCGACGTCGAGCGCGCCGATGTCGATCCCGAGCTCGAGCGCGTTCGTTGACACGACGACCTTCACCGAGCCGTCCTTCAGCCCCGTCTCGATCTCCCGCCGCATGTCGGGCAGGTAACCGCCGCGGTAGCCGCGCACCTCGCTCGGTCGCAAGCCCATCGCCTTCGCGCCCTCCTTCAGGTAGCGCGTCAAGACCTCGACCGCCGTGCGCCGCCCGCAGAAGAAGATCGTCTGGTGGCCGGGACCGCAGACCGCGCGCGCGAGCTCGCGCGCCTCCTCGAGGGCGCTCGCGCGCAGCCCCGCGACGGGGTTCAAGAGCGGCGGCTCGTACACGCCGAAGTAGCGCTCGCCCGACGGTGACGCGTCTTCGGACACGACCGCGACGTCGCGCCCGAACAACGAGCGCGCGTGGGCGCTTGGGTCGCGCAACGTCGCGGACGACGCCAGGAAGCGCGGGTCCGCGCCGTAATGGCGCGCGATGCGCAGCAGGCGGCGCAAGACATTCGCGACGCTCGATCCGAACACACCGGAGAGCGTGTGCACCTCGTCGATCACGATGTAGCGCAGGTCGCGAAAGAGCTCGGCCCACTTCGCGTGGTTCGGCAGGATGCCCTGGTGCAGCATGTACGGGTTCGTCAGCACCATGTGGCCGCGGTCGCGCAACGTCCGCCGCACGCTAGGCGGGGTGTCGCCGTCGTAAGTGAAGGCGTGCCAGTCCCGGGCTCCTGATTCCGGGTGATGCTCGCACAAGGCCTCGACCATCGCCGTCAGGCCCGCGGTCTGGTCCTGGGACAGGGCCTTCGTCGGGTACAGGAAGAGCGCGCGCGCGCGGCCGCCCGACTCGAGCAGCGCCTGCAGCACCGGCGCGGTGTAACAGACCGTCTTGCCCGACGCCGTCGGCGTGGAGACGAGCACGTCGCGCCCAGCGAGCGCGAGCTCGATCGCCCGCGCCTGGTGCGCGTAGGGCTGCTGCATGCCACGGCGCTGCAGCACGTCGACGAGGCGCGGGTCGAGGCGCGCGGGCCACGGCTCGGTCACCCCTGGGCGCGGCGGCTGCTTCCGCCAGTGCACGATACGGGCGCGCCACCGCGGCTCGTCCGACAACGTCCGCACGATGTCCAAGACGCTGCGGGCGCGCCCGCGCTGACGCGCCCCGCCGACGCCCGGCCGACCGAGCCCCGCCGGAGCGCTCGCCTCCAGCGCCCCAACGGTCGCCTTCGCGCCAGCAGCCTCCTGCGAATGACCTGGGTCCATCGACCCGCTCGAGCCCTGAACGTCACCGTGTTCGTGCACGCACCCCTCCTGCGTTCCGTTGGCCGACGCGCAGCGCGCCCGCCTTAACTGGTTAGGGTAGCGCGGCGCAGGGGCGCTGTCGCCACATGGCTCGGGGCGCTGACCACAGGTCCGCCTGGCCCGCGGCCGCAGCCCCCATCGAGGCCCGCACCGAAGGCGGCGCAGCGCCCCGGTCTCAGGTGCCGCCGTCGGCGAGCGCGCGCAAGGCGACGTAGAGGGTCTGGTCCAAGGCCCGCGCCCGGCGCACGCCGTGGATCAACTCCACCACCCCGGCGGGGTTGAGGCCGAGCTCCGCCGTCACCTTGGCCCCGTTCACATCGACGAGGTCGATCCGCACCGGGTCGAGGAGCTCGGTCCGATCCGCGGGCGCGACCTCTCCGTCTGCCTTCAAGAACAGGATCGAATCGAGGAGCTGGCGCAGCTCCCGCGCGGGCACGTCGGCGTCGCTCGGGCGCCACGTAAAGCCATCGCCTCGCACGTAGCGCTTCATGCGCTCGCCGTGGGTCAAGGTCAGCTCACGCAGCTGGACCTCCTCGACGTCCCAGACGATGCGGCGCAGGAAGCTCGACGCGTCCTCGGCGAGGACCTCGAGCACGAGCGGGTCGAGGCCGGCGACGACGCCCTCGTCCTCGCGCAGGAACGCCTGCAATTCGGTGCCCGCGGTCGAGGTGACCGCAGGTCCGATCCAGCCGCCGTAGCGGTGGTCTCCCACCGGCGTCACCCAGATCCCACCGAGCCGCTCGGGCGCCGCGCCTTCAGACGCGCGCGGAAAGAGCGTCGCCGCGTCGAGATGGAACAGATACGTCAGCTTGAGGTCGTTCTCGATCCGCGTCAGCAAGCGCTCGACCGCGGCCGGCTCAGCGGGCACCGCCAGCCGGAACTCCGCCTCGCCCTCTGGCCGCTCGGCGACGGACCAGCGCCCGTCCCGATCGCGCAGGAGCTTCGTCTGGCGCTGGCCGTTCTCGATCACGACGTCTGCGATCTGATCGCGCCGCACGCGCACGAACTCACGCTCCATGAACTCGACGAGGTTGTCGACGCCCTCGACCAACACGTTCCAGTCGCGGGGAGCGACCTCGTAGACGTGCGGCAACCCAGGGTGGCGCGCATAGGTGTTGTGCTCAGCGTCCTGCCCGAATTCAACGACCGACTCCGCCCCACGGCGGTCGCGCAGCGACACAGAGAACCACGCAGGCGCGAGGCCGTACTGGGCCAAGTCGGCCTTGGGCAAGTCCGTGACGAAGCGCGCGGCGCGCAGCGATGCCAAGCGCCGCGTGAACGGCACCATGATGTCCGCGTCGACGCCAGCGCGGATCGGCGTGTACATCTTCCAGCCCGCGCCCTCCGCCTGCGCCGTCCAATCGACGGACGGCGACGCATCCGGCAGAAAGATACGACCGCGGCGTGCGACCTCGACGACCACCGAGGGATCGACGCGGAAGAGCCGCTTGCTGCGCATGTCCGAGAGGTCACGCTCGAGGAGCGTCTCGAGGTTGCGCATCGTGCGCAGCGTGCGGCCAGCGCCCGCCTCGGGGAGCGCTTCGCCCGCGAACGAGACCGTCCGCAGCGCGAAGACGCGCATCCCGTCGAGGTCGACCGCGCCGCAGCTCACCCGCGTACGACGGATGCGGCCGTCGTCGAGGGTCTCTTCCGCCTCCATGAAGCCGCGCACGGGCTCGAGGCCCGCAGCCGCGCGGTCCTCAAGCGCTGCTGGCACGGGGCCGGCCAGGTTCTGGCGCAGGACCTCGAAGGCCTGCTCGACGAACTCCGGCGCCGCGGGGTACGCGAGGGGGTCGGTCAAGAACCACGCACCGCGTGCATCGCGCTCGATGCGCGCGTGCAAGGAGCGCTCGAGGTTCTCGAAGCGCAGCGCGGTCACACGGGCGGGATCGACGCCCTTGAACAAGGCCTCGACCTCTTCCGTCGGCTGCTCGGCTTCGAAGCGCGCCTGGCGGTATGCGAAGACGCCGAGCGCGATGACACCAACCAGAAGGAACAGGGTCGTCAGACGGCTCACGCGCGCCCTCCTTGCTCGGCCGCTGCGCGCGCAGCGGTCTTGGGCCCGCCCCGCGCGCGCAGGAATGCAATCACAAGGCCGATGAGCAATGCGCCGAGCGGCAGCCATAGCTGCGCCACACGCACGACCTTCCCGAGCGCCTCCGGCTTGTCGCGCGGCAGGAAGCGCAGGTCCGGGTCACGCGGCGAGACGTTCACTCGGTGGTCGCGGTCCGTCACCCAAGCGAACGCTGCGCGCCACAGGTCCGTGTTGTACTTGCTCGCTTGGTTCATGAACACGGTCGAGGTGCCGACCAGCGCGATCCGCGTCTCGAGCTCCGCCGTCAACGCGAGCGGCGTCGCGACCTCCGCGGTCGGGGGCAGCTGTGACGTCGCCATGACGCCGGCTTGGACGATGCCGTACGTCTCGGCGTCGACGTCCAGCCGCCGGTCGATCGGCGGCGAGTCGAGCCAGACCGGCGCCTGGACGTTGTTCGGCAGCCACGCGATCACCTGGGCGAGGCCGTCCGGCGGCTGGCTGCCGACGCGCACCTGGTGCGAGCGCACAAACAGTAGCCCGCGGCCGGCGAGCCGGAACGGCTGCAACATCGGATGCGCGGCGAGCCCGGTCGGAGGGATCGCGAGCATCTCGCATTCGTCCGCGCCGTCGTAGGGCTTGCCCGACGCCGGATCGAGGACAAACCGCATCAAGGTGCCCTCGCTGACCTGCAGCCCGCGCGGCTCGACGAGCGCCGGCACATCGCTGCGCCGCATCTCCTCGGCGTCCGGCGCGACCGCGATCACGGCCCTGCCGCCGCGCGCCAGGTAGTCGTCGACGGCCCGCCGCATGTCGTCGGGCCACGCCTGGGTCGGCGCCAAGATCCCGAGGACCTGGCAGTCCTCTGGCAGCGGCCCGTCCTCGGCGAGGTTCCAGCGATGCACGCGGAAGCCCTCGCGCTCGAGCGTCTCACCGAGCAAGCCGGCCTGGTAGCCGTCTTCGTCGTCCTTCACGTCGAGCTCGCCGAAGCCGAACGTGAAGTAGGCGTCGAGCCGGTCGCCCCGCGTGACGTCGAGCAGCGCCTCCACGATCGCCTCTTCCGCGGTAAACGCCGCGACGCTGGGCGCGAGGCCGCGCGCGGGGTTGCCGATGTTGACCTGGGCGAGGCCGCCCAAGAGCCCGACAAACGTGCGCTGTTCGCCGCGCGAGACGAGCAGCCCGTTCTCGAAGCCCTGGATCCGCAGCTCGAGGGCGCGCGCGCGCCACGACTCGCGGTCGCTGAGGTCCGCGACCTCGACCTTGATCTTCCCCCCGGCCTCATCTTCGATGAGGGCGAGCCGGGCCTGCGTGCGCGTCATGAGCTCGTCCGCGATGTTCGTCAGCGGCGGCTCCTCCGGCTGGTACAGGATCTCGATGCGCACGCCGTCGGGCAGCTTCGCGAGCGTGCCCTGCGTCGCCGTCGCGAGCGTATTGCGCCCTGCGGACGTCAGGTCGAAGCGGTGCCTGAGGCCGGGCCGCGCGGCGACCCAGTTGACGAGCAGGACCGCAGCGAGCGCGAGCGCCGCCGACAGCGCGACCTGTGCGCCGATGCCGAGCCGCGAGAGCCAGCCTGAGCCCTGCGAGCCGTGACGGGAGGAGAGGCTCAACCGCGCCACCTCCGGGCTTCGAGCGAGCGCGTCGCGAGGAAGAGGAACAGCGCCGTCCAGCTCATGAAGAAGACGAGCTCGGAGCTATCGAAGACGCCGCGCTGGAAGGAGCGCTGGAAGTGCCGGATCGCGTCCATGTTGGCGAGGAGGGCGTCGACTTTGAGCCGAATGCTGGCCAGCGCTTCGCCCGAGTCCGCGAACAGCGGGACGACGAGGTCCGCCAGCAAGGACCCGAAGTAGGGCAAGAGCATCCAGATGACACAGGCCGCGACCCCGAGGAAGGCGGCCAAGAGCGGGGTGCCCGTCAGGGTCCCCATCAGAATCCCGAGCGCGACGAAGACCGACGAGAGCAGCACGGCGCCGATGTAAGTCCCGAAGACCGCGGGCCAGTCAGGGTGCCCGCCGACGCGCGCCATCGCGAAGGCGTAGACGAGCGCCGAGGCCCACATCACGCTCAGGTAGCCGAGCCCCGCGATGAACTTGCCCACGACGACGGACGCGTCGCTGACGGGCGCGGTCAAGAGGTACTCGAGGGTCCCCGTCCGCGTCTCCTCTGCCACCAGGCGCATCGCGAGGAGCGGCGGAAGCAGCAGCAACCAGAAGAGGAAGAACCGCCCTGCCATCACTGCGTCGAGGGACGCCGAGACGTTGCCGCCGGACTGCAGCAGGACCGCCCTGAAGGTCATGCCGTTCAGCACGAGCACCACTAACAAGAGCAGCCAAGCGAACGGGGCCTTGAACAGACCCGCGAGCTCGCGGCGCGCGATGACGAAGACGCCGCTCACGCTTGGCCTCCCGCCGACTCCGGCGCGTCGCCCGCGCCTGGCGACCCCGTCGCTGGCCCCGTCGCTGGCCCCGGCGCTGGCCCCGGCGGGGGCGGCAGCGGCACATCGCCCACAGGCGCTGCCGGCGGCGCGTCCACGCGTACGGGCTGCGAGAGGTCGCGTTGAGCGCCCCGGTCGAACGGATTGAGGCTGTAGATGACGCGCCCGCCCTCGGCGCTCGCGGCGGCAGCCGCGCTGGGCGGTCCCGCAACTCGGGGTGACGTGGAAGGCCCCGAGCCCTGCGGAGCCCCTTGCGCTTGCAACAGCGCGGGCTGATCGACGGCAAGGAACGGCCCGCCGACCGGGTCCGCCGCGCGCGCGTGTGCGGCGGGCTGGGCAGGCGCAGCGCCGACAGCCAGCTCGGGCTGCGCGACCTCGTCGCCGCCCGTCACCAAACGCGTGAACAGCTCTTCGAGCGTCGGCTCGACACGCGAGAGCTCGCGCACCGCCCAGCCCCGCGCGAGCGCCAACGCCCCCAGGTCCTCGCGCAAGTCCCCCTCGCCCTCGACCTGGAACCCGTGGTGGATGCCGACACGCTCGCCGACGAGGACGCGCGCGACGCCGTCGAGGGTGCGCATCAGCTCGGCCGCCGCCTCCGCGTCGCCGACAAAGGCCTCGAAGCGCACGTGCCCGCGACCGCCGAAGCTGCCCGCGAGGCGCTCGACGATCTCCGCCTGCGTGCCATCGGCGACCTTACGACCGCGGTGAATGATGATGACACGCGCGGCGATGCTCTCGACCTCGCCGAGGATGTGCGACGAGAGGAGCACCGTGTGTTCGTTGGCGAGGTCCTTGATCAGGGCGCGCACTTCGCGGCGCTGCAAGGGATCGAGGCCGCTGGTGGGCTCGTCCAAGATCAACACGTCGGGGTTGGGCAGGAGCGCCACCGCGAGGCCAACACGCTGCCGCAGCCCGCGCGAGAGCTTGCCGACGAGCTGCCGCTCGCGGTCGAGGACGCCGACGCGGTCGAGCACCGCCGGCACTCGGGCCTTCAGCGCCGCCCGATCGAGCCCGTGCAGGCGCCCTTGGAAACGCAGCATCTCACCGACGCGCAGCTCGGGGTAGAGCGGCACGGACTCCGGCAGGTAGCCGATGCGGCGCCGGACGGCGAGGGACTCGCGCAGGACGTCGTGCCCCGCGACCCGCAGGACCTCGGCACGCGTCGCGGGGAGGTACCCCGTGAGGATGCGCATCGTGGTCGTCTTGCCGGCCCCGTTCGGCCCCAGGAAGCCCACGACCTCGCCCTTTTCGAGCGTGAACGTGAGGTCATCGACCGCGGCAGTGCCGCCGAAACGACGCGTGAGATGTGCGACTTCGATCATCGGCCCGGCGAGGGTAGTCCGCGCAGCGCGCAGGTCAACGACGAACGCGCCCCGGGGGCGCGATTGCCCGGTCTGGGCGTGCCCATGCACCTGATCCGGACCGCGCCAGGTCCGCGCCGGGCTCCGCTTCGGCCTGGGCCGCACTCCCGCGACGCGCGCGCGCAGCCGACATCGTCACGGCCCTCAGTGGCACGGCCCTCAGTGGCACGGCCCTCAGTGACGCTGCCCTCATCGGCACGGCTCCCAGTGGCGCTGCGGCGCGGCGGTCGGCTCGGGCTGGCTGCGCAAGGAGATCAAGAGCGGAGAGAGGCGACCGCGGGACCCTGCCGGGGCACCCGGACCTGGCGAAACTTGGGAACGTCCGACAGGGTCCGCGGTTCAGCGTTCCTCGATCAAACCGCGTGCCAGCGGTCGCGGACGGCCGCCGGGTCGCGCACTCTCACCCCTGGCGCCGTGCGAGCCGCGCTCTGGGGCGCGTGAGCGGCGTTTGAGACGGGGCGCGCGGGCGCGGCGCGGCCGTCGCGCCCGCACGCCCGGGGTCGAGCGCGCGCTCGTCCGCACACGCTCGCCCGCGCGTGGTGTGCGGTCCCGCACGAACTGCCCCCGAGGGGGGTCGCGGTCCGTGCGGCGGCCGTGCAAGATCCCCGCATGCATCGACGTGAACTCCTCAAAGGTGGGGCCGCTCTCACGGGCGCGCCCTGGCTCCTCGGCGCCGCCGCGCAGCCCGCCGCTTCCATCCCGAGCAAGCAGGACCCGAGCGCGCAGGACCCGAGCGCGACGCGGGCGCAGGGCCAGCGCTTCAAGCTGCACTATGCGCCCCACCTCGGCATGTTCCGCCACCACGCTGGCGGCGACGCCGTCGACCAACTGCGCTTCATGGCGGACGAGGGGTTCTCCGCCTTCGAAGACAACGGCATGCCGGGCCGCAGCGTCGCAGAGCAAGAGCGCATCGGCGCGGCCCTCGCGGACCTGGGGCTGAAGATGGGCGTCTTTGTCGCCCACGCCGACTTCGGCAAGCCGACGTTTGTCCTCCCGCCCGAGCAAGCGCGCGAGCGCATTGAGGCCGACATGCGGCGCGCCGTCGAGGTCGCGGCGCGCGTCCAGGCGCGCTGGTGCACGGTGGTCCCGGGCTGCTTCCAGAACAAGGTGCCGCTCGCGTACCAGACGGCCAATGTGATCGACAACCTGCGCTTTGCGGCGGAGATCCTCGAGCCGGCGGGCCTCGTGGCGGTGCTCGAGCCCCTCAACCCGTGGGTCGATCACCCGGGGCTCTTCCTCGCGGGCGTGCCCGAGGCGTACCTCCTCTGCCGCGCGGTGAACTCACCGAGCGTGAAGATCCTGAACGACCTGTACCACCAACAGATCGCGGTCGGGCACCTGATCCGGAACCTCGACGCAGCGTGGAGCGAGACCGCCTACATCCAAGTCGGCGACAACCCCGGGCGCAACGAGCCCGGCACAGGCGAGATCCACTACCGCAACGTCTTCCGCCACCTGCATGCCCGCGGGTTCGACGGGGTCATCGGGATGGAGCACGGGAACGCGCTGCCAGGCAAAGAGGGCGAACGCGCGGTCATCGACGCGTACGTCGCCGCGGACAGCTTCGAGTGAAGCCCCGCACGCAGCGTCGCGCGTTGCCTCCCGCGTTGCCTCCCGCGTTGCCTCCCAAGCTGCCTCCAATGCAGCCCGCCGCGGCGCCGCCGACGGGCTGCGCCCCGAATTGAGTCCAACGCGCGTCGAACTGCGCGCTGAACGCGCCGCCTGGGCGCTGGGCGCAGGCTTCACTTGACGCGCCGGCCCGCGCCTGCTCCCTTAGGGATTCGCCACCTGCCCGGCGGTTCCCTATGAGCACGATCCTTGCCCTCGCCCTCTGCCTGGCCCCGCAGGCCGGCCGGACGGTGTCGCCGACCGCTCCGGCGGCCCCGAGCGCGCCGCAATACAGCGTCCGCCGCGTGCGGACGTACGACCCCGCGCTTGCGGGCACCGCGAACGGTCTCTTCCATGAGATGGAGCTTTGGACGCCGGACGGCCCGGAGCGCTTCGGGCTCTACGTGCCGGCCGCGCCGAGCCAAGCCACGCGCCCGCTGCTCGTGCACTTCCACGCGGCGAACGGCGGGCACCTCGAGCTCCTTTACTTCGCAGACACGATGCTGCAGGAGGCCGACGTGCGCGGGTGGTTCCTCGTCGCCCCCGACCAGAACGTGCGCAACGCGGCTGGCCAGGTCACCGGGCTGACCTACGGCAACGACGAGGCGCAGCGCCGGGTCCAAGCGGTGCTCGACTGGTGCATCACGTCGCTCGCGATCGACAAGTCGCGCATCTATGGCTACGGCTTCTCGATGGGCGGCGGGGACTGCCTGGCGTACGCCGCCCAGCACCTCGATCCTGAGCGCGGCGCATTTGCAGCCGTCGTGAACCACACGGGCACCCTCGTCCTGACCGAGGAGTGGACGCGCAACGCGTCTGCGCGGCCGCCGCTCGAGACCACGTTCTCGGGGACGCCCGCTTCGGAACGCTACGCGTACACGCGCGCGTCGTCGATCGAGTTCCCGTGGTCGCCGACATCGCCAGGGGTCTTCACCGGCGCGGGTCGTCACGCAGCACGCAACTTGGCCTTCACGCCCATGCGCTCCTGGTTCCACACCGGAGACACGAACAACGTGCGCGCAGAGGAGTTCATGTTCGCGCTCGACACGCTCGTGCTTGACCACGACATCGAATATGCCGCAACGGTCACAGGTTGGAACCCTCACGACTGGGCCTACCTGGACCCGGGTCGGGCGTGCGCCTGGTTCTTGCAGTTCACCTTGTCGACGCCGAGCGCAGGGGACCTCGTGTTCTCACGTGACGCGCGCTACCACGATCTCTGGTTGCACCGCAAGACGGCGACAGACTTCGGGACGCTGACCTTCAACGTTGCGCCGCAAGCGAACACGATCCAGTTCAGCGGGGTCTCAAACGTCCAATCGGTGCAAGTTGACGCCGCGCTGTCCCAGCTCGCCACTCCCGGCAATTCGTTGACGGTGCGCGTCGAGCGAGACACGCACCCGAGCTTTCCGGGGCGCCCGGTCGTCATCAGGATCACCAACCTGCCCTTCGTGCCCACCGGCGTGATCCAGTGGAACGCGTCCCCAGCGACGCCGCCGAACTTCAACTACGTCAACGGCGTGTTGTCGGTGGTCTCGACCGCTGCCGGCGCGATTCAGTACGACCTGCTCGAGATCCACGGCTGAGCATGGGCGTCGCACGGCAGCGGCCATGACGCCGCCGGCGGCGCCTCGTGCCCGGCCGCGCCGGTCGCTCACCGGCTGACAGGCGCGGACGCATCGACCACCCGATGGGCGGCCAGCGTCAGGCGAAAGGTCGGCGCCGGGAGCCCGGCGCGATTGACGAGGTTCCCGCCCCAGCCGCCGAAGCCGTAGCGGAGCTCGGTCGGCAGAGACACTTCGGGGTGCTCGACCACGAGCTCGCCCTCCTCGATGCGCCCCCGCGCCGCGAAGACGCGCCCGTCCGGCCCGAGGACCGTCAGCCCACGCGGCGCCGCGCCGTCCAACGTCGCCAAGCCGTCCGCGTAGTCGAAGGCCACCCGCGCCGTGCGCGCCTTCGGGTCAGCCGTCATGGCCGTCGGCATAGGACCGCTGGGAACACAGCCGACCCGCTCGTGCACCAGGTCGAAGGCCCAGACCGCGAGGCGCTCCCCTACAGCGCGCTGGCGCGCAGGGAGCTCGAGGCCGCGAGCGGTGAGGTCATGTGTCACCACGAGGCCGAGGTCAACGAGCGCGCCCGTCCCCGCAACGATGCGGCGCTCGGCGTCTCGCCGGAGCGCAGCGAGCGAGCCGTCAGGATCGAGGAACCAATCCTGCCCCGAGGACTCGATCAGCAGCACCGGCCGCCGCCCGATCACGTGCTCGCGCCACGTCTCGACCACGGTCCGGAGCAAGTGCGCGTGACGCTCGGGCTCTTCGAGCGCCTCAGCGCTGCAGCCGAAGACCATCCCAGCCACGGCGACGCTGCGCAGTCGCTCGCGGCTCGCGGCCCAGAGGAACCCGGGCTGATACGGGTGCACCCCAGCATCGGGCGGCGTCGGCGTGCGATCCAAGAGGCCGGCGAGGTTCCGCCGCGCCCGCGCGCGTACGTCGCTCGCGACGGCGTCCGAGGCCCACCACCCGACCAACCGCGCCGCGAGCCGCTCGTCCGTCAAGAGCGCGGGTCGAGGCAGCCAGCTCTCGAGGGTCGCAGGGCCGACGGCGAGCTGGAGGACTCCGATCGGCACTTGCTGCTCCGCCTCCAGCGCGCGCGCGAACTGCCAAGCGATCGCGCTGAGGTTGGACGGCAGGCCTGTGCCCTGGGACCACCAGCGCCCAGCGAGCAGCGACTCCGCGACCCCTCGGCGCTCGTCCGCGCTCCAGACGACGTCACCAAATCGGGCGCGCGGGAGCGGCACGTAAAAGCGCACGTGCTCCGGAAGTGTCGGCGCGAGCGCCGCGGAGGCGCTCACCGGAGCGCACAAGTCTGTCGATCCGGCAAAGACCCACACGTCCCCCACGAGGACGTCGTCCACGGCGACGCGCTGCCCCTCGCACGTCGCGACGAGCGTCAGCGGCTCGAGGGACGGCCCACGTGGCGCGAAGGAGACGCCCCAGAGGCCGTCGCCATCGGCGCGTGTCGTCGCGACCTCGCCGTCGAAGCGCGCCTCGACCTCGCGGCCTGGGATCGCTCGACCGTCGACCCGCAGGGCGACCCCGCGCTGCACGACCATCCGATCTTGGAAGCGCGGCCCGAAGCGCAGGGTCGAGGTCGCCTGGTCGACGTCCACCCCCGGCGCGTCAGGCCGCCCGACATGCGAGGCGGGCCCGGCCCACAGCGAAGGAGCCAGCGCGAGCTGAACCAGCAACGTCAGCGCGAGCAGGGGGTGCGAGCAGAGCTTCATGGGAACGGGCCGCCTCTCTCAGCGCCGCACGGACGCTCGGGGCGCGTCACAGGCACACGAGGAGGCGGACAGCGGGAGATCGAGGGCGGACCGGCGTCCTCCGCAGCGAGCGTCAAGAGTGGTCGGGATTGCCACCCAAAATCTCCGCCAGAGGGGTCATCGGCGCACACGGTGGACTTCCGGCCCAAAGGGTGGAAAACCGCGCGGAGCCAAGGCCCCAGCCCGTCGCGCAGCGCGCCGTTGCCGACGGCGCGCCGCGACCAGCGCTGGGACGGGTGCCGCCGCGCAGATCTCCCCCCCCAATCGGGACCCAAGGCGGCCCCCTGGGCCGGACCCAGGGCCAAAATCCACCGTGCCGCCACGTACAATGCCGGCTCGGGCGCGTTCCGCCAAGTCGCTGGTCGCGGCTGGACCGCCTCTGTGCGCGCCTCGCGCTCCGAAGCGCGACACTCCCCTATTTGGGCAGCCCCAGCTGCACCGATTTGACACACCCCGTCGATCGCAGTGAAGCGCTCGCGGCGCACCACCTGGAGCGCTTCCGCGCCGACGGACATGTCCGCCTGCCCGGGGTCTTCACGCCCGCAGAGCTCGCGGCGTTCGAGCCGACGCTGACCGCGCTGGTGGACGCGCGCAACCAGCGACGCGACAAGCCGTGGGCGGCCCAGACCACGTACGAGCGCGCGTTTGTGCAGATCACGAACCTCTGGCGCGACGCCGCGCGCGCCCGCCAGTTTGTCTTCGGTCGCCGCCTCGCGCGCCTCGCGGCGGAGCTGCTCGAGGTGGAGAGCGTGCGCCTGTACCACGACCAGGCGCTCTACAAGGAGCCCTCGATCGGCCCCGGCGGGCACACGCCCTGGCACGCGGACCAGTACTACTGGCCGCTCGCGAGCGACCGCGCGATCACGGCCTGGGTCCCGCTGGTCGACGTGCCGCTCGAGATGGGCCCGCTGTGCTTCGCGCCAGGCTCGCAGCACTTCCCGGCGGGGCGCGAGCTCGCGATCTCCGACGAGAGCGAGGCGCGCTGCGCAGAGGCCCTGCGCGACGCGGGCTTCGGGCACCGCGTGGAGCCCTATGCGCTCGGCGACGTGTCGTTCCACCTCGGCTGGACGTTCCACAATGCGCCGCCGAACCAGACGGCGACCACCCGCAAAGTGATGACGGTGATCTACATCGACGCCGCGATGCGGGTCGCGGCGCCGCGGCATGCGGCGCAAGAGAAGGACCTCGAGGTCTGGTTCCCGGGCCTCGGGCCGGGGGACCTCGCGGCGAGCGAGCTGAACCCCGTCCTCTGGCCCTGAATCAGGAGCGTGCGCCGGCTCAGCGGTGTGGCGCCGCCTCGAAGGCGAGGGCTCGCCCGCCCCCCGCGTCGAAGTACGCGATGCGAACCGGGTAGTAGCCCGCTGCGAGGACGACCGTGCCCTCGACCCTCGTCGCGCCGTGCAAGCCGTCGTTGTCGACGACGAGGCGGCCTCCGAGCCATACCCGGCTGCCGTCGTCGGACGTCGTCGCGACGCGCCACGGGCCGAGCTCGCGCGCGTAGAGGAACCCCTCGAAGACGAGCGCGCCCGGCCCATCGTCGAGCGGCGCGGCGCTGACCTCGCCCGCGCGCCCTTCCGCGTCAAGGACCGGCGCGCTCGCGCCGGGATCGGCCCCCTCGAACTGAGCGACCGACTGGAACCGCCCCGCGTACCTGCGCCACGTGAAGCCCGGATCGGGGGCGCGCACGAAGTGAATCGGCGTCAGCGCGTCGCTCGCATGGAGCACCTGGAACTCCGCGCGCGTCACGTACGGCGAGCCGCGGCGGCCCTCGAAGGCGCGCAGGGCGACGGTCGCGCTGTCCGTCAGCACGACCGGCCCCGCGGGGAGCTCCGGCGAGCTCGCCGTCGGCTCGCTGCCGTCGCGGGTCCAGCGCACGACCGCGCCGGGGCGCGTCGCCGCGCGCAGCTCCGCGCGCTCGAACGACGTGCCCCCGGGGGTCGCGAGCTCGACGCGCGGCGGCGACAGGTACAACGACAGGCGCGAGACCGTCGGGCACGCCTTGGCGCCATCGATGTAGAGCCGCAGCTTCTTGGTCGTCGTGACCGGGGTGCGCAGCACCCGGCGCGCGCCGAGCGTCGTCCCCTCGGCGACGCGCGCCCACGCGTCGTCCACTGCGGCTTCAACGCGCCACTGGGTGATCCGTTGACCGAGCTGGATCGCCTCTTCGAGCCACACGTTGTCGAACGTGACGGGCTCCTCGAAGCGCAGCTCGACCCACCCGGTCGTGTGATCGTCATCGAGCGCCCAATAGGACTCGCGGCCAGGCTCCAAGAGCCCGATCGGGCCGAAGCGCTCCGCGTCGTCGCCGCGCACGTTCGAGGCCAAGAAGTGGACGCCGGGCCCCTCCGCTGCGGTGCGCAGGAGGTCCTCGTCGAAGGTCTCCTTCAGGACGCGCCCGACCTCCGCGAGCCGCGCGACGTCGACGTCGGGCAACCGGCCGCGGTCATCGGGCGGACAGTTCAAGAGGAAGTTCCCGCTGCGCCCCACCGAGGCGTACCACGTGTCGAGCAGCGTCTCGAGCGACTTCACTTGGTCATCGAGGCCTGCCTTCCAGAACCAACCCGGGCGGATCGACGTGTTGCACTCGTAGGGCACCCAGTGCGTGCCGTCTTCGTGTCCAGGGCCGAGCTCCTGGTACTGGGGATAGCCCGGATAGACCTCGTCGCGGCGCAAGAGCGCCCAGTTCGTCTCGCTGCCGATCGCGCGCTCGTTCCCGCACCAACGCACGTCCGGACCGCCGTCCGAAAGATGCACGCGCCGGGCTGCAGGTCGCGCACGACCTTGACGAAGCTCGGCCAGTCGTACACCTGCCGCTTGCCGTTCGGGCCCTCGCCGCACGCGCCATCGAACCAGACCTCGGCGACCTCGCCGTAGTTCGTGAGCGCCTCGCGGAGCTGCGCGCGGAAGTGCTCGTTGTAGGGCTCGCCCGTCCCGTACAACGGCTCGCGGCGGTCCCACGGCGAGAGATACACGCCGAGCCAAAGGCCCTGCGCACGGCACGCGTCCGCGAGCTCCTTCAACACGTCGCGCGGCGCGCCGCTGGACTCGACGTCGTGGGTCGTGTGCTCCGACGCAAAGAGGCAGAACCCGTCGTGATGCTTCGCAGTGAGGATGACGCCGGTCATGCCGGCGCTCTTCATCGCCGCCACCCACTGCCGACAATCGAGGTCCGAAGGCGCGAACGTCCGCGGGTCCTCCCGGCCCTCGCCCCACTCGACCCCAGTGAAGGTGTTCGGGCCGAAGTGCACGAAGCCGTAGAACTGGCGCTCATGCCACGCGAGCTGCCGTTCGCTCGGCACGGGGCCAAAGGGCGCGGGCGGGGCGACTGGGGCGCCGGCGCCGGCTTGCAGCGCCAGCGCACAGGCGAGGGTCAACACGAGGCTCATGCCGGCAGGGTAGCGGGCGAGCGACCTGGCTGGGTCTCGGTTAGGCTCTCGCGCCGCCGTGTTCCGCTTCTGCCCTAACTGTGGCGCCCCGTGTGAGGCGCGCGTCCCCGCCGGGGACGACCGCGCCCGCGCGGTGTGCACGGCGTGCGCAGCGGTGCACTACACGAACCCGAACGCCGTCGTAGGCTGCATCGTCGAGGCCGAGGGCGGCGTGCTCCTGTGCCGGCGCGCGATCGAGCCCGCCCACGGCCGCTGGACGTTCCCCGCAGGGTTCCTCGAGAACGGCGAGAGCCTGGCCGCGGGCGCGGCGCGCGAGACGTGGGAAGAGGCCCATGCGCGCGTCCAGGTCAGCGCGCCGCACGCGCTGCTCGACATCCCCCACATCGCCCAGACCTACGTCGTCTTCCGCGCGCGTCTCCTCGAGGGCGGCTTTGGCCCTGGCCCCGAGAGCTTGCACGTCGAGGTCGTCGCGCTGGACGCGATCCCGTGGGACGAGCTCGCCTTCCCGTCCGTCGCGCTCGCCCTGCGCCTCTACGTTGAGGACCGCTCCCGCGGGGTACACCACGTCCACCAAGGGGTCGTCCATTGGACGGGCGCGGGGTCGCGCTACGACCTCACGACCTACGAGCTGCGCGCGCACCGGGCGGATCCGCTCGCGTGACCGGCGGCCCGGTGCTGAGCCGGGCCCAGGGGCCCAAGGGCCCTACCCCAGGGCTCGACTCAGGTCGCGTCCCCAGAATTCCGCGCCAGAGGCGGTTACTCGAATTTGGCCCCCGGGTATCGCACACAACTGTATTCACAACTACAGTCGTATGCGATGAACAGCGAGCCCCCTCCCATCACCGACGCAGAGTGGGACGTCATGGACGTCCTCTGGCGCAAGAGCCCAATGACGGCCCAGGACGTCCACGAGGACCTCGCTGCCCGGCGCGAATGGTCCCTCGGCACCGTCAAGACCCTGCTGACCCGCCTCTCGCGCAAGGGCGCGCTCAAGCACATCGCCGAGGGCAAGCGCTTCCTCTACCGACCCGCCGTCACGAAGCGCGCGTGTGTGCGCGCAGCAGGTAAGGACCTCCTGCGGCGCGCTGGGCGCGACGCGGAGAGCCCGCTCCTGACGTTCTTCCTGAAGGAGAGCCGGTTGCAACGCGAGGAGATCGACGCGCTGCGCGCGCTGCTCGATCGCATCGAGGGAGGCCAGCGATGAGCGTCGCTTTCACACACGCGCTCGGCGAGGTCTCGCTGCACGTCGCGGGCCTCGTCGCGCTGGCTTGGCTCCTTGAGAGGGTGTTGGGGCGCGCGCTCTCCCCGCGGCTGCGCCTCGGGCTGTGGCTCGTCGTCGTAGCGCGGCTCGCGCTGCCTGCGCTGCCGGAGGTCCCGCGCGGGTTCGCGCCCCCCACTGCGGGGCTCGCGCGGCTGCCTTCGACGCAAGCGGAGGTGACGGACCGCGCGCGCCGCGCGGCGCTCGTGGCAGCGCCGACCCTGCTGGGCGAGGCTGCCGCGGGTCGCGCGCGCAAGGCCACCGACGCGGACGCCGGCGCGCGAGCAAGTCGCGCCCGCGCGGCCGGGAGCGAGCCCTCGACGACCGCAGCGCTTCAAGCCCGGGCGCCGGAGCTCCTAGCAGCGCCCAGCCAAGCGGTGCCGCGCGAGCACGGGCCCGACGCGCGCGTCCCAGCGTGGCAACGCCCGCTCACGCAGCTCGCGCTGGTCGGGTTCGGCTGGCTCTGGCTCGCTGGCGTCCTGGTCTCCGTCGGGCGCTTGCTCCTGGCCGAGCGTCGCCTGCGCGCGTCGTTGAAGCTGG
Source organism: Planctomycetota bacterium (assembly GCA_041398605.1). GTDB lineage: Bacteria > Planctomycetota > UBA1135 > UBA1135 > JAWKUK01. The sequence continues at coordinate 384,200 of JAWKUK010000003.1, forward strand.
CGTCCGAGGCCCCGCGCGAGCAGCATGACCTCCTGCACGAGATCGCGCAGCGCGTCGGCCTCGCGCGCGCGCCGCGCCTCCTCATCACCGACGCCTTGGCCTCACCGGCGGTCCACGGCTGGCGCCGCCCCACGGTGCTCGTGCCGACCCAGCTCGCCGAGCTCCCCCTGAACGACGCCGAGCTGCGCTGCGTCCTGGCGCACGAGTGCTGCCACGTCCGGCGCGGTGACCTCGCGCTGGTGCCGCTGATCGCGCTCTTGCGCGCCGTGTGGTGGTTCCACCCGTTGGCGCGCCTCGCGCTGGCACGCGTCACCGACGCGCTCGAAGAGACGCGCGACGCGGACGCGCTCGCCGCCCTCGCGGGCGCCGACGACCCCCCGAACACCCCCAGCCGTGTCCGTTATGCGCGTGTCCTCGTGCGCCTCGCCGAGGCGCACTTGGGCGCGCCAAGAAGTGTCCCAGAGAGTGTCCCCTTTGGGGGCGCCATCGCCATGGCACCGCACCCGCGCGGTCTCACCCGGAGAGTCCATATGATCCTTGAACCCCGCCGCCAATCACTCTTTGTACGCGTCGTCGGCACGAGCGCCATCGCCGGGCTCGGCTGGCTCGGCCTCGTCGCCGCTGCACCGACATCCCCTAGGCTCGAGCCACGCTCGACGGGCCCCAACAAGGCCCTGGCGCAGCGCGCGGCGACAGGGAGCGCCGCGGCCGCAGAGGTCGCGACCGAGCGCGTCCAGGTCGAGCTGCCCGCGCCGCCGCCTGCGTGGCGCACGGCGCTCGAGGCGCGCCTCGATGCGCGCCTCGCGCAGGTCGACTTCGAAGAGCTCGCGCTGCCCGACGCCCTGCGCCAGCTGGCCAAGCTGGGCCAGTTCGAGGTCGCGCTCGGCGAGAGCGTCATCGAGAACGAGGCTGAGTATTGGACGACGCTGAGGGTCCAGGACGTCACCGCGCGGGAGGTCCTGCAGGTGCTGTGTGAGTACGGCGAGGGCCTCATTTACGACCTCGCGGACGGCGGCGTGGTGCGCGTCGATCGACCGTACGAGTTCGCGCGCTCCGTCGAGCTGCGCCTCTACAAAGTTGGCCCGCTGCTCGAAGCGCTCCGAGCGCCCTTCGGCCAGGACGACGTCGGTATGGACCAGCTCGTCGATGTCATCCTGAACTTCGGGATCGACGACGCGTACGCGTTCGACATGGAGGGCACCTCGATCTCCGAATGGGAGGGCCTCCTGTGCATTCGCCAGACCCCCGCCGTCCACAACCAGATCCACGCTCTGCTCGAGCGCCTCGCGAGCCGGCAGCTGACCCCCGCGCCCCGCGACGAGCCGTGGCGCCCGATGCTCGAGCAGAAGCTCGCGACGAAGCTCTCGCTCCAAGCGAGGTCGGCCGATGTCGCGGAGCTGATCGAGTCCATCGCGACCCAGCACGGCGTCGCGATCATCGACCCCGAGATCCCGATCGAGGAGTACGCCAACGAGGGCCCGATCAACGTCGACTTCGTCGAGCTCTCCGTCGCCGACGCGCTCCGCGCGTGCCTCGCCCCGCTCCACCTGTACTTCACACCCAGGGCGGGCGGCATCGAGATCCAGCGCGAGCCCGCCTTCGAAGTGCACCTGCACCCCATCGGCCCCCTCCTGTCGGGGCTCGACGAGGAGCGCAGGAGTGAACGCTTCAGCGGGATCGAGGAGTTCATGCGCGACACCGTCGACCCGGAGAGCTGGGACATGTACGCGAGCGTCGGGTTCGTGCGCCTCGGCGACCTCCTGGTCGTCCGTCAGACGCCCGAGAACCAAGCGGGGATCGTCGCGCTCTTGGCCCAGCTCGAACGCGCGCTCGCGCGCTGACGGGTCGCGCGTGAGGTCCTGCCGACGAACGACACCTGAGGGCGCGCGGCCCAAGCAAGTGCCCGGCTTGGGTGTGAGGGCCGCGCCAGCGCGCCCCCTCCGTGCCCTCAGTGCCCGCGCTTGGACTGAGTGCCTACCGTCCGGTCTGTCGTGCGGCGACCGCGAACCCTGGCCTCCGTAGCGTCGAAGGAGGTTTGGGGCGCATCGGGGCCACCTACCTGCCCGCTGACGCGCAGCGCAGCGATGGCAGGGGGCTCTCCGAGCCATTCGACGCGACCCGTCGCGAGGTCATAGACCGCCCCCACGACCGTGCACCGACCGTCGACGACACGCGCGCGCGTCTCGGGGCTCGCTTCGAGCAGCGCAGCAATGGTCGTGAGGACATTGCCGCGCACGGCCAGGTTCACGAGCGAGGCACCCTCTGCGCGCGGGTCCTTGCGCTGGGCTTCCACGACGCTGGGGCGGATCGGCGCCAGCAACGAATCGATCGGCCCCTTGATCTCAGCGCCCGACGCGGCCGCGGTCACGGCACCACACGACGTATGCCCCATCACGACGAGGACGGGGGTGTTCAGGTGCGCGACGCCGTACTCGACCGATCCGGCGGTACCCGGCGTCGAGACGTTGCCCGCGACGCGTACGACAAAGACGTCGCCGATGCCTCGATCGAAGACATTCTCGACCGGCACACGCGAGTCCGAGCAAGACAGCACCGTGACAAACGGCACCTGGCCGGCGGCCGTCTCAGCGACCCGCCGCGGACTCGAGTTGCGGTGCTCTGCCTGGCCCGAAACGTAGCGCTCATTCCCCGCTCGGAGGATGTCCAGGACATCCTCCGCCAGAACAGGGTGCCCCGATTTTGTCTCGTTGGCGTTGACAGGGCCTGACGGCCAGCGGAGGGCTGCAACGCCGATGGCGGCGACCACGAGAGCGGAAAGGACGCTGAGCTTGAGGTTCATCGGGGGAGTTTTGGGCACACAACGCCGACGGGGCGACGCAGGACTGGGGATGCCGGAGCATCGACTTCAGCATCACACGCACTTGAACCAACTCACCCAAGCTCGATCGGTCGCCGGCTCGCAACCGCGAGCTGATCGTCCTCCACCTCCGGGTCCCGCAATCCTTCACTCCTCGTCCCCGCCGCGGCGCTCGACGGGGGGGAGATCGCGCGGCGGGGCGCCGTTGTCGCGGAAGACGGTCAACCAGTGGACGAGCGACTGCTCGCGCAGCGCGGCGCCGTCCACCCACGGCAACGTGACGCGCACGACGTTGGACGCGTCGACGAAGAAGAGCCAGCGCTTGGCTTGGTCCAGCGCCTCGCCGACGGCTGCGGCGCCCAGGTCATGGGTCACGACCTCGACCGGCGGATCGAGGGACGCCGCGTGCAACCGCAGTGCGCCGAGCCGCTCCGGGCCGATGCCGCGCGGCGCCGCGATCGTCAAGGGTTGCACGATGCCCCCCGCGCGCGCGCGCTCGGAGAGGCGTGTCGCAGCGCGCGCCACCTTGTCCCCCAACTGCTCGGGGCGCGCGAGGTCCTCGTCGCCGGGGTACCACATCACGATGCGGCCGGTCGTGCTCGGCGCGAGGCCGCGCACGGGCAGGTTCACGAGGCCGTCGAAGCGCGGACCGATGCCGGTCGCGAGGTCGAGTGCGCGCGGCGAGCGCAGCGGACGCTGCGCGAGGTCACCACGGTCGAGCCGCTGGACCGTCGGTCGCTCGAGGCGCACCGCGCCGTGCCGGATCGCAAACCCGATGCGCCCCTCGATGGGCCCGCCGTCGATCGTGTGGTAGCTCGCGACCTCCTCGCCGTCGAGGTACGCGGTCACGCTCGCGCCGTCGACGAGCAGCTCCACCTCCACCACCGTCTTCGAGCGGCCCATCTGGTGGACCCCCCGCGTCGCCGCCCCTTGCAGCCCCGCGTCGCGCTCGCGCAGGCCCGTGAAGCCAAAGCTGACCTCTTCGAACTCGGGCTCTGCGTCCTCCTCGCCGATCGCGTACTGGTAGTCGCCGGCGGTGACACGGAAGCGGACGTTGCGGTCGCGGCGCGTGTACCCGAGCACGACCTCGAGCTCGTTGTAGCCCGTCGTGAAGCGCACGCGTGTGCGCACGCGATAGGCGCCCGGGAGGAGCCACGGCTCCGCGAGCGCAAACGCCATCTGGCCGCCGCTGCGGTCGATGCGGCCCGTCCCGCTCCGATCGCTCGTGCGGCCGAGCAACAGGTCGTCGCCGAGCGGCGCGAAGGCGCGCTTCGGGCGCCCTTGGTCGTAGCCCGTCAGCCGCGCGTCCTCCCACGCCGCCAAGCGCTGCGGCGCGCGCTCGTCCACCGGGACAGGGGCCGCGGCCGAAGCCGGAGCCTGGGCCGAGGCCGGCGACGTGCCGTCGGGGGCGGGCAGAGGGGCCGCGGCAGCGGCGCCCGACCCGGCCGGGCCGAGCTCCGGCATCCCAAGCCAGCGAGCGAGGCGGTCGTGCTCGCAGACCAGCAGCGTCCGCGCACGCGGCCCCTCCGTCGCCGCGATCGCAGCCGCGTAGCCGTCGAGCAGCGCTCGCGTCGCGCGCAAGCCAGAGGACATCGGCGCTGCGTCTTTGGCCCTTGCGTTCGGGAAAGCGAGCTCCGCACCCAACACCCAAAGCGCGTCAGCGCCCCGCTTCCCGCCCTCGAGCGCGCGCGAGAGGAGGCCGTGCGTGCGCGGCACGAAGCCGTCTTGGCTGCGCGCCCAAACGAGCGCGGCGGCCGCGTCCTCGCGGCGGCCGACGTCCAGCAGGAGCTCGCCGGCGAGGCGCGCCTGGTCTTGCCCGAAGCTCGGCTCGGCGCGCTGCCACGACCAGACCCAAGTCGGATCGTCGTACACCCACGACGACGCGGGCGCCTTCGGGAGGTCCTCCGTGTAGCGGCCACGCCACTCCGCGGGCTCCTTCCAGTAGAAGCCCGCGAGGAAGGCGCCGAAGCCCTCGGCAAAGGCCTCGAGGGTCGCGGGGCGCCCCTCCTTGCCGTCGCAGAAGTGCGCCACGAACTTCGCCCGGAGCCCGTCGCCGACCTTTGCGCCGCCGGCTTGTTCGAACGCGGCGAGCCGCGCGCGGAAGAGCGGCCGCTCGCCGTGCAGGGGCCACGTCGAGAGGTACACGTAGAGCGCGTAGCCCGCCGAGTAGTTCTCGCGGTAGTCCTCGGGCTCGCCGCCGACCAGCGCGCGCAGCTTCCCAACGCCGCCGTAGCCATCGTTCCGCACGCGGCTCAGCGTGCCGAAGGAGGCGTGGTTCGACACGAACGAGCGCTCGCTCGAATGTGCGTAGGCGGCGCCCGTCCAGACGGCCTTGCCCTCGGCGAGCCACGCAGGGATCCCCGGGTTCAACGCGCCGTCGAAGCGGTGCGTCAGCTCGTGCGTGAGGCCGTGGCCGAGGCCCTCGATGTTGCCGACCGCGAAGCGCAAGACCGTCACGTCGCCGGCCTGGAAGCCGCCGACCCAGAAGTACGGCGCGCCCTCTGCTTCGAGCCCGTCGGCGCCCGGCACGATGCGCACGAGGCCCTGGCGGAGGACGCGCTCGCGCTCGGTGCCCGCGTCGGCGATGAAGGGGTCGCTGCCAAAGTGGGCCACGAGGCGCCGGTGATGGTCCTCGACGGTGGACGCGACGCCGAGCAGCGTCTCGTACCCGCAGTCCGACTCGATGCGATACCAGCCGCGCGGCGAGACCGCGACGCCGGGCAGCGCGAAGCTCGCGTGGGCGCGCGTGAACGCTTCGCCTTCCTCGCTCGAGAGCCACTCGAGCTCGTCGACGGTCCACGGGTCGGGGTGCTCCGCGTCGAGGCGCTCGCGCGCGCGCGCGAGCATCTCAGCGCCCGCAGCGCGCCAGCGTGCCATGCCGCCGGGCCGCGGCCCCTCCAAGTGCGCGAAGTCCGCCTGTGCCCCGAGGCCGTGCAAGATGCGCGCCGCGCGGACCGCCTCACCGTTGCGGCCGTTGGAGCTCGCGCTCGTCATCACCCGCTCGAGCGCCTTCAAGACGGCCACGTGCCCGCCGTCGACGGCGTGCACGGTCGGGTCGAGGCCGTCCTGGAGCGCTGCGAGCACGTTCGGCATCGGCTGCACGAGCTCGAGCGCGAGGCGCCGGAGCCACGCGGCGACCAGCAGCGCCTCGGGCTCCCGCGCGGCGCCCCGCGTCCGCTTGGACGCCTCGCCCACGAGCTCCGCCGCGGCGGCTGCGCGCAGCTTTGCGAGCTCCGCCGGCCAGCGCGCGGCCGGCCCCGTCGGCGCGAGGCCGCGCGGCGCGTCGGGCACCGCGCCGTTGGCGGCCGCGGCCGCGAGCGCGCGGTCATGCGCGTACGCCAGCAGCGCGTCGTCGTCCTTCTGCGCCACGGCGACCGCCATGAGCCCGTCGAACGCCTCGACGGTCTGCGTCCCGCTGTCGAGCGCGACGCGGAAGTGCGCGCGCGCCTCGTCGAGCGCGCCGGCCTCGAGCGCGCGCCGCCCTGCCGCGAGGGGCGCGGAGTCCGAGCCTTGGAGCGCGCACGACGGGGCGACGCTCGGGGTCACGCCCGCGCTCGAAGTCGCGTACGGCAGCGTCGTCGGGGTCGTCGCGCCGAGCGCGAGCGTCATAGCGAGGCACAGGAGCATAGCGCCCGTTGTACCCCATCGCGCGCCGGGTGGCCGCTGCGCGTCACTCCAGTCGCACGGCCTCGGTCCGCTGCCCGTGCTCCATCAGGACCAGGGCGCTCGCCCGCTCGTCACCGTCACGGAACACGAACTGGTACACACACTCGTCGTCGTCCGCGGCCACGAAGCGCCCGTCGCCCTGATACAAGAGCTGCCGCAGGTCCCGCTCGATGATGGAGAGGGTCATGCGCCCCGCGGCGCCCATGCCGACGACCAGCCGATCGCACCCGAGCTGATAGCCACCCGCGAAGCGCAGCGCCTCTTCGGCGTCGAGCGGCAGGTCCTGCACGCCTGGCGGCGCGAGGCCGAGGACCCGCCGCGCCAGGGCACGCCCGAGGTCCGCGAGGGGCGCGTCCGCGGCGGTCGCGGCGAGCACGAGCGTCAGGTCTGCCTCGGGGTACCGCACGATGTGCAGCGCGCCGCCGGGGCCGCCGCCGCCCACGGTGACCCCCGCGAAGTCCCCTAGGCGCACGAGGTCGACCCCGAGGCCGAAGCCGCTGTCGCCGCCGTGGTCGAGGTCGGTCGGGCTCAACAGCTCGGTCAAGAGCGCCTCGCCGAGCAGCTCGCGGTCCGCGAGCGCGCGCACGAGGCGCGCCAGGTCCGGCACCGTCGTGCACAGCCGATCCTCACCAAGGGGTACAGCCCTGCGACAGGGCGACGGCTGAAGTCGATCTCCATCGACGGGGACGCGGGCCCGCGCGCGGGGCAATCGCCGTCGTCCGCAACATGGGTGCCGCCCAAGCTCGCGGCCTCGCACAGGCCGCCGAACGCGTCTGCCAGCGACGCGCCGGTCGCGGCCTCGACCAGCGCACCGAGGAGCAGCTCCTCGGACTCGTTCGGATCGAAGCAGTGCCCCGGCGGCGCGACGAGGCCGTGCGCGACCACGACGTCGAACAGCTCCGGCACGCCCGCGCCCGCGCGTTGCTCGCGGGTCAGGACATCGCCATAGGGAGCCACGCCCGACGTCCCGCCCAAGAGCGCGCGCACCGTCACGGTGTCCGCGCCGAACTGCGCATCGGTGAGGTAGGTGCCGATAGGCGCGTCGAGCCGCACCTCGACCGCAGCGGCTGGGCCGCTCGCCTCGATCGCAGCGGCGCCGCCCGCGGCCCCGGCGGCCGCCGTCGGCGGGACCCCTGCCGCGACGGGGACCATGCGGGTCCCGATGAGCCGCAGCGTCGCGACGGAGGTGAGCGCGCGAGCTAGGGCGGGCGCGCGCCACGTGTCCCCCTCCGCGCGTGGCGCGCCCGTGAGCGACACGCCCCGCGCCACATGGACGAGCGGCTCTCCTCCGACCCAAATGAGCACCTCGAGGCCGACGCACGGCGCCTCGGGCGCGCTCACCGCGCGCTCGATGCGGGCCTCGAGCCCGGCGACGAGGTCCGGCTCTTGCGCGGCGCTCCCTGCGCGGAGACCGCCCGCGGCGAGCGCGTCGCCCACGGAGGCGGCCACCGCCAACGCCGACCATGCAGCGGCTGCGGTCAGAGGGAGGATGGCGAGCGGCGACCGGCGGGGCTTGGGGATCATGTCAGCATTGCAGCCCGCTGCGCCGCGCAGCGGCATGGGCCGACCGTCGTACGCGGTTGGCAAAGAGTCCGTAGCCCGCTCGCAGCCCTCTCGGCGCGGCCCGGCAGCCGCGCGCCCCGCACCGGCCCCGGCGGCGCGCTACGCTGCGCACATGCTGGAAGCCAACCTCGCGCGCCCCCGCCGCGCCAACACCCTCATCCTCGTGTCCGCGGCCATCGCGGCCCTCGCGTCCTCGTGCGCGACCCTCTCCCCACAGGACGGGCGCATCGTGCGGACCTCGGATGGCCGCACGGTCAGCGTCGCCGAGGCCGCGGACGAGCTCGCGCAGGCGGACGTCGTCTTCCTCGGCGAAGAGCACGACAACGATGCGGCGCACGCCCTGCAGCTCGCGCTCACCGAGGCGCTGCTCGAGCGGCGGGGCGAGGTCGCGATCTCGATGGAGATGTTCGAGCGCGACGGCCAGAGCCGGCTCGACCTCTACCTCGCCGGCGCGGTCGATGAGGCCTTCTTCCTCGCAGGCAGCCGGCCCTGGGGCAACTATGCCGAGCACTACCGCCCGGCGATCGAGCTGGCGAAGGCCGAGGGCCTCGACGTAATCGCGGCCAACGTCTACCGGCCGATCGCTGCCAGCGTCGCGAAGCAGGGCGTCGCCGCCGCCAAGGGCGACCCGTGGGCCGCGATCGACGTCGACGCGGCGCCCGCGGGCGAGTACTACGAGCGCTTCGTGCGGGTCATGGGCCAGGACCCGAGCCACGCTGGGCCGCGCCTCCAACAGATCTATGCTGCGCAGGCGGTCAAGGATGACACGATGGCGGAGAGCATCGCGCGGTACCTCGACGAGCGCGGCGCAGACGCCCCCCAGGTGGTGCACTGGTGCGGCAAGTTCCACAGCGACTACGGCCTCGGCACCGTCGAGCGCCTGCTCGCGCGCAAGCCGGGCCTCTCCGTCGCGGTCGTCAGCACGCTCTCGGGGGCAGAGGCCCGCGCGCTGGATGACGAAGAGCGGGAGCTCGGGGCGTTTGTCTTCATGGTGCCCGCGATGCCCAAGCCCGCGCCGAAGCCTGCGGCCAAGGCCGCCGCGGCGCAGCCAGCCGTCAAGCCGTGATCCGCGCCGCGATCGCAGCCGAGAGCGCCGCCGGCGTCACCCCGTCCGTGTCGAGCGCGAGGTCTGCGAGCGCGTAGCGGGGCTCGCGCCGCGCGAGGATCTCGCGCAGCTCTTCGAGCGCGCGGGGCCGGCCCGCCATCGGGCGCGGGTCGCCCTGGCCCTGGACCCGCGCGAGGTGCTCCTCGGGCCGCGCGCGGAGCCACACCGTGTGGCAGACGGCGCGCAGGCGGCTGAAGGTGCCCTCGTGCGTGACGAGCGAGCCGCCCGTGGCGATCACGAGCCGCTGGCCCTCCGCGAGGACCTCCTCGAGGGCTTCACGCTCGTGGCGGCGATACGCTTCGACGCCGTGCAGATCGAAGATCTCGGCGAGCGAGAGGCCCGCGCGCGCCTCGACGCGCTCGTCGAGCTCGACGAAGCGCGCCTCCAACTGGCGGGCGAGGAGGCGCCCCACCGTGGTCTTGCCGGCGCCGCGGAGTCCGATCAGGGCGACGCGCTCGCCGCGCTTCGCCAGCGGCAGGTCGCACAGGTGGGCCAAGGTCACGCCGAGGGGCAGCGCCAGGTCCGCCAGCTTCAAGACGGTCAGGTTGGCCTGGCCGGCCTCGGCCTGCGTCACGTAGCGCCGCGAGACGTCCGCGCGACGCGCGAGCTCCGCGACGGAGAGCCCGGCCGCCTCGCGCGCCCGCCGCAGGCGCTGCCCCAGCTCGACCAGGAGCGCTGCCCCATGGTCGGCGGGGCCGTGCCCGTGGTCGGCGGGGCCGTGCCCAAGGTCGGCGGGGCCGTGCCCAGGGCCGGTCGGGTCGAGCGCCGCCGGCTCGGCGCCGGCGGGCTCGAGCCGAAGTGGCGCTGCGCCGCGCGACGCGGGCTCGGGGCTGGATTGGGCTTGCTCGGACACCACATGTGCACTATACTGCGCTGCCGGAGCCAATGCGAGCATTATAATGCCCACATTGTCCCTTCCGGACCTCGAAGCCCCTCACCAGGCCCCGACCACTGCCCATGTCCAGCACCGCCCCCGCGGCCGACGCGCCCCACCTCGACACCGCGCCCGACGCGCTGACGAACTTCCAGACGAACCCGCAGCGCTACCGCCACTGGCAGCTCGGGGTCGAGGGCGACATCGCCACCCTGCGTATGGCCGTCGATCCGGACGGCGGGCTGCGCCCGGGATACGAGCTGAAGCTGAACAGCTACGACCTCGGCGTCGACATCGAGCTCGCTGATGCGATCCAGCGCCTGCGCTTCGAGCACCCCGAGGTGCGCGCGGTGGTGCTCACGGGGAGCCTCGACCGCGTCTTCTGCGCGGGCGCGAACATCATGATGCTCCGCTCGAGCACGCACTCCTTCAAGGTGAACTTCTGCAAGTACACCAACGAGACGCGGCTCGGCATCGAGGACGCGTCGCAGCACTCGAACAAGCGCTTCCTCGCCGCGTTGAACGGCACCGCGTCCGGCGGCGGCTACGAGCTCGCCCTCGCCGCGGACCGCATCCTTCTGGTAGATGACCGCAACAGCGCCGTGTCGTTCCCCGAAGTGCCGCTGCTCGGCGTGCTGCCTGGCACGGGCGGCCTGACACGCATCACCGACAAGCGCAGGGTGCGCCGCGACCGCTGCGACGTGTTCAGCGCGATCGCCGAAGGCATCAAGGGCAAGCGCGCGGTCGAGTGGGACCTCGTCGACCGCATCGCGCCACTGTCGAAGTGGGACGAGACCGTCGCGGAAGAGGCGCGCGCGCTCGCCGACTCGCTGCCGCGGCGCGACGCGCGGGGCATCGCGCTGCCGGAGGTGCAGTTCGAGCGCACGGAGAGCAGCCTCAAGTACCGCTACGTCGAGCTGACGTGGGACGCGGCGGAGCGCGTCGCGCGCTTGACCTTGACGGCGCCCGAGACGTGCCCCACGACGACCGAAGCCGCGCTCGCCGAGGGCGCCGCTTGGTGGTACTTCCAGGCCTTCCGCGAGCTCGAAGACGCGCTGCTCCACCTGCGCTTCGACCTGCGCGACCTGGCGCTCGTGCTCGTCCGCGCGGTCGGCAGCGCGGCGACCGTGCGCGCGACCGACGACCTCGTCGCCGGCAACGGCGACTGGTTTGTCAACGAGGTCAAGCACTTCGTCAAGCGCACGCTCAAGCGCGTCGACCTGACCGCGAAGAGCTTCTATGCGATCATCGACGATGGCACCGCGTTCACGGGCACCTTCCTCGAGCTCGCGCTCGCAGGCGACCGCACCTATCTGCTCGACGACCCGGGCCACGACATCGAGGTCGGCGTGACGGCCGCGAACGCAGGCATGTTCCCGATGTCGAACGGCATCTCGCGCCTCGAGACGCGCTTCCTCGGCGCGCCCGACCAGGTCGCGACGATCCTCGCGGAGATGCGCCAGATCCCGGCCGCCGAGGCGAACGAGCTCGGCCTCGCGACGTTCGCGCCCGACGAGATCGACTGGGACGACGAGGTGCGCCTGGCGCTCGAGGAGCGCGCGAGCTTCTCCCCCGACGCGCTCACGGGGATGGAGGCGAACCTGCGGTTCGCTGGTCCTGAGACCATGGAGACGAAGATCTTCGGCCGCCTCACGGCGTGGCAGAACTGGATCTTCCAACGCCCGAACGCAGCCGGCCCGAAGGGCGCGCTCGTTTGCTACGGCACACCTACGCGTCCGGAGTTCGCGATCGAGCGAACCTGACCCCGTCCGCACACCGATCACCACCTTCGAGGAACGAGAACCATGTCAGGCATCGACTACAGCCAGAAGATCCCGAACAACGTGGACCTGCGCTCGGACAAGCGCCTCCAGCGCGCGCTCGAGCAGTGGCAACCCGACTACATCGACTGGTGGCGCAGCACCGGGCCGACGGACTTCAACGAGAACGACGTCTACCTGCGCACGGCGGTCTCCGTCGAGCGCGATGGCTGGGCGCACTTCGACTACGTGAAGATGCCCGACTACCGCTGGGGCATCTTCCTCACCCCCACTGAGCCCGGCGGCAAGATCGGCTTCGGCGACCACCTCGGCCAGCCGGTGTGGCAGCAGGTGCCCGGCGAGTACCGCAACTGGCTGCGGCGCCTGATCGTGACGCAGGGCGACACGGAGCCCGCGTCGGTCGAGCAGCAGCGCCTCTTGGGCCTGACCGCGCCGTCGCTGTACGACCTGCGCAACCTGTTCCAGGTCAACGTCGAGGAGGGCCGCCACCTCTGGGCGATGGTCTACTTGCTGCACTCCTACTTCGGCAAGGACGGCCGCGAAGAGGCCGACGAGCTGCTGCAGCGCCGCTCCGGCAACGCGGACCACCCGCGGATCCTGACGACGTTCAACGAGCCCTGCCACGACTGGCTGAGCTTCTTCTGCTTCACGATGTTCACGGACCGTGACGGCAAGTACCAGCTCTTGTCGCTCGCCGAGTCGGGCTTCGAGCCGCTCGCGCGCTCGACGCGCTTCATGCTGACCGAAGAAGCGCACCACATGTTCGTGGGCCAGACCGGGATCGCGCGTGTGATCAAGCGCACGTGCGACGTGATGAACGAGTTCCCGGACGCAGACGTCAAGGAGCACGGCGCGATCCCGCTGGAGATCATCCAGAAGTACGTGAACTACTGGGCGTCGAGCTCGCTCGATCTCTTCGGCGCCGAAGTGTCGAGCAACTCGGCGAACTTCTTCGGCGCGGGCCTCAAGGGGCGCGCGTACGAGGAGAAGTACGAGGAGCACACCGCGCTCGACCAGAGCTACGGCGTCGAGCGCGTCATCGACGGCCGCCTCGTCCACGAGGACGTACCGCTGCGCAATGCGATGAACGAGGTGCTGCGCGATGAATACATCGCGGAGAACCAGAAGGGTGTCGCGTACTGGAACCGCGAGTGCGAGAAGGCCGGAAATCCGTTCCGGTTCACGTACCCGAACAAGCGCTTCAACCGGACCGTCGGTGAGTTCGCCGGCGGCGCGTTCCACCCCGAGACGGGCGCGCCGATGGAGCGCTCGGAGTATGAGCGGCGCAAGCACGAGTGGCTGCCGAGCGAGGCAGACGCGACCTACGTGAAGAGCCTCATGCGGCCCGTGACGGCCCCGGGCAAGTTCGCGGATTGGATCTCGCCGCCGCTGCGCGGCATCAACAGCCAGCCGATCGAGTTCGAGTACGTGAAGCTCTGAGGGCTGGACGGTACCCGGGCTGAGACGGCCCTTGGCGCCAACGGCGCGCCGCGCACCCGCGCGGCGCGCCGCGGCATTGGTGGGCCCATTTCGGGCAAGCACAGCGCCAAAACAAGGAAGCCGCATTTCACCTCCAGCCCACGCGCTAGCCCTTCCGATGCTCACCCGTCGGGAAGCGCGGCCCCGGGGAGTCTCCCCGGCTGAGCGTCCGCGATGGGTCAAGGAAAGGGAAAGCGATGAACCAAGGGAACGAGGATCCGTACGTCGGGGGCGACGCTCGAGATCACAGAACCACCTGGTCGGGGCACCGCAGGAGCACGGAGGGAACGTACCGGAGCGCGCGGATGGCGCTCGGATCGAGCCTCCTGCTCCTCACTGCCGGATGCAACGAAGGCACGCTCCAGGGCAGCGCGTCGGTCGACGGAGGCGGGGCGCCGGCCTACTCCTACGAGACCGATGGGCCGATGGTGGCGAAGGTCTCGCTGCTCGCGCCGGCGACGGAGAGCTTCGTCCTCCAAGCGACGCTGCCTGTGCCGCCAGGGACCTACTCGGACGGGGACGTCCTTGTGCCGCTCTCCGTCCTATCGTCGAGTGATCGCACCGCGGCGCCGAGCCAGGTCGAGATCGTCACTCGCTACCCGGACAGCCACCAAGGCGCGGCTGTCGTCGAGCTGCTGGCGCACGTTCGACGGCCCGACGTGGCCCCTGGGACGCCGATCGAGTACGAGGTCGTGTACTCGCCGCACGCGCCGGACCCGTTTGAGCTCGCCGACTCCGTCGCGCAGCTCTTCAACGCCCCTGGCGCGCTGGTGCTGCGCTCGAAGGACGTCTACGGCCACGACTACGAGTACGACGTGCTCTCGACCTACCGGAGCGGGCGTTATCAGAAGATCCGCCACGGCGCGGTCGTTCGCGAGCACCGCGCCGATGGCGCCCTGCTGCCCGTCGCCCCTGTGACGGGAACGCAGGCGACGCTCCCGCACCTTATGGGCGTCCAGGCGTTTGTGCGGACGTTCGACCGCGAGGACTTCTTCGCGCTCGACCTGCACCTCCACAACGGCTTCGACGGCCGCGATGCGAGCACGCCCAACGATGACCTGCTCGACGAGCTGCACTTCGAGAACCTGGGCCTGCGGCTCCCGGCGGGCTGGCGCGTGATCCATGCCGTGCCGAACCCTTGCACCGGCGAGCCGGTGGCCAACAGCGGGGTCCAGCAGGTCGACCTCATCGCGCCGATGCCTGGCGGCAAGCTGCACTACATGCCCCGCCAGGGCCAGCTCTGGCGCCGGGTCATGATCGCACGCGACGCGGCGTCGGCGGAACGCGCGCGAGTGCTGTTGGAGCGACAGAACATGGGCTTCTGCCAGGCCGGCGAGTCCAACAACGGCGCGGCGCTCTGGTCGTGGTGGAACCCGGAGACTGCGCGCTTCCTGCCCCAGGCGCACATTCTGCCCGACCTGAGCCAGATGACGACCATCGAGGACCAGCGCGCCGAGTTTGCGATCAAGCTCGAGGAGCGGCTCACGCAAGTCGCGCAGGGTTCGGCATCCTCCTACCCGGTGCCGTCCGAGGGTTTGGGCTGGTCGCACCCCTGGGGCGTCGCGTACAGCGGGATGACCGGCGGTGACGACATCATGCAGACGGCAGGCACGGAGGTCGCCTGGGCGGCTTCGGGCGCGGGCTATCGCTACTACGAGCTCAAGGCGCGCATGTACCTCGACCGTCAACCGGTCGCGCTCTATGGCAGCGACGGACACTCTCTCACCTACGAGACCTTCGTCCATCCGACGGGCAACCACGGCCCGTGGCAGCCTCAGCCGTTCTACATGCGCCCCTCGGGCAATGACACGTTCGGCTACGCCAGCGCTCCGATGCACCAGGCCGCGGCGGCGGTATCGTCGGGCCGCGTCGCGCCGTACAAGGAGGCCCTCGACGCCTACATGGCGATCGACGGTCAGCACTACATTCGCTACCTGCACTCGCTCTTGATCCTCGCGTGGCTCGGCAACGACAGCCTCGCGAAGGAGCAGATCGGCCACTCCGCAGAGCTCTTCCGCCTGTCGCACACGGACGCCTACATCGGGAACTACGGCTACGTCTCGGCGACGAGCCTCCTCGCGCGACAGCTGCACGTCGCCGCGCACCCGGGGACCGGGGTCGACTATGGGCGCGGCGAGGCATGGGGCATCTACACGGCAGCGGCGGCGTATGCGCTCGGCGACGTGAGCTATCGGCGCCGCACCAACGGCTGGCTGCGCTCGGTCGCCGAAGTGATCCGCGACGGCCAGTCAGCGTGCACGGGCAACATCTCCGCGATGCGCATCACGAAGTACCTGAACGGGCAGTACCTGACCCGGCAGTCGTTCGAGCTCGCGTTCGTGATCCACTCGCTGGAGGCGCTGCGGCGCTCGGTGTTCGAGGGCCAGAACGTCGCGATCCAGCATGACCTCGAGGACACGATCGTCGCGGCGACGTACTCGACGGTGCAGGCGCCGTTCTGGGACTCCTCGATCGGCGGCCAGCGGCGCCAGATGGGCGTCGGCTACGCGGACCTCTCGGTGGCAGACTTCTGTACGCAGGTGCCGCAGGCGGCGTTCTACAACGACCACGTCGAGAACGAGAGCTCGATGACGCCGTGGGCCTACGCGTACGCCCTGACCCATGATCCGATCTTCCTGCA
This sequence comes from Planctomycetota bacterium, assembly GCA_041398605.1. Lineage (GTDB taxonomy): Bacteria > Planctomycetota > UBA1135 > UBA1135 > JAWKUK01. Next base: position 400,127 of record JAWKUK010000003.1, read on the forward strand.
GCGCGCGACTGAGTCGCTCCAGGGGACCGGGAACCTGCAGCACGAGCTCCAGGGCCTCGGCGTGGAGAAGCTCCACCTCTCGGCGATGCTGCTCTCGGTGGCCCAGACCGCGTTCCAGCAATAACGACCTTGGGAGCTCGCCCCGGCGCCCCCTCCACGCTGCACGCAGCGAGGAGGGGGCGCCGAACTGCCTCATCCCGATACGCCCTGGGTCCCGGTCCAGGGTCCGAATCGTGTCCAGCCCGACGTCCCAGATTCTTTCCAGGCGACATGACGAACCGCTGATGCGACGCTCACGTCCCTGAGTGTGTCTGCTCTCTCGCTCTCTCGTTCTTCTCGAAGGTCGACATCGTCCGCCTTCGCGCGCCCTCTGCCCGCCCCACCACCATCTCGCCACTGGTGGTGACGCGGCTCTCGGCCCGCACTGGTCCCCCTACATATGACTCTCCACACTCTCACGCTGACGAAGCCCCACGCCCAGCATCTAGGACGGCGCGACAGCGCTGCCGTCCGACGCAACGCGCTTGGTCGCCTCATGCGAGCTGGTGTCAGCCTCGCGACGGGGTTCCTGGCGACTGGGTTCCTGGCGACGGGGTTCCTGGCGACGGGGCTCCTGGCGACGGGGCTCCTGGCTACGGGCGCGGTCGCCCAGACCCCGGTCGCCCGGATCTCGGTCGAGCTCCCGCAGATGGATCAATTCATCTTGCAGGCGACACTGCCGGTCCCGCCAGGGACGTTCCGCTCGCAAATGACAACGATGCCGCTGTCGATCCGCAATGGTGGCGCGTTGTCGACGACCCAGGTCGAGGTGGTCGCCCGGTACCCGAGGGACACGGACGGCGCGTCGGTGGTCGAGGTCATCTCTCGAGTCACGCGCCCGGCGGGCGCCGCACCTGGGACCGAGGCCTTCTTCGACGTCGTGCTCCACGACAACGCGGAGGTCGCACACCAACCCGGTAGCGAGGCGTCGACGCTGCTCGCGACGCCCGGGAGCATTGTGCTCGCCACCCGCGACCAGCACGGGAACCGCTACGCCGCCGACCTGTACCGCAAGCCTCGCACGAACGCGGCGGGCACAAGACTCCTGCGTGACGGGTCCTATCTGCGCGAGGTCCGGACCCACGAAGTGCTGACGCCGGTTGGGAGCCTCAACGGGCTCCAGTTGCCGCACATGATGGGAGTCCACGCGACGTTCAGGACGTACAGCAATGAGGACTTCGTCGCGGTGGACCTCCACCTCCACAACGGGATGGACGGGCGCGACTTCACGACGTCCATCGACGACGTCGTAAGCGACCTCTACTTCGACCGGCTGGACCTTGAGCTGCCGAATGGTTGGCAGGTCATCGCGGCGTATGACACCACGTATCAGGGGACCCCGATCGTGGCCGCTCAGACGACGGTGCACCCCTTGATTGCGAGCCTCCCGGACGGCCAGCTGCACATCTTGCCCCAGCAATCGCAGATGTCGCGGCGCTACGTCCTCGCGCGGTCGAGCGCCGCGGTGGATCGCGGTCGGCAGGTGCTCGCGCGGCGCAACTACGGCTTCGCGGCGCCGGTCATGGTGTCTGCGACGGTCGAGGGCTGGTCATGGTGGAACAACGATACGCCCTCGTACCTGCCCCAACGCAACGTCCTCCCGAGGTTCGACCATATGGACCTCGGCGGCCTGCGTTCAGAGCTTGCGGCCCGCCTCGCGGGGTACCAGCAGCTCCTTGCTACCGGCCAGAAGAGCCCGCAAGGCAACTACCCCTTCGCGAGCGGGACGCTCGGGTGGGCCAACCCCTGGGGTGTGCCCTATGGCGGCATGACCGGCGGGAACGAGGTCGAGCAGTGGCCGGGCACGGACATCTTCTGGGCCCGCTCGCAGGCTGGGATCCGCTTGATGGAGATCCAGGCCCAGTGCTACGACGACCGTCAGCCGGTCGCGCTCTATGAGTCGAGCGGCGCGCCGACCCAGTTCGAGCACATGGTCCAGGCGACTGGCAACCATGGTCCCTGGATCCCGACCTACTTCAACCTGACGCCCTCCAAGGACTCCACCTACTTCGCGTTCCAGATCGCCGACGCGACGCAGGCGCAGCGGGCGTACGAGACGTTCCGCGTGCCTGTCTACGAGAAGGACATACGGGCGTACCAGCCGATCGATTTCCAGCACCTGACGCGGTACCTGAATGCCTGGCTCGTCCTGGCGTGGATGACCAACGACGCCGAGGCCAAGCGCGCGCTCGAGCTGCACTCCGAGCTGTACCGGATCACCATGTCCGAGTACTACAACTCGAACTATGGCCACGTCCAGGGCGCTGGGCTCCTCGCGCGCATGCAGGCCGCGCAGACCAACGGCGGCAAGGGCGGCAACTGGGGCCGCGGTGAGGCCTGGGGCCTGCAGGCGAGCCTCGCGTGGTTCGCGCTCGGGACGGACGAGCTCCGGACGCGCTACCGCCCCTGGTACACCTTGTTGGCCCAGGCGCTGCGCGACTCGGTCTCCACTTGCACGGGCAACCTCTCGTCGCTGCAGATTACGAAGCAGTTCAAGGGGATCTACCAGAGCCGGCAGTCCACCGAGGCCGCCTTCATGTTGCATGCTGTGCACGGGCTCCGGCGCAGTGTCTTCGAGGGCGTGAACCAGCAACTGCAGGATGAACTCGCGCATGTCGTCAATGCTGGCGCCCATGCCGCTGCGTCACCGCCTTACTGGAGCGCGCAGCACAACGCGCAGTACCGGATCGTCGCCACGCGCCTCTTCGACGATGCGTCTCCGGACTTCTGCTCGAGCGTGCCCGAGGACGGGTACTCCGATGACGACTACAACCACTGGAGCGCGCTGACCACGTGGGCGTATGCGTACAACGACACCCGTGACACGACGCTCCTAGCGCGCACAGCTGAAGCGATCGGTGGCGCCAACGCGTTGGCGCAGCTCGAGAGCGAAGGCTTCGCGGGCATCGCCGACAAGGCGCCGATGCTCGCCTTGCTGCAGCTGCTCGCGCCCTGAGCGACGGCAGGGTCCGGGAGAGGGCCCCTCAACGATGCTGCCACCTGCCCGGCGCGCGAGCTTCGCTCGCGTCTCGGGCAGGTGGCGTACTTGTACCGGGCACCGCAGGTCAGGGCTTCAGGTCACCTTCCAATCGGGTCACCTTCCAAATGGGGCGACGCACCGTCGCGGCGACGTGGCTAGGAGGCTAGCTTCTAGCTGTGACCATTGACCCTCGCTGCTGCGAGTTCTCGCGTTGGACGGCGCTCTTGCTGTGGCTCGCGGCGGCTGGCGCCGTGGTCGGGTGTCGGCTCGCGGACACCAGCCGCCCCGCCGTGCCGGACCAGGACGCGAGCGTCCCCGCCGCGCCCGACTCCACTCCGCCCGAGGTGATGAACGCGGTCGGCGCGACGGACCCCGCCGGCGCGCGGGAGGACGCGCCGTCGCGCCCGAAGGACCTCGAGATCGAGGAGCGAGCGTACCTCTACATACGCGCCGACGTGTATGGCAGCGACGGTGAACCGCTTGAGGGGCGGGGACGCGTCCGTTTCGTGCCCCTCGAGGTAGAGGAAGCAGCGGAGGTCGTGGACGTCGCCGTCGGCGATGACGGGTGCGCCCGTTCCGGATGGCTCCCGCGCGGTATGTGGCTCGCGGCGCCATACGGCGCAGGTTTGTTCCAGTTGCCGCGCATTGTCATGCGTAGGAGCGGCTCCATGAGCGTCGAGCTCTTCTCGGAGCCAGCGAGGCCCGTTCTGGTCGACGTGCGCCTCCCTGACGGTACCCAGCCCGCGCGAGCCTTCATCGTGCATTCGTCGTGGAGCAGCGACTACGTATCCGACAGCTTCCATGACGAGGACATCTCCGAGATGGTGACGCTGTGGACGCCGCTGGACCCAGTCGTCGCGCGACCGAGTTCTCGAGGCGATTTGGCATTTGTCGTCGCTGAACCGACGGGGACCTGGCCCGGGCTGCGGCGTCCGGGCTGCCGCTATGTGTCCGGCGTCCGCAACCTGTCGGCTGCAAAATCGACGGTTCGCTTCGACCTCGAGGTCTCGGCGTCCTTCGAGGTCTTGGTCGAGCCCCCCCCAGGCGGCGGCCCGGAGATCGAGCCAAAGCTGCTGGTGCAGTGCATCGAACCGCTGCGCGGTCGAGAGCCGCTGGCGTTCATCCCGCCAGTGTTCGGCCCGTGCCTCGACCGCCTCCGACAACGTGACCTGCGGCTGGCCGTCGAGTGGTGGCCGGGCAGCCGGGTCTCCTATGCACACAAAGGTCGTTGGCGTGCCACTGCAGAGTGGGCGGAGCTTGGCCTGACACGGACCGTCGAATTCGACGTCGCGCCGGGCAACCAGGGCGAGCAGAGCGACCAGGGTCACCAGGTCGTGCGGATTGAGCAGCCCGAGGTCCCGCGCGAGGCGTACGTCGTCGTTAGGCCCACCGTCGATGGGGCGAAGGGCGCGCTCGAGCCTGAAGTCGCGGACCTCAAGCTCGTCGCGCAGAGACCGGAGGGCGACCTCGTGATCGACCTCGCTGGCTACCGCCACGACGGCGCGCGCTGGCTGCTCCGCAGCGAGCTGAACGACCCTGCGACCGGCGCCTGGCCTACTGGCGCAGACGTCCACCTCGTCGGGCGCGTGGTCCAGCAGGGCGACTTCGGTCGAGGCGCCCTGGTCTCGGCGCCGCTCACCAGTGAGGCACGCGAGGTGATGCTGCCGTGGCGTCATGCGCGCGCCCCGAAGCTGGCCCTCGCGGAGTCCGGCGGGCATTGGCAGCTGCCAAACGTCGAGGTGGAGGCACAGCTGCTCGAGGCCGCCGACCCGGCGATCGGCGCCGCTGTCGCTGGCACCGAGAGAGCGCACGCGGACTGGGCCGGCAGCGTCAGGGCGTCGGGTGGGTGGACGTTCTTTCGTCGCTTTGCATCCCGCGAGAACGAGGTCTGGATCGACGGACGCTGGCGGTTCGTGTTCCGCGCGGACGTTCCAGTTATGACGCGCCCGCTTGTTGTGAACTTCGTCCAGGATTGCCCCCATGACGGCGCCGAGGTGAAGATCGTCCTCCCCGTCGGGTACGGGCTGTCCGTCCATGTCCCGGAGGCGGCCGCGGGCGACGTCACCTATCTCCGGCGCGAAGCTGACGATGACGCGCCGGAGACACTCCTCCACGAGCACCTCGGCGCCGATCTGTGCGTGACCTTTGAGTCGTTGCTCGCGGGTAAGTACGAGCTGCGCGTCCGTGGCGAAGTCGACTGGGTCGAGGTCGAGGTGCCAAGTCCGCCCATCACCCACCACCCGCGCTATCCAAATGCGTTCCGTATCGAACTCACACCGCTGGACGATGGGACGACCGGCGCGCTCGCGGCGGCGGGCTTCAGGACGGGCGACCTGCTCGTCCGCTTCGACGAAGTCGAGGTGCGCGCCCAAGACGACCTGGATGCGTTCATCAATGCGATCGAGGCGCGGCGCGTCACCGCGCACGTGGTGCGCGACGGAGCAGCGCTCTCACTACCGCTCGGCCCGATGGTCGACCCAGCCGCGCCCTGGGCGCGCTTCGACGCGGACTTCGTATCGGCGCGCCGCTAACGCCAAAGGCCGTGCGACGAGGTCACAGAAGAGGTCATTCAAGCAAGTCCATCAACCGGCAACAGAGAGCCAAGCTCGGCTCCGCCGCGTCCGCCACGCTCTTCTGGGTCCTGGGTGCGGAAGTGGCCGCGCATCGCAAGTCGATGAAGGACGCGCCCAAGAACCGCCAAGAGCCGGTTGAGTCGCGATACGAGGATCTGATCGAGGATGTTGCGGCAATGGGCCGAATCAGCATCGCCGACGCCCCGACAGGCGGTTGGCGCACCTCACAGACCGAAGTCCCGCTCCGCGAGGTCAGGGCAGCGGGGCTGCACGGGGGTGAAGCTCCAACGAGCCCCCCCCCGGGCCGACGCTCACTCGTTCATGAGCTGCCGGATCGACTTCTCCTTGATCTGGCGGTTGCCCGAAGCATCGGTCGCCGTGACCCGGATCCAGTCCGAGCCCGTGAGACCGGCGTCTGTCATCAGGAAGTCACCGTTCGGCTGGCTCGCGCGCGTCTCGGTCACGACGCCGTTCACCGCGACCTCGACACTGACGATGCCCTCGTCGTCCCAATACCCGACGCGAATTTGGCCGGGGACGCCGGTGTAGGCGAAGTCCACCGTCGGGTGGAAGCGGTCCGCGGCGTACCCCATCGACGACAGCCCCGTGTCGCGCGGCATGTGGTTGTCGATCCACAGGCCAAAGCGATGCACCCAGTCGGCCCAGATGGGGTTCGACTGCGCACAGAGGCCAGGGCTCGTCGCGTGAATGGGCGAGAAGCGGAAGCCCCACTCGCCAGCGGCATAGTTGGGTTGGTACTGCGGGAGCGAGTTGTCACGGCCGTCCGTGCGCTCGCCGTAAGCCGCCCAGAATGCGGGGCTACCGAGCGCGCCCAAGACCGTGTCGGCGAAGCGGCGCCGCCGCATCCGGTCATAGGCCGTGAACTCGTCGGTGTACGAGAGCGCCTGCAGCGCCGCGACATCGGTCGACCCCGCGCTGTTGTGGCACGTCCCGCAGTAGACGTCGAACTCGGGCCAAATGTCCGCGCGCCACTCCGGAATCGCCACCGTCGGATCGGGCGTCGATTGCAGCGTCGGGTGACAGTCCTGGTCATACGCGAGGAACTTCGTCAGCGCCGTCATGTCGAGCGGCGCCATGGTCGAAGCGTTGGTCCCTGCGAAGGGGATCCCCGTCCCGGCCTCGTGCTGGTGGCACCCGCCGCAGTTGGTCCGCGTCTCGCGCGGCTGCAGCCCGTGCCAGCTCCGCACGTCCACCAGCTTCATTCCATAGCGCGAATCCAGCAGGTGGAAGTCAAAGGGGACATCCGCCGGGATCTGCGCGATGAACGACTGATCCGACGTGTTCTCGACCGAGGGCATGTACACGCCGAGGATCTTCGTGGCCTCCTTCTGACCGCGCTCGAAGGTCAGCGCGGTCGAATCCGTCTCATAAGCCGGCGCAAAGGTCGAGTTCGGATCGGTCCGGTTGCTCGTCAAGTTGACCTGGATCGCGAGCACGGTGCTGGGCATCAGGTACTTGCAGAGGTCGTTCTGATCCTGCACGTACCGGAGCCCGTCGTGGTTCTGATCGAGCGTGATCTCCTGGTTGTTCGACAGGTTGGGCTGCGAGTACGGCAAGCTGCCCGTCCCGAGCCAGCAATCGTAGGGCCGCACGTCCGTGTTCCAGATCGCCGACGTACCGACCTGCGCAAACGGCTGTCCCGGCTGCACCTGCGAGGCGGGGTCGATGATCGACGGCGAGAAGCTCTGCCGGGGCGTCCCGTGCCGCTCCTCCCACGACAGCACCGGCGTCGGCCACATCAAGTGATAGTGCCCCGCTGAGTCGTCCACGACGCGGGCGAGGCCCGCCTCGGTCGCCGGGTCGTAGTCGCGGAACGGCTCGAAGGGCTCCAAGTTCGGTCGGTACACGATGCGTGCATCGAACATGCCGTACTTCCCGCGATCATCCGAGATCCAGCGGTTCGCGCTCGTCGGCGTGTACGTCGCCAGGTACTCCCCGCCGAGGCGGCCCGCGCGCGGGGTAGTCAGCTTGCCGATGTAACGGCGCTCATTGCCCACCATGACCGAGGGCGTCGGGAAGTCGCTCGAGTTCACGCCGAGGCTGAGCTTCAGGGTGAGCTGGTGCGGCGTGATCGCCTCGTTCGAGTAGGCGTACTCGTTGACCCCGGCGTCGTCCATGTCCAGCAGGTGCAACACCCCCATCCCGGCGTTGTTCAGGTTGTAGTACCGGACCCCGATGAACTTGTCGTGCAGCCCCTGGCCGGGCACGTCCTCGGTCACCAGCGTGCCGAAGTGGTAGAGCTCCGTCGCTGCGCCGTGCCCGAGCAACGGGGACCAAACACCGGCCGACGTGACGGCCTGCAGGTCCCAGCGCCGGAAGTTCTCCGTGGACGACTGGTACGAGAACGTGAAGCCATCCCGCAGCGGCACCGGGCTCAGCGCCGATGTGGTCGTGTAGTACTGGAATTGGTGCGCCGGCCCCAAGTCGCCGCCGGGCAGGATATCGGCGATGTACAGGTTGAAGTTGTGGTTCGCGACCCCAGCGCGCGCGTTCGAGTTTCCGAGGCGCGCGCGGTCGGAGACAAATACAGCCTTCAGCCCGTCGTGTGTCCGCATCTCGATGAGATGCATGTTGACCGTGCCCCACTGCTCAGCAGCCGTATTGGCGAGGGTCGGGTTGACCGCGTATTCCATGCGCGAGGCGAGGCTCTGGCGCACGTTGTCCTTGTGGAAGCCGTCGTACTGCTTTGTCGTCAGACGCTTGATCGGCAAGTTCTTGGGCTTGACGTCAGGGTCCGCGATCAGCGCGGTGAGGTCGATGCTGTAGAGGTCGCAGCCCTTGTACGAGAGCTCTTGGTTGAGCCAGCCTCCATTGTTCCGCTTCCAAGTCTGGTCGTGGAACCAACCGAAGTAGACGCGCCGTCCGTCCTCGGAGATATTGGGCTCGACGACGGCGCCGCGCCAAAGCTGGCCGAGCGGCGTATCGATGAGGCCCGGGACGGCTTCATGTTGCGGCAGCGGGAAGAGCTTCTTCACGCGCCCGTCGGGCAACAGCGCATAGAGGCCCCCATCGGGGCCCATGTCGAAGGGATTGTTCGCCGCGATGACATCGAGGCCCAGGTGCACTGGGCGCCGCTCGCCTGGCCGCTGCGCGTCGCCGCGGTTGGCGACAAACACGCAGATGTAGGGCAGGGACACGTACCGCGGGTCGTTTGGGTGCGACCGGGCGGTGTCCCAGATTGGGACTGGAGTGCGCGCGACCGGAGTCAGGACCTGGGCGGCATGAACGTTCAGAGCGAACGCACACAATGCGACCGTGACGAGCACGAATCGCCTGGAGAGCGCATGGAGCAGCATCGGGACGGGCAAGGTTGCGAGAAGGCCGGTTGAGTGACCGGGGAAGGGCGCACGCGGCGCGAGACGCAGCCCACCGTATGTTGCCAAATTGATTCCCGCAACCCGATCCGCCTGGCTCCTGCCGCCCACGTGCGTGGACGCCCCGACGGCCTGTGCTCGCCCGCCCCTCGCCGCCCGCTCAGCCGAACCGAATGCCCTGCGCCAGCGGCAGTGAATCCGACCAGTTCACCGTGTTCGTCTGGCGCCGCATGTACGCCTTCCAGGCGTCCGAGCCCGACTCGCGACCGCCGCCGGTGTCCTTCTCTCCGCCGAACGCGCCGCCGATCTCGGCCCCGGAGGTGCCGATGTTGACATTGGCGATGCCGCAGTCGGAGCCGGTCGCCGAGAGGAAGCGCTCGGCGCACCGGACGTCCCGGGTGAAGATCGCGCTGGAGAGCCCCTGCGGCACACCGTTGTGCGCCGCGATCGCGTCCTCGAGGTCGTCGATCGGGATGATGTAGAGGATCGGCGCGAAGGTCTCCTCTTGCACCGTCCGGAACTCGTTCTTGGCCTCCATCACCGCGGGGACGACAAAGTGCCCACCGGCCAAGGCGCCTGCGAGCGCGGCGCGGCCGCCGCCGCGCAAGATGGTCCCGCCCTCGGCCACGCAGCCCTTGATCGCGGCCTCCATGTTCTGCACCGCGACCTCGTCGATCAGCGGCCCGCACAGCGTCCGCCCGTCGAGCGGGTCCCCGATGACGATGTCATCATAGGCGCGCAGCAAGCGCGCCTTGACCTCGTCCAGGCGCGAGCGATGCACGAGGAGCCGCCGGGTCGTCGTGCACCGCTGCCCCGCGGTCCCGACCGCGCCGAACAACGTGGCCGGCAGGACCAGGTCGAGGTCCGCGTCGTCCATCACGACGAGGCCGTTGTTGCCGCCGCACTCGAGGATCAAGCGGCCAAAGCGCCCCGCGACGCGGGACGCGACACGCTTCCCGACGGCCGTCGAGCCCGTGAACGAGATCAACGGGAGCCGCGGGTCGTCGACCATCGGCAGCGCCACCTCCTCGTTCTCACCGACGACGAGGCCGATCAGGGCGCCGAAGCCCTCGGCCTCCAGCACCGGCCGCAGCACGTTCGTGATCCCGATCGCGCAGAGCGGCGTCTTGGGGCTGGGCTTCCAGACGCACGCGTCGCCGCAGACCAGCGCGAGCATCGAGTTCCAGGCCCACACCGCCATCGGGAAGTTAAAGGCGGTCAGGATCCCGACCGTCCCGAGCGGGTGCCACTGCTCCTTCATCGAGTGCCCAGGGCGCTCCGAAGGCATGGTCAGCCCGTAGAGCTGGCGCGAGAGGCCCACCGCGAAGTCCGCGATGTCCACGCACTCCTGGACCTCGCCCAGGCCCTCTTGGTGGATCTTGCCCATCTCCATCGTGATGAGGCGGCCGAGCGCGTCCTTGTGCGCCCGCAAGGCCTCGCCGCAGCGGCGCACGATCTCCCCGCGGCGCGGCCCGGGCACCGTCCGCCACCGGGCGAAGGCCTCTTGCGCCGCAGCGACCACCCGGTCGTAGTCCCCGCGGGTCGCCAGCTTGACACGCGCCAGGACCTCGCCAGTGGCCGGGCTCCGCGACTCCAACCAGCCGCCGCCACACTGCAGCCAGGTGCCGTCGTAGGCGCCGGGGTTATCGAACTGCAGGCCGAGGCCGGAGAGGCCGGCGAGGCCGGCGGAGAGGGTCTGGGAGCTCATGGCGCGGGTGGTGTTTGGGTGCCGAGAACGTTGAGTCACGTGTAACGATGGTCCGCCGCGATGCGCCGGCCCAGCGCCCAGGTCCGGCGAACGGACCACATCGGGCGGGGAAAGAGGATACCCGCGCAGTGGATTCAGCGCGTCCGGGGCCCGCGCTCGCTATCCTCTTCGCCTCGAAACGACGCGCCGCGGGGCCGCGGGTCCGCTCCAGCGAGGGGCGTCCACCCGCCGCAGGCCCCCGACGCCCCTCCCGCGCGACCACACCCCGCGCAGGAGCCACGAGCCGCGAGGAGCCACCCATGTCCGAAGGTCGAATCGTCTTCCACATCCAGGACCTGCACAAGTTCTACGACCTGCACGAGGTCCTGAAGGGGATCACGCTCGCATTCCTCGAGGGCGCGAAGATCGGCCTGATCGGCGCGAACGGCGCGGGCAAGTCGACGCTCCTCAAGATCATCGCGGGGGTCGACAAGGAGTTCGAGGGCATCGCGAAGCCCATCGCCGGTGTCACGGTCGGCTACCTCTCGCAGGAGCCCCCCCTCAACGAGGACAAGAACGTCGGCGAGAACATCGACGAAGCGGTCACCCACCTGCGCGAGATCGAGGCGCGCTACTACGAGGTCATGACGCTCATGGGCGAGGCCGAGGGCGAGGCCCTCGACAAGCTGACCGACGAGTACAGCCGGCTCGAGCACGACATGCAGTCGAAGGGCATCTGGGACCTCGACAGCCGGCTCGAGCAAGCGGCGCACGCGCTGCAGGTCCCGCCGATGGACCGCGACGTGAAGACGCTGTCCGGCGGCGAGCGGCGCCGCGTCGCGCTCTGCAAGCTGCTGCTCGACCACCCCGACATCCTGCTGCTCGACGAGCCCACCAACCACCTCGACTCCGAGTCGATCGCGTGGCTCGAGAACCACCTCGCCGAGTACGACGGCACGGTCATCCTCATCACCCACGACCGCTACTTCCTCGACAACGTCGTCGGCTGGATGCTCGAGATCGAGCGCGGCCTCGCGCGCCCGTACAAGGGCAACTACTCGGACTACCTCGAGGCGCGCACGAAGATGCTCGACGTCAAGAAGAAGAACGACGCGTCGCGCATGAAGGTGCTCGAACGCGAGAAGGAGTGGCTCTCGAAGACCCCCGCTGCGCGCACGAAGCAGTCGAAGTCGCGCTTGAAGCGCTACCAGGACCTCGCGGCCGAAGCGCGCGCCGAGGACATGGTGCAATCCCTCGAGCTGCGCATCCCGCCCGGCCCGCGCCTCGGCGACCAGGTCGTCGAAGTGCGCGATCTGACCAAAGGCTACGACGGGCGGACGCTGTTCAAGGACCTGACGTTCACCCTCGAGCCGCAGGCGAAGCTCGGCGTGATCGGGCCGAACGGGCGCGGCAAGTCCACCCTGATGAAGATCCTGACGGGCAAGGAGACGCCCGACTCGGGCAGCGTCACGATCGGGCAGACCGTGCAGCTCGTGTTCCTCGACCAGTCGCGCTCGATCCTCGCCGAGGACAAGACGGTCTACGAGAACATCACGGGCGGCAACGAGCAGCTCCCCTTTGGCACGACGATCATCGACAGCCGCGCGTACCTCGCGCGCTTCAACTTCCGTGGCGAGGAGCAGCAGAAGAAGCTCTCCGAGTGCTCGGGCGGGATGCGCAACCGCGTGCTGCTGGCGAAGCTCCTGCGCGAGCCCGCGAACCTGATCATCCTCGACGAGCCGACGAACGACCTCGACCTCGACACGCTGCGCGTGCTCGAGGAGGCGATCGAGCACTATCCCGGCTCCATGATCATCGTGACGCACGACCGGTACTTCCTGAACCGGGTCGCGACGCACATCCTGTCCTTCGAAGGTGAAGACGAGAAGGGCAACCCAGTCGTCGTCTTCCACCCGGGCGACTACGAGTCGTACAAGGACTGGCAGAAGTCGCGCGGCGTCGACGACGACCGCAAGGGCAAGCACCGGCAATTCAGCCGCTGAGGCCGCGCGCGCAAGCCCGCGCGGCGCTCACCACGTCCCCGTTTGGACCCACACGTCATGGCTGACATTGCCCTGCTTCGCCCGCGCGGCTTCGAGCCCGTCGACGACCTCGCGTTTGCGCGCGCGATCGTCGCGGGTTACGCGCCATGGTGCGCGGCGCAGGGCGTCGAGCGCGCGCGCATCCTCGACTTCATCGACGCCCACCCGCTCGACGCCCACCAGCGCGAGTGCGTACCCGGTCACCTGACGGGTGCGACGATCCTCGTCGACGCCGCGCGCGAGCGCGTGCTCCTGCACCACCACGCCAAGCTCGATCGCTGGCTGCAGTTCGGCGGGCACGCCGACGGCGACGCGAACCTGCGCGGCGTGGCTTGGCGCGAAACGGTCGAAGAGAGCGGGATCGTGCCCGCGTGGGTCTCCGAGGCCCCGATCGACCTCGACGTGCATGAGATCCCGGCGCGCCCCGCGCGGGGCGACCGGGGCGCGGAGCCACTGCACCTGCACCTCGACGTCCGCTACCTCGCGGTGGCCCCCGACGGCGCGGCGTATGTGCGCTCCGACGAGTCCCACGCCCTCGGCTGGTTCACGCGCGCCGAGGCCGAGCGCCTCGACCTCGACGACTCGATCGCGCGCTTGATCACGCTCGCGCTCGGCCGCTGACCCCCCGGCGTCGGGATCCGGGGGCCCGGGCATGCGACGCGGCGCCAGGCGCTGGCCCCTCGCACGCCATCGCGGTCGCCACCGGGCTCCCTCATGAAGCGCAGGCCAATGAAGCGCAGGCCAATGAAGCGCAGGCCAACGGAGCGCGGGCCAACGGAGCGCCGGCCAACGGAGCGCCGGCCAACGGAGCGCCGGCCAAGGGCACGCCCGCCGGCCGCTTGGCGGAAAGGTGCTTGACCGGAGTCCTGCCCGGGGCCGATAGTCCTCGAACGGTGCACCGGCTCTCCGCTCTCATGATGCTGCTCCTGCAGCTCGTTTTTGTCGCCCTACCGGGCGACGGACTCGTGCTGTGCCTGGGTTGTCCCTCCGGTGGACACCCCTGCGAGCCATCCGACCCGCAGCCGGGGTCGCCCCGGGGCTCGGTCGACGGCGCAATTGGCGCCCACTTCCAGGGCTTGGCCGGCGCGCACAGGCACGATGGCGTCGCGGACGAGCACCTCGGCGTCGCCGCGTCCAGGCGGCCGGGCTCCCCCGATGAGCACGAGCACTGCGACTGCGCCGACCTCACGCGCGGCTCGCTCGCGCCTTGGGTCGCGTCGACAGGACGCGCCCCGGCGCCGCCCCAACCCAGCTTGGCCTGGACCTGCATCGGCGCTTGGCCCGGGCGCCTGGGACAGGGCGCTGTCGCAGCGCCCAATGCCGCCCGACGCACGGCGCCACCACCGAGCGCCGGTGCGCTCGCGATCGTGCGAGTGACCGAACTTCGGATCTGAGCGCGACCCTCTGCGCCCCCTGCCCACCAGGGGTCGCAGCGCCGGTCCCTTCGCGTCGCTGGACGCCGCACACCGCGGCGCGACGCCCGCTCCGCTCCATCCGAGGGTCACCCTTGTCCCGCCCACACTCCGTCCATCCATCCACGCCAACGCGCCGCCGCTGCGTTGCCCAAGTCGGGCTCGCGAGCGCGTGGCTCGCCCTCTGCGCCGCCTGCAGCGCGCCGCCGACGCACCTCACGGTCGACCTGGAGGCCTACGCCGCGCGTCGCGCCGCGCGGGTCCCCGCGTTCGACGACGCAGCGTCGGGAGCGCTCGGGCTCGCAGCGCTCCGCGCTGCTGCGACGACACAGCACCCGGCGCTGGCGCTCGCGCGTCGGCGCGCGCTCGCGCCGCTCGCAGCGGCCGAGTTCGCCGGGCTCTGGCCGGATCCGACGCTGGCGCTCGACCTCGAGCGCATCGTCAGCGGCGCCGCCAACCCGCTCGAATGGGCGGCGCTGATCGGCGTCGAGGTCTCGCTCTCGGGGCAACGTGGCGCGCGCGAACGTGAGCTGCGCGCCGAAGCACAGGCGGCCTTCGCCGACGCCGCCGCCGCCACAGAGACCCACCTCGCGGCCCTCGACGAGGCGTGGGTCGACTGGCTCGCGGCCAAGCTCGAGGCGCGCGCGCTCGAGGCGCACGCCGCGGCGCTCGCACCGCTGGCCCAGCGCGCCGCGCTCGCCGAGGCCGCCGGCGCGCTCGAGCACTCGGAGGCCGACCTCCTGCGCCTCGCGCTCGCGACGGCCAACGCCGCCGCGGCCGCGGCGACACACCTCTGCGACGCCCACGCGGGGAGCGTGCGGCGCCTCGTCGGGTCCCGCAGCGACGCGCCGTTGGCGCTCGCCTGGCCCGCCGACGTCGAGGCCCCAGAGGCCCCAGAGGCCCCCGAGGCCCCAGAGGCCCCCGAGGCGCCCGAGGCGCCCGAGGCGTCGGAGGTCTCGCGGGGCCGCGCAGAAGGGCCCGAAGCGACGAATGGGCGCGCCACACCTCCGACGTCGAGTGACCCGCCGGCCGCTGCATCGCTCGCGCGTTCGCCGCGTGTCGTCGCCGCCCTGGCCCACCTCGCGGCCAGCGAAGCGCGCCTCGAGCGCGAGTGGCGCGCGCGCTTCGGCGACGTCGGGTTCGGGCTCGGGCCGGGGCGCAAAGACGGCGAGCAGAACGCGCTCCTCGGCGTGACGCTGCCGCTCCCGCTCTGGAACCAAAATCGCGCGGCGATCGCGCGCGCGGAGGCCGAGCGCGCGCTCGCCCACGACGCGCTCGCGCTCGCGGTCGAGGAGACCCTGGACGCGCGCGAACGCGCCGCATCGGCGCTCGCGCTCGCGCGCGGCGAGCGTGCGCGCTGGGAGGCTGACGTCCTGCCGCTCACCTCGACACAGCTCTCGCGGCTCGAGACGCTCGCGGAGCTCGGCGAGCTGCGGCTGTTCGTCCTGCTGGAAGCGGAGCGCGGATTGCGCGACGCCGAGCTGCACCGCGCCGCCCTCATCGCCCGCGAATGGCGGGCGACGCTGGCGCTCGCCCGCGAACACTCCCCCTCTGCCACGGACCTGCCCGCCCCTGACTCGCCCTGCGAGTGATCCGGAGCCCCCATGCTGACCCAAACACAAGCAAGAACAGCGGCGCTCGCGGCCGCGCTCGGATTCGGACTCGCGCTCGGGCTCGCCGGCTGCGGGGACGCAGCGTCAGAGTCGTCGGGATCGACGCGCGACGCCCAGGCCGCGGCCGCGGGCCAAGCCGACGACCACGACCACGACCACGAGGGCGGTCCGCTGACCTTGATGCTCAATCGATCGGGCCGCGAGGCGCTCGGCATCGCCGTCGCGCAGGTCGAAGCGCGTCCGCGCCGCGGCGCCTTCGACCTGCCCGGGCGCGTCGAGCTGCTGCCCGGCGCGCGCCGCGCGGCTGCCGCGCCGGTAGAGGGGCGCCTGTCGCTGCGCGCCCACCTGCTCGACGAGGTCGCGCGGGGCGACGCGCTGTTCGCGCTCGACGCGCCGATCTTGCGGGACCTGAAAGCGAGCCTCGCCGAGGTGGACGCCGAGCTGAGCGCCCAAGAGGCTTGGCTCGCCGAGGCGCGCGAGCTCGAGCGCGCGCACGAGGACCACGAAGCCGCCCTCGCCGAGCTCGTTGCAAGGTGGGAGCGGCGCCTCACTGAGCTGCGGGCGCTGCGCGAGGCGGCCGGCGGACAGAGCGAAGCGCTCGCGGCGGCGGAGACGGCGCTCGTGGAGGCGCGCTCGCGCTCGGCGGAAGCGCGCGAGGCCGGCGCCGAACACCACGCCGAAGTGGCCGAGCGCGGCGCTCGGCGGGCGGGGCTGGGCGCGCGGCGAGCGGCGCTGCTGGGCAGCTTCGCGCAGGTGCTCGGCGTCGAGCTCGACGCCTTGACGGTCACCGACGCCGCAGGGCAACCCGCGTGGCAAGCGCTCACGGAGGTCATCGTGCGCGCGACCAGCGACGGCCTCGTCGACGACGTCAGCGCCACGGACGGCGCCTGGATGCACGCAGGCGACCAGGTGCTCGGGCTCCGCCGACAAGGTGAGCTCTGGGTGCGCGCGGAAGCGCTGCAGTCGGAGCTCCCCTCGCTCGACCGCGCGACGACGGCGCTCGCGCGCCCGGCGGACGCACACCCAGGCGACGAGCGCCGCGTACGTGTCACCCTCGCGCCAGGGCTCACTGCGGACGCCGCGCGTCGCACGGCCGAGGTCCTCGCGCGCTTCGAGGGCGCGCCCCCCGAGTGGGCGCGGCCGGGCCTCGCCGTGCGCATCGAAGCGCTCGTCGAGGAGCCGGACGCAGGGTTCGCCGTCCCTGCGGCGGCGGTGCGGCGCGACGGGCTCGACCGGGGCGTTTGGGTCGAGGACCCGGGCGCCCCCGCGCGCCTGGTCTTCGTGCACGTCGAGGTCCTCGCGGAGGAGCGCGGCTGGATCTGGATCGACGACGAGGTCCACGCCGAGCACGACAAAGACCACCCTGAGGGCGAAGCGGACGACCACGACCATGGGCCCGTCGACGCCATCCAGGCCACGACCAAGGTCGTGGTGCGCGGCGCCGGCCGTCTCCTGCTCGCGACCCGCGGCGCGGTGCAAGAGGGCGGGCACTTCCACGCGGACGGCACGTTCCACGCCGAAGCCGACTGACCCGAGGCTCACACGATGCTGCAATCCCTCGTCGCGTGGTCGGTCCGGAACGCCGGAATGGTCCTCGTCCTCGCGCTGCTGCTCCTCGGGGCGGCGGCGTTCACCTTGCCTCGCATCGGCGTCGACGTCTTCCCGGACCTCGAGTCGCCGCGCGTCACGATCCTCACCGAGGCCCAGGGCCTCGGCTCCGAGGACGTCGAGCTGCTTGTCACGTACCCGATCGAGAGCGTGATGATCGGGCTGCAGGACGTGTCGCGCGTCCGTAGCACGAGCCTCGCGGGCTTCTCGCTCGTGTGGATCGAGTTCGCGTGGGGCACGGACGTGGACCGCGCGCGCCAGCGTGTCGCCGAGCGGCTGACGGTGGCGCGCGAGGCGCTGCCCGAGGGCATCTCACCGACCCTCGCGCCCGTCGCGTCGCTGACTGGCGAGGTCTTGCAGGTCGCGCTGACCTCGGACCAAGCCGCTGGCGGGCCGTCGCTGCTCGACCTGCGGCGCTTCGCGGAGTTCGAGCTGCGGCCGCGTATCCTCGCGCTGGGCGGCGTCGCGAGCGTCTCCGTCATCGGCGGCGAGCTGCCGGAGCTGCAAGTCCTGGCGCGCCAAGACGTCCTGCGCGCCGCGAACCTCGAGCTCGCGGACCTCGCCGACGCCGCGCGCGGGGCGCACGCGTTCCTCGAGGCGGGTTACCTCGCCGACGACGAAGGCCGCGAGGTGGCGCTGCAGCAGACCTCTGCGCTCGCGAGCGCCGAGGACCTGGCCAGGGCCGCCATCCCAGCGAGCGACGCGCGCCTCATGCGCCTCGGTGACGTCGCCGACGTCCGCATCGGCCCCAGCCCCCGCCGCGGCAGCGCCGGCTTCGACGGCGCGCCGGCGGTCATCCTCGGGATCACGAAGGCGCCTGGCACGAACACGCTGGAGGTCACCCGCCGGGTGGACGCTGCGCTGGAGGCGCTGGCGCCGATCATCCCCCAGCACGTCGGCGTCGACGCGCAGACGTTCCGGCAAGCCCGGTTCATCGAGCGCGCGGTCGCGGCGGTCCTGAAGGTCCTCGGCGAGGCGGCGGTCATCGTCGCGATCGTGCTGCTCATGTTCCTGTTGGACCTGCGCACGGCGCTCGTCACGCTGACTGCGCTCCCGCTGTCGCTCGCGATCACCGCGCTATGGATCCACTGGACCGGCGGCGGGATGAACGTGATGACCCTTGGCGGGATCGCGATCGCGATCGGCGTGCTCGTTGACGATGCGATCATCGACGTCGAGAACGTGCTGCGGCGGCTGCGCGAGAACGCGGGGCGCGCGCCAGGCGAGCGCGTCAGCATCGTCGAGGCCGTGATCGCCGCCACCGGCGAGATCCGCCCGGCCATGGTGCAGGCGACCTTCATCATCGTCCTGACGTTCGTGCCGCTGTTCCTGCTGGAGGGCCTCGAAGGGCGCTTCTTCCGGCCGCTGGGCGAGACGTTTGTCGTCTCCCTGTTGGCGTCGCTCCTGGTCGCCCTCACGGTCACGCCGGCGCTGTGTCGCGTGCTGCTGAAGAACGTCCGTGCGTCGCGGTCCAATGGGCACGGCGGGCCGCTCGTGCGCGCCCTCGAAGCGCTCTACCGCCCCTCGCTGGCGCTGGC
Source organism: Planctomycetota bacterium (assembly GCA_041398605.1). GTDB lineage: Bacteria > Planctomycetota > UBA1135 > UBA1135 > JAWKUK01. The sequence continues at coordinate 418,954 of JAWKUK010000003.1, forward strand.
CATTCGCCTGCGCTGGCTCGTCCTCGCGGCCTCGGCGGCGGCGACCGTCGCCGCGCTCGCCGTGGGGCTGCGCGCCGGCACGAGCTTCCTGCCGCGCTTCGAAGAGGGGATGATCACGGTGTTCGTCAACATGCCGCCCGACACCTCGCTCGAAGACAGCGAGGACACAGGCGCGCTCGTCGCGGCCCGCATCGCCGGCGTCGAAGGCGTCGCCAGCGTGACGCGCCGGACAGGCCGAGCGGAGAAGGACGAGCACGCAGAGCCCGTCTGCAACTCAGAGATCGAAGTGGCGCTGGAGGAAGGGGTCGTCCCCGCCCGAGTCCGCGCGGCGCTCGACGCGGTCCTCATGGGCGTGCGCGGCGTCACGACTGCGCTCGGCCAGCCGATCGAACACCGCCTCTCGCACGTGCTCTCCGGCGTGAACGCGGACCTCGCGCTCGACCTCTACCACGAGGACCAGGTCGTGCTGAAGGTCGCCGCCGAGGAGGTCGCGGCCGTCCTGAGGACGCTGCCTGCGGCGCGCGACGTCAACGCGCAGCGCTCCCAGACCGTCGAGACCCTGCGCGTCGAATGGGACCGCGAGGCGCTCGCGCGCGAGGGGCTCTCGGTGCGGAGCGCGGGCGAGCAGCTGCGCGCTGCGATGCACGGCGAGGTCGTCGGCACCGCCGCGGACGGCCTCGCGCGCACCGACATCGTCGTGCGGCTCGCCGACGGGGAGCGCGACGGCGCGGCCGACGTCGCGGCCCTCGAGCTCGTCGCCCCGTCTGGCGCGCGCTTGCCCGTCGCCCGGCTCGCGGCGCTGGAGCCCGTCGAATCCCCCACGATGCTGTTCCGCCAGGACGCGCGGCGCAAGTCGATCGTGTCGGCCAACGTCGCCGAGGGCAGCAACATCGGCGACCTCGTCGACGCTGCCACCGTCGCGCTTGCGCCGATCGCGGAGCGCTACGGCGTCGAGCTCCGCTTCGGCGGCCAATCCGAGGCCGCCGCGAACGCGCGGCGCGTCCTCGGGCTCGCTGGCCTCGGCGTGATGCTGCTCGCCTTCCTGATGCTGCGCACGGGCGTCGGGAGCTGGCTCGGCGCGCTCGCGGTCCTCGTCAACCTGCCGCTCGGCTTGATCGGCGGCGTCGCAGCCATCGTGCTCGCGACCCCCGGGATGACCCTCGGTGGCGCGTGGGCGATGCTGATCGGCGCGCCGACCGACGTCGTGCCTGTCGTCTCGCTCTCGACGCTCGTCGGGTTCTTCACGCTGTTCGGGATCGCGCTGCGCAACGGCGTCCTGCTGGCGAGCCGCTTCGAGGCGCTGCGCGCAGAGGGGCTGGCGCCCCTCGACGCCGTGAAGCAAGGCTCGGTCGAGCGCCTCGTGCCGATCCTGATGACGGCGCTCACCGCTGCGCTGGGACTCCTGCCCCTCGCGCTCGCCGGCGCGCAGCCAGGCACCGAGCTGCTGGCGCCGCTCGCGGTCGTCGTGCTCGGCGGCCTCGCGTCGTCGACGTTCCTGAACCTCGTCGTGCTCCCGGGCGCGTACTTGATCCTGCGGCGTCGCTGAGCCAACGACCTTGACAAGGCAGCGGCAGGCCCTGCGCCTGCCGCTCAGACCGCGAGCGCCTCGACGTCGAGGAGCACGCCGCCGCGCAAGTACGCGCCCCCGACGTCCCCGGGGGCGACTCGCACACGTACGAGCTCGCGCTCCGTGGGCGAGGCCGCGCCCTTCGCCGTCGTCCTCCGCGCCGAGATCGCCGCGACGATGGCGAAGGTCGAGGGCCCACTGGCTACATTGATCGCGGGGCCGCAGCGGACGGAGGCCCCTCAAGCACCCCCCCATGAGCCAGCTCACCTCCCCCGAGGCCGTCGTCGACGCGCTCGAGCTTCTGTACGACGACGCCGTGCAGGCCCTCTCGAGCGCCCTCACGCGCTACCTGCGTGACGGCACGCCACCGTCCCGGGAAGAGCGAGCGGGCGGCGTGTTCTGCTACCCCGAGGTCCGCATCCGCTACGCGCCGGAGGGGCCGCCCCCGCCGTTCAGCCGCGCCTTCGGGAAGCTCTCGCAGCCCGGCGTGTATGCGTCGACGTTCACCCATCCGCGCTTCTTCAGGCCCTACCTGCTCGAGCAGCTAGAGCCGTTGATGCGCGACTACGAGGTGACCGTGACGGTCGAGCGCTCCGACGCCGAGATCCCCTATCCCTACGTCTGGGACCAGACCCAAGCGGCGGGCCTCGATGACATCTCCGCAGCGGAGCTCGCCAATTGGTTCCCCGCGCCAGACCTGTATCACATCGGCGACGAGGTCGCCGATGGCGAGTATCAAGGCACCGGCGCGACGCGGCCCTTGGCCGTCTTCGACGGGCCGCGCGTGGACTTCTCGCTGAAGCGGCTCGCGCACTATTGCGGTACGCCCGTGGAGCAGTTCCAGAAGTTCGTGCTGTTCACGAACTACCACCGCTATGTGGACGCGTTCTGCGACTGGGCGCTGACGCAGCTCGGGCCCGACGGGCCGTACGAGGCGCTCGGGGTGCCCGGCGGGCTCACGATCACGTCCGACGCCGTCGACGGCCGCGCGCTGATCGACGGCGCGCCGTGGCGCAGCCACCAGATGCCGGCGTACCACCTGATGCGCAGGGACGGATCGGGCATCACGCTCGTCAACATCGGCGTCGGCCCGTCGAACGCCAAGACCATCACCGACCACCTCGCGGTGCTGCGCCCCGAGTGTTGGATCATGGTCGGGCACTGCGGCGGCCTGCGCCATTCGCAGGCGATCGGCGACTACGTCCTGGCCCACGCCTACCTGCGCGAGGACCACGTGCTCGACAACGTGTTGCCGCCGGAGATCCCGGTCCCCGCCCTCGCGGAGGTCCAGATGGCGCTGCAAGAGGCCACGGCCGAGGTCACGGGCGAGACGGGCGCGGCGCTCAAGAAGCGCCTCCGCACCGGGACCGTCGTCACGACGGATGACCGCAACTGGGAGCTGCGCTTCACTGAGTCGGTGCTGCGCTTCAACAAGTCGCGCGCGATCGCGATCGACATGGAGAGCGCGACGATCGCGGCCAACGGGTACCGCTTGCGGGTCCCCTACGGCGTGCTCCTGTGTGTCTCCGACAAGCCGCTGCACGGAGAATTGAAGCTCCCGGGCGCCGCCAATCGGTTCTACGAGCGCGCTATCCGCGAGCACATCCGCATCGGCATCGCGACGCTGCAGCGCCTCGCCGCCGACAAACAAGCGATGCTGCACAGTCGCAAGCTGCGCTCGTTCGACGAACCGCCGTTCCGGTGAGCGCGACAGCGGGCTGCGGCGCACGCTTCGGTTATGCTGCATGGAGTGCGCGCGACACCGAACACGAAGCCTGCCCGCGAACCTGCCCGCCGCTGCAGCCTCCTTCACGATCTCCGGCCCGAACGCGACGGACGGGCCACCGGGGCGGCTGCCCGTCTTGTCGGCGCCGCGCGCTTGGCGGCGCTCGTGGGCGCTCTCGCGGGGTGCGGACGCGAGTCAGGCGGAGGCGAAGGCGCCCCGCTGCCCCCGAACGTGATCCTCATCTCGCTCGACACGCTGCGCTACGACCACTGCGGCTTCAATGGCTACGCGCGCGACACGACGCCGTTCCTCGACTCCCTGGCGCAAGAGTCACTGGTCTTCGATCGCGCCTATACGACGATGTCGTGGACGCTGATCGCGCACATGGGGATGCTCACGGGGCTCTATCCCTTTCAGCACGGCGTGACCGAGTCCGACCGCGCGTTGACGCCCAGCTTTCCGACGCTCGCCGAGCGCCTGGGCGCTGCAGGCTGGACGACGCTCGGCGTGCACTATCCGGGTTGGCTCGATCCAGGCTTCGGCTTCGGGCGCGGGTTCGAGGTCTACGAGCCCGCGAGCAACGCTCAGCTCGCCGGGGAGCGCCTGCAGGCAGCGCTCCAACGTCGCACCCCTGCGCGCCCGTTCTTCCTCTTCCTCCACCTCTTCGACATCCATTCGGGCGACCTCTCCGACCCTGCCGCGCCCCTCTATGCGCCGCCCGAGGCCTATCGCAGCCTCTGGATCCCGGACGCCGCGCGAGAGCTCGAGGGGGTCGATGCCGCGCGCTGGTGGGACCACCCATCGGACCCGACGCTCGAGCAGCACGACGCGATCGTCGCGCTCTACGACGGCGGCGTGCGCTACGTCGACGACATGCTGCGCGCCTGGTTCACGGAGTGGCGCGCGCGCGGCCTCTTGGACCACACGCTCGTCATCATCACCGCGGACCACGGCGAGGGGCTGCGACAACGCGAGGCGCGCTATGGCGGCCATGGCGACCTGAACGAAGAAGGGCTCCGCGTCCCGCTCCTCGTACGCTTCCCCGACGGGCGGCATGCGGGCGAGCGCAGCGGCGACCTCGTGAGCCACGTCGACCTCGTGCCGACCGTGCTGGACGCGACCGGCCTCGCCGCAGACCCGAGGCTCCCAGGCCGGCCCTTAGGCGGACCTGGGCGAGCGCCAGGCGAGTGGGTCTTCGCGGGGCGCACGCGGATCGCGGCTGCGATCTCGTTGGGACAGAAGCTCATCTATCGCGCCGAGGAGCCGCGCGCGCTGTATGACCTCGCTCGGGACCCGTTGGAGCACACGCCGCTGACGGCGAGCAACGGCGGCGCGCGGTTCCAGGCGGAGGCCTGGCCGCTCTTCGAGGCGCTGCGCCAAACGCGTGCGAGCCTCTTCGCGCCGCGCCAGGACGGGCGCGGCGGCGCGCTCGACGACGCGGCGCGCGCTCGCCTGGAGGCCCTCGGTTACGCGGGCGAGCTCGCCCCTGAAGGGGGCTCCAAGGACTGACGTGCGTGGCTCAAGCGCGCTGCGCTCGATGACTCCGCCGCGCGACCTTCACGACCGAGGAGAGGTCGTCGAGGAGCGCGTAGACCACCGGCACGAGGATCAGCACCAACACCGTCGCTGCGCCAAGGCCGAAGAAGATGCTGATCGCCATCGGCTGCAGAAAGCGCGCCTCGCCTGCGGCGAAGAACGTCAACGGCACGAGCCCCAGCATCGTCGTCAATGACGTCAGCAAGATCGGCCGGAAACGCAGCCGGCCGGCCTCCATGAGCGCGGCGTGCGCGGGCGCCCCGGCGCGGCGGCGCTCGTTGACGAAGTCGACGAGGATCAGCGCGTCGTTGACGACGACGCCGGCGAGCGCCAAGAGACCGATCAGCGACATCAGCGTGATCGAGCGCCCCATCAAGAGGTGCCCACCGACCATGCCCACCCCCGCAAACGGGATGATGAACATCACGATGAACGGCTGCAGGTAGCTGCGGAACAGGGTGCCGAGCACGACATAGATCAGCGCCAGCGCGAGGACGCCGGCCTCCGCGAGCCCGTCCAGCGCGCGCGCCGACTCCCGAGCTTCGCCGCCGAAGCGCACCGTCAAGCCCGGGAAGCGCGCCGTGAGCCCCGCGACCTCGCTGGCGAGCTCCGCCAGGATCCGGGCAGCGCTGCCTACGGACTCGTCGACGTCCGCGGTCAACGTCACCGCGCGTCGCCCCTCGTCGTGCGCGAGCGCCGCGAGGCCGCGGCGGGGCGAGACCTCAACGACGCTCGCCAACGGCACGCGTCCGCCCGACGGCAGCGACACGCGCAGGGTCTCGAGGACCGCGGGATCGCGGCGCACCGCGCGCTCGTAGCCAACGACCACTGCCACGGCGTCGCTGCCGCGGCGCAGCTCCGCGACCTCCCGACCTTCGAACGCGCCGCGCAGCTCGGCCGCAAGCCGCGCCTCGGAGAGGCCCAGCGCGCGGCCGTTGTCATTCAAGACGAGCGCGAGCTCTTCTTTGCCGAGCTCGAGGTCATCGGTCAGGTCTCGCACGCCGGCGAAGCGCTCCAGGCGCTCGCGCACCGCGCGCGCCCCGCCTGCGAGCGCGGCGAAGTCGTCGGCGACGAGGGAGACCTGCAGCGCGCGCCCGCCAGGGTTCGTCTGCGGCTGCGCGAGCTCGAACGCGACGACCTCTGGCGGCAAGCCGACGAGCCGCGCGCGCACGTCCGTCATGATCTCCGCCGTCGAACGGCGCCGCCCCGCGCCCTCCCGCAGCTCGATCCAGACCTGGGCCAAGTGCGGCGCCAGCTCGTAACTCGACGCATTGGAGGCGGCGACGCCCAGGAGCGTGTGCGCGCTCTCGAGCTCCTCGCGCGGGAGCGCGAGCACCCGTCGCTCGACCTCCGCCGCGACCCGCGCCGTTTCGTCGAGCGACGCGCCGGGATCGAGCCGCAGCGACACGTAGAAGAGCTTGCTCTCGAACTCGTCGAAGAGCTGGAACGGGATGCGTGCGACGCTGACGGCGGCGACGATCGCAGCGCCCCCCAAGGCGACGCCGAGCGTGATGAGGCGCTGCCGCAGCGCGCGCTCGAGGATCGCCACGTACGCGGCCTGGAGCGGCGTGTACCAGCGCGTCGGGGGGGCCGCGCCGCGCTCGCGCTCGCTCCGCGCCCGGCTGCCCCAATGCGCCATGTGCGCGGGCAGGATGGTCAAGGCCTCGACCAACGAGAACAGCAAACACGCCGCGACGATGATCGGCAACGGCGCGAGGAAGCGGCCCGTGGTCCCGCCGAGCATCAACACGGGCAGGAATGCCGCGACGCTGGTCAGCACGGTCGCGACGACCGGCGCGCCGACCTCGAGCGTGCCACGCACCGCTGCGACGCGCGGCGCTTCGCCCTCTTCGATGCGCCGGAAGATGTTCTCTCCGACGACGATCGCGTCGTCGACGACCATCCCGAGCACGACAATGAGCGCGAACATCGCGATCATGTTCATCGTCACGCCCAAGGCGTGCGCGAGCGCGAGGCCGCCCATGAAGGCGACGGGGACCCCGAGCGCCGTCGCGAGCGCGACCTTGGGCGTCAAGAAGAGCAGCAGCGCGAGGAGCACCAGGGCGGCGCCGTAGAGCGCTGACGTGCCGAGGGTGACCAGGCGATTGCGGACGTACACCGAGAGGTCGGAGTTCGTGCCGAGCTCGAGGCCGGGCGGCAGCGCCGCGGCGTTGTCGCGCACGTAGTCGCGCACCTGCGCGGCGATGTCGATCGTATCGCCCTCCGCGGTCTTCAGGACCTGCATGTGCACCGCTGGGAAGCCGTTGAAGCGGCCACGCGTAAGCGCGCGCTCGAAGTCGTCACGCGGCCGCGCCACCTCGCCGAGCGTCACCGTGCGCCCGTCAGGCGTCGAGACGAGCGGCAGTCGCACGAGGTCCTGCCCCCACTGCGCGTCGCCGCCGAGCCGCAGGAGGCTCTCCCCGCGGGCGAGCTCCAGCGTCCCGAGCGGGACCTCGCGTGTGCGCGCGGCCACCGCGCGCTCGACGTCCGAGAGCGTGAGCCCGAAGCGCTCCAGCGCGCGCGGATCGACGTCGATGCGCAGCTCCGCTTTGCGATCGCCCGTGACGTCGACGCGCGCGACGTCAGGCAGCTCCTCGAGGGCGCGCCGCTGACGCTCGGCCTCGAGCAGCAGCTCGCGCTCGGAGGCCGAGCCGTAGACGAAGACCGCGATCACCGGGAAGCGGTTCTGCGCCTCAAAGACGCGCGGCTCTTCAGCGTCCTCGGGCAGCTCCAAGTCGCCGGCTCGAAGCCGGTCGCGCGCCTCGGCGAGGAAGCGGGACACGTCGGTCCCCGGCAAGAGGGTCAGGCGCAGCCGAGAGGTGCCTTCGCGGGAGACCGACGTTTGGGTGTCCACCCCATCCAGGCCCCGCAGCGCGTCCTCGAGCGGGGTCGTGACGAGGCGCTCGACGTCCTCGGGCGCTGCGCCGGGGTACACCGTGAAGACCTCGACGGCGTCGAGCGAGAAGTCGGGGAAGACCTCGCGCGGCATCGCGCGATAAGCGAGCGCGCCCATGAGGAGCACCGCCGCCATCAGGAGATTGGCCGCGACCGGGTGCCCGACCGCCGTACGCGCGAGCGATCGGATCATCGCGGACGCGCTCCAGCGGGCTCGGGGTCGCCCTGGAGCGTCACCCGTGCGCCGTCGCCGAGCAAGCGCACCGAGGTGACGACGACACGCTCGCCCGCGGCGAGGCCGGCGGTCACGGCGTAGCCGTCGCCGACCGCCGGCCCGAGCACCACGTTGCGTGCCCGCGCGACGGCGAGGTCCGGCGAGGGCTGGACGCGGGCGCCTGCCCGCGCAGGCGGAGCCTCGAGCGGCGGAGCGCCGCCCGCGGGCTCGGGCGGGGCCTCGCGTACGTCTTCGACGACGAAGACCGAGGCGCCCTCGGGGCCGAACACCAGCGCCGCCCGCGGCAGCCAGAGCGCGTCGGGCAGCGCGCCGAGCGCGACGCGCGCGCGCGCCGTGGCGCCCACCGGCGGGGCCTGGTCGCTCGGCGCGGGGAGGCACTCGATCTCGACGCGCACGCTGCGGGTCAAGGGGTCCGCGCGCGGGGCGACGGCGCGCACCACCGCGGGGCGCACGACCGCGACTCCTGCGAGCTGGCACACGCTCGCCGCCGCGCCGACGCGCACGCGCGCTGCCTGCCCTTCGCTCAGCTCCGCGACGAGGCGCAACACCGACACGTCGACGAGCTCCCCGAGCGGCTGCCCCGGCGCGACGAGCGTCCCGATCGGCGGCGGCTCGCCGCCGAGGACCCCGTCGAACGGTGCGACGACCTGCGTCCGCGCGAGCGCGAGCTCCGCGACGTCGACGGCGAGCTCGCGCGCGCGCCGCTCGAGCTCGGCGCGCGTGGCCGCCGCACGCGCGGCGGCCACGCGCGTGCGGGCCGCGGCGTCGTCGAGCGCCGCGCCCAGGCGCTGAGCGGCCGCGGCGTCGACGCGGCTCGCCTCCGCGCGCCCCTCCGCCGCGAGGCGCGACCAGCGCTCCTCCTCGCGCTGGATCGTCGCGAGGCGCTCCTCAGCGAGCGCTCCAGCGGACGCGGCGAGTGCGCGCTCGTCGCCCGCGCGGCGCACCTCGGCGTCCGCGAGCGCGAGCCCGACGCGCGCCCCTGCGAGCGCGAGCGTCGCGTCGCGCGGGTCGAGCGCGACGAGCGTGTCACCAGCCTTGACCTGTCCCCCCGCGCGCCACTGTGGGTGGACCGCCTCGATCCGCCCCCCTTGCTCGGGCGCGATGACGGCCTGGCGCGCGGGCTCGACGAGGCACGCCGCGTCCACCCAGAGGTCCAGGTCGCCCGGCGCCAAGAGCAGGGCCTCGACCGGCACGGCCCGCGGCGCGCGCGGCGGCAGCGTGGCCGGCGTCGGCGCGGTCAGGAGGATCCAGCGCCCGACAGCGAGGCCGACGGCGACGGTGACGGCCGCCACAAGGGCCTGGAGGAAGGGACGACGCATGGCGAGGGCCGGCATCCTAGGAGCTTGGGCGTGAGAATCCGATCCGTGGGGCCAAGCCGGCGCTGGGCTGGGGCAGCGCCCACCTCTCCGGCGGCGCCGCGCCCTGCGGCTCCCCGGCGACGCCGCGCGCTCAGGCTCTCCGGCGGCGCCGCACGCTCAGACTCTCCGGCGCCGGCGCACGCTCAGGCGAGGGCGTCACATTGCCTCGGCCCCGGCACGCGCGCGCGCCGCAGCCCCCCCAGGGCGCGCCAATCGGGGCCCAAGGGAGCCGTTTGGGGCAGCAACGGCAACGCGCGCTGGACGATCGAGGGCGGGATCGTTTCAATCTCCGGGCTCGAAAGTCATCGGCCCTCACTCCGGGCCCGCTCTCAGGGCCCAGTCGAAAGCGCCTCTCCGTGGAACTGAACGTCGACAAGACGGCAACCGCCGTCGCGAAGATCTCCTTCTCCGTCCCCGCGTCCGAATTGAATGCCGAGCTCGAGCGCGGCCTCAAGTCCGTGTCGCGCAACGTGAAGATGAAGGGCTTCCGGCCCGGCAAGGTGCCCAAGAAGGTCCTCGAGAAGGCCTACGGCGGCAACTTGCGCCAGGAGGTCATCGGGCACTTCATCCAGCGCGCCTACAGCCAGGCGGTCAAGGAGCACGAGCTCAAGCCGCTCGCCCACCCGCGCCTGAGCGAAGACGCGCTGAAGACCGCCGAGGACGGCTCCATCTCGGCCGAGTTCGAGGTCCCGCTGCGCCCGAGCTTCGATCTGCCGACCTACACAGGCCTCACGATCGCGAGCGAGCTCGAGCCGGTCATGGACCAGCAGGTCGACGCGGCCCTCGACGAGTTCCGTGAGAGCCAATCGACCCCCGAGGCGGCGGGCGACGCCGGCCTCGACGAGAAGGGCTTCCTGCTCGGCGACGTCGAGTTCCTGCACGAGGGAGAGCGCGTCTTCCACCGCGAGCGGATGCGCCTCTCGGTGCTCAGCGTCCCCCCCGGCGTCGACGCGGAGGCCTTCAAGGCCGCGCTGCTCGGCACCCAAAACGGTGCGGTGCACGAGTTCCCGATGACGCTCCCCAACTACCTCGACAACGAGGCGCAGCGCGGCCAGCCGGGCACCTGCCGCGTCAGCGTGCTGGAGACCTTCAACCTTACCCCGCCGACGGACGAGCACCTGTGCGGCCTCCTCGAGGTCGAGGACATGCCCGCGCTACGGGACAAGGTGCGCGAGAAGCTCGGCGAGGCCGCCGCGGCCCGCGAGGACCAGCGCATCGAGAGCGCGCTCCTGGACCAGGTCCTTGGCGCGACGCACCTCGAGCTGCCCGAGCCGATCATCGAGCAGCAGACCCTCGCGCGCCTCGGTCAGTTCGACCAGAGCCTGGCGGAGCAGCAGCTCACCGAGGAGGACCGCGCGGCCCAGGTCGAGGCCCAGCGGCCGACGGCCCGCGAGGAGGCGATCAAGGGGCTCAAGGCCCTGCTCGTCGTCGAGTCCCTCGGCGAGAAAGAGGGGCTGCTCGTGACCAACGAGGAGCTCACAGCGGAATTGCATCGCATCGCCGCGCGCAACCAGGCCAAGGTCGAAGAGGTCCACAAGTTCTACTCGGAGGAAGGCCGCGGCCAGCAGCTCGCGATCGAGCTCCTCGAGCGGAAGGTGCGCAAGTTCTTGCGCGAGAAGGCCGATATCCAGGCACCCGCCTGACCCCGGTCGGACGCGGGCCCCGAGGTCCCGGACAGCGTGTCCAGGACCAATTCGCGGCCCGTGCGCCCGCCGTCCGCTTGAAACAGCCACCCGAGGTCCCTAAGAAGCCGTCATGGACGCCTACTACCCTGTCCCCTTCGTCATCGAGAAGACCGGTCGCGGCGAGCGCCAGTACGACATCTACTCGCGCCTGCTCGAGGACCGCATCATCTTCCTCGGGACGGCGATCGACGACAACGTGGCCAACGCGGTCATGGCCCAGCTTCTGTTCCTCGACAAGACGGGGCGGAACCAGGACATCAAGATGTACATCAACTCGCCTGGCGGCTCGGTGACGGCCGGCCTCGCGATCTATGACACGATGCAGCTGGTGGAGCCCGACATCTCCACCTACTGCCTCGGCCAAGCGGCGTCGATGGGCGCCGTCCTGCTCGCCGGCGGCACCAAGGGCAAGCGCTTCGCGCTCCCCCACAGCCGCGTCATGATCCACCAGCCCCACGGCGGCATGGGCGGCACGGCCATGGACATGGAGATCCAGGTCAACGAGATCATGAAGATGAAGAAGCAGCTCGAGCACATCCTCGCGACCCACTCTGGGCGTACGGACGAAGAGCTGTCGAAGGCCTGTGAGCGCGACAACTTCATGTCGCCGCAGCAAGCGAAGGACTTCGGATTGATCGACCACATCGTGGCTCGCGCGGAGACGCCCGGCGGCGCCCCGCCCGCCTGATTCGTTCCCCTTGGACGTCGAGGGCCGTCCCAAGGTCGACCCTCGCGCACCACCGAGCCACACCGCAGGCCCCACCACGCCACCTGGCGCGGGCGGGGCCTGGTCCATTTCAGGTTGGACCCATTGCTTCTCAGGTTGGCGCTGCACGAGGGCCGACGACGGACTAGACTTGCACTATGAAGACCACTCCAGGAGAACCGGCCCGCCAAGTGGAACGTTGCACGTTCTGTGAGAAACCCCGCCACCAGGTCGCCTCGCTCATTGCGGGCCCGCCGGGGGTCTACATCTGCAACGAGTGCATCGAGATCTACAACTCGATCCTGCAAGAGGAGCAGCGCCGGAACCCCGGCGCGGCGCCGGCACCACCAAGCGCACGAAGGTCGCAGGTGGCGTCACCAGCAGGGGCCTCCGCGGGCGCGGCCAAGCCGACCTCCGCCGGTCGCCTGCCCACCCCGATCGAGATCGCACGCTTCCTCGACGAGTACGTCGTCAGGCAAGAGGCAGCACCAAAGAAGACCCTCTCGGTCGCCGTCTACAACCACTACAACCGCCTGCGCCAGACCTCCGAGGACGCGAGCTCGAACGACGTCGAGATCGAGAAGTCCAACGTCCTGCTGGTCGGCCCCACGGGTTCAGGCAAGACGCTGCTCGCGCGCACCCTCGCGCGCATGCTGCACGTCCCGTTCGCGATGGCGGATGCAACGACGCTGACCGAGGCCGGCTACGTCGGCGAGGACGTCGAGAACATCCTCCTGAAGCTCCTGCAAGCCGCGGACTTCGATGTCGAGCGCGCCCAGCAGGGCATCGTCTACATCGACGAGATCGACAAGATCGGCCGCACGACCGGCAACGTCTCGATCACGCGCGACGTGTCGGGCGAAGGCGTCCAGCAGGCCCTGCTGAAGATCCTCGAAGGCACCGTCGCGAGCGTCCCGCCCCAGGGCGGCCGCAAGCACCCGGAGCAGTCGTACATCCAGGTCGACACCTCGAACATCCTCTTCATCTGCGGGGGCACGTTCTCTGGCATCGAGGAGATCATCGGGCGCCGCATCGGGCAGGAGGTCATCGGCTTCGGCCGCGACGACTCGCAGAACTCGACGCGCGAGCGCGCGAAGCGGAAGTCTGGCCTGGCCGAGACCCGTGTGGCCACGCCGCTGCCCGCGCTCGATGAATATGGCGCGCGCGACCACTACGTGCGCTACCTCGTCCCTAAGGACCTGATGGAGTTCGGGCTCATTCCCGAGTTCATCGGTCGCCTGCCCGTGATCGCGACCCTCGACACGCTCCGCCGTGAGGAGCTGGTGCGCATCCTCGTCGAGCCGAAGAACGCGCTCGTCCGGCAGTTCGAGAAGCTGTTCGAGCTGTCGGGCAAGCAGCTCATCGTCACCGATGACGGCGCGCAAGCGATCGCGGACCTCGCGATCCAGCGAGAGACGGGCGTGCGCGCCCTGCGATCGATCCTTGAAGGGCTGTTGCTCGACCTCCTGTACGAGCTGCCGAGCCGCAAGGACACCGACCAGTTCGTGCTCGACGCCGACGTGGTCTGGGGCAGGACGCAGCTCGCGCGCGGCCTGACCGCGGCGGACCTCGAAGCTGAGGCCGACGCCGAGGCGGCAGCGGACGAGGGCCCGGTCCTCGATCGTGGCCCCGGGTCCGACGCCGAACGCGAGAGCGCCTGAGGCTCGCGCGCAAGAGGCGCGCACCGTCCGCCACGGGCGCCCCGCTCACAGCGGGCTCCATTCACAGCGGGCTCCATTCACAGCGGGCTTCATTCACAGCGGGCTCCATTCAGGGGGCGCCTCCGACACGAGAGGAGCCGCGGCACCCCCGGGTGGCCGCGGTTTCTTCCGTATTCGGCGTAGCGAATCGCACGCTGGCGCAGTTCCAGGAGTCGGGCGCACCGCGTCGAGTGACCGGCGCCCGAACCCTATGCAACGCATCGCCCTCCCCACGCTCGCGACCCTCCTCCTCACCACCGCCGCCCTCGCGTTCCAAGAGCGCGTCTCCAAGCCGAAGGCCAAGGACTTCGGCGGGATCTTGACCGAGGCCAAGGCGGCCTTCGACGGCCAGCGCTACGGCGCCGCCGTCGGTGGCTTGCGCGACGCGATCACGATCGCCTCGAAGGAGCACCGCAAGGCCATTCGAGCCGCGTTCCCAACCGCGCCGGCGGGCTGGGCCCTCGAGGCCGCGGAGGACGACGGGGAGGCGCCGGCCCAGCTCGCGAGCCTCGCGCTGATGGCCGGGACCTCCGTCGAAGGCACCTACCGCCAGTCAAGCGGCAGGGGGAAGATGCAGGTCACCGTGCTCGCGGACTCGCCGATGGCGCAGATGTTCTCGATGATGACGTCGAACCCGGCGCTCTTGGACAAGGAGTCAGAGCTCGTCAAGTACGGCCAGCACTCGGCCGTCCTACGCACGCGCACGAAGGGCTCCAGCTACGAGCTGCAGCTCCTCATCGTCGATGACCTCGTCACGGTGTCGGTCGAGGGCGCCAACGACGAGCTCCTCTTTGCGGTCTGGAACCAGGCCGCGGTCGACAAGCTCGCCGCTGCGCTCTCACTCTGACCCGGACTCTGACCCGGACCCGCCGCCCGGCCCGTTCGGGTGCCCGTCAGGGGGCCCGTTCAGGGTCGCGGCCGGCGGCACATGGACGGTGCGCTCGGTCTCCGAGCCGCGCACCGGCAAGGCCAGGAGGCGCGTGCACTCCTCGAGCAGGAACTGAATGTTCATGAACGGCTCGTGCGAGATGTCGAGCCAACGGACATACCCCTCGCCGTCGATGAGATACGTCCCGTGCAGGGGCTCGCCCTCGAAGTCGTCGTAGGCGCGATAGGCCTTGAAGTTCGCGAGCGACGGGTCCGCCAGGATGTGGAAGGGGTAGCCCGTGTCGTCTGGATCCGAGCCGACGGACGGCGCGAGCTCCTCGGGTGACTGCAGACCGACCGTCACGACATCGATACCGGCGGCGCGGAACTCTCCCGTGCGCGGGCCCAGCTCCTTGAGCTGCTCCATGCAGTGGACGCAGCCGAAGCCCAGGAAGAACACGACGAGGACGGGCCGACCGTGCCAGTCCGCGAGCGCGTGCTCGCGGCCGAACGTGTCCACCATGCGCCACGCAGGGGCCTTCGGCGGCGACCAGTGGGCTGGGCCGAGCAGGTCCAGGTCGATCCGCTCGCCCACATCGCTCGCGACCTCGAACGCGGGTCGCCAGTCGCCCTTGAACCCGCGCGCCTCCGCGAGGGGCGCGAGGCGCTCGAAGACGGGCAGCGAGATGTCCGCGAGCGCGCTCGAAGCGCGCACGCGGTCGAAGACCTCGAGGGCCTCCTCTTCGGCGCCCGACACATGCAGGACATAGGCCAGCGTCGCGTGCTCGACGAGCTGACCGTCACGCCCCTTGATCGCGTCCCGGGCGAGCGCGACCGCGTCGTCGATCAAACCTCGATCATCCGCGGCCAGGCCATGCTCGGCCATCAAGCGCGCGAGCAACGCCTTGTCGAAGCCCTTGTCCTTGAGCACGGCGAGGTTCTCCACCACCGCTGCGCCGGCCAGGACGTTGTCGAGCGCGACGAGCGCCGCCCGTTGCGAGCGCAGCTTGTCCAGCTCGCGCCCATAGCGCGCGAGGGCCTTCTGCATCGCGACCTTGACGTCCTCGCCTGACTTGCCCGCCGCGAGGCCTTCGCCTCGGCGCGATCGACTGCGGCCGAGCGCTCGGAACGAGCGAGCGCTTCGGGCGCTCGAGCTCGGCGAGGAGTGGTCGTAGCGGTCGTGATCGCCGAGGAACAGGCTCGCCTTCCCAAGCGCGAACGCGCGCGCGGCGCCGTCGGTCGACTCGTCGCCCGGCTCGAGGTACATGGTGCCGGCGACGTCTGCCAGCGGCCCCCACTGCTCATAGAGCTCGAGCGCCTCGAGCAGCCGCAGCCGCCCGAACGAGGCGCTGCAACGCGGCTTGTCGAGCGCGTTGTACTCCGGGTGGCGCGGCAGCTCGATCATGTTCTTCGCGAGCTCTACGGACTCGGCGAGGCGGCCCTGGTGGCGCAAGCTGCGCGTCAGCCACTCGTTGTTGTGCGCGAAGTTGTGGATCTGGTCGGGCAAGACCCAGTCGCGCGTCATGTAGGCGTGATCGACGCGCGCAGAGGCCTCCTGCTGGAAGGCCGCGTCGGCGTGGCGCCCGAGCTTCGCGAAGATGTGGCCCCCCATGTGCCAGTTGTGCGCCACGAGCGGCCAGCTCAGCCCGCAGTTGACGGCGGAATCGACGACGCGCTTCGCGGTCTCCGTCGAGTCCCACAGGTGAATGCGGTAGTGGTGCGCCGGGTGCATCGGCTCGACGGCGAAGATGGCCTGCAAGAGCGCCTCGACGCTCATCCGGCTCGTCGTCTCGATCCCGAGCCCGCGGTTGAGCCAGATCTGGTTGGCGAGGAACGCCTTGGCCTCGAGGTCGTTGGGGTCGTCCCAGACGAGCTCCTCGAGGTCCTTCACGAAGCGCTCCGACGCGCGCTTGTCCGGGCCCTTCGGCGCCGGTGTGTCCTCGTATTGTTCGGCGTCGTCCTCCGACACGAGGTCCCGCGCGCTGTCTGGCGGCACGAGGTCCTTGGGCTCTTCCGGCCCCTCGACGTCGTAGTAACGCGCGAGCGCGTCGATCCACTGCCGCTCACGCTCAGTGCCGAGGCCGCGCTTCAGCCACGCGGTGCGCGCAAACCAGCGCGCGCGCCGCGGGTCCTCGACGCTCGCCATCGCCATCCCCCAGTAGGCCATCCCGAGGTCCGGGTCGAGCGCTGCGACCTGGCGGAACGACCGCTCGGCCTCCAGGTACCAGAAGCCGTGCAGCTGGGCGACGCCCTGGACAAAGAAGTCCGCGGCGCCCGGCGCCGAGGTCGCCACGGGGAAGCGCACGCTCGCGGGCAGCTCGAGCAGGTGCGGCGCCTGGCGCGGCCCGACATCGAACGCAGACCCGCCCGCCGAGTGGCCCTCGGCCGCGCCCGGCTCATGCTGCCGAGCGAGCGCTGGGGGCGCGGCGAGCGTCACCCAAGCGAGGGCGCTCCAAACGAGCTTGGACATGGAATGCAAAGGGTGCGACATCATCGTTCGTTGCCTACGGCAGGGAGGGCTGCGGGTTGGACTTTCCAGAGCGCGATTCCGCCGGCCTGCAGGCCGATCTCGACCGAGGCGGCGCGCTCCAGCGCCTTGAGGTCGAGCGCGTCGACGGTACCAGACTCGCCACCGACGCCCTCGTTCGTGACAAACGCAAAGCGCCCGTCGGGCGCGATGACCACGCCATGGGGCACGCGGCGCGTCGTCTCGATGCGCGCGAGCTCGTTGCCCGACTTGAGGTCGATGACCCCGACCGCGCGGGCGCCCTTGTACGTGGCGACGAGCCGCGTCCCGTCCGGCGTCACGTCGACGTTATAAGGCGCGCGCCCCGTCGGGAAGCGCCGCGAGACCTTCCACGCCTCGAGGTCAACCTCGACGATCTGGTGCGCGCCATTCAACGCGACGTAGACGAGCGGCTTCGTCGGGTGCGGCTGGACCCAAGTCGGCTTCGCCGATGCGCCGTGGCCGCCGCGCGGCGCGCGCCCGACGGCGCCGCTCCCGTCGTCAACGCGCAGCCTGCGCGTGACCTCGAACGTCGCCGTATCGAGCTCGATCAGCTCATCCGACATCATCGCGCACGAGTACTGGCGCCTGCCGTCCGGCGAGATCCGCGAGCCGTGGGGCATCGGCCCCGTCGTCGTCCGCGCGACCTCTACCATCGCGTCGACGTCGACGATCGACACGGAGCTCGGCTGCATGTCCCCGTGCAGGTCGAAGTTCACGCAGTACAGAAAGCCCGTGTCGCGCGAGATCTGCATCGAAGCGGGGTAGAGCCCCAGCTCCACCTCACCCACGAGCTCGTCCGTGCCGGTGCGGTACTTGTACAGGAGGCCGTTGGGCTTGCCGTGCGCGACGGAGACGTACCAGTGCTCGCCGCTGGGATCGACGGTCATCCCGTGCGGGCCCTCGATCTCGGTCGCTTGATAGCCGATGTCGACGACGTGGACCGTTTCGAAGGCCGCGCCATCGAAGCGGAGCTGGTAGACCTGGTCCGACGACTCGGCCGCCGCGTACAGGTGATAGGTCGGCCCCGCGGGCGCCTGCGAGAGCGCCGGGAGCAAGGCGAGGAGAGTGAGCATCTGCATAGGAGCGCGCTCAGCGCACGAGCTTCAGGGCCCAGAGGCCCGAGTTCCAGTCGGAGATGAACACGTGCCCCTTGTGCGGCTGCGGGCCCCAGGCCATCGGCGCGTTGGGGATGTGCCCCTCCGGGTCGTCTGGCAAGAACCACGCGATCTCGCGCCCTTGGCGATAGAGATCGCCCAGGACCTCGCCCGACACATCGACCGCGCGCAGGCCGGCGTTGTAGTAGGCGCAGTAGAGGACGTCGTCCTCGATCCAGAGGTTGTGCGTGCCCGCTTCAGGCACCTCGTAGCGCGCGACCTCGCGCGGCGATTGCAGGTCCGTGAAGTCGACGAAGTGCAGCCAGCCGCGCGGATACGTGGGCTTGCCTGTGAGGTTGAGCCCGTTCGGGAAGGCCTCGTCACCGGCGACCACGTAGAACAGCCCGGAGTCCTTCGGGCGATACGGGAACGCCGCGTGGTTCCAGCCGCTCGGATACGCGTAGCTCGAGACGAAGCGCGGGTCGGTCGGCGAGCCACCTGCGAGGCCATTGCCGACGTCGACGATGTGCACGCCGTCCGACCAATTCGAAGAATAGGCGAGCCCGTCGACGACCCAGACGTCGTGGATGGAGGGGTTCGGCCGATCCACCTTGTAGGAGCCGACCTTACGCGGCGCACCTTGATCCGAGACATCGATCACGTCGTAGCGCGCGCCGGCAGAGAGCGCGTAGACGTGATTGCCGTCGATGAAGACGTTGTGCACGCCGCCGGTCAGCTCGTCGTCGAAGCCGGACACGATGCGCGGATTGCGCGGGTCGCTGACATCGACGAGGACGATGCCATTCTTGCGGTTCGAGGCGCCCTCGCGCGAGAGCACACACAGCCGGCCGTCCGCGGAGACCTTGACATCGTTGACGGTGCGAGCGTCGATCGTGACGGTCGCGATCCGTTCGATGTTCGCGGGGTCGGTCACGTCCCAGAAGATCGCGTCGCCGTTCGCGCCCCACGTCCCCGTGACGGCGTAGTCGCGGCCGTCGAGGCCCTCCCAGACCCAGAGGTCCGAGGTGTGCATGTCGCTCACGCGGCCTTGCCCGACCAGCTCGAAGCGCCCCTGGACCTCGCGCGCGACGACGTCGAGCGTCAGGCGCGCCTGGGTTTGCCCGGAGCTCGCGCGAATGTGGTAGCGCCCAGGCGCTTCGGCCACGAAGCGCCACTCGCGCTGGGCGCCCGGGACAGGCTCCAGTTGGCCGCTGGCCCCCGGGCCGCGCGGATCGAGCGGCTCGGCGCGAAACGTGAGCTCGACCGGGACGGCCAGCACGTCCGCGCCGGCGGCGCCCCGCGCATCGACGTTGATGCGTACGACGTCTCCGGTCCGGACGGCGACGAGCCCCGTGGGCAACGGGCCCCTGGAGAGCGCGAGGGACGTGATCGGGTTCGCAACGACGCGGAACTTGCGCGTTGCGCGCACGCCTTCGAGCTCTGCAGTGATCGTGCAAGCGCCTGCGCTGTGCGCGAGGACGGTCCCGAAGCCGTCCACCGTCGCGACCGCTGGATCGCTCGAGCGGTACTCGGGCGCGAGCGCCGCGCGCGCCGCGCCGTTCACGTCCACGCCCCGCACGGCGAGCACGACGTCGGTGCCGACATACAGCGTGTCGCCCTCCGCGACGAGGCTCGAGGGTCGCCAGCTTCGGCTCGCGCACCGTGACGACCACGGTGGCGGTGAGGCGCGCGCCGAGGTCCTGGCGGCTGGCCTGACTCTCACCGCCGCTGGAGCGCCTGCCGCGCTCTCGGACAGCGACCTCGTACCGGCCCGGCTGCAACGCCGTGACGAGGCCCGCGCCGTCGACCGTGACGCCGCGGCGCGCGCGCGAAAAGAACAGGAGCTCCCCCGCGACCGGCGCGCCCTCCGCGTCCACGAGCGAGGCGCTGAGCGTCGCGGTCCCGCCGACGTCGAGGACGAGCTCCGCTGGCTCGACGGCGATCCGGATGGGAGCGACCTCTTGCCCGCGCGCCGCCGCGGCAGTGAGCGAGGCGAGCAGGAGCAGGGTCAACGCCGCGAGGGCACGCTTGGGGGGCAGAGAGAGGCGCATGGGGTGCCCCGAGTGTAGATGCGATCGAGCGCCGCAGGCCGTAAGGAACTCGTGTCCCGAGGTGGTGCGGCGCGCTGCGCGGGCTCTTCCCAGGCGGTCGGAGGCGCATTCCCGCCGGAGACGCTTTGAATCCGCAACCCGCGCCTGTTGCAATCGGTCCCCCTGTGGGCAGCCAGCGTTTGGCGCCCACGCTGAGGCGGCCGCCCTGGAGTCGCCGGCCCCCGCCCCCTGCAATGTCCTCGTCCCGCGACCCCTTCGACGGCAGCTCTCCGGTGCGCGAACCTGCGGCCCACGAGCTCGCAGGGCTCTTCGACGATGACGGGGACGCCGGCTGGGACGGCGGCTGGGACGCCGGCGGTGCCGCGAGCGTGGACGCGCGACCGGCGAGCCATTCGGGCGGCAGCGCCGGCCATTCAGGCGGGAGCCCCGGCCGCTCGAGCCGCGGAGCCGGTACGACGGCCCCCAGCGGCGGCGCCAGCGAGCGCGGCGTGGGCGGGTCGGGTGGCCCCGTTCCGAGCGGCGTGCCGCGCCGCGAGGACGCGGGCTGGCTCATCGCGGGCGAGCCGCTGTTCGCGCCGCGCGGCGCCACGCGTGAGGCCGACGACCGCCCGGCGCCCGTCGGCGACATCGACGCCGCGATGGACGCGGTCCGCGCGCGCGTCGCCGAGGTCTTCGGCTTCGACGAGCTGCGCCCCCTGCAGGCGGACGCGATGCGGGCATGGCTCTCAGGTCGCGACGTGCTCGTGATCCTGCCCACCGGCGGCGGCAAGAGCCTCTGCTACCAAGCGCCCGCCCTCGTGCGCGACGGCCTGACCCTCGTCGTCAGCCCGCTCATCGCGCTGATGAAGGACCAGATCGACTCCTTGCTGTCGAACGGCGTGCGGGCCGCGATGCTGTCGAGCGCGCTCGAGGGCGACGAGCGCAACGCGGTCCTCGCGGCCCTCGACCGGCGCGACCTCGACCTCTTGTACGTGTCGCCTGAGCGGCTCGTCATGGACGGCTTCCTCGAGCGGCTCGAGCGCGCGGGCCTCGCCGCCGTCGCCGTCGACGAGGCGCACTGCATCAGCCACTGGGGCCACGACTTCCGGCCGGAATACCGCCAGCTCGGGCTCCTGCGCAAGCGCCGCCCCGACCTGCCGATCATCGCGCTGACCGCGACGGCGACGCCGCGGGTGCGCGAGGACATCGAGCGCGAGCTCGCGCTGGTCGACCCGGTGCGCCTCGTCGGCGACTTCGACCGCCCCAACCTGACCTACCGGGTCGTGCCGCGCCTCGACCTGCTCGCGCAGACGATGGAGGTCGTGAAGCGCCACCCGGGCGAAGCGGGCATCGTGTACTGCATCCGGCGCCGCGACACCGAGAAGCTCGCCGGGGACCTCGCGCGCAAGGGCGTGCGCGCGCTGCCCTACCACGCAGGCCTCGGCCCCGCCGAGCGCGAGCGCGTCCAGGACGCGTTCCTGAACGAGGGCATCGAGGTCGTCGTCGCCACGGTGGCGTTTGGCATGGGCATCGACCGGCCCGACGTGCGCTTTGTCATCCACGCGGCGCTGCCGAAGGGCATCGAGCAGTATTCGCAAGAGACGGGCCGCGCGGGGCGCGACGGGCTGCCTTCGGAGTGCACGATGCTGTACTCCGGGGCCGACTACCACGGGTGGCGCGGCCTGATGGAGCGCAGCGCGCAGGAGGCCTCGCAGCAGGGCGCGTCCAGCGCCCTCGACGAGCTGCAAGGCGCGCTCGACCGCCTCACCGAGCTCTGGGGCTACGCCTGCGGCGCCAAGTGCCGCCACCAGGTGCTCGTGACCCACTTCGGCGGCGTCTACCAGAAGCGCGCAGCGGGCTGCGGCGCGTGCGACGTGTGCCTCGGCGAGCTCGACGTCGTGGAGGACGCGGGCCGCATCGCGCAGATGGTGCTGTCGTGTGTCGTGCGGTGCGGCCAGCGCTACGGCGCCGCCCACATCGGCGATGTCCTGCGCGGCGCCGACACCCAAAAGATCCGCGAGAAGGGCCACGACAAGCTCTCGACGTTCGGCCTCTTGAAGCACCGCAAGTCGAGCGAGCTGCGCTCGTGGATCGACCAGCTCGCGGCGCAGGGGTTCCTCGGCGTCGCCGACGGCAACTATCCGACGCTCTTCCTGACGCAGGACGGCGTCGCGGCGATGAAGGGCGAGCGCGAGGTGTCGCTCATCCGGCCCCGCACCCCCGAGCGCGACCTCTCGCGCTCGAAGCCGCGGCGGGCGGCGGTCTCGGCCGCGGAGCAAGAGGGCGTCGACGAGGCCCTCTTCGAGAAGCTCCGCAAGCTGCGCCGCGAGCTGAGCCAGGAGCGCGGTGTGCCGCCGTACATCATCTTCGGCGACGCGACCTTGGCGGCGATCGCCGCCGCCAAGCCCGCGACGACGGCGGAGCTGCTGGCGCTGAAGGGCGTCGGCGAGAAGAAGGCGGCGGACGTCGGGCCGGCGTTCCTGGCCGTCGTGGCGGCCCACGGCGGCGGCGACGGCGGCGGCGGCGGCGGCGGCGACGCCTGAGGGCCGCTCCGGCGCCCCGAGGTCCGTTTTGCGCGACCTCGCGCGGCAAATCCGCGCAGGCGCTGCAAGATGTGCGCGCGCCGCGCGTGTCGCGGCCCCCACCTTGGACCCGCACATGCAACACACCGCCCTTCGCTCTACAGCTGCCGCAGCCCTCGCGCTCGCGAGCGCCTCGCTCACCCCCGCCCAGATCGGCGTCGAGACCTTCTCGGGGGGCAACCTCGACGGCTGGCAGATCTGGTTCGCCCCGTACAACTACCTGCGCACGGCCGGCGGCAACCCGGGCGAGTACTTCGAGCTCGACGACGTGACGTCTGGCCCCGCGACGTGTCAGTTCTTGAACATCTTCTCGGACCGCCAGTCGGGCGGCCATGTCCCCATCCATGCCGGCGACTGGCGCGCGGCCGGGGTGAACCAAGTCTCGCTCGACGTCAACATCCAAGCCGGACGGTGGAACGGCATCCTGACCCTGTTGCTCGTGTCCGACCCCGGCACGCCGCTCGATGCGATGGACGACTGCATCATCCGCTTGTCGCAGACGAACCCCGGGCCGCCCGCGGCGGGTTGGACGACGCTCACCTTCGACGTGGACGCGTCACAGACGACAGCCCCGGCCGGCTGGTCGATCGACACCTCGACGAGCTCCACGGGGTGCACCGGCGCGACGCTCGACCAAACCTGGAACACCGTGATCCAGGACGTGGACGAGATCCGCTTCCGCTACGACACGACGCCGGGCTTCTGCGCGTTCACGAGCTGGATCTTCGGCATCGACAACATCGTCGTCGGCCCGCTCCCGCCCATCGGGCCGGGCGCGAGCTACTGCACTGCGAACACGAACTCAGCGGGCACGTCCGCCACGATGGATGCGACGGGTAGCAACAGCGTGGCCTCGAACAGCGTCACGTTGATCGCCTCGGCGCTGCCCTCCAATTCGTTTGCGTTCTTCCTCACGAGCAGGACGCAGGGCTTCGCGATGAACCCGGCCGGCAGCCAAGGCAACCTGTGCTTGGGAGGGTCGATCGGGCGCTTCGTCGGCGCGGGGCAGATCCAGAACTCCGGCGCGGGCGACACCGTTCAGCTCGCCCTCGACCTCGCGCGCCAGCCGACCCCCAACGGCCTGGTCCAGGTCCTGCCCGGAGACACATGGAACTTCACGTGCTGGTATCGAGACGTCGTCAACGGCGCCGCGACGAGCAACTTCGCAGACGGATACTCGATCCTGTTCCAATAACGGCCACGCCGTGCGTGTGCGCGCGTGAGACGCGCGCTTTTTTCCTGCTCCCCGTCGCCCCCGATGCTCCGATCGAGGGCGGCGGGGGTCGTCGTATGAAGGGCATGGGGATGGGGATGGTCTCGGGCGTCGTCGTGTTGACGCTCGTCGGATGGGTCGCGCTCAACGAGCGCGCTGGCGCGCCCGCCGAGGCCGCGGGGCCACACGCGCGCGGGAACGCCAACTGGAGCAGCGGCGGTGAGGGCGCGGGCAGCGC
Organism: Planctomycetota bacterium; assembly: GCA_041398605.1. Taxonomy (GTDB): domain Bacteria; phylum Planctomycetota; class UBA1135; order UBA1135; genus JAWKUK01. The sequence goes on from JAWKUK010000003.1 coordinate 442,895, forward strand.
GCTCGGGCGCTGGCGGAGCCAACGCTTTGCGCCGAGCGAAGCGCCCGACGCGCTGCCGCGCCCCGCGCGAGCGACGCTGGCTGCGCTCGCGCCGCTCGTACAGGAGCGAGGCTACCGCGTCGACGTGAGCGAGTGCGGCCGGGTCGTGCTCGTCAGCGACACCGCACACTGCACCGTGCGCGGCGCGGAGACGGCGCTGAAGCGCGCGCTCGCGGCCTTCGACGCGCGCTTCCCGGGCGCGGGGCCTGGCCGGACCGCCGTGCTCGTGCGCGCGCGCAACGACCGCGACGCGGACGACTTCATCACGCAGCTCGCGGCCGACGACGACGACGCGCTGGACGCCGGGCGCTTTGCGACCGTGAGCGCATGGGTCCAGCCGCGCGAGACCGCGCGGCCGCTCGATGAGGGCCGCCTCGCCTCAGCGGCGGCGGGCGCGCTCCTCTGGGACCGCTATGGCGCGCTCCCCGAGTGGTTCGAAGCCGGCGTCCGCCTGCACATCGAGGCCGAGGCCACGGGCCGCTTCGCGAGCGTCGACGACGACGCCACACCGCGCGCGTGGCGCAGCGCCTTGAAGCGGAGGTACAAGAGGCACGACGAGGCGCGGCTCGACCTCGTCGCGCTCGGGCCGGGCCGCGTCGACGGCCGCTCGGACGAGGGCCCCGGCACGCACACCGGAGAGCGCGCCCCGGGTCGGGCCCACACCGGGGGCGGCGCCCCGGGCGCGACGTCGGCAGCGGACCAAGTGAACCCGTGGAGAGCGAGCGAGCAATGGGCGCTCGTGGACGCGCTGGCGCATGGGGCCGGGGCGGCGGGGCTCGGGCCCCTCGCGACGGAGCTCGGCCAAACCGTCGCGGACCCAGCCACGGGCTCCAGCGGCCCAATCGGACGCCGAGGTCTGGAACAGGCCGCCGCCGCGCAGGGTCGGGCGCTCGACGCCCACGGCGGACCTCGGCTCCTCACACGGGTCGGCGAGGCCCTCGCGCAGGGCCGGGCCTTCACGGGCACAGAGCGCCGCTGAGCGCTGCGGGCACAGCCCGATCGCCGCCCTCACCGCCGCGTCAGCGCGCTGGCCGACGCCCTGGCCGACGCGCTGGCCGCCCGCCGCGCCGCGGTTCGTCGCCCTGCGCTTGTCCCCGGCCGCACGTTCGGGACAATGACCGGGTGCGACCCCTCACGCTCGAAGTCAACGGAGACGCCCTCGAGACGGCGGCTCCTGATCACTGGACCCTGCTGGAGGTCCTGCGCTATCGCCTCGGGCTGACCGGCTCGAAGCAAGGCTGCGACAAGGGCGACTGCGGCGCCTGCACCGTGCTCGTCGACGGTGAGCCACGCCTCGCGTGCCTGATGCTGGCCCGTCAGGCCGTCGGGCACCACGTGACGACGATCGAAGGCCTCCGCCCCGCGCACCTCGCAGCAGGTCACACGGGCGCGGACCCGATCCAGGATGCCTTCGACCGCTGTGGCGCGCTGCAGTGCGGCTTCTGCCAGCCCGGGATGATGCTCTCCGCGCGCGCGCTCCTCGCGCGGACGCCGAGCCCCACGCGCTACGAGATCCAAGCGGCGCTGTCGGGGAACCTCTGCCGGTGCACCGGCTACACGCAGATCGTGCAAGCCGTCGAGACCGCGATCGCAGCCTCGCTCGGCGCCGAGGCGCCGCTCGCTGCGTGGCAACGCGGACCTGTGGCGCCCGCTGCCCACGAGGTCGCCGGCGGCGGACAGGCAGGAGGTGGCGCCGATGGCCGCCCGTGACCGACACGGCGTCGCGGCGCCGTTCGACGAGTTCCGCGTGATCGGGAAGCCGAACCGCAAGGTCGACGGCCTCGCCAAGGCGACCGGCGCCGCGGTCTACGCGGACGACCTCTCGCTGCCGGGGATGCTGCACGCAAAGACGCTGCGCAGCCCCCACCAGCACGCGCGCATCGTGTCGATCGACGCGTCGCGGGCCCTCGCGCTGCCCGGCGTACGGGCCGTCATCACGGGCCAGGATATGCCGATCAAGTACGGCGTGATCCCGTGGACGCCGGACGAGAACGCCCTCGCCGTCGACAAGGTGCGCTTCATCGGCGACGAGGTGGCGGCGGTCGCTGCGATCGACGAGGACACGGCCAACGCCGCGCTGGACCTGATCGACGTCGTGTACGAGGTCCTCCCAGCGTTCCTGGACCCGCGCGAATCCCTCGCGCAGGGCGCCGCGGCGCCGATCCACGCCAGCAAGAAGGGCGGCAACGTCTCGAAGCACGTGCAGCTCGAGTTCGGCGACGTCGAAGCGGCTGCCGCGAGCGCAGACATCGTCCTCGAAGGCGAGTATCGCTTCCACGGCTCGACCCACGGCGCGATCGAGCCGCACTGCGCCGTCGCGCGCTTCGACGCCGATGGCACCCTGACCCTGTGGTCGTCGACGCAGATCACGCACTACGTGCACCGCGCGCTGTCGAGCGTCCTGGAGCTCGCGCCCGAGCGCATCCGCGTCATCCAGCCCTGCCTCGGCGGCGCGTTCGGCGGCAAGTCCGACCCGTTCAGCCTCGAGTTCTGCGTCGCGAAGCTGGCGCAGGTCACCGGGCGCCCGGTGAAGATGCTGTGGACGCGCGAAGAGGTCTTCTACGCGCACCGCGGCCGGCACCCGATGCAGCTGCGCTACCGCACGAGCGCGACGAAGGACGGCCGCGTCACAGGCGTCGACGCCACGATCCTGATCGACGGCGGCTCGTACAGCTCGTTCGGGCTCGTCACGACCTACTACTCAGGGCAGCTCTTGACCGGCCCGTACGCGTTCCCGAGCTACCGCTTCGACTCGACGCGCGTCTTCACGAACAAGCCGCCGTGCGGGCCCAAGCGCGGGCACGGCTCGGTCCAGCCGCGCTTCGCGTTCGAGTCGCAGCTCGACGAGCTCGCGGCAGCGCTCGCGCTCGACCCGATCGAGCTGCGGCGCATCAACTTCATCGGCGAGCACACGCAGACCGTCAACGGCCAGCGGATCACGTCGAACGGCTTCTTGCGCTGCCTCGAGCTGGTCGAGGCGGCCTCCGGCTGGCGCGAGCGCTACGGCAAGCTGCCGCGCGGGCGCGGCCTCGGCGTCGCGGGCTCGATGTACATCTCGGGCACGAACTACCCGATCTACCCGAACGACATGCCGCAGGCCGGCATCCAGCTCAAGGCGGATCGATCCGGCCTCGTCACCGTCTTCACCGGCGGCAACGACATCGGCCAGGGCTCGAACACCGTCGTCGCGCTGATCGTCGCCGAGGAGCTCGGCATGGAGGTCCAGAACGTGCGCGTCGTCGCCGCGGACACGGACCTGTGCCCCGTCGACCTGGGCGCGTACTCGAGCCGTGTCACGTTCATGGTCGGCAACGCGACGATCGACGCCGCGCGCAAGCTGCGCGACCAGGTCGTCGCGGCGCTCGCGGAGACGTGGGCGATCGAGCCGCGGCGCGTGCGCCTGATGGGCGGCAAGGCGTTCGACCTCGAAGACCCCGCGCGGGTCATCCCGACCCGCGAGGCCTTCCAGATCGCCGAGGCGCGCTTCGACACGCTCGGCGCGACGGGCTCGTACAACACCCCCACCCTCGGCGGCGACTACCGCGGCGGCACGATCGGCGCGTCGCCGGCGTACTCGTTCACAGCGCACGTCGTCGAGGTCGAGGTCGACGAAGAGACCGGCCGCGTGACGGTCCACAAGGTGTGGTGCGCGCACGACTGCGGGCGCGCGCTGAACCCGACGCTCGTCGCGGGTCAGATCGAGGGCTCGTGTTACATGGGCGTCGCGGAGGCGCTGCTCGAGGACCACGACGTCAATCGCTTCGGGCTGCACGCCGGGCCCTCGCTCTTGGACTACCGCATGCCGACCGCGCTCGACACCCCCGAGATCGAAGCCTTCATCGTCGAGAGCCTCGACCCTGAAGGGCCCTATGGCGCCAAGGAGGCCGGCGAGGGGCCGCTGCACTCTTCGATCCCTGCGATCGCGAACGCGATCTACGACGCGGTCGGCCTCCGGATGCGCGAGCTGCCCTTCACGCCGGCCAAGGTGCTGCGCGCGCTGCGCGAGCAGCGCGCCGCGCAGAACGCGGGGGGGAGCGCCTGATGTTGCGCTTGCCGAAGTTCGAATTGGTCGAGCCGACCGAGCTCGCAGAGGCCCTCGCGTTGCTCGCAGAGCATGGCGACGACGCGCTGGTCGTCGCGGGCGGGACGGACCTCGTGCCGAACATGAAGCACCGGCTGTTCGAGCCGAAGGTGCTCGTGTCGCTCGCGCGGATCGAGGCCCTGAACGGCGTGCGCGCGCTGCCGGACGGCGGGCTCGCGATCGGCGCGACGACGACGCTCGCGAGCGTCGCGACGGACCTCGACGTGCTGGAGTTCGCGCCCGCGCTCGCCCAGGCCGCGTCGCTGGTCGCCGGGCCGCAGCTGCGCTCGATGGGCACGCTCGGCGGCAACGTGATGCTGGACACACGGTGCCAGTGGTACAACCAAACGCACTTCTGGCGGCGCTCCTTGGGCTACTGCCTCAAGAAGGACGGCACCACCTGCCACGTCGTCGCGGGCGGCAAGAAGTGCGTCGCGGCGGCCTCGAACGACACCGCACCGGCCTTGATGACGCTGGGCGCGCGGCTCGTGTTCGAGAGCGCGCGCGGGGCGCGCGAGGTCGCGATCGACGAGCTCTGGAAGGCCGACGGGGTGCGCAACAAGCACCTCGAAGCCGGCGAGGTCCTCACGCGCATCGTGGTGCCGCGCCAGGCTGCGGGCCATCGCGGCGCGTACGGCAAGCTGCGCGACCGCGGCTCGATCGACTTCCCGCTGTTCGGCTGCGCGGTGCGCCTCGACTTAGCGACGGACGATTCGGTGCTCGACGCGGCCGTGGCGGCCGTCGCGCTCGTGGCGCGCCCGATCTTCGTGAAGAGGACCGACGAGCTGCTGCGCGAGACGCGGGTCGGCACGCCGGAGTTCGCGGCGGCGGTCGACGCGGTCGCGGAAGAGGCCTATCGCCAGTGCAAGCCGATGCCCAACGTGCCGGGCGACGCGGACTATCGCCGCGAGATGGTGCCCGTGTACGTCCGCAGGACCCTGCACGCTGCGGCGCAGGGCGCCGGCCCAGTCCATCACGTGTGAGGGCGTCTACGCCCCCACCATCGCTCACTCTCCCCGACGTCAGAACTACGACATGGCACAGATCACCCTCAAAGGGAACCCCATCCACACCTCCGGCGAGCTCCCCGCGGTCGGCTCCGCTGCGCCCGCGCTGACCCTGGTCGGCCAGGACCTCGCGGAGGCGACGCTGGCGACCTACGCCGGCAAGACGCGCGTGCTGAACATCTTCCCGAGCGTCGATACCGCGGTCTGCGCGATGTCGGTCCGGAGCTTCAACGAGAAGGCCGCCGCGCTCTCCGGCGTCGTCGTGCTGAACATCTCCGCGGACCTGCCGTTTGCGCAGAAGCGCTTCTGTGGCGCCGAGGGCATCGCGAACGCCGTGACGCTCTCGTCGTTCCGCAGCGACTTCGCGGACGCCTACGGGATCCGGATCACGGACGGGCCGTTGAAGGGCCTCTGCGGCCGCGCCGTCGTGGTCATTGACGCCGCAGGCAAGGTCACCTACTCCGAGCTCGTCCCCGAGATCGCGCAGGAGCCGAACTACGACGCCGCCCTCGCGGCGGCTGGGGCCTGAGCGCGCTCCGGGCCTGCTACGGGCCGGCAAAGGGCCTACTACGGGGCCTGCTCTGGGGTCACATGAGGTGCGCGAGCGCGAAGCGCGCGTGGGCGCCCTCTGCCACCAGGGCGGCCTCGACCCGCGTCACGTCAAGGGCGGCGCCGGCGCCGAGCGTGCCCTCGTTGATGCCGGCCGCGATGAAGAGCGCGTCGAGGCCCTGGGCGTTGGCGCCCCGCATGTCCGTCGCGGGCCCGTCACCGATCGCCAGGACGCGGCGCGGGCCACCGTTGGCGCCGGAGAGGCGCGCGAGCTCGTCGAGCGCGAGGGCATAGATCGGCGGATGTGGCTTGCCGCACACGACGACCGTCCCGCCGAGGGCCGCGTAGTCGCGCGCGAGGGCCCCCGCGCACCAATGGAGGTGCTCGCCATGGCGCACGACGATGTCGGGGTTGGCGCAGACCAGGTCGAGGCCGCGCGCGCGCGCGGCCTCGAGCTCGGCGCGATGGTCCTCGGGCCGGCCGTGGAAGAAGTCGGCGAGGCCGGTGACGCAGACGAAGGTGGCCTCACCGAGGCCGGCCCGCGCCATACCGAGCCCTGCCCACAGCGGCGCATCCGCCTCGGTCCCGATCAGATGCATCGGGCCGGGCGCGCGGCGCGCGAGCTCGGCGCGGGTGGCGTCGCCAGAGGTCACGATGACGTCCCAGGCGTCGCGCGGGACGTGCAGGCGATCGAGCTGCGCGGGGATGGGCCCGCGGGGCTTGGGGACGTTGCTGAGGAGGACGACGTGCCCGCCGGAGGCGCGCCAGCGCTGGAGCGCCGCGACAGCCGCAGGGAACGCATGCACGCCGTTGTGCACGACCCCCCAGAGGTCGCACAGGACCGCGTCATAGCGCCCGCGCAGCGCGTCGAGCGACGTCGGCAGCTCCATCTCGTCGCGCGTCTGCACCATGGACCGTGCATCGTGCCCCAATCCCTGGGCGAGCGTCAACGCCGCGACGGCGCGCGCCGCGCGCCGCGCGCCGCACGCGGTCGTGCGCCGCTCAGCGCCGCTCCCGCCACGCGACCCGGTGCACGACGGTCGACGTCGCGAACGCAGCCAACCCGAGCGGCCGCGACGGCAGCATCTCCGGGCGCACACCGACCGCTCGCCCCGCGAGCGCCACATCCACGACGAGCTCGCCGTCGAGCCACGCGCGCACCGCCGCCTCGTCCACCTCGAGGCGCGCCAAGACCCGCGCCCCCGGCGCGAACGCGCGCACGAAGCGTGTGTCGTTGCGAGCCGCGTCCTCGCCGTCGAGCGACGACAGCCCGCACACCGTCCCACCCCAGCCCCCGAGCACCAACGTCAACCACGAGCCTGCGACCGGGAACGTGATCGCGCACGGGAAGTCGTTGCCGAAGCGCTTCGTGAACTCGACCTCGAGCTCGTACGGTGCGCTCGGCAACGCGCCGGTCCACGTCACGCCAGACAACGGCACGCCTGGCTCCAACTCGATTCGATTTGCGTCGATCGAGGCGAGACCCTCGCCGCCGAACGCGGTCTCTTCGAAGCCGCTCGGGATCGCTGGTTCGCCTGGAACAGGGTCCGCAATGCCTCGGCATCCGATGCTCACTAGCCATCCGAGGCAGAGCAGAATCGGAGCCACTTGCGTCCCAAGATGAACCAGAAACTCCGCCCGACGAGTGCGTCCCATGGTCCCGATTGTGGAGCCTCGTGCCCCAGCTGTCACGTCTTGCGAGTCCCCACAGGTTGGCGCCCCCGAGCCCTGCATCCCCCCCTCGAGCGGGGCTATGCTCCAAGGCTCGCCCCGGCCCACCCGACGCCCCCCGAGCCCTCCATGCCCCGCCTCCTCACCGCCCTGAGCCCCCGATCAACCGCTTCCCTGTGCGCGCTAGGGGCGCTCGTGGGTGCGCTGGGAGCCGCCGCGTTCGCCGACGCGTCCGCCCAGGACCATGCCACGCATGTGACGCCGCACGCGACTGGCGACGCGACTGGCGACGCGATCGTCGATGCGGCGCTGCGGGGCGCGAAGCCCTCCGTCACGTATCCGGTGACACGCGTGGTCGACGGCGACACCCTCTGGATCGAGCGCGCGGGCAAGACCGAGAAGCTGCGCCTCATGTGCGTCGACACGGAGGAGCGCTTGGAGCTCGGCGCCTCGCTCTCCACCACGAAGCCCGGCACGCCCTTCGGGTCCGCGTGCGAGAAGTGGGCCCAGGACTTCTTCGCGGCCCTCGGTCGCGACGGCCAGCCGCCGCGCATCGGGCTCGCCTTCCCCGGCGGGGTCGAGCAGCGCGACGTCTACGGCCGCCTCCTGTGCCACGTCATCCTGGAAGACGGCACGGACTTCAACCTGCTCCTCGTCTGCGAGGGCAAGAGCCCCTACTTCGACAAGTACGGCTACAGCGAGATGGCCCACGAGGCGTTCGCGCGGGCTGAGGTCGCCGCGCGCGCGCAGCACAAGGGCATCTGGCACCCGGACACAAACGCCGGCGCGAACCGCCGGCCCTATGAGCGCCTCCTCCCGTGGTGGGAGGCGCGCGCCCAGGCGGTCGAAGGCTTCAAGGCGCGGCACACAAAGACCCCCACGGCGGTGGTCTCGGCAGAGGTCCCCGAGGAGCTCGAGGCGGCCCTCGCGGCGGACCTCCCGCGCGTCGAGGTCTTCGGCTCGATCTTCCAGTTCTTCGACGAGGACGACGGCAGCCTGACGGTGCTGTTCCGCGGCGGCGACAAGCAGCGCTCGCTGCGCGTGCGCATCCCCGCCGAAGAGCGCGCCTCCTTCGCGAGCCTCGACCTGCAGGCCTCGACTGAGGAGTTCGTCCAGAACTACTTCTACGTCGCGGGCAAGCTCACGCGCGGGACGCGCGGCTTCGAGCTCGTCCAGGTGCGCCCGCGCGACTGGCGCCGCGGCGGCCCGGACCCCGTCTTCGAGGACGCCGCGGCCGATGCGCCGGGCCATTCCGGACAGCCAGGCCAAGAGGGCGCGCCCAACGAGGCTGGCGCCCGCCGCTGAGGTCCGGATCAGGTTCACAGAGTCGTTTTGGAGTGAAGAGCATATGACCACAGTTGTTGTCACACGTCGGGATGGGATCGCATGCATCGCAGGCGACACGCGCGCTGCATACGGAGACACACGCGAGGGTGCAGACGTGATCTGCAACTCGGACAAGATCGTCCGCGCCGGGGACGCTTGGCTCGCGCCGACGGGCCCAGCCTCTGCGCAGCTCGTCCTTCGGCACTACATGCGCCGTCTGGAGCGCGCGCCGAAGCTCGATGGCATCGACTCCATCTTCAGCTTCCTGACCGAGTTCCAGCGCTCGCTCCGCGATGACTACCTCGTCCACGGCAAGGAGGACGCCGCCGACGACTTCGAGTCGATGCGCATGGAGATCGCGGTCGTGTCGCCCGGTGGGATCTTTGGGTGCTATCCGCAGCGCTCCGTGCAGGAGTACAAGCGCTTCTATGCCTTCGGGTCCGGCGCCGCCTTCGCCCTCGGCGCGATGCAGGTGGCAGAGCCCCACGTGCAGTCCGCAGAGGAGCTCGCCCGCATCGGGGTCGAGGCCGCGGCCGCGTTCGACTTGCACACGGGCCTGCCGCTGACGCTGCGAACGGTCGAGTTGCGGAGCGTCGGCACCCTCGCCAACGGCAATGGGCACGCGACGAACGGCGCGCACGCCAACGGACACCGGTCGAACGGCGCCGCAGCCAATGGCGTCGCGACCTACGGCGCGGAGCCGAACGGCGCCCACGACGCTCAGCCGTCGATCCGCTCGACGCGCTGACGGCGGGGATCGACGGTGCGACGCCGCATGTCGTCGAGGCCCTCGACCAAGAGCTTGACGCTGCGCCCGCGGCCATCGACGCGCAGGACCTGGCCGAGGTGGCGCCCGTCGACGCGCACGAAGTCGCCGCGCTGGAAGCGCGGCGACTCCTCGTTGCGGGGCTCTGCGCCCGCCGGCTCACCCGAGCTCGGGGGGCCCCCGGCGCGCGCGGGCCCCGCCCCAGGCGCGGTGACCGCGCGCGGCGCGAGGTGCTGCGCGCGCCACGCAGCCCCGTCCTCCGAGACGTCGCAGCCGCGTGTCAGCTCGTCGCCCTCGTCCGGGAGCCCGAAGTGCCGGGCGAGCGCCACCCGACGCGGTGTCTCGCGGTCAGTGGCGAACCGGACCATCGTCAGAAGGGCCATGAGGTCTGCCTTGAGCTTGTCCCCGGTCCCGACGAACTCAGGCAGCTCGTTGGGATCGAGCGCGCGCACGAGCGCCAAGTCCCGCGTCTCGAACGAGCCGCGCGTCACCCCGAGCACCTCGAGCCACTTCAGCGTGATGCCCAGCCGGTTGTCGCGGCGCTCCTTCACCAGGAGCTCCTGGCGCAGGTCGTCCTCGTCCTTCACCTGCAAGCGCTCGCCCCAGCCGCGCAGGGTCTCGTAGACGAGCAGGATGTACTCGAGCGTCGGGTTCGCCCAGCGCACGAACGTCTCTTGGATCGCGATGTCGTCGGGCAGATAGAGCAGCTCGCACCACGCGGGGCGCCCATCGCGGCCCGCGCGCCCGACCTCTTGGGCAAACGCCTCGAGCGTGCGCGGGAGCTGGGCGTGAATCACGAAGCGCACGTCAGCTTTGTCGACGCCCATGCCAAAGGCGTTCGTCGCGAGCACGATGGCGTCGTCGGAGGCCATGAAGCGCTCTTGCATGCGCCGGCGCTCCTCGGGCGAGAGGCCGCCGTGGTAGACGAGCGTGCGGAGCCCGCGCCGCAGGAGCTCACCGTGCATCCGCTCGAGGTCCTTGATCAAGCTCGCGTAGACGATGCCGGCCCCGCCGACCTCGCGCAGGCGCGCGGCGAGGACGTCGAGCTTCTGCTCCTCGTCATCGACCTCGGTGCACGCCAGGAACAGGTTCTCGCGCTCGATGCCCGAGCGCAGCACGAGCGGCTCGGTGAGCCCGAGGCGCGCGACGATGTCGTCCGCCACGTCTGGCGTCGCGGTCGCAGTCAACGCGACCGTCGGCACGCGCGCGAGCAGCGACGCGCGATACAAGCCGAGGCGCGAGTAGTCGGGCCGGAAATCGTGCCCCCACTGCGAGATGCAGTGCGCTTCATCGACCGCGAGCCGCGTGATGCGCAGCGCGGGCAGCGCCGCGAGGAACGCGGCGCTGCGGAAGCGCTCGGGCGTCACGAACAACAGGTCGTACTCGCCGCGCTGCGCGGCCTCGAGCCGGGCCGCGCGCTCGCGGCGCTCGAGGGACGAATTGACGAACGTCGCGGCGATGCCACGGGCACGCAGGGCATCGACCTGGTCCTTCATCAACGCGATGAGCGGGCTGACGACCAACGTGAGCCCATCGAGGACGAGGGCAGGGAGCTGGTAGATCAGCGACTTGCCCGCGCCCGTAGGCATCGTGACGAGCACATCGCGGCCCGCGAGCACCGCGTCGATCGCCGCGGCCTGGTGGCCACGCAGCGCCTCGAGTCCAAAGCGCTCGCGCAGCGCCACCGCGATGCGCGGGTCGGTGCCTGCCACCGGGTCGCCCTCAGATCCCTTGGACCACCTGGCCCGCGACGGACGGCGCGCTCGAGCGCCCAGGCGCCTGGCCCTCAGACCCCGCGGCGCCCGTGTCCCATGCGTCACCTGCGGCCGCTGGAGCGACGGGGGACGCGCCCGCGCCGACCCCTGACCGGGCGCGTTCAGGCTCACTGGTCGCCCGCTGCGCGCCGGGCTCTCGCGACAGCTCGCTCGGCTCCAGCGGCGCATCGGCCTCGAGCGGCGAGCGCTCCGCGCCGCTGACCGCGGCCCCCCGCGGCATGGCAAACGGCAGCGCCGCGACCGCCGCGACCGCCAGCGCTCCACCGCCGAGGGTCCACCACGGGCAGCAAGCCAGCGCGGCTTGCGCTCCGCGCACATCACGGGATCTCGCGACCATTGGCGGAAGACGATAGCCCCGGTGAGCGCCGCCTTCCAGGGCCCGCGGCGGTTCCCCGTGGCGCGGTCCGCGCGGGCTGGTGACGTGTCCCAAAGTCGCTCAACGCGTCGCGACAATCGGTCGCCCCGCGGCGTCCCGGTACCCGACGACGAGCGGCACCTCGAAGTCGGCCAGGGGGGCGTTCACATCGACGTAGGACCCTGGCGCGCTCGCCCGCCTCAGCCGTCCGGCCAGGCCGATCGGCGAAGTGTCCGCGACGAGGACATGCCCGCCTCGCTCCGCGGCCCAAGACACGCGCAGCGCTTCCCCACGCCCCGCCAAGAGCAGCGCGCCGGACAACAGAGCGAAGGCATACACGAGGGTGCGTCGGTCGGGGTCGTGACGGTTCATGGTGCATCTCCTCCAAGTCAAGGCCACAGCGCGATCAGGGCCACGGTGTGATCAGGGCCACGGTGTGATCGAAACGATAGCGTGGGCGAGCGCGCGGTCACTGTACGGTCACACGCCCCGTCGTGACGCGCGTGTTGTCATCCTCGTCCTGCTCCGTGACCTCGTCGAGGTCATCGACGTACACGCCGACGTAGTATTGCCCAGCGGCGAGCCCGGCGGGCACCGCCACTGTGGTCACGGCGTTGTTGTTTGAGGACGTCCCGAGCGACCCGACCGTGCGCGATTCGACGAGAATGTCGGCTGTGCGATCCAGGGTGGTGTTGCTCGTCAGGTAAATGCCGACGCGGAACCCTCCAGCCGCGAGGGTCCCTTGGTTGCGCACGGTGTGATCGAGCTCGAACGTATCGCCCGCTTGGAGCACGCCCGACGTCGACAGCGAGACCGCGGAGACGCGCAGGTTCGGCATGGGGATCGTCACGGTGAGGGGGCCTGTCTGCGCCAGGGCATTGTCGGTCTCGTTCGACTCCGCGATCTGCTGCGTCCAGTCGGCGATCGCGCCAAGGCGGTAGGTCCCGCCTGCCGTGTTGGAGGGGATCGTCACGGGGACGCTGGCCACGGAGGTGAAGTTGATCCCGAGCCCGAACGGCACGAGGCGGTCCCCCACAAACACGTCGTCGGTCGTGATCGTCGAATCCGTCGACAAGTAGAACCCGACGCGGAAGCTCCCGTTCGCCGAGGCCGTGCCCGTGTTCTTGACACGCGACACGATCTGCACGACGTAGCCGGGCTGCACGGAGGTGATGTTGGGGTCCACGACCTCCATCACGAGGTTCGGCATCGGCGTCGGCGCGGTCGTCACGTCGAGGATGCCCGTGGCGAGGAGCAAGTTGTTGCCCTCGGAGAGCTCGCTCTGCGCGCCGAGGTCGTCGACGACGAGCCCGACGTAGTAGGAGCCGGTCGAGAGCCCGCTCGGGAGCGTGAAGCCGCTGCTGGCCCCTGACGAGCTCCCGGAGCCCAAGCTCGAGAGCGTCCGCGACCCGAGCAACACGTCCGACGCGCTGATGACCGAGTTGTCGGAGAGGTACACGCCGACGCGGAACTCGGTCGCCGCAACGGGGCCGATGTTGCGCACCAACTGGTCCACTTGCAGCACCCCCCCGGCCCCCGGCACGACGGAGCTCGGCGAGAACGACACCTCCGCGGCCACGAGGTCGGGCAGCGGCGGCACGCTGACGTCGACCTGCGCCAGCGCGACCCGTGTGTTGTTGAGGCGATTGGAGTCGGGGATGAGGTTCGTGTGGTCCGCGATCACGCCGACGAACCAGAGCCCGGCCTCGACCGAAGTGGGCACCGTCAACGCGACCGCGCCAGACGGCGACGAGGCGCCGGACGCGAGGCTCGGCAGCGTGCGGAAGCCGAGCAGCACGTCCTCCGCGGGGTCGATGACGACGTCCTGGGAGAGGTACACCCCGACCTGGAACGCCTGTGCGTCGACGAGGCCGTCGTTGCGCACCGTCTCTTCGACGATGAGGGCGCCGCCGACATCGACCGAGCTCGGCGAGAAGGAGATCGCCGTGGCGGCGAGGTCCGTCGTCGGCGCGGCGGACACTTGCAAGAGGACGCCCGCCGTCGCGACGTTGTCGCCCTCGTTCGCCTCGAGGACCTCGTCGAGGTCATCGACGATGAGCCCCACGAAGTAGTTCCCCGGCGGCAACGTCGCCGGGACGGTCAGATCCCCCACGGCGTCGTCGCGCACGGCGGGATCGAGCGACACCAGCGTGCGGTAGCCCAGGAGCACGTCCGAGGTCGTGATCTGGTCGTCGCTCGAGAGGTACACGCCGACGCGGAACGCGCCCGCCGGGTCAACGCCCACGTTCTGCACCGAATCGGACACCTCGACCGCTGTCCCCGCCTGCACGCTGAACGGCAGGAACGAGAGGCCGACCGGCTCGAGGTCCGCGAGCTCGGGCGGGGTGACCGCCAGGGGCAGAGCCGCGACGACGACGTTGTTCGTCTCATCGGGCTCACCCAGCGCGCCGAGGTCATCGACGGCGAGCAACACGCGCCAGCTCGCCGCCAGCGTCGAGAGCGGCACGACGAGCGAGCCCCCGGCGCTGGCCTCCGCGAGCGCAGCGAGGCCGCCTTCGCTCCAGTACCCGAGGCGCACGTCGGCGGCGTCGAAGACCTCGTCCGTGGACAGGTAGACCCCCATTCGGAAGGCCGGGGCCGCGTCGGGGCCGTTGTTGCGTGCCACGAGCGCGACGTGGATCCCCTGGCCCGCGACGACGCTCGCCTCGGTCACCTCGAGCGACAGCGCCTCCAGGTCGGAGTTCACGGGCGTCGGGCCTGTATTGGGGTTCTGCTGCGACCCCGCCCCCGCGTCCGCGCCCCCGCCGCCGCATCCGCCGAGGATGAGCGCCAGCCCGACGGCCAGGCCCACGACGACGACGACCGGCCACGCTTCGCCTTGACCCTGCTTCTTCGACTTGCTTGGCATGGTGCGTCGTGTCCTCCGCAGCGCGTCGCGAGATGGGTGCGGATCTCCGCGGAATCCCCGCCCGCGGCCCGCCGCGGCGCCCCCCCCCCACGCGGAGCACCACGGGGCCGCCGGGGGAGCTGGCCCCCTTGATTGGCACGCCGTCTGGGGACTACCACAGGAGGTATCACTTGCCGACAATCCCTACCACAGCGAGTGTCGTGCCACTCAAGGGGGCCAACTTCCCGTCGGGCCCCGGAGCGCGGGGGGGCGCGGCGATCTGTCGCGGCGCGCTCGGCGGCGCGCGTCCTATGATCGCCGGCCGCGATGACGACGCTGGTCCTGGTCCCCACCGCGCTGGAGGCGGCGCGCCTCGCGGCGCTCGGAGGGTTCCGAGGCATGGGCCGCGGGGGCAGCACGACCGGCGCTGTCGCCTCGCGCGCGGCCGCGCCGCCGAACATGGAGCTGGTCGGCTTCGGGCCGGTCGCAGCAGCCGCGCGGGCGGCGCAGCTCTTCCACGCCCTCCGGCCGACCCGCGCGCTCCTGGTCGGGATCGCGGGCTCGTACAGCGCCGAGGGCGGCGCGCCCCTCGGCCGCGCCCAGGGCTTCGGCGCGGTCCGCCTCGACGGCGTCGGCGCCGGCGCGGGCGCAGGCCACCTCCTGCCGTCCGCGGTCGGCTTCCCGCAGTGGCAGGACGCCGAGGGCGCGGTCTACGAGGAGCTCCCCCTCGCTGGGACCGGCCCGGTGTTGCTGTGCGTGGCCGCGGCAGCCGCCAGCCCGCGCGAGGTCGCCGAGCGGCGCGCGCGGCACCCAGCCGCCGTCGGCGAGGACATGGAGGCCTTCGGCGTCGCGCTCGCGGCGCGCCTCGCACGCGTTCCCCTCTACGTCGTCCGCGGCTGGTCCAACCAGGCCGGGGACCGGGACGTCCGACGCTGGGACATCCAAGGCGCGCTCGCAGCCGCGCACGCGCTGGCGCAGGACGTCCTGGAGCGGCTCGAAGCATGACACAGCACCCTGCATCGACGACGCGTGCGCGCCGCCGCGTGCGCGTCGGCATCAGCACGTGCCCCAATGACACGTTTGCGTTCCATGGCCTCCTGACGGGCGCAGTCGAGGCGCCAGGCCTCGACCTCGAGTTCGAGCTGCGCGACGTGCAAGAGCTCAACGAGGGCGTGCTCGCCGGCCGCTACGACATCGCGAAGGTCAGCTTCCACCTCGCGCTCCAACGCGCCGACGAGCTGCTCGTGCTGCCGAGCGGCTCGGCGCTAGGCTTCGGCAACGGCCCGCTCTTGCTCGCGTCACCTGCGGAGGGCGCGTCGTCGCGGACGGGCGCCGGGCACGCTGGGGGCGCGCGCCCGGGGCCGACCTCGCGCGTGCTGTGCCCTGGCGAGCACACCACCGCGGCGCTCCTCTACCGGATCTTCCATCCGCGCGCCGCAGCGCCGCGGCACGTCGTGTTCTCGGAGATCATGCCGGCGCTCGAGCGCGGCGACGCAGACTTCGGCGTCTGCATCCACGAGGGGCGCTTCACCTACGCCGCGCGCGGCCTCGTGTGCGTCGAAGACCTGGGCGAGGTCTGGGCGCGCGCGACGCACGCGCCGCTGCCGCTCGGCGGGATCGTCGCGCGCCGCGCCGTCGGTGAAGACGTCGCGCGCAGGCTGCAGGCAGGCCTCCGCGCGTCGCTCGCGCATGCGCGCCAAGACCCGCAAGGCGCGCTCGCAACGATGCGCGAGCACGCCGCGGAGCTCGACGATGACGTGCTCTGGCAGCACGTCGAGCTGTACGTGAACCCCTGGACCCTCGCGCTCGGTGACGAGGGCCGGCGCGCGCTCGCCGCGCTGTCTGAGCGCGCGCACGCACCCAACCTCGAGGTCCTCCCGCCCCCGCGCGAGCCGATCGTCCACCTCGTCGATGGCAGCGCCTTCGCCGCTCACGATTGGACGCAGCCGTGGGCGCCGCCCTCGCTTGCGACCGAGGGGTTCGTGCACCTCTCGTTCGCGTCACAGGTTCAGGGCACACTCGCCGCGCACTTCCAAGGCGCGACCGACGTACGGGTGCTCGAGCTCAGCTCGGAGCACATCAATGACGCGCTGGTCTTGGAGCCATCGCGCGGGGGCGCGCACTTCCCGCACCTCTATCGCGCGTTGGAGCCCAGGGACGTGCTGGCGACGCGGCGCGATTCAGGCATCTGACCCCGCTCCGCCGCGGTCCTCGCCGCGCGCGGGTCGGACATAGCGCGCAGGCGCTCCCTGGGTTCACCAAGGAGCGCCTGCGCGTGCGTACCGGGACGCTCCAGCGGGGTCACTCTTTCGGTGCACCGCCGTCGCGGACCTCGAGCATCTCCTTGCGGATCTCTTGCGCGAGGTTCTTGATGTCCTGCATGGCCTTGCGGACGCGTGAGGTCGCGGCCTTGTTGCCGGCTTCCGCCTTCTCGATGTCCGCGCGGGCGGTGGAAACGGCCTGCACGAGCTGTTCGAAGTACTGGCTCATCGGGGTGGGGGCTCTTCTCTGAACGGGGAGGGAGGGAAACGGTGGGTGGGACGCGCGGGTTCGGGTCCCGGCCCCACCCTCGGGCGACGTATTCCACCAAAGGGAGGGAGCCGCAGCACGGGCCAGGAGCGCATTCCCGGGGGCACCGGGGCGGGGCCCAAGAGGCCCGAATCGACCCTAAACCACTGCCCCCGATGATTTTACAGCAATCATTGCCTGATACGCAAGTCGGACATCTCGAGCCCCCCCATGCGCAGGACCTCGGCAAACTCCTCGGCGGTCACCGGCTGCACGGACAGGCGCTGCCCGCGCTGGACGACCGCCATCGCCCCGAGCGCGGGGTTCGCCTTGAGGTCCGCGATGGCCACCAGCGCGCGCAGGGGCGCGAGCGCGCGCAGGTGCACCCCGAGCCAGCGCGGGGCGTCGGGGTCTGCGCCCGCGTCGTGGTAGTCCGAGGCTGGGTCGAACTGTGAGGGGTCAGGGCTCGCGGCCTGGGCGACCTCGGCCACGCCGGCCACCCCGGAGGGGGTCGCGTTCGAGTGGTAGTAGAGGACGAGGTCCCCCACGCGCATGTCGTCGCGCATGAAGTTCCGTGCCTGGTAGTTGCGGACGCCCTCCCAGAAGGTCGTTCGGCGCGGGGCGGCCTCCAAGTCAGCAAAGGAGAACACGTCCGGCTCCGACTTCATGAGCCAGTAGCGGCAGGCCCGCGGGGCCGCGCCCGCGGGCGCTGCCTGGCCCTTGGCCCCACGCGGGGCGGCAGCCGCGGCGCGGCCCGGTCGTTTGATTGCCATCGAAGGTCCTCAGTAACGCGGCTCGCGCAGGGCCGCTGGCGGCCCAAGGAGCTCATGGTGCAGGATCGCCTGGCCCCACGGAGAGCGCGTGCGCTGCATGATGCGCGCGAGCGTGCGCGCCCCGGGCGGCACCTGGGTGACGCCAGAGGGAGCACCTGAGGGCGCCCCACCTGCCGCCCCGCGCCGCCGCAGGGGCGGCGCCTCCGTCGCATCGGCCCCATTCAGCGCGGCGCGGGCCG
Organism: Planctomycetota bacterium; assembly: GCA_041398605.1. GTDB lineage: Bacteria > Planctomycetota > UBA1135 > UBA1135 > JAWKUK01. The sequence continues at coordinate 460,832 of JAWKUK010000003.1, forward strand.
TGCTCGGAGTCCCACCGTGGGTGTGCCGCCGGGGCGGCTCGGTCGCGCGGCCGCCCTCGCTCGGCACTCGGGCGAGCTCCGGGTCGGCGACGAGCGGACGCTCCATCGTGCGCTCGTCGAAGGGGTCGCCCCCCATCGCGCTCCGCTCGCGGGCCTCGGCGCGGGCGCGTTCGAACGCGGCCCCCGGCTCCGCGTCGGGCCGCGCCGCCGGCACCCGAGTCGTCCCGGCCGGCGCGCTCTGTGCCGTCCGGGCAGGGGGCCGGCGCGGCGCGCGCGATGGATCGGCGGTCGTACCGCCCCCGTACAGGCCGCTGTCCTCGTCCACCTCGACGCGCCCGAGGAGGGCGCGGCGCAGCGCCTCGAGCGGGTCCGTCACGGGCTGCGGCCCGCTGGACACGTCCCCGCGCAGCCGGCGATCGAGCCGACCGCGCGTGCGCTCACGCCGCTGCTCCTCTTCGATGAACTTGCGCCGTCGCTCATTCGCGGCGGACACCGCGCTGCGGAGCAGCGGCCAGACGATCATGAAGAACACGATCAGCCAGCCGAGGACGTCGCCATAGGGCGAGTCCGGCGCGCGCGGGATGAAGCCGAAGACGGCGCTGGAGGACAGCACGCTCAATCCGTCGCCTCCTTGGTGCCCGGCTCGTCCTCGCGGCCGATGTTCGTGCGCATGCGCGTGTCCGCGTCGATGTTGCGGAGCCGGTAGAGGTCCATGACGCCCATGTGCCCCGCGCGCAGCGCGTCCGCCATGGCCAGCGGCACCTGCGCCTCGGCTTCGACGACCTTCGCGCGGTTCTCCTGGACGAGCGCGATGAACTCCTGCTCGGCCGCGACGGCCATCGCGCGGCGCTTCTCCGCGTTCGCCTGCGCGACCCGCTTGTCGGCTTCGGCCTGGTCCGCCTGCAGGCGGGCGCCGATGTTGTGGCCGATGTCGACGTCCGCGATGTCGATCGAGACGATCTCGAAGGCCGTACCCGCATCGAGGCCCCGCGCGAGCACGGTCTTCGAGATCTTGTCCGGGTTCTCGAGCACGTCCTTGTGGGTCGTCATCGAGCCGATCGTCGACACGATGCCCTCGCCGACGCGCGCGATGATCGTCTCTTCCCCCGCGCCGCCGACGAGGCGTGAGATGTTGGTGCGCACGGTGACGCGCGCCTTGGCGAGGACCTGAATACCGTCCTTCGCGACCGCGGCGATCTCCGCCTTGCCCTTCGAAGGATCGGGGCAATCGATGACCTTGGGCGTCACGCTCGTGCGCACGGCGTCGAGCACGTCGCGGCCGGCGAGGTCGATCCCGGACGCGGTCTGGAAGTCGAGCCCGAGGCCCGCCTTGTTCGCCGAGATGATCGCCATGACGACCCGCGGGACGTTGCCGCCTGCGAGCGCGTGCGCCTCGAGGTCGCGCGACGTGATGTCCGTGATCCGCGCCTGCACCAAGTTGATGCGGCCCTGCACGATCGTGGTCGGGTTCACCTTCCGCAGGCTCATGGCGAGCATGTCGAACAGGCCGACGTTCGCGCCCGCGAGCACGCTCTGGATGTAGAGCTTCGCGTACTTCAGGAAGAGGAACAGGAAGACGAGCAGGAACAGCGCCAGCGCGATGAGCCCCATCTCCTTGAACGGGAGCTGGGCTTCCCCCTCGAGCAACGCAGGAGTGATCGGAATGGACGCGAACGAATGGAGGTGCAACATCACGGGTGATTGGGGGTTTGGGGCAGTGTGGAATCCGTCGCGCGGGCGACGACGACGCGGTTACCAGAGACCTCGACGACGACCACTTCGACGCCAGGGTCGATCAGCTCACCGCGACTCACGACGTCGACGCGTCGACCTGCGATCGTGGCGATCCCTGCGGGGCGGCAGGGGCCGACGACGACCCCGCGCGCGCCGACGAGCCCGTCGTCCCGGCGATCGACGCCGCGGCCGTCCTCGAACGAGAAGCCGCGGGCGGTGAAGCGGCGGCCCAACGGGCTGATCGGGAACAGCTTCAGGCCGAACACCAGAGAGACGGGGACGAGCACGACCGCAGCGACCAGGAGCTGCGTGCCGAGCCCGGCATCGAGCGAGTAAGCCCAGCCGATCGCGCCGAGGATGCAGAGCGTGGCCCCGCCGCCGAGGACCCCGAAGCTCGGGATCAGCACCTCCGCGACGATGAGGAGCAAGCCGAGACCGAAGAGTAGGATGATTGCTGTCATCAGGCGGTGCCCTGGGGGCCGTCCTTCTCCGTCGCGCGCGCAGCGCCCAACGGCGGTGTTCCGTGTGGCTCGTGGCCCCGCTCGACCCGCTCGTGCTCGCCAGCAGCGCGGTCCCCAGGAGCGTCCGTCACGAGCGCTTCGACCTCGAGGCGGCCCGCGCGGACCGCGGTGACACGCACACGCGTCCCGGGCGCGAGCAGCGCGCCGGGCGCGCTCGCCTCATGGTCGATGCCTGGCGGATCGCCGTCGAGCGCCACCTTGCCGACGGGGCGCAGCGCCGTCAGCGCTCGGCCCAACGCCCCCAGCTGGGCGGCGCGCGCGACGCGGCTCTCTGGCAACGCATCGGCCGCGTCGACCGAGAGCGCGTGACCCTCGACGCCCGCGAGCACGAGGCGCCCGACGATGGGCGTCTTCGGCAGGAAGCGCGAGATGAGCCAGATGCCGACGAGCGCGAGCGCGGCGGTCAGCGCGAGCTCGAAGGCGGCATCGATCAGGAGCTCGCGGTCCCACGCGCTGCTGAGCGAGAGGCCAGGCCCGACCTGCGTGGCGACCAAAGCACCGATGAGGCATAGGGCGCCGACCAAGCCGAACCACACGAACCCGGGCACGACAAAGAGCTCGATCGCGATCAGCGCGAGGCCTCCACCTGCGAGCACGAGGTGCGGCATCTCGGCGAGCCCGACGAGGTAGTGCCCGGCGAAGAGGAGGGTGAAGACAACGATCGACAGGATGCCTGCGACGCCGAAGCCAGGGGTCTTCAGCTCCATGTAGCCGAGCAGCAGCCCGACGAACAACAACACGAGGCGCAGCCGATAGAGCTCGCTCAGGAGGTCCTCGCTGCGCGTTCGCTCGAGCCGCTCGATGCGGCCGCCGGCGTGTCCTAGCTTGGCGAGCACCTCGCCCTCGTCCGCGACGATCGCGTCGGCAAAGCCGAGCGCGACGGCCTCGGTGGCCGTCAGCGTCAGCATCTCGCCCGCGCGCGACACGGTCGACACCAGCTCGGGCTCCTTGCCCTGGCGCACGAGGTCGTCCCATTCGACGCCAGACATCAAGCGCACGACGCCCGCCTCGTCGCGGATGCGCCGCACGACGATGCGCTCGTCGATCATGGCCTCGGCGAGCTCCTGCGAGCGCCCGTGTGTCTCCGCCCATCCGCGCACCCAAGCGCGATAGGCCGATTGGATCTTCTCGGGCGCGGGCTGCATGCCCTGCGGCCCAAACTGCACGACCTGCGCGGCGCCGATCGTCGCCGTCGGAGCCATGAGGACAGGGCGCCCGACGATGGTGATCCAGACGCCGGCGGAGAGCGCGTCGTCGTCCACCCACGTCGCGACCTGGGTGCCGGACTGGGCCGCCGAATCCAGTGCGGCCGCGATCTGGCGCATCCGCGTGACTTCGCCGCCCGGCGTATCGATGCGAACGAGCAACAGCGCGCCTGCCTCGCGGGCCCGGCGCTCGGCGCGCCCGAGGAGCGCCAGGTGCCCTGCATCGAGCGGCCCGACGATGTCGAAGCGCACGACGTCCGGCAGCGGCGCCTCCCCGTCAGGCGTGACCTGCGCGTTCCATGACGACACCGGCGCCACACGAGGCTCGGCCGAAGCGAGCGCGAACGACAGCACGCAGGCGAGGAGCGTCCAGGAGAGTGAGCGCGGGGTCATCTTGATGGGCGAGGCAGGGCAGCGGGCGCGAGGAAGGCGACGCCGCGGGCGACGACCTGGTCGTCGCGCAGGATCCGGCGGTGACCGAGCCCCGTGAAGGGCTCGAACACCGCGCCAGGCCAGCGCGCCGCGACGGCGCGACCAGCCTCTTCCGTGACGTCCAGGTCGTCCGTGGAGTGTAGGACGAGCAGCGGCTCGTTCCGACGGGGAAGCACGTTGTCGTAGTGCAGGTCCTCGACCTTGGCGCCGAACCGACGCTCCATCCGGCGCAACATGTCCGGGAGGAGCTGACGGTCCCCGACCACGAGCTCGAGGTAGTGGCCGAAGTACCGCACGAGGTCGTAGGGCGGCGCGACGTACACGCAGCGCGGCCAGTCGGGCCCGCCCGAGAATGCGCCCCCGTCTGCGGCGAGCGTCGTCGCCGCCGACCCCATCGAGTGCGCGACCACGCCGGCGATGCGCGCCGCACCCAGGTGTCGGGCCAGCTCCTCGACGGTGTCACGCATTGCGATGAGCGAACAGCGCTTGCCCTCCGAGGCGCCGTGCCCGACGTGATCGAACAGCGCGACCTCGAAGCCGCGCGCGCGCAAGGGGGCGACAAACGCTCCGAGCTGACTCCCGCGCCCTTCCCAGCCATGCACGAGCAGCACGACGGGCGGCGAGGGCCCCTGCTCGGGCGAGGGCCCCTGCTCGGGCGAGGGCCACGGCTCAGGCCAGGGCCCCTGCTCGGAGGGCTCCGCGCGCGCTGGAAGGCCGGGGGACAGGTCCCCGGGGACCGGCTGGTAGCGCCAGAGCGCCACCCGTCGACCACGGAGCGGGACAAACTCGAGCGCGCCGAGCGCCAGGACTGCACGCTCGCGAGCGGGCGCCGCGTGGCGCCGTGGGGTCACGAAGAGCCGCGTCAATACAGCGACCGCCGCGGGGCGCGAGAGGCGGCGCAACGTTCGAAAGCCCGCGCGCATGACGCGCAACGAGAGGGTGCCCCGGTCGATCTGACGTTGGCTCGCCGGGTGGGCGGTCAGCTTGGCCATGCATCGCGCGCCGAGCGCGCGGCCCGCATTATCACCCCTCGGCCCGCGGCGAGTCGAGCGAAGTCGCCCCGAACGGCTCGTCCGAGCGCTCGGCCCGCGCTACCCTCGCCGCCGCCCCCCTTCCCCTCGTCCGCCGCGCGCCGTGTTTCGCCCCGATCGCCCCACCCTTCGCCAGCTCGAGTACTTCGTCGCCGTCGCGGAGCACCTGCACTTCGGCCGCGCGGCCGAGGCCTGCAGCGTCTCCCAGCCGACACTGAGCGAACAATTGGCAGGGCTCGAAGCGCAGCTGCGCGTGCAGTTGTTCGAGCGCGATCGCAAGGGCGTTCGGGCGACGCCCGCAGCGCGCGCGCTGCTGCCGCTGGCCCAGCGCGCGCTCACGACGACCGACGCGTTGGTCGATGCGGCGCTCGGGCTCACGGGCGAGCTCGAGGGCACGCTGTACGTCGGTGTGATCCCGACCGTCGCGCCATACGTCCTACCGCGGATCGTGGGCCCATTGCGCGCGAGCCGCCCAAAGCTGCGCCTCATGTTGCGCGAGGACTCGACCGAGCGCCTCCTCCGCGCGCTCGACATAGGCGAGCTCGATGTGCTGCTGCTGTCCCTCGACGCGGAGCTCGGCTCCGTCGAGACCCAAGCGCTGTTCCAGGAGCCGTTCCTCGTCGCCGTGCCGAGCGACCACCGCATCGCCGCGCTCGCGAGCGTGCCCTTGCGAGAGCTTGAGCGAGAGCCCCTCTTGCTGCTGGAGGAGGCGCACTGCCTGCGCTCGCAGGTCTTGTCCGTCTGCCGGCTCTTGACGGCCCCAGAGACCGCGCCGTTCCGCGCGTCGAGCCTCGTGACGCTGGTCGAGATGGTCGTCGGCGGCCTCGGCGTGACGCTGCTGCCGGAGATGGCGGCGCTGGCGCTCGCGGGGCGCCCCGGCCTGGCGATCGTCCCGCTCGCGGAGGCCACCGCAGGGGATTCATGCGAGGCCGCAGCCGGGGATTCAGGCGAGGCCGCAGCAGGGTACTCAGGCGAGGCCGCAGCCGGGTACTCAGGCGAGGCCGCAGCCGGGGCCCCGATCGCGGGGTCGGCGCAGCGGCGCAGCACGCCGCTCGCCGATGACGCGCAGGGCGCCGAAGGCGTCATCGGGAGGTCGATCGGCGTCGCCTGGCGCGCAGGCGCGGCGCGCGCCGAGCAATTCCGCGGCCTTGGACGTGAGCTCGCGACGCTCTACATGTCGCAGTGACGCTGCCGGCCCGGTCAGGGCTTGACGTGCCCCGGGCGGTCGTTCGCCGTCAGCGCGGCGAGGACCTTGGCCGCGTCCAGCTTCGCCGGATCGACCTTGACGACGATCTCCGGATCCTGCGGCGTCGCGACGAGCTCCGCGAAGCCATCGAGCTTCTCGACGACGCTCTGGATGTGGGCGACGCAACCCTCACAGCTCGGGGGCGTGTCGAGGACGAAGTGCAACGCGACAGCGTTTGCCATGGGGGCCGTCACCTGGGCGTCTGAAGTTGAGGTCTTGGCCGCGTCGCCCGAGCAACCGAGGGCCGTGAGCGAAGCGAGCGAGCAGGCGAAGAGGAGGGTGAAGGTTCGCATTTGGAGCCTATGTTCGGAGAGACACTGTTCCGAGAGTCAGCGATGTCCCAGCCTTCAAATCTAGCTCACGTCCGGCGCGAGCCAACGTAAGACCTGGGACGAGTACAATTTGACGCGGCGCGCACCCCCTTGCCCCATGCGCCGCCCTGACGCGCCCTCACTGCCCCACCTCGCAAGGATCACCCACGATGTTCGACGAACGTACGCCCGAGTCCAACGCCCCCGCGACCCCGCACCCGCTGTCTGCCGAGCCGCTCCCGCGCCGCACGGTCCTGCGCGGGGCCGCAGCCGGCGCCGCGCTGTTTGGCGGCGGCCTCGTCCTCCCCAGCGCCGCCCAAGAGGGCGCGGCCAAGCCCGCGCCCCAGGCGCTGCCGGCCCTGCCCTACGCCGTCGATGCGCTGGAGCCGGTCATCGGCACGCGGATCATGGAGCTGCACCACGGCAAGCACCACGCGGCCTATGTCAAAGGCATCAACGCGGCCCTCGACAAGTACCCGAAGCTCGCGGCGCAGGACCTGCAAGACGTGCTGCGGAACCTCGCGCGGGTGCCCGAGGACATCCGCACCGCGGTGCGCAACCACGGCGGCGGCCATGTGAACCACTCGATGTTCTGGGAGATCATGGGCCCGAACGCGGGCGGCGAGCCCAACGGCGAGCTCGGCGCGGCGATCACGTCCACCTTCGGCGACTTCGCGCGCTTCAAGGAGGCCTTCAACAAGGCCGGCGGCGGACAGTTCGGCAGCGGCTGGGTCTGGCTGACGCTCGACAAGGACGGCAAGCTCGCGGTCGAGGCGACGCCGAACCAGGACACGCCCCTGTCACTGGGTCGCGAAGTCGTCATGGGCAACGACGTCTGGGAGCACGCGTACTATCTGACCTACGAGAACCGCCGCGGTGAGTACCTCGCCGCCTGGTGGAACGTCGTGAACTGGCGCGCCGTCGCCGCGCGCTACAACGCCGCCAAAGCCCGCGCCTCGCGCTAGCGCCGCACGCGAGCGCCGCCTGCGAGCCGCCCTGCGCGCGAGTGGCCCCGCCTGAACGGCGGGGTCACTGCGTTCGAGCGCGCGCGGCGCGCCGCACCCTCGCGCTCGTATGCAGGGCGAGCACGTCCTCGATGTGACGGTCGTAGGCGAACTCAGCGCGGCGCGCGAGGCACGCTGCGACGAGCGCGCTGTGTGTGTCCGGCGCCAGCGCGCGCCGGAACGCAGCGGCCCAGCGCTCGACATCGTCTAGACGCGCGTTCGGCTGCTCGTTCGGCTGCTCGTTCGGCTGCTCGTTCGGCTGCTCGTTCGGCCGAGCGGCTTGCCCGGCGCGGCCGTCAGCCGCGCCCGCGACGACGATCCCATCGGCGCCGTCGCGCAGCACCTCGCTCGCCCCGGACGCCGCCGACACGATCGAAGGCACCCCCATCAAGAAGGCCTCGATGACGACCATCCCGAAGGGCTCGTGGACGCTCGGCAGGACCAGGGCGTGCGCGAGCGCGAAGTGCTCCGCGACGCGCTCCGTAGCGCCAACGAAGCGCACGCGCGCCTCCACGCCGAGCGTCCGCGCGAGCCGCACATAGCGCCGCGGGTCATCGCTGCCCACCACCACCAACACGGCCTCTGGCTCCGGCACGCGCGCGAGCGCGCGCACCGCGGTCGCGAGCCCCTTGCGCGCGAAGTCGTTGCCGATGAAGAGCAGCACGGGGCGCCGCCCGAGCCCGAGCTCACGCCGCAGCGCGGCCGCGCGGGCTGCGGCCGCGTCGAGGTCGAAGCGCGCCGCGTCGACGCCGTTGTGCAAGGCAATGACCTCCTCCGGCTGCGCCGCGAAGTGGCTGAGGGCGGCGCTCCGTTCGCGCGCCGACAGGCACACGGTCAGCGGCGCGCGGGGCCCCTCGATCAGCGCGCGCTCGACCGCCGCGAACGCACGGCGCTTCGCGAGCAGCGCGCGCTCGAGCCGCGCCAAGGGCGCCCACCGCCCCGCCGCACGGCGGTCGAGGGAGAGCCCCTCGAGGCCCGCCTGCGCGTGGTACACATCGCACTCGCGCACGGGGAGGAACGCGTGCACGAGCGCAGCGGGCCGCTCCGCCAGGCAGCGCTCAACCCCGTCCAGGAAGCGCCGATAGGCGCCCGCGCGCGTCGCGGCGCGGCAGGCGACCGTCACTCGCTCGAGCGCGGCCTCCAACGCTGGATCGAGCGCCCCGAAGCGGGCCGCGAGGACCGAGACCTGCTGCCCGCGCGCGATGAGGGCGCGCGCGAGCTCGAGCGCATACCGCTCGGCCCCGCCCAGCGCAGGGTCCGCCCGGAACAGGACAAGCGCGACCCGCGGCGGGGCGCCCTCACCCACCAAAGAGCTGGGTCCAGTGGTTTTGATGGCGCCCGAGCCCTGTGCGCGAGCCGCCCCCGAGCATGTTCTTGTGGTGGCCCGGGCTGTACCACCATTGCATGATCGTGTCGGGCCCTGCGCTCGCGCCCGCGGCGATGTTCTCCGCCGACGCCGAGGTCCCGGCCTCCTCCGCGCGCTTCCACGGCGTCTCGTGCCCGGGCACGGGCGACTCGTGCGCGAAGAAGCCGTGCTCGACCATGTCCCGGCTGTGCGTGCGGCACGCCGCGCAGAGGCGCAGGTCGATCCGTTGCGCCGCGAGGCCGAGGAAGACCCGCCGCCGGTTGAGCGCTTCGATCCCGCGCACCTCCTCCGGATCGAGCGGCCCCGCGGGCGCGCGCTCGGCCGCGGCCAGCGCGCGGTTCGCGACGAACGTCGCGCGGTCCGCGTCCGACATCGGCGCGGCGAGCTCGGCGCGCCATGCGGCCTCGGCGAGCAGCGCGTCGAGGTCCCGCGCGGGGCGCTCGGGCGCGCGCATGCGCGCGGCGATGCGGGCGCCGTCCGGGTGCGCGGCGAGCGCCGCGTGCGCCGCGTCCCAGCGCGCGTGCAGCGCGAGCTCCAGCTCGAGGCCGTCGAGCAACGCGACCCAGTCGCCGAAGAGCTTCTCGTCCGCGTCGAAGACCTGATTGGGTGTCACCGTGAAGGAGCTCTTCGAGCCGCGCGAAGGCCGGGTCCGAGGACGAGTGGATCGTGTCCTTCGAGAGCGCCGGTTGCGCCGCGTTCCCGAGCACGACCCGGCGCTGGGCGTCGACCTCCGCGAGCGCCTTGCGATCGAGCCGGGCCGCGACGACCCGCGCCGCGCCCTTACCGATCTGGCCCAAGAGGCGCTCCTCCTGCTTCCCGTGGGTGCGGCGCAGCCGCTCGACCTGCGACTCCAGCTCGTCCGCGAGCGCCTGCGGGCCCTTGACGCCGAGGGTCAAGAGCTCGTCCATCGCTGCGGCCTTGGCCTCAGGGTTCGCGCGCCGGTCGCGCACCACGCCGAGCGCGGCCGCGACCCGCAGCGCCTCCGCCCGCGCGGCCTCGGGATCCTGCGCGGACCCTGGATCTTGCACGGCCCCGGGACCTTGCACGGCCTGCCCCGCGCGCCCGGCCTGGTGCTCGGCAGCGCGCTCGCGCAGGCCTCCGGCGGTGCGCGTGACAGAGGGCGCGAGCGGGGAGGTCGGCTGGGCCACGCCGAGCGCGACCACGAGCGTCAAAGTGAGCGGGGCGAAGCGGACGTCCATCGGCGATGCTCGGAATCGTACGCGGAGTGCTACAGTCTCGGGAATGGCTGGCCCGAAGCTCACGATCCACTACCACAGGGACTTTGACGGCATGGTGTCAGGGGCGCTCCTGGCGCACCTGCTGCAAGGCCGCGGCGAAGAGCCCACGCTGTGCAGTGTCAATTATGACCAGCGGGTCAATTGGGACGACTTCGAGCGCGGCAAGCGGTTCGCGATCGTGGACTTCCACTTCCACCCGAGGGCGGAGTACTGGTTCGACCACCACCCGACCACGTTCCTGACCCCGGAGCTCGAGGCGAGCTACGAGCCGAGCGACCGCTGGCGCTGGGATCCGAACGCGCTGTCCTGCCCCCCCATGATCCTCGCCCACGCAGCGGAGCACTGGGGCTACGTCCCGTCGCCGCGCTTCAAGGAGATGGCGCGCTGGTCGGACATCGTGGACGCGGCGCGCTTCGAGTCGGTCGAGCAAGCGATCTTTGGAGACGAGCCCGCCCTGCGCATCATGCGCTGCCTCACGGCCGCGCCGAAGCCGAACTGGATCGACGACCTCGCGCGGGCGATGGTCGACGGATCGCTCGAGGACGTCGCGAACCGCGAGGACGTCGAGCGGGTCTATGAGCGCGCGTCGCGCAACCGCGACAAGGCCCTCGAGCAGTTCCCGCCGACGGTGCGCTGGAACAAGGGCAACGTCGTGTTCTACGACGCGAGCTCCAACCAGATCCGCCGCGAGCGCTTCGCGCCGTTCTATCACCACCCGACGGCGCAGTACGCGGTCGGGGTCATCCCGACGCGCGCGGGGTTCCATATCACGTGCGGCGAGAACCCGTGGAACCCGCCTGTGGACGGGGTGCACGTCGGGCACATGCTCGAGGCGTATGGCGGCGGCGGGCACCGCGCCGTCGGGGGCGCGAACCCGCCGAGCCTCAAGGCCGCGCGCGAGCTGGCAGAGGAAGTGGCGAACAAGCTCGTCGCGCACCTCGCGCGCACGGGCGCGGGCGCCTGAGCCCTGCGCTGGGGTATGGATCCCATGGAACGCCCGTCGCTCTTGGCGTCGAACCGCGACGCGCTGCGGGCCCTCGTGGAGCGGCTCGGGGGCCGCGCCTTTCACGCGGACATCGCGCGCCGTGAGGTGCTCGCGAACGGCGTGCTCGACTACGCCGGGATGACGGCGCTGCCCGCGGCGCTGCGCGCCGCGCTCGCGGCGGAGGTGCCCATCCTGTCGGGCCGCGAGGTCGAGCGGCGCGGATCGAACGACGGCACGACCAAGCTCCTGACCGCGTTCCCGCGGCGCAGCGCGCGCGGCGACGGCGACACGACGGTCGAGACCGTGCATATCCCGCGCTCCAAGGCGCCTGCGAGCGACGCGCGCGCGCTCGAGGGCGAGGGCGCCAGCGGCGCGACCCTCTGCGTCTCGAGCCAGGCCGGCTGCCCGGTCGGCTGTCCGTTCTGCGCCTCGGGGCTCGCGGGCCTCGCGCGCAACCTAGAGGCGCACGAGATCGTCGAGCAGTACGTGCGCGGGCGCGCGCTCGGCCCGCTCGGCCGCAGCGTCGTCATGGGTATCGGCGAGCCTTTCCTCAACCTCGCGAACCTGACCGCGGCGCTCGCGGTGGTCGCGGACGAGATGGGCCTCGGCGCGCGCAAGCTGACCGTCTCGACCGTGGGGTTCCCGGATCGTTTGCGGCGCGCGGCGCGCGAGAACCCACGCTTCCAACTGGCGATCTCGCTGCACACACCGGACCAAGAGCAGCGCGACGAGCTCGTACCTGCGATGAAGGGGGTGCCGATCGAGGACGTCCTCGCCGCGGGCGACGATTGGTTCGAGGTCACGGGCCGCGAGGTGACGTACGAGTACGTGTTGCTCGGCGGGACAAACGACTCGCTCGGCGCGGCCGAACGCTTGGCGCAGCGCCTCGCGCGACGCCGCTGCTCGGTGAACTTGATCCCGTACAACCCGAGCCCCGAGATGCCGTTCGCGCGCCCGGCGGCGAACGCCGCGGACGCGTTCCGTGACCGTCTGCGCGAGCGCGGCATCGTCGCGACGATCCGTTGGTCCCGTGGCCTGGATGGCGCGGCCGCCTGCGGCCAGCTGCGCCTGTCACGGCCCAAGGGCCTCGAAGCAGGCGCGTAGCTTCGGCGCGCGGAGGCGGGGTCCGCTTCGATCCGCCCACCTGCCACGGTCCGGGTACGCCGGCCGCGGCTACCTCCTCGTGCCATCCTCCGCGCCGGGCGCCGCAGCACCCGCGCCGAGCACGAAGTCCACCTCATACAGGTGGTAGTGCGCACGGACCATGCCGAGGCGCTCGTACACCGCTCGGGCGCGCGTGTTCTCTAGCTCGACGTAGAGGCGCACCCCGCACACATCCCCACGCGCCTCCGCGCGACGCAAGACCTCTGCGTACAGCGCGCGATACACGCCGCGCCCGCGGCGCGCCTCGACGATGAACACGCTCTGGATCCACCAGAACCACCCAGCGCGCCAGTCGGACCATTCATAGGTGACCATCAACGACCCGATGACGTCACCGTCGGCCTCCGCGACGAGGTACCAGCCGCGCTCCCGACCATCCGCGGCGTCGAACACGGCCGCGACGCCGCGCGTCACGAGCGCGGCATCGAGGTCCCGGCCTTCGGTCTCGCGCGCCATCGCGCGCTGGAACTCGACGATCGCTGCCACGTCCTCGCGCGTGGCTTCGCGCACGATCACAGCGCTCATTTGACCTCCTCCACGGCGCTCGCCGCGTCGCCTTGGAGCCACGTCAGCGGCGGGTGCAGGACATGCTCCGGGTGCGCGGCTTGCCACTCGGCGACGACTCCGAGCAGCAGCTCGTCGCCATCGAGCTGCCCGGTGAAGCAGACGCTGCGCGGGCTCCCGTCGCGACGGGGTCCGCCAGCGCCGACGTAGGGCGCCACAATCGTCGGATGACCCGTGAGGTTCGTCATCTGCAAGAGGCCCGCCGCGAACGGCGCGTGCACGACGAGGTCCACGTCGGCGAGCGCCGCGTGCAGCTCATGCATCAGCAGCCAACGCAAACGCTGCGCGCGCAGGTACTCCACCGCCGGAATCAGGCGCGCAGCGCGGAAGATGTTGGGCCACGCGTTCGCGCCCTGCTGCACGAGCAAGTCATCTTGGCCGCTGCGAGTGAGCTCGTCGAACGCCGTCGCCGCCTCAGCCGTCAGCGTGATCAGCATGTCTCCGACCGGGAACGTTGGGAGCGTCACATCCACGATCGTGTGCCCGAGCGCGCGCAGCTCGTCGACGACGACGGCGACCTCATCGTTGCGCTCGAAGCCGCCGGTGACGACCCCGATGCGGCGGCCGTAGGGCCAATCGACGAGCCACGCGACAACATCGCCCCCGTCCGCCTTCCGCAGCCCGGCGTCAGGCGCTGCCGCCGCGGCCAGGTCTGCTTGCAATTGCTCGCGCCGCTGCGCGCTCAGCGCGCGTCGATCACGCGAGAAAGGATCCTGCACATCGCGCCCCTCAAGCGCGAGAAAGACGTAGGCGAGGTCATCGACGTAGCGCGTGATCGGCCCGACCTTGTCCATCGTCCACGACAGCGCCATCGCGCCGCTGCGGCTCACGCGGCCAAAGGTCGGGCGCAGCGTCGACGTCGCACATACGACCGAAGGCGACACGAGCGACCCGAGCGTCTCGGTGCCGATCGCAAACGCGACGCCGCCCGCGGCCGTCGCCGAAGCCGACCCCGCAGATGAGCCGCTGGAGCCGCGCTCGGGGTTCCAAGGGCTGCGCGTGCGCTCTCCGAACCACACGTCCCCCATCGCGAGCGCGCCCACGGAGAGCTTCGCGATCAAGATCGCGCCCGCGTCGTCGAGCCGTTGCACCACGGTCGCGGTCGCCTCGAGCTGCTGGTGCTCGTACGCCTTCGCGCCCCAGGTCGTCGGATAACCGGGCACGGAGAACAGGTCCTTCACGCCCCACGGGAGGCCGTGCAGGACCCCGCGATAGCGGCCCTCTGCGAGCTCCGCATCGCGCGCCGCGGCCTGCGCCAGCGCTCGCTCGCGGGTGAACGAGATCACACAGTGCAGCGTCGCGTCGAGCCGCTCGAGGCGCCCGAGGTACATCTCGGTGAGCTCCACACACGAGACGAGCCGGTGCTTGACCAAGTAGGCCAGGTCGGCGAGCGGCCAGAAGGCCACGTCCTCGAGCTGCGCAGGCCGCTTTGGGGCGCGTCGCCCGCCCCCGCGCGGCCCGCGCTGCTCGGGCGCAGGCAGGCGCGCGCGCCGCTCCATGCCCGGCAGGAACGGCGCGAACGTGGTCGCCGGCGGCACCGCGTTCGCGAGGCTCGGCCCGCGCAGGCCCTCGAACTCGGCCAACGTCTCCGCGACGCTCGGCAACATCAACGCGAGCTCTTCGGGCGTGAAGTCGAGGCCGATGACGCGCCCTGCCGCGCCGACGTCAGCCACGGTGAGGGCCGGCCTCGCAGCCGGCGCCGCCTCCTGAGCGTAGGGGCGCGCAGGCGCGGCGAGGGCCGGGAGCGCGGCCAGCAAGGACAACAGCGTTCGCGGGGCGAAGGTCATGCGCCAGAGCATAAGCCGCCCGAGGCGCGTTGCGCCCTCGCTCAGGCGGCGAGGACGAGCGCCAGCACGCCGAGGGCCGCGGTGTACGCCGCGAAGTACGGGAATGAGCCCTTGCGCAGCACGAGCAGCAGCGTCTTCAGCGCCAGGAACCCGACGACCGCAGAGACGCACGCGCCGACGACGACCCACCCGGGCGAGACCTCGCCGAAGCCGTGCTCGAGCGCGTCGGGCAAGGTCTTGATCGCCGCGCCGCTCACGGCGGGCAAGCTCATCAAGAACGAGAGCCTGGCCGCTTGGACCGCGCTGAAGCCGCGGACAAACCCGGCCGAGATGGTCGAGCCCGAGCGCGAGAGGCCCGGCCAGATCGCGCACGCCTGGGCGCAGCCGAGGTACAGCGCGAGCCCAAACGGCGGCGCCCCCCAATAGTCGCCCGTGTCGCCGTCCGAGGCGGCCCCCGCGCGCTCGAAGCGCCGCCGGGCGCGCTCACCGAGGAGCAACGCAGCCGACGTCGCGAAGAGGCCGAACGCGGCCGCGCGCGCAGAGTGCGACGCTGCCTCGAACACATCGCCGAGGAAGACCCCGACGAGCCCCGCTGGGACCGTCGCCAGGATGAGCCAGCCCCACATCCGAAGCCGCCCAGCGAACAGGTCCAAGAAGAGGTGCTTCACGTCCGTCCAATAGGCCGCGATCACCGCGAGGAGGGTGCCGACGTGTAGCGCCACGTCGAGCGCGAGCCCCGCCTCCTTCAAGCCGAGCGCGAGCCGGCCGAGCGTCAGGTGCCCGGACGAGCTGATCGGGAGGAACTCAGCCAGCCCTTGGACCACCGCTAGGAGCAGCACGGAGAGCGGCCCGCTCGGACCAGTGTGGGCGGCGTCCGCGAGCGCGGTGGGGTCTTGGAGGAGCGAGAGCATATTCACGGGGGGTGGAGATCCACCAAGGATGATCGGTCGGGGGGCGCTCCGGCGAGAGAACGAAACGGCGGAGCACGGCGGGAACTGGCGCAAGGCGGCCCCCGGTGAGGCCCGAGGCGCCGCCTTGCCAATCTCGCACGGACGCCGAGGCCGCCCGAGCTCGCCGACCGCGCGCTCAGAGCGCGGCTGCCGCTGTCCGTGCGTCGGTCCAGGCCATCCCAAACGCCTGCGCGACCGCCTCGTAGGTCAATTGACCGCCGAGGCAGTTCGCTGCGGTCGCGAGCGGCTCGCTCTCGAGCACTGCGCGCTTGGCGCCGAGCTTCGCGAGGCGCTTGGCCCAGGGCAAGGTCACGTTTGTCAGCGCGAACGTGCTCGTACGCGGCACGGCGCCGGGCATGTTCGCGACGCAGTAGTGCACGACGCCATCGACCACGTAGGTCGGGTGCTCGTGCGTCGTCGGGCGCGTCGTCTCACAGCAGCCGCCCTGGTCGACCGCGACGTCGACGATCACCGAGCCGTCCTTCATCAGCGCGAGGTGCTCGCGGCGGATGAGCTTCGGCGCCGCTGCGCCATGGATCAACACCGCGCCGACGACGAGGTCCGCGCGCTGCAAGCACTCGCGCAGCGCCATCGGGTTCGAGTAGATGGTCGTGCAGTTCGGCGGGAGGATCTCGTCGAGGTAGCGCATGCGCGTCACGTTGACGTCCATCACCGTGACGTTCGCGCCGAGGCCCGCGGCCATGCGCGCGGCGTGCGTCCCGACGACGCCGCCGCCGAGCACGAGGACCTCGCCCGGCGCGACGCCCGGCACACCGCCGAGCAGCGTGCCGACGCCGCCCGCGGGGCGCTCGAGGTACTTCGCGCCCGCCTGGATGGAGAGGCGCCCCGCGACTTCGCTCATCGGCTCGAGGAGCGGCAGCTTGCCCCGCTCGTCGAGCGTCTCGTACGCGAAGCAGTGCGTGCCCGACGCGACGCACGCCTCGGTGAGCGCCTTGTCCGCCGCGAGGTGGAAGTACGTGAAGAGCACTTGGCCCTTGCGCATGCGGCGCCACTCGACCTCGAGCGGCTCCTTGACCTTCATGACCATGTCGGCCTGGCCCCAGACGCGCTCGACGTCGGCCTCGACGGTCGCGCCGGCCGCCCGGTACGCGTCGTCCGTGAGGCCGGTGCCAAGGCCCGCGCCCGCTTCGACGATGACCTCGTGGCCATCCGCGATCAACTCCTCTGCGCCGGAGGGGCGCAAGGCAACGCGGTACTCATGGGTCTTGATCTCTTTGACGACGCCGATCTTCACGGTTCGAGGCTGCACGGTCGGGGTGGAGACGGGGACGCGGCGCGCGGAGGGCAGCGCTGGGCGTGTCGGTGCGGGGCCGGAGGCCCGCCGCCCGTCGATGGGGCGAGAAGTCTAAATCGTCGAACTTGGGCTTGCCATGCCAGACTCGGCCCCCTATTCTCCCCGCCTCGCTGGACCTGTAGCTCAGTTGGCTAGAGCGCTACGTTGACATCGTAGAGGTCACTGGTTCGAGCCCAGTCAGGTCCACCACCGTTCACTCCTGCGCGGCCTGCGCGCGGGCATCGCTTGAACGCCGCACGAGGCCGCACCCGCCGGGTGCGGCCTCGCGTGTTGCTGGGCTGGAGCGCCTCGCGCCTTCGCCCGAGGTCGGGCGCCGGCGAGCGGCCCAAACCCACGTGGCCCAAATCCACGTGGCCCAAATCCACGTGGCCCAAATCCACGTGGCCCAGTCTCCCGTGGCCCAGGCTCCCGTGGCCGAGCCCCCTGTGGCCGAGCCCCTGCGGCCAATCGCCCCAATCCGGGTCCGCCGCGGCCCTCCCAGACCCGCTGGGTTACGGAACTGCGCGCAGGTCACGGAAGACGGCGCTCACGCCGTACGGACTCCGACCGTAGTGTCCCTACGCCCGCGGAGGCCGAGCCCCTGGGCACGATTCCCGCACGAGGACCGAAGCCATGCAATCGACCCAGCGTCCCGCCCCCCTCGTCTGCTCCATGCTCCAAGCCCTCGGGGCCCTCGCCCTGACGGGCAGCTGCGCGCTCGCGACCGAGGTCACCCGCGGCCCGCAGCTCGCGCAGCCGCAAGACCGCGCCGCGCTCTACGACTCGCTCGCGAGCGAAGCGCGGGAGACCCCCATCGTGCGCATCGTCCGCGCCGCCACGCCTGCGGTCGTGTTCATTCAGACCGAGGCCTATCAGCAGGTCCAGACGCTCTTCGGCCCCTCGGCGCGCGTCGTGAACGGGGCCGGCTCCGGCGTCGTCATCCACCCTTGGGGCTACGTCGTCACGAACTATCACGTCGTCGAGGGCGCCCGCCGGATCACGGTCAGCTTCGATGGTGACCCGGGCCGCTACAACGCGCAGCTCGTCTCGTTCGTCCGCGAGGAAGACCTCGCCCTGCTGAAGATCCTCGAGGTGCCGGAGTCCCTCCGAACAGCGAACGCCACCACCGTGCCCGCGGGCGGGGCGCAGCCGCAGGTCGAGTTCCCGACCGTGCGCTGGGGCACGAGCGTCGACTTGATGCCAGGGGAGCCGGTCGTCGCTATCGGAAACCCGCACGGCCAGACGTACACCGTGTCGTCAGGGATCATCTCGGGCCTCCACCGGGACATCGCTGTACCCCAGCGCGAGCTGCACTTCCACGGCCTGATCCAGACGGATGCGTCGATCAATCGCGGCAACTCGGGCGGGCCGCTGTTGAACATTCGCGGCGAGCTGATCGGCATCAACAGCGCGATGAACGAGGCCGCCGAGAACATCGGCTACGCGATTCCGGTGGACCGGGTGAAGCAGGTCCTCACGGACGCGCTGCTGCCCCAGGCGCGCGCGAGCTGGCTCGGGTTCGAAGTCGCCGAGGACGCGTCGCTGACCGTCGTCGAGGTGACGCCCGACGGGCCCGCCCAACAAGCAGGCATCTGCGAAGGAGACGTCGTCATCGCAATCGACGGCGCGGAGGTGACCAACAACGAGGAGTTCGTGCTGCGCTGCCTGCAGGTCCCGCCGGGCGGCAAGGTGCGGGTCGACGTCCGCCACGCGGGGCGCGTCGAGTCGCGCCAGCTCGTGGCCTGGGAGCCGCTCGATGGGATCCTGTTCCGGCGCATGGGGGTCACCGTCTCCGAGCGCCAGTTCGGCGGACGTGTCTTCGTCCAGATCGATCGAATCGGGTCAGGTGGCCCAGCGGAGCAGATCGGGATGCTCGCCGGCGACCTCATCCCGGCCCTGCGCCCGGAAGCACGCCGGACGAACAGCGCGTTCCGGATTCAAGACCGCGAGGTCCTCGCCGCGATCGTCGACACGCTCGACGTGGGCACGTTCGTCGAGCTAGAGGTCTACCGCGACAGCGACGGCGACCAGAACTACGAGCGCCTCTCCGGGCGCCTGAAGCTCCGCTGACGGCGATGAGCGCCGCCCAGTGCGCGGCCAGCGCCTCGCATTCGGGCGGCGCGCCAACCACATCGGATGGCGGTCACATCAGATGGCGGTCACATCGGATGGCAGCGACATCGGATGGCGGTCACATCGGGTACAGGAACGCTGCGTCGGAATCGCCTCCAATGAACTGAAGCGCGATGTAGGTCGCCACGGCGACGGCGCTCGCAGGCATCACGAGCCAGAACCAGTTCTTGCGGATGAAGTTCATTCAGGGGGATCCTTGGCGAAGCGCGCGCGGCCAGGCCGCGACCGCGTGCCCGAACGGGCCGCGGCCGGTCGGCGAGCGCCTTCCACGCGCGCGGTGACGTGCGCTCGCGCCCAGGGAGAGGTTACCATCGAGGGGATGCGCGGCGCCCTACGCGCCCTCCCGAACGCGTCGCCGGCGCCACGCGCCTGCCGAGCAGTTGTCCTGAAATGAGCCCCACACGCCAGCGAACCCTCGCGATCCTTCTTTCGCTGGGTGTTTCACTCCCCATCGCCGCCAAGGTCATCCTCGACCGTGTGCATGAGAGCGACGGAGACACCACGCGCCTCGTCGACACACGCGACGCGATGCATGCCCTCCTCGAGGCAGGCGCAGAGCCCGGCACCAAGACCGGCGAGCCGCTCGGGCCCAGCGCCGCGGGCGCGATCCACCGCATGGGGCCGCTGGCGCCGGAGGTCGCGGAGATTTTCTTCCCTGCGGTGAAGCCCGGCCCTGCCAAAGCCCAGCGCTTCATCTACGACCCGGTGGCGTACATGGTCCTGGCGCCGAACTGGCACGCGAACCGCCGCTGGGCCGAGCACGCCAACGGTGAGTTCGAAATCCGGCAGAACGCCCGCGGCATCCTGAAGGACGTCGAGGTGCTCAGCACGCCGCCCGACGTGCGCATTCTGGTCACCGGGGACTCGCACATCTCGGGTGTGGTACCGAACTGTGAGTCCGCGGCCAACGTCCTCGAGGGCCTGGTCGCCGAGCAGCTCGGCGCGCGCTCTGTCGAGTCGTTGAACGCTGGCGTCGGCGGCTACAACGTCTACAACTACCTAGGGACGCTGCGTCACTTCAAGGATCTCCGCCCCGACGTGTTCATCGTCGTGATCTACGGTGGCAACGACTTCCTGGACACGTCGCGCCTCCACCGCCACTTCGCAGGACGCGGCCCCTTCAAGATCGGGAACATCCCGGCCGCGAAGATCAAGGCGATGCAACAGGCGCTGCCCCGGCTCGGCGCGCAGGAGCTGAATCAAATCGCCTACTTCGTGAACAACCCGAAGGACGAGGCGATCACAGCGGAGACGTGCATCGCGCTGATCGACGACATGCAGCGGGAGTCTGCGGCGCTCGGCGCGCGACTCATCGTCGCGTACCTGCCGCCTCCGCTCGCGGGCCAGCCGGCTTGCTTCAAAGAGGAGCTGGCCGAGACGGTATGGACGCTCGGCATCGAGCCCGAGCAGGTCGCGAGCAGCGATCGGATCGCAGACGCCATCTTGAGCGCGACCCAAGGGCGCGGGATCCCGACACTCGATCTGAGACCGTCCTTCAGGGCGACCGCGGAGCCGCTGTATTGGTACGAGGACTACCACATCAACACCCTGGGCCACCGCAGGGTCGCTGAGCTGCTCGCGCCGCTCGTGGTTGCAAGCTTGTCTGAGGATTGACCTCAAGCTGAAGCGCCCCGCTTCGTCGAAAGGCCCAGGGAGCAGCCCGCTAGCGGGCCCCGGATCGAGCCGTCCCTCTGCGTCAGGGGCAGATCCTGGGCACGGCCCATCCACTCCGTCGAGCGAGCGGGGTATGCTACGCGACTCGGCCCACTTGGACCGGATCCACGCGACCACGCCCAAACGACCGCCATGGAAGCACTCCTCCACTTCTCCGAGCGCTTCGGGAGCATGCTCTCGAGGCTGCTCCTCACCGTGCTGTATTACGTCGTCCTCGGGCCGTTCGCGCTCGCTTACCAGCTGGTCGCCGACCCGCTCCACCTCAAGCGGCGTCCGAGCGGAAACTGGACGCGCTGGACCAACCAGAACGACACCCTCGCAGCTGCCCGCCGGCAGGACTGAGCCCCATGGTCAACATCCTCGGACTCTCGTTCTACTACCACGACTCCGCCGCGGCCCTGGTCAAGGACGGCGTCCTCGTGGCGGCCTCTGCAGAGGAGCGCTTCAGCCGCAAGAAGCACGACTCGGGGTTCCCGACGCTCGCGATTGAATTCGCCCTGAAGACCGGCGGCATCTCGATCCACGACGTCGACTACGTCGTCTTCTACGAGAAGCCCTTTATCAAGATGGAGCGCATGCTCCTCACGGCGATGGCGACGTTCCCAAAGAGCGCTGCCGTGTTCCGTGAGTCGATGCAACGCTGGATCTCGGACAAGCTCTGGATCAAGTCGATGATGAGCAAGGAGCTCGGGATCCCGCGCTCCAAGCTGCTGTTCGCGGACCACCACATGTCGCATGCGGCGTCCAGCTTCTTCACCTCGCCCTTCGAGGAGTCCGCGATCCTCACCGTCGACGGGGCCGGAGAATGGACGACCTCGACGATGTCGATCGGCCGCGGGAACAAGATCGAGATCCTCAAGGAGATGCGGTTCCCGCACTCGCTCGGCCTCCTCTACTCGGCCTTCACCGCGTACTGCGGCTTCGAGATCAACGAGGGCGAGTACAAGCTGATGGGCATGCACCCCTACGGCAAGCCGGTCTACGTCGACAAGATCTATGAGATCTTGAAGGTCGCCGAGGACGGCTCGCTGTGGCACGACATGCGGTACTTCAAGTACCACTACTCCACCGACGACACCCTCTCCGAGGCGTTCGAGCAGCACTTCGGTCGGCCGCGCCGCGACCCGAAGCTGCAGGACAAGTCGCTCGACCCGTACTACTGCGACATGGCGGCGAGCATCCAGCGGGTCACCGAGGAGATCCTGCTGAAGATGGTCAAGCACCTGCACGAGATCACAGGGATGAAGAACCTGTGCCTCGCGGGCGGCGTGGCGCTGAACTCGGTCGCGAACTACAAGTTGCTCCGCAATGGGCCGTTCAGCGACGTCTACGTGCACCCAGCCCCGGGTGACGACGGGTGCTGCGTGGGCGCCGCCTACTGGGCCTACAACCACGTCCTTGGCAATCCGCGCGGACCGGCGCTCGAGCACGCGTACCTCGGCTCCGAGCACACCGACGAGTCGGTCGAGGCGTTCCTGCGCAAGTACGACATCCCCTTCAAGAAGTACGACGACGACGAGGAGTTCTTCAACTTCGCGGCGCAGGCGCTCGTCGACGGGAACGTCTGCGGTTGGATGCGCGGTCGCTTCGAGTGGGGTCCGCGCGCGCTCGGCTCGCGGTCCATCATCGCCGACCCGCGCCGGAACGAGATGAAGGACAAGCTGAACGCGACGATCAAGTTCCGCGAGGCCTTCCGCCCGTTCGCTCCTTCGGTCACAGAAGAGCGCGCAGACGAGTTCTTCGAGATCCCCGAGCCGCAGCGCCACTTCCCTGCGCGCTTCATGCTCTATGTCGCGCCGGTTCGCGACGAGAAGCGCAGCGTCCTGCCTGCCATCACGCACGAGGATGGCTCCGGCCGCTTGCAGACCGTCTACAAACAGACGAACCCGGCCTACCACCGCCTGATCGAGCGCTTCGGCGAGCTGACCGGTGTGCCCGTGATCATGAATACGTCGTTCAACCTCAAGGGTGAACCGATCGTCGAGTCCCCGGCGCACGCGTTCAACACGTTCAGCCTCAGCGGCATGGACCTCCTGTTCCTCAACAACTACGTGATCGAAGCCAGCGCCAAGAAGAAGATCGCCGACACGGTCTTCCACCTCCGTCACGAAGGCGACTCCGTGACCCAGATGGTCAGCTGAGAACGAGGCCAACGCGATGAAGTTCATCAACGTCTTGCTCGCGATCCTCGTGAGCGCGCTCATGGTCGGCCTCGTGCTCGAGGGCGGGCTCCGCGTCATCGGGTTCGGTCCGCCGAACACCGGACTGCAATTCGATTCGAAGCTCGGCTGGGCCCTGCGCCCCGACCACAAGTTCGTCAACCGAGGCCCCGAGTTCCGCGTCAAGATCGAGACGGACGCGCACGGCCTCCGTGACGATTATCACGGCGACACGAAGAAGCCGGACGGCGTCTTCCGCGTCTTGTGCCTCGGTGACTCGTTCACGCTCGGCTACACGGTGGACCGCCACGAGCTCTTCGTAGACCTCCTCGAGCACTGGTGGCAGGCGGAAGGCCGCAAGATCGAGGTCGTGAACGCTGGCGTTCAGGCCTACTCGACGGACCAGCAGCTCGCGTGGCTCGAGGCCCACGGCGCCGAGTGGGCGCCCGACCTCGTGCTGATGTTCCCGTACGAGAACGACCTCTACTGGAACCTCAAGGACGTCTACGCCAACTCGTCGAAGCCCGTCTACGACGAGCACGGCAAGCTGTTGACGACGGACCTCGAAGACCGGATGACCCGCTCGCTCCCCGAGCGTACGGCGCTCGGCAACACGTTCCTGCGCAAGAAGCCTCAGCTCGAGCGCTTCACGCTGCCGGGCGGCGGGCGGCAGATCCTCGCTGAGCAGACCGTGCTCTTGGTCGACCCGCCCACGATCGCGATGGAGGCCGAGCGCCGCACATCGGCGATCTTCCACCAAGCGGGCGCGACGGCCAAGAAGCTCGGCGCGAAGCTCGTCGTGTGCCCGATCCCGTCCCACAGCCAGATCGACGAGCGCTATGCCGCCGACGTCATGGGCGCCAAGGCGCTGAAGCTGCCGCGCGAGCAATGGGACCCGGCGCTTCCGTACGCCATGTTGAAGCGCGCGGCAGAGACCGGCTCGGAGCACGTCCTCGATCCGCTGCCGGCGCTCAGGGCCGCGGAAGCCGCCGGGCGCAAGCAGTACTACAACATCGACTGGCACCTCGAGGCCGAGGGCAACCGCACGCTCGCAGAGTATCTCCACGGGCAGCTCGACGAGCTCGCGCTCGTCCCGGCGCGCGTGACTGAGGCGGCGCTCGAGCCGCCGCTGCCCAAGGGCGGCGGCATCCCGAAGTGGCTGCCGGTGTACGGCGTGCTCTGGTTGCTGCTCGGCACCCTGTACACGCGCAGCTACAAGGATGAGTCCGCCGTGGCGGGCTACCTGAAGGTCGCGGGCATGCTCGCCATGGTGTTCACCATCGCCATCGGCGGCTCGAAGCTGATCGCCATGCTGCCGCCGAAGGTGTCGCAGATCGTCCTCGCGAGCGCCATCCTCGCGATCCTCGGCTTCGTCGTCTTCAAGATGGGCGACAAGATCCGCACCGCTGCGGAGCTCCTGAAGTCGTTCACGCTGCGCGGCCACTGGTACCTGATGCCGTTGCTCGCGGTCCTCGTGACGATCGGCAGCCTCCTTGTCGTGGCCGCGAGCTCTCCGCTCGTCGCGCCCTTCATCTACACGCTCTTCTAAGAGCCCGAGCGAGACAGGTTGCGCTCGCGCGAGAGTGGCCCGCCAGGTACGGCGTCCATCCGAGGAGGATGGGCGCCGTATCTCGCACCGCTCGCGGTCGCCCTGCTTGTGCGCGCCGTCTTCCTGGCCGGCGCGTGGAGCGCCTCGTTCATCGGTGACGAGCCGGCCTACCTGCGCCTCGCGCGGGGTTGGGCGCAGCACGGCGCTTACACGGGTCAGTGGCCACCGCTGTTCCCAGGCTTCCTCGCGCTGTGCTTCGATGCGTTCGGCGATCAGGGCGTGCGCGCGGCGCGCGTCGGCCTGACCTTGCTCTCGGTCCTCGTGGGCGCCCTGCTGATGGCGCTGGCGGCGAACGTCTCCGGCCCCCGCGCCGCGCGGCTCACGGGATGGCTCTACGCGCTGTACCTGCCGCTCGTGCCGTACGCGCACCTCGCGCTCAGCGAGACGCTGTACCTCACGGTCCTGCTGCCCGCGCTGATCCTGCTCGCGCGGGCAGGCCGCGAGCGTGAAGGCGCGCCTCGTTGGGTGCTCCCCCTCGCCGGCGCGCTCCTGGGCCTCTCGGCGCTCGTCCGAGAGGCGAGCCTCGCCGTGATCCTCTGCGTCGTCCCGTGGGTCGCGTTCGCGACCCGCGCGACCCCCCGCGCCGGCCTGTCGGCGGCGGCGATGACGCTCTCGATGGCAGTGCTGGTGATCGCGCCTTGGAGCGCTCGGAACCTCTTTGCGTACGCCAAAGTCGTGCCGCTCTCGACGACGAGCGGCACCAACGCGTTCCTGGGCTTGAACGCGGTCTATACCAACTTCGACCTCGTGCGGCTCGCAGACGCGAACCCGAGCCATGTGGTCGGCAGCGGGCTACGCGCGCGCCTCTTGAGCGATCCCCCCCCGGCCTGGGGTCGGGCGATCGAAGGGAACGTCGCCGCGCGCGACGCAGTCAACCTGCGCTCAGGTCTGCGGTTCGCGGTCGAACACCCGGGCTACGTCGCACGGACGCGCGTCCTGCGGCTGGCCGACTTCTTCACGCCGCTCTCGTACGCCGTCAAGTTCCAGCGCCTGGGCGCCTACGGCGCGCCGCTCGATCACACGGTCCTGCGCGTAGGGGTCGCTTGGGTCGCGGTCCTCCAGGTCCTGGCGCTGCTCGTGCTCGGGCTGCTGGCCTTCGCGGCGGCGCGGCTCAGGCCCGGGAGCCGAACACTGATGGTCACCGTCGCAGCAGCGCTCACTGCGCCCGCCCTGCTCGTCGCGATGTCGCGCTTCCGTGCGCCGCTGGAGGCGCTCTTGCTCATCGCGGCCGCAGCGCTGATCGCTGGCCCGCGTGAGGTCGCGCCGGTTCGTCGGTTGGGCTCGGCCCTCGTGGGCCTCGCTGCGCTCTCATTCCTCTGGTACCTGTCGTTGCCCCCCACCGTGGCGAGCCTCGAGGCCATCCCGTGAGCCTGCGCGCCTTCGAACGTACCGTGACCTGCGGCGCCGCAGGAATGGCGCTCGCGCTGCTCGTCTGGGCGATGTTCGCGGCGCGCTGCTCACCCGAGCATGACGCGGCGCTCCTCGAGCGCGCCCGGGGCGCCGCCACGCACGCAGAGCGCTGCCGCGCGATGAACGCGCTCTGCCTGCGCGGCTACTGGGAGGCGCGCCCGACCAGCGACCTCGGGGCGTTCCTCAGCACCGCGCCGCCAGACGTCCGCGAGTTCGTCCGGGAGGCGCACTTCACGCTGCTGGACGAGCGGCGCACGGGCACCGCGGGCAAGGCCGGCTGCTGAGGGCCCCGAGGAGCCTGCGCGCTCACTTCAAGAGCCCCGCAGCCTCGAGCGCCGCGGCCAGCGCATCGGCCGCGAGCTGCTGGCCCCTCACGCTCGGGTGCGATAGGTCCACCGAGCCAAAGGGCCGCACCTCGGAGGCCATGTACGCGTCGAGGAGGTCGACCGAGAGGACCCCGCGCGACGCTGCAAACGCAGCGAGGTCCGCTTGGATCCGCGCCACGATCGCGCGGTCGGCGAGGTACTCGGGCTCTGGCGACGAGGCGCGCTTGGCCTTCAGCGCGTCCATCTGGCCGACGGTCGGGAACACCAGCAGCACGGGCTGCGCGCCGTCTTGCTGGATCGCATCGAAGAGCAGCCCGAGGTGCTCGAGGTTGCGCTCGACGTAGGGCCGCGCTCTCGGGTCCCCCGCGTTGTGCTCGACGAGGTCGCGGTTCGTGTCATAGAACGGCTTCAAGGACTTCGCCGCGTCGACGTCGAGCCCGCTGAACTGGAAGTTCGGCTTCGTGGGGCGGAACTTGCGCACGTACCAATCGAGGATCGCGGTGCCCGCGAGCGGGTGATCGGTCGGCGCGAGGGTGCCCGTCGCGCCGATGCTGTACGGGTCGAGGTCATTGGCGTACCAGCCGATGACGACCACCTTGGGCTGCGCGGGGCGCACGGCTTTCTCGTAGAGCCGGAGCTCCTGCCACGTGTTGTAGCCGGGCATCCCGCAGTTGAGGACCTGCCACTGGCCAGCGGTAGCCCCGGACTCCAGCGCAGCAGCGAGCCGAACCGGGAACGTCTCGTCGTCCTCGACGCCCCAGCCGAACGTGAACGAATCGCCGAGGCACGCGATGCGTTGGGCGCGCTTGACGCCCGGGGCGTCGAAGTCCGCGCCGCGAAAGCCCTCTGCATTGATGCGCGCCTTGGACAGGTACGTCATCTTGGGGCCGTAGATCTCGCGCGTCTGACTCGGGTGAAAGCGTGTCCCGATCTCTGGATCGAACCACACCGAGGGGATGGCCCCATAGTTCTGCGAACGCAGATACAGCTCCCCACCGATGGTGAGCGCGGCGAAGACGGTCAAGGAGATCGCAAGTCGCTTCACGAGACGCGGCATGGCGGCATGGTACTGCCTCGGGGCCCGGGATCGGGTACAACGGTGCAGGGTTGCACTGGGCGACCCCGTCCCTGAGGCCCCACCGCCCGCGCTCGGAATGAAGTTCTTGAAGGAGAATTGGGCCTGGATCGTCGTCCCGATCCTGGTCTTCGCCGCCGTCGTCATCGTGATCGTCATGCTCGGCAGCGATCCGCTGGACCAGTACGGCTACAACCTGCGGTAGGCCCGGGGGTGCGGCACGAACCTCAGAACTTGGCGGCGTCCGCCCGGGCAGACGAGGGCACGGCGCCCCCGGTAGACGAGGGCACGGCGCCGCCGGCAAGCGAGCGGTGGTACGCGCTCTGGCCGTGGTGGCTCGCCCCGCCCTTCATCGTCGCGGGCGTTGTGCTCTGGCTCTGGCTCGGCGGGGACGGGAGCTTCACCGAGGCCGGCCGCTACACGCTCTCCTGACGCGCGGCCGCGCTTGAAACGCGAAGGGGCCCCTCCCACGAGCAGGGAAGAGCCCCGAGCCAAGCGCGTTGCGGTCAGCGGAACGAAACGCTGACTGCGTTCGTCAGGTTGGATGTCGTCGCGACCTGTGCGATCTGGTCGCGGTGCCAGAGCTGGAAGTTCCACGTTTCGCCGGCGAGCGCCGCGACGCTCCCCGTCGGCTGCGGCAGGGCAGTCAGGTCTGCCTCGACGCGCGTCGTCCCCGATGCGCCGGTGTTGAAGATGACGCCGCCGACGCCGCGCCCGATCGCGCCGCCGAGGCAGAGGTCGCCGCTGCTCCCCTGCACGTTCGGCACAAAGTCCTGGACGAGGCTGCAGAGCGCAAAGCCCGCGACGTTGAGCGGGAGGTCGGAGCCGACCAGGGTCAGCTCGCCCTGGGCGACGCGCCCGTTACCGAGCGCTTCGAGGCGACCGCGCGCGCCCGTCGAGTTGTAGACAGCGGTGCAGTACGGGTCGCCGATCGAGAGCGCGACGTGCACGGAGCTCGAGTAGACCTCGTTCGCACCGGTCACACTGTTGTCCATGAAGACGACAACCGCGGTGTTCGAGTCGGGGTCGATCGCGAGGTAGTACGACTCGGAGACGGCGTTGCCTTCGTCCACGTCCGGGCCCGCGCCAGCGACCTGGGTGAAGGGGGACCACGTCACACCTTGGTCGACCGACCACGCGAACACAGGGACGTTGGACCCGTTGGCGTTGTACTCCTTGTAGATCACGACGATCTCGTCGTTCGCGACGATGCGCGGGCGGTTGGAGATACGCCCGGCCTCGAGGTCGAGGTCCACCGCCCACGTCGCGCCGCGGTCGTTCGAGCGCGCGAGATAACACACGTTGCCGCCGCTGTCGCCGGCGCCGCCCGCCAAGCGATCTTGGCTGTCCTCTTCGTAGACGACGTAGATGTTGTCCCCGTTGACCGCGACAAAGGGCGTGTCCGCATCGGCGTTAGCGACTTGGTACATCTGGGGCGAGAGCACGACCTCCGGCAACCACGTCGCGCCCCCGTCCGTCGAAACGGTCGCGACGACGCCTTCGCCGGCGGTGTCCGTCGTGAAGTTCTCGGTGTACGTAATGATGACGAGGTCGCCATCGATGGCCGCGCGCGGCTCATCGACGTTGCCCGAGAGGTCGGACTCGATGGCGACGGGCGTGCTGAACGTGACGCCGCCATCGGTAGAGCGAGCAAGGTAGAGATCATCGCTCGTGCTCGCGCTGCCGAAGTCATCGACCCAGTAAACGAGGACGAGGCCGCCCTGCGCCGTGACGCGCGGCTCATCCATGTCCCGCACGCCGGGGGTCTCGTTCATGATGACCGGCGTGGTCCACGTTTCGCCGGCATCGGCGCTGCGGGTGTACCAGACCTCTTCAGCGCCGCCGAGCCCCGCGACCGAGTCTTCTTCCCACGTCGCGTGGATCGACTCGCCGTCGACCGCCAGGAACGCGAGGTCGATGTCGCTCGTCACGTGCGCGCCTGCGGTGCCGGAGTTGAGCGGCAACGACGTCGCCATCCAGGTCAGGCCGCCGTCCGTCGAACGGTTGTAGAAGAGGTCTTCGGTCGCGCTCGCGCCGTTGGCGACGCCGTCCCGCTTCTCCTCCCACGCAACGACGATGACGCCGCTGGCGGTGACCACCATGTGCACTTGATCGGAGTCCGTCTGGTTCGGCGCATCGCCGAGGTCCACGCGGACGGGTGTGCTCCAAGTGAGGCCGTTGTCCGATGAGCTCGCGAAGTAGATGTCCTGGGTGCTCGACGTCGTGCCAAACTGATCCGCCCACGCGGCATGGAACACGCCATTGCCAGCGGACACAACGGTCGCGCCGTCGATCTGGTTCGCGCCGTTCCGGTTGAACCCGCCGACGTTGACGCGGACGGCCGGGGACACGGTCCCTTCCTGGGCGAAGGCGGAGAGGGCGAGGCCCGCGGCGAGCGACGCGGTGCAGAGGAGCTGGCGAGGAGAGCGCATGATTCGCAGATGTAGGCGAGGATGAGGTCACGCCGCAGGACCCTCCCACGGTCAGCCTCGGCCTACAGCGGAGCCGCCGTACATCAAGCGAGCGCTTGCACACGGCGAAGCGCGACTCACTCCTCGATCAAGATCGCACCAACGCGCTCTGCCTTCGAGCAAGGTCAGGATCGAGCTGGGCCACCGACTGGGGCTCGCTCCCTGCGTTGCCTGTTCACTTCGTAGCCCGCTCCCGACGCGGTCACTCGACGAGGTCGATCCCGCGCCTGCGCAACCACTCGAACCCGCCGCTCGCTTCCACGCCGAGCAAGTGCAGCGCCGTCGACTCCTCGATCGGCCAACGCCTTAGGGCGAACGGCGCAGACCGCGCCGTGTTCGTGCCAGCGTGAGTCGTCACCGCCCACCGGAACCCGGCGGCCGCCACGGCCTCGACCGAGCGCCCATCAAAGTCCCAGCTCCGGCCATACGGGTAGGCAAACGTGATGAGCGGCGCGCTCTCAGCCCCGCTGTCGCCGAGCGCGGCCTCTAGGTGCTCCTTGCCGCCGGCGATCTCGCGGGCCTGGAGCGCCGCCGATTGAGTGGAGAGGACGGGGTGCTCGATCGTGTGCCCGCCGACCTCGATCACGCCGCTCGCGACGAGGGCGCGCGCACCCTCTCGATCAAGGTAGAGCTGCTCGACATGCGCTCGCGCGTCGTACCCATGGTTACGGGCGATCGCGAGCAAGACGCCGTCGCGCAGATCCTGGCGCGCGTGGTACTTCAGCGCGCGCTTCAGGGCGTTGGCATCCCCCGCCGCGAGCAACGCTTCGCGGCCGCGCGGGTCCTCGCCAAAGCCGTCGCCGAGCCCGCCGCCCCGCCACGCGATGAGCGCGTCACGAACAGCCGCCGGGCCGAGCCGCGCGACCAGCCAATCGAGGGTGTGGAGCCACCCGATGCGGCGCGCCACAACGGGCCCCGCCTCGAGAAACACCGTGGCACGCGCGCGCGTTCGCTGCAGCAGCGGCACAAGCCGAACGAGGTTGTCTCGGTAGCCGTCGTCCATCGACAACGCCACCATCGACCGCCGCGCGTCGCCGGCGGCGAGGCGCGCCATTCCCTCGCCGATCGTCACCCATTCGAACCGCTCACCGAGGCGCTCGAGCAGGCGCTCGAGGCGCGCCTCGCTGATCTTCATCTCGGGCGCGAGGGTGCCGTTCAAGGCCTCATCCGCGACGCAATGCCCGTACAAGATCGTCAAGCGCGGCGGCGAGCAGCGATCGACCAAACGCGCGAGGCCCGTGTGCCACAGGACACGCGCGAACACCTCGCGGGCGACGGCCTTGACCCTGTGTTTCAAGGGCATCGCGCACCTACGGCCTCGCTCCGCGCATGGCGCTGCGGCCCCTCGCTCGACGCACGCTCCTTCACGTGATGAGCTCCGCGTCGCGATCCGCGTCGGTGAACGACCAGCGGGCCGCATCCCGCGCGACGGCGGCGATCGGGTGCCGCTCGTCGAGGACGCGCGCGATGACCGCCTTGGAGTCCGCGGCCTTTGGGGCCCGGAACCCCGACCACACGAGGTCCGCCTGCCAGCGTGAGCCATCGAACGCATAGGCGCGCGCGACCGACGCGCCCGCCTTGCGCAAGTGCGAGAGGCCGGCCTCCATCGCTGCAGCAAAAGCGACGCGATCGAGGGCGACGACGTCCGCGATGTAACCGACGGCGTCCCCCCGCGCGGGGAGCTGCACCACCGCATAGCCGCGCATCTTGCCCGACGGCTCGTACACTCCGTGCGCCTTGAAGCGCCCTGACGGCGCGTCACAGAAGCGCCAGTTCAGGTACCGGTGGTCGCGCTGGATCGTCCACGCGCCTTGCGCGGCGGCTTCGGCAGTGACCGCGTCGACCTCAGGCTTGAAGCGCGCGATCGCGACGACGTTGGCCTTGGCGAAGAACTGGTCCTTCATGTGGCCGACCCGCATCGTCCCGCGCCAGTACGCCCACGGCACGAGCGCCGCAGCGAGCCGGCTCACGCGCAGCCGCTCGGCGCGCGCGCCAGCGTCGGCGGCGAGCACGAAGGTCCAAGGGCGCACGCGCCCGACCTCGAGCCAGCCGAGGTCCCGCGTGAAGATGTGCGCCGACGCAGAGTTCGGCAGCCCGAACACGACCGGCCACCCCGCGGCGCGCGCGTCCTCCATCACGGCCCGATCGAGGGCCGAGAAGAGCCCCTTACCGCGCTGCGAAGGGAGCGTCATGACGTCTCCGGTCTGCCCGACGGTCACCGGCCCCTCACGCGTCACCACGATCCGCGGCGAGCACGCGTAGCTCGCGACGAGCGCCATGTCCGCGTCCTCGGCGCTGGTCGGGCTGCCCTCACGCGGCACGACCCGCGCGAGGCTCGCGCCATGGGGACCCGCGTCGTAGCGCCAGGGCAGGACCTCCCCGCCGTCGCCGCGCCCGAAGCAGCGGTCGAAGAGCGCGGCCTGCGCGGGTCGGTCGGAGGCGACTGCGCAGCGCGTCACATCCGGGGAGGCAAGCGCGGGGCCTGGTTGGGTCTCGTTCATCGTCGCCGGGAGCCTAATGGCATCCGCGCGCCGAGGCCAGCCCCACCGCGGGTCGTGTAGCATCCCCCTGTGCACCGTCCGGTCTCGAACCCGCCGAACCCCTGGACGCGCGCGTCGGGCGGGTACGAGGTCGATTGGCTCGGTGAGCCCCCGCCCGCGGCGGTCCAGGTCTACGAGGAGGACGCGCGCGACGTGCTGGCGCAGAACGACTCGCCAGACGTCCCGTTCCGCTTCAGCGTCAACCCCTACCGGGGCTGCCAGCACGCCTGCGCCTACTGCTACGCGCGACCTGGGCACCAGCACCTCGGCTTTGGCGCCGGCACCGACTTCGACACGCGCATCGTCGTGAAGCGCAACGCGCCCGAGCGCCTGCGGGTCGCGTTCGCGCGCCGCTCCTGGCGCCGGGCCTGGGTCGCGTTCTCGGGCGTCACCGACGCCTATCAGCCGCTCGAGGCCAGCTACGAGCTGACACGCGGCTGCCTCGAGGCCTGCCTCGACTTCTCGACCCCCGTCGGGGTCATCACGAAGAGCGCGCTCGTCCGCCGCGATGCGGCCCTCTTGGGCCGCATCGCGGAGCGCGCCGGCGCGCGGGTCTTCCTCTCGATCCCCTTCGCCGACGCCGCTATGGCGCGCGCGATCGAGCCCTGGGCCCCGACGCCCGCGATGCGCTTCGAGGCGCTGCGCGTCCTCTCGGAGGCCGGCGTCCCGACGGGCGTCTCGGTCGCGCCCCTCGTCCCCGGCCTGAACGACAGCCAGGTCCCGGAGATCCTCGACCGCGCACGGGCAGCGGGCGCGAGCCGCGCGTTCACCATCCTCCTGCGCCTGCCGGCAGAGGTACGGCCGGTCTTCATCGAGCGCCTCACCGCCGCCTACCCGGACCGGGCCAAGAAGGTCCTCGCCGCGCTGGAGGAGGCGCGGAGCGGCCAAGCCGCGCCATCGGCGTTCGGGGACCGGATGCGCGGCAGCGGGCCACGCTGGCAGCTCGCGCGTGACCTCTTCGACCTCAACTGCAAGCGGTTCGGCCTCGAGACCTCGCGCGAGGACGAAATCGAGCCTCTGGTGCCGCGCGAGCCGACAGGGCTGATCGACACGGAATCGCCGCGCGGAACGCAGGGTCTCCTGTTCGAGTGACCGCGCCCGAGACCGTAACCTGATGCGCCAAACGCCCCCGCTGGAGGCTCCCCGAGCTGCCATGACCCCACGCCTCATCGAATGTGTCCCGAACTTCTCAGAAGGTCGAGACCTCGCCGTCATCAAGGAGATCACCGCTGCGATCGAGTCCGTCGAGGGCGTGACCCTGCTCGACGTGGACCCCGGGAAGGCGACGAACCGCACCGTCGTGACGTTCGTCGGCGCGCCCGAGCCCGTCATCGAAGCTGCCGTGCTCGCGGGTCAGCGCGCGAAGGCGCTGATCGACATGCGCCAGCATCATGGGGAGCACCCGCGCTTCGGCGCGATGGACGTATGCCCGCTGGTGCCGATCAGCGGCGTCTCGATGGAAGAGGCCGCGGAGTACGCGCGTGAGCTCGGGCGACGCCTCGGCGCAGAGGCGGGCATCAGCGGCTACTTCTACGAGGCCGCGGCGATGCGCCCAGAGCGCAGGAACCTGGCGCATGTGCGGGCAGGCGAATACGAAGGCCTGGCGACAAAGCTCGCGGACCCGGCGTGGGCCCCAGACTTTGGGCCCGCCGAATTCGACCCCGGCTACGGCGTGACCGCGGTCGGCGCGCGCAAGTTCCTGATCGCCTACAACGTCAACCTCAATACGACCTCGACGCGGCGCGCGAACGCGATCGCCTTCGACGTGCGCGAGAAGGGCCGCGTGAAGCGCGAGCCCGACCCCATCACAGGCAAGGTCGTCCGCGACGCCCAGGGCAACGAGGTTTGGACCCCGGGGACGCTGAAGGCCGTCAAGGCGATCGGCTGGTTCATCGAGGAGTACGGCGTCGCGCAGATCTCCATCAACCTGACCGACATCGACGTCACGCCCGTCCACGTCGCCTTCGACGAGTGCGTCAAGAAGGCGGCCGAGCGCGGCATACGCGTCACAGGGTCGGAGATCGTCGGAATGGTGCCGCTGCGCGTGCTCGTCGAGGCCGGCGAGCACTACCTGCGCCAGCAAGGGCGCTCGCTCGGCGTCCCGCACGCGGAGCTCGTCAAGATCGCGATCAAGTCGCTCGGCCTCGCCGAACTCTCACCGTTCGACCCCGAGAAGCGTGTCATCGAGTACGCGATCCGGGATCGCTCGAAGCGGCGCCTCATCGACCAGACGCTTATCGGGTTCACGCACGAGACCGCCTCGGAGTCCCCGGCCCCGGGCGGCGGCAGCGTCGCCGCGGCCGTCGGCGCGTTCGGCGCCGCGCTCGGCGCGATGGTCGCGAACCTGTCGAGCCACAAGCCCGGCTGGGACGCGCGATGGGAAGAGTTCTCGAGCTGGGCGGTGCAAGGCCGCGACCGCCACGAGGCGCTGCTCGCCCTCGTCGACGAAGACACCGCGGCGTTCCAGGGGATCATGGAGGCGTGGCGCGCGCCCGCGGACGAGCGCGCGGCGCGGATCGAGGCCGCGACGGTGCGCGCGATCGAGGCCCCGCTCGCGGTCATGCGCGAGGCGCTCGCGGCGCTCGACGTGTGCCGCGCGATGGCGGACATCGGCATGGAGGCCTCGACCTCCGACGCCGCGGTCGGCGCTCTGTGTGCCCGCACCGCCGTGCGCGGCGCAGGCTTCAACGTGCGTATCAATGCCAAAGGCCTCACGGACGAGGTCCGCAAGGCCGAGTTCCTCGCCGAGGTCGAGCGCCTCGAGCGCGAGGCCGAACAACGCGAGACCGAGGTCCTCGCGCTCGTCCAGCGGCGCCTCTAGAAGCCTGCGCCACAGAACGCGGATCGCCGCGATGCGAGTCGCGTTCCGTGGCGCAGGCTCCAAGCGCGTATGACGCGGCGCGCTTGGCGCCCTGCGTCAATCGCGCAGGACCAAGACGTGCTGCGCCGCGGTCGAGCCGACCGTGTCGTAGCAGATGTAGAACGCGTCTTCGTCGCCGTCTCCGTCGAAGTCAGCGAGCAGCACTTGCTGCAGGTCGGCCACGCCGCCTGTAGTCGCGGACGAATAGCCGCCGCTGCCATCGCCGACGAACACCGCGGTCGTCGCGACGGGCGCCGCCGCCCAGGTGAAGACGTCGAGGAACCCGTCCTCGTCGTGGTCATAGAGCGTCACGCCCTCGTAGTCGCGGGAAGCGCCGGTGAGCGCCAAGGTCGTGAAGCCGGAGGGCAGGTCGTTCCGGTACGGCTCAAGGCGGCCGCTGGCCATGGCGAAGCCGACGAGGTCGAGGTCGCCATCGTGGTCGAAGTCGTCGGCGACGAGGCCGTCCGAGGTCACAAACATGACCAGCTCGGTGGAGTCCGTCACGCCGTCCCCCGCGCCGAGCGCCACGCGAACCGTGCCGGCCTCGAGCACCGCGACGTCCATCACGGCGTCCCCATCGAAGCGACCGAGAACAGCCTGCAAGCCCGGCCCGGCCCCGAGGTCCGCCCCCGAGTCCGTGAAGCCGCCAGCGCCATCACCGAAGTAGAGCGCGGGCGTGCCAAGGATGTCGCTCCCGACGAAGTCGAGGGCGCCGTCACCGTTCGCGTCCGCGAAGCCCGAGAGTGGATCCGCGAGCCCGGTCGGCCCAGCGGTGAACCCACCGGCCCCGTCATTCAGCCAGAGGTCCACGCCAAACGCCGCGATCGGATCGCGCACGAGGGCGTCCAAGTCGCCGTCGCAGTCGATGTCGACGAGCGCCAAGACCGTCGCGCCGTCCGGCCCGAACGAAGCACCGACCGCGAACGTCCCGGCGCCGTCGTTCTCCATGATCGTGGCGCCGCCGGCGACGCCAGACAGGACGACATCGATATCGCCGTCGCGGTCGATGTCGCCTGCGGCTCCGCTGCGCGCGGCGACGGCGGTCGTCGAGATGCCCGCGCCGCCGAAGTCTGCGTCGGGCTGGCCGCCGCTGGCAGAGCCGAAGTAGGCGCGGTGTGGCGCGCCATCGACGATGACGATGAGGTCAAGGTCGCTGTCGCCGTCGAACCGCGCCGCGACGACAGCCACGGAGTCGTCGGCCAATCCACGTCGACGCGACTCGGTCACAGTACCGGTGCCATCGTTGAACCACAGCCGCTCGCTGTCGGCGTTCTTGACGGTCACGATGTCGAGGTCGCCGTCGCCGTCGAGGTCGATCAGCGCCGCGGCGCGGTTGTCATTGTTGCCAAAGCGCTGGTAGGCGGAGCCGAACGTACCGGTGCCGTCGTTCTTGAGGATCTCGTTCTGCCCGAGCACCGCGATGACGGCGTCGAGGTCACCGTCGCCGTCGAGGTCGCCCAGCACGACGTCTTGCGCCGCCGTCACAGTCAACGCGTCGCCGACCGTGAATGTCCCGGCCCCGTTGTTCAACCAGGCGCGAACGGGCTGGCCGCCCGTGCCCACCGCCGTGATCACGTCCAGGTCACCGTCGTTATCGAGGTCGCCAACGGCGAGCGCCACGGTGCTCGCAGCCCCGAGGCTTTGACCCGAGTTCGTGAACGTCCCCGCCCCATCGTTCAGGAACACGGTGTCCGCGGTGCTGCCCCCGTTGCCAAGGAAGAGGTCGAGGTCACCGTCACAATCGAAGTCCGCGAGGGCGACGGCCGCTGTCGGCCCCGCCCCAATGGCGCTGCCGTAGGCCGCGAAGCCGCCGTTCCCGTCGCCGATGGCGACCAGCGCGCCCGAGCTCGTAGCGATCACCTGATCGAGCGCGCCGTCGCCGTCGACATCCCCGAGGGCGATGTCCGTCGCCGCGACAGCGCCCACGACGCCGTTGCTGCTGAACGTACCCGTCCCGGTGCCGAGCAAGATGTGTGTGCCCTGGCCCGTGGACTCTGCGATCACGAGGTCGAGGTCGCCGTCCCCATCCAGGTCGCCGGCGGCCACCGCGGCGGGCGTGCCCGTCGTCGAGAGCCCGAGCGCCATCGGTACGAGGGTCGGCTGCAGGTCCTTCCAGCCCGACGGCGCCGCGTCGAGGCCCGTCCCCGCCTGCTCGATCGCATTGGCGGTCATGTTCGTCTCGATGTCGAGGCCTGACGGGCGCGCGCTCGCGACGTCGTCGATCGAGAAGGCGCCGCGCGTCCGCAGCGTCGGATTCGCGCCGAGGGTGAGGACCACCGAGTCGGATTCGCTCCCTGCGCCGATCGTGGCCCCGGTCCCGAACGTGTCCCCGGACACCGGCGCGAGGAGGCTCGCGACCGAGGACGAGTTCACGGTGACCTGCTTGTCGAAGTACAGGAGGAGTTGGTCGCCGCCGTTGATCACCGCGTCCTGATTGAGGTCGAGGTAGTGCGCTGGCGCGAGGATACGCAGGTTCGTCGCAGTGAAGTCGCCGACGGACGTGGACGGGGCCGAGCTGTTGCCCGCGAGGTCCACCGCGACGGCGCGCACACGCAGCAGGGTGCCGTCCGGGGCCTCGCCCGTCTCCCACGTATAGCTCCCCGTGTCCGGTGCTGCGGCCGCGATGGTGGTCGCGAAGGTCGCGCCAGAGTCCGTGGAGAGCGTCAGACGCACGGTGCTCGGGTTCGACTCAGTCGTGGTCCAAGTGATCGACTGCCGACGGGACCAAGACTCGCCGCCACTCGGCGACGTGAGGAGGATCACCGGCGGCGTGTTGTCGAGCTCAAAGCTCTGGGGCGAACGGCTCGGCGCGCTCTCGTTGGCGGCGGCGTCCGTCGCGATGACTTGGAGGCGGTACTGCACGCCATCGACCAGGGTCGATGAGGTCCATTCATACTCACCGTCATCCGGCGTCGACGCGACGACCACACTGTCGTACGTCGCCCCGTCGTCATCCGAGAGGCGGATTTCGACCGTCCCGGGGTGCGCATCCGTCGTCGTCCAAGTCACGGTGGCCGCGCCGCCGAGGACCTCCGTCCCGACCGGCGCGGTCAACGACGTCACCGGCGCCGTGTTGTCGACCGCAAAGTCCCCGCTGTTCAGCGTCGTCCCGTTCGACAGGATGACGCGCACGCGATAGACCTCGCCGTCCGTCAGCGTGGACGTATCGAGGCTGAACGAACCATCGTCAGGGGTCGAGGCCGCGAGCTCCGTCAGGAACGAGGCGCCACCGTCATCGGAGAGCAGGATCCGCGCGCTGCCGCCGTTCGTCGTGCCCGTGGTCCAGCGGATCGCCTTGGTGCCCCCCCATACGGCGCCCGTCGACGGCGCACTGAGCGTCGGGGTCGACGAGCCGCCCCCGCCACCACAGCCGCCCAGGCCGAGCGCAAGGGGCAGGAGCCAAAGCGGGAGCGACAGGGCACGGGCGGTCGATTCAAACATGGGGCGGAGGTTCATGGTGTCTAGGGCCGGGACGGTCCCGAGCCCAGGATCGACCACCGCCGCCGAAGACTTGAGCCGCCCGAACGCGACCGCAGACGCGGCCCCGAAGCCCTCCCCGCTGACGTCGAGACCCGCACTCCCCACAGATGCGGCGAGCCGCGCCCGTCAGTGACGGGCGCGGCTCGCGTGAGCGCTGCTGATCGCGCTCAGTGGTGGTTCGTGACGACGTGGCGCTTGGGCGGCGGCACGAGGCCCACCGCGCGGCCGAGCCGCTTTTGGCCGTACTTCGGGTTCTCCATGTAGTAGAGCGCCCGCTCGTAGAAGCGCCGCACGCGCTGCGGCATGCCGTAGTACCACTTCTCGTAGGAGCGCACCATGTTCTTGCGCAGCTCCTCGAGCTCGATCTGGCTGAAGTTCTCGTGCTTGTAACCCGAGCGGTTCGACGAGACGTAGTTCTCCGAGAGGTCGGAGATGTCGATCGAGGCTTGGTAGTTGTCCCAGGACTCCGTGCCGATCAGCGGGTTGAACACCGAGATGCGGATCAGGTCCGGGCCCGCGAGGCGCAGGACCTTCTCGGTCTCTTCGATGTCCGCGCGGGTCTCGCCCGGCGAGCCGACGATCAGATAGACCTTGGCCCAGATGCCCGCGCGGCGCGTCATCTTCGCCGCGTTGACGATGACCTCGGGCGTGAGATCTTTCTTGAGCACGTCGAGCATGCGCTGCGAGCCCGATTCCCAGCCGTAGTAGATTCGGCGGCAGCCCGCGCGGTGCATGTGCTTCAACAGCGGGTAGTCGACGCAGTCCGCGCGCGTGTTCGCGACCCACTCGAACTTCAGCCCGCGCCGGATGATCTCGTCGCACATCTCGTGGATGCGCTTCTTGCGCAACGTCAAGATCTCGTCGACGAACAGGATCACGCCCGGGTCGTAGGCCTTGATGATGTGCTCGAGCTCGTCGACGATCGCCTCGACCGAGCGCACACGGAAGCCCCGGCCCGTGAGCTCCTTCTGGCAGAAGATGCACTTAAAGGGGCAACCGCGCGTCGTGAAGATGTAGACGAGGTGCTCGGGGTTGTTCTTGAAGTACGACTCCATCGGCAAGAGGTGCCGCGCCGGGATGGGCAGGTCGTCGAGCTTCTTGATCAGCGGCGGCGCGGGGTTGTCCACCCACAGCTCGCCGTCGCGCATGGAGGCGACACCGGGCACCGCTTGCACGTCCGCGTCGACGCCGCCATCGATCGCGCGCAAGAGCTGGGGCAGGGTGTACTCAGCCTCCCCCTTCAAGACGTAGTCGAAGTGGCCGCTGTCGAGGAACACGCCCTGGTCGACCGACGCGTGCGGCCCGCCCATGATCGTGATCTTGCCCTGCTCCTTCGCGTACTTCGCCCACGCGATCGCGCGCCGGATGTTCGGGGTCAACGCGCTGAATCCGATGATGTCGTTCTGCGCGATCGCCTCCTTCATCTCCTGGTCCGTGCCGACGCGCTCGTCGTGCAACGCGACCGGGATCTGCTCCCGCTCGAGCTGTCCGCCGAGGTAGCCGATGCCCAGGATCATGGACAGCGGGTCCTCCTGGACGTGAGGCTTGACGTAGGTCAGAAGGGTTTTGCGCATCGATTGAGTGGGCCAACAGGCCCGAACGGAGAAACGTGAGTGTCGCAGGCGAACGCGGGCAGCTGCGCGGAGACGCAGACCGCTCGTTCTCGGGCCACTGCATCGTAGCCTCCACCGCAGCGTGTTGCAGCGGAGTTCGTCGCCATCGAAGATGAAGATTCGACCGTTTCCCCGGGCGATGTGAAGGAATCCCGAGTTGCGCCCCAAAGCGGCCCGAAACGCCCCAGGGAGAGCCTGAAAGGCGTCCCGCGGGACGACACTACACTGTGGAGTAGACGCCCAAGAAGTCCTCTGTCAGGCGCTCGATCGTGAAGCGCGCCTCGAGGCGCGCGCGCCCGGCG
Source organism: Planctomycetota bacterium (assembly GCA_041398605.1). Classification (GTDB taxonomy): domain Bacteria; phylum Planctomycetota; class UBA1135; order UBA1135; genus JAWKUK01. Next base: position 501,316 of record JAWKUK010000003.1, read on the forward strand.
GCGCCCAGGCGCGCGGCGAGCCCTGGCTCCACGAGGAGCCTCCTGATCCAGCCGGCAAAGGCCGCGACGTCGAACGGATTCTCGATGAAGCCCGTCTCGCCGTGGAGCACGACCTCGCGCGACCCGCCGAAGCTCGTCGCCACGACCGGCTTCGCGTGCTCCATCGCCTCGAGGTTCACGAGCCCGAACGTGTCGAAGCAGATCGAGGGCGTGACGAAGACGTCCGTCGCGGCATAGGCCAGCGGCAGCTCGTCCGGGCCAAGCCACCCGGTCGGGACCACCCGGTCCGCCACCCCGAGCGCCCGTGCTCTGGGCGCGAACTCGCCGTCGTAGACCTCGCGCTTGCCCATGACGATGAGGCGCAGGTCGGGCAGGTCGGGCGCGAGCAGCGCCAGCATCTCCAGCAGTTTCCCGACGCCCTTCTGCTCGTGCAGCCGCCCGCCGATCGCGAGCACTCGCTTGCCGACTAGGCCGTGCTGCGCGCGGAACGCGGCCACGGCGTCGTCGTTCGGGCGGGCTGGCGCCAGCTTCAAGGCGTTGTGCACCGTCGCGTGGACCGGCACCCGGTTGGCCCGCAGCACCTCCCCCAGCGCGTCCGAGACGACCGTCACGGCGTCCACGTCGCGCTCGAGGACCTCGCGGATGCGGGCGTTCCGCCCGGGGCGGAAGCGCAGGCGCTGGCACGGCACGCACTTCGAGGGCCGCGCCACGACGTCGAACAGCGCGCCGCCGTGCGCCTCGCCGCCGTGGAAGCACGTCAGCTTCTGGTAGCAGAACGTCATCACGTCGTGCGCCGTGAAGACGACCCGCGCGCCAGCCTCACGCGCCTGCGTCAACGCGTGATAGCCGATGTGCGTGTGCACGAGGTGGGCGTGCACGACGTCTGGGCGCCACTCGTCCAGCACCGCGCGGAGCGGCCGGTCGATCGCCTTGTTGTGCAGCGACCGCCACGCGCGGAAGCGCACCGGGTAGTCGGAGTGCAGCCGAAAGACGGTCATGCCGAGCACCTTCGTCGGCGACGCGTCGCGCGGGTCCCGGACCGTGGTGACGGCGGCCGTCTCATGCCCGAGCTCGCGCAGGCGCGCCGCGTGCTGGTACATCTGACGCGTGCTGGAGCCGACGCCCGGGTCCCCCACCTCGCACAGGAAGAGCACCCTCACGCGCGGCCTCCGCGGCGCGCGTCATACAGCTCGAGGACCCGCCGCGCGTTCTCGTCCCACGGGCTCGCGGCAGCGTGCGCGCGCCCCGCGGCGCCCATGCGGGCGCGCAGCGCGGCGTCCGCGACCAGCGCCCCCAGCGCCGCGGCGACGGCGCCCTCTTCCTGCGCGACGAGGCGCCCGGTGACGCCGTCGACGACCGCGTCCTCGGCGCCACAATCGAGCGTCCCGATCGACGGTGTCCCGCACGCCGCGGCCTCGAGGTAGACGATCCCGAAGCCCTCGAAGCCGCCGTCGCTGGCCGTCACGGGCGTGTGCAGAAAGACCTCCGCGCGCTGCAACAGGTCGACGAGCTCGTCCTCGCCGATGTTGCCGACGAGGTGCAAGCGGTCCGCGACACCCGCGGCTTCTGCGAGGGCCAACACGCGGCGCTCGTAGGCGTCCCCGGTGCGGCGGCCGACGAGCACGTGGTGCAAGGTGGGGTCCCCCTGGGCGACGCGGCACCAAGCGGCGACGGACAGGTGGTGCCCCTTACGCTCCTTGAGCTCGCCGATCCCCAGCGTGAAGCGCCACGCGTGCCACGGCTGAGCGCCGACCTCGCGCGGCGCGGCGTACTCCGACGCGTCCACGGAGTTCGGCACCACGACGACGTGCTCGGGCGGCAACACGTCCGGCGAGACGAGCGCCAGGAGCCGCCGCCGCGTGTAGCGGCTGACCGAGATCATGCGATCGAAGCGCCCGTAAGCCCGCCGCGCCCGCCGCGCGTGGCGCGGGTCGACGAGCGGCAGGATCGTGTACGTGCCGTGCGCGGTGGCGATGCAGGGCTTGCCCGCGAGGCGCGCCGCGTCGACCGCGACGAGGCTGTGTGGGAAGTCCTTGATCGCGTGCACGACGTCGGCGCCGCGGGCCGCGCGCCAGGTGCGCCACGTCGCGGCAAGGCGCGAGACCCAGAAGCGCAGGGGCGACATGTAGAAGAAATAGTCCGGCGGCAGCGCGACCTCGACCCGCCAATGCGCGGGGACGTCGCGCGAGGTCGGGCGGTGCTTGCGGCCCAGGAGGACATGCACCTCGAGCCCGGGGCGCGCGCGCTCCAGCGCCAGGAGCAGGCGCACCGTGTAGCGGCCGACGCCGTCGAGGTCGGAGAGCGAATCCGTCAGGACCAGGACCTTCATGCGACGTCTCCCTGCGCGCGCGCGGCGGGGCCGCCTGCGGCCGCGGCCTGGGCGCTGCGCGCGCCCATCCAAGCCAAGAGGCGCGCCGCGCGCGCGCCCCAGGTGTGCTCCGCCGACAGCGCGCGCATGCGCGCGGAGCGGCGCGCGCGCTCGGGCCCGTCCGCGAGCAAGCGCAGGAGGCCCGCCGCGAGCGCGCCCGCGTCGTCGGGCGCCACGAAGACGGCCTCGTCCTCGCCCAGGACCTCGCGCAGGCTCGGCAGGTCGCTCACGACGAGCGGCAGCCCCGCGGCCTTCGCCTCGAACACCTTCAGGGGCGACGTGTAGCGCGCGCTGATCGCGGGGCGGCTGCGGTTCGGCACGACGCCGACGTCCGCGGCGGCGAGGTACAGCGGCACCCGCGCGGCCGGCTGGAAGCCGTCGACCCGTACCTGCCCGAGCTGCGCCGCGTAGCGCCGCACGCGCTCGACGTCGGCGTCCATGCCCCCGGCGATGACGACCTGCACGTCGGCGAGGCGCGGGTCGTGCGCCGCGTCGACGAGGACCTCGACGCCTTTCCAGTGCATCAGGCCGCCGGTGTAGACGACGACCGGGCGCTCCGGATCGAGGCCGAGCGCCGCGCACGCGTCCGCGCGGCTCGGCAGCGCCGCGAAGCGCTCGGGGTCGAACGCGTCGTGCGCGACGCAGACGCGCGGGAGCGCGGGCGAGGCGCCCTGCGCGAGGTCCACGCCGTAGTCACGGCACAGCGACACGAGGTCCTCGCGCACGCCGCCCGAGATGGCCACGACGCCCGCGAGCTCCGCGGCCGCGCGCGCGAGCCAACGGCGCCGCAGGCGTCCCTCGGGGATCCGATGCAGCTCCAGATACGTGCGCGGCCTTGCGCGCAGTGTGTGCGCGACCTCGAGCTCGCGGGTCAGCACGAAGTCGTCTGGCGCGGCCTCGCGGGCGATCAGCGCCGCGGCGCTGCGCGCGAACGACAGCTCTTGCTCGCGCGCCGGCAGGAACTGCAGCGCGCGCGGGACGCGGTCGATCCAGTCGATGCAGCGCGCCGCGCGCAAGGCCGGGACATCCGCCACGGAGAGCGCAAAGCGGCGCGCGATGTCCGCGTGGAACGCGGCGCGCGCTGCGCCGACGGCCGCCGAGCCGTCGGGCTCGGGCGCGCCGGGGGCGTCGGCGCGCCGCGCGTGCACCAAGGTCGTCCGCGTGCCGGCGCGCACGAGCGCCGCAGACGCCTGGAGCACCTGCAACGTCTGCGCGCGCGGCGAGGGCACGCGCGCGTTTGCGACGAGCCAGAGCGCGCCCGGGCCGTCCGAGGGCGCGGCCGCAGGCGTGGCCAGCGACGAGGCTGCGGGCGTGGACATCGATCAGTCTCCGACCCCGCCGCCATAGCCGAGCGCGCGGAAGAGCGCCTCGTCCGCGACGTCGCGGGCGCTCTTCTGCACCATCTCGTCACGGATCGGCATCCGGTCCACCTGCGCGACCAGGGCGCGGAAGAGCGCCGTCGCGCGCGTCGGCTCGCGCTCGAAGACGTTCTGCAGCTCCAGCGGGTCCGCGTCGAGGTCGAACAGCTCGGGCCAGCGCAGGGCTGGCGTCGTGCGCGCCTCGGGCGCAGCGCGGAGCATCCGCTCCCACGCGCCGGCGCCGAGCAATTCGCGGCGCACGATGAGCTTCCAACGGTCGTCCTGGACCGCGAGAAAGGTCCCATTCTCGGCGAACGCGTACGGCCGCGTGGCGCCCCGCGCGCCTCGCATCAACGGCCGGAGGTCGTCGCCGTCGAGCGCATGCACGAGCCGCGGATCATCGCGCGTGGCGCCGTCGGCTTCGAGCGCCGCTGCGGCGGGCGGCGCCTCCACACCCATCAGGCCGAGCAGCGTCGGCAGCACGTCCGACAGCTCGACGCGCTCGGGCACCCGCACACCGGCAGGGACGGCAGCGCCGCCCCCGGGCCAGCGCAGCACGAGCGGGATGAGCAGGTTGTCCTGGTACATCCAGTTGTGCTCCCAAAGCCCGTGCTCGCCGAGGGACTCGCCGTGATCCGACGTCACGACGACGATCGTGTCATCGAGCGTGCCGAGGGCCTCGAGCGTCCCGAGGAGCCGCCCGATGTCCGTGTCGGCCTGCTCGACGCCGGCGAGGTACAAGCCGCGGATCTGCGCGATGTCGGCCTCATTCGGCGTATAGAGCCCCTGCTCGATCGCCTCGCGGTGCGACGCGTAGAACGCCGGGAACGGGCCGTTGTAGCTCGGGTCGAGGTGCCGCTCTCTGAAGTCCGCCGGCGGGTCATACGGCGTGTGCGTCGAATACAGGTGGACGAGCGCCATGAAGCGCCGGTCGGCGTTGCGGCGCAGCCAGCGCTCCGCCTCGCTGACGACGAGCTGGCGATCGAGCTTCTGCCGCACCTTGTTCGCGAGGAGCCATGGCAACAAACCCGAGCGAAAGCGCGACCAGCGCGAGTGCACGTCAACGAGGTCGTGCCCGACGAGCGCCTCGAAGTACGCGTCGAACCCGCGCAGGAGCCCCGAGCCGTGGGACAGCGTCCCCGTCATGAACGCCCCGGCGACGAAGTCCTCGCCCTCGAGGCTGACGCCGTCGACGCGCGTCCCGCCTTTGAGCAGCGTCGGCAGCGTCTCGTTGTCCGGGAGCGAATGCCCTGGCGCCATCTTCATCAGCCCGTGCCGCCGCGGCAGCTTGCCGGTGAGCAGCGAGCCGAAGCTCGGCCAGGTGAACGGTGTATGGACGAGCGCGCGCTCGAAGAGCGCCCCCTCGCGCGCCAGTCGATCGATGTGCGGCGTGTGCACGCGCTCATCGCCGTAACAGCCGAGCGTGTCGCGGCGCAGCGCGTCGACGACGACGACGAGGACGTTCGGCAGGTCGCGGTTGCGCTCGGAGAGGCGGCCGAGGTCGCTGCTCCCGCGAGTGTCGAGGGCCAAGAACGCGCCGCCCGCGAGCACGATGGCCGGCGCCCCGACGCGCACGCTGCGGCTCATGGAGACGCGCCGCGCTGCGAGCCGCACGACGAGGGCGCCGAGCCCCAGCCCGACCAGCACGATGGCGGACGCGGCCACGAGCCGCTTCGGGTCGGTCGCGGGCAACCCCGGGAGCACGACCGGGCGCGTCCACCAATAGAGCTCCAGCCCGAGGCCGAGCCCGAGCAACAGGCTCGCGATCACGCGCGGTGTGCAGCGCGCGGCGCGGCGCGCCCCGAGCGCGCGCGCGGCGACTGCGAGGGCGCCGCCGAGGCCGGCGGCCGCGAGCCCGTAGAGCGCGCCCGCGGCGAGCACACAGCCGAGGAGCCCGGGGAGCGCGCCCGCGGCCGGCAGGCCGCGCGCGAGCGCGTCCCGCAGCCCATGGGCTTCGACCTGCAGCAGGAAGAGCGAGCCGTCGACGCCCAGGAGCCGCAGCAGCCCGACCGAGAGCCCCAACCCGACGCCGACGACGAGGCCGGCGCGCGCGCCTTGGCCCACGGTCGCCGCCGCGGTCCTCCGGTCGATGGGCTGGTCCATGAGGGGTGCAGGTTACCGCGCGGGGCGCCCAGCCCGAGCGCGCGAGTCGCGACGGATCACTTCGAGCCGCCCCCAATATGCCCGACGCGCCAAACGGCCCGCGTGGGGGTCGCCTCCACGAGCGAGACCCCGGCCCCGCGCGGGGGCACGAAGCGCAGCGCGCCGGCGCCCTGGAGGTGTTCTTCGACGAGCAGCCCGTCGCCCTCGACCCGGTAGCGCCGCGAGAGCTCGACGCCAGGGACGCGCGCGCCGTCGCGCCACGCGACGCCGGACGCGAGCTCGACGCCGTCCCCCATGACGTGCAGCGCGGGGTCGAGCACAAACGCGCTGCTCGCGCGCGCCGTGCCGAACTCGCGGCCGCCGCGCCAGGCGACCTCGAGCGGCGTGCGCAGGCCGCGGCCCCATTCCCCGCGCCGCGCGTAGGCCCGCGCGAGCCAGCCCGAGAAGCGCAGCTCGCCCGCGACGCTGGCCCGCGCGCGCGCGCGGCTCCAGCCGCCGACGCGGCCGGTCCATTCGCCCTCCCCGGCTCGCTGGTTGGGAGCGCCCGCGACCCAGAGGTCGCGGCCGTCTGCCTTGCCGAAGACGCGCAAGAGCCCCGCCCCGCGCGGCGAGCCGTGGTGCACGTTGCCCGCTGGGCGCGCGCCGCGCACCCACGCGATCACGGCGCGGTCTTCGAGGCGCGCCAAGCCGGCGCCCTTGAAGTGGCGCACGTCGATGACGAGGCCGTCGCTGGCAGGCTCGGGGCGCACGCCGTTCAGCTCGCTGAGCGCGCGCGCGGCCCACGCCGCGTGCCCTGCCCAGAACACAGGGCACTGGTAGCTCCGGCGCCGGCCTGGCCCCGGCCTGTGATCGCGCGGCACACCGTCCGCGTCGACGTGGCGCGCCCACGCGTCGAACGAGCCACGCGCGAGCTGGATCAGGCTAGGGTCCCCCAGTGCGCGCCCGCCGATGGCCAGCGCGTAGACGTCGAACGGGTTCGAAGCCACCTCGTACTCCGCGCCCCAGTACCAGGGCTTCGCCTCGAGCCCGCCGACCTTGACGCCATCTGGGCCGACCAGGGCCCGCAGGAATTCGAGGCCCGCTGCGATCTGCATGCGGAACGGCGGCCGGGCCGGGTCGCGGCCGAGCTTGTGCAGCGCGAACAAGAGGAACGCCGTCACGCGCGACTGGTAGAAGGCGGAGACGTCGCTCGAGCCGACGTGGGCCGCGCCCTCCTCCAACGGGTGGTATGGGTAGCTGCCGTCGCGGTGCTGCAGGCCGAAGAGGCGACCGGCGCCCTCGTTGACCGTCAGCTCGAGCACGGCGTGGCCGCTGAGCTTCCACGCGTTCGCGACGCCTGTGAGCGCCCACGCGCTCTGCGCGGGGATGCCCTTATCGAGGACGGCGTAGCGCAAGTACGTCTGCGCGTGCAGGACGCTCGCGCGCTCGAAGGCCGCGCGGTCCTCTGCCGAGAGCTCTGCGCCGAAGACCTGCACGAGCTCCGCGAGCGCGTCGCTGCACGCGCCGCCGTCGATCACGTTGTTCGAGCAGTTGAACGGGTCGTGCCGGCCGGGGCGAAACGTGAAGCAGGTGCTCTCGCCTTCGCGCAGGAGGTTCGCGACGAGGCGCCGCCCTTGGCGCACTGCGACGTCGCGCAGCCACGCGCGGTCGGCTGCAGGGTCGTGCTTGGCGAGCTCCGCTGCGAGCACGATGACGTAGGCGTTCTTGCCCGAGTGCTCGACTTTGTGATCGGGGCACACGATTCGCCCCTCTGCGTCGGCGAGCGACACGAGCCAGCGCAGGGTGCGGCGCAGCGGGGCGAGGAGCACCTCCTCGATCGCTCCGGCGGCTCCGGCGGCTCCGGCAGCTCCGGCAGCTCCGGCAGCTCCGGCAGCTCCGGCGCCCGTGCCTTTGGGCTGTGCAGGTTCGGTCACGAGAGCACGAACTCCGCGAACTCGCGCGCCTTGACGCCAAAGCGGCGCCTGTCGCTGGTCGGCTCGTGCAGCGCGCCGTCGACCCAGGCGAGCGCCGCGCACCCTTTGACGAGCGGCCCTGCAAAGCGGCCGAAGTGCTTGCGGAAGTAGCGCAGCCGGTCGAGCTGCCACGTCCGCGCGTGGCCCTCGAGCGCGCGCACCGAAGCGCCCCCGTGGTGCACGACCTGCGCCGCCGCGACAAAACGCAGCCGCGCGCCGCGGTCTGCGATGCGCCGCGCGAGGTCCACATCCGCGAAGTCGACCTCGAAGCGCTCGTCGAAGCCGCCCAACGCGTCCAACGCGTGGCGGCGCAGCATCAGCGCGGAGAGCGGCGGCTGCTCGACGTCAGCGTCGCACTCGTGGTCGAACCCGAGCTCCATGTAGCGCGCGAGCTCGCGCGCCCCGGGCCGCAGCCCTTCGAACGGGGTGCCGGTCCAGAGCGGCGTCGAGAGGCGCGGCAGGCGCAGGCACGAGCGCTCGGTCCGGCCGCCGGGGCTGACGAGGCGCGCCGCAGCACCGGCATAGTCCGGGCGGGCGTGGAGGCACTGCGCGAGGCGCACGAGCGCCTCGACGGGCGCCTCGGTGTCGGAGTCGAGCGACAGCAGGAACGCGCGGTCGCGGACCGCTGCGACGCCAGTGTTCAGCGCCGCCGCGGGGCCCCGGCGCGCCGGGTGCGTGATCACGCGCGCGAACGGGAAGCGCGCGCGCGCGCGCCCCCCGCGCCGTCGGTGCTGGCGTCGTCCACCACGACGATGCGCGCGCCTGCCGCCGCGGCGGGCGCCAGCGATCGGAGGCACGCCTCAAGCTCCGCAGCGGCGTTCCACACGGGCACGACGACCCCGACCTGCGCCAAGAGGTGGGTCATGCTGCGCCCCTCGCGCGGCCCGCGCGCGGCGTCCATGTGGGCGACGAGCCGCGCCATCAGCGGGTCGACAGCGTGCTCTTGTGCGACGAGCGCGCGCAGCGAAGCGCCGGCCGCGTCGCGCGCCGGAGCGCCAGCGTCCAGCCACGCCCCGACCTGCGCCGCGAGCGCTGTCGGGTCGCCTGCCGGGAAACTGAGCCGCGCCGCGAGCGCGGCGTCCGCGCCGATGCGGCGGAGCCCCGCGAAGACGCGCGGGAACGCCTCGTTCGACGTCACGACGGGCCGACCTGCCGCCATCGCCTCGAGGACGACCTTGTCGACGCTCCCCGTGCGGCTCGCCGACACAAAGACCGTCGCCGCGCGGTAGAGCGCCGGGATCTCGGCGTAGGGCACGGCCCCGAGCCAACGCACGCGGCCGCTGAGCCCGAGCTCGCTGACGCGCGCGCGGACGCGCGCGCCATACTCATCGTCGCCGCGGGCGAGGGCGCCGCCGGCCCAATCGAGGTGCACGTCGCGCCCGGCCCCCACGAGCAGCGCCAAGGCCTCGAGCACCGTCAGCGGGTCCTTCGACGGCGTGAGGCGCCCGACCGAGAGGAGCCGCGGCGGCGACACGGCGGCGCCCGTGTCCGCCGCAAAGTGCGCGACATCGATGCCGTGCCCGGTGACGATCTTGCGCGGCGTTTCGATGCGCAGGGACTCCTCGGACGCGGTGAAGACGCCGTCGACGAGCCGCGCCGCGCGGATGAGGCGCCCGTCGACTCCGGCGTGTGTGTACCAGAGGAAGTGCGGGACGCCTGCGCGCCGCGCGGGCCCTGCGGCGACGAGCGAATAGCGCGGCACCATGTGGGTCAGCAGCGCGTCGAAGCCGTCGCGCCGGAGCGCCTCGCCCAGGAGGCTGCGATAGCGGAACCACCGCGCCAGGTGCCCGCGCCGCCCGAGCACGCGCCAATCGACGTTGGCCGGCAAGCCGCTGGTGTCGCCGACCTCGAGGGCGAGGACGCGCACGCGCTCGGCACAGGCGGCGAGCCCTTGGACCCAGCGGTGCACGAAGCCGAGCACCGCGTCGCCGCGGTCCAGCACCTGGGTGACGAAGACGAGCTTCAACGGGCCGCCTCCAGGCGCGCGGGCTCGGGCGCGGCGCCGACGAGGGCCTTCAGGCCGTTGGCGTAGCCCGCGAGCGCCGCGTGGTACTCGAAGCGTTGGACGCGACGCGCGGCTTCGGCGCCCATGGCGCGGCGCGCGGCCTCGTCGCGGAGGACCTCGTCGAGGCCTTGCGCGAGCTCCTCGACGCTCCACCCGACGCTGCGCCCGGCGGCGCCGTCGCTGAGGAGGTCCGGCATGATACCGACGGCCGTCGAGACGACGGGGACGCCGCACGCCATCGCCTCGACCGTGAAGCGCGGCCCGCCTTCGCAGGTCGAGGCGCACACGCACACGCGGCTCGCGCGGTAGTGGCGCGCGAGGTCCGCGGGCTCGGCGACCCAGTCGACGAACCGCACCTCGACGCCGCGCGCGCGCGCGAGGGCCTCGATCTTCGGCCGCAGCGGCCCCTTGCCGATCAACAGCGCGCTCGTCGGGCGGCCGCGCTCCTTGAGCCGCGCGAGCGCCTCGACGAGGACGTCGACGCGCTTGTTCGCGACGGCGCGGCCGGCGAACACGACGTCTTGGGCGACCTCGTGAGGCGCCCCGTCAGCCGGCGGCGTGAACACCGCGAGGTCGAGGTACTGGGAAGGCAGGACGTGGACCTTGTCGTCCGGCACGCCCCATGTCCGCAACAGCGCGGGCATCTCCGTCGCGTTGACGACGCGGAACCCGAGCGCCCGCGGCTTCGCCCACGCGACGTAGAGCCGCGTCAGGAGCTTCTCGAAGCGCTCGCGGGCGTCTCGGGCGACAGGGTGCCCTTGCACGTGGTGCAGCTCGGAGACAAAGGGGACGCCGGTCGCTTGGGTGACACGCCAGGCGCCGCGGCCGTTCGTGAAGGAGCCGTAGTCGTGGCTGACGACGAGCGCCGCGCCGTGCTCGCGGACGAGCCGCGCGCCGGCCTCGCCGATCCAGCGTACGACCGCGCCCCCGCCCGAGACTCCGGCGCGGGCGACGGGCGCCGGATGAAAGTGCACGTTCCCATGGATCGTCGTGGTGACGACGTCGCCGGACGGCTTGGGACACAAGACGTCGACCCGGCCGAAGTGGCGCGAGAACTCGCGCTGCATCGACCAGAACGGGCCCTTCTCGCCCACGACGACCTGCCGGTCGCCGCTCACCATCAACAGGTTCACGGCGTGACTTTAGCAAGCGCGCTGCCCGCAGGTCTCGCTGGGGCGGTCAACCGCATACCTCGCGGGCCAGCGCTCGGCGCTTCAGACCGTCGGGCAGAGCGCTCGCGCCTCGGCAGGGTCGACCCCGAGCCCGGCGTAGAACGGCTGGTAATGGTCCCACGCGCGCTTCGGCAGCTCGCGCGGCATGCGGAGGACGGCGAAGTGCTCGCCCGCTGGCCCCGAGGTGCGCTCGTCACGCATGAGGCCGACGTTGGTCGTGAAGTACTCCACTGCGGCGCGCACCGAGGGCAACCAGACGTCGTCCACGATCACCGCGCCGCCTGGGCGCACGAGCCGCGAAGCAAAGAGCAGGTCCGCGAACGCCATCTCGAACCGGTGGCCGCCGTCGATGAGGACGGCATCGAACTGCTCGCCGGCCTCGACGAAGCGCGGGAGCTGGAGCTCAGAGTACGCGGCCTCGAAGCGCAAGAGGTGGGAGACTCCGGCTTGCGCGAAGAGCCGCAGGCCCGCGCGCCTCCAGGTCGTCGACTGGAACGGGTCGAGCGCGGTGTGCACCGGGCCGTCGTACGGGCTGGCGCCGTTCCGGAGCGCTGCGCGGAGCATGAAGAGGCCTGAGAGGCCGAAGGCAAAGCCGGTCTCGAGGGTCCGGCGCGCGCCGAGCTCGACCAGCAGGTCCTCCAGCTGCGCGCCGAGCTCCTTGCGGAGCCCCGTCGGATGGACCGCGACCCGCTCGCCACCGTCGACCTCGACAGTGCCGGTGCGATAGGCCTCTGCGAGGACGTGGTCGATGCGCTGGACGAGGGCTTGTGACTGCACGGTTTCGAACATGGCCTGGCTCCGCGGCGGGGTGTCCTCCTCTTCGGAGGTTCCGGCCTGAAGCTTGTGCCTGAATCGCGCCGGACCCGCGCGAGCCGCCGGCTCGGGCGCCGGCTCGGGCCCCCACGGCGTCAGAACCGGAACCCGACCGAGGCGACCACCGAGTTCAGCCAAGCGAACGTGTAGACGTCGTCGTTGTCCGCGCCGCCCTCGATCGTCCGGTAGCCGAGGCCGACGCTGCACCAGTCGGCGAGGTCGTAATGGGCTTTGAGCGAAAGGTCGAGCGCCCGCCCCTGGGGCGCGGCCAAGCCGTCGAGCTCCGCCACGAGGCGCCACCGGCGCGCCGGGAAGCACTCGGCGGCGAAGTTCACGAGCGGCACGACGCCGACGTTGGAGTCGGAGGCGCGGGTCGCCCCCTGCTCCAGGGCGACCTCGGCGTCGCGGACGAAGAGCGTGCCGCCGACGCGCAGGCGCCAGCGCTCTTCGTGCAAGAACGTGTAGCGGTAGCCGAGCCGATAGGAGCCGAAGCGATAGGTGCCCTTGGTCGGCACGCCGGCCGCGAACGTCTGCCCGTCGAAGCGCGTCGGCTGCGCGAGCTCGCCGGTCCCATCGAGCTCGAGCGGCGCGAACACGACGCGGAGCGCGTGCCGAGCGTCGATATCCCAATCGAGGGTCACGCGCCCGGCGGTGAAGGGGCCCTCGCCGATGAGCTCGTCGGCCGGGAACAGCGTGCCGCCGTCACCCGGGATGCGGACGTCGTTGCGCCCTTGCCAGAGGCGCCCGCCCTCGAGCTCGAGGGAGATGGGACGGGCGTCGCGGTGGGCCGAGAGCGGCGAGCCGGGGCTGGCGCAGCCGGCGAGGAACAGGGGCAGGAGGAGTATGGCGTGGAGTCGGTGCATGCTGGGGGCGATTCGCCGCGGACGACGGTCGGGATCCACGAATCTGCGCTGCGCCCAGCGCCCATGCGCTGTGGCTCGAGCTCCGAGAGTCCGCTCGCAGCCCACGCCCACCGGTCACCCGCCCACGGGCCACCATGTGGCGGCACGACCCGGGGCGTGACCGCGGGCCCCAGGCCGCGGGCCTCGGGCCGCTACAGCGGCTGCGCTCCCGGGCCCGCGCCGCTTTGGACGGGCGACGAGATCGCGAAGGTCTGCCCGCGCCGCCGCCTGAACGCGAAGAGCAGCGCGCACGCGGCGAGGCTCAGGGCGCAGCACGTGCGGAACACCAGCCGGTGGTCGCCGCCCGCGGCGAGCACGCCAAAGAGGAGATACCCCGTCGTCTGTCCGAGGCGCGTCGCGTTCGAATACAGGTTCGTCGCGGTGCCCGCTTGGTTCGGCAGGAAGTCCTGGAAGAAGGTAATCGCGACCCCCGACGTCACCGAGACGACCAGCGCGGAGAGGACCTGTAACAGGTACACGTGCCACACCGCGCCCACGAGCGACAGCAGTCCGTAGTAGACCACCGCGACCGAGAGCGCCGCGCGGATCAGCGCTGCGTGGTCCACCCGAGTCGCGAGGACGCCCAGCGCCAACATGAACGGCAGCTCGAAGATCGGCGCGACGCTATAGGCAAAGCCGACCTGCAGCTCCTCGCCGCGCAGCGTCTCGAGGATCAGCAGCGGCAGGTTCAAGACGCCCATGAAGAAGCAGCAATAGAAGAGCGCGAGCCCGACAAAGTGCGCGAGCAACGTCGGCTCTGTCATCGCCCGCCACAAGGGCACGCCCGCGGCGGCCTCCCGCGCCTCGTCTCGCGGCGGCACGTCGCGTACCTGCGCATACACGAAGCCCGTGAACACGACAAAACACGCCGCCGCGGCCAGGAATGTGCCGCGGTAGGACGCGAGGTGCAGCGTCCACGCGCCGAGCGCGGGACCGACGGTCCACGCGAGCGCGAAGAACAGCCGGAAGACGTTGATGTAGAGCGGCGTGTCCGAGCGCGGGACGTCGCTCGCGGCGAGCAAGTCTCGCGCGTGCGCAAAGAGCTGTGAGAAGGTGATCGCCGACACGGCGACCGGCAGCGAGCCGATGACGACAAGCAGCCAGAAGTTGGTGCAGTACGCGTACCCGACGAACCCGATCGCCCCCGTCACGCCGCCGAGCAGCAGCATGGTCCGGCGCGAGTAGCGCGTGTCGGACCAGCGCGCGAGGACCGTGCTGATCGCGATCGCGGCGACCGAGGTCACGGTCATGAAGACCCCGAACCGGAGCGGGCTCATTCCGACAGCGCGCGTCCCCCACATCGACAGGAACGGCGCGACGAAGGAGTACGTCAACCCGAGCAGGACGTTGCACACGAGCAACGCGCGGAAGTCGGCGTTGCGCAGGACGATCCGGAACGGCGCGAAGAGGCGGTGCATTGCGCCGCGGAGGGTACACGCGCAGGCCGCCGCGGCCCTCAGAGGAGCCGCAGATCGATGCGCTGGACCCTGGCCGGGCGCTCGGGCGACTGGGTGAAGGTCACTTGGACGTCGCGGTTGACGCAGCGCATGACGAAGCTGCCGCGCAGCTGGTTGAGCGGGGTCACTGCGTCGATGGAGCGCACGGCGCCGGCCGCCTCGAAGATGGACGCCGCCTCCGCCCGCCGGTGGTCGCGCGACCGGTCCAGGTAGACGTTGTCCGCCAGGAGCTCGCGCTCGAGCGCCTCGTCCCACCCCTGCACGAGCGCAGCGACCTGCCGCGCGCGTGCGGCGAGCGCCGGCGGCACCGGCAGGGTCCGGGCGACGAGCGCGCCGGCTCGGGCGAGGGCTTCATTGGCCGCGGTGTGCTGGGCGCTCGACGCGGCGTAGGTCAGGTTCGCGAAGGAGATCACCCCGATGCCTTGGTCCGGGAAGAACTGGATGTTGCTGCCAAAACCCGGCAGGCCGCCCGTGTGGGAGACCCGTCGCAGCCCGTTGCAGTCCGTCCGGACGCCGAGGCCGAAGCCGTAGCCGACCAGCGCCGGGCAAGGCCCACCCGCCCCGTCCCTCGCCGCCGCGTCGAGGCGCGGCATCGTCGGGACGTGCATCTCGCGCACGGTCGCGCGCCGCACGGGGCCCGCGTCAGGGCCGGTGCGCGCGGGCCACGCGGAGAGGTGGAAGCCCACATACAGGGCCATATCGTGCAGCGACGTGATGAGCCCGCCGATCGCGCCGTAGGCGCCTGTGTGCAGCATCGGCTCGCGCTTCCATTGTTCGTCCTCCCAGCGATACCCGACCGCGAGCTGACCCTCCGGGACCTCGTCGTAGTCCCAGTACGTCTCGAGCATGCCGAGCGGCTCCAGCAGCTCTTCGGTGATGAAGCGCTGGTACGGGCGCCCCGCGACGCGCGTGATGACCTCACCGAGCAGCGCATAGCCGAGGTTGCTGTACTCATAGGCGCTGCCCGGGACCGTCGAGAACGAGAGGCCAGCCGCCAAGAGCGCGCGCAAGTCGTCGGTGGAGTCCTCGAGCTGCCGGTCGGCCCACGGGTTGTCCTCGGGCAGGCCGGAGGTCATCGTCATGAGCTGGGCCAGCACGATCGGCGGTGCGTCGTCGGTCAGCGGCGCGACGGCCGCGAGCTCGGGCAGGTAGCGCGCGACCGGGTCCTGCAGCGAAAGCGCGCCGTCGTCGCGCAGCTTGAGGATCGCGAGCGACGTGAAGCTCTTGGTCAGGGACGCGATGTGGAACGCGGTGTGCTCGTCGACAGGGAGCCGCGTGTCGAGGTCAGCGACGCCGAACGCATCGACGAAGACGAGCTCGCCGTCGACGACGGCGCCCCAGACCTGCCCGACGTAGTGCTGCGCCTCGGCGTTGCTCCGGAAGATCCCATCGATCGAGGGCCGGCTGGCCAGGACCGCAGCGCGTCGATCGACGCCGACAAACGCAGGCGGCTGGTAGTCCGCGAGCGGCGCGACGCGCGGCGCTCGCGCGGCGTCCGTCGGCGCGCCCCCGGTGTGGCAACCTGCGAGCGCGAGCGCGACGAGCGAGCAGCGATGGAGCACGGACCTTTGAGCTGTGTAGAGCACCATCGCCGCAGCGTAACGCGCTTCCGCGATCCGGGCGCCCCGCGCGGGCCTCGCGGGGGCCTCGCGGCGCTCTGAAGCGCCCGCTGGACCCGCGAGCGGCGGCGGCGACGCGCCCGGCTCCACCGCTCCGCGCCACCACCACTCCGCGCCACCACCACTCGGCGCCCACAAGCCCCTGGGACCCTTGACCCTCGAGCTCAGAGTCCGACGACGAACTCGATCGCGTTGGAGAGCGCCGTCGTCGCGACGGACGCGGGACCAGTGCAAGGGTTGTTCGGATCACGGAACCAGAGCTGCGCCTGGACGGTCGTACCAAGGAGCGGGGTCTGCGCCGGGAGGCTGGTCCACTGAGCGGTGAGGTCGTAGGTGAACGTCCCGTCGCACTGATTCAACGCACCGCCGGACGACCGCACGGCGCAGCGGACGAGCGGATTGGCGACGCACAGCGTGCTCGTGCAACCGCTGCTCGGAGCTCCCCAGGCGATCGAAGCTCGGCCGCTGACCCCGTAGAAGAAGAGCCCGAACTGCTGACCCTGCACGCCGCGCGCGACCAGCTCGAAGCCCGTCGTCGACGAGATCCTCGGCAGCCCCCGTGTGGAGAGGAGCGCTTGGCAGCCGCTGGAGGTGGTTCCGGGCGTGCAGTAGGTCTCAGGGCACACCAGCGGCGTGGGCGCGAAGATGTACGCGCTGGCCGAGGTCAGCACACCATGATCGTCGCCGCGAGCGCCGAAGACCAAGGTGCCGTTGTCGATGGCGACCGTCTCTCCGAACCCGTTGCCGGGATACCCGTCCGAGGCCACGTACTCACCGAGGAGGCCCCAGCGGTCCATCCCGCCGAGGTCGCGACGGAACGCGTAGACCGCGCCTGGTTGCGCCCCGCCCCGCGCGAGCAGCGTGTCACCGTCCAGGGCGAGGGCGCTGCCGATTCCCGCGGTCGTGAGCTTCAAGCGCTCGGCCCACGTCGCCGTGCGCTCAAAGACATAGACGGACCCACCCGCGCTCTCAGACGAGACAACGAGGGTGTCGCCTGAGAGCGCAACGCACGTGCCAAAGCTGTCGTCCTCAGCGATATCGGACGCCGTGAGCTTCTGGACCTCCCCCCAACTCCCGGGGCCGCCCGCGTCACGTTCGAACACGTACGCTGCGCCGCTCTCGAAGCCTTGGTTGTAGGCGCCGTACGCACCCGCGACGATCGTGTCCCCCTCGACGGCGACGCTGCGGCCGAAAGAGCCGATCCCGAGCGAGCCATCCGATTGAGTCAACTTAGCGGCCTCCCCCCAGTGCCCAGGTCCGCCAAAGTCACGCTCATAGACAAAGAGCGAGCCGTAGTAGCTCGCCCCATCGTCCGGTGCGCCGACGACAACGGTGTCTCCGTCGAGCGCGACAGAGAGCCCGAAGCCACCAGGCAATGAAATGCTGGAAGGCACGAGCCTCGCGACCTCCCCCCAGTGGTTGGGTCCGCCGAAGTCGCGTTCGAACAAATAGGCGGCTTCGCTGCCAAGAGCGCTGGGCGCGGTCGCGACAAGGCGGTCCCCATCGATCGCCACGGCAGCCCCGAAGTGAGCGCTGGCGGGAGGCTCGGCCTGTTCGATCCGCGCCACTTGGCCCCAACGTTCGAGGCCGCCTTCGTTGCGCTCGAAGACAAACACGACGCCGCTGATCCCGGCCCACGGCGCGCCAAGCACAGCCGTGTCCCCCTGGATCGCCACCTGACCTGGGTCGAGGTGGAGCGACAACCCCTGGGGCGCGATGAGCTTGGCCATCTCAATCGTGCACTGGGCGGACGCACCGGATGCGCCGCAGAGCAGGGCAACCATCAGACCCGCGGCGCCCCACACCCGGCGTTGCGGCGAGCGGCGAATCGACCGACCTGAGCGTTGCTCCATCGTACGTCTCCAGTTCCCCGGGGAGTCCGCGCAGCGCACACGAACTCAAAGGGATGGAGTGGATCCACCACGAGCTTCAAGGCCATGGGGCCGCGCGGTTCGTCGTTACAGCTGCAGAGGACCGCCCTCGACTCGACGAGAGGCTCCAGCAGAGCTCAAGCGAATGTATTCGCTGCCATCGCCCAGCGACATGCGACACAGTTCGAAGCGTGCCAGGCACGAGTGCGTAGCCCTGCCGCGGCGCACCTGCGGCGTGCGCGTGCCATGCAAGTCTGCGACGCTGACCGCAGTGCGCTGCCGAAGTCGAGTACGGTACCCGGTACGCTCCCGCCGCTTGCCGCGGGTCCTCAGGTCAGCGTCGGAAGTGCGCCGACGTCGAGCGGAGTTACGCGCGGTCGAGGAGCGTGCGGTAGAGCGCTTCGAGGCGGTCTGCGAGGGCCCGGGCGCTGAACTTCGTCTCGACCGCTGCGCGCGCGGCGAGGCCCATGCGGCGGCGCTCTGCCGGGTCTGTGAGGAGGCTCGCCAGCGCGAGCGCGAGGCCCTCCTCCTCGATCGCGAGCAAGCCCGTCACGCCGTTGCGCACGAGCTCCGGCACGCCCCCCACCGCCGTCGATACGACCGGGCGCGCCGCCGCGCCGGCCTCGATCATCGCGACCGGCAACCCTTCGTTGCGCGATGTCGCGAGCAGCACATCCGCCGCTGCGAGCGCCGGCACCACGTCCTTGCGCGCGCCCGCAAAGTGAATCCGGTCGCGGACGTCCGGGGACATCCGATCGCGCTGCCGCTCGAGGTACGGGCGGATCGCGCCGTCACCGACGAGGACCAGGTGCGCCGTTTGGGCCTCGACGGCCGCGCGCGCGAAGACCGCCAGCGCCATCTCCGGGCGCTTGATCGGCGCGAGGCGCCCGAGCACCAGCGCCAACGGCGCGTCGCGCGGGACGCCGAGCTCCGCGCGGAACCCGTCGCCCTCGGCGCTCGTGTGGCCGTCCGGGTCCGGTGGCGCGAGGGCTAGGAACGGCGCCAGCTCGACGCCGGGCGGCGAGATCTTGAACCGCTCGCGCGCGGCGACCCCGAGGCGCGCGAGGTCGTCCGCCGTCGCCTCCGACACCGCGACGAGCACGTCGGTGTCGCGCGCGAGCCACGCCTCGAGCCGCGCCATCAGCTTCGACGTCGTCGGCGGGAAGTACCCCTCGAGGACGTGCCCGTGGAACGTGTGTGCCGTGCGCGCGGCGAGGCGCGCCCCGCCGACGAGCGGACCGCCGAAGACCGCGCGCCGGCCCACGAAGCCCGCCTTCGACGCGTGCGTGGGGAGGTGGTCCGGCGCAACCGCCGCGAGCTCGCGGCGCAGCGCGCGCGTCGACACGAGGTCGCGGATCGGCCGGATCGCGCGCCCGAGGCCGGCGACGCGCACGACCTCCACGCCGCGCCGCGCGAGCTCGCCGGAGAGGTCTCCCTCGCCAGGCTCCGGCTCGCCGGTGTAGACGCGCACCTCGAAGCCGCGGGTCGCCAGCAGCGGGTCGGAGGCCAGGACCTGGCGCGCGGGGCCGCCGAGGTTCAGGCGCGTCAGGATGCGCGCGACGCGGACGTTCACGACGATGGGGCGGGCCGAGGGGCGCCGCGGGCGAACGCGCCCTCTGCGAAGGACCCGGCGCCCCCCTCGAGGAGGTGCGGCCGGTGCTCCAGCGCAGGCGCAAAGTGGCGGCCGAACATGTCGTCGACGATCGAGGCCAGGGAGCGCGCGCGCTGCGCGAGCCCGAGCGCGCGCGCGCGGCCGAGGTCCGGCACGCGGTGGCGCACATCCGCGAAGCCAGGGCTGACGACACGCACGGGGTCGACGCGCTGGAGCTCGGGGCGCGCGAGGCCCCGGTGCGCCGCGCGCTCGGCGACGAGCTGCGCGAGCTCCAACACGCTCGCGCACGCGGTCCCGCCGAGGTTCAGCGCGCCCGCCGCGGCCGCAGCCCCGCCCAAGCCGAGCGCGAGCGCCGCCACGTCCCGCGCGACGTCCTCGACGTGCGCGAACGTGCGCACCTGCGCGCCGTCGCCGTGCACCTCGAGCGGCGCGCCCTGGCGCGCCGCCTCGATGAAGCGCGGCAGCACCATGCCGCTCGCGGCGTCCTGGCCCGGGCCGACGACGTTGAAGAAGCGCAAGTGAATCGGCGCGAGCTCCGGCGCCCAAAGCGCGGACTCTGCGTCGAAGAGGCGCTCCC
Source organism: Planctomycetota bacterium (assembly GCA_041398605.1). GTDB lineage: Bacteria > Planctomycetota > UBA1135 > UBA1135 > JAWKUK01. Next base: position 521,125 of record JAWKUK010000003.1, read on the forward strand.
CCGCGAGCTTCGCGGCGGCATACGTCCAGCGCCCGTCTCGCTCGACCCGCAGCGCCGAGCCCTCGTGCAGCGGCGCTGTGCTCTCCGCGTAGACCTCGCTGCTGCTCGCCGCGATGATCCGCGGCCGGCGCGCCGGGGCGACGGCGCGCACCGCGTCCAAGACGCTCCGCACGCCGTCGAGGTTCGCGGCCGCTGAGCCGAGCGGGTCCGCGAGCACCGTCCGGACGCCGACACGCGCCGCGAGGTGCACGAGCGCGGTCGTGCGCGGCGCCGCCTGCAGCAGGCGGCCCAAGAGGCCGCGGTCCCGGACGTCGCCCCAAACGAGCTCCACGCGCGCGTCCGCGGGCGGCGCGAGGCGCGCCCCGCCCGAGCCGTCATCGAGCACGAGCACGCGCGCGCCCTCCGCGAGGAGCGCGCGCACGACCGAGGCGCCGATGAGGCCTGCGCCGCCCGTCACAAGGACGGTCCGCGGGAGCGAAGGGGACATGGAGGGGGTTGGACGACCACGGCAGCCCAGTCTTCCGCGGACGATGCATCCCAGTGAGGCATGGATCACCCTCCCCCTGCGACCTGCCGCCGGGCCTGCCGAGGCGGCAGCATAGCCCCGCGCACAGGGAGCTGGCCCCCTCGAGGGGCCCTGAATCGGCGCCCCGCAGGCCGGGAGCGCTAGCGCAGCGTCACCCGGACCGCGTCCGTGAAGTTCGACGTCGGGGTCGGATGGGCGTCGCGGTGCCACGCTTGAAAGCTCCACGTGTCGCCCGGCAGCGCCGCGACCGGCCCAAACGGGGTCGGCAGCGCGCCGAGGTCGACCGTCAAGCTGAAGCCTCCCGCCGCGCCCGCGTTCAAGACCTGGCCCGGCCCCACGAAGCGGCCGATGAACCCACCGAGGCACAGGCGGCCCTCACTGTGAGAGACCGGGTAGGTCGCGCCGACATCGCTCGAGACGAGGAAGCAGCCGTACCCGCCCAAGGGCAGGAACTCTGCGCTCAGGCGCAGGTCATTCGCCTGCGCGAGGTCGCTCCCATTGACGTCGATGAGGCCGCCGCGGCCGGTGCTGTTCGGCACGGGTGCGCAGAAGCGCTCACCGAACGCGCTCGAGCGCCAGACGTAGCCGTGCGAGAGGCCCCCCACGATGACGGAGCCGTCGGCGCTGACGTCGAAGGCCAGCTCGTCGCTGGGAAAGCCGACGAGGTCGACACGGCCCCCACCCGCCGTCCAGCGGAAGGCGACCGTCCGTTGCAGAGCCGCGCTCCAAGCGCCGCCGACCAGGACCGATCCATCGAAGTTGGTCCCGTAGGTCCAGGTCTGCGCGGGCAGGCCCAGGTCCACCCACCCCGCGGCCTCCGTCCAACAAAAGGCGCGCGCCTCGCCGATCGTGACCGGCGCCGTGCTGAAGGTGTGGCCGTAGACGACGCGCCCGTCGCCGCTCACCGCACGCGCGGTCGCCCATCCGGAGACCAATGGAAGCGAACCCGTGGCGGCCGTCCAGCGGAACGCGGTCCCGCTGAGCTCGCCGCCCGGCCCCGTGCTGCCGACGACGACCGCGCCGTCGGCCGAGACGTCATGTGCGGTCCCTGGTCCAAGGTCCTGCGCCCCACCGGCCGCCGTCCAGCGAAACGCGCTCGCCCCGCTCACGCCAACGATGACGGCGCCATCCGCGCTGACCGCCAGCGCCCTCGACTCCGCTGCGCCCAGGCCTGGCAGGTCGACCGCGCCGGTCGCCGCGGTCCAGCGCGTCGCGACGCCCGGGAACGAGCCGCGCTGACCGACGACGACGGCGCCGTCATCCGAGAGGTCGGTGGCCTCACCGATCCAGAGGTCCTCGACGCCGCCCAGCGCCGTCCAGCGGCAGGCGTGCGCCTCGCCCGCGACGTGGCAGTACCCGACCGCCGTCGCCCCGTCCGGCGTGACGGCGAGCGCGCGGGAGACCGTCGCGCCTGGGAGCTCCTCCAGGGTCCGAAACGAGCCCTGCCCGGCTGCTGTTGCGGGCGCAGAAGCCCAGGCGAGCGAGAGGGCGATGAGCGGTACTGTGGCTGGGGTCGAGTTCCTCATGGCGGGCAAACGCCGACGCGCTGCGCCACAGCGACGCGCGCGCGGACCTCGGCCCTTGTCCTCGGCCCCTATCCTCGACTCTGTGCGGCGCAGGCGCGAGGCCCCTTGGCGCGGGATTGCAGCGCCTACGGAGAGAGCGGCGCCATGCTACGCAGGAAGGCGTAGCGCGCAGCGCTGCTGCTCCACGGGCGGCTAAAACAGCGTCAGGTGGTAGATCACGAGCGCCGTGTACGCGACCGTCGAGATCCAGAGGCCCGTGCGCGCGAGCCAGAAGTTCTTGTGCATCGTGAGCACGAGCAGCGCGCCCCCGATCAGCGCGCCCTTGGCAAAGACGAACCCGAAGCGGCCAGTCCGCAACAAGGCGTCGGCGACAGGGTTCACCTCGATGCCCCCCGCCTGGAGGTGGACGAGGGTGAAGAAGCTGTCGCCCAAGTTCATCAACGAGACCCACATGACCCAGACCAGCATCAAGGTCGAGTACATGTCGATGAACGACCCCTCGAGCTCCTCCTTGCGCTGCACGACCCTGCGCCGGCCGCCGAACAGGCTGAACTCCGAGATGCGCGGCGTCGGCGCCGAGCGACGGTCCGTGCGCCGGCGCCGTCCGAGCTCCGCCGGGGTCGGCGGGTGGAACGGGCTGGCGCTGGAGGTAGGGCTGGCGCTCGAATCGGACATCGCTGCGGAGAGGAATCGACCGTAGGCAGGCGGAGAATCGAGGCTTCCCGCCCAGAATCGGGGCCCCGACGGCGTTTCGGGTGCCCGCGCGACGGGTCGCCGAGCCCTGGGGCCCCTCCAGCGGCCCCTCCAGCGGCCCCCCCAGCGGCCCCCACCTCCTGCATCGAGACATGCCCCACGACGCTCCTAGGGCGCCACGCACCGGCCCCGTCGCGCCCCCCGTCGCGCCCCACAATGCGCCCCACAATGCGCACGACGAGCGCCTGATCGTCATGGCCAAACGCCCAGCGCTCGGGCGCGCCAAGACCCGCCTCGCGCGCGACGTCGGGCCCGAGCGGGCGCTGCAGCTCGCGCAGGCCTTCCTGGTCGACACGCTCGGGAAGGTCGCAGCGCTCGTGCACACGCGGCCCACCGTGCGCGCGCAGATCGCCTACGCGCCCGAGGACGCGGGCCGCTGGTTCGAAGCACAGGCGCCCTGGGCGGAGCACACGCCGCAGTCGGACGGGGACCTCGGGCACCGGATGGAGGCCGCCCTCGCCGCCGCGTTCGCGGACGGCGCGGCTCGCTGCGTCGTGATCGGCACGGACGCGCCGCACCTCGCAGCGGACACCCTCGCCGCAGCGTTCGACGCGCTGCGCGGAGCCGATGTCTGCCTCGGCCCGGCGAGGGACGGCGGGTACTACCTCATCGGCCTCACCGCGCCGCAGCCGACCCTGTTTCGAGGCGTCCCCTGGAGCACGGACACGGTCCTCGAGATCACCCTCCGACGAGCCGCCGCGGCGGCCCTGCGAGCGCGCCTCCTGCCCGTCGAGTCTGACATTGATGACGGCGCCGACCTGGCGCGGCTCGCGGCCTTGTTGGGCCAGCGGCCGACCCTCGCTCCGGCCACGGACACCGCCCTGCGCGCGGAAACGCCCTCAGGCGGCGACGGGGGCCCACCGTCCCGGGCGCCCTCGCCCCCGTAGCAGCCCGTGGCCAGCGGCAGGCGGGGGCTCAAGGGACCAGGCCCGCGGATTTCGGACTTCGTGGAAACGAATCGGGCCTCGGTGGCAACTCCTCCTTGAGCCCCCAAGAGGAGTTCGACCCTGTCTCGCCTCAGCCCCCGCCGCTGTCATCGTCTGCGCGCCCACGACCACCGAACCTGCCACGCCGGCTGGACCCTCCTTCGACGCCATGCCTGGGTCGGCGGGGAGCGCAACGATGACGGGGCGGGGGCACTCTCCCTGGTGAGGGCTCGGCCCGCCGCCGCGCCGTGGCGGCGCGTGTGGCCGTCAGCCGCGCAAGGCGTCGAGGAGGGTCGTCGCATACGCGCCCGCGGGCAGCGTGCACACGAGGCGCAGCGCCCCGTCGCCCCCGAGCGGCTCCACACGGGCCTCGCCCACGCGAGCGCGTAGCGCGCGACGCGCGCCCTTGGGCGCGAGGCCACCCGGGCGCTCCAGCGCCTCCGGAGCGAGGCCCTCGGCGGCGAGGGCCGCGAGCTCCGCAGCGAAGGTTGCGCCCTCCGCCAGCACCATGCGCGGCGACCACATCGGGCCCGAGACCTCGAGCTGCCAGGCGGAGGCCGCCGCGACCACGCCGACGTCGGCGCGGTGGCGCAGGACAAAGGGCCCGCGGCCCGGGCGCAGGAGCACGTCGCCTTCGTGCGGCACGTCAAACGTGCCGGCGGTGACACGCGCTGCGAGCACGCGGTCGAAGATGCGCGATTGCAACGCCGAGAGATGGAAGCCGCGCTGCTCCTTCGGCACGACCCGCACGAGGCTGTCCGGGTCATCGCGGCGCCGCGCGAGCTGCCGCGCGACCTCCGCGAGCGTGCGATCGAGGCCGCGGCACAGCTCCGTCGCCTTGCGCTTCTCGCCGGGCGTGCCCTCGCGGGCGCGCCGCGCGAGCTCCAACGCCGCCTCTCGATGGCGCTCGTCCGACGTCGCTGCGAGGCCGTCGAGGTACGCGAGCGGGTCGCCCTGGACCAACAGTCGCCCGAGCTCCGCGGTCCGACCATCGCGGCCGAAGCGCTGCGCGCCGAACGCGTTCGGCAGCCCGCGCGCGGCGATTCGCGCCAGGCGCTGCGTCAAGAGCGGAGCGTCCGCAGCGGCGACGCCGCGCAAGGTGATGCCAAAGCGATTGCCCAGGGACTCACCGGCGCGCAGCGCGCTCCGCCGCCACGCGACCTCCAAGACCTCGATTCGATCCCCGAGGGACTCGCGCGCTTCCGCGGTGTCGAGGCGCGCGGGGTCGCCGTGCTCGAACGCGAGGCGCTGCGTGATCACGGCTTGCACGTCCTTGCGGCCGGCAAAGCTCGCCGCGCGCGGGCCGAGGCCTAGGGCGCGCGTGAGGCGGCGCGCGACCTCCTGCGTCCCGAGGCCGACGGCGCGCACGCGCAACGTCAGGTGGTCGCCCCCTGACTGTGCGTGTGCGCTGTCGATGGCGCCGGTCGCCGGAGCGGCGTTTGTCGCCTCCGCGTCGTCCCTGTCGGGCGGCGCGTCGAGCTCTTCGACCTCGAAGTCCTCGGGCGCCTCCTTGAACTCGAAGGCGATGACCCGCCCATCATCCAACGTGGGCGCGCTCAAGCGAGCCACTCTCTGACGGCCCGCGGTCCCTCTTCGACCCCGATCAAGCGCTGCTCGAGGCCTTGGTACGGATAGCGCATGCGCTCGGGATCGAACCCTAAGAGGTGCAAGATCGTCGCCTGCAAGTCGTGCACGCTCGTCGCGCCGTCAGCGATCGAATAGCCGAGCTCGTCGGTCGCCCCGTGCACGTGCCCGCGCTTCACGCCGGCGCCGGCGAGCCACATCGTGAAGCACTCGGGGTGGTGGTCGCGACCCAGCAGCTTCGAGCCGTTGCGCGCCTCCAACATCGGCGTGCGCCCGAACTCGCCGCCCCACACGACGAGCGTGTCGTCCAGGAGGCCGCGCTGGTCGAGGTCCTCCATCAGCGCCGCGATCGGCTGGTCGATCTCCTTGCACTTCTGCGGGAACGACGTCATCAGGTCGTCGCCCGGGTTCGTGCCGTGCAGGTCCCAGCCCCAGTCGTGGAGTTGGATGAAGCGCACGCCCGCCTCCGCGAGGCGCCGCGCGAGCAAGCAGTTGTTCGCGAAGCTCGCCTTGCCCGGCGTCGCGCCGTACGCCTCGCGCACGGCCTCCGGCTCGACGGCGATGTCCATGACCTCGGGCACCGACGTCTGCATCCGGTACGCGAGCTCGTACTGCGCGATGCGCGCCAGCGTCTCGGGGTCGCCGTGGCGCGCGTGATCGGCCTCGTTCGCGCCGCGCAGCGCGTCGAGCATGCGCCGCCGCATCGGCCGCGAGAGGCCGGCGGGGTCGCTGACGTACAGCACCGGGTCGCCCGACGAGCGCAGCCGCACGCCTTGGTACTCAGACGGCAAGAAGCCGCTGCCCCAGAGCGCGCTGCCCCCAGTCGGGTCGCTGCCGCCGGAGACGAGCACGACGTAGCCGGGCAGGTCCTGGTTCAACGTGCCGAGCCCCCACGTCGCCCACGCGCCCATCGCCGCCTTGCCGACCGTCGGCGAGCCCGTCCAGAGCAAGAGGTCCGCCGGCGCGTGGTTGAACTGGTCCGTGTACATCGAGCGCACCATGCAGACCTTGTCCGCATAGCGCCCGAAGCCCGGGGTCAACACCGAGCCGTCCATGCCGGACTCGCCGTACCGCGCGAAGCCGTGCGGCGCCCCGAGCAGCTTCGGGTGGCCCTTGATGAACGCGAGGCGCTTGCCCTCGAAGAACTCGTTCGGGCACGGCGTGCCGTCGAGGCGGTTCAGCGCGGGCTTCGGGTCGAACATGTCGAGCTGCGGCGGCGCGCCGGACATCGCGAGATAGATGACACGCTTCGCCTTCGCGGGCAGCGGCGGCGCCTTGGGCGCGAGCGGATTGACAAACGGCGCCCCGTCGTCGGCCGCCCCGCGCGAGGCGGGCTCGTCCGCCTGCGCCAGCGCCGCCAGCGCGATCGCGCCCAAGCCGACGCCGCGCCGCAGGAACGCGCGCCGAGTCGCGGTCAAGGGATCGTCGCGCATCTCTCCCTCGCAGCCAGGAGCGGGGCCCTCGGAGGGTGGGTGATGGTGGTGCATCGAGATCAGTCCTTCGTGAGCGCAGCGTCCAAGTTGAGCGCGACGCTCGCGACGAGCGTCCACGCCGCGGCCTCTACAGGCCCGAGGTCCTGGGGCAACGGGCCCAGCGGTGGCGGACCCGACGCGCCCGGCAGGGCCTCGGCGAACAAGCGCGCGCCCGCCTCGTCGGCGGCAAAGCCCGCGCGCGCGTCCGTGAGCAACGCGCTGAGCGCGTCGACCTGCGCCGCATACGGCGGGCGCTGCGTCACGCGCCACAGCGCCAGCTCGACGCCAGCGCGGTCGCCGCCGGCTGCAGCCTCCGCCGCGAGCACGCGCCCGAGGGCCTGCGACGCTTCGCTGAACACCGGGTCGTTCAGCGTGACAAACGCCTGCAGCGGGGTGTTCGTGCGCGGGCGCTTCAACGTGCAGACCTCGCGGCTCGGCGCGTCGAACGTCGTCAGCATCGGGTACGGCGTCGTGCGGCGCAGGAAGACGTAGAGCCCGCGGCGCCAGCGGTCCTCGCCCATGGACTCCTGCCAATCGCGCTCGCCGTTGAACGCGGCCTGCCAGAGGCCAGCGGGTTGGGGCGGGAAGACGCTGGGCCCGAACTTCTTGTCGCTCAACAGCCCAGCCGCCGAGAGCGCGGCGTCGCGCACCATCTCGGCCTCCAGGCGTTGGCGCGGATAGCGCGCGTAGAGGACGCCCGCGGGGTCGCGCTGCGCGAGCTCGGGCGTGACGCGTGACGCCTGGCGGTAGGTGCTCGACAGCACGAGCGTCCGCAAGAGCGCGTGCTGGTCCCAGCCGCCCTCGCGCAGCTCAACCGCGAGCCAGTCGAGCAGCTCCGGGTGCGTCGGCTGTTCGCCCTGCGCGCCGAAGTCGTTCTCGGTCAGCACCAGGCCGCGCCCGAAGAGCCGCGCCCACAGGCGATTGACCGTCACGCGCGCGGTCAGCGGGTTCGCCGCATCGAAGAGCCACTCCGCGAGGCCCAGGCGATCGTGCTCGCGCGCGCCGAACGGATGCAACGCGACGGGCGTCGCGGCGCGCACGCGCTCGCCGGGCTCCAAGAAGTTGCCCTTGTGCAGGACGTGCGTCGCGCGGCGGCGGTCCCCCACGAGCTCGACCATGATCGGCGTCGTGACGACATCGAGGTCCGCGCGCTCCTTCACCAGCGCTGCGCGCCGCGCGCGCAACGCGACCATCTGCGGCTCGTCACCCAGGAGGTGCTCGCGCAACGCGGCGCGGTCGGCGTCGTCCCAGTCCGCCGCGTCGCGCTCGAGCGCGCGCCGCACGCCGACGCCGAGCGCGCGCGGCGGCGGCGCGGCGTCGGTCGTCTCGAGCGAAACACGACCGAGCGTGTGGGCGCCGCCGAAGCCCTGCGCGATCGTCACGCGCAGCGTATCGGACCCAGGGATGCGCCCGAAGCCGCTGGAAGGGCTCAGCGCGAAGACGGCCTCGTGCGGCGCCCCTTGGCGCGGCCCGATCGCCCAGCCGGACGTGGGGCTTGTGTCGATCGCCAAGCCGACGTTGAAGCCGGATTGCTCGAAGCTCGCGGTCGCGGGCCCCAGCCCCACAGGCAGGTACGCGCCGTCCGTGAGGTCGAGGGCGAGGCTCGGCCGCGGCGCTCGGAACGGCCCCGCGCGCCAGAGCTCGCGCCCCTCGTCGTCGAACATGACGACGCGCAAGCCCTCCAAGCGCGCCTCGAGGTCGCCGTCCGTGCGGTTCCAGATGTGGATCGCCGTGACCCGCGTCGCGTGTTCGAGCTCGACCTGCCACCAAGGGTCCGCTTCGGTCCGCGTGTGCGTGACGGACGCGTCGTCGAAGGCGCCGCTCGTGTCTCCGTCGATCGCGTGCGCAGCGGGCCCCTGGAAGTCGGTCGACGACTGCGAGGCCACACCGCGCAGCGCGACGTTCACCCCGTCGCCGTCGAGGACCTCGACCTCTGCGAGCGAGAGGATGCGGCCAGCGCCAGCGAGCTCGATGCGCACCCGGCGCGGCGCGAGCGACAACGCGCGCCGCTCAAAGGCCTCGTCGACGCGCAGGTCCGTGACGACGAAGTTCCCGTTGTCCGGGCTCTGCCCCGGCCCGCCGCGCGGGAGCTCGTCGGACGTCCAAGCGCGCAGGCGCAGCGCCGTCGGGCGCGCGCCAACGCCATGCAGGTCGAAGACATCGGTGCGGGCGCCCTCGGCGGACGCTGGGCGCGCCCAGGGACCGCCGCCGAGCGCGAGCGTGTGCTCCGCGCCGGTCCGATCGACGACCGCAAACGCCGGCGCCCAGCGCGCTTCCGCCGCGCGCAGGCGCGCCGCGCCCGCGGCGAGGTCCGGCTCGAACGCCGCCATCTCCCCGTCGACCGCGGCGAGGTCGGCCTCGATCCGCGCGAGCGCCGCCGCTTGCGCCGCCGTCGGCGTCGCGAGGCGCGGCCGGTCGTCGTTCTGGTCGGTGTCGGCGGTCTGGTTGAAGAAGTCGAACAGCTCGTAGTACTCGCGCTGGCTCAGCGGGTCGTACTTGTGGCTATGGCACTCGGCGCAGCCGACGCTGAGCCCGAGGAACACTTGCCCTGTCGTGTTCACGCGATCCTTCACGGCGAGCACGCGGAACTCCTCGTCGTCCGTGCCGCCCTCCGTGTTGGTCATCGTGTTGCGGTGGAACGCGGTCGCGAGCTGCGTGTCGGGCGTCGCGTCCTCAATCAGGTCCCCTGCGAGCTGCAGGCGCCCGAACTCGTCGAGCGGCATGTTCTTGTCGTACGCGTCGATGACCCAGTCGCGGTAGCGCCAGATCGTGCGCAGCGGGTCAGAGCCGTGCCCGGCCGAGTCCGCATAGCGCGCGAGGTCCAGCCACATCGCGGCCCAGCGCTCGCCGTAGTGGGGCGACGCCAGGAGGCGCTCGACGGCGCGCGCGTAGGCCTCATCGAGGCCGCCGTCGGCGACCTCCGCGAGGAACGTGTGCGCCTCCGCGACCGTCGGCGGCAGCCCGGTGAGGTCCAGGGACACGCGGCGCAAGAGCGTCGCCGGGTCCGCCTCGGGCGAGGGCGCGAGGCCTTCACGCTCGAGCCGCGCGGCGATGAACGCGTCGACCGGCGTCCGAAGCCAAGCGCGGTCGGACGCTGCGGGGACCTCCGGCCGCGCCGGAGCGACAAACGACCAGTGCTCGGCGTAGGGCGCCCCCGCCTCGATCCAGCGGCGCAGCACGTCGAGCTCGTCCGGTGAGAGCGGCTCGCCGGCCTCGTGCGGCGGCATGGGGTCGGCCTCATCGGTCACGCGCAGCCACAGCTCGGACTCATCAGGACCCCCGGGCACGAGCGCCGCGTACTTCCCGCGCAGCCTGACCGCCTCCTCGCGCACGTCGAGGCGCAGGCCCGCCGCGCGCGTCGACTCGTCGTTGCCGTGGCACGCGAAGCAGCGCCGCGCGAGCAGCGGGCGGACGTCGCGCGCGAAGTCGACTTCCTCCGCGGCGGGGACGACCTGTGCGGCGGGGGCTTGCGCTCCGGACGCGGCGCCGTCGTTACCGACGCCGCTCGCCCACGAGACCCAAGCGATCAAGCCAAGAGCGCACCCGAGAAGCGTCATACGGACATGCTACCTTCCCGAGGCGCCGCGCTGGCTCGGTGCGCCTCGCGGGCCCGTGGCGGCCAGGCCGCGGATGGCCGCCGGCCTACGGCGCCCTCAGTGCCGGCGCCCTCAGTGAATGGCGATCCGGAGCTCCGCGTCTTCGCCCGCAAGGATGGTCACGGTCGCCTTCTCAGCACCGACCTCGACCTGATAGACGCCGGGCGCGAGCGGCCCAAGGCGTTCGACGCCGGAGGTGGACTCTCGGAACGAGCTCACCCCATCCGCGCGCGCCGACCTCGAGACAGAGATCCGTCGCTGGGCACCGCTTGCGCTCGACAACGTCCCGGTCACGGACACTCGACCGCTTCGGCCGAACTCAACCTGAAGGGTGAGCCAGCCGCCGATGACCGGGGCCTTCAAGCGGAGCGCCTCGACGCCTTGGACCACGTCGATCGGCTGGGTAAAGGGCAGCACCGAGCCGCCGTCGTAGGGCGTGACTGTCGCGGTCCACGGCCCCAATGGCAGCGTGACGTGGGGCTCGCGGGAGGTCGCAGTGCCTCCGGACGCGCCTGTCACAGGGTCGAAGAAGTGCGCCCTCCAGGAATGAACGGGGACCTGGAGCGGGTCGAGCACCTCGACCCGCAACGCCGGCAGCTCCGCGGGAGTGAGCTCGAGGTCGATGGCGTGATGCGCGAGCCCGATCTTGACGCGCTTGAAGCCGCGCAAGGTCGTCGCGCCCGCGCGCGCGCGGGCCTCGAAGGCGTAATCACCCGGCGCCGTGAAGAGTACGTGATACACCCCTGCGCCCGCGTCGGCCGGCGCGTCGATCGCCTCCGCGTTCCAGCCGGGCCGCCAGGCCCCATCCACCCTCTCGACCACGTCCACAACGAGCTCGACGTCGGAGAGGTCTGCCCCAGCTGGGCCGCGCAGGGTCAAGAGCGCGCTGGGAGCGACCATCCGCAGCACGAGCCCCTCCGCATTGGGAGTGAACACCGGCGGGGAGCTTGTGTCATCCATCGCCGAGTCGACGACCTCAAGCGTATAGGGGACTCGCTCGAGCGCCGCGAAGCGGAAGGTCCCGTCGTCTGCCGTATGGGTCTCGAACCAACCGAACTGGCTGCCCTCGTCCGCTGGACTCGCGCTGACGACACAACCACCGAGCGGCTCGTCGCCGTACCCCAAGACGCGCCCTGCGAGCACGCCGCGCGGCGTGAGCGCGAGGTCGCCCAGTTGGAGCGCGCTCTGCCAGGCTTCGCGCACCTCGTCGGTTCGTGCGAAGCCGTGCGCGACATGGGACGCGAAGACGAGCACGTACCCGATGCCCTCGGACGTGAGGACAAAGGTCCCGTCCTTCTCCGTCGTCACAAACTCCCGCGCGTGGGCCTCCCCGCCCCAATCGAGCCCGTTGAGCACGACCTCTGCGCCCGCGACGGGGACACCGGAAGCGCTGACGACGCGCCCCCGTACCTCGTACGTGCCCGGCCCGAGCGGCGGGGCCGGGAGCGCCGCCACCTGCGCCGGTGCCGCGGCGCTGACCGCAAGGCTGGCAACACCAACGTTGCTGTGTAGATCCACTCGGGCAGCGGGCGGCGACGCTGGCGCCAGCGTGAGCTCCGCTTCACCTGCGGGGCGCGCATCAAGCGGTTCGGGCCCTGCCGGAAGGCCGAGCGCCTCGGCCGCGTTGACACGGGTCGGTGACGAAGCCCACGGCGTCACGAAGAAGAGCACGCTGATCACCGTGACAGCGAGCCCGATGAAGACAGAGCTGTGGCGGCTCATGCGCTGAGCGTACCGGATCCGACACCGACGTCTCCAACGAGCCCCCACATCCAATCGACCCGCCACGACGCTCGATGAGCGCCCCAAGACTGTCCCAAGAAACGAGAACTGGGGCGAGGACGACCCGGAACCCGACGAGGTAGTAGGTGCCGCCGGGAACGCTGCCGTACCGGTTCGCGGAGCGGCAATCGTTGGAGTCGAGGCGCCAGCTGCCCCCGCGAACGACCCGGTACGGGCTGCCTGTGACGAAGGGGTCGGTCACCGCCGCAGAACTGTACGACGCATCCGAGTCCAGGCACCACTCCAACACGTTACCGAGCATGTCGTAGAGGCCGAACGCGTTCGGCGCGTAGCTCCCCACCGGCCCCGTGCCGCTGCTCGCCGTAACACCGCAGGACGAGTCCGAGTGGTACGAGTACCAGAACCGCGCTTGGTTGCAGAAGAGGTCCGGCCCGTAGTGGAACTCCGTCGTCGTACCCGCACGGCGCACGTACTCCCACTCTGCCTCTGACGGCAGGCGGTACTCGTAGCCCGCTGGCAAGTTGCCCACCTGCTGCGCCGTCAACGCCGCACAGTAGGCTCGCGCGTTGAACCACGACACTGTCTCCACCGGAAGCGAGGCACCCGGGAAGGACGAAGGGTTCGAGCCCATCAGGGCCTGGTACTCCGCTTGCGTCACCTCGTACTGCCCCTATCAGAACGCGTAGCTGATCGTCACTTGCCGCACGGGGTCTGGTGTGAACTCACCTTGGTAAGGCGGCCCGCTCGGCGCGTTTGACCCCATCAAGAAGGTCCCACGGCAGGGATCGGCATCATCCCGGGGATCGGATTGCCGCCACCACCCGTGAACAGCGCATCGAGCCCGTCGCTGAAGTTCGACGTCGAGGGCCACCGCCCGCCGCCACGTCGCGGTACCAGCACTGGAAGTTCCACGTCTCCCCTGCCTGCACCACCACCGCGCTGCTCGGCTGCGGCGCTCGCGGTCAAGTCGGCACAAGCCGCTCACCGTCCCCGTCGCGCCCGAGTTGGGGATCAGCCCCGCCGACCCGACGACCGATCAGCGTTCCCAAGGCACGGGCTTCCGGAGCTACCCCAGGGTTCTGCGCTGGCTTGATCCCCGGCTGCACAGGAAGTAGGCCGCCGCGTTCAGCGCAGGTTGAACATGCGAGCGTCAGGTTGTTCAGCGTCACGGCAGCGCTGCCCGAGGCGTGATGCTCGCCGTCGCGCCCGTCGAGTTCGGCGTCGGCGTGCAGTAGTTCGTGCCCACTTGCGCCGAGGCGACGCTCAGCGTCACAGAGAAAGCCAGCGCGGACGCAATGGAACTGACTGTCGAACCGGGCCGTAAGAAGGCAGGATCAAGCGCGAAAGAGGCCGTAGGATGGGCATTACGAAGGCTTCATCGAGACCGAGCCTACCTGCTGCCCAGGAATTCAGCCTCTCCCGCGCCCCCGAGCCGGCACCAGAGGAGTGCTAGAGGGTGGTGAGGGCTCCTCCGATATGCGAGGTACGGTGCTGTCTGACCCGACACCCACCGGCCTCAGGAGAACCCCCATCGCGGCCGCGCGACAGGCTCGTCCATTCGTGCAACTCTGCATTGGCGCCAGGATCGGCCCGCGCCGCCACAGCACGTCGCACGTGAAACGGTCGGGAGCTTGCGATCGCCGTGCCCAGCAAGCCCCGCCAGTCGTTGTCGCGGCCCGCGGCCCGGATCGGGGTCACGCGCGCACGGCTGCCGTCTCGCCGTTCACCATCCCGATCGCCATTTCGTCCGCGATCAGGCCCGTCAGCGTCGCCGCGCTCGTGTCGCCAGCGTCAGCGCGCCTTTGGCGACGGCGTCGACCATGCCCTGGTCCTCCATCGGAGCCTGGGAGGAAGCAGCGCGCCGAGGAGGCCATGCCGACCGACAGTTGCCAGCGCCGCCGCCCTCCTTCACCGCGTCCGTCAACAGCGCCAATGCCGCGGTCGTGCCCGGCGCAACCGATTTGTCGACGCCGATCAGCTTGAGGATGTCTGCGACGCCGTCCCCGATCGCCGGGGTCGGGGCGAGCGACACGTCCACGATCCCGAACGCAGTGCCCAGGCGACGCACGGCCTCGCGGCCCACAAGCTCGCCCACGCGCGCGATCTTGAACGACGATGCGCTTGATCGATCCGCGACCGCTTGCATGCTCGCGCCCGGGCCGAGGCGCGCCAGGGCGCTGCGCACGCATCCGCCCTTCTTGCAAGACGCCGTGAACCACTCCGATGAACGCGAGCGTCAGGTTTGTTCCAGCACCAATGCAGCACTGCCGAAGCCTCGAGATCGTCGCTGTCGCGCCGTCGAGTTCGAAGCCGGCGTGTAGTAGCTCGTGCCGACCTGCGCGCCTGCGGACCAAGACTGGCGATCACCGGCCGCCACCGCAGCCGTCTCGATGCTGAGCACCTTCTGCGATCGGAAGAACGCGTTGAGCTGCTCGGTCGCCTCGGGGTCACCCTCCATGGGGATGGAGAACACTTGGATGTGCATCGGACGTTCAGCTCGAACCCCAAGCCGCTGGTCTTGCCTCTCGCCCGCCAGCGGTCGACCCGAGCCGGGCCGCCAGTGACGAAGGAGTCCGTCACTGCCGCAGAGCTGTAAGTCGCGGCAGAATCACGGGCAGGCCGCGCCGCAGATCTTCGGAGAATCTTGCCTGCCGCCGCGCATCGCCCCGCGCGGCCTTGCCACGCGCGCCCTCGGGGGCTCTCATGGCGCCATGGATGACCAAGCGCTCGAACCACTACGCTTCCCCATCGGGCGCTTCCACGCGCCCCCGGCGCCCCCGAGCGAGGCGGAGCTCGCGGCAGCGCAGGCCGAGCTCCTGGCCTTCCCCGCCGCCATGCGGCGCGCCGTCGAGGGCCTCACCGACGCCCAACTGGACACCGCCTATCGGCCTGGCGGCTGGACCGTGCGCCAGGTCGTGCACCACTGCGCCGATAGCCACGCGAACTCCCTCATCCGCTTCAAGTGGGCGCTGACCGAAGACGAGCCGACGATCAAGGCCTATTTCGAGGAGCGCTGGGCGGAGCTCCCTGACTACCACCTGCCGGTCGCCGTAAGCCTCGACCACCTCGACGCGCTGCACGCGCGCTGGGTGGCGCTCTTGCGTTCGCTCAGCCCAGGCGACCTCCAGCGCGGCTTCATCCACCCAGAGTCCGGCCAACGCATCACCCTGGACGTGAACACTTTGATCTATGCGTGGCACGGCCGGCACCACTTGGCGCACGTGACCGAGCTCGCGCGCCGCAGCGGCTGGTGACCGCGCAGCGGCGTGCGGGCGGCGCGCCCGCGCCTCAAGCCAGCGGCGTCTCGCGCATCGCCTGCGCGAGCCGCGCAAGCAAGCCATGGTGGCGCGTCCCGAAGCGGCGGGCGATCAGCCCGAGGACGCCGCGCAAGTCGCCCCATTCGGCGGCCAACGCGCCACGGCGCGTGACGAGCTGCGCGGCCTCGCCGAGGCTCGCCGCCACAAGCGACGACGTCGGCAGCGCGTCGAGCTCCGCCTCGAGGTGCCGCACGATGTAGCCGAGGTCGCCGTGGTCGAGCCACGTCCCCTCGCACGCGGCGCAGGTGTGCACGAGCACGCCCGTGTCGTGATACAGCGCGCTCCCGAGCCGCGGCACGGCGGGGTTCGTCCCCGTCGTCCCGGTCGCGCCCGTGATCTGCGTCACGTCGGCGACGCCGGCGACATCGGTCGCCCCAGGCGGCGGCCCAAGCGCACAACGCGGACAGGGCATCGGCGTCGGGGTCAGCTCAAACGCGTGCTCGTCGCGCCAAAGCGTGAACTCGAGCCAGCGCAGATCGGGGTCCTCGCGGTCCTCCGCCCGCCGCAGCTCGCCGAGGTCGAACCAAAGGCCGCCGCAGGCCGGACACGAGTCGAGCGCGAGGCCTTGCACCTCAAGCGGCGCGAGGGCCGCGCCGTCGCGCGGGCAAACAGGTGTGGGTTGGGTCGTCGTCATGCTCAATGACCTTTGTAGCCCATTCGAGCGCAGCGTGCCTGCCGGGTGAGGCGCGGCTACCGACACGTTCCCCCGAGGGCTGCGCCATGGTGCGTAGGGACTTGCCTCGTCGCTTGGCCCAGGATCTCGAAGCACCTCTCCCGACCCCCATAGACGTACAAATGATCTACGAAGTCTCCGGCGACATCCTCCTCTCGAACGCACAAGCGATCGCCCACGGCGTGGCGCCGAACGACCACTTCGACCACGGCTTGGCGCTCGCGCTGCGCGAGCGCTGGCCCGCGATGGCCAAGGACTTCCGCCACTTCGCTCACCAATCACACCCGAAGCCGGGCGCGGTCTGGTTCTGGGGCGGCCCGGGCGGCGCGCGGATCTTCAACCTGATGACCCAGGAAGGAGACCACGAGCACGGCGCACGTCCGGGCCACGCGACGGTCGCGAACGTGAACCACGCGCTCGCCAACCTGAAGGCGCAGCTCGTCGAAGAGGGCATCGAGAGCCTCGCGCTCCCCCGCCTCGCGACCGGCGTCGGCGGCCTCGATTGGGACGCGGTCCACCCGCTCATCACCCACCACTTGGGCGGGCTCGACCTCCCGATCTACCTGTATTCGACCTACCACGCGGGGGTCAAGGCCGACGAATCGGTCGCAGCGTCGCGGCGCTAAGCGCCCGCGCCGCGCCACGACGCCGGCCCCGCGCGCGCTGCGCGGGGCCGGCGTCGAATGACTCGCTACGGACCCGCTCCGCCCGGGTCACTTCCCGATCAGGAAGTGGCAGACGTCATCGGGCCGCATCACGTACTCGCGGCCCTCGGTCCGCAGCTTGCCCTTGGCGCGAATGTTCGCCTCGGTCTTATGCTCCACGAGGTCCGCGACCGAGTACACCTCCGCGCGGATGAAGCTCTTCTCGAAGTCCGTGTGGATCACGCCCGCCGCGACCGGCGCGAGGTCGCCCGCGTGGATCGTCCAAGCCCGGATCTCCTTGGGCCCGGCGGTGTAGTACGTCTGCAGGCCAAGGAGCTCGTACGTCGCGCGCACGAGCCGCGCGAGGCCCGACTCGGCCACGCCGAGGTCCTCCATGAAGAGCGCGCGGTCGGCCTCGTCCATCTCGCGCAGCTCCGCCTCGACGTCCGCGCAGATCGGGATCCACTTGGAGCCCGTCGCGAGCGCGCGCTCGGCGACGCGCTGCGCGTACTCCGACTTGCCCTCGAGGTCGTCGACCGACACGTTCGCGACGTAGAGCACGTCCTTGAGCGACATCAAGCACAGCGGCTTGAGCGCCGCGCGCTCCTTCGCCGTGAACGGCAACGTCCTCAGCGGTGTGCCCGCCTCGATCGCCGCCTTGGCGCGTTCGAAGACGTCCTTCTCGAACAGCGAGTCCTTGTCGCCCGAGCGCGCCTTCTTGCCCACGCGCTCGATCGCCTTCGACACGGTGTCGAGGTCCGCGAGCGCGAGCTCGAGCTCGATGATCTCGATGTCACCGATCGGGTCGACCGGCGATTCGCGGACGACGTGCTCGCCGCCGAAGCAGCGCACCACCTGCATGATCGCGTCGGTCTCGCGGATGTTGGCGAGGAACTTGTTGCCGAGCCCCTCCCCCTTCGACGCGCCGGCGATCAAGCCAGCGATGTCGACAACCTTGACCGAGGCCGGGATGATCTCCTTCGACTCGATGTGGCGGCGAATCACCTCGAGGTTCGGGTCGGGGACCGGCGCCACCGCGACGTTCGGGTCGATCGTGCAGAACGGGAAGTTCCCCGCCTGCGCACCGGCCGCGGTGAGGGCATTGAAGAGGGTGCTCTTGCCAACGTTGGGCAAGCCGACGATTCCACAGCTGACGCTCATAGGAGGGCAAAGAGCTTACGGACCGCCTCAGGCGAGCGCCAGGCAATCGATCTCGACCGCGACGCTGCGCGGCAGGGTGCGCACGGCGACCGTCGCGCGCGCCGGGGGCAGGTTGCCCGGGAAGAACCGCGCGTAGACCTCGTTCATGGCGGCAAAGTCGTCCATGTCCGCCAGGTAGACGTTGCACTTCACGACCTGGTTCAAGCTCGAGCCGGCCTCCGCGAGCACCGCCGCGAGGTTCTTCAAGACGCGTTCGGTCTGCGCCGCGACGTCGCCCTCGACGAGCTGGCCCGTCTTCGGATCGATCGCGATCTGGCCGGAACAGTGCACGAAGCCGCCAGCGACGACGGCTTGGCTGTAAGGGCCGATCGCTGCGGGCGCGTTCGGCGAGAGGATGATCCTGCGGTCGCTCATGAAGGTCTTTCGTCGGGGGTCTGGGTCGTGGTGAGTTTCGCGCGCAACGCCGAGGCGACGTGCGCGGGGACAAAGTGCGAGACGTCTCCACCCATACGCGCGATCTGACGCACGAACGTGCTGGAAACGTGGGCGTGTTCAGGCGCTGACAGCAGGAGCACCGTGTCGAGCCAGGGCGCCATCGCGCGGTTCGTATGCGCCATTTGGCGCTCGTACTCGAGGTCCGTCGCGTTGCGGACGCCGCGCACGACGGTCCGCGTCCCGAGGCGCGCCGCGCCATCGACGAGGAGCCCCGTCAGCGGCTCGACGCGCACGCCCGGGATGCCTGCGGTCGCGGCCTGCAGCAGCGCGACGCGCTCCTCGAGCGTGAACACGTGCCGCTTGTCGTGGTGCGCGGCCGGCGCGACGACGACCTCGTCAAAGAGCGCCGCCGCGCGCCGGACGAGGTCGACGTGCCCGAGCGTCACGGGGTCGAACGTACCCGGGAATACCGCGCGGCGCGGGCTGCCACACGCATCGGCGCCGCCGGCGGGCGCTGCAGGGTTCGCGCCAGGCGCCGCTCCGGGCGTCGCGCCGGGCGTCGCTCCGGGCGCCGATCCGGGGTTCGATCCGGGGGGCAATGCGGCGGGCTCGTAGGCGCTCATCGAGGCGAGCAGTGTAGCGGCAGGCCAACGCGCCCCGGCCCCCAGATCCCGCGCGACCAGAGCGGGGACGATCCCCCGCAACCGTCGGGCGCGCCGGGGGGTCCGGGGGTAGGCGCTCCGAAGCCAGGGGCGCCGCTCCCGCCGCCCTGCCCGACCCGCCCCCAGCGACGTCTGCGCGGCGCCTCACCGTCCCGATCCGAAACCCGCCGCATGAGCGACGTCGCCGCGCCCGAGACGCTGGCCGCAGGCCAATCGCACACGACGGGCCAGTCGCACACGGGGGGCCAGTCGCACACGAGGGAACTGGGCGGGGGCCCGGGCGCCGCGCCTCGGCCCATGCTCGTCGCGGCCTTGGCCCTCGCCGCGGGCTCCGCCGCCGCGGCCCCCGGGCTGCGGCTCGGCGAGCGCGAAGGGGCCCTCGCCCTCAGCGTCGCCCTCGGCCTCGGCGCGCTTGCGGCGGCGCGCCGCGCGCCCCGTCACGCCGGCATCGCGCTCCTAGCGCTCGCGCCGGCGGGCGCGTGGCGGGCCGCGGCTGAGCCGGGATTGCAGGGACCCAACGCGCCGATCGGAGGCACGCTGCTCGAGGGACCGACCGCCACAGCGTTTGGCGCGGAGCGCTGGCGATTGTCGAGCGTCCCGATGCCGATCGAGCTCGCGCCCGGCATCGCGCGGCAGGGCGAGCGCGTGACGATCGACGCGCGCAGCAGCGCGGTCCAGGTCGCCGCTGGGCCGCACAGCGATGCGCACGCCCGGACCCCGATCACCCTGCGTCCCCGGGCCGACGAGCTGCGCCGGGTTGAGAGTGCGCGCCGGATCGAGGAGCTCACACGGCAGGGGCCGGCGCTCGCGAGCGCCCTTGCCGATCGCAGCGATGGCGCAAACGAGGCTGGCCAAGAGGGCGGCCACGGAGCGCGCGAGGCAAGGCGATCCACGCTCGCGGGCCTGCGCGAGCACGGCCTCGCGCGCCTGGCGGGCGACGCGGCTCCGGCGCGCGCGGGGCTCCTCGCAGCGCTGTTGCTTGGCTCGAGGGACGGGGTCTCGCCATCCGAAGGCGAGGTCTTCACGCGCACGGGCACACGCCACCTGCTCGCGTTGTCCGGGCTGCACTTCGGGCTCGTGGCTTGGCTCCTGGGCCGCCCCTTGGCGCGCGGCATGCACCGGGTCCTCGTGGCGTGCCTGTGCTTCGCCGCTGCTGCGAGCGCTCCGCTCCGGGTCGGCAGGCGCCTCGCCGCGGCGCTCGCGTGGACGCGACGCCAGGGTCCGGGCCCGTTGCTCGGCCTCGCTGCGCTGGCGTTTGTCCCGCTCGCCGGCAGCGGCGCGCCAGCGGCCCGCGCGGCGGTCGCGCTCGCGCTCGCCTCGTTCGCGCCAGTCGTGCGCTCCGGCGGCAGCACCTCCGGGCGCAGGCCCGACCCGCTCTCGCTGTGGAGCGTCGCGCTGGCGCTCGAGCTCTTGGACGAGCCCTCGGCGGCCCTCAACGTCGGGGTCCAGCTCTCGTACGGGGCCACGTTTGCATTGATCGTCGCGACGCGGCCGACCTTCGAGCGCTGCTTGGCCTGCCTGCCCGGCGGCGGCCGCATCGCGCCGGTCGACCGCGGCGGCCGACGGCGGGCAGCGCTCTGGCGTGTGCCAGCAGAGCGGGCGCTGCGGAGCGCGATCGGCGCGCTCGCCGTCGGCGGCGTCGCGACCGCAGCCACCTTGCCGTTCACGTGGGCGCGCTTTGGCGAGTGGAGCCCCGTCGGCATCCTCGCGACGCCGGTCATCATGCCCTGCGTGGCGGCGGCGCTCGTGACTGGGTATGGCTGGCTGCTGGCGCCTGACGTCATCCCGCGCGCAGCGCCCGGCTGGTCGGTCGAGCTCATGGTGCGCGCTCTGGAGTGGTTCGATCGCGCCCCGCTGTCCCCGATGGTGTTGCCGGGCGCCTCAACCGCGTGGCTCTACGCGGCGACGGCGCTCCTGATCTGCGCGCTGCGCGAGCCCCCCGGCGGCGCGCGGGCCCGCGCGGGGCTCGCGGCGGGCGGCCTCGCGCTCCTAGCACCGATGCTGCGTCCCGCCGACGAGCCGCTGGGCCTTGAGCTCGTGGCGCTGGACGTCGGGCGCGGGCGCGCGCTGCTGCTCCGCGCCCCCGAGTGCGGCGTGTGGCTGATCGATGCTGGCTCAGGGGACCGCGCGGGCGTCGCGCGCCGCGCGATCGCGCCGACCCTGCGCGCTTGGCGCACGCGCACGCTCGGGGTCGTGCTGACGACGGGCGACCGCGCCCACGGCGGCGACCTGCCGTGGCTCACCGAGCGCTTCCGGGTCCACACCTGGTGCGGCGCGCCCCCCGAGGCCGTCGGCGCCCGAACGGCCCCCGACACGCGGCGCTTCGACGTCGACGGACGCGGCGGCGTCGCGGAGCTGGCGCTCGGTGGCGGCGCCGCGCCCGTCATCGAATTGGTGCGCAGCGGCGGAGAGGACGTGCGGTCCCTCGTCGTGCGCTACCACGGCAGCGCGATCGCCGTCGTCGGCGACCTCGACGAGGGCGCGCTGGGGGACCTCCTCGCGCGCGGCTGGCTCGACGACCGTTTCGAGGTCGCCCCCCAACCCGCGCCCGCGGCGCCGCACAGGACAGGCTTCGACGTCGTCGTCTTGCCAAGCAACGGAGGCGCAGGGCGCTGGCTGGGGGCGCTCCTCGACGCGACACGCCCGCGGCAAGCCTGGTCCTTCGACGACCGAGCGGGGTCCGCGGCGGCCGAGCTCGCGCGCCGGGCGATCCGCTATGCGGACATCGCGACACAAGGCCCCCAGCGCTTCTTCGTACACAACTGAGCCGCACACTCCGACCGAGCGCGCAACGTGAGGCTGACGTAATCCAGCCCGGGATCGGGCGGAATCTTGCGACCCCGGTAGCTTGGAGGGGTACTTCCCTCCGAGACGTCGGCCCACCGCGCGCCCATCCACCACCGCGCCGCGCCCGGTCGCGTTCCTCCCTGATCATGCACGAGGCCAACCAAGCCGCGCCGAGCGGCGGCGCCGCCGCCCCTATCGACAGCACCCCGTTCGACAGCACCCCGTTCGAGAGCGCCCCTATCGGCAGCACCCTGCCGACGGGAGAGACAGCTGCAGGCAGGTCAAGGCACGGTCGCCGGCGCACGGCCCAGCAGGGCTGGTCGCTCGGCGCGGTCGCGCTCGCCTCCATGATCCCGCTGCAGCGCGCCACAGCCGCGCCGAACTTGCCCTCTCCGCTTGCTCCTCCTCGCAGTGCGGACGCCATGCCGTGGACGCAAGACGCCCGCGAGCGAGACACCCCTGAGCGAGGCACCCCTGAGCGAGACACCCCTGAGGCATCCGCGGACGCGACCCGCGCGCTGAAGCGGATCCTCTTCTTGACGGGCGGCGGCGCGCTGCGCGCCATCGCGCGCCAGGAGGGCTCGGACTGGCAAGTGAAGGACCGCGCCGCCTGGCTGACGATCCCCGCCGCCGCGGTGGCACGCGTCGAGCTCGAGAAGGACGTGCTGCGCGCCTTCGAGCGGTCGCTGCGTGACGCGTTCAAGGTCGAGGACCTCCCTTCGTCGCTCGACGCGCGCGCTGCGGCGGTCGCCCTCGGCCTGGACTCGGGCCTGCTGCAAGAAGCGATGACCGCTGCCGAGGTCATCCTGCGCGACTTCCCCACTCACCGCGCGACGCGCGACGTCCTGCTCGACCGCGCGGCCTTGTTCCGGGTGCCGCAGGTCGCCCGCGACCAGGGTGAGGGCCCTGCAGCAAGCGACGGCGCGCCGGGCACCGGCCCGACCGAGGCCCCCGCCGCGGCAGGTCCGTTCGAGCCCATCCTGCGCTTTGCGGCCCAGAACGGGCGCGCGCTGCGCGAGGTCTGCGTGCTCCGCCTCGGCGAGTCCGCCCACAGCGGCCCCGAGCGCGACGCGCTGCGCGCGACGCTCGCGGCCGAGCTCCGCGCGCCGCAGCCAGGCCGCCGCAGCTTCGCGGCGCTGGCCCAGGCGCGCCTCTTCCCTGGCGAGGCGCTCGAGGCGCTCTTTGTGCACGCGCTGCGCGACACCTCGGTCGAGGTCCGCGCAGAGGCCGCCCGGGCGGTCGGGGCTGCGGGTGACCCGGGGCTCGTCCTGCCGCTCGTCCGGGTGCTCGAGGGGTCTGCCTCAACGAAGATGCGCCGGCACGCCGCGGAGGCGCTGGGCCATACGGGGTACCAGACCGCCGTCGCGCCGCTCGTGGGACGCCTCTCGGCCCTCGCGGCGGCCGCCAAGGCCGGCGCGAACGCGCAGCGGATCCCCCACTCCAGCATCTTCATCGGGCGCCAATTTGCGTACATCCAAGACTTCGACGTCGAGGTGGCGCAGCTGCAGTCCGTCGCCGACCCCCAGGTCAACGTCCTCATCGAGGGTCAAGCCCTCGACGCGGGCGTCGTCGGCAGCGTCGAGTACCGCGAGATGATCGTGGTCGAGCGAGCGACGATCCAGCGCGCGCTGCAGGCCCTGACCGGGGCGCGCCCGGGCGGGCACGCGCGCGACTGGATCCAATGGTGGGAGCGCCAGGCCCAGTAGGCGCGCGCTCGCCGGGACCACGCAGGGGGCGCCAGGCGGCGATTTTTTGCGGCGGGTCGACACGCGAACCGATCCCTCCGGTTCGCTACCGTGTCTGGAATGAGGGACAGCGCGGCGCTCCGCGTCCAGGGCCTCGTGAAGCGCTACGGCGCCTTCACCGCCGTGGACTCGGTCGATCTCACCGTCGAGCGAGGGCAGGCGTACGGATTGCTGGGGCCAAACGGCTCGGGCAAGACGACGACCCTGTCCTGCGTGCTCGGGTTGCTGGACGCTTCGGGCGGCAAGGCGGAGGTGCTCGGGGTCCCTTCGGACCGCCTCTACGAGCTGCAAGGGCGCCTCGCGTGCGTCTTTGACACGCCGGCGCTCCTGCCCGGCCACACGATCGGCCAGAACCTCGCGTACCACCGACGCCTGCGGGGCCCCGCCAGCCCCAAGGGGGCTGGGATCGACGAGGGCGCGGCGCTCGAGCTCGTCGGGCTCGGCGGCCTCGCCAAGCGCCGCGCCTCGAACCTGTCGCTCGGGCAGAAGAAGCGCCTGTCACTCGCGGCGGCGCTCTCGGGCGAGCCGGAGCTGATCATCCTGGACGAGCCGTTGTCCGGCCTCGACCCGATGGGCGTGCGAGACATCATGCACCTCTTTGCCGAGCTCCACGGCCGCGGCATCACGCTCATCGTCTCGAGCCACCGCCTGCACGAGATGCAGGCGCTGCTCACCCACTGCGCCGTCATCCATCGCGGGCGCGTGTTGCACGAGGGCACCCTCGAGTCGCTGCTCGGCGACGATGCAACGGTCCACGTCCGCGCCGGTGACGAAGCGCGCGCACGCGTCGCGCTCGCGGACCTAGGCGAAGTGACCAACGCGCCCGAGGGCGGCCTGCATGTGCGCTCGCAGCCCGGTGACGCTCCCCGCATCGCGCGCGCGCTCGTCGCAGCGGGCATCGACTTGCAGGCGCTCGCGCCGCAACGCCGCGGGCTGCAAGCCGCGTTCGAAGCCCTCGTCGACCAGGACCTCGCGCGCCACGGCGAAGCGCACGCCGAGCCGCACTTGCCCAGCCTCCACGCCCAGCGCGCGAACGGGGGTGCGGCGTGAGGGGCACGTTCCGGGTCCTGCGGGCCGAATGGATGCGCCTCGTGTCGGCGCGCACAGCGTGGGTCGCGGCAGCGTTGCTCGTGCTCGTGCCGATCCTGCGCGTCGCGGCGTCCGTCGCCGGCCAGCGCCTCGAAGCGCTCGAACAAGAGGCGCGCGGCGGCGCGGGCTCGATCGGCCTCGATGGCGGCACGGGGTGGGCGCCCTTCGTCGATGGCTGGCGCGCGGGCCTCGTCCTCGGCCTCGCGCTCTTGCTCGTCCACGCGGCGCGCGCGCTGGCCGGCGACCGAGAGACCGGCGTGCTGCGCATCGCCGTGACGCGCAGCGCCTCGCGCACGGGCGCCCTGGCCGGGCGCGCGCTGCTCGGCCCGATCATGGTGCTGATCGTCGCCGCTCTCACGGGGCTCGGCGCCTTCGCCGCAGCGCGCTTCGCCGGCGACTTCGGGCCGCTCGTCGAGGACCAGTTCGAGATCGCGCCGGCCTCGGAATTGGCGCTGGAGCTCACGCGGTCCCTGTGTGTGTCGTTGCTCGGCCTCTGCGCCGTGCACGCGTTCGGGCTGCTCGTCTCGACCGCGGCGCGCGGCGCGGTGATCGCGCTCGCCGCCTCGCTCGCTACGCTGCTGCTCTGGGACGTCTTCAAAGGCTCGTTGGGCGACGCAAAATGGTGGTTCTTCGCGAGCCACGCCACGACCTTCATCGACGGCTCGGCCATGAACGAGATGGCCGGTGTGGCGCGCGGATACTCCGACAAGGGCCTGGCCGAGGACGTGTTTCGCCGCGGCCTCGTGCTCGCGCCCGTGTGGACCCTCGCAATGGTCTCACTCTCTGCCTTGCTCTTGCGCCGCCGCGCCCTATGAGCGTTCGACGCGTGCGCCTCGACCGGCGGCGCCCCCTGGCACCTCCCAGCGCCAATTCTTGAAGATGCTGCAATGATGCTGCGACGAAATCCAGAGACCTCCGTGCTGCGGCTCGGCCCGCTCAGCGGCGTCGCGCTGCTGGCTGCGGGCTGCATCTACGCGCCAGAGCGGACGATCCCCGACCCGCTGCCTGAGGTGCGGGCGTGGGCGCTCGCCGAGCGCCCCGCCGGCGCTTTCCTGGGCCTCACGCTGGTGGAGAACGACAGCGGCTCGCTCGAGGACCTCTCGTTTGCCGCAGGCCTGCGCGTCGCCAAGGTGGTCGCGAACTCCCCGGCCGCCCAGGCCGGCGTGCAGCTCGAGGACGTCCTCGTTGAAGCGGACGGCGCGGAGCTGTTCGCGCCGGAGGACATGAGCGCGCTGCTCGCAGCCAAAGGCGCCGGGGAGCGCATCCTGCTCGCCGTGCAGCGCGGCGACACGGTCTTCGACGTGCCCGTCGAGCTGACGGACTCGGGCGCCGGCGCGGCGACCGTCAAGCCCCTCTATCACCTCGATCCCGCGCGCACCCGCGCCGCGTGGGCCGACGGTGACCGTGGCGCGATCCTCGTCGCGCGGCCGGACGCAGGCCCGATGCGCAACATGCCGATCGGGACCCTCGTCACGGCGGTCGACGGCGCCCCCATCCTGTCGGGGCACGGCCTCGTGCGCGACCTCGCGCGGCGCGAGCCAGGCGCCGACGTCGAGCTCCGCGGCCAAACGCCCGCAGGAGAGGCCGAGACGTTCGAGGTGCGGCTCTTGAGCGAGGGCCGCGTCGTCACGCGCGCGTCGGTGCCGGTGCTCTTCACGTACGACGCGAACCTCGAGGCGGATCGGCGCTCATTCGTGTTGCTCGACCTCTGGCTCATCTCGCTGCTGCGCTATGAGCGCGACGGCGGCGAGCGGCGCTGGAGCGTGCTGCGGTTCTTCCAGTGGTCCTCCGGCGTCGGGGAGCTCGGCGGATGACGGCGCTCCACGCCCTCCTCGTATGCGCGTCCCTCGCGCCCCAAGAGTCGCACTTCATCGACGCATCGCTGCCCGTCGAAGGCACGTTGCTCGCGGCGGAGTTCATCGACGTCGACATGGATGGGCGGGACGAGGTCGTGCTCGCCGTTCGGACCCCGGCCGGCGCGCGCGAGATCCGGATCCACGACGCGGGCCCGGAGTCCGTCGCTCGGACGCCGAAGCGAACGATCCGCGTGCTCGAAGACGTCGTCGCCTGGACGTTCGCTGACGTACGCGAGGAGCCCGGACGCGAGCTCGTGTTGCTGACCCGCGGCGGCGCGTTTGCGATGGACCCGAACGTCGAGCGTCTGCGCGGGAACATTCGGCGGTTGATCGACGTCCCGCTGCTCTACGACGTCCCCAACCCGCTCGCGCTGCCCTATTGGGCGTACGTGCTCGAGACCGGGCGCGGGGAACGCTTGCTGCTCCCCGACCGCAACGGCTTTGCGCTCTACGGGCCGCCCGAGGTCGGCCCGGCGGGCGCCGGCGACGCCCCCGGCGAGGACGGTGCAGAGGGCGCGTGGCGCCGGCTCACGGATTGGCCGGCCGGCGGCGGCGCGATCGCCCCGGACCCGGACGACGACGAAGCCCGGCGGCGCAAGATGGAGAGCGACCGCCGCCGCGGCGAAGCGCGCTTCGCGGACACGGTCGGCTCCGACCTGATGCCGTTCATGAGCGAGTCGCTCGGGACGACGCTGGCCTCCGACGGGCGCTCGATGCGCGCCCCCGCGCTCGTCGACATCGACGGCGATGGGCGCCGGGACCTGCTCCTCTTGCTCGACAAGCAGCTCCGCGTGCACATCGCGACCGCTGAGGGGATCCCGGCGATCGCGACGCGCACGGAGGAGCTGCCGGAATACCTGAAGCGCGGCGACCAGGCCGCGAGCCTGCGCCTCGTCGACCTCGACGGCGACGGCCGGCTCGACCTCCTGGCGACGTGGAGCGAGGACCTGAAGTCCTTCGAGAACGTCGAGTGGCGCGTGTTCGTGCTGCTCTCGAAGCCGGGCAGGATGTTCCCGGCCGAACCCAATCAAGTGCTGCGCTTCGAGGCCGCGCAGATCCGCCTCGACGTCGGCCTGATCGATGGCGACAAGCGCCCCGACCTCGTCGTGCGGACCTTCGTGCTGCCCGGCAAGATCGAGGCCGCGACCGGCCTGAAGTTCGAGTTCTCGCACCTCATGTACCGCGGCGAGCGCGGCGGGTTCGAGCGCAAGCCGACCCTGCGCCAGGCCCGCACCTACGACGAGTCCGGCGTGCGGGAGGTCATCGCCAATCGCCGCATGACCATGGACTGCAGCGGCGACGGCCTCGGCGACCTGGTCGAGGTCGGCCTCGACGGCCGCATCGCGATCAAGCGCCTCCGCAAGGAGTCGGGCTTCTTCTCGGCGACGAAGTGGCTCATCGACGACGCGCCGTGGAAGAGCTACGCGGCGCGTGGCTCGGTGCTCTCGCTGGAGATCGAGGACCTGAACGGCGACGGGCTCGGCGATATCGTCAGCCGCGGCGAGAACGGCCTGACCGTGCTGCTGTCGAAGAAGGGCAAGGGCAACGGATGACGATCTTCCTCGCACTCACGGCGGCGCTCGCGCTGCAGGCTCCGACGGCCGACGGCAGCGCCGCGCCGCGCGCCGAGGTCTCGACCACCGAAGCCTCGTTCGTCTCGCCTGGGCTCGTCGAGACGCGCATCGCGCTGCAGAATGACGGGTCACGGCTGGCGCTGCGGGACCTCGACGGCGACGGCGGCAGCGAGCTGTTGCGGCTCGACAAGGTCGGTGTCGCGGTGCGGGCGCTCGGGCAGGACGGCGCCTTCAGCGAAGCCGAAGCCCTCCTGCCTTGGCCCGGGAAGCGCGTCGCGTGGGACCTCGTCGACCTCGACGGGGACGGCCGGATCGAGCTCGTGACGGTCACCGATGGCCGCCGCGTCGAGCTGCGCAACTGGACCGCGAGCGGCGGCCCCGCTGGCGCCTGGAACGAGCCCACGCTCCTCCTCGAAGAGCTCTGCTACCTGCCCTGGGGGGTGACGCGTGTCGGGCTCGCGCGTGACGTCGATGGCGACGGGCGCGCGGACCTCGTGCTCCCGGGCGCCGGCATCTTCCGCATCCGACGCAACTTGGGGGTGGGCCTCGACGAGGAGAGCGGCGGCGACGCGGCAACGGGTGCCGGCGCTGGCGGGCCCGCGACGCCCCGGCTGCGCTTCGAAGCGCCGATCGAGGTCGCGTTCGAGCCCGAGGTCGAGCTCGACCTCGGCGAGCCCGAGCGGCTCTCCTCGGCGTTTGCGCAGCACGTCGAGGTGCCCTGGTTCCGCGTCGAGGACATCGATGGGGACGGCGCGCTCGACCTCGTCTCCGAGACGACGGACCGCGACGCGATCCACCTCGCGCGCCCGACGATCTCCACCCAGCCGACTTGGGTGCTCGACCTCGTCGCGCTGCGTGGCGCGCAGGGCGGCGCCACGATCGACTTGGATGACCTCCTGTCCTTCGTGTCCGGCACGGCGCAGTGGCGCGTCGCGGACCTCGACGGCGTGCCGCCGAACGACCTCGTCCTGGGCGCGGAGGGCACATTCAAGCTGTACCTCGGCGGCGCCGCGACGGGGCCGCGCGACCGCGCCGACCAGGTCCTGAAGGCCAGCGGCAACGTGCTGTACTTCTTCCTGCGCGACGTGCTCGGCGACGGCAAGCCGGACCTGCAGATCGCGCGCGGCGAGCGGCTCTCGCTCGCGAAGCTGCTGCGCTTCCTGCTGCTGCCCGGGCGCATCGAGTTCGAGCTGTTCACCTACGAGAACCTCGGCGTCGAGTTCGATCGCAAGCCGACGCGGCGCTCGACGCTGGCGCTGCGCGTGCCGCGGCTGCTCGGCTTCCTCGACGACGTCGAGCAGCTCTCGGACGAGCTCGAGAAGCAGTGGGACATCCCTGCGCGACGCATCGACTGGGACGGGGACGGCGCCAACGACGACGTGCTCGACCAGCGCGGCGGGCGGCTCGTCGTCGTGCGCGACTGTGCGCCTGGCAAGCAGCGCTGGGAGGACCTCCCTGCGACCGACATGGACGGGCTCGTCGAGCGGGTCATCTTGGAGGACCTCGATCGCGCGGGCAACGGCGGCGAGAGCGTGATCGATATCGGCGAGATCGACCGCTTCGCGATGGCGCCGGGCGCGGCCCTGCGCGACTTGGCAGCGAACCGCGAGGCGGTGGTCGAAGCGGCGCTCTCTGGCGTCACGAAAGAGCGCGCGCTGCGCGGTATCGACATCGACGGCGACGGCCGGATCGACCTCGTCGCGTCCGGTCGCGATGAGAAGAACGTCTGGCGCGTGCAGATCTTCGTGCGCAGGTGAGCCGGACCTACGCTGCGCCGACTTCGGTGAGGGCGGCGCTGGATTGGACAGGACCCCGTTTGGACCGCCGCTGGCCCCCTGCGTGGCGCCACCACCGCCCCGTCGGCGGGCACAGGACGAGCGACGTCAGCCGCGCTGACCGGCGGTAGGCTACGGCGAAGCGCCCATGTCATTCACGTACCCGACCGATCTCGTCCGACGATACTTCGCAGCTTGGGTGATACGCGACGGTGACTCGCTGCCGCTCGATCCGCGCTACATCATCGCGCCGACGCGTATCGAGGGGGGCCTCACTGCGCAGGTCTCGCCCCTCCATCGACACCGCGTGGTGGCCCTCTGGGACGGGCCGCGGGCCCCGGGTGCGTGCTCCTGTGACGAGGACTCTGACGAGGGTCCGTGCGAGCACATCTGGGCGCTCTTGCGCTGGGCGGACCGCGCGCTCGGGCGCTCGCCGGCTCGCCCGCAGGCGGCCGGCCCGCCGCCAGACGCGCCAGAATGGGCGACGCGATTGCACCGGCTGAGCGAGTCGCCCGTTGTTTGGATCGAGGACCCGTGGGACTCCATCGACGAAGTCGCCGGCGAGCTGCGCTACCAAATCCACGCGGACTCGGGCCCCAGCGCCGAGGCCGCGTTGACGCTGCGAGTGGTGCGCCGCAAGCAGCTCAAGGGCGGCGCCTTTGGCGAGGCGAAGCCAGTCGCCATCGAACGTGACGACCTGAGGCTTCACGACCCCGAGGATCGCCAGCTCGTCGCGCTGCTGAGGGCAGCGTGCGACGCCGCCCCGTACAGCCGCTACAGCTTCCGCGCGCGACCCACGGGGCAGGTCGCTCTGCCGGAGGCGCTCGCGAGAGAGGTGCTGCCGCGGATGGCGCGCACGGGGCGGCTGGACGTCATGGACGACGATGGGCGTATGGTGCCGCTGGCCTTTGACGACGGGCAACCTTGGCGCCTGCGGCTGCGAGTCGCGCGCGACGTCGAACGGAGCGAGGCCTCGCTCATCGGCGAGCTCGCGCGCCCAGCAGCGGGCGTCCATGCGGACGCGCCACCCGCCCTCGACGCGCACGCGCTGCATGCGCCGCACGAGGAGCGCCTAGGCCTGAGCGAGGTGCTGCGGTTCTTCGGACGGGTGTTCATCGTGACGGCGCGCGGTCTGTCACGGCTGCAGGTCCACGAAGGCGCCCTGTGGATGGCCGAGCTCTGGCGCAACGGCCCGCTGACTGTGCCGCTCGACGAGCTCTCGCGCATCACGGACTTGATCCGCACGCTGCCTAAGTCGCTGCTGGCCGAGGAGGACGCGGCGGGCGCCGCGTACACCGGCGCGCCCGCGCCACACATCTTCATTGCGCCCCTGGACACCGACTCGCCCGCCGCCGGCGCGCGGCTCGCGTGCCGTATCCGCTTCGATTACGGGGCAGAAGGGCCTGTCGCGCCTGAGGATCGCGCGCCGCTAGTGAAGCGCGCCGACGGCACGTCTGTCATGCGCGACGTCGAAGCCGAGCGGGGACGCCTGGCGGAGTACCTCCGGCTCGGCGGACGGCGGACGCGCGCGGAGGCGAACCAGGGCGTGCACGGGACGATCGCTGCGCGCAAGCTGCCAGAGGTCGTCCGCGGGTTGCTGGCGCTCGATTGGTCGGTCACGGCGCAGGGACGCAGCTACGTCCAACCGGGCGGGAGCCGCGTCTCGGTGAGCACCGGCATCGACTGGTTCGAGCTCGAAGGCGGCCTTGAATTTGGTGACAAGCTCGTGCCCTTTCCAGAGCTCCTGAAAGCGCTCAAGAAGGGCGCGCGTGAGGTGGCGCTCGGGAACGGGCGCACTGGCGTGCTCCCGGAGCAGTGGCTGGCCGAGTGGCATCTCCTGGAGCTCGCAGACGGGTCGTCTGGCGACAAGCTGACGTTTCGACGCAATCAGGGCTGGCTCTTGGACGCGCTCCTCGCGCAGCGCGAGGCCGATGAGAAGGAGAAGCACCAGGCCGGACAAACTGGGTCGGACGCGGCGTTTGCGGCCTTCCGCGCGCGCCTGGCCGCGTTCCGGGGTGTCCACGTCGGGCGCGAGCCGGAGACATTCCAAGGCACCCTGCGGGCCTACCAGCGCCAGGCCTTGGGTTGGTTCGAGTTCCTGCGTGAGATGAGCTTCGGCGGGTGCCTCGCCGATGACATGGGCCTCGGCAAGACGGTGCAGGTCCTCGCGCTGCTCGAGTCGCGGCGGACGCTGGAGCGTGCCGGGCCGTCGCTCGTCGTCGCGCCGAGATCGCTGATCTTCAACTGGCTCGAAGAGGCCAAGCGCTTCGCGCCGGAGCTCCGTGTCCTCGACTACACCGGACCTGACCGCGAACAGAGGCGGCTCGCGGGCGTCTACGACCTCATCGTGACGACCTATGGGTCGCTGCGGCTCGACGCGCCAGCGCTAGCGGAGGTCCCGCTCGACTACGTCGTGCTCGACGAGGCGACCGCGATCAAGAACGACCACAGCCAGGCGGCGCGGGCCGTACGGCTCTTGCGGGCCGAGCACCGCCTCGCGCTCTCGGGGACGCCGGTGGAGAACCACATCGGCGAGCTCTGGTCACTCTTCGAGTTCCTGAACCCCGGCATGCTCGGACGCTCGACGGTGTTCCGCGAGCTGTGCAGCACGGGCGGCAGTTTGGAAGCGCGGCGGAAGCTCGCGAGCGCGCTGCGGCCTTTCTTTCTGCGGCGCACGAAGCGTGAGGTCCTGAAGGACCTGCCTGAGAAGAGCGAGCAAGTGATCGCGTGTGTGCTCTCGGAGAAGGAGCGCGCGCGCTACGACGAGCTCCGTGACCACTATCGAGCAGCGCTGGCTAGCCCGAACGCCGAGGGGCCCGAGGAGCGCCCGAGTGGGCGGACCAAGGCGAAGGACCCGAAGGACACGTTTCAGATGCTGGAGGCGCTGCTACGCCTGCGGCAGGCGGCCTGTCACCCAAGGCTGTTGGACCCGAAGCGCGTGAACGAGGAGTCCGCGAAGCTCGAGGAGTTGGTGCCGCGCCTGCAAGAGCTCGCCGAAGAGGGCCACAAGGCGCTCGTGTTCTCGCAGTTCACGACCTTCTTGGCGCTGGTGCGCGCGCGGCTCGACAAGGTGGGGGTGCGCTACGAGTACCTCGACGGACAGACGCGCGATCGCCAGGCGCGCGTCGAGCGGTTCCAGTCGGATCCGGATTGCCCGGTGTTCTTGATCAGCTTGAAGGCGGGCGGGCACGGCCTCAACTTGACCGCGTCGGACTATGTGTTCCTGATGGACCCGTGGTGGAACCCGGCGGTCGAGGCGCAGGCCATCGATCGTGCGCACCGGATGGGCCAAACGCGCCCGGTGATGGCGTACCGGTTGATCGCCAAAGACACGATCGAGGAGCGGGTGCAGGAGCTCCAAGCTTCGAAGCGCGAGCTGGCCGAGGCGCTGTTCAGCGAAGGGGACGGCGCCCTGAAGTCGCTGACGCGCGAGGACTTGCGTGCGCTGCTGCAGTGAACGGCGGCGGTCGTGGCGAGCGACCGCGCGCGCTGCGCGGGCTAGGAGTCTGCGCCACAGAACGCGGTTCGCAGCGTGGCGCTGGCTCCTAGGTGAACTTGGCTTCGAGCAGCCCCTTGAAGCCCTGGACCGCGACGCGTTGGGTGTAGAAGTCGAGGCCGCGCAGGCCGCCGAGCTCCTCGCCGCCGCCCGCGCGGCCCGGGCCGCCGTGGACCATGCCCGGCAACACCATGCCCGGCGGCAAGGCCTGGTCCGCCGACTTGTCCGAGCCGATCCAGACCCGGCCATGGAACGGCGCGAGGCCGAGCACCGCGCGCTCCGTCCAATCCGCGTCATTCGAGTACACGCTGCACACGAGGCTGCCCTCGCCGCGGGCCGCGATCGCCGCCGCTTCGTCCGCGTCACCGCTGTACGGGACGATCGTCGCCACCGGGCCGAAGACCTCGAGCTCGTGCAACACCGCCGCCGACGCGTCCTTCGCGACGAGCAACGTCGGCGAAACGAAGCAACCTGCGCGCGGCGCCTCGGCCCCGCCACACACGATCTCCGCGACCGTAGCCAGCTTCGCGATCCCGGCCTGCACGTCCGCGTGCTGGCGCGCGTGCGCGACCGGGCCAAGCCGCACACCGGCGTCTGCGGGGTCCCCCATCTGCACGCGGCCGAGCTCGGCGATGAGGTCCGTCTGCACGTCCCCCACGCGGTCCGCCGGCACCAAGATGCGTCGCACCGCGGTGCACTTCTGCCCAGCCTTCTGCGTCATGTCGAGCGACACGTTCGACAAGAAGAGCCCATAGGCGTCCGACGACGCATCGACGTCCGGCGCCAAGATCGCCGAGTTCAGCGAGTCGGCCTCGACGTTCACGCGCACGTTCTGCTTGACGAGCGTCGGGTTCGCTCGGATCACCGCGCCCGTGGCCGCCGAGCCCGTGAACGCGACGCAGTCCTGGCCCGTCAAGTGGTCGAACAGGTCCCCCGCGCTGCCGCACAGGAACTGGAACGCGCCCTCGGGCACGAGCCCTGACTCTGTGATGATGTGCGCGATGCGCCACGCGACGAGCGCCGTCGCGGCCGCAGGTTTCTCGATCACGGGCACGCCCGCGAGCCACGCGCACGCCGCCTTCTCCATCATCCCCCACGCGGGGAAGTTGTACGCGTTGATGTGCACCGCGACGCCGCGGCGCGGCACACGGATGTGCTGCCCCCAGAAGCGGGCCGTGCGGCCGAGCTGCGCGCCCTCGCCGTCCACGAGGTACGGCTTGTCGCCGAGGCCCTTGCCAAACGACGCATAGGCCGCGAGGGTCCCCGTGGCCCCGTCGACGTCGAACTTGCCGTCGCCGCGCGTGTTGCCGCCGTTGGCCGCCGCCAGGTCCAAGAGCGCGTCACGCTCCGCGTGAATCGCAGCAGACACCCCCTTCAGCATTGCCGCGCGCTCTGCGAACGTCATCGCGCGCAGCGCGGCGCCGCCGACGTCACGGCCGTGGCGCACGACGGCCGCCATATCGATCCCCTCCGTGGAGGTCCGGGCGATCACGGCGTTGGTCGTCGGATTGGTGAGGTCCGATCCCTGCCCTGCGCCCTGCTTCCAGGCGCCGCACACGTAGCTGTCGAGGATTTGCATGGTTCTCTTCCGAGGGCGAGCAAGATATCCGAAGGGGCGGCCGGGGGCCACGCGCGGATTCCCGACGCGCCCAGTCGCCCCCCAGGTGGCCCCGCCCCACGCGCCTCGCGTAGGCTCAGGCGATGCATGCCTCACCCACTGCCGCGCGCTGGCTCCCCGCGGGCGCGTTCACGGGCCAGGTCGTCGTCGTCACGGGCGGCGGGACGGGCCTGGGCCTCGAGCTGAGCCGCGGCTTCGCAGACCTCGGCGCGACCGTCGTCATCGCCTCACGCTCCCAAGACCACCACGGGCCGCTCCTCGACGAGGCGCGCGCCCGCGGGTGGAGCGTCGAGGCCGAGGCCCTCGATGTGCGCGAAGAGCCCGCAGTGCGCGCCTTCTTCGACGGCGTCGCCGCCCGCCATGGCCGCCTCGATGTGCTCGTCAACAACGCCGCCGGCAACTTCGTGTGCCCTGCCGAGCGGATGAGCGCCAACGCCTGGCGCGCGGTCCTCGGGATCGTGCTCGACGGCACCTTCTATTGCTCGAAGCACGCGGGGCGGCACATGCGCCGCGGCGGCGGCGGAGCGCTCCTGAACATCATCGCGACCTACGCCTGGACGGGCATGGCCGGCGTCGCCCACAGCGCCAGCGCCAAGGCCGGCGTGCTCGCATTGTCGAAGTCGCTCGCGGTCGAGTGGGCCACGGACGGCGTGCGCGTCAATACGATCGCGCCGGGCCCGTTCACGTCGGATGGCGCAAAGGCGAACCTCTGGCCCAGCGACGCCGTCGAAGCCCGCATCCGCGAGAGCGTCCCCATGAAGCGCTTCGCAGAGCGCGATGAGGTCGCCGCGCAAGGGCTCTGGCTGTGCTCGGACGCGTGCCGCTACGTCACTGGCGCGAACATTACGATCGACGGCGGCCTCTCGCTCGGCGGGGGTCGCATGTGGGAGCCCGGCGAACGCAGGGCGCGCCGGAGCGCCGAGTCCACCCAGAGCCCCGAGGCAGAAGCATGACGCGCGAAGTCCCGAACCGGGGCCACCTGGCCACCGAAGGCTCGAACCCAGCCAGCGCCGCGCTCGACACGCTCGCGACGCTCGACGCCGTCGACCTGATGCGCGCCGAGGACGCGCGGGTCATCACGGCGCTCGAGGGCGCGCGCGTCGAGCTCGCGCAGCTCGTCGACCTCGCCGCGGAGCGCCTCGCGCGCGGCGGCCGCCTGTTCTACGTCGGCGCCGGCACGAGCGGGCGGCTCGGCGTGCTCGATGCGTCGGAGTGCCCGCCGACGTTCGGCGTGCCGAAGACGCTCGTCCAGGGCGTGATCGCCGGCGGCGAGGTCGCGCTGACCAACGCCGTCGAGGGCGCCGAAGACGACCGCGAGCAAGGCGCGCGGGACCTCGTCACACGCGGCGTCGCGGCGACGGACTGCGTCGTCGGGATCGCCGCCGGAGGCACGACGCCCTACGTGCACGGCGCGCTCGCGGCGGCGCGCGGCGTCGGCGCTGCGACCGGGTTCATCGCGTGTGTCCCGCTCGACCAAGTGCCCGATGACGCAGACGTCTCGGTGCGCCTGCTCGTCGGCCCTGAAGTGCTGCAAGGCTCCACACGCATGAAGGCCGGCACCGTGACGAAGCTGGCGCTCAACACGCTCAGCACCCTCGCGATGGTGCGCCTCGGCAAGGTCCACGGGAACCGCATGGTCGACGTCGACACCAAGGCGAACATCAAGCTGGTCGACCGGGGCGCGCGGCTCGTGCAGGAGCTCGGCGAGGTGACCCGCGAGCGCGCGCTCGCGCTGCTCGACGACGCGGACGGCAAGGTCAAGGTCGCGGTCGTGATGGCCAAGCGCGGGCTCGACGCAGCGGCGGCCCGCGCTGCGCTGCAGGGCGCAGACGGCGTGTTGCGCCGCGCGCTCTCGAGCGGCGCCCTAGGCGTTGAACAAGGAGGCGACGCGCGATGACCTCATGGGAAGTCCTCGCGATCGTGGTCGCCGCCCTCGGCGCCGTCGCGTTCTACACGTGGGCGCTCGAGATGCACCGCACGCTGCGCGAGGTGCTGATCGAGCTGCGCCGCATCCGCGACGAGCTCGAGCAGCGCAGCCGGTAGCGGCGCGGAACGCGGGCGCCGGGGCGAGGCTCCTAGCGAGCGCTCAGCCGCGCCTTCACGCGCGCCAGGAAGACCTCCCAGTCGAACGCCGGGCCCGGGTCCTGCTTCTGCTCGGAGACGTGGTGGTGTCCGACGATGCCGCGGAAGCCGGCCTCCTGCTCCTCCGGCATGCGCGCCGTCAGGACACGCCCCGCCGCGTCGCGCGGCGCGTCGGGCTCGATGCGCGGCAGCGTCTTGCACAAGGTCGCGGTCAGGCGCACGAGGGAGTCGTATTGCTCCGGCGTGTAGTCGTACTGCGCGCGCAGCGAGCCCTGCATCGGGCCGACGATGCGCTCGGGCCGCGCCGGGCGACCGACATACGCCGGCACGCGCAAGAGCGGGTCCCCGAGGCTCTTCGGGATCTTCAAGTAGTGCCCTTCGTCGTCCTTCGGGTACCAAGACTCGAGCGTCTCGAGCCCCTGCTTGTCCGTCAGCGCATAGCTGCCGATGTTCGCCATCTCAACGCCGACCGAACGCCAGTTCACTTGCCTGGCGTGCCACGCGGTGTCGACGAGGTCCATCGTCTGGTAGATGGTCCCGTCGATGTCGATCATGAACTGCACGGAGAGCCCGCGCCGGTCCTGCAGCACCTTGAAGCACTGCTTCGAGATCCCGCACACGTCGTAGTGCACGACGAACATGTCGACAGCGCCCTGGAGCGCGAGCAGGTCGTTCGAGCCGTGGGCGACGCGCACATTGCCGTCCGGGTCCGTGCGGCCGGGTTTGTACCGCAGCTCGCCGTCCGCCGGGGTCGTGGCCCCTTCGGCCGCCGGCCCGAAGTGCAGCGTCGTTTGGTACGCGTCATAGCCGTTCGGGTCGTCCCACAGGATGACGGGCGCGCCGACGTAGACACGCTCGCCCGCGACGACGATGTGCTGGCCGATCGAGAGCTGCGCAAGCTCCTCCGGCATCGGCTTGCTGCCCGAGCGACAGGCCGCGAGCGTCAGGATCAGGGCAAAGGCGAGGGCGGTGAGTGCGATCGGGATGCGCATGGCCGGCCAGGATAGCCGATCCAGCGCGGCCCGCGATCGCCCCAATGTGGCCCCTCTACAGGGTCGCTCTACAGGGTCGCTCTACAGGGTCCCTCTACAGGGTCCCTCTACAGGGTCCCTCAATTGCGCCCCTCTACAGGGTCCCTCTCAAGGGCCCCACTCAAGGGCCGCGACAACAGCGCCGCGCCAAGCCCCCCCCAGAGCGCGCTCGATCAGGCGAGCTGTCCGCCGCAGGACGAGCCGGCGCCGGCGGTGCAACCGAAGCAGTGCCGCCCGGTGACGATCCGGCGCCCCTCTAAGGCGGCGAGGTCGAAGTCCTGGATCGTGCGCGGCGCGCCGAACCCGGCCTCGAGGCCCAACATCTGGTTGAAGTCGCAGTCGTAGAGCCGGCCGTCCCAGCCCACCGACACCATCGTGCGGCACATCACACCGGCGGCTGCGGCGGGGTTGAACGCGTCGACGAGGCGCTGCATGTAGGCCTCCAAGTTGCCGCTCGCCTGCAGCCACTCGAGGTAGCGGCTGATCGGCATGTTCGTGATAGTGTGCAGCTGGTGGAACTCGACGCCGTGGAGGCGCCGCAGCTCGCGCTTCCATTCCGCCTCGAGCGACGCCTGGCCAGCGGGCAAGAACGCGCCGACGGGGTTCGTGACGATCGTCAACCGCAGCAGAGGATCGCGGCCATAACCCCGCGCGTTCAGGCGCTGCAGCGCCTCGATCGAGGCGTCGAAGACCCCGTCGCCGCGCTGCCGGTCCGTGCCGAGCTTGCGATAGTGCGGCAGGGAGCACACGACCTCGACCTCGTGCGCGGCGAGGAAGTCGACGAGGTGCGCGTAGGGCTTCGTCAACAGGATCGTCAAGTTGCAACGGTCCATGACGTGCCGCCCGAGCGCGCGCGCCTCGCGCACGAGGAACTCGAACTCGGGCGAGAGCTCCGGCGCGCCGCCCGTGATATCGAGCGTCCCGATCGAGGTCTGGCGCAGGACCTCGATGCAGCGCGCCGCGACGTCGTGCGGCATCGACTCCGTACGATCGGGGCCGGCGTCGACGTGGCAATGCACACAGGTCTGGTTGCAGCGCTTGCCGAGGTTGACCTGCAGCACCTGCAGCCCCGCCGCAGAGAGCGGCCCGAGGCCCGCCGCAGCGACGCACGCGTCGAAGTCCGCGCGTGCCCCGCCCGCCAGCGAGAGCCCCTGCAAGGCGGCCACCTGGGCCCGCGGGTCCGCGAGCGGCGAGCCCGAGCGCGCGAGCGTCGGGCGGACCTGGATGGAGGCGCCGTCGCTCATCCCATCGAGAGGCCGTCGGCCACGTTGCGCATCTGGACGCCGTGCACGAGCGCGGCGCCGCCCTTGATCGCGGCGGAGACGTGGACGACCTCGGTCAGTTGCTCGACGTCGCAGCCCTTCTCCAGCGCGTCCTTCGTGTAGGCGTCGATGCAATACGGGCACTGGACGGCGTGCGCGACGCCCAGCGCGATGAGCGACTTCTCGCGCGCGGTCAGCGCGCCGTCGGCGAAGACGGCGCCGTACCAGTCGAAGAACTTCTGGCCGAGGGCCGACGCGTGCTCGGCGATCTTTGGGAACTTCGCCAGGTCGGCGGGGTCGTAGTAGCTGTGCATGGGGTGCTGGCCGAGGGGGCGCGACGCGAACTTCGCGGTCGCGCCGCAACCGAACGCAGGGCGGCCCAGTCTACGCGGCATGCTGACGGTGCGTGCGTATGGTGCGTCGCTCGAGGGAGCTGGCGCGTTCGCGGTGACGGTCGAGGCGAGCTTCGTCGCCCGCGACGACCCCCTCTCGACCGACGTGATCCTGACGGGGCTCCCAGACCCCGTGCTGCGCGAGAGCCGCGGCAAGCTCCTGTGCGCGCTCGCCGCGACACGGGCGCGGCTCGGTCCGGGGCGGCTCTACCTGAACCTCGTGCCCGCGGCGCGGAAGAAGTCGGGTGAGGCGCTCGACCTCGCGCTGGTGCTCGCGTCGGCGGTCGCGGCGGGACACCTCGCGCCCGAGAGCCTCGACGACGCGCTCTTCCTCGGCGAGGTCGGCATCGACGGGCGCCTGCACGCCGTGCCTGGGGGCCTCGCCGCCGCAGTGGAGGCGCGGCGCCTCGGGCTCGCGCGCGTCATCGCGCCGCTCGAGACTGCGGCGGAGGCCGCGTGCCTGGCCGGGATCGCCGCCCATGGCGCGCGGGACCTCGCGGAGGTCTTCGGGCTCTTGACCGGCGCGCCCGACGCCGCGCCGGCGCTGAAGCCGCCCCCAGACGAGGCGCTGCCGAGGCCGGAGGCCGCGCAGCTCGACGAGGTCCGCGGCCAGGCGGTCGGCAAGCTGGCCCTCGAGATCGCGGCCGCAGGCGGCCACGCGCTGCTCTTCGTCGGGCCGCCGGGCGCGGGCAAGTCGATGCTCGCGCGGCGGCTGCCTGGGCTCCTACCCGAGCCGACATTGGACGAGCGCATTGAGATCACCCAGGTCCTCTCCGCCGCTGGGCGCTGGCCCCGGGGCCTCGCGCGGCGCCGCCCGTTCCGCGCCCCCCACCACACCACGAGCTTCGCGGGCCTCGTCGGCGGCGGCGCGCCGCTCGTGCCTGGCGAGCTGACCCTGGCCCACCAGGGGGTGCTGTTCCTCGACGAGCTCCCCGAGTTCTCGCGCGAGGCGCTCGAGGCGCTCCGCCAGCCGCTCGAGGAGGGCATCGTCCACCTCGCGCGCGCCACCCACCGAGCGTCACTGCCCGCGCGGGCGCAGCTCGTTGCCGCGATGAACCCCTGTCCCTGCGGGCACCAGGGCGACCCGCGGGTCGCGTGTGTCTGCCCGCCGTTTGCGGTGCGTCGCTACCGCGGACGCATCTCGGGGCCGATGCTCGATCGGATCGACCTGCGGGTGTGCTTGGAGGCGGCGCCGCCGGGCGACCTCGTCGCTGCGCCGCCCCCGCCGCCCGAGCGTTCGGGGCTCGCCGTTGCCGCGCGGGTCGCGGCCGCGCGACGGGCGCAGCGAGCGCGCGGCCAAGCGGGCGCGAACGCGGCGCTGAGCGGGGACGAGCTCGATCGACTTGCCCCGATGGAGCGCGGCGCGCTGCGGCTCTTGGAGCTCGCCGTCGACCGGCGCGCGCTCTCGTCGCGCGCGCTCCAGGCTGTGCGCCGCGTCGCGCGGACGGTCGCAGACCTCGCGGGGGACGAGCGCCTGGACGAGGCCCATGTGTCCCAAGCCCTCGGCCTCCGGGCAGCGCTCTGAGCCCCATCGCCCGACCGACGGGGCGCGTCCTTTGGCCACAGCTCGATGCCGCTTCCCCACGGGCGCAGGGCGCGCGGCGCCGCCGGGCACGGGGGCGTGACGCACCAGCGTTTTTCTAGGAGGCCACTCCAACTCTGCGCCCCTTGCCCCGTAGCGCCGCGGCGCCCTCGGAGGAGGACGCGCACGCAGGTCCCCCCGCCCTTGCCGGGGCGGGTCGGTTCCTGTATTCCCTTTGCCTCACTCTTGCTCCCTCCCCTCACCAGCCTTCCTCCCGAAGCATCGCTCCGATGATCGAGATCAGGAATCTGACCAAGCGTTTCGGGGCGGCGACCGCCGTGAACGACCTCTCCTTCAAGGTTCAACCTGGAGAGGTCTTGGGCTTCCTCGGCCCGAACGGCGCCGGGAAGTCCACGACCATGAAGATGGTCACCGGCTTCCTCTCGCCGACCTCAGGCACCGTGCTCGTCAACGGGCACGACGTCACGACGGACGCGCTCGCCGCGAAGGCGCTGATCGGGTACCTGCCCGAGGGCGCGCCGCTCTACCCCGACATGACGCCGCGCTCGCTCCTCGCGTTCATCGCGGACGCGCGCGGGATCCACGTGAAGCCGGCGCCGCGAGCGGATCGCGGACGCCATCCGACGTCGGTTCCTCGACGCTGTGCTCGACCAGCGCCTCGAGACGCTGGTCAGGGTGAAGGCTTCAAGCGCCGCGCCGGCCTCGCCGCCGCGATCCTGCACGACCCGCCGGTGCTGATCCTGGACGAGCCGACGGACGGCCTTTCGGACCCGAACCAGAAGGAGCACGTGCGCGGCGCGGCCTCATCCGCGAGATGGCGGGCCGGCAAGGTGATCATCCTCTCGACGCGACATCCTCGAAGAGGTCGAGGCCGTGCACACGCGCGATCATCGCCCGCGGCCAGCTCCTGTTCGACGGGCTGCCCGTCGACCTGCGCAAGCGCTCGCGCTACCACGGCGCGGTCGTCACCGAGGTCGCGGTCCAAGGTGGCGGAGACGGTTGCAGCGGCGGCCGCGCCCGCCTGGCCAGCTTGAGCGGTCGCAGCGGTCGAGGAGTTGCAGGCCGAGGCTGGCGTCTCGCGCTTCCTCGTCCTGCCCGTCGAGGGCGCGCGAGCCCTTCAACGCGGTCCGCGAGGCTAGGTCCAATCCGCCGGCTGGGACCTCGTCGACCTCAGCGTCGAGCGCGGCCGGATGGACGACGTCTTCCGTGAGATCACGCTCGGCGAGAGCCAGAACCAGCGGCACAGCGGCCCAGGGGGTGGCGTGATGCAAGGCACCTGGACCGTCTTCAAGCGCGAGCCTGTGGGCTACTTCACGACGCCCGTCGCGTTTGTCTTCCTGATCATCTTCCGATCCTTCCCGGGCGTCTTCTTCACCTGGTCGTCATGATGTTCTACGAGTCCGGCCAAGCGGACCTGCAGCGCTTCTTCGTCTTCTCCACCTGTGGCTCTACCTTCGATCCCGGCGCTCGATGCGCCTGTGGGCCGGAAGAGGCCGCAGCGGCACGATCGAGCTGCCTTTGACGCCGCCGATCTCCGATGGTCGGCGCGGTCGTCGGCAAGTTCCTCGCCGGTGCTCTGCGGCGTCGCTGGCCCTCACCATGACCAACTGGTGGTCGTCCTCCTCGGCGACCCGGACCACGGCGTCATCCTCGCGAGCTACGTCGGCAGCTTCTTGATGGCTGGCGCGTCTGCGATCGGCTCGGCGGCGGTCCGCGCTGTCGAAGGAACCAGTCACGGCGTTTGTCCTGTCGTTCACCACCTGCCTCCGTTCGTCCTCGCGGTTACTCCGCGGTGCTCGACGCCCTCGCATGGGCGCCGGCGTGGCTCGTGGACCAGGTGCAACTTCTCGTTCCAGTCGCACTTCGAGCAGATCACGCGCGGCGTGATCTCGGCGCGCGACATCGTGTTCTTCCTCTCGGTGATGGCGCTCTTCCTGTTCGCCAACGCCCTGATCGTCGAAGACCGCAAGGCCAGCTGAGCTCGAAGGAACCACACCATGACGAAGCAAAGCACGAATCTCGCGCTCGGGCTCGGCGTCGGCGCCCTCCTGCTGCTGGGCATCAACGCGCTCGCAGGCCCGATCCTGCGCCCGCTGCGGCTCGACCTGACCGAGCAGAAGCTGTACACGCTCTCCGACGGCACCAAGTCGCTCGTCGGCAAGCTCGAGGACCCGATCAAGATCAGGCTCTACTTCTCGAAGAGCCTCGTCGAGGACAACCCTGTCCTGATCGACTATCACCGCCGCGTCGAGGACATGCTGCGCAGCTACGTCGCCGCGGCCCACGGCAAGCTCGAACTGTCGCTCATCGACCCGCTGCCCTTCTCGGAGGACGAAGACCGCGCGGTCGGCTTCGGCATCCAGGGCGCCCCGGTGAACGCCGCAGGGGACATGTTCTACTTCGGCCTCGTCGGGACGAACCTCACTGACAAAGAGGAGGTCATCCCGGTCCTCGACCCGAGCAAGGAGTCGCAGCTCGAGTACCAACTGTCCGAGCTGATCGACCGCCTCGCCAACCCGAAGCTGCCCGTCGTCGGGCTGCTGACGAGCTTCCCGGTCTCTGGGGGCAGTCAGCCCGACCAGTTCGGCCAGCCGCAACAGACGCCCCCGTGGCCGATCATGGACGTGCTGGAGCGGCGCTTCGAGGTGCGCACGCTCGACGGCGCAACGCTGACCGAGGTCCCGGCCGACATCACGACGCTCCTGATGATCCACCCGAAGGGCCTCTCGGTCGACGCGCAGTACGCGATCGACCAGTGGTGCCTGCGCGGCGGCAAGGTCGTCGCGTTTGTCGACCCCTTCGCGGAGTTCGACCCGAGCCGCCGGGGCAGCTCACCCACCGCCGCCTTCGAGGCGCAGCTCGCGTCCGAGGTCGACGAGATGATGAAGGGCTGGGGCATCGAGCTGAGGCCGAGCGTCGTCGCGGGTGACCGCGCGCTCGCGCTTCAAGTGCCCGACAAGTCGCGGATCCCCGTGCCGTTCCCGCCGTTCATCGAGCTCGGCCCGGACCAGTTCGGCAAGCAGGACATCGTCACGCAGTCGCTGACGAAGATCCGGATGCTGCTGCCGGGAGCGCTCCAAGTGCGCGCCGACAAGCCGGAGGGGGTCACGATCGAGACGATCCTCGAGACGACCGAGACCGGAGGCACGATCG
The DNA here is from genome assembly GCA_041398605.1 of Planctomycetota bacterium. Taxonomy (GTDB): domain Bacteria; phylum Planctomycetota; class UBA1135; order UBA1135; genus JAWKUK01. Next base: position 565,546 of record JAWKUK010000003.1, read on the forward strand.
ACACCATGCGCTTCCTGCCGGAGCCCGATCCGGTCGTCATCAATGAGTCGTTCGCCTCGGGCGCGGTGAAGATCCCGCTCGCGGTGCGCATCACGGGCACGGTGCGCAGCGCCTTCCAGGACGGCCCGCCCAAGAAGGCGGACGAGGCGAGCGGCGAGGCCAGCGCGGACGACGCGACCGAGGACCCGGGCGCCGAGCCCGCGCACCTCGCCGAGTCGACCGAGCCGTTCAACGCCATCGTCATCGCGGACGCGGACATGCTGTACGACGCGGTCTGGGCGCGGCCGACGCAGGACTTCTTCGGCAACCGCGGCTACATGCCGACGGCGGACAACGCCGCGCTCCTCGTCGGCGCGCTCGAGAACATGACGGGGTCCTCGGACCTGATCTCCCTGCGCTCGCGGGCGGACTATCGCCGGCCGTTCACGCGCAAGGACGAGCTGGCCCAGATCGCCCAAGACAAGTTCCGCGCCGAGGAGGACCGCCTGGAGGCCGACCTGCGCGAAACGGAGGCCCAGTTGAACGAGCTGCAGAAGCAGAAGGACCCGAGCCAGGCGCTCTTCCTCTCGCCAGAGCAAGAGAAGATGGTCGAGTCGTTCCGTGAGAAGCAGCTCGCGACCCGCAAGCAGCTCCGGAAAGTGAAGCGTGAGCTGCGCACCGACATCGATGCCCTGGGCACGCAGCTGAAGTTCTTGAACACCCTCGCCGTGCCGCTGATCCTGCTTATGGCCGTCGGCACCTACTTCTTGGCCACCCGGAGGAAGTGATGAGCGCTCGAACCCTGCAAGTCGTCGGCTTGATCGCCGTCGCGTCCCTCGGCCTAGGCGTGTTCTTGTCCAACCAGGACAAGGGCAGCGACGCGGCCGGCTCGACGGAGCTCGTGCCGGTCTTGGAGAAGCGGCTCAATGACGTCGCCGCGGTCCGCATCGAAGGCGGCGACGCGCCGTTCACCCTCGAGAAGTCCGGCGACGACTGGCTCGTCAAGGAGAAGGCGGGCTACCCCGCTGACGGCGCGAAGCTGCGCCAGCTTCTGATCGAGCTGCGCCGCGCGCGGCGTATCGAGCAGAAGACGGCGTCACCGTCGGGCTTCGAGCAGCTCGGCGTCCAGGAGCCGGACGCAGAGGGTTCGGAGTCGCGCGCAGTGGTGCTGCTGGACGCGAAGGGCGACGAGATCACGCGGGTCATCGTCGGCAAGCGGCGCTTCGGAAAGGGCTCGGCGACGGGCCCCGTGCGCGCCGACGAGGAGACCTACGTGCGCGTCTCGGGCGACTCGAGCGCCTGGCTCGCGGCAGGCAAGCTCGCGTTCGACACGAGCCCGCTGCGCTGGCTGGACCAGGTCATCTTCGACGTGCCACGCGACCGCGTCGCGGCCGCGGAGTACGCGCGCCCGGAAGGCGACGCGCTGACGCTGAGCCGCGCGACGAAGGACGAGTTCGAGATGAAGCCGCTGACGGTCCCCGACGGCCGCGAGGCGAAGACGCCCCTGGGCACGTCGCAGGCGGTCAACGCGTTGACCGGCTTGCGCTTCGACGACGTCGCGAGCGCGGCAGGCTTCGAGTGGCCGGCGGCGGCCGAAGTGACGACGAGCTTCTGGACCTTCGACGGCCTGAAGGTCACGGCGGAGTCGATCGACAAGGAGGGCAAGACGTGGACCCGGTTCCGCGCCGAGGTCGTCGACGCGGGGACGCGTCCCGGCGCCGTGTCGGAACCGGCCGGCCCCCCCACGCCAGCGGTCGACGTCTCGGACGTCGCCAATGCGCTGACGGGCGAAGGCGACCCCGCAGCCGAGGCGCCGCCGAAGCCGGCGGGCCCGACGCCGGAGGAGCTCGCGAGCGAGGCGCAGAAGATCAACGCCAAGGTCAGCGGCTGGGTCTTCAACGTGCCGTCGTGGAAGGCCAACGCGTTCAAGATGAAGCTCGAGGACGTCCTCGCGCCGCTGCCGGAGCCCGCGCTCGAGGGCGGGGACGCCGCGCCGATCGACGACGCGGGCGGCCTGCCCTCGGACTCGACGCCGGGCGCATCGGAGCCGGGCGCATCGGAGCCGGGCGCATCGGAGCCGGGCGTGACGGAGCCGGCCGTGATGGAGCCGACAGGATCGGACCCTGGCGCGATCGGAGCCGGCGCACCCGGCGGCGGTGACTGACCGCCGCCTCGAGCGTGCGGGAGCGCCCGAGGGCACGCACGAGGCCGCCGCTGCTGACGCAGCGGCGGCCTCGTCGCGCGTCGCGGTCGATGGCCGCCGCGTGCTGCGGCTCTGGCTGCCGCTCGGGGCGAGCTGGCTCCTGATGGCGTGCGAGCCGGTGCTCGTGATCCGCGCGATCTCGGGCCTCGCGGACCCGACCATCCAGCTCGCCTCGTGGAGCTCGGTCGTGTTCCCGGTGAGCCTCGCGGTCGAGGCGCCGATCATCATGATCCTGGCCGCGTCGACGGCGCTCTCCACCGACGCGCGGCGCTACGCGCAGGTCGGTCGCTTCACGCTGGTCCTCGGGCTGGCGCTGACGGCGCTGCACGCGCTGATCGCGTTCACGCCGCTGTACGACTTCGTCGCGGGGGACCTCTTGGCCTCTCGCCCCGAGGTGCTCGACGCCGCGCGCCTCGGGCTGATGTTGATGCTGCCCTGGACGTTCGCGATCGGCTGGCGGCGCTACCAGCAAGGGCTCTTGATCCGGTACGAGCGCTCGGGCGACGTCGGGCGAGGGACGCTCGTGCGGCTCGTCACGACGGCGAGCGTCCTGTACGGGCTCTCGCGCTACGGGGCGCTCGATGGCGTGGTCGTCGCGGCCCTCGGCGTGTGCGCCGGGGTCATCGCGGAGGCGCTCTACGCGCACGGCTGTGCGACGTTGGTGCGGCCGAGGCTCCGCGCGACGCCGCTGGGCGAGCCGCTGACACGCGCGGGCTTCGTCAGGTTCTATGGGCCGCTCGCGCTGACGCCCCTGATCACGCTCTTCATCCAGCCGATCGGCGCAGCGTCGATGAACCGTATGCCGCGCGACCTCGAGTCCGTCGCGGCGTGGGGCCCGGTGCACGCGCTCGTCTTCCTCTCGCGCAGCGTCGGGATGGCCTTCAACGAGGTCGTCGTGACGCTGGCCGGCCTGTCGGGCGGGCTCGCGGCGCTGAGGCGCTTTGCCCTATGGCTCGCGGGCGGCACGGTCGCCGCACTGGCGCTCGTCGCCGCGACGCCGCTGGGCGCGTATTGGTTCGACCACGCGCAGCACTTGCCGCCGAGCGTCGCCGAGCTCGCGCGCGGCGGCGCGCTCTTAGCGCTGGTCATGCCGGCGACGCAGGTCGCGCAGAGCTGGTACCAGGGCCTCCTCGTGCACCGCCGCACGACGCGGCCGATCACCGAGGCCGTGGTGCTCTACTTCGCATTGTCGCTCGGCCTCCTACAGCTCGGCATCGTGCTGGCAGGGCGCGGCGTGTGCCACTGGCCCGGCGTCTACTGGACGGTCGCGACCTTCTCGATCGCCAGCGTCGTGCAGACCTGGTGGCTGCACCGCCGGACCCACTCACGGCTCGCGCCCTCGGCGCGCGAAGCCGAACTCACGGGTTGCGGATCAACGACACGACGTCGCGCGCGACGGCGTTCGGGACCGTGAAGGTCATGCTGTAGTGCACGATGCGCCACGAGTCCTCGTCGCGGCGCAGGACCCCGTGCCGCGCAGCTCGCCGTAGCCGTCGTTCGCGAGCCGCTCGTCGAACCAAGCGATCTCGGAGTCCTCGGGGATGACGACGACACGCTCGGTCGGGACGTACACCCACCCTTTGCCCGGCTGCATGTACTGGTCGACGTAGATGCGAAAGGCGGCGAGGTCCCAGCGCTCGCTCGCGTCGGTCCCCATGAACACGGCGTCGTCCGCCATGTGGCCGATGTACCGCGCGGCGTCGCCGACCGCGGCCGCGGCGTGCCAATCATCGACGACGCGGTTGGCCTCGCGGCGCAGCGCCTGCAGCGACGGCCCGGGCGGCTGAGGGGGGACGATGGTGTCGTCGGGGACGGCGGGCGTGGGCTTGGCGACCTGCGTGTGGCGCTCCGGGATCGGCACGCCCGTCGCAACGTTCGCGGACCCCTTCGGGTCCTCGGGGCGCAGCCCAGGGCGGGCCTGGTTCCCGGGCGGCGCAACGCTGCGGTTCGAGGCGAGGTCGCGGCACGCGACCGTGAACGGCGCGAGCAAGACGAGCGCCCACGCGGCCCGAGCCCGCGCGCGCTCCGTTACCATCGTCAGGGGTCCCATCGCCGTGAGTCTACGCCGCCCGAGGGCGCGGACCGCGCAACTCCGCCCTATCCCCGATGACCGAGCCAAGCGCCAGAGTCCGAGCACCACAACGCCGCGCGCTGCGCCAGGGGCGCGCGCGCGCGCTCGGGCTCGTCGCGGTGGCCATCGGGGTGGTCGCCTTGGTCATCGCCCTGCGCGACGGCGAACGGTCTTGGCCCGCGCTCGGCGGCGCGAGTAAGCCCGCTGCGGTCGCCGCGCCCGCGCGCGCCATCTCGGACCTCCCGCGCTCCGAAGCCGCCGCGGAGACCCTGGAGCGCGCGGTGCTCGAGCGCTTCGTCGGCCCCCTCGCCGGCGCCGAGCGCGCCGCGCCGAACGCGTTCCTTGCGCCGGGCTTCCACGCGAAGCTCGACGACGTGCGCACAGCCCAGCGCCACGACGGCCCCGTCGAGCGCATCGACCTCGCGCCGGGCGGGGCCACGCTCGACGCGAGCGGGGCTTTGGACCGCCTCGTCGACCTCGTCGGTGGCTGGGAGCGCCACGAGCGCCTCGAAGTCCACGCGGAGCGCTTCGAGCTCGACGCCGAGGACCCGACGGCCGCCTACGCGCGCCTGCGCCTGCGCTGGGCCGGCCTGCGCTCGGTGACGCCGACGGCGCCCGGCGCGCGCGCGGAGCCGGACGCGCGCGTCGACGTGCGGCTCTACGTCGGCGTGCGCGCGCGCCTGCTCGCGGCCGACGGCAGCGCGGAGCCCAAGTGGCAGCTCGAGGGCCTGGAGCTGCTCGAGGGGACCCTCTTGGAGGGCACGCCGCGGTTCCGCGACGTCGCGCGCGAGGTCGGCTTCACGTGGGGCGAGTCAGAGCGCAACCGCCAATTGGGCCAGGACTTCGTGGACCAGCACCGCACGCTGGCGCTCGGCGGCCTGTCCGTCGTCGACTTCGACCGCGACGGCTTCCCCGACGTGCTCGCGGCGCGCGCCGGTGAGTTCAGCGTGCTGTACCGCAACGACGGCCGCGGCGGCTTCGTGCCCGAGCCGTTGCCCCCAGTGAGCGCGGACGAACGCCCGGCGCTCTTCCTGTACGTCGACCTCGACGGCGACGAGCGCGAAGAGCTCGTGGGCTCGCGGCCGACGGGCTACGAGGGCGACCGCGCGTTTGTCGGCCTGTGGACGCGGCGCAGCGCCGGCGGCCCGTGGGAGCACGTCCCGCGCGCGTTTGCGCTGCCGAACCCCGTCGGCCTGCGGCGCCTCGCGATCCAGACGATCGTGCCCTTCGACCTCGAGGGCGACGGCGACCTGGACCTCTTCTTCGCGGTCTACGGCAGCTCGACGTCGCGCGGCGACGACTACAACACCGTCGACGCGACGGACGGCGCCGACAACCACCTCGCGGTGAACCTCGGCGGCTTGCGCTTCTCTGAAGAGTCGGACGCGCGCGGCATCACGGGCACGCGCTACACCTATGTCGCGACGGCGTTCGACTTCGACGCTGACGGTGACACGGACCTCTTCGAGGGCAACGATTTCGGGCCGAACGTCCTGTGGCGGAACGACGGCGCCGGCCGGTTCACCGCAGACGAGGCGCTCGGCTTCGGCGGCGTGCCGGCGTACACGATGGGCGCGACGCTGGCTGACTACGACAACTCGGGCCGCTGGTCATTGTACGTGTCGAACATGTCGTCGCCGGAGGGCATGCGCATCGTGCCGATCGCGCCGGACCTCGGGGCGCGCATGCGCGAGACCGTCGCGACGATCGCGCGCGGGAACATGCTGTACACCGAAGGCGCGGCGGGCGCCCCGTGGACCGAGCGCGGCGTCGCGCTGGGCGTGAACGACGCGGGCTGGGCGTGGGGCTGCTCGTTCTTCGACCTCGACAACGACGGCGACAAGGACCTCTACGTCACGAACGGCTTCACGTCGCACCACGACCGCGGCAAGCCCGACTTCCAGACGCACTACTGGCGCCAGGTCGTCGCGGACGGCCGCGCGTTGGAGCGCCGCGAGCGCGCGGTCAGCACCCTCTCGCGCGCCGAGCCCAGCTCCTTCAACGGCTACGAGCGCGATCGGCTCTACGTCAACCTCGGCGCGGCAGCGGGCGCGTTGCCCGACGGCGCGTATGTCCTCGGCGCGGACGCGGACCATGACGGGCGCGCCGTTGCGCCGCTCGATATGGACGGGGACGGCGACCTCGACCTCGCGCTCTGGACGCTGCAGGGGCTCGCGCTGCTCGAGAACCAGAGCGCGCCGCAGCGCTTCGTGCGGTTGAACCTCGCGGCGCGCGGCCTTACGCACCCGCCGCTGGGCGCGGTCGCGACAGTCATCGCGGGTGGCGTCACGCGGCGCGATGTCGTGAAGTTGATCGACGGGTTCCAGTCGCAGGTGCACCACGAGCTGCACTTCGGCCTGGGCGCGGCGACCGTGATCGACGAGGTCGAAGTGCGTTGGCCGGACGGCACGCGCGACGTGTGGCGCGGGCTCGCGGTCGATGCGCGTTATGACCTCGTGCAGGGCGCGCCCGAGGCGGCGGCGCAGGCGCTGCCGCGCTGGCCGGAGGCCACGCGTCCGCAGGGCGGCGCGCCGCGGCCGGGCACCCTCTTGGCGGGCGCGATCGGCGGCTTCGATGCGCCGTTCGCAGCGGGCCGGCCGTTGGTCGTGCGCGTCGGCGGGCCAGGGCACATGGCGTGGCCGATGCTCGCTGAGTTGGAGGCAGACGCCGGCGCCGAGGGCGCGCCGGGCGCAGCGCCTGCCCCTGAAGGCCGCGTGCGCTTTGCGCGTGTCCTCGCGGGCGGCGCGTGGCGCGGCGAGGCTGCGGCGCGGCGCTCGGAGGCGGACCTCGTCGCGACGCGGCCGTGGCTCACGGAGGGCTTCGGCGCGACCTTCGAGCCGCGCAGCAGCGCCGCTGACGCAGGCGACGTTGCGCACGCGGAAGCAAGGGGCGTCGACGTGGCCCTCGCGATCTTCGACGCGCGCGGCGAGCTCTTGCGCATCTTCCGTGGCGAGCCGCCGCTGGCCGATGTGCGCCGCGTGTTGGACCTCGCCGTCGACGAGCCGGCGTTCCCGGGCCTGCTCGTGGAGCATGGCCGGCTGGCGCTCAGTGAGCACCGCTATCGCGAGGCCGCAGCGCTGTTCCAGGAGTCGTTGGCGCAGCTCGAGCGCGACCCGCCGGCGTGGGAGGGCCTCGGCCGTGCACACGTGCTGCTCGGGCGCCTCGACCTCGCCGAGCAGGCGTATGCGTCGGCGGTGCGCGCCGACCCGGACTATGCGCTCGGCCACTACAACCTCGCGGTGACGCGCACGCAGCGGGGCCGGCCGAGCGAGGCGATCGCGCCCCTGCAGGAGGCGCTGCGCATCGAGGGTAAGCTGATGCGCAACCTCCTGGCGCTCGGCGAGGCTGCGGCTCTGGCGGGCGAGCTGGAGCTCGCGCTCGACGCCTACAACGATGCGTCCGTAGGCGCGCCGACGCTCGCTGAGCCACACGTCTCGCGCGGCAAGGTCCTCGCCCGCCTCGGGCGTTATGACGAGGCCGAGGCCGCGCTGGAGCGCGCGCTCGCGCTCGAACCCGACAACCTCGACGCGCGCGCGGCCGTGACCAAAGTGCGGGAGCTGCGTGCGCGTTGACCTGCGCGCGCCAGCCGCCCAGGGCAGGCTGGCAGGGCAGGCTGGCAGTGCAAGCTGACAGTGCAAGCTGACAGTGCAAGCTGACAGTGCAACGGGGCCGTGCCCGCCGAGGGAGGGGGCCAGGCGGCTGCTGCAGGCGGCGATCGAGCAGGAGGTCGCCGCATCGATCGACGCCCACGGAGGCGAACGGGACGAGACAGGCGATCGGCTCGTGGCTCGAAGCCGGCGAGCTCCCGTGCGCAACATTCAGACCAGCATCGGCCCGACCCTCCTGTCGCGGCCCCTGTTGCGGGCCCCTGTTGCGGGCCCCTGTTGCGGCCCCCTGTTGCGACACGGGTCGACGACCGACGTGTCGTCGCCGAGGGGAACCAGCTTCGCCTGGTCCGCTGCGGACGTGTCCGGACTGGACATGGACCGCTAAGCGCCAACGGGGCACGGGGCGCGGTACGACAAGGCACACGCGGACTCGCGTTCCACGCGCTGCCCATGAAGGTTCATGGATCGAACGTCATCGCGCACGGACCGCCCCCACTCGCGTGAGCGCCGAGCGAGCCCCGCGTATGCACCTAGCGAGCAGCGCCTTCGGCGCCGCGCGACGACTTGGCCCCGGGGCCGGCGGTGCGGCGGCCATCGACCCGTGTGTCTGGCGTCCCAGCGAGGACGGCGCACGTACGACGCCGCCTGATATCCTCCACCACCGGGTAAGCGTCCGCGGGCGCTCGGTCTCGCCGCGGCGCCGATGCGACCGCGCAGGCTGGAACGGAGACGGCAATGCACATGCACAGTTGGATCACGACAACGCTGGCGATCCTCGCAATCTGCGGCGCGGCCTCGGCGACCTTGACCACAGGCGCGCGCTCGACGAAGGCCGACGGACTGCGGGCATTGGACGGCGAATGGGTCTACGTCGAGGATCGCACCGAGGGGCGCCCCATCGAAGAGCACCAGCCCAGCATGAGCTCGAAGGTCGTATTTCGCGTCGAGGACGATGCGCTCGTCCTGATGCGCCGCGACGGCCCGATACGTATCGCGCTCGACGGCTCGCCCACTGACGTCACCCGGCAAGGCTCGATCGCGCGCTACCACGGCGGATGGAAGGACGGCGCATTCACGTACGAGATCGAGCTCATGCGTGCGTCGGACCAGTCACGCACCGGCCTCATCCGGACCGTGTTGCGCCCCACCCCCGAGGGGCTGCTCGCGCGCGTTTCGGTCGCGCCACCTACGGCGCTGGACTCGACCGCGCTCTACCGCCATGCGCCGGACATCGCGCTCCCCGCGCCGGCCAAGGCCGCGATCGAGGACGTGGCATGGCTCTCAGGCGCGTGGGTCGGCACGAAGGGTGCGGAGGGTGCGACGTCGATCGAGGAACGGTGGACCCAGCCGCTCGGCGGCGCGATGCTCGCCGTGTCGCGAACGGTCTCACGCGGCAAGATGGTCGCGTTCGAATACCTGCGCATCATCGAGCGCGAGGCCGGGCTGATCTACGTCGCGCAGCCCGGCGGCGCTCCGCCGACCGAGTTCGTGCTCACAGAGCTGGACGGCACACGCGCTGTGTTCGAGAACCCGCGCCACGACTTTCCGCAGCGCATCGAATACGAGCTCGCGGCTGAGGGTGCCCTCGCCGCCTCGATCGGCTACGCGAAGGGCGGCCGCCCCCGCCGCTTCGACTTCAAGAGCGAATGACACGCGCTTGGCTGTCGCGCCCGGGCCACAACAAGCCGTCCCTTCCACGTCAGGCCCCTGTGCCGCGCCTCGTGGACGAGCTCGGATACGTCGTAAACGGGCGACCGCTCTGCCGCTGCCTCCGCGACCGATCGCTCCCGCAACGCTGTTCCTGGTCCCGCGCTTGATGTGGGCTCCCCGACTACGGGGCGCCGCCCGCTGTGGCTCTGCGCGCTGCGCCTCCCGCGGCTCCCGGACGCGGCGCCACAGGAGCGCCGCTCGGCTGGCGGCGAGTGACGACGCCGCCGCCAGCAGCGGCGGTCACTCACCGATCGCGGTCACTCACCGATGAGGCGCGTCGCGAGCCAAGCGCGGGGGCGGTCAGCAGCCGAAGCGAGCGTCGCACGGAGCGCCTCTGTGTCGTTCGCCGCCAACCCGGCGCGCAGGTCCGACGCCAGCTCGGCCGGGAACAGCCCCTCGAGGCCCTCGAGCTCGGCCGTGTAGGCCGTCACCGCAGTGATGAAGTCCGCTGCCTTGCCGGCCTTCGTCGCGCCCTTCAGCGCGCGCTCGTAGTGCGCGATCGACTTGTCCTTCAGCGCGGCGGCGACCGCCTTCTTCGCCTCCTTGGGCACCTCGACCCCGAGGATCGGGAGCCACTCCTTCACGAACAACTGGAACGCGGGCGCGGCGCCTTGGGCGCTGTAGGCCTCGCCCGTTGCCGCGAGGTCGGACGCCGCCGCCTCCAAGAGGTCCAGGCGCGCCACAGCGGCGCGCGCGGCGGGATCGAACGACGCGTCAAAGGCGCGCGCGTCGCGCAACAACGGCAGGGCCGTCGCCAGGTCCGCCGCCGCGAGCGCCGGCACGCCGACGCGCTCCCAGCGCTTGCGCCACGCCGCGAGCGCCCGCAGCTTGCGCTTCTCTGCGAGCTCGGCGAGGGGCGCGTCGAGGTACGTGTCGTACGGCTCTGAGTACGTCTCCCCCATCGCGAAGCCCGGGTCACCCTCCCACGCAACGCGGCCGTCGACGTCGATCAGCAGGAGGCGCGGCAGGTTGAACCGGCGGATGAAATAACGGTCGAAGGTCTGGCCGATCCCCGCCGTCCCGTCCGGGCGCAAGTCAACGCCGACGACACCGGGGAACGGGTGGGTCTTCAGGTAGGCGTCGAGCGCCGCATCGTCGTTGGGCGAGGTGATCGACACGATGCGCAAGCCGACATCGCGCCACGTCTCCGCGAGGCTGCGCAGCCACGCGTCGATCGGCACGAGGTTGTTCTGGTCGATGCTCCACAGCACGAGCAGCTGCGGCACCGGGCCCACGTTGTCGAAGCCCGAGAACTCCCCCTGCGCCCAGCGCTTGACGCTCGGCAGCGCTGGCGCGAGGCCCTGGTAGCTGCCGCCGACCGGCTCGCCGCGCGCCGCGAGCGCCTCCACGCGCAGGCGGCGCAGGATACGACCGGCGGGGTCGCGGGGGTCGCGCGCGAGGAAGCGCACGTTGCGGAAGCGCGCCTCCCCGTTGCCGACGACGAGGCCCAGCCGCCCGAGGAGCAGGTCGCGGTCCGGGAAGGAGTGCGTGGTCAGGAGCTCGCCGTTCCACCACAGGTCGACGTCCGTGCCGACGACGTCGACGCGCATGGTGTTCCAGGCGCCCGTGCTGCTGCCCTCGCGCTCGCCGTCGTCGACGGGCAGGTGGCGCCACGCCTTCGTCTCGTTGCCGCCAAAGCTCGTCATCAGGTCGACCCAGGCGGTGCGCGCGGCGCCCTCCTTGGCGGCCCGCGCGGGCAGGAAGAGCGCGCCGTGGAAGCGCCCGCTGCCCTTCTCGCCAAAGAGGAAGCCGGCGAACGACGCGCCTTCGCGCCGCGCCGACACCTCGGCCTCCAGCGAGAAGTCGCCCGCCGTCAAGCGATCGAGCGTCAACGTCTGGTACGTGAATGAATCGGGGTCGTAGCTGGGCCCCTTGGCGACCAGCGTGACGCCCTCGGGCCGGAACGCGTCCGAGCCGGGCAGCCAACCCTCGAGCGTCCGCTCATCGTAGGCGAGCTCCCAGATCGCGAGCTCCGAGGCGCCGGGCTTCGAAGCCCGAGCGCGCACCGCGCCCTCGTACTGCGCGAACAGCTCGGGCACATCGAACCCGCGCCCGAAGCGCCATGCGAGGTCCTGCACCATCGCGTCCAGGCCCGCAGCCTGGTAGCGCCCGACGAGGCTCACGACGTCGCGCTTCAGGCGCTCGACGACCTTCGTCACGCTCCTCCGGTTCGGGTCGAGCTTCTCGAGCCGCTTCTCGGCAGCCGCGATCTCGACGTCGTTCTTGGCCGGCGCGGCCTCGAGCTCCTGCAGCGCGGTCAGCACGAGCTTCGCAGCGCGGTCGGTGTCCTTGAAGCGCTCGGCGAGCAGGTCGGCGAAGTCGAGCAGCAGCTCCGTGTCGCCGGGCGTCGCAACGAGGCCCTTCTCAAAGTGCTCACGCGCCGTCGCGTAGTCCTTGCCGCCGGCAGCGGCGCGCGCCCACAGCTTGTACGGGCGCGGCTCGTCGAGGCGCCCCGAGCGCTCGTCCGCGAGCTTCAAGATCCAGTCCTTCCAGACGGCGTCGAGCTCCTCGACGGTCTTCGGGAGGGAGAACGAGCCCTCCAGCGCCTTGTCGTACGGCGCGCGCGGGCTCGCCAGCACGACCTCCTCGAAGGTCTTCACCGCGCTATCGCCGGTCTTACCGCCCGAGCGCTGGACGAACTCCCAGAAGGCGTCGCGATAGACGAAGCGGCCGTCGCGCGGGTCCTGGAAGTTGTAGCAGAAGTACACGAGCCCCCACGTCGGCGCGTACCACGGCGGGCCCCACGAATAGCGGTTCTCGATGATGATCCGCATCGTCGGCGCCTTCGTGGGCTCCGACTTCGAGTCGTTCGGGTCGTAGCCGTCCTGCGCGTTCGCCATCCAGCCCTCGCGCATGCGCTTGGCGAGCGGGAAGAGGCGGTGGTCCGCGGGCATGTTCATCAGCACCGTGCCGTTCGGCAGGATCCGCGTGCCCTCGAAGAACGACGCGAGGCCCTCGTTCAGCCAGCCGACCGCGTTTGTCGCGAGCGACACGTACTGGTGCGCGGCCTCGTGGAAGAGCGTGCCGACCATGCCCTCGAACCCGCCCGCGCTGTCGACGTAACACTCGACGTGGCTGCCCGTGAAGTGGCCGGCGGACCACTCGACGGGCGGGCCGAACCCTTCTTCAAGTACTCGTCGCGGCTCTTGAAGACGTGCACCGTGATGCGCGGCACCGAGCCTCCGTCCTCCTCGGTCCCGTAGCGGAAGAAGACCTTGTAGAAGGCCGCCATCTGCTCCATCGCCTCGGCCGTACGGATCAGGACCTCGTAGCCAGCGTTCGTGACCGTGAAGTAGTTCGTGCGCTCGGCGCGCGCCGCGCTCTCCCACTCGGCGTGCTGCTTGTCGTGCTCGCGGATCCAGTCCTCGCTGACGTCGGCGAAGAGGTCGACGGGCTTGGCGTCGCCTGCGAGGCTCGGGTCGGGCAGCGCCGCGATGCGCTCGATGGACGCCGTCGCAGCGGCGGACTCGGGGTCGAGCGCGAGGACCTGCTTCCAAGCGCGGATCGCGCCGTGCGGGCGCTTCGCTTTCTCGTAGTCCGCCGCCAAGGAAGCAAAGTCCGCGATGTAGCGCGCCTTCAGGCTGAAGAGGTCCGCCTCGAGCGCGTCGTCCGCGACGAGCGCCGCGCGCCGCGCTGCGATGACCTCCTTGCTGGCCTTCTGCGCGACGAGCAGCCCGAGCTCGGTGTGCAGCGCGTAGACCGCGAGGTCTCGGTCACCCAGCTTCGCAGCGACCGCGGCCCGCAGCGCCCAGGCCTCGGGCGCGCACCGGTCGCGCTCGAGCGCGCGCGTCGCGAGGCGCTCGGCTTCGGGCAAGCGCCCTTGCTCGAACGCCGCGCGCGCCTGCGCGAGCGCGCTTTGAAAGGTCGCGCCCTCCGCGCCCTGGGCGCGCGGAGGTGCAGCCAGGGCGTGGGACCCGAGGACGACGCCCCCTAACACGAGGGTCGCGGGCACAGGGGTCGCGGGCACAAGGGTCGCGAGCACGAGGGTCGCGAGCACGGCGGCCCCCTTGGCCAGGGCGAGCGAAGCGAGGGTGATCCGGGCCCGCGAAGTGATGGCGACGCGCATGACAGTCGTGGCAGGCAGCGAGGGGCCGACCGGGCGCTGGCTCGATCGGCCCCTCAAGGTGTTGAGTGTTGATTTGGTGAACCGGTCTGCAGCGCTCAGTCGAGGCGGCTGACCGCGATGTTCCGATACCAGACCTGGTCCCCGTGGTCCTGCAGGACGATCTTCCCGTGGCCCTGCACGCCGTACCCCGGCATAGCGCCGAACTTGCTGGCGGTGACGCGCTTCTTCCAGTCCTCCGAGCCCAGGACATAATCGCAACAGAGCTGGCCGTTCAGCCACTGCTGAACGCGCCCGTCCTCGACGCGGATCCGCGCCCGGTTCCACTCGCCGACAGGCAACGAGTAGTCCGCCGGCGGCGCGTGCAGCGCATAGTTCGCGCCCGCCGCATGCAACATGTCGACGTCACCGTCGAACAGCGCGTTGTCGAGCACCTGCATCTCGGGCCCGGTGAAGTACGTCTCGGAGTACTGCGGGTCCTCCGACACATGGAACATGATCCCGCTGTTGCCGCGGGGCGCGATCTTCCATTCGAGCGTGAGCTCGAAGTCCTCGAAGTCCTCACGGGTGACGAGGTCGCCGCCGCCCGAGCCCACGAGCGTGATCGCGTCACCCTCGGCGCGCCAAGTCGTCGGCACGGTGTCCTGCTGGAAGCCCTTGAAGTTCTGCTCGAGCTGCCCCGGGGCGCCCGTGTAGAGCCCGGTCCAATGGTCGAGCTTGAGGTCGCGGGCAGAGCGGCAACCGAGCCCGAGCACGGCGAGCCCGAGCACGGCGATCCCGAGCGTAGCGACGCCGAGCGCAGTGCCGCCGAGCGCATTGCCGGTCGCGACACAACGTGTGAGAGGTGACTTCATGCGCTGATGTCGCCGCGGCGCGGCGAACGGCTAGGGTAAAGGACGAGCAGCAGCGCGAGGCAGGCGATGGCCGCCCACATCGGCGCGCTGAAGAGCTTCGTGTAGTCCATGCCGCCGCCTTCGAGCGCGGCCCATTTCCCCACGACCGCCGTCGCGACGTAGCTGCCGACGATGATGCCGACGCCGATGATCACGAGGTTGAAGAGGTTCTGCGCGCTGGCGCGGACGTCAGGCGTGGTCTCCTCGTCGACGACCATGAACGCGACGAAGATGAAGCAGCCGAAGCACAGCCCGTGCAGCGCAACTCCGAGCAGCACCGTCGCTTGGGAGTCGGTGTAAGCGAAGAGCGCCATGCGCCCCGCATAGGCGAGCAGCCCGACGGCGAGCAGCGTCTTCCGTGAGACCGACTTCGCGACGAGGGGGATCAGTCCCAGCACGATGAGCTCGCTCATCTGACCGATCGCCATGAGGCCGCCGCCGCCCACGCCGAAGATCTTGTTGATCGTTGTCGCCGCCCCGCGCCCGTAGCCGCTGAGGAACTCGGCGGTGTACACGAAGTAGAACTGGTGGATGCAGCTCACCGGGACCGCGATGAGGAAGAGCGTGAGGAGCGGCTGGCGCTTCACTTCACCGAGCGCCTCGAACGTCGCGTTCGCGCGCCCCGCCGACTTCGCGGGCGGCGTGTGCGGCAGCGTAAAGCAGTAGAGGCCCATCACGGCGCCCAATACGGCGCTGAGCTTGAACGCGTCGGCGCGCCCGGCGTCCTGCGCCGCTTGCAGCGCCGCGTCCGCGAGGCCTGCCGGCGAGTGGTGCAAGTACAGCCACTGCCCCACGGCGATGCTCGCCGCGATCCAGCCGAGCGTCCCCCACAGGCGCACGCGCCCGAAGTCACGGTCGCGGTCGGGCAAGTGCGCGAAGGACAGCGAGTTCGTCAATGCGAGCGTCGGCGCATACACGAGGCCGTACACGACGGAGAGCGCCAAGAACGCATTGAAGTCCGCCGTCGCGCTGAGGCGCCAGACGAGCACCGCGCCGATCAAGTGGCTGACCCCGAGGAAGCGCTGCGTCGCGAAGTAGCGGTCCGCGAGCTGCCCCGCGAGGAACGGGCCGATGATCGCGCCGATGGCGCCGCCCGAGAGGATCAAGCCGCACTGCTCGAGCGAGAAGTGCCGATGCCCGAGCAGGAACGGGTACAGGATCGGCAGCCACGCGCCCCAGATCGCGTACTGCATGAACATCATCAGCGAGAGCCGAACGTTCAGGCTCGTCGTCAGCGGGGGCGCGTTGGAAGTGGTAGCGGTCATCGGGGGGGATGTCTCGGGGGGAGCCCGCGCGATCGAGCGGACCGCGTGGGGAGTGCAAGGAGGGGCGCTGCCGAGGGCTCAGTCGCCAAAGGCCGCGTCGAACGCGCGGCCGGAGACCTCGAAGTCGATGCGCTTGCAGAAGGCGGCCGATTCGGTCGCGCCGTGGACGCGGTCCATGCCGGAGTCCTCCCACTCGACGCTCAGCGGCCCGCGATAGCCGTGGCGGTTGAGCTGGCGGATGATCGCCTCGAAGTCGATGCGGCCGCGGCCGACGGAGCGGAAGTCCCAGAAGCGCCCGTCGGTGCCGAAGTCCGTATGGCCGCCGAACACGCCGGCCTCCGTCGGGCGATCGGACCACCAGACGTCCTTCATGTGGCAGTTGTGCACGCGCGCGCCGAACTCGCGCAGGAACTGGACATAGTCGACGCCCTGGTAGCCGAAGTGGCTCGGGTCGAAGTTGAAGCCGAACGCGGCGTGGCCGTCGAGCGCCGCGAGGGCGCGCCGCGTCGACGGGATATCGAACGCGATCTCCGTCGGGTGCACTTCGAGCGCAAAGTGACACTGCTCTTGGGTGAACACGTCGAGGATCGGCGTCCAGCGGCGCGCGAAGTCCGCGTAGCCCTCTTCGATCTCACCCGGAGAGACGGGCGGGAAGGAGTACAAGAGGTGCCAGATCGACGAGCCTGTGAAGCCGTTCACGACCGCGTGCCCGGGGCGCGCGAGGCGCTCGTGGACGTGCGGAGGCGCCGCATCAAAGAAGCGCCGCGCCGCGCGCGCCGTGTCCATCATCTCCTGCGCGGCGCGCGTGCGCACGCCCTCAGGGTCGCCGTCGCCCCAGACCGCCGGAGGCAGGATCGACCGGTGGCGCTGGTCGATGCGGTCACAGACCGCCTGCCCGACGAGGTGCGACGAGATCGCATAGCAGCCGAGCCCGTGGGCCTCGAGCTGGCGCCAGAGATCGGCGCAATAGCCGTCCTCCTTCAGCGCCAGGCGCACGTCGAAGTGATCGCCCCAGCAGGCGAGCTCGACGCCATCGAAGCCCATGTCACGGACCTTCGGCAGGAGAGTCTCGAGCGGGAGATCGGCCCATTGGCCAGTGAAGAGGCAGACCTGTCGCGACATAGGTGCACGGAGAGGAGGAGGCTCGTGGCGGGCGCGTCCCGCGTGGCTCGGCATGGTAACGAGTCCGCGGGAAACGACGCGAGGAGGTCCAGCCGTGCTGGACCTCCTCGCGTCGTTCCTCGCCCCAAGCGGGCCGCTATCGAAGCTGGCGCACGTCGCGCAACGCGTTCACTGGCAGAACTGGACCCGCAGCCCGTCGGACAGGTTCGAGGTCGTGGTCGGGTTCGCGTCGCGGTACCAGTACTGGAAGCGCCACGTGTCGCCCGCCGCAAAGACGACGCCGCCCGGCAGGGCCGCGAGGTCGGGCCGGAACAGCACGCTGCCGCCCGGACCTGAGTTCTGAATGGAGCTCTGGAAGCGATAGATGGGGCTCGCGAGGCAGAGGGTGCCCTCGCCCCCGCCGACGTTGGCGACGAAGTCCTCGGGCTGCGACATCAGCAAGAACCCGAAGCTCTGCTGCGGGAGGCCGGTGATCGAGAAGTCGAGCTGATCGAGGCCGAGGCTCGTCGAGCCGACCAGGTCGAGGGTCGCGCCGAGGCCCGCCGAGTTCGGGCTCGCCACGCAATAGCGCTCGACGCGCTCACTCGCGGGCGCGTCCGCGTCGAGCGCGAGGTCCAGCGAGAGGTCGAACACGACCTCGTCGAGGTCCACCGTGAACAACAGGTTCGCCGTGCCGCCGGGGGGCAGGATGGTCGGCAGCGGGAACGGCACGTCCATGAGCGACACCGGCGCCGGCGCCGGGATCGTCTGGTTCGCTGCCGTCATCGCCGCCCCCGTGAGCGCCGCGTCACAGGCCGCGAGGTCGAGCACCGCCGACAGCGGCAGCGCCGCCGGGACCGGCCCGACCGGCGTGATCTGGCCGTTGAAGTCGAGGTCGAACGTCAACGTGACGGCGACAAGGGCGTCCAGGTCGAACACGCCCGGCGTCGCCGTCGCCGTGAGCGTGCCGAGCGCCGGCCCGACCTGCGCCACGGCGATGTCACCGATCGTGGCCTGGCCGAGCGGCAGCTCGATCGGGACGAGGCTCAGGTACAACGAGTCGGGGCTGAAGGTGCGGAACGTCGGGTAGGTCAACCGGACGCTCAGCGCGACGCCCGCGGCGCCGCCCGTGGCGAGGTCGAGGGCGAGGCCTTCGATCGACGCGCTCGAGGTCGACGGGTCGGCGGCGAGGGTGAACGCGCCGCTGGCCGGGACGTCGATGTCGAGGGCGCCGAGCAGGTCGAGCTGGATGTCGATCGGCTGGTTGCCGCTGCCGCCGAACAGGCCAGGCACGGTGCGCGTCCCGGTCGGGTTCGCCGTGACGTCGTAGTCGCCGATCAGCGTGCCTGGGAGCCGCAGCTCGAAGGTGGTCGAGAGGTCGAGCGAGCTCGTGTTCGCATCCACGGCGAAGTCGAGCCCAAGCTCGAGCCCTTGCGCGAGCGCCGGCGCGCTTGCAGCGAGGGCCAGGGCCGTGAGCCGGGCGGGGAGGTGCAGGTTCGTGCTAAGGGATCGCATAGGAGAGTCTCGGGTCGTACCCCAGAGCCTACCCGCGCCTCACCCAGACGTCACCGCGGGCCCCGCCCCACCTCGACGATCACTCGAATCGCGACAGATTCACAGCCGCGCGCTCGCGCCCAGCGACCAGGGCGCCCTCGAGCACCATCTGGGTCCGGTAGGCGTCCTCGAAGTCCGGCAAGGGGGCCACGGGGGCCTCGCCGCCGAGCACCTTGATGATGTCCGCGGCCATGTTCACGAAGCCGTGCTCGTACCCGATCACGTGGGCGTCCGGCCACCAGGCGCCCGCCCACGGGTGGTCTGCGCCCGAGGTGCACATGACCTCGGTCCAGCCGCGCAGGCGCTTCGGCGCGGTCGCGTCGCAGTACCGCAGGACGTTCATCGACTCGAAGTCGAAGGCCACCGAGCCCTTCGTCCCGTTGACCTCGAGCATGTTCCGGTTCTGGTGCCCGTGGGCCAAGCGGGAGGCCTCGAAGCTCGCCGACGCGCCCCCCGAGAAGCGCGCGAGGAACGTCACGACATCGTCGACGTCGCTCTTGCCCATGCGGCCCGAGCCGTCGAGCAGCGCGCGCTCCTTCACGAAGG
The DNA here is from genome assembly GCA_041398605.1 of Planctomycetota bacterium. Classification (GTDB taxonomy): domain Bacteria; phylum Planctomycetota; class UBA1135; order UBA1135; genus JAWKUK01. The sequence continues at coordinate 584,539 of JAWKUK010000003.1, forward strand.
TCTCGACGATCGCGCCGGGGATCTCGGTGACCTCCTGGCCCGTCACGAAGCGCGCCATGTCGATGATGTGCGCGTTGAGGTCGCCGTGGGCGCCCGAGCCCGCCGTATCCGTCTGGAAGCGCCACAGGAGCGGCGTCTCGGGCCCGCCCCAGCTCTGCAGGTACGTCGCGCGCACGTGCACGATGTCGCCGAGGCGCCCCTCCTGGATGAGCTCGCGCATCAACCCCACCGCAGGGCAGCGGCGGTAGTTGAACCACACGAACGTCTTCGAAGCGGGGTGCGCGCGCGCGGCGTCGCGCATGCGGCGCGCGTCCTCCAGCGTGCCTGCGAGCGGCTTCTCGCACGCGACATGCTTGCCCGCGGCGAGCATCGCGAGCGCCTGCTCGGCGTGCACGTCGTTCGGCGTGCCGATGTCGACGAGGTGCACGTCGGGGTTCTGCGCGAGCGACCTCCAGTCGGTCGTCGTATGCGCCCAGCCCCAGCGGGCGGCGAACTCCTGCAGCTCCGCCGCGTTCCGCGCGCTGGCCGTATGCATCACGGGCCGCAGCGGCAGGTCGAAGAACTTGGGCGCCTGGCCCCACGCATTGGAGTGCGCGCGGCCCATGAATTTCTGCCCGATCAGGGCGACGTTGCAGGTCGATTGAGCCACGGCGGCGTCGTCGCCGCTGGGGGCTGCGGCGTCACTAGGTCACGAGGGGAGGACGGGCTCGCCGAGGCGCGGTCGCGCGCGGCGGTCCGGGGGGTCCCATCACGATACGCGACTGGCCCGCTCTGGCACAGGTCCGACGCGGCGCCGAGGTCGAGCGCCGCCCAGCCGGCAGCGACCGCAGGTGGGGCGCTCCCCAGCGCGCGCGGCGCCGCGGTGCGCGGGGCCAGGCGCGCGGGGCCAGGCGCGCGGGGCCAGGTGCGAGCCCCCCAAAACGCTCGGCAACGTGTACCCTCAGGGCCGCGCGCGGAGGCTCTGACAGCCCCTGCGCTCGTGCTCCGCCCCCCTGCCAATGGTCTGTCGCCTCCGCGTGTCCCGAGCCTGCAGGCTCCTCGCAGTGCTGTGCCTCAGTTGGTGCGCCCTGACATCGAGCGCGCGTGCCGCTGCGGACTCCTTTGTCTACGCGCCCCTGGTCGGCGCGGATGCGATCGCGGTGTGGCGCGCGACCAACTCGGGCGAGCAGCTCCAGTATGTCGGCGAGGTCCGGCACCTGCTCGGGACGCGCGCGGCCCGCGAGATCGTGCTGCATCCGAGCGGCGACTTCGCGTACGTCGTGCACGGCGCCGACGAAGGCCAGCCGGCAGCCGTCTCGCTGCATCGCATCGATCGTCGCACGGGCCGGCTCGAGTTCCGCAGCATCCTAGAAGAGTCTCCGGGTCCGCTGCACCTCGCCGTCAACGACGCAGGCACGCGGGCTTACCTCGCGGACGAGTCGCGGGCCTTAGTGCGCACCTTCGACATCGATGCGGCCCAAGGCAGCTGGCGCGAGCGGCACACGCCGATGACGACCGGCCTCGGTCCGTGCCAGGTCCTGACCGATCCGTTGGATCGCTTCCTGTTCATTCTGAACCGCGAGAGCTGCTCCGTGTCGCGGTACCGCCTCGATGAGCGCGGTCGCCCCGAGCTCGCCGGCGAAGACATCCTGCTCAACGGGAGCGTGCCGAGCGAGGCCTGCATCTCGCCGAGCGGCGCGCGGTTCTTTGTGAGCCTCGATACTTGGGACCTCGTGCTCTCAATGGGCATCGACCCGCGCGATGGGAGCCTGCGAACGATCAACGCCGCGCCGACCGGGGCCGGTCCGCGTGGGCTTGGATTCTCCGCCGCAAGGAACCGCCTCTACGTCGCGGAGCGGGACGCGCGCAGCATCTCCGCCTTCGACGTAGACGAGCGCTCGGGGCGTCTAGGGCCGCGGCTGGGCCCGTTTCCGACCGAGGTTCGCCCCGACGCGGTCGCCGTCACACAGGACTCGTCGACGCTTTGGGTCTCTGGCGCGGGACGAGGGGTGCAGAGCTTCCAGCTCTCCGGCCGATCCGCGGCGATCAGCGCCTCGTTGCGGCCGAGCTCGAGCTCGAGCTCGTCGTCGACCGCCCCTCCCCTATCGACCGCCCCTCCCTTCTCGACTGGCCCTCCCTTCTCAACTGGGCGCATCATCGGGCTCGGGGGCACGGTCGGCTTGCGCCGTGAGCTCTGCGAGGTCTCGCTCGAACCCGGCGGCGTCCTCGCGCTGCACGCGCCGAGCGGCGTCGCGCCGCAGGTGTCCACAGCGACGGCGCCGTCAGCGACTTCGTCGCCCGCGTCGCAACGGCCGGCCTCACGCCCGGCCGAGGCCGCGCCTCCCACCTACCGACGTCCGCTGGGCGAGGGCGTCGGCGGCCTCGTCGTCGATCCGCTCGGGACCTGGATCGGGGGGATCGAGTTCAAGCCGGGTCGACTGTGCCTCGTGCCGGTCGCGGCAGACGGCAGCCTCGGCGTCGCGAGCCCGCAGCTCCAGATCGCGCAAGAGCTCGTCAGCGTCGTCCCATCGCCGTGCGGCCGCCGGCTCGCGGTGGCGTCGAGCACCCCGCCCGCGCTCCATGTCGTCGCTGTGGACCGGCGCGCCAACGTCCTGCGCCTCGTCTATTCCTTGCCGCTGCCGGCGGTCCCGGACGCTGTCGCCTGGTCCCCATCGGGCGGCGCGCTGTGTGTCAGCCACCGGAATGCAAACCGCCTGTCCTTGGTCATGGTCGACCAGGCCGGCTTCCTCGAACGGGCCCAGACGATCGACGTCGCTGGCGGCCCCGGGCCGCTCGCCTTTGCGCCCAGCGCGGACGCGCTCTACGTGGGGCTGAGCAGCCTCCAGAGCGCGCTGCCCTGCTCGATCGACCTCGCCCGGGGCACGCTCGTCGCCCAACCGGCGCTCGCGGTCGAGCTCAGTGGCTTGCCGCTCGCGCTCGAATTTTGGCGCGGTGACCTCCGCGTCTGGACCATCGGGGCAGCGGGTGAGGAGGCCTTGGCGGTGCTCCGGCCGCACCATGCGTCGGGCGCCTTGCGGCTCATCGAGCAGGTCGATCTCGTCAATGCTGGCGCGCCGCGGAGCGGTTCGGGCGCCCGCCCCGTGGCGGCGACGGCCGACGAGCCCAACCGCGCGGACGGGCCGGAGAGCCCCGTCGGGCGCACCGACGGGGTCCCCAGCCGGGCGCGCGGGCCCGAAGTGCTGGAGCTCAATCTCCCGCCGGCCGCGCGGCCGACGGCGAATCGCGATTCTCGCAGCGCGGTCGAGAGCTCCCACCCGGCCCCCGACGGCACGCGCACCGCGGCGCTGACCCCGCGCCGGTGATCGACTTCAGTTCGACGCCAGTGGGCCCGATCAGTAGATTCTGCTGCGGCTAGAAACGTCCGGCCCGGCGCGCGATGCTCCAAGAGTTCCTCAAGATTGCCTTCCTGTTGGTGACGGCGCCGATCTGGTTCCCGTTCGCAAAGGCCGTCTGGGGGGAGCTGCAGGACCTCTTCGAAGAGGAGGGCGGGCTGTTCGGCGACGAACCGAGCGCCGCCAAGCGCGCGCAGCTCGAGGCCCAGCGCCACCTACGCCCGAGCCCGGTCGCGCACGAGTGGATCGCCAACGTGCGCCCGGACGCGGCGCGCTCAGACGCCGCCGGCGCGCGGGCATCGACCGTGGCGCAGCGACAGCGTGGACCGTCTGCGGGCGCGCCCGCGTCCGCTCGGCCCGCTGCCAGCGCCGCTGCCAGGGGCCGCCAGACGTTCCGCTGACGCGTCCCAGGCATCAGGACCGATCGACGCTGGGTGTGGGCCGCGCCCACGGGAGATTGGACGTCCCGGGCCGATGCGCGCAAGATGCGGCGATGATCGATCGACGCGCGCTCCTCGGCGCGGCCGCGGTGCCGCTCGCCTGCTTGGTGGACCCCGCGAGCGCGACCGCGTTCCTGCGAGACGTCGCCGTTGAGCCCGGTGGCGCCCCGGAGGACGAGGACTTCTGGCGCGAGATCGCGCGGGCGTTCGCGGTCGATCGCTCGCTCGTGAACTTGAACAACGGGGGCGTGAGCCCGTCGCCGCAGGTCGTGCAGGACGCGTACCGACGCCACCTCGACTTCGCGAACTCAGCGCCCGCGTACGCCATGTGGCGCATCCAAGAGGCGCAGCGCGAGACCGTGCGCAAGGGCCTCGCGCGCGTCTTCGGCTGTGACGCGGAGGAGGTCGCGATCACCCACAACACGTCCGAGAGCCTCTGGACCTGCCAGTACGGGCTCGACCTGCAGCCTGGCGACGAGGTCGTGACGTCGACGCAGGACTACCCTCGTATGTTGAGCGCGTTCCGGCAGCTCGAGCGACGGCGCGGTGTGAAGCTCGTGCAGGTGGAGCTCCCCGTCCCGGTGTCGGACCCGAGCGAGGTCGTGCGCCGCTTCGCGGCGGCGCTCACCGAGCGCACACGCATGATGCTGTGCTCCCACGTCGTCTATCTGACGGGCGAGGTGCTGCCGATCGCGGCGCTGTGCGAGCTCGGCCGGGAGCGTGGGGTCCCCGTGATCGTCGACGGCGCGCATGCGTTTGCGCACCTCGAGTTCGACCGGGATGCGCTGGGCTGCGACTACTACGCGACGAGCCTCCACAAGTGGCTCTTTGCGCCGTTCGGGACGGGCATGCTCTACGTGCGGCGCGAGCGCATCAAGGCGCTCTGGCCCCTCACGGCGGCGGAGGAGACGCTCGACGACGACATCCGCAAGTTCGAGCAGATCGGCACGTATCCGGTGCCGCTCGTGCTGTCGATCGCAGACGCGCTCGCGTTCCATGCTGCCCTCGGCGCCAAGCGCAAGCTCGCGCGCCTGCGCTGGCTACGCGCGCGGTGGATCGAACGCCTCGCCGACCAGCCGCGCGTGCGGTTCAACACACACGTCGGCCCGGACCACGGCCGCGCGAGCGGCTCGAGCTTCGCGAACGTCGGCATCGAGGGCGTCGATACGGCCGCGCTGCAGGCCCACCTCTGGCGTGACCACCGCATCTACACGATCGGGGTCCAACGCGAGGAGTTCAACGGCCTGCGCGTCACGCCGAGCGTCTACACCACCGTCGAAGAGATCGACCGCTTCGGGGACGTGCTCATGCGGGTGCTGGAGCGAGGCCTCCCCGCGTGACAGGCGATCGCGCTGAGCGCGCACGAGGGGGCTCGGACGGGGACCGCGCCGGCGGGCTGCACCTCGGCGTCGACTTCATGCCCGCCGTGCAGCACGCGCCTGGCGTCGGTCGCTACGTCCGCGAGCTCGTGCGCGCGCTCGTCCGTCGTCCCGACGCGCCGCGCTTGGCGCTGTTCGAAGGCGGCCTCGGCCCCCGTCCGATGGAGGGCGCGCCGCTCGGCTTCGACACGCTCACCGCCGCACAGCGGGCGCAAGTGGCGCGTCGGAGGGTCCGCTTGCCGCGCCGAGGGCTGGCGCTGCTGGCCCGCCTCGGCCTCGGGGCGGAGCGCCTCGTCGCCGGCTCCCGCGGCTCGATCGACCTCTTCCATCGGGTGCATGCGAGGCACCCGCCGCTCTCCGGCGGGCGCCATACGCTCGCGCTCGCGGAGCTCCCGTCACCCGGCACTGCGGCGGACAGCGCGCTCGGCGCTGCCGCGCGGACAGCGGCGGGGCTGATCGTCTTCGACGCACACTTCGCCGCGCAGGTCGCCGCGCGTTATGGCCTCGAGGCCGCCCGGGTGCACGTCGTGCCCGTCGGCTGTGATCATTGGGAGCGCGACCTCGCGGGCCGGGCGGCGCCCCGGCGCGCGCCGCGCGAGCTCGTCGTCCTGGGCGCGATCCGCAGGGCCCGGCACCCGCTGCGCGTGCTCGCCGCCTTCGAGGGCCTCGTGCGCGGGGGACTCGACGCTCGCCTCAGGTTCGTCGGGCGCCCAGGTGACGAGGCCGCCCCCTTCGAGGTCGCGCTCGGTCGGTCGCCGGCGCGGGATCGGGTCCAGTGGGTCCGTGCGCCGCGCGAGGCGGAGATGCCCGCGCTGGTGGCGGGCGCGACGGCGCTGGTCCATCTCGCTGACGAAGAGGGCTCCGCGGTGACGCCGCTGGAAGCGTGTCGGTTCGGCCTCGCGATCGTCGCGAGCGATCTGCCGGCGTTCCGTGCCGCGCTGGGCAGCGCCGCACACTGGGCGCCCACACCAGAGGACGTGCACGGGCTCACGCAGGCGCTCGCCGCGGCGCTCGAAGCCGGCGCGGACGAAGGCGGGCGCGCCATGAGGCGACGAATCGCCGCGCCTTACACATGGGATGCAAGCGCAGAGGCTCATCTGGTCGCCTTTCGGACTATCCTCATGCACGCCCGTGACGCCCGCCGCGCACAGTGACCCTCCGCGCGGCTCGACCTGACGCACCCTGAAGACCATGAAACCGCTCCACGCGTTCTCAATCGCCTTCCTCCTGCCCATGACGGTGTTGACCGTCGTCGGCATCGCCGCGGCGACCGCGATTCCCAAGGGCACCGACCGCGAAGTGCGCTTCGATCCGTCCCCCGTCGCCTTGCCGGCGACCGACGACGATGACGACGACGAACACGCCAAGGACAAGGACGGCCTCCACCACCACATGGAGGCCCTTCAGTCGGGCATGAAGGAGATGCGCCGCATGTTGGGCAAGCCGGACCAGAAGGACGCGCTGATCGCGCTGACGACCCGGCTCGCGGCCTCGGCGCAGGCCTGCATCGGCAAGCTCCCGGAGCAGGAAGCCCCGCTCGCCGACGCGGTCGCCCAGGCCGAGTGGCGCATCGGTTACCAGCGGCGCATGGTCGAGGTCCTCGACACGCTGCTGCAGCTCGAGCTGGCGACGTACAAGGACGACGTGGACGCCACGAAGGCGCTCTACAAGAAGCTCGGCGAACAGAAGCAGAGCGGCCACGACGCGTACCAAGCCGAGTGAAGCCCAGGCGCACAACGTGCGACCGCCCGCGCGGCGAGTCATCGTCCGACGCGGCGAGCAAGGCGGCCCGGCTCATTGCGGGCCGTTTTGCCGTCGCAGCGTGGTCCCTCTGTGCCGCTGCGGGCGCGACGGGGCTCGAGCCCGCGCCGCTGCACGGGTCGCGCTCGACGCAAGACGGCGGAGCGCCGCTCGGTGCCGCTGAGGAGTGGTCCGCGGCGGACGGGCCGGCGCGTGTTTGGGCGCTCATCGAGGCGCGCTGCACCCCCTGCCATGCGCCGAGCGGCGCCCTCGCGGCGAGCGAGCCGCGCGCGATCCGCAAGTGGCCTGGCGCGACGACCTTGAGCGCGGTGGTCGAGACGGCCGTGGTCGCTGGGGATCCCGCTGAATCGGACCTCTTCCTGGCGATCGAGTACGACGAGATGCCGCCGAGCGATGCGGCGCAGCCGGCGCTGAGTGAGGCGGAGAAGGCGCTCGTGCGCGATTGGATCCTGGCGGGCGCGCCGCTGCCGCTGCCCGACACGCTGCCGCCGCACGAGACGCTGGCGCCGTCCGTGACCGCGACGCCATCCGGGCCGGGGCCTGCGGCGCCGCCGGACACGCTGGAGCTGGTCGGGCGCTTCCATCCGTTGGTGGTGCACTTCCCGATCGCGCTCCTGTTGGCGGCGGTGCCGGCGGCGCTGCTTGGGCGACTCCGGAGGGGCACGGACAGCGGGGCGCGTGCCGCTTGGTGCGCGGACTATTGCGCGGCGATCGGGGCGGCGGGCGCGGTCGCAGCTTCGGCCCTCGGTTGGTGCGCCCATGAGGCGGGCGCGGGCGCGCTGCACCCGGACCTCTTGGAGCGCCATGAATGGAGCGGCTTCGCCGCCGCCTTCTTGGCGCTCGCAGCGGTCGGCGCAGCGCGAGCCGCGCGCCGGGGCCACCGCTTCGGCCGCTTCCACTTGCCGTTGTTGATCGCGGCCGCCGCAGTGGTCTCGTTCGCGGGTCACATCGGTGGCATGCTGGTATGGGGCGAGGACTTCCTCCCCTTGCCTTTCTGAGCCCAGCCCCTCTGAGCCCAGCCGTTCAGAGCCCAGCCGTTCTAAGCCCAGCGACGCCCGTCGGCCCATTCGAGGCCCCGTGTGTCCTCCCCGCACCACCGCGAGCACCCGACCGATGCGCCCGTTCCATCTAGCGATCACGACGAATGACCTGGGCGCGACGGAGCGGTTCTATGCCGGGCTCCTTGGGGCGGGGATCGGGCGCCGGGCGGCGCGCTGGATCGACTTCGATCTCTTTGGGCACCAGGTGTCGGTGCACTTGGACGAGGCCAAGACGACGGGTGACGCCTACAACCCGGTGGACGGGGACCGTGTCCCTGTGCCTCACTTCGGCGTCGTGCTCGACATGGAGGCGTGGCGGGTGTTGGGCGACCGTTTGACGGCGGCGGGGGTGGAGTTCGTGATACCTCCTCGGGTTCGCTTCGCGGGCGAGGTCGGCGAGCAGGGAACTTTCTTCCTGAAGGATCCGGCGGGCAATGCCTTGGAGTTCAAGGCCTTCCAGGACCTGTCTAGCCTCTTCGCGACCTAGCTATGCGCCTGAGGAGCAGGCGCTGTCGCTGCAGGTCGCAATTGAGGACGTCTGCGCAGGCTTTCCCCAAGTTCGGTGTAGGGCGTGGGCGCCGCTGGTCGATCGGCTTGGTAGCGAGTTCGCCTTAGAGCGGCTCCTAGGTGACCCCCGCATGCAGACGCCGCTCAAGGACATCGTTTTCGAGATGCGCAGCCTCGAGCCGTTCCCCGGCGTCGCTGCGCGAGTGTTGGAGCTCGCGGGGAAGGCCGACGTGGTGCCTGGCGACGTGATCGAGCTGGTGCAGACGGACGCGGGGATCACGTCGAAGGTGCTGAAGCTCTGCAACTCGGCCTATTTCGGCTTCCAGCGGGAGATCGCATCGATGCACGAGGCGGGGAACCGTCTTGGTGTGACGACGTTGGTGAACCTGGTGATGACGTCGAGCGCGGGGAAGTACTTCCGCGATTATGGCGGTGCGTCAGCGGACGCGCAGGCGCGCTTGTGGAAGCGCAGTGTGGCGACAGCGATCGGCGCGCGGTTGGTCGCGCAGAAGCATCGCAAGACGGACCCGGAGCAGGCGTACACCGCGGGTCTGTTGGAGAACATCGGGACGATGGTGTTGGAGCGTCACATGGAGGACGCGCGCTTTGCGATCCGTGCGGTGGCGAAGAGTGGTTGCACGATGATCGAGGCGGAGAAGCGCACGCTGGGCTTGCACCATGCGGAGATCGGCGCGCGCCTCTGCACCAAGTGGGGCTTGCCTGACGTCTTGGTGGACACGATCCGGTACCACCATATGCCGGAGAACGCGACGGTGGACAAGCCTTTGGCGGCGACGTCCCATTTGGCGGAGATCTTGACGGACCGCGCGCTGACGCTGTTGTCGCCGGAGGAGTCGGACCTAGAGCTCACCTACGACCTCTCGCCCTCCGCCCTCCAACTCACGGGCCTACGCGAACCCGACTTCCCCCCCCTGATCGAGCGCCTCACCCAAGAACTCGAACGCGCCAAAGAGTTCCTAGACCGCTAACCCCCCCCAATCGCATCCCAACCCCGACTCCCCCCAACCAATCCGCCCCCCAAACGATTCACTCCCCAAACGATTCACTCCCAGCCGATTCGCACCCGAATGGCTTCGTCGCGCCGAAGGCGACACCTCGCGCCGTCAGGCGCGAGAGCAATAACCGACCATCTCCCCCGGCGAGCAGCGCGAGCAGAATCCCAGCGGGAGATGGGGTGGATGAGGGGACTTGAACCCCCGACCTTCGGTGCCACAAACCGACGCTCTAACCGGCTGAGCTACATCCACCGTCCGTGCGCTCTGGCCCCTCGCGGGGCCTGATCGTGCGGGAGGAAGAGGATGGTGAGCGGGGGCGGGGTTGTCAAGGGATCGGGCGCTCAGCGGCGCAGTTTGTGCGCGAGCTGGCGCAGCCAGCCGCCCTTGGGCGCCCCCTCGCGCTCAGGCTGCGGCGCGGGGCCGGCGGTGAGGGCAGGGCGCCGGGCGCTGCGTTCGAGGGCCAGGCGCAGCCCCTCCACCTCGCGCTGGGTGGCGCCGAGCACGACGAGGGTGCGGTGCAGCTGCTCCCGGGCGCGCTCCTCGCGCGCCCGGACGTCGACGAGGTCGCGCTCGAGCCGATCCATCCGGCGCCCCGCGCCGCGCTCGACCAGCGCGGCGTGGTCGAGGGTCCGGTGCAACCCTTCGACCGAGCGCTGCAGGTCGCCGATGCGGTCGAGGTACTCGCGCTCGCGGCGCCCGGGCCCGGTCACGCGGAGCCCGCGCGCCCTGGGGTGCCCCCCGCGACCGGCGGGTGTCAGGACGACCTCGGACTCGCCGTCCCGGCGCGCGGCCTCCGAAGACAGGAGCATGGCGTACGGTTCATCGTGCGAGGCGTGTCCCATGCGACACTCTTCGGCACGAGGTCGCGCTCCCTTGCCCGGAGTGCCGCGCTTCCTGCAAGCTGCGCCCGGCCGGCCCCTCGCACGCACGATGGACGACTCTGAAGCACCCCGCGATCCCAAGAGCTACGGGAACATGACCGAGCACCATTGGTCGCGCACGCGCGGCGAACGGAACTCGGAGGCGATCGAATACTACCGCGAGCGCTCGCAGGCCCCGGGCGTGGCCGAGGGCGGCGCGGCGCGCAACTCGTATTGCATGGACTGCGACGGCGTGATCCCGTGGGACGGCTTCGAGGGCGGTGCGTGCCCCCACTGCGGCGCGCCGCTCGAAGGGGGCGCGCGCCGCTATTTCAACTGGGTCGAGCTCGACCGCGCGCCGGAGGGCGACGCACGCGCCGTGCTGCTCGTGCTCGGGGCCGTGGCGCTTGGCGTCGGTCTCCTCGCCGCGCTTGTAGGGTGGTGCCTGCGATGAGCACCCGTCGCTTCGAGCGCCAGGAGCGCTTTGCGCCGCTAGGCGCTGCGGGCCAAGCGCGGCTGCTGGACGCCCACGTGCTGATCGTCGGCTGCGGCGCGCTCGGCGGGTTCATGGCGCAGCTCTTGACCCGCGCGGGCGTCGGGACGCTCGTGCTGGTCGATCGCGACATCGTTGAAGAATCGAACCTGCCGCGGCAGGTGCTGTTCCACGAGGCGCACGCGCGGGCGGGCGCCGCGAAGGTCGAGGCGGCGGCAGAGACCTTGGCGGCGATCGGCGGCCCGACGCGCCTCGAGACCCACGCGCGCCACCTCGACGCGGATCTCTTGCCGCGCGTGGCAGCCGGCTGCACGCTCATGCTCGACGGCACGGACAACCTGCCGACGCGCTATCTGTTGAACGATTGGTCGGTCCGCGAGGGCGTGCCGTGGGTGTATGGCGGCGTCGTCGCGAGCGGCGGCGTGGTGATGCCGATCCTGCCGGGGCACGGCCCCTGCCTGCGCTGCCTCTTCCGTGAGCCGCCGCCGCCAGGGACCCTGGCCACGTGTGACACGGCGGGCGTCCTCGGGCCTGCGGTCGGGGCGGTGGCGTCGCTGCAAGCGGGGCTCGCCCTGCGCCTCCTGGCCGACGGACCGGCGCGCGCCGCGGGCGCGGGCGCAGGCGAGGACCCGGCGCGCGGGCGCAGGCTGACCCCGAGCCTGGTCGAGCTCGACGTCTGGAGCGGCGAGACGCGGCGGATCGAAGTCGACCGCGACCCGGAGTGCCCATGCTGTGGCGCGCGTGACTTTCCGTGGCTCGAGCGGCCGACGGCGACGGAGGCGGTCGCCCTGTGCGGACGCGACACGGTCGAGGTGCGGCCGCGGGGCGGGCGCCCGGACTTGGCGCGGGTCGCGGAGCGGCTGCGCGGGATCGGCGTCGACGCGCAGCGCATCGGGCCGATGCTGCGGTTCCGGACAGAGGCCGAGCGTGTGACGCTCTTCCCGGACGGGCGCGCGCTCGTGGAAGGCACTGAGGACCTCGGGCGCGCGTTGGCGGTGATCGACCGCTGGGTCGGGGCGTGAGCCTCGCGCTCGTGATCCTGGCGGCTGGGGCCTCTGCGCGCCTCGGCACGTGCAAGGGCCTCGTCGACCTCGGCGGGGCGCCGCCGGTCGAGCGCCTCCTGCGCGCAGGGCGCGCAGCCGCGCCGGCCGCGACCGTCCTGGTGGCCGGCGCGGACGTCGCCGCGCTCAGCGCCTGGTGGCGCTCCGCCGCCCCCTCCCCCTCGGACGAGGCTGGCCCCCATGCGTGCTCCGTGCGCGGGTCGCCCCATGGGGCCGTTGGGACGACGCCCGAGCCCACAGCCGGCGCCGACCACGACCAGGATGGGGTCCGGCTGCTTTTGAATGAGCGCTGGCGGGCTGGCCGGACCGGCAGCGTCGCCGTGGCGGCCGCGGCGCTCCCGGGCGTCGATCTGTGCCTGGCGCCGGTGGATGTGCCGCTCGTCGGGTCCGGCACCTTCGCGAGCCTGCGGGCAGCGTGGGACGCGGCCGGGCGGCCGGCGTCGGGCTGGCTGGCGCCGCGCTTCGACGGCCGCTTCGGGCACCCGATCGTGGTCGGACGAGCGCTGGCCAAGCGTTGCGCGGAGCTCGCTCCAGGCGCCCCGCTCCGGGACCTGCGAGCCCTCGCGGCGCCCCTGTGGGCGATCGATGTGGCGGACCCGGCGATCCTGGATGACCTCGACACGCCCGCGGACCTCGAGCGCCTGCGGGCGTCGCTGCGCGCGGTCCCATCCTGAGCGCCGCGACATGGACGGGTAGACCGGCTTCAGGGCGCCGCGGCCCGGGACCGAAGGACGGAAAGCGCCCCGTCCCCGGGGGAATCGTCCGTCAACGACTCCTAGCACCGAACACACCGCCGTCCATGAGCTTCCAGGGAGATGTCCGCGGTATCGGCCTCGCCGAACTGCTGCAAGGCCTCGCACGAGGTCGCAAGGAGGGGTCGCTCACGCTCACGGCGAAGGGTGGGCTGCGGTGCGTCATCGGAATCGAGGACGGCAAAGCCTGGCTGATGCCGGACCCGGACGAGGACCCGGACACGTGGCGCGCGCGCGTGCGCGACGCGTGGGCGGACGACGAAGAGCACGCGGTCGACATCCAGCGGCTCCAACAAGTCGCGCGCGCGTCACGCACCGAGGTGCTGTACGCGCTGCTCGACGGCGGCGGCGTCCACTTCCGCTTCGAACCCGGCACGCTGCCGGAGCGCACGACACGGCTCGCCGAGGACGGCCACGAGACCACCGTCGTCCACTGCCCTCCGACGCAGGTGGAGTTCGTGCTGCTGGAGTACGCGCGCGTCGCAGACGAGCTCGAGAGCCGCGGCGCGGCGGCGGACATGGCGCCGGACTTCGTGCCGTGCATCCAGGACCTCACGGAGCTCAACAACGCGCCGCCCGACCTCGTCGAGCAATGCAACGGCAACTCGACGGTCCAAGAGATCGCCGATCGGCTCGGCTGGCCGCTGCGGCAAGCGCGCCTGGAGCTCGCGCGGCCGCTCGCGCAAGGCGGGCTGCGGCTCGCGCACCACATCGAGGTCCTCGGCCTCGCGCTCTACGAGCTGCAGCGCAAGCAGTTCAACCGCGCCGGCACGCGCCTCTCGCTCTGGACGCGCATCTCGCCGCCTGGGCCGTTCGTCCCGGAGGACGCCGAAGCGCTCTCGAACGAGTGGCTCGCGGGCCGCTTGACCGCGGCGCTGCGCACCATGCGCATCCGCGACGTGCGCTGCATCCTGCGCCGCCTCGACCATAGCCTCGGCAACCCGAACGCGACCCTCGTCCACTGGACCGAGGCCGCGCGCATGACGCGCATGGACCGGATCGTGCGCCTCAAGCACGCAGCGGCGCAGCTGCGGGCCGAGGGTGAGGACTGCAAGCTGGAGCCGCGGGACCTCCTCGATCTGGCGCGCGATCTGCGCGACCACGGGTCCGCCTGGCGCAGCAGCCCGGCCCTGACGATGGCCGCGTTCCGCCAGCCGCAGAGCAACTCGCAGCGCCTCGAGCTCGGCATGGGCTTCGTCGCCGCCAAGCGCGCGGAGGACGCCGGTCCCTGGGTCGTGACCGCCTGCGCGGAGATCCTCAACCAAGGGCACGCCGACCGCGTGCTGTCGCCGCTGCGGCAGCTCTTGGAGCTCGACCCACGCAACCGCGACGCGCGCCAACTCCTCACGCGCGCCAAGCGCGCCTCGACGCGCACGAAGCGCCTGCGCCGCAACATCTTGATCGGCGGCGCGATCATCGCGTCAGCGGTCGGCGGCGCCTTCGTGAAGGTCCAGGGCGACCGGCAGAGGCAGAGCCACATCGCGGAGGCCAAGCGGCTCCTGAACGACCCGGTGCAGGGCCTCGCGACGCTCGACGCGCACTTCGCGGGCGACGCGTCACCCGAGGTCCAGGACATTCGCCGCGAGCTAGAGGAGCGGCTGCGCTCCGTGGAGCTCCAGGTCCGGGCAGCTTGGCTCGACGAGTACCACACCGCCCAGCAGACTGCGCGCTCGGGCGACCCGCTGCTCGTGCCCGACCTGTTGGCGGCGCTGCCGAAGCCGCCGAAGATGAAGATGTTGACCGAGGCCTGGCCGGACCGGAACGATGTGCTCATCGGGCTCGTCCAACGCCTCGAGACCGAGGTCACGATCCTCGGGGCACCCTCGTCGCGCGCGCCCCAGCAGCTCGCGACGGAGCAGCGCGTCAGAGAGCAAGCGGTCGCTTTGAAGGCGAAGGTCCTCCCCGCGGAGGCAGCGTCGAAGCAAGTCCAGGAGTACGTCGCGAGCCTCGACGCGCTCCTCGAGCTCATCGAGCGGCGAGATGAGGCCCGCTCGGTCGAGTCCTTTGAGCAAGAGCGCCGCGCGCGCCTCGAGCAGAACGACCGCTTGCTGGAGCTGGCGCGCTCGAGCGACAAGAAGGGCGACTACACGCGCGCGCTGCGCCACTATGACGAGATCGTCGCAAAGGACGTGACCGGGAAGGTGCGCAAGGTCCTCGCGTCGGAGATCGACCTCGTGCGGAAGAAGGTCGCGGCGGTCGAGGGGGCGCGCGCGCTCGCGACGGAAGGGCGGCACAAGGAGGCCTTCGACCTGCTCGTTGACGCCTTCGAGAGCGCGAACGGCGTCATGCTGCCGTTCCAAGTCACGAGCGTCCCGCCGGGGGCGGCGGTGCGCGTATCGGGCGGCGCCGCGCGTACGACGCCGTTCATCGTCGAGGGTACGTTCGCCGACGAATGGACCCTCACCTTCGAGCTCGACGGGTTTGAGCCCAAGGTCCTGAAGGTCAGCGGCCCGCAGACCGTCTCCGTGCTGCTTTCACGGGACCACGAGCGCGCGCTCGCGACGGGCGGCCGGATCGAGGCGCTGCCCGCCCCCATCGGGGAGGATCACATCGTCGTCGACCGCACGGGCGCCATCGCGCGCATCGGCGCGGGCGGCGCGACGCGGTGGCAGGTCGCGATCCAGACGCTCTCCGGCATGGCGCGCGCGCCCGTGGAGATGCCGGGCCGTCCGGGGCGCATGCTGTTTGTCACCGAGACCGGCGCCGCCTGGGTGCTCGACCCCGAAGACGGCTCGCTGGAGGGTCCGTGGGAGCTCGGCTCGCCGCCGGTGCTCGGCCCGGCGACCGTCGGCGACGAAGTGCTTGTCGTCCTTCGCAGCGGCAAGGTCGCGCGCTGGCGCGCATCGCTGCGCCCGACCCTCGAGGACGTCGGCTCGACGCCGCCGTTGAGCGATGACTTCCGCTTCGGCGCGACCTTCGGCGCGAATGTCGCCTACGGGCGGGGGCGCGCGGACGGCGCGGTCGATGCACCGACCGGGCGCTGGCACGCAGAAGTCGGCGAAGACGCGATCCTCGTGACGAAGCCCGGCGATCCGAGCGCCACGTTCCCCGTCGCGAAGCGCGGCGCATGGAGCTACCTCGCATGGACCCCCCCTGCGCCCGGGGCGAGCGAAGGGCGCCTCTGGATCGCGGACGAGGCCGGGGTGCGCGCGGTGCTCCCCTGACCGGGGTCCGTCCAGCCTGAGGTCGAGGTCCGCCGCCACATCCGCGCGGGGTCGCGCGTATGCTGGCCGGGATGCGCTCCTTCGCGGCCTCACTCGGCGTGCTCCTCGCAGCATGTGCGTCCCACCCCGCCCCGGCCCCAGCGCCCGCGCCTGCGGCGCAAGACCCCGAGGCGCCCCAGGTCGTCGCGCCGGGCGAGCCACAACGTCCCCGCGCCGGGCGCTCTGAGGCCGGGCCTGACGACCCCAATGAGGTCCGCCTCGGGGCGGACTGGCTGGACATCGGGGCCAGCGCCTTCGAGGCGCGCGTCGCCGCGCTCGAAGCGCTCGGACCGAAGCTGCGCTTCGACGCCGGCAGCCGCACCACGCTCATCGACGCGCTCGCCCAGCCTGGTGTCCCCGCGACGCGCGCGGCGGTGCTGCTCGCGCACGCCGCGGCGGCCGAGGACGCGGACGCGCTGGAGGCGCTGATCGCGCGCCTCGAGCGGCGCGCGCACGCGCCGAGCCGCTCAGAGGCCGCAGGTGACGTGATCGCCGCGGCGGCGCTCGAAGCACATGCGGCGGACCGCAAGGTCGCGCGTCGACTGGCGGACCTCGCGACCGGTGAGCGCCCCCACCCCGAGCTCGACGTGCGCGTCGAGTGCGGGCGCGCGGCGCTCGCGGGCGGCCGCGACGAGGTCATCCCGTTCCTGCTCGCGGTGCTGCGCGCGGAGACGCCCGCCCAAGCCCTCGCGCCGCCGGATTGGACGCGCACGACGCACCTCTACTGGGCCAAAGCGCGCGCCGCCGACGCCTTGAACGCCCGCCTCGCGGGCGCGCAGCGCGAGGCGGCCGAGCGCCCCGAGGCGACGGTCTTCCGTCCCGACGCATCCTGGCAGGACCAGATGGCGGCCGCGGACGCGCTGGAAGCCGCGCTGCGCGCCGCGCGCGCGCTCTGAGCGAGCGCGGCGCGACCAGCCGTACATTGCAGCGCTTTGGGGGCAGCGCTTGGGGGCAGCGCTTGGGGGCAGCGCTTAGGGGCAGCGCTTAGGGCCCGAACATTGCGGAGCTCTGGGCGCTCGGAGCCGAGCGCGCCCTTCAGGGACGAATCCGCGCCATCATGCGCGGGAACGGCGACGTCTCGCGGATGTGCTCGATGCCCGTGATCCAGCGCACCATGCGCTCGAGGCCGAGGCCGAAGCCGCCGTGCGGCACCGAACCGAAGCGGCGCAGGTCGAGGTACCACTCGAACTCCTGCATCGGCAGCTGGTGCTTGGCGATCGAGGCGAGGAGCACCTCGAGGTTCTCTTCGCGCAGCGACCCACCGATGAGCTCGCCCGCGCCCTCCGGCCCGAGCATGTCGACGCACTGCACGCGTGAAGGGTTGGCCGGGTCCTCCTTCATGTAGAACGCCTTGACCTCCTTCGGGTAATGCGTCACAAAGACGGGCTGCTTGTGCTCGCGCACGAGGATCTCCTCGTCCGGCGCGCCGAAGTCGTCGCCCTCGACGAACTCGCTCTCGGGGTGGGCGAGCAAGAGCTTCGACGCCTCGTCGTACGTGATGCGCGCGAAGCCGCCCTGCACGGCCTCGAGCTTCGTCAGGTCGCGCTCGAGCGTCAGGAGCTCGGTCCGGCGGCGCCGCAGCACCTCCTTCACGACGAAGACGGTCATGCGCTCGGCGAGGTCGAGGATCGTCTCGAGGTCGGCGAACGCGACCTCGGGCTCGAGCATCCAAAACTCCGTCAAGTGTCGGCGGGTCTTCGACTTCTCAGCGCGGAACGTCGGGCCGAAGGTGTAGACCTTGCCAAACGCGAGCGCGGACGCCTCGGCGTAGAGCTGGCCCGATTGCGTGAGGTACGCCTTCTCGTCGAAGTAGCCGACCTCGAAGAGCGTGCTCGTGCCCTCGCACGCGGACGGCGTGAACACCGGCGAATCGACGAGGATGAAGTCTTCGTTGTCGAAGAAGGTTCGCAGCGCCGTGACGACCGCGTCGCGGACGCGCAGGATCGCCCACTGGCGCTTCGAGCGCAGCCAGAGGTGCCGGTTCGACAGCAGGAAGTCGGGGCCGTGCTCCTTCGGCGTAATCGGGAACTCCGTGGTCACCTGGAACACGTGGCCGCTCGCGACGACGATCTCGAAGCCGCCGGGCGCCCGCTCATCGGCTTTGACGAGCCCCGTGATCGACAGGCTGGACTCCTGACCGAGGTTGCCGATCGCGTCGAAGAGCTCGTCGCCGATCTCGGCGCGGTGCATGACACATTGCACGTAGCCCGAGCCGTCGCGCAGCATCAGGAAGTGCAGCTTGCCCTTCGAGGTGCGATTGTGGACCCAGCCGCGCAGGGTGACGGTCTCGCCGACGTGCTGGTCGAGGTGCTGGATCGTAGTGACGGGGGCGGTCATGTGGCGGTCATCGGGCGGCAAGGCGCGGCGATCAGGGGAAGAGTTCGTGCGAAGGGCGCAGGACGACGTCGACCACGACGCCGCCGGAGAGGCGCACTTCGCCCTTGTGGATGGCGCCGAAGCGGCGCGCCTCGACGATGATCGCGCCGTCGGGCTCGATCGCGTCGCGGGGCGTGACGACCTCGACCTGCTCGTAGCCGAGGGCCAGGAGCCGGTTCAGGGCGCGCTCGATGAGGAGCGCTGGGCCGCTGAGCGCGCTCGGCGGGGCGCCTGCGACCGCCGCGGCCTGCGGCGGCGCCGTCGCGCGCTCGGCCAGGGCCGAGAGGCGGTCGTCGAGGCGGCGTTGAACGTCGCGCAGGTCCCCGAGCAGCCCTTCGATGCGGCTGAGGTCGAACGGCCTCGGCGCCGCGCCGCCGGAGCTGCCTGGGCCGCCTGGGCCGCCTGGGCCGTCTTGGCGGCCGAGGCGGTGCGCCGCGTCCTCGAGCCGCGACAGGCGCAGGTCGAGGCGCCCGAGCAGCAAGACGACACGCACGCCGACGCCGACGACGCCGGCGACGAGCGCGGCCAGGAGCAGGAGCCAAGGCACGACGGACGAGCTCGCGATGAGCAGAGAGACGGAGATCGGGGGCACGGGGCGCAGAGGATAGCCGGGCGCCCCCCGCGGAGCGAGCCAGCGCGCGCTGGCGCGCGTGGCGCGGCCTGGCGGGACCGACCCGAGCTGCTCGCTGCCGTCGCTCGGGCAGCCCCTGACCGTCTCGCCGCGGCGCCGCCAAGGTTGCGCGAGTGGTAGGCGGCGCCTGCGACCGCTACCCTCCCCCATCCATGAGCCGCGCGATCGCCCTCCTCGTCTTCGGCGCCCTGGTCGCGGCGCTGTTCTTGTCCGACCCTCCTAGCGCGACGCGCCTCGCTGCGTCGGAGTCGGGCAAGGCGCTCTTAGAGCAGGCATCGGGCGACCTCGCCGCGTTTCGGCAGGGGCGCACCGGGCCGGCCAACCCGCTGCCCGAGGCCGTCGAAGCGGCGCTGCGCGACCCCAAGGACGGGGCTGGTTTGCAAGGGACGCTGCTCGCGGAGCTCTTCGAGAGCGCAGCGATGCGCGCGCTGCCGCCGGAGGTCACGGGCGGACGCGAGCGCTTCGAGCTGAAGCTCGGCGGCGCGCAGCTCCGGTCCGATGAAGCGCTCGACGGCCAGGCGGTCGCCTGGGACCCCCTGTGGCCGGCGCACGTCCGCGGCGCGGTCCTGCGCGAGGTCCGGGCCGTGTGCGAGAACCTGGGCGTCGAGCTGGTCGTGCTGGGGCTCAAGAGCCCGGAGCCGGACGGCGTGCACGTGCTCGCGACGCTCGCGACAGGGGCGCGGACGCTGACGATGAAGGCCCAGGTGGGCACGGGCGCGCCGCTCGAGGCGACGCGGACGTGGCGCGCGGTCGACCAACTGTCGCTGCTGCCGCCCCTGATCGCGATCTTCCTCGCGATCCTCTTGCGCCGCCCGGTCGCGGCGCTCTTCGCGGGCCTGTGGGCCGGCGCGGCGCTCGTCCTCTACCTCGACGGCAGCGCCGCGCTCGCGGCCCTCGGCGGCGGGTTCAAGACCTCGTTCACGGGCTACCTCTACGACCGAATCACCGAGCTCGCGAAGCTACAGATCATCCTCTTCGTCGTCTTCATGTTGGCGATGGTCGGGATCATCACCCGCGCGGGCGGGATCCGCGGCGTGATGGAGCGCCTCTCCTCGATCGCGCGCGACGCGAAGCGCACGCAGATCGCGACGTGGCTGATGGGCCTCGCGGTGTTCTTCGACGACTACGCGAACACGATCCTCGTCGGCTCGACGATGCGGCCGCTCGCCGACAAGTTCCGCGTCGCGCGCGAGAAGCTCGCTTACATCGTCGACAGCACGGCGGCGCCCGTCGCGGGGATCTCTGTGCTCTCGACCTGGATCGCGTTCGAGGTCTCGACGTTCTCGCCGTCGCTACCGGACGCGGAGCTTGGCTCGAACCAGGGCTACGCGATCTTCCTGCAGACGCTGCCTTACCGCTTCTACTGCATCCTCACGCTCGTCTTCGTCGGCTTGATCGTCTTCACGGGGCGCGACTTTGGGCCGATGTTGACGGCGGAGCGGCGCGCGCGCGGCGGCAAGCTCTTGCGTGACGGCGCGCGCCCGATGGTCGGCGAGGCCGCGACGCGGCTCGAGGCCGAGCCCGGCGTGCGGGTCAAGGCATCGACCGCGCTGGTGCCGCTGTGCTTGTTCGTGGGCACCGTGCTCGGGATGATCCTCTACAACGGCGGCGCCTTCAGCATGGGCGCGCGCGTCTTCACGGTCGAGGGCGCGACGCAGGTCCTGTACGCGGGCAGCGGGAACCTGCCGCTGATGGTCGGCGCGATGGTCGGCTTCGCGGCGGCCCTCGTCCTCGGGCTCGGGGTCGGCCTGCGCCTCAGCCAAGCGCTGATGTCCGCGCTCGACGCGCTGCGCTCGATGGGCATCGCGCTCGCGATCCTGTACCTCGCCTGGTCGCTCGGCGCCGTATGTGAGGACCTCGGGACGGCGACGTTCCTCGCGGTGTCCTTGGGCGACACGTTGCCGTGGATGATCCTGCCGGCGACGCTCTTCCTCTTGTCGGGCATGATCGCGTTCTCGACGGGCTCGTCGTGGAGCACGATGACGATCCTCTTGCCGCTCGTCGTGGGCCTCTCGTACCGGCTCGGCTTCGACTCCATCGACGCGACGCTCGGGATGGAGGCCCAGCGCGCCGCGGGGCTCGCGCTGCTCGTGATCTCGATCGGCGCGGTGCTCGAGGGCGCGATCTTCGGCGACCACTGCTCGCCGATTTCGGACACGACGGTCATGTCTTCGATCGCGTCGGCGTCGGACCACATCGACCACGTGCGCACGCAGATGCCCTACGCCGTGCTCACGATGATCGTCGCGCTCGTGTGCGGGTACTTCCCGGCGACGTTCTTGCGCTGGAACCCGTTTGTGTGCCTGGGCCTCGGCGTCGCGGTGCTCGCCACGCTCCTGCGCGTGTACGGCAAGCGCGCGGACGACGCGCCGGGCGACGCGCCGGGCGACGCGCCGGGCGGCGTGCTGGGCGGCGTGCTGGGCGGCGCCGCGGGGAGCGCGGCCGGGTCCTGACACGCCCGCGCGTCCTGGCCTCCATCGACCGAGCGCTGCCCCCCCCACATGCCTGCAGATCACTCTGGCGAGCTTGCGCCGCGCGACGACGCGCGCGCTGAGGCCGCGGCCCCCGGTGCCACGGCCGCGGCCGCGGCCGCGGAGGCTGAGCGCTCCGCGCCCTGGTCCAAGCTCGGGCGTGGGCTCGGGTTCGGGATCCTGTTGGCGCTCCTCGTCTATGCGGGGCTCTTGTTCTGGGGCGACTTCGACGGCATCGCGCGCTCCGTGCGCGCGCTCGATCCGCGCGTGGCGTTGGTCGCGTGCGGCCTCTCGTTCCTGAATTACTGCGTGCGCTTCCCGCGTTGGCAGCGTTACTTGACCCTCGTCGACGTGCGGCTGCCGAGGGGCACGTCGTTCCAGATCTATCTCGCCGGCCTGGCGCTGACGGTGAGCCCGGGCAAGATGGGCGAAGCGCTCAAGAGCTGGCTCGTCCGCGCGGTCGACGGCGCGCCGATCGCGCGGACGGCGCCGATCGTGCTGGCGGAGCGCTTCACGGACCTGACGGGCTTCCTGGTGTTGATCGCGATCGGGAGCGCTGCGGGTGAATACGCGTGGGTGCCCTTCGCGGCGTCTGCCCTCGTCGTCTCGATGCTCGCGCTCGTTTCGTCGCGGCGCGCAGAGGTCTATGTCGTGGAGCTCGTCTCGCGCTTGCCGCTCGTGGCGCCGTTGGCGCCGCGGCTCGCGGTGGCCGCGTCGAGCACGCGCGCTTTGCTCGCGCCGCGTGAGCTCGTGCTCGCGACGGCGCTCGCGACACTGGGCTGGAGCCTCGAGTGTTGTGGGGCATGGTGGGTCGTCGATGCGATCGCGCCAGGGGCGGCCTCGTGGCTCCAAGTCACCTACGCGTTCGCGCTCGCGGCGGTCGCCGGCGCGCTCGCGGTCATCCTGCCGGGCGGCCTCGGCGTCACCGAGGGCCTCCTCGGCGCGCTCCTTCAGCGCGCGCTGCTCGCCGCCGGCATCGCGGCGGAAGCGGCCCGCGCGAGCGCCGTCTCGGCGACCCTCGTGATCCGACTGTGCACGCTCTGGTTCGCGATGGCGCTCGGCCTCTTGGCGCTGGGCCTGTTCCGCCGTCAGCATCGGCGCGCTGAAGCGCGCTGAGCCGCTCGAGGCCGTGCAGCCGCTGGGCCGCCTGCGCCGCTCCACCGGAACTGGGCCGTCGGTGCGTAGAATGCTCGGATTCGGCGCTACGCCTGCGGTCCCCCCCGGGCCATCCGGTGCGCGCGCTCGCCTGCCAACGCCATGCTGCACGACTCCGACGACACGCCTGCGACCAGCGCCTCCGTCCTGCTCGTCGACCTCAACAACCACGCCCGGTACCCGACGCTGCCCGTCGGGTTGATCACCGCCGTCCTGCGCGGCGCTGGGCACCAGGTGGAGCTGTTCTCGCCGCTCGCCGTCGGCGTCTCCGGGCCGCCGCGCGACCAACGCGCGCGGCCGTGGAGCTACTGGGACGAGCGCGTCCGTTGGTGGTCCGCCATCACGACGACCCCCGGCGTGCAGCGCGCGCGGCGGTGGCTCGGGCGCCGCCGGCAGCCCGGGATGGGCGCCGAGCAGGCGCGGATCGCGGAGGGCTTCGCGCGCGCGCTCGCAGCGCGCCCGCACGTCGTCTTGATCTCCGCCTACTACATCTACGAGGACGTGGTGCGCGACCTCGTCTCGCGCTGCGGCTTCGCGGGGATCCCCGTCATCGTCGGCGGCCCGGGCTTCACGAGCGACGCAGCCGCGCAGGCGTGGCTCGGGCTGAAGGGCCTCACCGCGCTCGTCGCCGGGGAGTGCGAGCCCTTCATCGACGAGCTCGTGCGCCGCGCGAGCCGCGGCGCCGACCTCCACGGCTTGCCCGGCGTCAGCGTCCCCGGGCGCGCGCTCGCGCCGCCCGCGCCGCCGCTCGGGGACCTCGACGCGTTGCCGATCCCGGACTACGACGACTTCCCTTGGGAGCGCTACCCGAGCCGCGTCATCACCATCCTCACCGGGCGCGGCTGCGGCTGGGGCGTCTGCACGTTCTGCTCGGACGTCCTCACCGCGAACGGTCGCACCTTCCGCACGCGCAGCGCCGAGAACGTGCTCGCCGAGCTGCGGCACCACCACGAGCGCTACGGCGTCAAGCTGTTCCACTTCAGCGACCTGAAGCTGAACTCCGACCTCGCGCTCTGGCGCGGCCTGTGCGCAGGGTTCCAGGCCGCGGCGCCCGGCGCGCAGTGGACGTGCTCCGTGCACGCCGGCGGCAAAGGCGACCAAGGGCTCGGGCTCGCGGACCTCGAAGCCGCGCGCGCCGCCGGGCTCACGCGCGTCACGACCGGGGTCGAGACCGGCAGCCAACGGCTGCTCGACCAGATGCGCAAGGGCGTCCGCGTCGAGGCGCTGTCGGCGTTCCTGAAGGACGCGCACCGCGCCGGCATCTCCGTGCGCGTCTCGATGTTCACGGGCTATCCAGGTGAAGAGCCCGCGGACCTCGACGCCAGCGCCGCCTTTGTCGAAGCGCACGCCACGGAGCTCGACCGCGTGCACCTGTCGCGCTTCCTCATCCTGCCCGGCACGCCGATCGCCCAGCAGATCGAGGCCGAGCGCGAGCGCTTCCCCGAGCTCCAAGTCTCCTTCGGCCCGGCGCGCGTCGACTCCATCCCCCACGCCGACCACAGAATCGACGGCAAGCCCTACCGCCGCGCGCTGCACCGCCTGCTGCGCGCGGTGCATGGCGTCAATCGCGCGCCGCTGCCCGACTTCGCGCGCGCGCTCGAGGGCGTGATGTGAGCGGCGGGCCGCCCGGGCCAGGTCACGCGTAGGCGCGCGCGACGTCGGCCTCGAAGCGCGCCCGAAGCTCAGCGTAGCGCGCCACCTCGTCGGCGGGCGCCGCCTCCGGCGCGCCGTCGAAGCGCACGGACTGCGCGACGACGGCCTCCAACGGCGCGTCGATCCCAGCGCTGCGGGCGACCGCCCACGCGGCTTGCAGCGCGCCGCCGAGCGCCGCGGACTCAGGCTCCGCGAGCGCCACGACCGGGCATCCGAAGCTCGCCGCGAGGATGCGCCGCCACAGCGGGTTGCGCGCCGCGCCGCCCACGAGGCGCACCTCGTCCACTGCGACGCCGAGGCGGCGCAGGCGCTCGAGGCCGGAGGCGAGGTTCAGCGACGTCCCCTCGAGCGCCGCGCGATAGAGGTGCCCCGGGCGCAAGAGCCCCGGCCGCAGCCCGCGCAGCGTCCCCGTGGCGTGCGGCAGGTTCGGCACACGCTCGCCGCTCAAGAACGGCAGCCACGAGAGGCCCTCGCAGCCCACGGGGACCGCGCTCGCCGCCGCCGTGAGCGCTGCGTGGTCGAGGCCCGTGAGCGCGCGCACCTCCTCGGTGACGCCCGTCAAGTTCATCACACAGAGCAGCGGCAGCCAGCCGCCCATCGACGCGCAGAACGGCGCGATCAAGCCCTCGGGGTCGACGATCGGCGCGTCGGACCACGTGAACGCGGTGCCGCTCGTGCCGAGGCTCACGACGACGACGCCAGGGCGCACCGCGCCGCTGCCGATCGCGCTCAGCATGTTGTCGCCGCCGCCCGCCGACACGGCGGTCCCTTCGGGCAAGCCCAGCAGCTCGGCGCCATAGGCGTCGAGGCCGCCCGCGAGCTCGCCGTCGTCCAATAGGACAGGCAGCTTGTCCGCGAGGCCCGGGTCCGTCTCCGCGAGCGCGCGCGCGTCGAACTCGCGCGTGTGTGGATCGAGCCAGCCCGTGCCGGACGCGTCGCCGCGCTCCATCGCGAGGTCGCCCGTGAGCCGCAGGTTGACGAAGTCGTGGGGCAAGAGCACGTGGGCGGTGCGGGCCCAATGCTCGGGCTCGTGGCGCGCGAGCCAGCGCACCTTCGGCGCCGTGAAGCCCGTCGGCACGCTGCGCCCGAGGGCGCGCGTGAGCTCGTCCGCCTCGTGCGCCGTCGACGTGTCGCACCAGAGCTTCGCCGGCCGCACGACCTCACGCGCCTCATCGAGGACGACGAGCCCGTGCTGCTGGCCGGAGACACCGACGCCCGCGACCTCGTCGCGGCTGACCCCCGGCGTCGCGAACAGGTCCGCGGCGACGCCGCGCACGGCCTCGATCCAGGTCTCCGGGTGCTGCTCCGCCGCGCCCGGCGGCAAGCCCTCGAGCAGCCCATACGCGCGCGACGCGCGCGCGACGACCAGCCCCTGCACCGGGTCGACGAGCACGCCCTTCGTGCTCTGGGTCCCGACATCGAGCCCGAGGAAAAGGACACGCTCAGAGCTCTTGGGCGACAGGTTCGTCATGAAGTCGAGGCGGCGGGGTGCTGTAGAACGGTGCCGCATCCTCCATCGAGCCCCGCGGGAAGTCCACTGGGTTCGATCACTCTCGCTTCCTAGAGGACCCACACCATGCGCTCGACCTCCTCCCGCCGCGCCGCCGGCGCCGCCGCACTCTGCTTCGCGACGTCGTTCCTGGCGGGCTGCCATGACGACGACAACAACGGCAACGTCGGCCCAGGGATCACGGTGCCCACGTTCTCACAGCAGCTCGACCTGCTCGGGCTGACGACGCTGCACACGGCGCTGGACGCCGCGGGCTTGACCGACGCCTTGCAGACGGGCGGCCCGTTCACGCTCTTCGGGCCTACGGACGCCGCCTTCGCGGCGCTGCCCGCCGGGGTCCTGGCGGACCTCCTCCTGCCGCAGAACCAGGCCGCGCTCTTGGCGCTCCTGAACTACCACGTCCTCCCCGGCGACCTCAGCGCCGCGACGCTGCAGGGGCTGCAGTCGGCGATGACGCTGGAGACGAGCGACGTGCGCTTCGACGTCGCGGGCGGGCTCTTCGTCAACGACGCGCGCGTGACGGGCCCGAACAACGACACCGCGACCGGCGTCGTCCACGTCATCGACGCGGTGCTCTTCCCGCCGGTCTCGGTCATCGACACGCTGAACGCGCGCGGCTACACGACGTTCGTCGCCGCGCTCGACGCCGCCGGGTTGACCGGCGCGCTCAACGGCGGCAACTTCACGGTGTTCGCGCCGTCGAACGACGCGTTCCTGGCGCTCCCCCCCGGCGTGCTCGCCGACCTGCTGCTGCCGCAGAACCAGGCGCAGCTCGCGGCGCTGCTCCAGTACCACCTCGTCCCGGGCCAGGTCGGCGCGAGCGCGCTCGTCGCGCAGGGTGACCTCGCGACGGTCCTCGGCCCGCGTCAGTTCTACTCGGTCGGGGTCGGGGGCGCGCGCGTCAACGGCGTGGTCGTGGACCGCTTCAACATCCCAGCCACCGACGGCCTCATCCATGGGATCGACGGGGTCCTCTCGATCCCCGACGACCTCGTCGCCCGCGCTCAAGCGCTCGGCTTCAACACGCTCGCGTCGGCGCTCACCGCCGCGAACCTGACCGCGACGCTGCAGGGCATGGGGCCGTTCACGCTCCTCGCGCCGACCGACGCGGCGTTTGCGGCGTTGCCCCCGGGGGTGCTCGACGCGCTCCTGATGGACCAACAGGCCCTCGCGAATGTCCTGCTGTACCACGTCCTGCCGGACGCGCAGCAAGCCCGCGAGATCCGCCTCGAGACCTCCGTCACGACCGTGCAAGGCGGTGCCCTGGTGGTGAACCCCGTCGGCGGCTACCTGACGTTCAACGGGAGCGCCAACGCCGTCGAGGTCGATGCCTTTGCCTCGAACGGGGTCCTGCACACGCTCGACGCCGTCCTGCTCCCCTGAGGGGCGCGCAGGGAACACGCAGGGGCCCCGACGCCAGGCACTGGCGCACAGGGGCCCGAACGCCAGGCCCGAACGCCAGGCACTGGCGCACAGGGGTATGGTGTCCGGGGTCGGGACGTGGTGGGCCGGCCGGCAACGGTCGGCCTCCACGGGGGAGCCAATCTGCGACGCAGCACCGCGGGCGACTGCGCCCTGCCCGCTTGCCGCAGGGCGCGGACTCCGATCCGCCCGGATCTCGGCAGCAACACGCAGCAAGTAGGGGATACTTAAAGCGGAGTTCCACTGAGGACCACCGCCATGTTCCACGAACGCAAATCGCTTGTTGCTGCACTGATCCTGCCCCTCGCCCTGGTCGCCTGCAATGGCTCCAACGACACGCCCAACTCTGGGGGCGGCGGGGCCACGGCGCCGCGCTCGCTGCTCGAGCTCCTCGCTGCTCGCGGGCTCACGACGCTCGCTGACGCGGTCCACGCCGCGGGGCTCGATGCGGCCCTCGACGCTGCGGGCTCGCTGACCCTCTTCGCCCCCACGAACGACGCGTTCGCGGCGCTGCCGGCGGGCGAGTTGCAGCGCTTGCTCGAGCCTGCCAACGTGAACGAGCTGCGCGCGCTGCTGTTCTACCACCTCGTCGACGGCCGCTATCCCGCCGCGACGCTGGAGGGGCTCAGCTCGCTGATGTCGCTCCAAGGCGCCGACCTCACGCTCGACAGCCCGGGCGGCGTGCTCTTCGTCAACGACGCGCGCATCGTCGCGAAGGACGTCTCAGCGACCAACGGCTTGCTGCACGAGGTGAACTCGGTCTTGACGCCGCCGGCCTCGTTGCTCGCGACGCTCGACACGCGCGGCTTCACGATCCTGCTCGACCTGATCGACCGCGCGGGCCTGACGGGCGCGCTGACGGGCGGCAACCTGACCCTCATCGCGCCGACCGACGCCGCCTTCAATGCGCTGCCCGCCGGCCGACTCGACGCGCTGCGCGACCCGATGAACCAGGCCGAGCTCATCGACCTGCTGTCGTTCCACATCCTCCCCGGGCGCGTCACCGCGCTCGAGCTGCTGCTCGAAGGCGACCTGCCCAACCTCCTCGGTGACCTGCTGTTCGGCTGTGTCCACGGGAACCAGTTCCGCGTCAACGGGACGGCTTGCCCGCGCTTCAACTTGCCGGCAACAGACGGCTTCCTGCACGTCTCCAGCGCGGTGCTCGACCGCACGGCTCCGCTGCGCCAGGTCCTCGCGGACCTCGGCCTCACGACGCTGGCGGGGCTCGTCGACCTCGCTGGCCTCGACGTCCCGCTGAGCGCGCAAGGCACGTACACCCTCTTCGCGCCGTCGGAGGCCGCGTTTGCCGCGCTCGACCCGCTGCTCCTCGCCGCGCTGCAGGACCCCGTGAACCAAGCGCAGCGCCTCGACTTCCTGCAGCGCCACCTGATCGGTGACGCCCTGCAAGAGGTCGAGATCGCGCGCCGCGACGACCTCCTCATGGCCAACGGCCAGACCTTCCTGGTGGACATCTCGAACGGGCTCAGCGTCGGCGGCGTGCCCGTGACGAACGGCGACCGCTTCGCGACCAACGGCCTCGCGCACGTCATCGACGCCGCGCTGCCTCAGCCCTGAGCTTGGCGCCGCGCGGCCAGCGCGGCAGAGAGCGCTGCGAGCGCCGCGAGCGCGCCCCACAGCGGCGCGCGCTCGCGGGGCGGCTCGCGGGGGGTGCCCTCGGGTGCGGCGCGCGGCTCGAGGACAACCGCGGCGCCCGCGGCGCGGCGCTCCGCGAGCGCCAGGATGCCCGGCGCCGGCGCGAGCGCGCCATCGAAGAGCGCCGCCCACGAGGCTGCAAACGCCGCATCCGCGCCCAGCTCCAAGGTGAGCTGCTGGATCCCGACGCTGACGCGGCCGCGCTCCGCGGTGACCGCAGCGCGGCCGTCGGGCAGCTCGAGCCAAGTGGCCGCGAGCGCGCTCCGACCGTCGGACCCGGCCGACGCGACCAACCCCGCCGGCGCGACCGGCCCTGCCGTCGCGACCAGCCCTGCCGTCGCGACCAGCCCGGCCGGCGCGGCCGCAGCCGGCGCGACGAGCGCCGTCCCGAACCACCCATCGCGGCCGACCCGCACCGCCTCGAGGGCGCGCTGCAGTCCTGGGCTGCGCTCCGCCGCGGGGCCGGCGAGCGACAAGCGGACGCCATCGAGCTGACCCGCGGATTCGCCGCCGGACCAAACGAGCCGTCGCTCGGCGGCGTAGACCTCTGCGAACGCGCGCACCACCTCCGGCATCGTCCCCGTCGCGAACATGCGCCCGGTCGGGACGCGCTCCCCGACCACGAGGGCCTCGCCTCCATCCCAGTCGATGTAGCGCCCTTCGTCTTCGCCGACGTGGCCGGGCACCGCGGGGCCGCCCGAGGCGAAGCAGCCAGCGCGCTCGGGCGTCACGGTCGGCCGCTGGTCCGTCAACCAGAGCACGCCCGCGGCGTCCCAGGCGGACCACTCCGGCGCCGCGAGCGCGCGCGACGTCGGCGGCCGCAGCGCTGCAACGAGGTCGCGCGGCACGTCGGCGCCCTCCGAACGCAGCGGCGCTGCGAGGTCCGCGGCCCGCCACTCGAGCTCGAGGGTCGCGCCGGTGCGCGCGCTCCGCGTCGCGGCCCACGTCGAGAGCGCGCCCAGCGCTGCGTCCAGGCGTGACGCGCCGGCGCCAGCGGCAGCGAGCGCCATGGAAGGGCTGCGATCGACGACCACCGTCCAGCGCTCGCGGCCGGCGCCGCGCGCGTCAGGCTGCGTGACCGGCCGCGCGAGCGCGAGGACCGCGCACGCGATCGCCAGCGCCGCGCACAGGAGCTCGAGCGGCGGCCGACGCCGACGACGGTCACCACGCGCGCCCGCGGCAAGGCGCTGCCAGAGCGCGAAGGTCCCGACCGGCACATCGGTCGGGCGCGCGCGCGTCGCGGCGGCCAACAAGAGCGCCAGCGGCACGACGAGCGCGACGAGCCATTCGGGTCTGAGCCAAGTCCAATCGAGCACGAGGATGCGTTCAGCGCGGGTCGAGGAGCGCGCCCGCGGGGTCTTCGAAGGGCGCGTCGGAGCGCCAAGCATGGACTCGGATCCGACGCCGCGCCAGCGCGCCGACAAAGCGGTCGAGCTCGGCGTCGAGGTCCTCCTGGTACGCCGCGACCTGGTGCGCGTCGAGCGCGACGAGCGCGCTCCGCCCGTCTTCGGGGTCGATGAAGCGCGCGGCGCTGGCGCCGAGCTGCCCGGGCTCGAGCTCGACCGGCGCGAGGACGCGGCCGACGACGAGCTCGCGGCCTGGGCGCTGCAGAGACGCGACCTCGGCCGCCGACACGTCCCAGAGGTCGCCGAGCAGCACCACGCGGCCCGCGTCGCTCGGCAAGCGGCGGTCGCGGATCACGGCGCCGAGCCCGCGCGCGCTCGGGCGGGCGACCGCGCGCCCAAGGACCTCGGCCGCGCGCGCGAGGTCGCCAGAGCGGCGCAATGCGACATTGGGGGGCGCGCTGCCCTCGGGACCATCCGAGAGGTGGAGCGTGACGAGCGCGCGCGCGCGCACGCCGACCGCTGCGAGGGCGAGGGCGACCTCCGCCGCCGCTTGCAGCTTGCCAGGCGGGCCGACGCCCATCGAGCCGCTGACATCGACCGCGATCGCCCAGCGCTCCGCGGCCTCGCGGTGCAGGACGCGCACCCAAGGGCGATCTTCACGGGCCAGGAGCTCCCAGTCGATGCGCCGCGGATCGTCGCCGGGGCGATAGGGCCGCCGCCCGACAAACTCGAGGCCTGCGCCGTCCAGGCGCGCGCCCCCCGCGCCCTCGCGCCGCTCGCGCGCCGCTGCGAGGCGCGGCACGAACTGCTCGACCCGGCGCATGAAGCCGGGCGCGAACGCGACGAAGGGCGACTGGAGTTCGACCATGACGGCGCTCCGCGCGGGCCCCGCTCAGCCCCGTGTTCGACGCACGGCGACGATCGTCATGTCGTCCTCGCGGACGCCGTTCGAAAACTCGAGCACCGCGGTGGCGATCGCTGCGACGGTCTCCTCCGCGGAGAGGCCGCGGTGGCCGGCGTCGGCGAGGACAGCGCGCACGCCGGCGTCGTCGAAGAGGCGATCCGGGAAGGATGGATGGCGCGCTTCGACGATGCCGTCCGTGAACGCGATCAAGAGATCGCCGGGCTCCATCGTCAAGGTCGCGCCCGTCGTGTACGCGAAGTCGGAGATCATCCCGAGCGCCGGCCCGTCGCCGCGCAGCGAGTCGATCGTGCCCGTCGCCGTGCGCCAAATGAGGGGCGGCGTCTGGCCCGCATTCAACGTGCGGACGAGCCCGCCCTCGCCGAGCTGGGCGAAGAAGAGCGTCAGGAACATGCCGGGGTCGACGCGCTCCGACAGGTCGGCGTTGAGCATCGAGACGACCTCGCCCGGATCGTCCAACACGCGCGCATACGAGCGCAAGCTGGCCTGCGCCGTCGCCGTGACGAGCGCGGGTCCGACCCCGTGGCCAGTGACGTCGCCGACGACAAACGACGTGCCGCCGGACTTCGACCGAACGAAGTCGTAGAAGTCGCCCGACGCGTGCTCTGCGGGGCGATACCAGCCGAAGAGCTCGAAGCCCGCGACGGTGGGCGCGCCCTTCGGCAGCAGCCCCGCCTGAATCTCTGAGGCGATCTCGAGCGAGCGCTCGAGGCGCGCCTTCTCGAGCGATTGAATGTTGAGGTGCGCGTTCTCGAGCGCGATCGCGATGTGCTGCGCGAGCGCGAAGAACAGCGACAGGTCCTCGACCTTGAAGGCGCGGGTCGTCGCCTTGGAGTCGACGTAGAGCGCGCCCCGCGGCAGGCCGCCGACGGTCGCGCGCTTCTCGCGCTCCGGCCCATCCCGCGGCACGAGCGGGACACACATCACCGCGCGGATCTTCAGGTCGTAGATCGAGTTCCCGAGGTCGAGGTCCTCGGCGTTCTTCTGGACCGTCGTGCGCACGGGCTCACCCGAGTCCATGACACGCGCGACGACGGAGGTTGAATACTTGACGTCGTCCTCGATCTGCTTGCCGCCGGCCTCGCGCGCGACGCGCACGACTTGGTCGCCGGTGACCGGATCGATGAGGACGAGGAAGCCCCGCTCGGCGCCGGTCGCCTCCAGGGAGCTGTCGACGACGTAGTGCAGCAGCGACTCGAGGTCCCGCGACGCCGAGACCCGCGCGATCGCGTCCAGCAAGAGGTGGAGGGACTTGCGGTCCGCCTGAGCGTCACCCTTGAGGAAGGCGGTCGGCGGATCGAGGTCGATGCCAGGCGCGCCGCCCGCTGCGGCGCCAGGCTTCGCGCCGACGCCGGCCCCGTCGGCCCCCGCGCTCGGCGGCCGGACGGCCGCGCCGCCGGTCGTGGCCGGGGTCCCCTCGTCGCTCTTCTGCGATCCTCGTCTACGCCAAAAGGCCATGGCGAGAGTTTAGGAGGTCGAGCCCAAGGACGCGCGTGCCAATCGGGGCAGGATCTGCCATGTGCACGGCGTCGAGGGTTTCGCTTGCTCGACCCAGCGGCCGCGGCGACACTCTTCGGCGCGCCTTCCCCCCCCAGGGGACGGCCCGCCTGCCCGCACGTGTCGACTTGCCACGCCCGCGGTCAGCGCGTCTCCGACCCGCAGCCACCAGCCCCCCCTAGCGCGGCCCCGAGCCTCGCCAGCGCCCACGATGCACATCACCGTCGAACCCGGCGAAGCCCACGCCGTCCTCCACCTCCGCGGCGAGTTCGATACCTACTACGTGCCGCTCCTCCAAGAGGAGATCGAAGCGTTGGACAAGGTCGGTGTCCATGCCGTCGTGCTCAACCTGCGGCTCGTCAAGTTCATCAACTCGACGGCCCTCGGCGCGATCCTCAAGGCGTCCAAGGCCTTGACGGCCAAGGGCGGTCGACTGGTCGTCTCGCGGCCCTCGGCGTTCTGCCGCGACATCCTGGAGAAGGTCGGCCTCGACCGCGTCGTGCGCGTGTTCGACTCGGACGAGGACGCCGTCGCCAGCCTGCGCGGGGCCCAAGCGCCGAGCGCCAAGAGCGAGACCGCGGGCTTCGAAGAGGACCCCTCGTCGGTCCTCTTCCGCCTCGTCGACCAAAGTCGCCTGCGCCACTTCATCGCCGAAGTGAAGGCGAAGAACCCGATCCACAACTATGCCTTCGGTGAGAACTGGGCCGGCGTCGGGCGCATGAGCGGGCTCGGCGAGGACGGCCTCAGCTTCACCTGGAACGGCGGCAACACCGACCTCGCGCCGTTCGACATGGGCCAGATGCTCGCCGTCGGCACCCAGGTGAGCGTCAAGTTCCGCCTGCCCCTGCTGCAGCGCGGCTACTGCGAAGCCAACTGCGACGTGAGCCTGCTCGAAGAGCGCGCCGACGGCGTGAAAGTCGGATGCACGTTCACCGAGATCGACGAGACGACCCGCGACGCGGTGCGCCAATACGCCAAGGACATGGCCTTCCTGAAGGAAGAGCTGAAGAAGGCCACGGACAGCTGAGGCGCGGCCCGGGGCGGCGCCTGTCTTAGGACGTCGCTTCGGCGGGGCCACCCTCGCCGAGCGGCTCCGCGGGGAGCGACTCCGCGCTCCGCTGCGGGGCGCGCGAGCGCGCGGTGCGTTCCTGGACGACGCGCTGCAGGAGCGCCTCGAATTGGGCGCCGATCGACGCCCACTCGAAGCGCTGCTCGGCGAGTTCACGGCCACGGCGGCCCCAGCGCTCGCGCCGCATCGGATCCGAGGCGAGCGTCCGCAGCGCTTCGACCCAGGGCTCCGCGCCGTCCGTCGCGACGAGGAGGCCCGATCCGCCGTCCTCGACGAGGTCCTGGAACCGCGCGACGCGCGACGCGAGCACCGGCAGCCCCGCCGCCAGCGCGCGCCGCACTTTGAGGGACGCCACGTCGTCGTCCTTGGCCGTCACGACCAGGGCGGTCGCGCTGCCGAAGAGCCCGGGCAGCTCTTCCGGCCGCGGGACGCCGATCCAGTGGACCCGGGCGCCGATGCCGAGCTGCTCGGCCTGGGCCCGGAGCCGCGGTCGCCCCGCGCCCACCCCGGCGAAGACGAGGCTCCAGTCTTCACGTCGACCGACTGTGGCGGCGAACGCGGAGACGACGTGCTCGAGGCCACGCCCATCCTCCACCCGCCCGATGTGCAGGAGGAATCGCCCGCGGACGCCGTGCCGGCGCGGCAGCTCGCTCGCGAGGCCGGGGCGGAACGCCGTGAGATCGACCCCGGCGTGCAGCACTTGGATGCGCTCCGCTTCGAAGCCCTCGCTCAGCGCCTGGCGCCGCCCGACCGCATCGAGCGCGACGAGGCGCGCGGCAGTGCGGCGTACGAGCGCACCCCAAACGCGCTCACCAAACCAGCGCTTCGCGCGCTCGATCGGTCGGCCGCGGGTCGGGAACCCCTCTTCGACCAGGACCAGCGGCACGCCGAGGCGTCGAGCGCACCGTGCGCCGTGCCACGCCGCCGGCGAGAGGGCGTCGTACGCGACGATGACGTCCGGCGCGAAGCCCATCACGCCGGCGCTCTCGAGCGGCGCAGCGCGCCCATCGAGCGGCGCCGAGCTCGACCGCGGGACGTCCCCCCGCGCGTCCCCAAAGGCGCGCACCTCATGGCCCAAAGAGAGGAGCTCGCTCGCGATTCGGGGCGCGTGCTCGCCGCCCTTCCTACGCCAAGCGAAGGGGTCGAGAACGATGGCGATGCGCAGCGGGTTGGACACGAGGAGAGTTGGACCGAGTCAGCGCGGTCCTTCCCCATCGAGCCGAAGAAGCGCGCGACATGAACGGACTGCAGCCCAAATCGCCACCCGCGCGTGGCCTCATGGGGCCGCGCGGGGGGGCGCGGCCAGGGAGGACAGATCAGCGCAGACGAGCGCGTCCCAAATTCCACCTCGGCGATGCCTCAACTCGGCCCCACGACGGCCGAGAACCGTCAGGAGCCGCAGCTCCAGGACCCGTTCGTTTTCCCCGGTTTCGCGCCGTCCCTATGCCTCGAATTCACTCTGACTCCCCGGAATGGCGCGCGCCGAAGCGCGGCCTCTTCATCGACCGTTGGGGCACGCTCCTCGAGCTGCCGAGCGCCGGCTGGGTCGAGCGATTCGAAGACACGCGGTTCACGCGCGGGGCCGTCGACGCGCTGTTCCACGCGAGCCAAGCAGGGCTCGAGGTCTACTTGCTCGGCAACGTCGACCCCGTCGCGTCGGGCGAGCAGAGCCTCGAGAGCTGGCAGACGTTCCAAGCCGCGCTCCACACGGCGCTACGCAGCGCCGGCGTGCGCATCGCGCGCGACTATTCGTGCACGGACAACCCGGCGGGCTGCGCGCCGCACAACGCGGACTCCGTGTACCTGCTGCCGAACACCGGCGCGATGTACCACGCTGCACAGAACGACAACATTTCACTGCGCCACAGCATCGTCGTCGGAGACTCCTCCGTCGAGCTCGTCGCCGGCTGGCGCTCGGGGTGCCGCACCGCGGCGGTTGGAACGGGGCTCGCGCTCCGCGACCGCACGTTCCAGGTTGACCCCGACCTCAACGGCGACACCCTCGCCGACGTCGTGCGCGACATCATCGCGCGCGTGTCTGTCTCAGCCTGACCGCGAGGCCGACCCTGACCGACGCAGCGCCCGTGGGGCCGTCCGAAACGGATGGACCCGCGGGCGTGTTCGTGTGCTATGGAAGCGCGACGTCCGCGTCCATGACACGCGACGTCCCATAGAGGGCGCCTCACCGCGGCGGTTGTGCGCGCCGCCTGCGCCCTCCCCAGGGACGAGCCACCCTTGTGCACCGCGCCACGCTGGGCGGCGGGGGGTCACTCGGGAGCGGCATCCCAGGGGCGCGGTCCGGTCGCGGGTTCCTCCGCGCGGATCTCGCCAATGTGCATGCGACGACGGCCATCCGCCTCGAAGACGATCGTCGTGCCCGGCGTCAACAACAGGTCGTGGCCGCCTGCAAAGCACCACACAGGGCTCTGAACGGCGCCATCGACCAGGACGCGCACGCGGCCTCCGGAGAGCGCCCGGACTTCGACGCCCGGCAGCCGCGGCGCGTACACGAGGCCCACACCATCGAGTTGAGCGGAGGTGAAGCCGCGCCAAGTGAGCGGCGGCGGCGCGACCGCTGGGGCCTCGACCTGAATCGGCGGGGTCGGATCCTCGCGCAGCGTCTCGGACGCGGCCGGTCCCACAGCGCCGTCATGGGTGGCATCGAGGTCGCTCGGCGCTCGCGTGGGCGGAGCCACGGACGGCGCCGGATCGTCCGCGCTGGGCGCCGGATCTTGGGCGCGGCGCGCCTCCAACAGCGGCGCGCGCTCGGCGAGGAGCACGCGCGCCGGCGAGGGCCCGCGCGAAAGGTCGAGGGGCTCGGGCTCCGGCGTGTGGAGCTCCGGTTCAGGCTGGCGAGCCCCCTGCGCGCCCAGAGCGTTGGGCGCGGGGCTCGTGTGCAGCTCGGGTCGTGGCGCCCCCTCGACGCCGGCGAGGGGGGCAGCGCCAGGCGAGTGGTCCGGCGCAGGGACCACGAGGGGGTCAACTGCCGGGTCGAGTTCGAGCGCGCGCTGGCGCGCCGCAGGGCGCGCGCCGGACCCTGGAGGCGAGGGCGGCGCGGCCTCGTCGATGTTGACCGTGACCGGCTCCGGCGCGATCGCCAGCGCGGCCTCGGTCCGCTGCAGACGCGGCAGCGACGCCCGCGGCCGGGGTTCGGTGGCCGCCAGGGCGGCCGACCCAGGGGCCGCGCCGACGGGGACGAGGCGCGCCTCCCCATCGGACTCGATCACCTGGACGTGGGTCACGGGTGAGCCCGCCTCCGCGGACCAGCCTTCGAGGCGCGGGGTGCGCGCGGGGCGCGCGAGGCGCGCGGCGGTCGCGGCCGGGGTGTCCGCCCGCACGCGCCACGGCCAGTCGTCCGTGCCGGCGGGCCAGGGCTCGCGGCGGGCCTCCTGCGGCGCCTCTTGCGGGGAGTGCCGCGGGCGGTCCAAGCGCACGCTCGACCCTGCGCGGACCTGGACCGGCGGGCGGGACGTCGCGCGCTCTCCCACCCACTCGACGCTGAGGGGCGCGCCCGCGTGATGTGTCAGCTCGACCGCGCCGGAGGCCAGCGCATCGAGCTGCAGCGCCGCGCCCGACACACGCGTGCGCCACGCGCGCGGGAGCTCGACGTCGACGGTGCCGCGACGGACTTCCAGGTCGACGTGACCGAGCGCCGCGAACGAGAGCGCTAGGTCCCCCTGGCCCGGGCTCGCCCCACCGTCGGGGGCGCCCGTGCTCCATTCGAACCCCGCTGGACCATGCACGAGGACGCTCGCAGCGCCGGGCCAAGTGACACGCACCTGGCCGCCGGGGCGGACGTCGAGGTACGTCGGGCCGACGACGGTGAGCACCTTGTTGTGGACCGAGAGCTGCTCGATGCTCGCCGCAGTGACCAGGCGTGCGCGGCCGGTCAGGACCTCGATCCTGGCGCTGGATGGGCTGCCCTGGGGGCGCGCGGCCGCGACCGGGGCGAGGGCCAGCAGCAGGGCCAGCAGCAGGGCCAGCCAGGCGCCCAGGCCGCTCCCGAGGGCAGCGCCCAGGGCGGCCGCGCCCCGCACGAGCGCCGCGCGACTGCGCGTGCAGAACCGGCTGCAGTCGAGGCTTGGATCCATAGGGCGGCCGGGGCCGCACCCCGCACCGTCCCTGGATCGACCACCCGCGCCCGTCGACCGAAGCGGACCCGGCGGTTTCCGCTAGGAGCCTGCGCTGCAGGACGCGGAGCGCCATAGATGACCGAGCCGCAGCGCCGGGGCACAGGGACGCGCAGGGGCGCGCACGGGCGCCGGCCCGCGTTTCGGCCCCACTGGCGCAGGCTCCTGCGGCGCCCTCCCTGGGACGGTCCGCGCAGCCCGAGCGCGCGCAGCGCCCCCCCGCGCTCGCCTACGGATCCAAGGCGAGGTCGACCTCGTCGAGCACCGTCACCTGGTACCCCGGCTGTTCGCTCCGCTCGCGCTCCGCCCAGTACTCGCCGAGCACGACGGCCTCGAGCTCCGCCCGCGCCGCCTGGTTCACCGGGTGACACACGTCGGCGTAACGCCGCGCGCCCAGCGGCGCCCCCGCACGGGGCCGCACGGGGGCGCCGCAGCTCGCGCAGAACCGCGCCCCGAGCGGGTTCCTGCCCGAGCACGCGGGGCAGCGCTCCATGAGGCGCCGGCTCGGCATCGCGACAAATGGACCGTGGGGCCCCTCGATCACCTTGATGTCGCGCACGACGAGCGCGTCGTCGACCGTGATCCGGACGAAGGCGCGCAGCTTGTCGTCGGCGCGTGTGTCCGATGGGCTCGCCGCCGGCGCCTTCGGAGGACTGGCCCCGCCTTCGTGATTCCCGTCGGCTGACGTAGGACGTGAGAGGATCTGGACGCGGATCTCGGTGATGCGCATGGGCGCAAGGGGGGCGCGCGCGGCGCCCCCGCGACCCCGCGCCGGGCCGTGCTCGAAGACGTTGCGTTGGATTCGTGCGCGGCGCCTCGCAAGAAGCTGGGCCCCCCGACGCGGGGCGCGCGCGCCGCGAGGCTATGCGCCAGGCCGCGCAGCGGCAAGGGGCGCGCGGCGACGGCCCGGAGACCGCGGACTCAGTCGCCACGCCAGCAGCCGACCGCCCACGCCCCGCGCCAGCGGAGACCAGCGGCCTCTGCACGCGCGGTCGCCAACGCGACGAGCTCCGTCGCCTCGGCGTGGCTGGCCGCCAGCGCGAACCAGCTCGAGCCGCTGCCTGACAGCCGCGCCCCACCCAGCGCCGGGCGCTCCCTTCCGAGCCCGTCGAAGAGCGCGCGCCACGGGCGCAGCTCGGGCACGGCGGACAGCGCTGCCCCCTCGAGGTGATTGAAGAGCGCTGAACAAGCGAGCTCTGGCGCGAGGCCGAGGACCGCCGCTGGGTCCTGGGGAGGCGGCGCGGGGAGCGGGAATCTGAGCGCGCCATAGACGAGGCCCGTGGGGCAACGCGCTTCGGGTGTGAGCACCGCAAAGTGCCAGTCGGAGGGCGCCGTGAGCGCCTCGACGCGCTCGCCAAACCCGCGCGCGCGGCCCGCGCCGATGGGGCCGACAGGGCTGCGCCCCGGGCTGCCAGCCACGCCGCGCTCTGCCTGCGCCGCGCCGAGCGCGCCGAAGAACGCGCAGTCCGCGCCGAGCTCGGCGAGGAGCGTCGCGCGGGCCGATGGCGCGAGCGAGTCCCCCACCGCGCGCTCGAAGGCGCGGACCGCGGCGGCAGCGTCCGAGCTGCCGCCGCCGAGGCCCGCCTGGCTCGGGATCCGCTTCAAGAGCTCGAGCTCGATACGCGCCTGCCAAAGCCACGGGAGGCGCGGCGCCAGCGCGTCGCGCGCGGCCACGAGCGCTCGCACAGCCAGGTTGCGTGCGTCCCGTGGGATGTCAGCGCTCGCCTCAGGGCCCGAGAGGCGCACCGTCACGGGGGCTGCCTCCCCTGGGCCAGGCCCTAGAGCGCCGCGGTCGATGCGCACGAGGAGCTCATCGCAGAGCTCGAGCGCCACGAGCGTCGTGTCCACCTCGTGGTACCCATCCGCTCGCCGACCGAGGACCACGAGCGTCGGATTGACCTTGGCTGGGGCGAGCGCGCGGCCGACGTGCACCCGCGCGGACGTCTGCGCGTCGGGCCCCATCACGGCAGCGCGAGGTCTGGCTCGGAGAGCACCGTGTTGTCGATCAGGCGCACCCCGCCGACCTGTGCCGCGACCAGCGCGACCGCGCGCTGCAGCGGCCCTGCGGGCATCTCCGCGGTCCAGGCCTCCGGGTCGCGCACCTCGGCGTATTCGACGTCGATCGCGGGCGAGCCGAGCGCGCCGCGCAGCGCCGCTGCGAGGGCCTCTGGGTCGCGGACGCCCGCTTGCCACGCGGCCCGCGCCGCGCCCAGCGCGCGCGAGATCGCGAGCGCCTCGTGGCGCGCGTCCGGCGACAACAGCGCGTTGCGCGACGAGCGCGCCAGGCCCGACGGCTCGCGCACGGTCGGGCACACGACGACCTCGGGCCCGGCGGTCCGAGCGGCGAGGTCGCGCACCACCAACGTCTGCTGGAAGTCCTTCTGGCCGAAGTAAGCGCGCGTGGGCTGCACCACGTCGAACAACCGCGCGACGATGGTCGCGACGCCTTCGAAGTGACCAGGCCGGTGCGCGCCCTCGAGCCCCTGCGCGGCGCCGCCCGGATCGACCAGCGTGCCCGGCGCGACCATGCCGGCGCCCGCGCTCACGTTCGCGCCCGCGCTTGACTGTGGCGGCAGCTCCGGGAAGAACCCCGCCAGCGTGCCCGTAAACACCATCGCGCAGTCGACGGTCGAGAGGAGCGCCGCGTCACCGGCGAAGTCGCGGGGATAGCGCGCCAGGTCGCGCGGGTCGTTGAATTGCAGCGGGTTCACGAAGACGCTGACGACCGCGAGGTCGTTCTCACGCGCGGCGCGGCGCACGAGGTCGAGGTGCCCCGCGTGCAGCGCCCCCATCGTCGGAACGAAGCCGATGGTCGCGCCGCGCGCGCGTGCCTCGGCGCACCAGGCCCTGGCCGCCGCCGGCTCTTCGAGCTGGATCGGCCGTGCCTCGCGCCCGGCCGCTGCGAGCTCCGACAACCGCGCAGCGACCGTTCGCCCAGAGCGCGGCAGGAGGCGGTTGGGCACGAGCTCGGCGAGCGGCGCGAGCACAAAGGTCCGGTCCTCCATCCGAGGGTGCGGCAGCGTCAAGCGCGCGTCCTCGCTGGAGAGGTCGCCGTAGTACAGGAGGTCGAGGTCGAGCGTGCGTGGCCCGTTGCGCACCTCCCGCTCACGGTCGCGGCCGAAGTGCCGCTCGAGCGCCTGCAGCGCGTCGAAGAGCGCGCCCGGCGCGAGCGTCGTCTCCACGAGCACGACGCCGTTCAGGTAGTCGGGCTGCGTCGGGCGCCCTGCGCTGTCGACCGGCCCGCCGACGGGGGCGGTGACGTGCCACCGCGAGCGCCGCAGCACCGTGACACCAGGCACCTGCTCCAGGCGCGCGAGGGCACGCTTGAACGTGCGCTCGGGCTCGCCGAGGTTGGCGCCGAGGGCGATCGCAGCGACGACGCGGGCGCAGCGCGGCGCGGCGCCGACGCCCGCGGCGGTCCCAGGACTCGGAGCGCGCTCGTCCCTCATGCCGCGAGGTCTTCGCTGCCCAAGTCCGTCTTGTGCGGGCGCTGCGCAGCGACACGCAGCAGGGTCCCGAAGACGTAGAAGACGCCGAAGCCAAAGAGGAACAGCACCGGCGCGAGGTAGAGGCCCAGCACGAAGAGCACGACGACGACCAACCCTTCGACGCCCTGCCGGCTCGTGATCGACGAGACCATGTGCACGTAGCGCACGCGGCTGACCATCAGGAGCCCGAGCAGCGGCAGGAGCACGAGCACCGTCGGCAGCAGGAGGTACGTCGTCAGGGCCTCCCGCCAAGCGAGCGGGAGCACCTGCAACCCGCGCCCCAGGGGCGTCGGCTCGCCGGCCTCGACCTCGATCGAGCCGCCGAGCGAGAGGTACATCAGGACCGTCGAGACGACCATCCCGGCCGCGGCCGGCGACGGCAGCCCCTTGAAGAAGGCGTGGCTGGCCTCATCCGGCTCGGTCTCGGTATTGAAGCGCGCGAGGCGCAGCACCGCCATCAGCGTGAACGCCGCGGCGCAGACGAAGTTGATGCGCGGGTGCGCGAGCCCTTCGTGCTCGAGCAGCGCCTTGGCGATGAACGCAGGCGCGACGCCGAACGTGATCGCATCGGCGAATGAGTCAAGCTGCGCGCCGAGGTCCGAGAACGCGTTCATCAGACGCGCGATCTTGCCGTCGAGCGCGTCGAAGACGCCGGCGAGGAGCACGAGCCAACACGCCATCTCGAGGTGCCGCTCGAACAGCGCTGGCGTCGCAGCGCTGGAGAGCGCGTCGATCGCTTTGGAGATGGCCAGGAGCCCGAGGCCGGCGTTGGTCAACGTCAGCAGGTTCGGGATGAGCGTGATGGGTCGTTTCGGGGGCATGGTGCTTCGCGCTCAGGGTAGCGAGCGCGGACCGCCGCTGGGGCAGGTTGTCGGGACCGCGGGACTTCGAGCGCGCTGGGCCAGGCGCTGGGCGGCGCCCCGGGTCGTGCTTCAGGTCGTGCTCCCCGGGGGCGCCCAGGGTGGCGCTCGCCGCGCCTCTCATAGCTGCTCCAAAGGCCGTTCCCACCGCTCCGAGCGGGCCCTGCGGCGGATGCGCGCGCCACAGGATGTCGGCAGGCAAG
The DNA here is from genome assembly GCA_041398605.1 of Planctomycetota bacterium. GTDB lineage: Bacteria > Planctomycetota > UBA1135 > UBA1135 > JAWKUK01. The sequence continues at coordinate 626,769 of JAWKUK010000003.1, forward strand.
TGTGTGCGACGCACGGTCCCCCCCTGTATGCTCCCGCGCAACATGAGTGAGATCGTGCGCGTCCAAGGGCGGGAGATCCTCGATTCCCGCGGTAACCCCACCGTCGAAGCCGAAGTGCTCCTCGCCTCGGGCGCCTACGGGCGCGCCGCAGTGCCTTCCGGGGCCAGTACGGGCGCCCACGAGGCGCACGAGCTGCGCGACGGCGAGGGCCGCTACAACGGCAAGGGCGTCCTCAAGGCGGTCGAGAGCATCCGCGGCGAGATCGCGGACCACCTGGAGGGCCAGGACGCGCTCGAGCAGGGCAACATCGATCGGGCGATGATCGACCTCGACGGGACGGAGAACAAGAGCCGCCTCGGCGCGAACGCGATCCTCGCCGTCAGCCTGGCCAACGCCCACGCGGCGGCCGACGAGTGCGGCTTGCCGCTGTACCGCTACCTCGGCGGCGTGACCGCGCACATCCTGCCCGTGCCGATGATGAACATCCTCAACGGGGGCGCCCACGCGGACAACAACGTGGACCTCCAGGAGTTCATGGTCATGCCGATGGGCGCGACGACCTTCGCAGAGGGCCTGCGCATGGGGACCGAGGTCTTCCACGCGCTCAAGGGCGTCCTGAAGAAGCGCGGCCTCGCGACCGCCGTGGGCGACGAGGGCGGCTTCGCGCCGAACCTCGCGTCCAACGAGGACGCGCTGCGGCTCATCTGCGAGGCGGTGGAGCTGACCGGCATGCAGCCTGGCCGCGACATCAAGCTGGCGATCGACGCCGCCTCGTCGGAGCTCTACAAGGACGGTCGCTACTCGATCGACGGCAAGTCCCTCTCGGCCAGCGAGCTCACGGAGTACTACGCGGGCCTCTGCGACAGGTACCCGATCTTCTCGATCGAGGACTCGCACTTCGAGGACGACTGGGACGGCTGGATCGGGATGACGCAGCGCCTGGGCGAGCGCCTCCAGATCGTCGGGGACGACCTCTTCGTCACCAACCAGACCCGCCTCCGCGAGGGCATCGAGCGCAAGGCCGGCAACGCGATCCTGATCAAGGTCAACCAGATCGGCACCCTGTCCGAGACGCTCGCGACGATCGCCCTCGCCCACCGCCGCGGCTATCGCTGCATCATCAGCCACCGCTCGGGCGAGACCGAGGACACCACGATCGCCGACCTCGCGGTCGCGACGAACGCGGGCCAGATCAAGACCGGCGCGCCGTGCCGGAGCGACCGCGTGGCGAAGTACAACCGGCTGCTGCGCATCGCCGACGAGCTGGGCCATTCCGGCCGCTACGGCCCGCGCGACCTCACGTGATCGACCGGTGAAGGGCTGGGCCGAGCGGGGCGTCCCTGCGGGGCTCCACCGCTCTCGCGGCTCCACCGCGGGCGATCCATGCGGCCCTCCCCCGCGCGCGCGATGCGTGGCTCCGACCGGCGGCGCGCGCGAGCGGCTTCCAGCGCAGTTTCTGCGGATGCTGACCCGAAGCGCGCGCGTTCCGCCGATCTCAGATTGGTCGGCAGCTCCGGGATACGTACGATGAACGAGCGAATGCCTCGGCCCCTTTTCCATCGCGTCGTCGGCGCACTGCTCTGGTGGTCGCCCGTGTGGGCGCCGCTCGCGCTGGCGCTCCAGCTGTCCGTGCGCGGCCTCGACCCCGCGCGACGCGAGCGCTCGCGGCTCCAAGCGGAGGTGCCGGTGGTCGTCGCACGCAACGCGCGCAGCGCGGCCAAGGTCGCAGACCTCGAAGCCGCCGCGCGGGCCTGGCAGGACCCGGTCTACGTCGAGCGTGTCCGCAAGCTCCGAGCGAGCGCGCGCCGCGCAGACGGCCCAGTCGAGGACCCGAGCCAGCCGGCCCAAGGGGGCCCGACTGCGGGTCACTGAAGCGGGTCACTGAAGAGGGCCGCAGACGAGGGTCGCCGGGCTGCCGCCGCGGGGTGATCGGGGCGGCGTCGGCGGAGCGGCGTCGGCCGGGCGCACTCTTGCCGATTGGCACCCGCGCGGACCAACGCTCGCGATGCCCCCGAGCTAAGCTGCTGCTGTGCGCGCGCGTCCCCAGGTAGCGACCCCCGTTCGAGGCCTCCGTCCGGGGCGTGGTCGCTCGTCGCCCGCGCCCCGACCCGTCCTCGCCGCCTTGACGCTGCTGTCGCTCCTGGCCGGCGCTGCCGCTGCGCCGGCCCCGGTCCCGCGCCCATCGCCGGCGCAGGGCACAGGGGTCCCCGACCAGCTGCTCGGAGCGATGGAGGGCGCCCTGCGCAACACGACGCCGCTGCCGAGCGACCCAACGGTCGTAGCCGCGCTGCGGCAGGGTGACGCTGCCTACGCACGGGCGGGGACCGATTCAGGCGCCCTCAACGCCGCGTTCGACGCATGGCGTTCGGCGCTCTCCGGGTCGGCCCTGGGCGCGGCCGCGCCGGCCGTCGATCCGGGCGCCCCCCCCGCGCTCTTCTCTGATCCGGACGGGACGCTGGGGAGGCGCGCCGAGGGCGCTCCAGAGGCGGTCTTGCGGCGCTTGAACGAGCTCTCCCAGGCCGACCTCACGCGCTGGCGCGAGCGCTTCGAGCCGGAGGCCGCGGCTGCGCTCGCGATCGCCGCGAGCTGGAGCGCGCCGCGCAGCCCCTACGGCGCGCCCCAGAAGCGGCCCCAGACGCGGCCGCTGACGGGCCCCGCCGAGGCGCTCGGGCGCATCGAGCGCGACTTCCCGCTCACCGAGGCCGCGGCACGCGCCGCCCTCGGCCTGGCGGACCTCGCGCTCGAGCGCGGCCGCGCCGAATCCGCCCGGGTCTACCTCGCGCGCGCCCGTCGCCACGCGGCGTGCTTGGCGTCCGACGCAACGGCTCGGGGGCGCTGGGACGCCGCCATCACCAGGCGCGTTGCGGCGCTGACCCCGGAGCCGCGCCGCAGCGGCGCGGGGCGCGCCCAGGGTGCGCCGGCGCATGGGAGCACCGGAACCGGGACCACGCCGACCCTGACGCCGCTGCGCCTGCTGCGCATTGAGGGCGCGCGCCGATCCGGCCTCGCGCCGCTCGGCCGGGACGTGCAGCCAGGCCTCGCCGTCCTCGCAGACGGCGCGCTGATCCTCCAGACCCCGCGCGCGCTCGCGCTCCTGGACCGCGACGCAGCCGGCGGCGCGCCTGAGGGCGACATCCACATCGAGCCGATCGAGAACCTCGTCGACCTGGGCGGCGGCGCGCTCCTCACGGCGCCGTCGGCCGGCGGCTGGCCGCTCTTGCCCGCGACGGACGGAGCGCGCATCGCGCTCGTCCTCGGCCGCGGAGCCCCGGGCCGCCGCTTTCGCGACCTGCCGCTGCCAGCCCGTGGCAACGTGCTGGCGGTCGTCGAGCGCGGCGTCGACCGACAGCGCCCGCAGCTGGTATGGCAGTTCGGCGACCTCGGGCGGCTGCGCCGCGACGAGTCGCCCCCGCCGCCCACCGAGCCGATCCTGGGCCCGGACGGCGCGCCTTGGGGGGGCGGCTTCGAGTTCCAGCCCGGCCCGGTGATCGCCGACGGCGCGGTCTTTGCCCTCGCGCGCCGGCTCGCGGACCCGACCGACGACGCCGAGGCGCTGCCGCGTGCGGACACCCTGCGCCTGTTCCGCTTCGAGCTAGCGACCGGCGACCTGACTTGGTGGCGCGACCTCACCCGTGCCTCCGAGCTCGGCGAGGAGGCCACGCGCGGCTCCAACGGCGTCGGAATCGCGACGGCCGCGGCGCCCCTGGCCGTAGCGGACGGCGCCGTGCTCGTCGCGACGAATGTCGGCCTCCTCGCGGCGGTCGACGTCGCCGATGGGCGGCTGCTCTGGGCCTTCCGCAACCAGCGCCGGCAACCCGGCGGCGGCGGGTGGGCAGGCTCGCGTCCGCCCGCGAGCGCCGGCGACGCGGCGCCTGGCAGCGTCGCGGGCGCTTGGTTCGCGCCCTTTGACTCGGAGTTCGCCTACCACTTGCCGCTGCGACCGTGGCCCGCGCCTCCGGGGGGCGGGTTCCTCCTGAGCCCCCCCTTCGCCAGGGCCGGCGCGCTGGACCTCGCCGTCGAGCCGCGCACAGGCGCGCTCATGCTGTCCGCGCGCGCCGGGCGCTTCGCGGCGCTCGAGCGCGCCGCGCCCGCGGCCGAGGACGGACCGGGCGCCGCGTACCAGCGCGTGGCGCTCGGCTACCTCGGCGAAGGCGAGCGCTGCGCGGGCCGCTGCGCGTTTGTCGGCGACCTCGTCCTGGTCCCAGGCGACCGTTACCTGCGCCTGCTCGACCTGGCCCAAGGCGGCCTCGTCGTCGCGACCGCGCCGTACGAGGAGAGCGCCGGGACGCCGCTCGGGGGTGACGCGTACGTGCTCAAGAGCCCGCACGGGCCAGGTGGCCCTGGGGCGCTCGGCAGCGCCGGCGCCCCCGGGATTTGCGCAGTGCTCGGGCTGGACGCCCTGTGGCTCTTTGCGCTGCGCTGATCCTGCTGGCAGGCGCCGCTGCGTATGGATTGGGCATCCCCGGACCGGGGGAGCGTTGCCGGGGTGTAGATTGTGGCCTACACGGTCGATCCACAGGGGGCCGACCTCGGTGGCCTCGCCGCAGAACGCCGCGCGCCCCACCGTCGCCCCCCATGACTCTCCCTCGCCCACGGCGCGTTTAGGCGCGGCCCGCGGCGCCCCTCCCCGAACCATTGACGGCCGCCCGGCCCCCCCGGTCGCCGTCCCGATCCATCGATGCTGGAAGCCAAGTTGGAGCGCCTCCGCGACGTGCACGCGCGGATGAAGGCGGAGCTGCACAAGGTCATCGTTGGCCAGGACCAGGTCCTGGACCAGCTCCTGCTCGCGATCCTGACGCGGGGGCACTGCCTCCTCGTCGGCGTCCCGGGCCTCGCGAAGACCTTGATGATCTCGAGCCTGGCGAAGACGATGGACCTGTCGTTCAGCCGGGTGCAGTTCACCCCCGACCTGATGCCCTCCGACGTGGCGGGCACCGAGCTCCTGCACATCGACCCGGAGACGAGCGCGCGCTCGTTCCGCTTCGTGCCGGGCCCGATCTTCGCCAACGTCGTGTTGGCGGACGAGATCAACCGGACGCCGCCGAAGACGCAGGCGGCGCTGCTCGAGGCGATGCAGGAGCGCAAGGTCACCTCCGCGGGCAAGTCCCACGACTTGCCGGAGCCCTTCTTCGTCCTGGCCACGCAGAACCCGATCGAGCAGGAGGGCACGTACCCCCTGCCGGAAGCGCAGCTCGACCGCTTCATGTTCATGGTGCGCGTCGGCTATCCGAGCGCCCAGGAAGAGCGTGAGATCCTGCGCCGGACGACCGGCGACATCGGCGGCGAGGCGACGAGCGTCCTGTCGGGCGCCGAGCTACGCGAGCTGCAGGCCGCGGTGCGCGAGGTCCCGATCGCCGACGCGCTGCTCGACTACGTCCTGGCCCTCACGCGCGGCACGCGGGTGCGCTCCGGCGAGCCGCTGCCCTTCATCCGCGAGAACGTGACGTGGGGCGCCGGGCCCCGCGCGAGCCAGTTCATCGTGCTCGGCGCGAAGGCCCACGCGGCGCTCTCCGGCCGCGCGCACGTCGCCGTCGAGGACATCAAGGCCGTCGCGCACCCGGTGCTGCGGCACCGGATCGTGACCAACTTCACCGCTCAGGCCGAGGGCATCACGTCCGACGACCTGATCGACCGGTTGCTGCGCGAGGTCGATCCGTCCGGCGGCGTCGGCCAAGGGCTGCCCGGCGTCCGCGCGGGCGCGGGCTCCTGAGGCCAAGGGCGCGGCGGGGCGCCCCTCGCCGCGTCGACCCGCGCCGCCGTCGACGCGGGCCGCACGACGTAGCGCATCGTGGCCTCTCCCTCGGCAACCCACACGGCAACTTCACGGCTCCCACCACCGGCCCCCTGACCCAGGGGGCGCCTCAAGGACGACCTCGAATTGGCGAACCGCCCCGGGACGATCGACCCCAAGGTCCTCGACCGACTCTCCGGCCTCGAACTCGTGGCGCGCAGGGTCGTCGAAGGATTCATGGCGGGCACACACGCCTCGCCGCAGCGCGGCAGCTCCGTCGAGTTCGCGCAGCACAGGCCGTATGCGCCTGGGGACGAGACGCGGCGCCTCGATTGGAAGGTTTTCGCGCGCTCGGACAGGCTCGTCGTCAAGGAGTACGTCGAGGAGACGAACCTGTCCTTGAACCTGCTCATCGACGCGAGCGAGTCGATGGCCTTCTCGACGCAGCCGTGGTCGAAGTTCGACTATGCGCGCTGGTGCGCCGCGGCCCTCGCGCACCTCGTCCTCGCGCAACGCGACACCGCGGGCCTCGTTGTCTTTGACGAGGCGATGCGCGCGAAGGTGCCGCCCGGCAACGGCGCGCCGCAGGAGCTCGCGATCCTGAAGACCCTCGAACAGACGACGCCCAGCGGCCCCACCAACGTCGGCAAGGTGATCCAGCTTCTGGCGCCGCGCCTGCGCCACCGCGGCGTCACGGCGGTGTTCTCGGACTTCTTCGATGAGCCTGCGGCGATCGTCGAGGGCGTGCGCCGGCTCGTGCACGGCGGGCACGAGCCGATCCTCTTCCAGGTGCTCGACCCCGCGGAGCTCTCGTTCCAGATCGACGGCCTCGTGCGGCTGCAGGGGCTCGAGGGCGCTGGCGACCTGAAGATCGACCCGCGCGCGATCCGCGAGGCGTACATCGAAGAGATCCAGAACCACAACAAGGAGCTGGCGCGCCAAGCGCGCGCGCTCTCGGTCGATTTTGTGCAAGTCGTGATCGATGAGCCGCTCGACGCGGTCCTCTCCGCGTACCTCACCAAGCGCGCGGCCCGCGCGCGCTCCGGAGGTGCCCGATGATCGAAGGCTTCGTCCACCCGGCGCTCGCCGCCGGCGCCGCGCTCGCCGCGGTGCCGGTCATCATCCACCTGCTCAACCGGCAGCGGCATCGGCCGGTCCCGTGGGCGGCCATGCGCTTCGTGCTCGCGGCGTACCGCCGGACGCGGCGCCGCGTGCAGCTAGAGAACCTCTTGCTCCTGCTGCTGCGTGCGCTCGCGATCGCAGCGCTCGCGCTGGCCATCGCGCGGCCGTTCGCGACAGGGGGCGGCCCCCTGACCGCCCTGCGCGAGGCGCGCCGCGACCTCGTCCTCGTCGTCGATGGGTCGGCGTCCACCGGCTATCGCGACGGGCTCAGCACCGTGTTCGATCGCATCCGTGAACGCGCCACTGCGCTCGTCGACGAGCTCGACGGAGCGCGTGGAGACCGCGTTCAAATCGTCTTTGCAGGCGCGTGGCCGCGCCTCTCTTCCTGGTCCACGCCGGAAGAAGCGCGGGTGCTGTTGACGACGTTGACAACCCCCACCGACGAGCCGTTGGCGCTCGCCGCGGCGCTCGCCGAGGTCGCGGCGCTCGTCGCGGACGGCGGCGGCGCGCTCGGGACCCGCGCGCTCGACGTGCGCCTCCTGACCGACTTGCAGCGCCAGAGCTTCGAGACGTTGCGCGTCGCAGGACCCCGCGACGCGGCGGCCCCGGGGCAGTCGGCGCCTGCGAACGCAGCGAGCTCGAGCGACGCCGCCGCCGGCGGAGCAGGCGTGCCCGAGCTCATCCGCCAGCTCGACGCCCTGCGCGCCGCAGACGTGACGGTGCTCGTCGAGGACCTCGGCCCGAGCGCCGAGCGGCCCGCGAACCTGTCCGTCGCCGCGCTCGAGCCCCTCGGCGAAGTGCCGCCCGCCGGCGCGGCCTTCGAGCTCGCGGTCTCGGTCGCGAACTTCGGGCCCGACGTGAAGCTCGGCGAGCGCGTCTGGCTGGAGGTCGACGGCGAGCGCCTCCCGAGCCAGCGCATCGACGTCCCCGCCGGCGGCCGCGCCGAAGCCGTGTTCACGCTGAAGATCGAACAGCCGGGCCACCACGCGCTCTTCGGCGGCATCTCCGGAGATGCATTGACGGTCGACGACACGCGGCCCGCCGTCGTGTTCGTCCCCCCGCCGCTCGCCGTCCTCGTCGCCAACGGCGCCCCTGCCGAGCGCATCGACGACGACGAGGTCGGGCTGCTGATGACCGTCCTGGAGCCGCCCGACGAAGGCGCGGGCTTCGCGCCGGGCCTCTCCAGCGCCGCGCCGTTCGCGCCGACGGAGATCAGCGCGGCCACGCTGGGCGCGGAGACCTCCGGCATTGAGACGGCGGACGTCATCGTGCTCGCCAACGTGCCGCCGCTGACGGAGAGCGTGCGCGCGCGGATCGCTGCGCGCGTCGAGGCGGGCGCGGCCCTCCTGATCACCGCCGGCGACCGCATGGGCGACCTCGCGCTCTGGAGCGAGGGCCTCTACGCGCCCGACGGCACCGGGCTCCTGCCGGTCGAACCCCTCCGGCGAGTCGCAGCCGCGCGGCGCGAGTCGTACTACCGCGTCGCGTCGTTCGAAGAGACCCACCCCGCGCTCGCGTTCTTCGCCGAAGAGCGCTGGCGGCCGCTCTTGACCGAGGTCCCCTTCTACGAGTTCATCGCGGCCCGGCCAGCGCCTGGCGCTGCGGTGCTCGCGCGCCTCGACGACACCTCTTCGTCGCCGCTCCTGACCGAGCACGCCTTCGGCGCGGGCCGGGTCGCGTTCTGGGCGAGCACGATCTCGAAGTCGTGGAACCTCGTGCCGCAGTCCCCCGGCACGTTTGTGCCGCTGGTGCACGAGCTCTTGCGCCACCTCGGGCGGCGGCCGATGGCGACCCGCTCGGTCGAACCTGGCACCCCGGTGAACCTCGTCGCGGATCGGTTCCTGCGCGGCGCCGAGCTCGTGCGGCCGGACGGCCTGACGCGCGCGCTCTCGGGCGACGCGAACGAGCGCAGCGACGGGCGCTGGAGCTTGCCCGAGATCCCAGGCAGCGACACAGAGCGCACTGGCCTCTACGAGGTCCGCGCAGTCGGTGAAGCGCCCGAGCGCTTCGCGGTGCAGCTCGCCGTGCGCGAGAGCGACCTCGTGCGCACGACGGCGCGCGAGGTCGAGGCGTTGCACCCGGCGCTGCGCGTCCGGTCCGGCGTGGAGAAAGACAGCCCAACACGGCGGGCTGACGGTCCAGGCGGCGAGATCTGGCGCGTCATCGCGGCGCTCGCGCTCGCGTTCCTCGTCCTCGAATCCCTCTGGGGCGCTTGGGTCGGCCAGCGCAGGAAGCAGGTCAGCGCGTGAGGCTCCCCTTCGCCCCCTCCAACCATTCAGGCGCGGCGGCAGCGTCCGCTGCCCGTGCGCTCACACGCGTCGCCTTGCTCGGCGTCGCGCTTGGCGCGGGGACCGCGTTCGGACAAGCCGTTGCAGTCGACGCCTCCGAAGGCGCGATCGCGGAGACCTGGCGGCTCCTCGATCTCCCGGCGGCGTGGGTCATCGTGCTCCTCGTGCTGCCGATCGCCGCCCTGATCGCCTTCGGGGCGTACTGGCGTGAGGCCTTGCCCCTGCGCGCGCGCGCGATCCTCGGGTCGCTGCGGTTCGCGAGCTTCTTGCTGTTGCTCGTCGTGCTCGCGCGCCCCGTCAAGGTGCTCCAGCAGCAGGACGTGCAGCCGGCCGAGGTGCTGGTGCTCATGGACGACTCGGCCTCGATGGCCAAGGTCGACGACTACGGCGGCGACGACGCGGCGCGCCGCGGCCTCGCGCGCTTCGCAGAGAGCGGCGACGCAGCCAAGGCCTCGCGCTCCGAGCTGGCCCGCAGCGCGCTGGCGAAGTCCATCGTCCCGACGCTCGAAGCCCGCGGCTACGTCCCACGCATCCTGCGCTTCGCCGAAGACGCGCAGTCCGTCTCGGACCCGTCGCGGCTCGAAGCGCGCGGCGCGTCGACCCACATCGGCGACGCCCTGCGCCAGGCGCTGGCCGCGCACCGCGGTCGGCATGTCACCGACATCCTGCTCGTCACCGACGGACGCTCGAACGGCGGGTCCTCGCCGCAGGAGGCCGCCGCGTCGGCCGGCGTCGCCGTGCACGGGCTCCTCGTCGGCGACGCGCACCCGGAGCGCAACCGGACGATCGAGCTCGTCGGCGCCCCGGACAGCGTGCTCGAGGGGGACGAGGTCGAGCTGAAGTTCCGGGTCTCCGAGCGCGGCGGCGATGGCTCGCGCGGCGAGGCGCAGCTCGTCCTTGAAGAGCTCTCGACGGACGGGCGCGGCGACGCGCAGGTCGTCGCGAGCGAGCGCGTCGAGCTCTCAGCGAACGGCACCCGCGTGTCGCTCGTCGCCGAGCGCGGCGGCTTCGACCCCTCGGCCTCCGAGCGCCGCTTCCGCGCGCGCGTCGACCCCGCAGAGGGCGAGCGCAACACGGGCGACAACGAGGTGGTCGTCAGCGTCAGCATCGACAGGAAGCGCGTGCGCGTCCTCTACATCGAGGGCTACCCGCGCTACGAGTACCGCTTCTTGAACTTCATGCTGCGCCGGGCGGACGCGCGCATCGACGTGCAGATGTTCCTGCTGTCGGCGACGCCGGACTTCCCACAGGACCGCACGACCGGCCTCCCCGCGCTGACGCGCGTGCCGACGGATCGCTTGGAGCTGCTCGAGAACTACGACGTCGTGCTGCTCGGGGACGTGAACCCCTACGCCGTGTCGCCCGACCCGGCGAAGGGTGAGGAGTTCGTGCGCTCGCTGATCGAGTTCGTCGAGAAGGGCGGCGGCCTCGGCATCATCGCCGGCGAGTATCAGATGCCGCGTTCGGTCGCCGGCACCGACTTCGCGCAGCTCCTGCCGATCGAGCTCTCGCGCGTCGGCGCGCCCGCGGACATCCCGACCAACGACGAGTTCCACGCGCTGCTCGAGGACCCGGCGGCGCCGCACCCGCTCGTGCGCTTCGAACAAGACCTCGAGCAGAACCGCGCGCTCTTCGAGTCGCCGCGCGGCTTGCGCGGGTTCTATTGGCATTACCCTGTCGCGGGCGTGAAGCCGGGCGCACAAGTGCTGCTGCGCCACCCTGTGGCTGCGAACCAGGCCGGCGGCGAACATGACCCGCTGCTCGTCCTCGGCTACTACCCCGAGGGGCGCTCGCTCTTCCTGGCGATCGAGGGGACGTACCGCTGGCAATACCGCTACGAGTCGCGCTACTTCGACGGGTTCTGGCGCAACGCGCTGCGCTGGCTCTCGCTCGGGCGCTCGAAGAACGGCGACCGGCGCTATCGCTTGGAGGCGTTGCGCACCGAGTACGCGCTCGACGACCGCGTGACGCTCGAGGCGCGCATCCTCGACCGTGACTTCCGGCCGTCGGAAGCGCCGGAGCAAGAGGTCCTCGTCGCCGCGGACGGAGAGCCGTCGCGCCCGCTCGACCTGGCCGCGATCCCCGGGCGGCCGGGCCTCTATCGCGGCACGTTCCAAGCGGAGCGGCCTGGGCGCTTCAAGGCCTGGATCGAGGCCGAGGGGCGCCGCGTCTCTACGACGGAGTTTGCGGTGGTGCTGCCGTCGCGGGAGACCGCGGACCCGCGGCCTGACGCCGAGGGGCTCGCCGCGCTCGTGACCCTCGCCGGCGGCAAGCTGCGGCCGCTGCACGAGGTCGATGGTCTGTTCGATTCCTCCGGCCCTGCGGCTTTCCCTGGTGGAGAAGAGCGGCGTGAACCGATCTCGTCCGAGCTCGAGGACGCTTGGGACCGGTTCGGAACACTCTTGCTCGTCCTCGGGGTCCTCTCCGTCGAATGGATCATGCGCAAGCGCTACGAGCTCGTCTGAAGCTCGGACGACCCCGCGCCCCGACCCCGCCACGTCGCCTTTCCCCCGCGCTCCTCTGGGCGCCCCCCACCTCACCGCCCTCGCGCGCTTCCACCGCCCTAGTCCATGTCGAACCAGCCCACGCCAACCCGGCTCGAGCGCAGCATCTGCCCGAGGGCCGACGCGAGCTCCCGCGGCCGACGGTCCGCGCGAGCGGCGGCATGGGCGTTGGCTGCGTGGTGCGCAGGCGGGGCGTCGACGGGGGCGCTCGCGGCGGGCTCGACCCAAGAGGACTACCCCGACGAGCCGCGCGCCTTCCAGATCTATGACACGCTCGCCGCGCGGGCCGTGGCCGAGAGCGCGCGCGACCACATCCTCGCTCGGCGCTGGCCCGAGGCGCTCGTCGACCTCCAGCGGCTGCTCGAAGAGCACCGCGGGGATGTCCTCGGCGCGACGCGACCGACGGCGGCCGAGGCCCGCAATCCATCCCAGGGTGACGTGCACCTCGGCGCGACCTTCTGGGCCGAGCGCCAGCTGTTCGGGCTGCCGAGCGAAGCGCGCGGGCTGTATCGCGAGCGGCATGAGGCGCGCGCTTGGCGGCGCTCGAGCGCGCGCTCGAGTTCGGTGACCGGGGCGGCCTCGCGTCCGTCGCGCGCCGCTGGCCGTTGACGGACGCCAGCCAGCGCTTGTGGGGCTTGGGCGACCTCGAGGTCGAGCGCGGCGAGGTCGAGGACGGGCTCCGTGCGTGGGCGCGCGGCGCGGCGCTGGCGCTCGCGGAGCCCGAGCGGGTCACGGCGGGCAAAGAAGGCTGGCTCGCGCTGCGGGCCGCGCTGGACGCGCGCGCGAACGACGCCGCGGGGCGCGACTCGCGCACCATCGCAGGCGCGCGCGCGCGCGTCGCGTTCGCGCTCAGCCTCTTCGACGACGAGGGCCGGCTGGAGACCGCAGCGCGCGAGCCCGTCGCGAGCTTCCTCGACGGCGCTGCGCCGGGCGCGCTGATCCAGCCAGACGGCTTCGGCGACGAAGGCTGGGCCGACCCGTGGCGCCCCGCCCAGACCCCGGGCGCCAACCCGTTCTACGACCTCGGGGCCAACATGCGCGTGTTCGGCGCCCGCGACGCGTCGGGGGTCTACATCAACACGAGCCGCGCCGTCTACGCGATCGGCGCGTTCAGCGGCGCGACCCTGTGGTCGTTCGGTCCAGAGGAGCTCGGGTGGAGCCAGGTGCCGAGCGGCAGCGCCAACGACCGCAACAACGACAACGAGACGACCCTGAGCGAGTTCAGCCGCGCGATCGACTCGGAGAACCAGCTCATTGCCCCCGCGGTCGCGCGCGGCGTCGTCGTCGCGAGCGTGCAGCTACCGATCGCATACGAGAAGCGGGACCAGTTCAACCGCATCAAGATCATCGACGTGATCCCCGAGCGGCGCCTCGTCGGCCTCGATGCACGCACCGGCGCGAAGCTCTGGGACGGCTTCCCGCCCGCGGGCTGGGACGGCGACAGCGGCGACTTCGACGAGCGCATGACCGTCGTCGGGCCGCCGACCATCATCGGCTCGCGGGTGCTCGCGCCCCTCGCGCGCCAGCGCGGCCGGATCGAGTTCCACCTCGGCTGCTTCGACCTCGAGACTGGCGCGACGCTCTGGTCGACGCGCCTCGTGACGGGTCAAGTGCCGCTCAACATGTTCGGGCGGCAGGTGCGCGAGTTCTCGGCGCCGCCGGTCGTCGTCCGCGGCGGTACGGTCGTGGTGCAATCGAACCTCGGCGTCATCGCCGCGGTGGACCTCTTCACGGGCGACACGCTCTGGGAATCGGTGTATGAGCAGATCCCGATCCAGGCGCCCACCTACTACGACGAGGGCGTGCTGCGCTCGCGTTGGCGCAACGCGCCGCCGGTCGTCGTGGGCGGGATCGCGATCGCGACGCCGGTCGATTGTTCCGACCTGATCGGCGTCGACCTGGCCACGGGCGCGCTGCGCTGGTCGATCAGTCACGCTGGCCTGTTCAACGGCCAACCTCAACGCAGGACGGCGACCGATTTGCTGGTCGGCGCCGACACCCAACGCGTCTACCTCTACGTCCAGGGGCGAGACCTCGTGGCGCTGCGCGCGGATGACAGCCTCGAACGCGGGGCCCCCACGCGCTTCGATTGGCGACGTGAGGACTCCAACCGTTCGGTGATGAGCCGCACCGACCCGGCGATGCCAGCCCTCGACGGAGAGTTCATCTACCTCCCAGGCGCGGATTCGCTGACCGTCGTCGAGCGCAAGACCGGCCGGGTCGTGCGGGAGATCCCGGGCGATCTCGGCTCGGGCAACCTGCTCGTGTCGCACGGCGCGCTCGTCGCCGTGTCGGCGGACAATGTCACCGCGGCGTTCGAATGGCGCGGCATGGTCCTGCGCGCGGAGGCCGCGGCGACCGCCGCCCCCGACGACCCGCAGCCCGCGGCCGAGCTCGCGCGCTTGTACCTCGTCCGCGCCGACCACCGCGCGGACAACGGTGACACGAGCGAGGCCGAGCGCCTCTACCGCGCCGCCAACGGAGTGCTCACCGCGCGCGGCGCTGACGCGACAGGCGCACCCGCGGTCCTCCGCGAACCGTTGTTCCAAGCCCTCGTCGGCGAGGCCCGCCTCGCGCGGCGCGCGCTCGACCCCGCCCGCGCGGAGGAGCGCCTGCGCGCCGCCCTCGCCGTCGCGCCGAGCCCGGCGCTGGAGCGCGAGGCGCTGCTCGGGCTCTACGCCGTGCAACGCGCGCGCGCTGTCCGCGCCGCGCCGGGGAGCCCCGAGGAGCGCGCGCTCGACGCCACCCTGACGCAACTTGCGGGGCAACACGGCGACGTCGTGATCGGCGTCGCGTTCCAGCCAGCCACGCCCTGGGCGCCGGGCGGTGTCGACGACGTCGCGCCGGACCCGTGGCTCGGCGCGCTCGTTCCCGACGATGCGCGCCTCGGAGGGCGGGCCCGTCGCAGCGAGTTCGAACGCGGCGACGCGCCTGGCGCCCGCGCGAAGACGACCGTCGCGCTCTGGGTCGAGCTCGAGCGACTGGGCGAGGTGACCCGCCGCAACGATGCGCCGGCGGAAGCGGCGCTGCTGTTCGGGCTGCTGCGACGCTTCGGCGATGCGGACCTCCCCGGCGGCCTCGGCATCGATGTCCGTAGCTGGGCGACCGGGCGCCTGAACCGGCTGCGGCGGTCCGCCCCCGCGGAGGTGTTCGCGCCCTACGAAGCGCAGGCCAACGCGCTGCTCGACGACGCGCGCTCCGACGTCGCTCCCGATGGGAAATTGGACCGCGACCGCCTCGCGCGGATCGCCGAGCTGTTCCCCGGTACGAGCGGCGCGCGGCGAGCCAACGACCTGCGGCTCGAGGTCGCCGTCGAGCGCGGTGAGGTCGAGGAGGTCGCGCGCATCGTGCTCGACCCATTGCCTCGCGACAGCTCGTTGCCGACGCTCAACGAGCGCGAGCTGCGGCTGACGCTGCGCCTCGCGTCCGCCTTTGGCGCGCGTGGGAATCTGGCGCTGCGCGCAGGCCTCACGGAGCGCATCGCAGCCGTCCGCCCCGGGCTCACCGTCGACCTGCCGCAGCACCGCGGAAGCTCCATCGAGGCGCTCGCCGAGCGCTGGCGCGCCGACGCGCTCGAGCCCCCGGCGCCGCGCGCGACCGCGACGCAGGCGGCCACGCCCACTGAGATCCTCGAGGGCGACTTCGCCTTCATCGGGCAGTGCGTCGACCAAGACAAGCGCGCGCTGGCCCTCTTCTGGTCCGAGGCATCGCTCATCGCGCTGCGGCCCGGAGAACGGACGGGGAAGGCTTGGGAGCTGCCTCTGGGCTCGGACCGCGAGTGGCACGTCCGGCGCAGTCGCGCGGTCGTCCAGGGTGGCCTCGTCCACCTCGCCGGCCGCAGCGACCTGTCCACCGTCCGGGCCGCAGACGGCACGCCGACCTGGTCGTGGCCGGCAGGCGAGGGCCGCGTCATCCTGCAGATCGTGCACTCCGACGGAGTGCTCATCGCGCGCACGCGCCCCGAATACGCCGACGGGTCGGAGCTGGTCATCGCGCTCGATGCAGCCTCCGGCATCGAGCTCTGGCGGCGCGCGACGCCGGCTGGAACGAGCCCAGTGGCGGGCGGAGGGCGGCTCGTGCTCGTGCTCGAGAACAACCCCCGGGCTGAGGTCATCGACCTCTTCCTTGGCGGCCGCGAGCGGACCCTCGAGGTCGGCCAGCGACGCAACATCAGCGGCGGCGAAGGCTGGATCACCGAGGGCCAGTTCGTGCTGCCGCAGTTCTTGCGCGACGACGACCCGCAGCGCAACCAGATCGAGGCCTTCGACCTCGACACGGGCGCGCGCACCTGGCGCGTCGACCTAGGCAAGCACCGTGGTGCACCGCACGTCCTGATGTCGGTGCTCGAGTACGCAGAACCTGGGGCGCCGGTCAGGCGCTTGATGGTCCTGCGCCCGATCAACGGCGCCTCGAATGTGCGGACCGTACACCTCCTCAATGAACGTCTCGGCGCCCTGGACCGGGCCGCACTGGTTGAGCTGCGCGACCGCGCCGAGTTCGTCGACATGGCGCCGAGCGGCCTGACCCGGCTCGATTCCCCGCTCTTCTTCATCGCGACGGAGCCCCTCGCCAGCGGCGAGGCGACCACGCTGCGCGCGGTCGACGTGCGGCTCGGCACCCTCTGGAACGCGGCGCTGCCGCGGCCCTCCGCCGAGGCGTCGCAGCCGCGCTTGATGACCCCGCTCGTCGCGGAGGACACTGTCGTCGTCCCGTCCTTGACCCTCGTTCGCACTCGCCGCCCGGGACTCTCCGCCTGGGAGCTCACGTTCTACGACCGCCGCACGGGCGAGCTGCGCGAGTCCCGGCCGATGCCGCGCGAGGCCGTACGCTGGAACGAGATCGTCGGCGTCGGCTCTGCACTGTTCCTCGGCGGCATCGACCGCCTCGACCGCTTGGAGACCCCACGATGAGCAAGCCTCGAATTCCGAGCCCCGGGGCGCCCGCACAGGGCGCACACCATGACCGCGCCGCGAAGCGGCGGCGGATCTGGGTCTGCGCCGCCCTCCTGGCGGTCGGCTCCTTGGCGCCTTCCGCCGCCGCGACGCCGGCGCAACGGGGACAGGAGCGCGACGAAGCCACCTCCTATGTGCCGATCACCGAGGCGCACGAGGCCGCCGTCAACCGCGGCCTCGAGTGGCTCTCGCAGCACCAGCTGCCCGACGGCGGGTGGAAAGGCGAGGTGGGCTTCAAGCTCAACTCGACCTACCGCGTGACACGCGACGGCGAGACCCACGTCGGCGTGACCGCGCTCGCCGGCATGGCCTTCCTCGCAGGTGGGCACCTCCCAGGCCGCGGCCAATACGGCGCGACCCTCGACCGCTGCATCAACTTCGTCCTCTCCTGCGTCCAGGAGGATGGCTACATCACCCACGCGGGGACGCGGATGTACAGCCACGCGTTTGCGACGCTGTTCCTCGCGGAGGTGTACGGCCTGACCCACCGCGAGGACGTCCGCCCGAAGCTGCAGAACGCGATCGACTTCATCGTCAAGAGCCAGAACGACGAGGGCGGATGGCGCTACGTGCCGCTCGCGCGCGAGAGCGACATGTCGATCGTCGTCTGCCAGTCGCTGGCGCTGCGCGCCGCGCGCAACATCGGCATCCGCGTCCCGAAGTCGACGGTCGACCGCGCGATCGCCTACGTGGTGGCCTCGGCTGTGACGGACGATCCGCGCCAGCAACGCATGCGGATGGGATACCGCTCGGACGTTGGCACGTTCCGCTATCAGATCGAAGACAACTCGCGCTCGAACTTCCCGCTGACCGCGGCGGGTGTCACGGCGCTGCACGGGCTCGGGATCTACTCCCACGACCTGATCGTGAAGGGCATCGACTTCTTGAACGCCGAGATGCCCGCGTTCAACGCGAACCACGGCGAGCGCCAGCACTACTTCTTCTGGTACGGCCACTACTACGGCGTGCAGGCGATGTACTCGCGCGGGGGGCACGACTGGGTCAATTACTTCACACGCCTGCGTGAGTTCCTGCTGCGCAAGCAGGACCCGGACGGCTCATGGGAGAACCCGGTCGGTCCGGGCGAGGCCTTCGGCACCGCCATGGCCGTCCTGATCCTCGAGATCCCTTTCAACTTCCTCCCCATCTTCCACCGTTGAGCTGCGACCGTTGAGCGAACAACCGCGCCTCCACGCGCTCCTCGGCTCGGTCCGAGGGCGGCTCGTGCGCCAGATCTGGCTGCACGGCCTCGGCACCGTCGCATTGGGCGCCGGCGCCTGGCTCGGTTTGGCCTACCTGGCGGACCGCTGGCTGCACTTGCCCGCGCCGATCCGCGTCTTCCACGGCGCCTTGCTCGTGCTGATCCCGCTGTGGCTCGCGCGGACTCAGCTCGCGCGGCTGCTCTCGAGGGTCCCCGACGAGGTCGGCATCGCGCAGCTCATCGAGCGCTCGAACCCCGCCGTCGAGAGCCGGCTCGTCAGCGCGGTCCAGCTCGCGTCGCTCGCGACGGACCCCACGCGTGGAGCGCTCGTCCAGCGCATCCAACGCGAGGCCGAGGCTCTCGCTGCGGGCATCGACGTCACGCAGGTGTTCGACCCGCGCAGCCCGCGCAAGCGCTTTCTCGGCGGCGGGCTCGTCGCCGGGCTCGTCGGCGGCGCGCTCGCATTGCAGCCCGCGCTGAGCGGGGTCTTCTTCCAGCGCATGCTCGGGCGCGATGTGTCGTGGCCGCGGCGCACGACCCTGGTGGTCGAGCTCGCGCCCGGGTCCGACGACGTACGCGTCGAAGAGGTCGAGGGTGAGCTCCGCGTGCGCCTCGCGCGCGGGAGCGACCTCGAGGTCCTCGTGCGCGCGGAGGGCGTCGCCCCCGAGTCGATCGACCTCGAGTTCGAGGGCGGCCTGCGCGAGCAAGTCGCCGGCGGCGGGCGTTCGACGTATCGCACCCTGCTGCGCAGCCTGCAGGCCGACACGACGTTCCGCGTCAAGGGCGGCGACGACCGCCGTGGCGTGCCGCTCGTGCGCGTGACGGTGCTGCAGCCCCCGGACGTCACAGGCGTCGCGTTCAAGATCACGCCGCCGCGCTACACCGGGCTCCCGACCCAGGTCGTCACGGCGACCGAGGCCGAGGTCCTGAGCGGTTCAGCGGTCGAAGTCCACGTCCTGACCGACCCCGCGAACGCGCGCGGCATCGCGCGCACGTTCCCGGACGCGCGCGAGATCCCGCTCGTCGCGATGGCGTGGCCAGGCGCGGCGGCGACGCCGAGCCGGGCCTCAGGAACCGGCGCCGAGCCCGGCGCGACCACGCCGGAGGCAGCGGCCGAAGTGCTGGGCCTGGGCTTCGCGCTCCAAGCGACCGAGTCTTCTCGCTTTCGATTCGAGCTCACGGACGACACGGGCCTCGGGAACCCCGACCCGGGCCTCTTCGGGATCGTCGTCGCGCCGGATCGACGGCCGGAGCTGACGCTGATCGCCCCGGGCCAGGCCACGCTCGAGGTGGTCGCGGGCGGCGCGGTCCCGCTTCGCCTACGCGTCGCGGACGACTTCGGCGTCGAGCGTGTCGCTTACATCGTGCGGGACGCCCGCGACGAGGGTGAGCCGCTCATGGCGGGCGAGCTCAACCGACGCCCCGTCTCCGACAGCGCGCTGCTGGCGAACGGCGAGGCGCGCGAGCTCTTGGCCTCGACGCGCATCGAGGTCGATGCGCTCGGCGGGGCAGCGCCCCTGGCCCTCGGCCAGAGCTTCATGTTGACCGTCGTTGCGCTCGACCGGCGCGAGCCCACCGCCAATGAAGCGCGCACCGCCCCCATCGCGCTGCGCGTCGTGAGCGCGGACGACCTCCTGCGCGGGGTCCGCGAGGGCCTCTCACGCGTCGGCGAGGACACCGATCGGCTGGTGCGGCTCGTCGACACGTTGGGGCGCAGCCTCGAAGACGCCGCGCTGGCGCTCGAGGGTGACGCCCTCGAGCCGGAGCTGGCGACCCTCGGGTCGATCGCGACGGATGCACGGCGCGTGCAGGGAGACGCGCGCGGCGTCGCGCGCGACCTCGCCGAGCTCGCCGCGCGCCTCCTGTATGCGCGCGTCGACGCGCGCGCGACGACGCTCTTCGAGCGCCTCCATGCCCTGCTCGACGCGTCCGAAGAGCGCGGCTTCCACGAGGCGCCTTGGCGCAAGCTGGCAGACGAGCAGCGCGCGGGTGCGCTCGGCCAAGCGGAGCTCGGCGGAGAGCTCGTCACGCTCGTGGGGCTCGCCCTCGACATCGCGGAGCCGCACGCGGAGCGCCTCGCAGGCGCGCTGCAAGCGGCCCGTGACGCGCGCGCCCCCGACGATGCGCGCAAGGCCTGCGCCGAAGCGCGCGCTGAACAACGCGCCCTCGCCGAGGCGGTCGAGCGGCTGCGCTCGCGGCTAGGCGAGTGGGACGACTTCCAGTCCATCCTAGGGCTCACCAAGGACCTCCTGGGGCGACAACGCAACCTGGAGCAGCGCACCCGCGAGCTCTCGGGCAAGAACTAGACAGGCCGGCGTCGCGCACGCTCCACCGCGCTCGCGCCGGGGCAACGCACGCTGCAATCCGCACGATGCAACAGGGACGTCAAATGACCGCGACAGAGATCACCCGAGGCTCGCAGTCCAAGCCGGCGGCGACCTGCGCCCGCCCGCGCCCGAGGAGCTGGCGCGCAGCGTTCGCGCTGGGGCTGCTCGTTGCAACGCAGAGCGTCGGCCACACCGCGGCCGGGAGCGCGCCGCAGGACGCCCCCCGCGCCGATGATTCGCGCGTGAGGTCCGCGCTCGCGGAAGAGCAGCTGCTCATCAAGAAGCAGCTGCTGGGCCTGCGTGAACGGATCTCGAAGATGGCGGACCGCTTCGAGGGCGAAGGCCGCACCAACACTGCCGAGCTGTTGCGCCAGGGCCTCACCCACCTCGACGCCCGCAGCGACGACACGGCGGGCCGGACCCTCGACGAGGTGATGGACCAGGCCCAGGAGGACATTCGCAGCGGGCGCGAGCTCGCGTCCCTCGAGCAGCAAATGCTCCTCGTCGGCCGACTGACGCGCCTCCTCGACATCTTGATGGATCGGCGCGGGCTCGAGGACATCGAGCAGGACCTCGAGAAGCTGCGGCAGCTCCGCGAGGAGCTGGCCGGCCTCGCGGACCAGGAGCAGCTCATCAAAGACCAGGCGCGCGAGCTCGCCGAGGCCTCGCGCAGCGACGCGCAGCGTGAGCTCTCCGCGGAGCTGCGCGAGACGCTCGAGCAGCAGCGCGAGCTCTTGCGCAGCACCGAGGCCAAGGCGCGCGAGCGAGGCACGCTGGAGGCAGAGGCGCTGCTTTCGGAGCTCGGGAAGCTCGAGCAGGACGCGCGGAACGCGACTGAGGCGCTGAAGGCGCTCGACCCGAGCACGCTGGCCGGCCTGGAGGCGCTGCGTGCGCCGCTAGAAGCTGCGCGCGCGGATGAGGCGCGGGCTGCGCAGCTCGACGCGGCGGCCGAAGCGCTGCGCGCGGCCGCCGAGGCCGCGCGGGACGGCGACGAGGCTGCGACGCGCGCCGCGGTCGAGCGCCTCGACCGAGAGGCCGAGAGCGCGGCGCGTCGAGCGCGCGTTCAGGCGCCCCGCAGCGACGCGGGGACCCAAGCCAACCCAGAGACCCAGCCGAGCACGGAGTCCGCCGCCAACTCAGAGAGCGCGAAGGACGCGCTGCAAGCCGCCGCAGAAGGCCTCGCGAAGGCCGGCGATGCCGCTGCGCGCGAAGCTGCGGCAGCAGAAGCCGCGGCGGGCGCAGAGGCGCTCGCAGCCCGCGCGGACGCCATCCGGGCCGCTGCAGAAGCGCAGCGGCAAGCGGCGCAGTCGACGGCGGAAACGATCGCACAGGGCGCTTCGGACGCGCTGGCCCGCGAGACAGCCGAGCGGGTCGGCGAGGCCGTCGCGCGGGCGAGCAGCGCCAACGCGGAGCGCGCGGCGGCGGAGGCCGACGCGAGCGCCGCCGAGGCTGCCGGTCAGGACGAAGCCGAGGCTGCGGCGCGCGCAACGGCCCGGGATGCGGCAGCCGAAGCGCGTGCAGCGACCGACGAGGCGCTGCGCGCCCTCGATCGAGGCCTGGGCGCTGCGTCGCAGCAGGCGGACGCGGCCCGCGCCGCGCAGGAGGCCAACGCGCGCGCCGCCGAGACGCTCGAGCGGGGCCTCGCGGACGCCGCGCGGCGCAACGCGGTGCCGGGCGCGGACAGCGCCGCAGAGGCGCTCGCCCGCGCCCGCGCTGCGATGGAGCAGGCCGCGGGGGCGGCGCGCGAAGCGGCCAGGGCAGCGCAATCGAGCGGACGCGAGTCGTCGGGCTCGCAGCAGCAGTCCGGTTCGCAGCAGCAGTCCGGTTCGCAGCAGCAGTCCGGCTCGCAGCAGCAGTCGGGTTCGCAGCAACAGTCGGGTTCGCAGCAGCAGTCGGGTTCGCAGCAGCAGTCGGGTTCGCAGCAGCAGTCGGGTTCGCAGCAGCAGTCGGGCTCGCAGCAGCAGTCGGGTTCGCAGCAGCAGTCGGGTTCGCAGCAGCAGTCGGGCTCGCAGCAGCAGTCCGGTTCGCAGCAGCAATCCGGTTCGCAGCAGCAGTCCCAAGCGAACGCCGCAGAAGCCGCCGCGGAGGCCGCTCGCGAGGCCGCACAAGCGGCCCAAGACGCGCTCGCCCAAGCGCGGGCCGAGCTGGAGCGCTCGGCCGCTGAAGCCACCACTGAGGCGACCGCGGCGGATCGCCAGCGCGCAGCCGAGGCCCAGGCGGCGCTCCAAGAGCGCGCGGACGCGCTCCGCGCAGACGCCGCAGAGGCAGGGCTGTCACCGGAGGCCCAGGCCGCCGTCGAGGAGGCGCTCGCGCGTGCCTCCGAAGCCATGGAGCGCGCCGCCGAAGCGCTCCCGCGCCCGAACGGCGACAACGCTGCTGCGCGCGCGCAGCGCGAAGCGATGCAGGCGCTGCAAGAGTCGGAGCGCGCGGCGGAAGGTGGCGCCACGCCAAGGACCGCGGAGCAGCAGCAGGCCGCGGAGGAGCTCGCGCGCAAACAGCAGGAGATCAAAGAGAAGCTGCTCGAGCTCGCGCAACGCAACGAAGAGCGCGAGTCGCCCCTCCCGCAGCCGAACATGGAGCAAGCCGCGCAGTCCGCGGGCGAGGCCCAGGACTCCCTGGAACAGGGGGACCTCGACGACGCCCAAAAGGAGACCGCGGAGACAGAGCGCCAGATGCGCGAGGCGCTGCAACAGCTCGAGGAAGAAGAGCAGCAGTACCAGAACCTGCGCCATGAGGAGCTCCTGTTCCGCATCGCGCAGGAGATCGAGACGATGCTGACGACACACCGCGAGCAGCGGCGCGCGACAGAGGAGATCGACGCCAACTTGCAAGACCGAGCGCGCCCGTCGCGCTCGGACAGGATCCGGCTACGCAACATCGCGCGGGAAGAAGAGGCGCTCGCCGCGCGCGCCGGCGAGATCGCCGCCGCGATCGAAGCAGAGTCTGCGCTCGTCTTTGCAGAGGTGCTGCGGTCCGCCGAGAAAGACCTCGCGGCCATCGGGAGGGGCCTCGGCGAAGCCGGCGGGTACTCGACCGGCGACCGGATTCAGGCGCTGCAAGAGGACGTCGAGACGGGCCTCGTCTGGCTCGAGGAGGCGCTGCGCGAGGAGCTCGAGCGGCGCCAGGAAGAACAACAGCAGCAACAGCAACAACAACAAGAGCAGCAGCAGGACCAGGCGCCAGAGAAGGACCCCCTTGTCCCGAGCATCGCCGAGCTGAAGCTGCTCAAGCAGTTCGAGGTCGACCTCCTCGCGCGCGTCGAGCAACTGTTCGACCTGTATCCCGAGCTGGGAGAGCCGGGCGTGCAGCTCGACCCGCTCATGCGCGAGGACCTCGAGCGCCTCGCCGCACAGCACCGTCGCATCGCGGACCTCTTCAAGGGTTTCCGCGAGAACCTGGGCCTCCCCGACCCGAACGGGGGCCAAGAGTGAACACCATGCAAGACGCATCACGACGACTCGGCCACCTCCCCCGCCGGGCTTTGGCCTGCGCATCGATGCTCGTGGCTTTGACGCTCTCCGCGCGTGCCCAGGAGCGCCCCGTCTTGACACCGCCAGGCGCGGGGTCCGACCCGCAGGCCGAGATGCTGGAGCTCTTCAAGAAGGTCGAGAAGCGCCTCAACCGCATGAGCGAGCTGCTCGGGCAGGCGAGCGCAGGCGACATCGACGCGCTTCAGAAGGTCGGCAGCGCAGGGATTGACGAGCTGATCCGCAACGCCGAGGCGGCTCCCGCGGCCAGCACGCCGCAGGGCCTCGGCGGCCTCATCGCAGCGACGCAGAGCCATGGCCGCGAGGTCGTCAAGGAGATCGACGAGGTGCTCGAGCTCGCGCGCCAACAGGCTCAGCAGCAGCAACAGCAGAGCGGCGGTGGCGGCGGCGGCCAGTCCCAGAGCCCGCCGCAGCCCGGCGGCCAGCCCAAGCAGGGCCAAACGCCTGAGAACAGCCGGCAGATGCAGGGCGAACAGGCCCCGCAGCCGGGCCAAGGGCAAGAGCCGAAGAATGAGCCGCAGCCGGGGGGCAGCGACCCGCAACGCGGCGAGGACAACCCGCCCGTGACTCCGCAGGAGAACGGCGAGGCCCCTCCGGGGGCCGACATCGGCGCGCCCGCGAGCGCGGAGGAAGGCGGTCAGTGGGGCGACCTCCCCGTGCACGTCCGGCGCGTGTTCCGCAACGGCGTGAGCGAGGACGTCCCGCCCCGCTATCGAGACTGGATCGACGCTTACCACAAGCGCCTCTCCACGCGCCCTCCGCGCTGAGCCTAGCGCGACGACCCGACGACGGCCCATGGGCATCTTCGCTGCTCCTTCGCGCGCCCGCAACGCGCTGCTCGTCGCGCTCGTGGTGAGCGCGCTCGGGCCGCGCGCAGCGGGAGACGCGCCCGAAGTGACGGCGCTACGGGTCCAAGACCCGAGCACGCAGTCCGCGCCCGCGCCGTCGACGCGCGATCGCGGGTCCCTCCCGCAGCGGCCGTGGTCGAGCCCTGCGATCGAAGCCGCGGTGCGCCGCGGCCTCGATCACCTCGCGCGCCAACAGCTACCGGCCACGGGCGCCGTCGCGCTCGGCGCGGACGCGGCGGGCGAACGCGCGCACGTCGCCGTCACCGCGCTCGCCGCGCTCGCTTGGATGTCGGGCGGCAGCACGACCAATCGTGGGCCGCACCAACAAGAGGTGACTCGCGCGTTGGAGTACCTCCTCGCGTGTACGGAGCGCGCGGGCGACGAGCACCCAGGCTACGTGCACGATCGCCAGGACTCGATCTCACGCATGCACGGGCAAGGGCTCGCGGCGCTCGCGTTCGCGGAGGCCTACACGCTGAGCCCGGAGTCCTCGCTCGGTCGACGCTTGAGCGAGACGCTCAAGCTCGTGGTCGAGCGCATCGAAGTGAGCCAAGGCGCCGAGGGCGGGTGGTACTACGATCCATTTCGAACAGCCGCGCACGAGGGCTCCGTCACGGTCTCCCTCGTGCAAGCGCTGCGCGCCGCGCGCAATGCGGGCATCCTCGTGAACCCCGGCGTCATCGCACGCGCTGTCCAGTACTTGGAGCGCTCCCAGCTACAAGAGCGCGGCGCGGACGGCGCGTTGCCGCGCGACTTCGGCGGCTTCCGATACAGCCTCGTGGACGCGCAGACCTCGGTCGCGCTGACCGCGGCGGGCCTCTCGACGCTGCACGCCACGGGGGTGTACGACGGACCGGTCGTGCGCGACGGGTATGACTACATCTGGCGCAAGCTCGCCGCCCGCGAGGTGGACCTCGCCCGCGGCGATACGAGCGCGCACCCGGCGTTCCCGTACTACGAGCGCTTCTACCTCGCGCAAGCGCTGTGGCAGAACCCGGACCCGACGACGTTCGCGCGCTGGGCTTCGGACGAGTTCCCGCGCATCGTAGCCGCGCAGCGCGCCGACGGCGCTTGGGACGACGTCCGGAACGGCGCAGGCGGCCGCGTGCACGGCCGCTACGGCACGAGCTACGCGACCGCGACGAACTGCATCGTGCTCTCCTTGCCCGAGAGCCAATTGCCGATCCTCGCGCGTTGAGGTGAGCCGCCCAGCGGACGAGGAGATGGGCCCCTTGCCGCGCGCGCAGGTGTCAGCGACGCAGCTCTAGGTTCGCGACAAAGATCGCGGAGAGGAGCGCGCCCTTGCTCTCGTGGCTCGGATCGTCTTCGGACAGCCCCTGCACCGTGTCGTACATCGAGGGCACACCGACCTCTGCGCCGCGCGCGCCCCGCGCACGTTGCAGCTCCGACTCGGACTGCACAAGCAGCGCCTGCAGCTTCGCGACGCGCCGCTCGAGGAGGTCCGCCTCGCGGCGGTGCTCGCGCTGACGCGCTTCCCGTTCGCGCGCGAGCAGGTCGTCGAACGCGCCCTCCACGACGCGCAGCACATCGCGCTCGAGCGCGAGCGGCACCTCTCGGTCGCCGCCATGCAGCGCGAAGAGCTCGCGCACTCGCTCGAGGGCAGCGCCGGTCTGGCGCAGGTCGTGGACGGCGTGCGGCACCTCGGCTTCGACTTCGAGCGCGGCGCGCCGGCGCGCGAGCTCACCGCGCAAGCGCACGAGCGTGCTCGACGCGCGCTCGTTGATGCGCGCCGCCTCGCTCGCGTCCGTGCCGAGCGCGAGGCGCACGAACTCCTCTCGCGCCGACGAGGACAGCGAGAGCGCGTCGTCAGGCAGCCCCTCGAGCGTGCGCCGGATCAGCGTGCGATTCACCGCCTTCTCCAGCAAGGCCGCGACGCGCGACAGGCTGATCGAATGCAAACGCTGGACACCCCGCGCCGCGAGCTCGCGCGGCGTCGTCGGGCGCCCCCAACGCCGCACGGCGTCCGTGAGCTCTTCGTTCAGCTTCGAGTCGAGGCGCGCCTCTTCCATGCGGGCAATGTCGAGTTCTGGGGCGCCCGATTCAAGCGCCGTCGAGCAGGGAGGCCCAATTGGACAGCGAACGGCCTACATTGGAGGGCGTGCTCGGACCCACACGAACCCTCCTCCTGTCCGCCAGCGTCGCCCTCGCGGCGCCAAGCCACGCGCGCCAGGAGCCGCTGCCCGCCCCGCCCCAGCCGGACGGCCCCACCCACGTGGGCGCGCCCGCAGGGACGCTGACGCGCCTCGCCCGCCCGACCGAGGTGTCCTACACGGATCAGGGGGACCTCCTCGTCCTCGAGGCGGTGTCGGCCGACATCGCCCGCTGCCCTGCGCGCCCGGCGCCTGCAGCGACGCCGACCGAGGACGGCGCTGCCGGCGCCGCGACGGAGCTTGCGGCGCCCACCCCCTCAGGGCCTGAGTGGGAGGCGCCCGGCGCGGGCGGGGACCGCGCGCACCTCGCCGACGTCGACGGCGCGCCGCCGGCGCGGCCCTCGGGCCTGGCCGCGCTGCCCGGCGGCGGCTACGTCTGGTGCGACGCGGAGCGGCACATCGTTGTCGCCCGCCTCGCGGACGGCGCAGAGCGCGTCCTGGCCCGCCGCGGCGCGGGCCCGCGCGGCGTCTTTGCGCCGGAGGGGGTCGCAGCGCGCGCCGGGGCCGATGGCGTCTGGGTCGCCGTCGCGGACACGGGCAACCGGCGGGTGCTGCTGCTGCCGTTGGCAGCGGACGCCGCGCCGATCGCGATCGACGCCGCGGCGCTGCCGGCCGCGGGGGCGCGGGCGACGGCGCTCGGCCTCACGCGACCGATGGACGTCGGC
Organism: Planctomycetota bacterium; assembly: GCA_041398605.1. Lineage (GTDB taxonomy): Bacteria > Planctomycetota > UBA1135 > UBA1135 > JAWKUK01. The sequence continues at coordinate 654,066 of JAWKUK010000003.1, forward strand.
TTCCTCAGCGACGGCGCCGTCGCCGTCGTGGACGCCGATGCGTCGCGCGTCGAGGTGTTCGAGCCGGACGGGCGTTGGCGCACAGGCTTCGGCGACTGGGGCTACTTCCCCTCTTTGCGGCGCCCTGTGGCTTCGCCACGTGGGGCGACCAGGATCTTCGTCGCAGACACCGACAACCACCGGTCCAGGTGTTCGGGCCCAAGGCGCCGAGCGCGACGAGCCCCGCCGGCACGCGCGAGTATGAGCTGCTCTACGCGTGGGGCGCCCACGCGATCCGCCCGGGCGAGGGCGCAGGCTCTCTCCATTACCCGACCGATGTCGCGGTGTCCGCCGACGGCGAGCGCGCCGCCATCGCCGAGCCCCTCGACGCGCGCGTGCAGCTCTTCACCCGCGCGCGCCAGGCAAGGAGCCGCCGATCGACCCGCTGCGCTTCGGGATCGGCCAAGCGTCCGCGCACTACGGGCGCGTCGCCGACATCGACGGGCAGTTCATGGTGATCGGCGCGCCGGAATCGCGGGAGGTGCGCCTCTTCGACCTGCGGCTCGACGACCCCGTCGAGATCTGTCGCCTCGGCGGCCATGGGGAGCGGCTCGGGATGCTCGTGCGTCCATCGGGCCTCGCGCTCGACGCCGCGCGGCGCGACCCCGTCGCGGACGCGGCGCTGCGGCGGGTCGCGCGGGTGCGGCTCGCGATCGACGAGGCCGAGACGCTGCGCTTCTATGCGGCCCGCGAGACCTGGGTCGAGGCGGTTGAGCTCGGGCGCCTTGGCCCGGGCGTCCTGGGCGCAGGCACCCGTCCGATCGAGCCGAGGGAGCCTCGACGCGCTGTCGGGCGGCGGCGCGGTGCTCATCGACGGCGCCAACGACCGCGTGCTCGAGCTCGACGAGCACCTGATGCCGCGCCGGGTCCTGCTCGGGCCCGGCGAGGGCATCCTGGCGCCGAGGACGTCGCGGTGACCCGCGACGGGCGCTTTGCGTGGGTCACCGACGCAGCGGGGGCGCGCTTTCTTCCGGGTGTCGCTGACGGACGACGCGGCGGTGAGAACCGCTGGCCGCTCTCCGGGCCGGCGCGCCCGATGAACGTCAGCGTCGCGCCCGACGGCCGCGTGCGTCGCGGACGTTGTCACGCACCGCATCCGGGCTGTCATCGAAGGCGAGCAGGGTCCCGTCGAGGTCGCGCCCATCGGCCTCGCGCCGTCGCGCGCAACCGCCCGTGAGGCATGGCTTCGACGGGCGCGGCCTCGAGCAGCTCTGGTCTTGCGAGCCCGCGGACCTCGGCGTCGACGGGCGCGGGCGCTTGCTCGTCATCGACTACGGCAACCACCGCGGCATCGTGCTCGACGCCGAGGGCAAGGTCGCGCTCGGCTTTGGCTCACGCCTCTACCTCTACCCCCTCGGGATCAGCCGCCGATGAGCGCTCGCACCCCTCCCTCCCGCCTGCTCGCGTGCGCGCTCGCGCTCGCGCTCGTCGCCTGCGGCGACCGAGGCGCGCCGGCGCCCCCGAGCTCGGGCGGCGCCGCCGCAGCAAGCGCCGACACTTCCCCGGCGAGCGCGCCCCGCGGGACCACCCTGCGCGCGCCTTCGAACGCTGGCAGCTTCGTCGCCGAGGTCACGCCGCTGGGCGGCGAAGTCCCGACCAACGTCGCGTTTGCCGTCGAGCTCGCGCTCTTTCGCGCCGACGGCACGACGCCCTACGAGCCCGAGTCCGTCACGCTGGACGCGCGCATGGAAGAGCACGAACATGGCATGCTGCGCGACGTCGCGCTCGAGCGGAGCGGCCCCGGGCGCTGGCGCGCAGCGGGGCTCCTCTTCCACATGGTCGGCGTGTGGCAGTTCCAGATCGACGTCCGTGAGGGCCCGCGCATCGAACGCGCGCAAATGGACTTGACGCTGCAATGACCGAGCGTGCGTGCCAGGCGCGACGCGCCGTCGATGCGCGGCAAAGGTCGCAGCTCGGCCCGAGCTGGCTGCTCGCGTCGGTCGCGCTGCTCGGCTGCGGCGGCGATGCGCCCACGGGCGCGAACGCGCCGGCCGCCGAGAGCGCGGCCTTGAGCGCGCCGGCGCTCCAAAGTGAAGGGCCGGGCGAGGTGGACCTCTCGGGCGCGCTCGCCATCGAGCTCACGCCCGCGCTCCGCGCCATCCTCGAGCGGGTGTCACCCCTCCCGCCGCCGCCGCCGGACCCGACGAACCGCGTCGCGGATGACCCGGACGCAGCGCGTTATGGCCAGGCCCTGTTCTTCGATCCGCGCTTCTCGCGCGACGGGACGGTCGCGTGCGCGACGTGCCATGACCCGGCGCATGGGTTCACGGACGGGCGCAGCGTGGCGCAGGCCTTCGGCGTCGGGACCCGACATACGCCCACCCTGTGGAACGTCGCGCTGCAGCGGTGGTTGACGTGGGACGGGCGCGCCGACTCGCTCTGGATGCAAGCGTTCGACCCGCTCGAGGACACGCGCGAGATGGACGCGACGCGCGCGGCCGTCGCGCAGCACATCGCGCGTGACCCCGCGCTGCGCGGCGCGCACGAGGCGCTGTTCGGGCCGCTCCCCGCGGCGCTCTCGCGCTCGGACCTGCCCGCGCGCGCGCGCCCCGCGCGGGCCGGCGATCCGGCGGACCTCCCGGAGGTCGTCGCGTGGCGCGCGCTCGACGAAGAGGCTCGGGCAGCGATCGATCGTGTGTGCGTCGAGGTGACGAAGGCGATCGCGGCCTACCAGCGCCTGCTCGTGCGCGGCGACGCGCCGTTCGACGACTTCGCGCGCGGCGTGCTGACCGGCGACCCCGAGCTCGTGCGCGCGCTCGAGCCCGCCGGCCAACGTGGCTTCGCGCTGTTCTTCGGGCGCGCGAACTGCGCCTTTTGCCACAGCGGGCCCAACTTCAGCGACGGTGAGTTCCACAACAACTCGCTGCCCACCCTCGATGGCGGGACGCCCCGCGACAGCGGCCGCTACGGCGGCGCAGCGGCCGTGAAGGCCAGCCCGCTCAACGCGGACGGGCCCCACAGCGATGAGCGCGGCGGAGAGCGCGCCCTCGCGGTGCGCCTCCTGCGCACGAGCTCCGAGACCTGGGGCGAGTTCCGCACGCCGAGCCTGCGGAACCTCGCCCACCGCGAGCCGTTCATGCACCAGGGGCAGTTCCCGGACCTGGATGCCGTGTTGGACTTCTACTCGACCCTCGAAGGGCAGTCGGGGCGCAATCATCACCAGGAGCGCATCCTCGTGCCGCTGCACCTCACGCCGGAGGAGCGGGCCGACCTGCGCGCGTTCTTGGGGGCGCTCGAGGGCGCGCCCGCGCCGCCGGGCCTCCTCGCCGCCCCCGCGGGCCGGTGAGATCGTGGCCGGCCAGCGGCGGCCCGACCGCCCCGGATCAAGGCACATGGCCCGCGCTTGAGCGCGCTAGGTGGGGTGACGATGAGACTCGGCGGCGGGGGACCTGCACCAAACCGCCACAGGGGTAGGCTGCAAGGACGGTTCTGGGTGAACCTCCAACCTCATCACCCGGGCCCCCCTGCACCATGATGAACTGGCACGCGCTCGCTCAGCGAACCCACCGCGCCCCCGTGGCCGCATTGGCCCTCGGGCTCCTTGCGACCTCGGTCCTCGCGCACGAGGACGACCCGAAGATCCTGCACCGCAAGCCCCCGGTCCCCGGGAGCGGCTTCATGGCGGGCCTGCCGTCCGGGTATCCGTTGCCCGGCGGCGGACTGAACCCCGGGGCGCAATTGCGCGGCAACTTCGACGCACATGGCGTCGTCCTGCGGTCGTGGCTGACGATGGCCGACCTCGGCGTCGCGGGCTTCGAGGGCAACGACTGCTGGGGCTATGTCTCTCCCTCTGGTCGCGAGTACGCGATCATGGGGACGTCCACTGACACGGTCTTCGTCGAGGTCACCAACCCCGACGTGCCGGTGATCATCGCCCACATCGACGGCCCGAACAGCTCCTGGCGCGACCCGAAGATCTATCAGGATCGCTGCTACATCGTGAGCGAGGGCGGCGGCGGTATCCAGGTCGTCGACCTGTCGAACATCGACAACGGCCAGGTCACGCTCGAGAACACGATCACGACCGGCGGCGTCGCGTCGTCCCACAACGTCGCGATCGACGAGACGAGCGGCTTCCTCTACCGCTGCGGCGGCGGCAGCAACATGGGGCTGCGGATCTACAGCCTCGCGAACCCGGGGACGCCGGTGTTCGTGGCACAGTGGCTCGACCGCTACGTCCACGACGCGCAGATTGTGACGTACACATCGGGCCCGTACGCCGGGCGCGAGATCGCGTTCTGCTGCAGCGGCCTCAACGGCGGCGGCACGGACACGGGCTTCACCGTGATCGACGTGACGAACAAGGCGAGCCTGCAGGTCCTGGCGCAGCTCCCCTACCCGTCGCGCGCCTACAGCCACCAGGGCTGGCTGTCGGAGGATCGCACGATCTTCTATCTCGGTGACGAGCTCGATGAGAACGGGTCGTTCGACACGCGGACGCACATGTTCAACGTCGCCGACCTGAACAACGTCTCGTACATCGGCGCCTTCGAGGGCGTCGAGCCCGCGATCGGGCACAACATGTACGAGAAGGACGGGTACATGTACCAGGCGAACTACACCAGCGGCCTGCGCATCTTCGACGTTGCGTCGAACCTGACGAGCCCCGCCGAGATCGGCTACTTCGACACCTCGGCGCTGACCGGCGCGACGTTCAACGGCCTCTGGAGCTGCTTCCCCTACTTCCCGAGCGGCACCGTGATCGGCAGCGACATCGAGGGCGGCCTCTTCGTGCTCACGATCGACTTCGCGCAGCTCGACATCCAAGTCGTCGGGGGCGCCCCGACGGTGCTGAACCCGGCTGGCGACACCATCCAGGTCACGATCACCGAAGGCACCGCGGGGGACCTCGTCCCCGGCACTGAGGCCCTCTGGTACGACGACGGGACAGGCTTTGTTTCGTCGCCGCTGACGAACAACGGGAACGGCTTCTACACCGGCAACTTCCCGCCGTTTGCGTGCGGCACCCAGGTGGCCTGGTACGTGGCGGCCAACTCGCCGGCAGGCAGCGTCTTCGCGGCCCCCACGAGCGGAGAGTTCGCGCCCTACACCTCGCTCGCCGCAGCGGGCGTGACGGTCGCGCGCTTCGACGCGATGGACTCGGACATGGGCTGGGTCGGTGGCCAACCCGGTGACACCGCGACGACCGGTCTCTGGACCCGAGGCAACCCGAACGGCACCGCAGCGCAGCCCGAGGACGACCACACCGCCGTCGGCACCGACTGCTGGTTCACCGGCCAGGCCGCCGCAGGCGCGGGGGTCGGCACCAACGACGTCGACGGTGGCGCGACCACCCTCGTGACGCCGATCATCGACATGTCCGGCCTCGTCGACCCGCAGCTCAGCTATTGGCGCTGGTACTCGAACGACGCCGGCGGCGCGCCGAACGCCGACACGTTCAACATCGACATCTCGAACGACGGCGGCGCGAGCTGGACGTCGCTCGAAGTGGTCGGGCCGGCAGGCGCCGGCACCTCGGGAGGCTGGATCGAGGCGACCTTCGCTGTCGCGAATGTGCTGACCCCGACGGCCCAGATGCGCGTGCGCTTCATCGCGTCGGACTTCGGGACCGGCTCGATCGTCGAAGCGGCGATCGACGACTTCTCGGTGAGCGACATCGACTGCGGCGGCGGCATCGGGCAGTCCTACTGCCAGGCGAACGTGAACTCGACGGGCAACGCGGCGTTCATCGACGGCAGCGGCTCCAACGTGCTGGCGAACAACGACCTCGTCTTGACCGCTCGCGACGTGCCGCCGAACTCGAACGGGTTCTTCGTCACCTCGCAGTCCTCGGCGTTTGTCGCGAACCCAGGCGGCAGCGCGGGCAACCTGTGCGTCGGCGCGCCGACCGGTCGCTACATCTCGCAGCTTGGCAACAGCGGCCCGGGCGGGACCCTGACCCTGCTCGTGGACGTGAACACGATGGCCCAGCCGAACGGCAACGTGGCAGCGCAGGCGGGCGAGACGTGGTACTTCCAGACGTGGTTCCGTGACTCGGTCGCGGGCATCCCGACCTCGAACTTCACGCGTGGCTACTCCGTGACGTTCCAATGACCGATCCAGCCTGGCCGTTGATCGACCAAGGCTGAATCGACGCATGGGCGGCGCGACGCTCGCCGCTCCAGTCGTCGGACGAGGACGCCCCCCGCAGCGCGCTGCGGGGGGCGTCCTCCATTCGTGCTCGCGTTAGCTCTCGCTGGGCCAAGGGGTGGAGCCGCAGTGCGGTCGATCCACCAACCCCACCACCCCCATCACCAGCTCACGACCTCGATCACGCTGACTGCCATCGGCGTGAACGGCGGCAGGTTCGCCGCCGAGTTGAAGGCCGTGTCATAGGCCCAGTTTCGGATCGGCGCGGTGTAGCGATCGCCGCCGTAGGCCCAATGCGCGGTCGCGTACTGGCTCTCAAACATGTTGACGAACGAGCCCGTGATGTTGCAGGGGACCCCGTTCCAGTTCTCGTGGTAGCGCGGCAGGTTCTCCAGCCCGCCGTTGTAGTTCGAGCCCTCGGTCGCGTAGTTGCCGGTGACAAACGCGCAGTTGAACGTCGTCTCGCTCGCGCCGGGGAGCTGCCCTGGCTGCTTGTTGCCGGTCCAATTGTTCGACAACAGGTTGACCGCGTCCCCGATCGCAGCCGCGCCCTTCTTGTTGACCGTGTTGTAGTCCCCTTGCAGGTACACGGAGCCCTCCGCGACCGCGGTCAGCGGCGCTGCGAGCTCTGAGCCGTTGGTCAGCAAGAGCCCCTTGGCCTGGACGCCCTCCCCGGTGCCGTAGTGCGCTGAGTAGAGCAGCCCGTTCGCCGGATACTGCCCGCTCGCGCCGAGCAACGCCAGATCGACCTGTACGACCGGCACGCGCGTCGGCTGTGAAGAGGACTGCCGCATGTCGGGCACCGACCCGAGCGTCACGGCGCCGCCGAGGAGCGACGTCACGTCGACCCCGTCCGCATTGAGCGCAGTGAACGAGGTCCCGCTCGCGTCCACGATGATCTTGAGGCCCGCGTGCTCGTGGTAGTAGCCGGGGTCATGCGTTCCGAGCCCCGGCCCAACGTATTCATACTCGCCGGTGGACGAGTCCAGCGCATAGCTGCCGCCGTCCATCGCGTCGTACATCGCGAGTGAAGCGTTGCCCGGCGTCATCGCCTCCGTCACGCCGTGCTCACCGGTCAACACAGTGTGGCCGTCTCCGCCGCCGTACCCCTCGGGCGCCCCCCAGTACTCGAGCGCGCCCGGCGCAAACGGCAGCCAGTCGTTCGTGTCCCAGAAGTCGCCGTCGCCGTTGTGGTCGTAGCCGCTCGTGAACGCGCTGTCGTACCCGCTCGGGGTCGCCACCGAGCCCATCTGCCCGCGCGAGTTCATGCGGAAGAACTCGCGCGGCTCGGACGGATCGAACGGGTTCGCGACCCACTTCCGAATGTCGACGTTGCCGGCGCTCTCGCCGTTGTGCTTGCGCCGACGGAAGATGTCACCGACCGCTCGAACGTGATTGGTGTCGAGCGTCAAGGTGGCGCCCGAGCCGAGGTACATGTTCCCGTTCGTGTGGACACGCCCGCCGAGCGTCATGTTCGGTCCCGGGCTCACCTCGAGGTCGTTCGTATAGAAGACCGCGAACTGGAAGAGCGGCGTGGACGCGGAGTGCACGATGCGCTGCGCGCTCGCGCGGTACCCGTTCACATTCGCGACCGCCTGCAGCTCATACGGCTGCACGACCGTCTGGATCCCCGAGATGTCGACCTGGACCTGCGGCGCGCCGAGCGGCGTGATGGAGTAATTGACGTCGGTGTCGCCGACGGTGACGCTGCCGGTCGCGGGCGGATCGTTCCAGTTGGCGACTGCGACGCGCACATCGCGCATTCCGGCGGCGATCGCGCCCTCCGCAAGGTAGCGCGCTTGAACGCTCGCGCGCTTGACGGTCGACGTCTTGTTCGTCACGCCGGCCATGGTGAACATGACGGTCACCATGCTCGCCGCGACGAACGCACCGAAGACCGCATAGACGAGCGCCACCCCACGGCGCTCGCTGCGCGATGTGGGCGCTCGCCCTGCCCCTCTTGCCCGTATTTGCATCACTTGCCCCCTTGCCCCTCTGATGCTCGACGCGCCACGCCGAGCCGCTGCCTCCGCGGCAAAGCCGCGGGGCCTGACCCGTCAACCGTTGCGTAGGCGGACGGTGACCTCGTTCCTCGAGCGATAGATCCGACCGTCGTCGTCCGTGGCGCGGAAGTAGATCCGCACGCGCACGGCGCCGAGGGGGATCGTCCAGCCCGAAGACTCCGGCGTATCGCACTGGATCCGCTCGACGTGCCGTGCGACGACGCGCGCCGTCGCGACGTCATTGTTCACGCGCCGCTGCAGGACGCGCGAGCCGTCCGCGAGCACGACCACGACATAGCTGACCTCGGCGTTCGACCAGACGAGTCCGGTCGCCGGATGAATGGTGTTCAGGTTCTCGTCCCAGAGGTGGTCGACGTCGGCAGGATCGTCCGTGTAGACGCCATCACCGTTGCCATCGAGCTCGGGCCACCCATCGAGGTCGGCGTCGAGCTCCGGCCGACCGTCCCGGTCGAGGTCCGACGGCAACACCAGCACGAGCGAGCGCTGCACCCCGAAGTCCGGGTCGTTGGGCTGCGCCGTCGGCGGCGCCGCAGGGTAGGCGTGCAGGGCGAAGTCCAGGTTCGTCGGCGCCCCCCCGTCGAAGACGTACGGGAACTCCTTGCCTCCGACGGTCTGGAAGCCGGATTGCCGCAGGTCCTTGACGAGGCTCCGGAGCGCGTCTTCGCCTTCACCCTGGAGGACGCCCTCGATCGTACCGGTGGACGTCACGCGGCTCATGCTCTCCGTCGTCGTGATGAGCATGCGCGCGAGCATCGCGAGCACCGTGACGACGACGACGATCTCGACCAGGGAGAAGCCGCTGCGGTGGGAGTGGGTCTGCATGTCAGCGCACCATCAGCGAGCGCAGCTCGACCTTGCGCGCGTGACCGCGCTGGTCGCGCCACGTCGCCGTCAGGAGGACCTGGAGCGGGTCGGGGATCGGCCCGCCGGCGACGTAGCCTGGATAGGTCGCGACGATGCGCTCATCGCGCAGGTGGAGCCCCTCGTAGGCCGCGACGGGCGTGTCGTGTTCGTACACGCTCCCCGCGACAGGCAGCCCGTCGACCGGCTGGAGCATGACCTCCTCCATGCAGGCCGCGAGGTCGGCGATCGCGATGTTGTCCTCGCGGCTCGACGTCATGAGCCCAAAGCTCGCGAGCTGGCTCCCGAACGCCGTCACGACCGCGACCAGCAGGACCCCGATCGCGATCATCACCTCGACCATGGTGAACCCGGCCCGTGTCCGACCGCGCGCCGCCCCTGCGCTCGGCCTCACAGCCCCCTCGACCCTGATTCGATGCATGGCGACCCCCTCGCTCCTGCGTCCCTCCGTGGGACGCAAAAGGCGCACCAGCGGAGAAAAGCCAACCAGGATACCCTAGGAAGTTGCATTGTCAAGAAAGACAGACAAGTCCACGCGTAAAGCGTTGCCGGAGATGGACTTACACCATACCCAAGGGGCGTCGACCCGCTCAGGGCAGGTCCTCGCGCGGGCACACCACGGGGTCGGCGGCGCCGACGCATCCAGGCGCGCTGGATGCTCGATCCAGGCGGCTCCGTTGCCCGCCGCTGGGAGCCGACGCGGAACCAGCACCGAACGCCCGTGCGCGTGTGCGCCCGTATGCCCTTATGCCCAGGAGGCTGTAGCTGGGCTGCGGCCATCCGCACGGAGCAGAGGCCCACGGCCAGCACACACGGCCAGCACACACGGCCAGCACAACGGGATCGAACCAGACGCCCTGGCATAGCGCGCCTTCGTTCGGCGTCGACACCCCGACCAAGCGCGCGTGGAGCGCGGCTCCCCGCCCCCCCAGCCGCGGGTCAGGGCTGCCCGGCGCGCTCGCTCGGCGAGCGGTAGGCGGCGAGCTCGAAGCCCTCGAACCCCTCGGCGGCGAGGGCGGCGGCGATCGGCCCAGAGAGGCGCTCCGCCAGCGCGAGCTCCGCGGGCCCGACCTCGACCCGTGCGCGCGCCCCGAGGTGGCGCACGCGGAGCTGCAGGAGGCCGAGCGCGCGCAGCGCGTCCTCCGCGCGCTCGACGACCGCGAGGCGCTCGGGGGTGACCCGCGTGCCGACGGGCAGGCGCGACGCGAGGCAAGCCGACGCAGGCTTGTCCGCGACCTCGAGGCCCATCGCGCGCGCATAGGCGCGGACATCGGCCTTGGTCCACCCCGCCTCTGCCAAGGGCGCGACGACGCCGAACTCGTGCGCCGCGCGCGCGCCCGGCCGGTGATCGAGGGCGTCATCGGCGATCTCGCCGAAGGCGAGCCACGGGATGCCCTCGGCCCGCGCGAAGCCCTCCATCGCGCGGAAGAGCGCGGCCTTGCAGAAGTAGCAGCGGTCGCCGGCGTTGGCCTGGTAGCGCGGATCGTCGCCCTCGTCGGTGCGTAGCTCGACGAGGCGCGCGCCGATCGCCGCCGCGACGCGCCGCGCTTCCTCGAGCTCGCGCCGCGCGAGGCTCGCGGAGTCCGCGACGACGCCGACCGCGGCGACCTCCCCGAGCACTCGCACCGCGGCGTGCAACAGGACGCTCGAATCGACGCCGCCCGACACGGCAACGGCGACCCGTCCGAGGGCGCGCAGCCGCGCATCGAGCGCGGTCGTATCAGGGCCGCGGGGGCCGCCGGGGCCGTCGTCGAGGTTCACGGGATCCATGGGGTCGCGGTGGGACCGGGCTAGCGCGGCGCGTGTGTCAACGCGGGAGGTATTGGCGGACCTTCTGCACGTAGCCCTCGGCGCTCGCGCGGATCGCGTCGAGCTGCTCAGGGCTGACGGCACGAACGACCTTCGCTGGGACACCGACGACGAGGCTGCCGGGCGGCACGACCATGCCCTCCTTCACCACCGCGCCGGCGGCGACGATGGAGCCTCGGCCGATCACCGAGCCGCCGAGCAGGATCGCCCCCATTCCGATCAAGCAGCGGTCCTCGACCCGCGCGCCGTGCAGGACGCAGCGGTGCCCGATCGTGACCTCCTCGCCGATGACGTTCGGCACGCCGGTATCGGCGTGGATCATCGTCAGGTCCTGGATGTTCGTACGGCGGCCGACCGACAGCGGCGCGTCGTCGCCGCGCAGGACGCACCCGAACCAGACACCGACGTCTTCGCCGAGCGTGATGTCGCCGGTGAGCGTCGCGTTCAGGGCCGCATAGGCGCCGCCCTCGAGGGAGCGGAAGAGTCCAGTCGACGGGTAATAGGTCATGGCGTTGCTCCCCCTATTGTGCGACGCCGCCCCGCGAAGCTGTACCCCACGAATGGCCGGGATCGTGGGCTCGAGCGGGCGAGCCGGGGCCCGCGGCCGGCCATGGGGCCCTGGCGGAAGGGGCTCTGGCGGAAGGGGCTCTGGCCCTCAATGGCGCTCGCGGTGCGCCTTGCGCCCCCCCCGCGGCAACTTCGTCGCAGGCTCGCGGCTCTCCTGGAGCCGACGAGCGAGGTCGACCGCGCGCTCCAGCAGCGCCGCCGTGCCCTCGCGCAGCTCCTGGCTGCCCTCGACGCTGCGAATGTTGTTCTCCATGTCCTCCGCGGACCAGCCGCGGCTGTGGGCCACATAGGGGAACGGAGGGAAGACACACCCGATCTCGGCAAAGAAGCCGAGCATCGAGCCCGCGACCGCCTGCACATTGTCCTGACCACCAGTGATGATGAAGCTCGCGACCTTGTCACGGATCAACACACGGTCGCGGATGGTGATCTGGTTCTGCACGCAGTTCATGCGCTCGACCATCTTGTGGTAGAGCGCGCTCGCGGTGCCCCACCGGATCGGTGTCGCAACGAGGACGACGTCGGCCCAGTGCACGAGCCCCTCGTAGACCTGGTCCATTTGGTCGGACGCGTCCATCTGCGTGATCGAACAAGGCCAGGTGCACGCGTTGGCGCTGCGCGAGTAGAAGCCTTCGCAGCTGCGGAACTTCAGCTCAGAGAGGCGGATCCTGCGCGTCTCCAGGCCGAGCCGTTCCCGCGCATGCTCCAGCGCGCTGTCGAGCAACATCTCCGACGTCGAGGGGCGCGGGTGCGCGGGGTCCATCGCGGTGGTCGAGATCCCGAGGACACGCGGCGGCCCGATGCGCAGCTCGGGCTCGCGCGCCAGGGCGTGCGGCGCATGCGGCGCCTTGTTGCGCCTTGTCACCGGCTCTGCGGAGACGAGCACGCGCCCGCCCTCGACACGGACCTCGTGGCGCGGGACGCGGTCCGCCTCGAAGCCCGGCTCGCCCTCGCCCGTCTGGCGATGGAACTTCCAATAATGCCAGGGGCAGGTGACGTAGTCGCCTTCGAGCGCGCCCTGACCCAGCGGCCCGCCTACGTGGTTGCAGACGCCCGAGATCGCGCCGAACTCGCCGCCCTGGGACGACAACGCGACTTTGCGGGCCCCGACTAGGACCTCGCAAAGCGGCGTACGCGCAAGCTCGTCGGCGGCGCCGACGTCTACCCAATCAGAGTTCGTCATCGCTTTGTCCTCGTGGTTCGCGGTCCCCGCAAAGACACCGGGCCCGGATGAACCGGGCGCCAGTCTGGCGCTCCGGATAGGCCACATCAATTGTTAGCCTGCGCGCCTCGCGACCGTTCAGGTCACTCGCCAACCACTCGTCACGCCACGCGCTGCCCACTGCCTTGGGCGGCCTGGAACGTCGGTCCACCATGCAAGTCCAAGCCCCGCTCCATCGGAGCGCGTCCCTTCACAGCGTCGCTCTCAGGATCGCCACTCTCGGGATCGCCGCCCTCGGCCTCGCCTTGCTCGCCTTGCTCGCCGGGTGCAGCGGGGGCGGCACTGCGCAAACGACGCCAGGCGCCACAGCCCCGAGCGTCCTCGGCGACTGGACCTTGGCCGCGACGACAACCGCCAGCGCGGGCAGCTGCAACGCCATGGTCGGCGACGTCGAAGCGCTCGGCGCGGAGTTCGACACGACCGGGGGCGCGCTCGTGCTGCGCCTCGTGCTCGCCAATGGCATCGAACACGAGTTCGCTGTTCAACAGACCGGCCGCCAGCTTGTGCTGTCCGGCGCCTCGGTCGCCGGGCTCGAGACGCTCGAGCTCCTGCCTGGTTCACAATTGACCCTGCTCGCTGGCCTGCCGCCTCGGCTCGTCGGGACATTCGAGTGGAAGCGAGATGACCCGACGGGGAGCTGCGTGCGCACGCTGGACATCGACGGTGTGCGCGCCCCGACCCCAAGCTCGCTCACCGGCGATTGGGAGGTCGCGTCCACCACGACCGCAGCGGCGGGCGCTTGCAGCGGCACGCTCGGCGCGGTGCAGTTCTATGACCTCGCGTTCGCGACGCTGGGCGCGGCACGCTACGAAGCGACGCTTGTGACGGGCGGCGGCGACGTGCTGCTGCTCGAGGCGCAGGTGTCCGGCGACCGGGTCATCATGTCGGGGGTGAGCGCGTTCGGCGCGGACACGCTGACGCTGTTGCCGGGCTCTGAGCTCACGTTGCAGGAGGGGAACACTGCGCTCGCGGGGACGCTCGAGGTCTCGATCCTCGGCGCCGGTGGCGCGTGCGACGCCACGTGGGAGATCGCGGGAGTGCGGGCCCCGGAGAGGGGCTACCTGCCGTTCCTGCGCGACACAGGCGGCGAGAGCCGGTTCGTCGGCATCGACGCCACGGACCCCGCGGCGACGACGGACCTCATGGCGGGGCTCACGGACGCCGTCGACCCGCTGCCGATCCTGAACGGTGACGCCCACGTCGCCGTCGTCGTTGAGCGCTCCAAGTTCGAGCGCGCGACCGGCGTCGTCAGCGGGCACCGCGACAGCACCCTCTACTACTCCGACGGCGGCGCGGTCTTTGCGCTCGATATCGGCGTCCGTCGCGATCGCTTCGGCCGTCGCACCACGCCGCAGCCCACGCTCCTCTTCGCAGGCAATGGCAGCCCCATAAGCGACCTCACGGCGTACGGCGAGTTCAACGGCCTCGGCGCGGTCCTCCACTTCCGTCGACCGAACGAGGGCGTCGTGATGGAGGTCACCCGCGACTTCGCGACGAGCTTCACGACGGTCGCTGCGACCGCCGAAGTGGTCGGCGCCATCACGGACCCTCTGGACCGCCGCTTCGCGGGCCTCGTGCTGCGCGTCCCGAGTTCGGGGGAGCTCCTGACTGCCAGCGCGAGCGGCACGACCTCGCTCGCGAACAGCGCCACCAGCGTGCTCCTGGCGGAGAGCGGCGCCATTGGATACGTACGCAATGGCACCTCGCTCCGCACGATCGACCGCACGACCCAGGCAGAGGTCGTGGTCGACGAAGAAGTGGGCGGCGTCTATGCGCTCGGCGCGTCGGACGGCGGCGACCTCTACTACGTGGCCAAGCGCGCGAGCGACCCTGGCCGCATCCAACTCAAGCGGCTGACCGCGGGCGGCCAAGTCGACCTCGTCGCCGAGGACACAAACGCCGTCGCAGCCAACACCCTCTTCGACGTCGCCGTGCGCGTGACCGACAACTACGTCGTGGTCCAGTATCGCACCTCCCTCAACGCCGTCCGGGTCTTCAGCACGCTGAAGGCCGGCGGCCCGCTGACCGACATCACGCCGCCCGCGCCGTACAACCTGCGCGATGGCTTCACCGGCGCCCTCGGCGACCGCCTGCTCGTGTCGCTCTTCGACTCTGGGCTCGGGCGCTTTGTGGCGCGCAGCCACAGCGCCGCGGCCCCGGACGGCGCCTTTGACCTCGGGCGGTTCTGGTCCGCCGCGCTCCCGAGCGACGCCTACACGCTCGGCCAGCGGCGGCCGCTCGCTGGCGTCGTCGCGACGTTCCTGGGCGGCGAAATGGTGATCCTCGATGCGAGCGCCGACCCGCTCGCGCCCGTCACGCGCTCGATCGCACCCCCGACGACCGCCTCGAGCCGGGTCCTCTTCCCCCATGGAACGAAGCTGATGCTCGCCGAGCAGCGGCTCGACGGCTTTGGGACGCCGATGAGCACGGGCGTCGCGTTCACCGACACGAGCCTCACGAGCGCCGCGGTCGTGATTACGAGCCCCGCAGCGAGCTTCGACGTGCCGGTGCCCTCATCGCGCACCGCGCGGCCGATCCAGCCCTGAGCGTCGACTGTAGCTTGAGTCTTGGTCGAGCCCAGTAGAGGGGTTGGACCATCGAGCGCGGACGCGGGCCGCCCGAGCGCGGCCCGTGTCAGCTCCCGATGACGGTATCCGGGGCGAAGAACAAGAGCCCCGTCGTCAGGCCGTTGTGGAGCGCGTGCACAAACCAGCACGCCACCAGGCGGCGGGTGCGCAGCATGACGAGGCCGAGGATGAGCGAGAGGCCGAAGATCGGGATGAGCGCCGAGGCGCCGTGCAGCGCGGCGAACGCGAGCGACGTGAGCACGAGGGCAGGCGCGACGCCGAGGCGCGCTTCGAGCGCGCCTTGCATGAAGCCCCGGAACAGGAGCTCCTCCATCAGCGGGATCAGGATCACCGCAAAGAGCGGCACGAAGAGCCGCTCGAGCCCCTTGGCGCCCGCGATCATCACCGCGACGTCTTGCGGCTCGTGGGGCATGCCGAACCACTCCTGCAGGATGTAGGGCGTGACGGCGAGCAGCGCGAAGAGGAAGGGTCCGCTGCCGAAGTAGCTCACGGCGCCAAAGGCGACGGACTCGGCGGCGCCGTGCCGGCGCAAGCCCAAGGCCGCGAGCCCCTTGCGCCGCCAGGCCAAAGCGAGGACAAAAGCGCAGGCCGCGCCCTGAATTCCCACCGTCAACGGCAGCGCGACGAGGAACGAGTCGACGTTCAGGTCCAAGGCCGTGACGATGACGCCCGCCACGACCTGGAGCCCCAGAAACACGAGCATCAAGGCTGCGACGTCGCGCAGCTCGAACGCGGCCCGCGCGGGCCCTGTGTCCTGCAGCGGAATGCGCTGGCGAATCCAGCGCACGAACGGCGCCAACATCAGCCCGACGAGCAGCGCTAGCCCCGCGAGGGGTAGTAAGTCCGCCGGAGCGGTCGCGTCGAAATCGCCCGCCGCCGCAGCGGCCGCTGCGACGGTCGACGGCGCGGGCCCGGCATCGGCCCCGACGCCGGCTGACTCCTGCCCAAGGAGGCCCGCCATCTGCGCAAGCTCCGCCGCCGTCACCGGCGCGGCCCAGCTTCCTCGATCAGGCCCTCTTCCGGCGAGGACGCGTTCGCGTAGCGCTTCTTCGGGATCCGCCCGGCGAGGTACGCGTTGCGGCCCGCGCGGCACGCGTCGCGCATCGCGACGGCCATGCGCAAGGGCTCGCGCGCGCCGGCGATGGCCGTGTTGAGCAGCACACCGTGCGCCCCGAGCTCCATCGCAAACGCGACGTCCGAGGCCGTCCCGACCCCCGCGTCCACGATCACGGGCACGTCGACGAGCTCCATCAGGATCGACAGCGCGTTCGGGTTCAGGACGCCCTGCCCCGAGCCGATCGGCGAGCCCGCTGGCATGACCGCGGCGGCGCCGAGCTCTGCGAGCCGGACGCCCATCCGCGGGTCGTCCGAACAATACACCAGCACGACAAAGCCCTCGTCCACGAGCACCTTTGTCGCCTCCAACGTCCCCACCGGGTCCGGCAACAAGGTCTTCGTGTCGCCGAGCACCTCGAGCTTCACCAGCGGCGTGTCGAGCAGCTCGCGCGCCAGCCGCGCCGTGCGGAGGGCGCTCTCGACGTCGAAGCACCCCGCGGTGTTGGGCAAGATGTGGTAACGCTTGCGATCGATGTGATCGAGCAGCGACTCGCCCTGTGACGGGTCGAGGTTCACGCGGCGCACGGCGACGGTCACCATGTCGGTCCCGCTCAGCTCGAGGGCGCGCGCGGTCTCCTCGAACGACTTGTACTTACCGGTGCCGACGAGGAGGCGCGAGCTGAGCTCGAGGTCCCCCACGCGGAGCTTCGAATCGGTGCACGGGTCAGCGGTCATGGGCTCTCATCCCCCTCCGACGAGGGTCACGATCTCGACGCGGTCGCCGGCGGCGAGCGCGTGCTCGGCGTGGCGCGCGCGCGGCACGAGGACACGTTCGACCTCCACGGCGACGAGCGCCGACTGCAGCGCGAGCGCCGTCAGCAGGTCCGCGACGGTCGCGCCGGCCGCGAGGTCGCGCTGCGCGCCGTTCACCGACACCGAGATCGTGTCGCCGTCAGAGGTTTGGTGGTCCGTCTGCATTGCGCCGGCGCTCAGCGTCCCTCGTGTCTAGGCCCTGCCTCGGCCGCCTACCCGACGCTCAGGAAGGCGCACTTGAGATAGTCCGTCTCCGGCAACGTCACAAGGTGCGGGTGGTCCACCCCGGCCTTCGTGAGGGCGTCGAGCCAGACGTCGCGACCTGCGAGGCGCGCCGCCGAAGCGATGAAGCCCATGAAGTCCGCCGGCCGCACGTTGTGGCTGCACGACGCGCTGACGAGGTAACCGCCGGGCGGGATCAGCTCGAGGCCGCGCCGATTCAGCTCGACGTAGCCGCGCTCCGCGCCCTCGACCTCCTTCTTCGAACGCGCGAACGCGGGCGGGTCGAGCACGACGAGCTCGTAGCGCTCCTGCCGCTCGGCCCGCGCGCGCAGGTCCTTCATGCAGTCGACGCGCTCGACGCGCACCTTGCCGCCGAGGCCGTTGCGCTGGGCGTTCTCCAGAATGCGCTCGCACGCCGCGCGGTTCTGCTCGAGGCACAGCACGTCCTCGGCGCCCGCGGCCGCGGCGTGCAGCCCGAAGAGGCCGTCGTACGCGAAGCAATCGAGCACGCGCCCGCCGACCGCGAGCGCAGCCGCGAGCTTGCGGTTCTGCGCTTGATCGAGGTAGTGGCCCGTCTTGTGCCCCTCGACGATGTCGACGGTGTAGCTCAGCGTGCCGTCGCGGACGACCACGGGCCCGGCGAGCGCGCCCTTGATCACCTCGAAGCGCGGCAGCAGCCCTTCGAGCTTGCGCACGCTCGCGTCGGAGCGATCGACGATGGTCGTCAGCTCGAACGGCAGCGCCTCTTGCAGCAGCTCGAGGATGAAGTCGCGCATGCGGTCGGCCGACTGCGTGCCGCACTGGACGACCGCGGTCTGGGCGTAGCGATCGATGACGAGGCCCGGGAAGCCGTCCGCGTCGCCGGAGACGAGGCGCGACCCGCTCTCGGGGTCGAGCAGCCCGCTGCGCCGCCGCCGCTCGACCGCGCGCCGCATGCGCGACGCCCAGAACTCGCGGTTGGGCTGCTCGGGGGAGCGCGTCACCATCCGCACCGCGATGCGCGAGTGCGTGCTGAAGAGGCCCCACCCCAGCGGCTCTTGGTTCGGCCCATCGACGGGCACCAGCTCGCCCGGCTCGCCCAAGCCGGTCGCCACGTCGTCCAAGTACAGCCAAGGGTGGCCGCCGAGCAGCCAACGCCGCCCTTTCCCGCTCGCAATGATCTTACCCATGTTTTGTAGGGCGTAGACGATACCCGCGCGGCCGGCCCGGCGGGCGCGGTTCCCCGGGATGGGCCCGCGGCGCGTCCCAGGGGCCCCGGCGGAGGTCACTCGGCCGGCAGCTCGTACCCGTCGCGCGCGGCCTCCGAGCGCCAGCCGTTGGCCTCGTCATCGCCGACAAACGACCACGCCGCAGGGTCCCAAGCGAGGGCACGCCCATGGCGATAGGCGAGGTTCAGGAGGTGACAGACCGCCGCGGTCCGGGCCCCGACCTCTGCAGGACAGGCGTTCCCGCCCCCCCGCTCGATCGCGTCCAGCCAATCGATGGCGTGGTTCTGCGGGCGCGGGAGGCGCGGCACATCGTCCGGCAGCGGGTCCTTCAGGAGGCCCTCCGGCGTCGCGGCGCCCCGGTCCCGGTCGACGTGCAAGACGCCCTCGGTGCCGATGAACGTCACGCCGCTGGGGCCGCCATGGACGACGCGCGCGCCGTCAGCGTAGACGAGGCTCGCCCCACGGCGCGCCGCCCGGTCCTGCGGGGGCTCGACCCGCACCGGCCCGGACCCGTCCATGCCGAGCGCCCACTGGACGATGTCGAAGTGGTGCGCGCCCATGTCCGCGAGGCCGCCGCCCGCGTATTCGTTGTAGCGCCGCCAGGCCGGGTAGTGCGAGTGCATGCCGCGCGGCATCAACGTCTCGCTGAACACCCGCGCGGGCGCCGGCCCGAGCCAGCGATCGAACGCGCGAGCTTCCTCGAGCGAGCACGACTCCGCGGGCAGGTCGCACGGCACATTGGGGTCCCCCACGCCGACGTGCGCGGTGAGGACGCGCCCGATGCGGCCCGCGCGAACGCGCTCGACGGCGTCGATGAAGCGGTGCCCGTACTCCGTGCGCTGCTGGCTGCCCGTCTGGAAGACGATGCCCGCGCGCTGCGCCTCGCTCGCGACGCGGCGCGCCTCGTCGAGCGTGCGCGTCAGCGGCTTCTCGCAATAGACGTGCTTCTTCGCGCGGCACGCCTCGATCGCCTGCAGCGCGTGCCAATGGTCCGGCGTCGCGATGAGCACGCCGTCGATGTCGTCGCGACCGAGCACCTCGTGGTAGTCCGTCGTCGCAGCGCACACGTCGCCGCCGTAGGCTGCGTCCACCAGCGCCTTGTAGCCTGCGAGGCGCTCGGGCAGCGTCTCGCACACCGCGACGACCTTGAAGCGGTCGCTCTTCAGGAAGTGGCCCCGCAAGAGGTTCTTCGCGCGGATGCCGCAGCCGATGACGCCGAGCTGAAAGCGCTCCCCCGGCCAGGCCCGGCGCCCCGCGGAGGCGCGCGCAGGCGCGGCGCCCGCGACGCCGCGCGAGAGCCACAGGGCAGGGACGGAGGCCGCAGCGCCCAGGAGCGCGCGGCGGGAAGGACCTCGGGTGCCTCGGGTGTTCGTCATCGCGCCGCGGTTGTACCACGGGTCCACCAAGTCAGCCCCGCGAGGTCCCGGCGCGCCGGGAGCGCGAGGCTCGACAGGTACCCGACGAGCACACACGTCGTCGTCCCAACCGCCCCGTACAGCATGAAGTTGAGCGGCGTGCGGTGCTGCACGTACGCCAGCGTCCCGACCGCGACGGCGACGCCGATCCCGACGCCGCGCGCGCTCGCCCGGCGCGTGAAGACCCCTAGCACGAAGGCCCCGGCGAGCGGGCTGATCAGCAGCCCGAGCACGCTCTGGAACGTGTCGTACAGCGAGCGCACATCGGCCGCGGCCATCCACGTCGCGGCGCCGGTCCCGACGAGCCCCATCGCGAGCGTCACGCGCCGCCCTGTGACGAGGTCCGACGCGCGCCCGAGCTTGAGGCGCGCGTGCCAGTCGTTGGTCCACGCCGTCGCGATCGAGTGCATCGACGAATCGAGGCTCGACATCGACGCGGCGAAGATGCCTGCGAGCACGAGCCCGGCGAGGCCTGGCGGCAGCTCCAACGCGACAAAGAGCGGCAAGACCTCGTCGTTCTTCATGCCCACCGTCAGCTCCTCGGGCCGCGCCTTGAAGTAGGCAAAGAGCGCCGTCCCGAGCCCAAAGAAGCACACGGTCATCGGCGCCGAGACGAGGCCGTTCAGCCAGATCCCGCGCGCGGCGCTGCGCTCGTCCTTGGTCGACAGGTAGCGCTGCACGACGGCTTGGTCCGCGGTGTACGGCCCGAACTGCAGGAACATCGCGCCGAGCATGACCGACCAGCTCGCGTTCGCGGTCCACGACCCGCCCGGCGCGATAGCGCGCAGCTTGTGCGCGTCCACGGCGATGTCGAGCGCGGCGTCGAACCCGCCTGCGCCCTGCACGGCGAGGAAGAGCGCGACGAACATCCCGCCTACGAGGACGAACACCTGTAGCACGTCGGTCCAGACGACCGCCTCCATCCCGCCGAGCACCGTATACAGCGTCGACAAGAGCCCGATCGTCGCGATACACACGTAGACATTCACGCCCGTAACCGCGGACAGCGCGAGCGACGGGAGGAACACGACGATCGCCATGCGCGCGACCTGGAACAAGATGAAGGAGGCGCTGCCGAAGAGGCGCAGCCCGAGGCTGAAGCGGCGCTCCAGATACTCGTAGGCGGTGCGGATCCCGAGCCGTCGATAGAACGGCAGGTAGAAGACGACCACGATCGGCGCCATCGCGAGGATCGTCAGCGACGTGAAGGCGAAGACCCAGTCCTCCAGGAACGCCTTCGCCGGGATAGCGACGTACGTGATCGCGGAGAGCTGCGTGCCGTAGATCGAGAGCCCCGCCGCCCACCACGGGATGCGGTTGCCCGCGAGGAAGAAGTCGTCCGCCGTGCGCTCGCGGCGCGCGAAGAAGAGCCCGAGCGCGACGAGGGCCAGCAAGTACACCCCCATCACCGCGAAGTCGAGCTTGGAGAGGTGCCCGTGGGCCGCGGCCGGCCGCGCGAACTGCACTTCGTTCGTTCGGACGCCCGGGCGCACTTCGCCGCTCGCGACCACGAACCCATCACGCCAACGCGTGATCCCGGTCGTGACGACGCCGCGCAGCATCTCGTCGCTGAGCGCGGTCCATGTGTCCGTGACCGTGTGATACGCGCTGATCGTCCGCGTGAACTCCGGGCGCTCCGCGAGCGGCGTCGCCTCGTCGAAGCCGCCGACCCCGGACAGGAACGCGACATGGGCCTGCCCGAGCGGCCAGGCCGTCCCCGCCGCGCGCCCGGCCCAGGTCCCCGGCGCGCCGCCCCTGACCTCGAGCGGAGCATGCAGCGCCCAGGTGTCACCTTGGGGATCGTAGGAGCACAGCAGCGGCTCCATGGCGCGCGCGCGCCGCCCTTCGGGGCCGTCACGCGACCAACCTGCGGGGTCCTCGCCGGAGAAGCAATAGAGCCGCGCGCGCCCGCCAGGCCCCTTCTGGGTCGCGGTGACGCGCTTGACGAGCGCGGCGCCGCTGGCGGAGCGCGGCGCCGGCGCGCCGACGCGCCAGCCGCGCTCCGGCGCGTCGAGGTCGAGCGTCCACGTCGCGTCACTGACATCCGCCGCGTCCAACGAGCGCTGCGCGCCGAGCGCGACGAGCGTGCGCCCGACGACCCCTGCCGCGAGGTGCAGCGCGGGCTCGGGCAGCCTTGGCCCGGGCTCAAATGCGAGCGCGCCGCGCGCGTCGAAGCGCGCGCGCCAGACCTCGCCCGTGACGGAGCCCGCGTCGCCGCCGCCGAGCAGCCACGCGTCGCCATCGACGCTGACGGCCGCGCCGTACGCGCGCCGCGGGCAGCGGCGGACCGGCGCGCCAGGCGTCGCCGTCGAAGAGCCAGGTGTCCGCGTGCCAGACCTTCACGCCGCCGGCCCACGGCGGCCCGCCGGGGAAGTTCGCGCCACCAGCGACGAGCAGCGTCTCGCCGGCCGGCCCTGCGAGCGTCGCGACAAACGGCCCGCCGTAGCCGAGCGCGTCCGGCAGCGGCGGCAGCGACGTCCAGGTGAGCGCCGCGCGCGCCTGAGGCTCACCACGCTCGTTCACGCGCGCCGCGAGATCGACCTGCGGCCAGCTCGCCGCGCAGAGGGCGAGCGCCGCGACGGCGACGCTCATGCGCGCGCCCCCACGGCTGACCCGGGCTGGGCCGCGCCGCGCCGGCCCATCGCCCACTCGAAGAACCCGCCGCCCTCGGCGCCGCCATCGAAGCGCAGCGCGTCGAGCGCGGCGTCGAGCGCGCGCGCGGCGGCGGCATCGAGCGGCGCGAGCGGCAACCGCGCTGGCCCGACGTCCACGCCGAGCCGCCGCATGACGAGCCGCGACGCCGAGAGATACCCGAACGGCGCGATCGCTTGCACGAGCGCGATCGAGCGCGCTTGCAGCGCGCGCGCCGTCACGAGGTCACCGGCGTCGAAGGCCGCGATCAGGTCGAGGTACAGCGGCGCCGCGAAGTTGTACGTGCTGCCGACGGCGCCGCGCGCGCCGAGCACGAGCGCGGAGAGCAGCGCCTCGTCCGTGCCCGCGAGCACGTCGTAGCGGCCGTCGCTGGCGCGCAGGTAGTCGAGGACGTGCACGCCCTCGTAGCGGCTGCACTTGATCCCGCGCAGCGTCGGCACGTGCCGCGCAAACGCCTCGGCGAGCTCGCGCGCGCCGAAGGGCAGCCCCGTCAACGCCGGAATGTCGTAGTAGTACGTCGGCTTGCCGCCGGCTGCGGCCGTGATCCGCGCGAGGATCTGCGCCACGACGTCGGGCGAGCGCGGCGCATAGAACCGCGGCGCGATCGCGCCGAGCGCCTCGACCCCGGCGACGCCCGCGACGTGCTCGGCGAGGCGCTCGCTGTCGCGCACGCACTCGCCCCCCACTTGCGCGATGACACGCAGCCCGAGCGGCGGCCCGACCTCGGCCCAGACGTCGAACAGGTCGCGCCGCTCAGCGAAGGAGAGCGACGCGCCCTCGCCCGTCGCGCCCGCGACGTACACGGCAGAGACGCCCGTCGCGGCGAGGTGCGCTGCGAGGGCCGGTACGACGTCGAACGCGACGGCGCCGCCGACGTCCCCGTCCGCGCGGAACGGCGTGTGAGGGGCGGAGACGAGGCCGAGGAAGGGTTGGCTCATGTGCGCGTTTCTAACCGATCGCGCGGCGCGTGCGGTACCCTGGCCGCGCCGCCATGCCTCGCTCCTCTTCACCCGCCACGCCTGGCGCGCCCGCCACGCCTGACACGCGCGGTGCGCGCCGCCCGCGGCGAAGCGCGCTCGCGGCGCTCTGCGTGGCGGCGCTCTCGATCGTCGCGGTCGCGCTGCTGGTGCTGCCCTTCGAACGCGCTTCGCGGGGGCCAGCCGCGGCGGTGACGCAGCCAGCGGCGGGCCCGGGCCACAGCGCGACGGAGCGCGCCGCCCTGGCCGAGCTCGCACCGGCGATCGCCGCGCCCGATGCCCCTCCGGGGGGCACCGCCCGCGTGGCGGCCACGGCCCAGCCGGAGCAGCTGCCACAGCCGCAGCCCGACGTGCAGGAGGCGGACCCGGATGCGCCCGCTTCGCTCGTGGTGACCTTGGTCCGCGCGACCGGGGGGGCCCCTCCGGCAGGCGAGCGCGTCCGCCTGATCTCGACGCCAGCGCCCAAGGCGCACGCCCTGGAGCATGGGCTGGAGCCTGGGCTGGAGCCTGGGCTGACGCCGACCGGCGCTGCCGCACGCGAGCCCGCCGAGCCCGCCGAGCCCGCCGAGCCCGCCGAGCGCGTTGAGCGCGTTGAGCGCCGCAACTGGGAGCGCCACACCGACGCGCGCGGTGAGGTGAGGTTCGAGGACCTCCCCCCCGGGCGCTACTCCGTCCAAACCCTGCGGCGGTGGGCACAGCCCGTCTCGCTCGCGCCAGCGGAGCGCGCGTCCCTCCGCATCTCGATCGAGGCCGGCGTCACCGTCTTCGGGCGCGTCATCGACGCCCAAGGGAGCGGCGTCGCCCAAGCGGAGGTGCTCCTGTCCGAGCGCTGGAAGCCGCGCCAAGCCGGGCGCGCCGCCATCGCTGACGCGGCGGGGCGCTTCGAGCTGCAGGACGTCCCGCTCGAATGTTACGCGTCGGCGCGCGCGCCTGGGTTCGTGGCCTCACGCCAGGTCGTACCGCGCGGCCAACCCGGCGCGCGCATGGAGGTCACGCTGCGGCTCGATACGCTCGGCGCGCGCGTCGGTGGGATCGTCCTCGACGCCGCTGGCGATCCCGTGCGCGGCGCGACGGTCCAGATCGGCGCCGAGCCCGCGTCGATCAGGGACCTCGACGGGCTGGACGGCATGACGCCCGCGCCGGTCGAGCTCATCACCGACGAGGCGGGCGCGTTCAAGACGCGCGCGGCCGCCTTCGGCGAGTCGCTGTTGCGCGTGAACGCCGCCGGGAACGCGCCCTATGCAGCGCCCCTCGAGGTGCCGGCCACGGGCCTCGAGGGTGTCGTCGTCCGCCTGCTGCGGCCAGCGCGGCTCAGCGGAGTGATCAAGGACCGCGACGGCACGCCGCTGACGCGCGCGCACATCTCCACCGGGGCCGGGTGGGAGACGCGGCAGGCGATGACCGACGCGCGCGGAGCGTATGTCCTCGATGACCTAGCGCCAGGCCCGACGGAGCTCAGGGCGCAGCATGAGTCCGCTGGCATCGCCTCGGAGGTGATCGAGCTGCGGGCCGGCGCAGAGACCGACTGGAGCCCGAGGCTCACGCCGATGCTCGCGATCGCGGGGCGGCTGCTCGACGAGCACGGGCAGGCCGCGAGCGGCTATTCAGTGCTCGCGTTGGACTTCGAGAGCGGCTCCGCACATGGCACAGAGACGGGCGCCGATGGCGCGTTTCGGCTGCCGAACCTCATTGACGCGGCCTACAACGTGAGCGTCCAACCCAACGGCGGGTGGCGCGAGTTCCCGTTGCTCGTCGTCGAGGGCGTCCGGCCGTCGGCTGACCCGGACCAAGCGCCGCTCGTGCTGCGGCTCAGCGCGCTCGACAGCGGGCGCATCGTCGGCGCGGTGCTGGACCCGGACGGCGCGCCGGCCAAGGCGGCGCGCATCACTGTTTGGCACGGCGCAAAACGCATCTGGCGGACGATCGACGCCGACCCCATGACGGGCCGCTTCTCGGCCGACCACGTCCCCGCGGGCGCGCTCGACCTCGGCGTCGAAGCGCTGGGCGGGAGCGGGCAGAGCCTCGGCAGCTTCCAGCTCGCGCCGGGCGGCGTGCTCGACCTCGGAGAGGTGCGCCTCGCCGCGACCGGGACGCTGACCGGAACGGTGCGCGGGCTCGATCCCGTGCACGCTGCAGGGGCGGAGGTCCAGGTGATCCCTTTGATCGAAGGAGCGCACGCGGTCACAGCCAACGTCACTGCCGGGCGGATCGAATGCCCGCCCCTCGCAGCGGGCCGCTGGCGCCTGCGCGTCGCCGCGCGCCGGACCGTCACGCAAGAGCTCGAGTTCGAGGTCCGCGTCGGCGCCGTGACCGAGGTCGACGTGGACCTCGTCCAATGCGGTGAGCAGCGAGTGCGCATCACCTTGGGTCCGGCCCACGCCTCCTGGCTGCCCTGGTGCGACCTCATCGACGCAGAGGGCAAGGTGGTGTGGCGCTCCACCAAGTTGCGCCGCGACGGCGACACGCTCATCGCCGACGTCGCCGCGCCGCCTGGAACCTACACGTTCACGTGCCACGGCAAGGATGGGTTCTCCGTGCAGCAGAGCATGGTGTTCACCGGCGCCGCCGACGACGGCGAGTCGATGATGCGTTTCGAATAGCGCGCTTCGAATCGTGCGCTTCGAATCATGGGCGTCGCTTGGGGCGCAGCGCGTGCCTCGCGCGCGCTCAGAGCGCAGCGTCGAGCAGGACGACGAAGCGCGCGCTGCCCCATGTCGCCGGCCCGCCGAGCGGGCCGACAGCGGCCTGGAACCAGCGCACGTCCGCGTCCAAGCCGAGCGGCAGCGTTGCGGGAGGCTGGAGCAACAGGAGGCGCTCTGTCGGCGGAATCACCTGCGGCGGCGCGGCCATCAGCAGCCCGGGCGCCGCAATGAGCCGGGGCTGCTCGAGGCGCGGCCGGAAGCCAAACGCCGTGGCGCTGCTCGCAGGGACCGAGGCGAGCTCTCCCGCGGTCGCGACCACCTCGAGCGACCATGCCTGCCCCTCTCGCACGAGCGCGGGCGCGTGGAGCGTGTTCGGGAACCCCGTCGAGCTCACCATGGCGCCGCTCCCGCCGTGCGCTTGCCCCGGCGCGCCACCGGCGGGCGTTGGCGCGCAGCTCCCTGACGCGTCTGCGCCACCACCAAAGACGCCATCGAAGTCCCAAGTGTGTGTCCCGGCGCCCCGGACGAGCCCATCGCCGCCATCGACCATCCAACCGGGGCTCGACATGAACCCGGCCCAGCAGCCCGCATCGCCGCCGAACAGCGCCGCGTAAGCGAGGTGCAACGTCGTCCCGCCGAAGATGCGCGCACCGGCGCCACCGTCGCCCGGGTCGTCGCCATCGCCCCCGCGTCCGCCGCGCACGACCGACCGCGCCACCGTCAGGTGCGCAACGTCAAGCGCGAACACGGCCTCGCCGCCCCACCCCGAGACGGCGACGACCCCGAGGGCTCCAACGCCACCAAACGCCTGCGAGTCGACGAGCGCGACGTCGTGACTCATTTCTGCGTACAGGCCAGGACCGCCGTCCGCGACGAACAGGGAAGGCGCGTGGTCTGGCAGCGGCCCGACACCAGCCTCATCCGCGCCGCGCAGCACGCAGTCTTGGAGCCGCACGGGGCCACGGCACTGCCGAACGTCGACCGCGCCGCGGTAAAACGCGAATGGGAAGGTGCCACGCGGCGGGCTCACGACGAACCCAGACATCGCGAGCGTGTCGTCGCTATCCAGGTTCTGGACCAAGACGTGACCTAGGACCTGCGGCGCGCCTTCACCGACGAGCACGAGCGAGCTCGCACCGAGCGTGACATCGCCCGCATAGGCGCCTGCGCGCACGAGGATGACGTCGCCATCTTGCGCGGCCTGCACCGCGGCTTGGATCGTGGTATGCGCGCCGCCACCAGCGGCGTCCACGACGTGCACGTCGGACGCGAGCGCCGCGGCAGGGAGCGCCGCAACCCAGAGGACGGTACCGCGCAGAGCGCGCAGCGTGGGGCCGGCGGTCCGCGCCGACGAGCGCTTGGGAGGAAGAGCCGCAATCGGCGAGACGAGCCGAGTGGATCGATCGTGGGACATGTTCGGATGCGCCTACGAGGGGCAGGGTCGCACCTTGAGCGCGACGGGTCAAAGCGCCAGAGGGACCCCCTCGACACGACGGATGTCACGGACATCCTCAACAAATGTCCCTCCCGCGCTCAGAGGAGCGCGCGCTCCACTCAGTCCTTCGGGGTGGTCAGCAGCTCGAAGCGCGGGTCGCCGCGCAGGCTCGCGAGGTCCGGGTCGACGCGCGCCCACTCCATCTGGCGCTCGCGTGAGCTCTGCGAGCCGTGGTTCTCGCGCAGCTCCGTCTCCAGGAGGTCCAGCGCCTCCTGCGTGTCGCCGAGCTGCGCGTGCACACACGCGAGGTTGTACCAGGTCCCCGGACCCGGCCGCACGCGGCGCAAGAGGTCGCGCGCCTCTGCGACGCGCCCCGACCGCGCGCGATAACACGCGAGCAGCGCCGTCATGAACTCGTCCTGGCGCAGCGCGTACGCGCGCTCGTAGTACGCGAGCGCCTTGTCCTGCTGCCCGAGCCGCACGTTCGCGTTGACCGCGAGGCTCACGAGCGCGCTCGCGCGTAGCTGCCGGAAGCTCGCGAGGTCGTCGAGCGTCGCGCCTTGCTCGGTGAGCTGGCGCTCGACGTCCTCGATGCGCTCGACAGCCTCGCGCAGCGTCGCCTCCGCGTCCGCCGCGCGGCCCTCGTCCGTGAACGCGCCGCCCATCTGCATCAACGCGCGCACGATGCGCTCGTGCCCGAGGAAGAACCAGTTGCGCGCGATGCCCGTGCGCTCGAGGTCCTGGCGATAGCGCCCGAGGACGATGCGCGCCTCGCTCGGATGGCCGTCAGCCGCGAGGTCCCGCGCGTACCAGAGGCCGAGGGCCGACGGCACGCGCTGGGCCAAGAGCGCAGCGCCGCTGTCGGTCTCTTGGGCGTCGCGCTGCGCGATACGGACACGCAGCTCCGCGAGCTCGGCGTCGCGCAGCAGGGCCTCAGGCAGCACGAGCGAGCCGCGCACACGCTCGCGCGCGACCCGCTCTTCGAGCACGCCGAGCTCGCGCCGCGCGCCCTCCACGCGGGCCTCCTGGACCGCGGCGAGCAACGCCGCGCGGCGCGGATCCGCCAGGGGATCCGTGAGCGTCGGGTCGTCGATCACGAACGGAACGAAGCCCGGCAGCTCGCGCGGCGCGACGGTCGCGAGCATGCGGCCGAGCGCGGCTTGCAGCTCGAGCACGCGGGCGTTGGGCAACGCAGGCAGCCCGCGGCCGTGGAAGACGAGGCGGATCGGCGACAGGTCGTCGTCGAAGAGCGCGTCGATGCCCCCGAGGCCCTGGCCGAGCACGTCGGCGACGATCACCTGCGCCTCGATCGTCGCCGTGTGCATGGTCCGCGCGCGGCGCAGGAGCCCGACATCCTCTGGCGCGGCGCCGGCCGCGAGCTCGCCGAGGAGCGCCGTGAGCTCGACCAGCGCGCGCGCGACGAGCGCCTCTGCGTGTTCGCGACGGCCCGCCCCCTCGCCCAGGTCGCGGCGCTCCGCCAGGAGCGCGTCCAGCGCGCGAGCGCCGCGCTCCGTCGCAGCGATCGCGTCGCGCGGGCGGTCGGCGGACAAGGCGATGCACGCCTCGATCTGCGCCAAGCGATAGGCCCAGATGCGGTCGGGGTCGACGCCCGTGGCGCGGGCCTCGCCGCTCGCAGCTCGGACCGCCGCCGCGAGCTCGGTCGCGGCGGTCGCGGCGCGCGCGACATCGACGCCGGGGAAGAGCGCGAAGCGCGCGCTCTGGTAGGCGACGACCCGCGCGTCGAGGCCCGCGGCGCCGAGATCCCGCAGCAGCGCGAGGGCTGCGTCCGCGTCGGCGAGCTCCGCGAGCCGCGCCAGGAGCGCGTCGAAGCCGCGCGCCGCAGCGCGACGCACGAGCGGTGAGGGGTGCGAGATGGCGAGCATGAGGTCCGCCGTCGCGCCGGGATCGAGCCGCGCGCCACGCGCGAGCCCCGGCGCGCCGCGCGAACGGCCTCGCACGCTGGCGTCGGCGAGCGAGCGTCCGTACTGCTCCAATGCGACGGCGAGCACCTCCGGCGCGACCCGACCGGGTCCCGACGCAGCGCCACCCGAGCCTGACGCTTGGACGGCGCCGCCTGTGCCGCCTGTGCCGCCTGTGCCGCCTGTGCCGCCTGTGCGGGCGTTGGGCCCTGTGAGGCCGAGGCCCTCGCGAACGAGGTCGCGCACCACCGCATGGGCCCGCGGGGTCGGCGGCAAGCACGCAGCCGCGTGCTCGCGTTCGCCTGGGGCGAGCGTCCGGGCGAGCACGCCGAGCGCCTCGGCTGCGCGCTCGTCGTCGAGCTCACCGAGCGCGCGCTGGGCTGCGCGTCGCACGCGTGGGTCCGTGTCCTCGCCCGCGAGCTGCGTGAGACGAGCGAGCGCAGCAGCATCGCCCGCGGCGCTGCCGAGGTCCGGCCGGGCGAGGAGGCCGATGAGCGCGAGGCGCACCTCGGCGTCGGGGTCATCGCTGAGCTCCAGGGCGCGGTCACGGAGCCCGGCGAGCGCCAGGGCGCCGAGCGCCGACGCCCGCCGTCGGCGCTCCGCGGTGTCCGCAGCGGCGAACCCGGCGAGCAGCGCGTCCCCGCGCTCTTGCTCGCGGCCTTGCTCGCGGCCTTGCTCGCGGCCTTGCTCGCGACCTTGCTCGCGGCCTTGCTCGGGTGCCCCCTCGGAGGCTGTTCGGAGGGGCTGAGGGAGCTCGCTCCCACCTGTCCCCGGACGCGGGTGCGCGAGCGGCGCCGCGGCCTGCAGGGGCGCACCCGCGAGGTGCCCACAGGCCACGAGGGCCAGGAGCATGGCCGGACCGGATCGACCACTTCGCGCGCCCCTCGAGGGCCCGCCACGCGCCCTAAGGGCGCAGATCGGAGCGTGGTGCGTCATCGGCTTCGGCGGGGCTTGGGCGGGGCTTGGGCTGGGCTTCTACGGGTCTTCGGCGGGTCTTCGGCGGGCTCTTCGGCTTGGGCGTCAGCGAGGGGGCGTCGGCGAGGGCACGCGCGGGACACGGGCCGCCGCAGGACGAGCGCGCGCCTCAGTCCTTGGGCTCCGCGCCCGTCGATTTCGACGGGCCGTCGTCGTCCGCCGCCCGGCGAGCGCGGCGGTAATCGAGCGCGCGCCGCGTCCACCCGATCCTACGGGCTGCCGCCGAGGCGTTCCCGCGCTCTTCCGCCAGCGCGGCGTCGACGAGGGCGTCCAAGAGCTCGTCAGCGCGGATCCCTTGGGCCAGCGCGGAACGCGCCAGGCCCTCCGCGGCCCCGGCGGTGCCCTCGGCCAGGAAATCGAAGGCGTCGGCGCCGAGGGGAGCCGGGGCGGCCCCCGCCCCGGCGTCGGCCGCCAGGACGAGGGTGCGCTCGAGCGCATTCTCGAGCTCGCGCACATTGCCAGGCCAGGGGTATTCGAGGAGCCGGTCCAGCGCGTCGGGCGCGAGGCCACGTGGCGCGACCCCCAGGCGCGCCGCGACGGATCGCCCGAGCTCGACCACCAGGGCTGGCAGGGCCTCGCGCCGCTGGCGCAGGGGCGGGACGCGCAGGGTCAGGACCGCGAGCCGGTAATAGAGGTCCGGTCGAAAGCGGCCGGCGGCGACCTCAGCGCTGAGGTCGACCGCGGAGGTCGCGACGACGCGCACGTCGACGGGGATCGGCGCCGCCCCGCCGAGGGGCTCGACGACCCGCTCTTGCAGCACCCTGAGCAGCTTGACCTGCAGCTCCGGCGCCAGCGCTTCGATGCCCTCGAGCACCAGAGTGCCGCCGTCCGCGCGCAAGAACCGCCCCGGGCGCGCGCCACGCGCCCCCGTGAACGCGCCCTCTTCGTGGCCAAAGAGCTCGGAATCGATCAGCGTCGCCGCGAGCCCGGCGAGGGAAACCGAGACGAACGGGCCGGTCGCGCGCGGCCCGCGCGCGTGCAACCGGTGCGCGGCGCGGCTCTTCCCGCTGCCGCTCTCACCCAAAAGCAACACCGTCGCGGGGCTGGCGGCGGCGCGCCCGAGCGCGACCTCGAAGGCCTCCCAAACGGCCGGCTGGAGGGCGCCGGCGCCCTCCAATCGCCCGCCGGAACGGTCGCCCGGTTGTGCGGGCGGCCGCCGCTGGGGCGGGTCATCGGGGGCGCGGGACGACACGGACTTGGGCCTGATCTTCGGAGGCGTGCAGAAACGCGCAGGGGGGCGCGGGGGCACGCAGCGAACGAAAGCCCCCGGTTCACGGAGGATCGCTCCGCGAACGTCGCCCTAGCAGTTGACCTGCGCGCGTCGCGACACCAGACTACTTCGTCCGAGAGCCACCCTCAAACCCTCCTTGATCACCGCGCGCCCTGGCCCACGCCGAGGCACGCCGACAGGAGCGGGGCCCTGTCCCCGCTCCTTTGCATGTACCGACCGGTTCCCTCACGTCAGAGCCCGGAATGAACCCTCAAACCCTCCTCCAGACCATCGACGCGCTGCACGCGATGAAGGACATCCCGAAAGAGGTGATCTTCCGCGCGCTCGAAGAATCGATGGCGGCCGCTGTCCGCAAGAAGTTCGGCGCCGAAGAGGACCTCATCTGCACGATCGATCGCAAGTCCGGCGAGGTCACGATCGAAGACGGCGAGGGTGTGTACGAATTCGAGTTCGACGAGCTCGGCCGCATCGTGGCCCAGACCGTCAAGCAAGGCTTCACGCAGCGCGTCCGGGAAGCCGAGCGCGAGGTCCTCTACGAAGAGTATGAGAACCGCGTCGGCCAGCTCGTGCACGGCGAAGTCCAGCGCTACGAGGGCCAGGACCTCGTGATCTCGCTCGGCAAGGTCGAGGCGCACCTCTCCCGCGAAGACCGCGTGCGCGGCGAGACCTACGGCACCGGCGACCGCATCCGCGTGATCATCGTCGAGGTCCGGAACGACGGGAATCGCGTCAAGATCCTCGTCAGCCGCACCCACCCCGACCTCGTGCGCCGGCTCTTCGAGCTCGAAGTGCCCGAGATCGCGGACCAGATCATCGAGATCAAGCGCGTCGTCCGCGAGCCTGGCTATCGCACGAAGATGGCGGTCCTCTCGAGCGACCCGAAGATCGACTGCATTGGCGCTTGCGTCGGCGTCCGCGGCTCGCGGATCAAAGCCGTCATCGACGAGCTGCGCGGCGAGCGGATTGACATCATCAAGTGGAGCGACTCGCTCGAGACGCTGGTGATGAACGGCCTGAAGCCGGCGCTGATCAACATCGACAACATCTACCCCGACGTCGACAACCACGCGGTGACCGTGTTGGTCGACGAGGACCAGCAGTCGCTGGCCATCGGCAAGCGGGGCCAGAACGTGCGCCTCGCGAGCCGCCTGTGCGGCTGGGAGATCGAGATCAAGACGCACGAAGAGTACTTCGGGACGCCCGCGCAGCGCAGCAGCGGGGCCTCGGGTGCGCCAGCGCCCGAAACCGGGGGGACCGCGCCGGAAACCGAGGGAACCGACCTAGAGGGAGGCGACGTCGCAGTGGACGATGCCTCCGAGGAGGGCCCCCTCGCCGGCGGTGTTTCAGCGGGCGATTCAGATTCCCTTGGCGACGAGGCGCTCGAGCAAGGGGCATGATGGCCCTCAGCTCCAAACTCGATCGCCGACGCAGCGTCAGCCCACGACCGCAGCTTTCCGTTCCATCGCAGCATGACCGGCGCCCTAGGGGGCGCCCTCCGAGACCCCCACATAAGGGATGAGCTTGACCGACAAGGTTCGCATTCACGACTTCGCTAAGCAGTACGGCATGTCCGGCAAGGACCTGGCTGCGAAACTGCGTGACTTCGGCTTCAGCAAAGCCAAGAGTCACATGTCGGCCCTCGACCCCTTCGACCTTGTCACGGCGCAGGGAGTGCTCGAGGCCAACGGCATCATGCCAGCGAGCGAAGCGAGCGCGGCCCCGGAGGCCGCGAGCGGCGGACTGCGTGTCGTCAAGCGCCTGAAGCGGGCGCAGCCGGGCGAGGACGAGACCATCGCCATCGAGACGGAGCCCGACTCTCCGTCCCACGCGCCCTCCCAGCAGCCCCACGGACAATCGAGCGCCGAGACCCCCGCTGCGGGCGCCGCTGCTCGCTCGACGACG
Organism: Planctomycetota bacterium; assembly: GCA_041398605.1. Lineage (GTDB taxonomy): Bacteria > Planctomycetota > UBA1135 > UBA1135 > JAWKUK01. Next base: position 687,713 of record JAWKUK010000003.1, read on the forward strand.
GAGCCTCCGGTTGGATCCCCCTCCGCCGGGTCCCATGGTGTCGGTTCCCCGTCGTCCCTGGAGGCCGCATCCTCCGGGCCGGGCCAAGGCGCTGGTGAGCCGTCCGCACCCCGCGCGCGCCCGTCGACGGAGGTCTCCGCACCGGTCTCCGCATCGGCCGCCGCGGCCGAGCAGGCCGCTGGCGCCGCGGCCGCGGAGCGCGCGCCAGGCACCGCTACGGAGCCGGCGCAGTCCGCACGTCCGAGCTCACCGGCCGCCACCGAGGCGCCGCGATCGACCGACGCGCCGTCGTCGGTCGCCGCTGCCGCCTCCGGCACCGGCGCCGCGAGCGGCACAGCGTCGTCGACGTCGAGCTCGACTGCGCCGGCGCCCACCGCGGGCACAGATGCGACTTCGCAGGCCGCCGGGGCGGCCACGCCCGACCGGAGCTCGCCTTCGGCCTCGCCGGGCGGAGCGGCTGCCGCCGGCGGACAGGCCGCGGCGAACGCCGACAGCAAGCCCAGCGAGCTGGCGGCCCAAGCGGCCGCGAGCGCCTCGCCCATGGGCGAAGCCCCCCAAGCAGCGTCCGCCCCCAGCGACCAGGCGCGCACTGCGGCCCCCAGTGACCAAGCACGGCTCGAGCCGGCGCGCGGCGGCGCGACGGCCGATCCCGCCCGCGAACCCGCGCGGCGCACGACGAGCGACCAGGTGCGCAGCGGTGACGCAGCGCGCGGGGTCGTCCCAGTGATCATCCAGGCCGCGCGCCCAGCCCCGCCCCAAGCTGCGCCGAAGGACCCGCCGCGCCGCGGCAACGTCGTCGGGTTCGTGGACCCCTCCACGTTCCAGCAGAACACACAGAAGAAGAAGGCTTCGTCGCGACGCCTCCAGTCGCGGGACGACTCTGCGCCCGACGTGCGGCCGACGCTCGGCGGTCACCGCCGGGCCGGCGGCCCCGCGTCGCCGCAACCGGCGGCGACGGGCCCGCGCGGCAAGCTGACCGCGGCGGAGCTGCGCGAGCGGGAGCAGAACCGCTTCCTGCGCCACAACCGAACCTCGCAGACGGGGCACACCCAGGGCCGCCGCTCCGGCGGCGGGCGGCGCTCGGAGAACGCGACAGAGTCGCCGTACGCCGGCAGCGAAGTCTCGATCGAACAGCCGATCTCGATCGCGAAGCTCGCGGACGCGATGGCGCTCAAAGCGGCGCTCGTCGTGTCGAAGGCCTGGAGCACGGGCCTGGGCATGTTCACGATCAACCAGACCGTCGACAGCGAGACCGCGACCCTGATCGCCGCGGAGTTCGAGGTCAACCTCGAGATCAAAGAGGACATCTCTGCTGAGCAGGCCCACCTCGCGGAGGTGCGTATCAAGCGCAACCAGCTCGAAGAAGAGGAGCTCGTTCCGCGCTCCCCCACGGTGGCCTTCCTGGGCCACGTCGACCACGGTAAGACGACGCTGATCGACAAGATCCGCGCCACGCGGGTCGCGGCAGGCGAGTCGGGCGGCATCACCCAGCACGTCGGCGCGTACCGCGTGAAGACCTCGAAGGGTCACATGGTCACGATCATCGACACGCCCGGCCACGAAGCGTTCACGTCGATGCGTGCCCGCGGCGCGCGCGCAGTCGACATTGTCGTGCTCGTCGTCGCAGGTGACGACGGCGTGAAGCCGAGCACCATCGAGGCGATCAACCACGCGAAGGCGGCAAAGTCGCCGATCGTGGTCGCGATCAACAAGGTGGACAAGCAGGACTTCAACGCCAACACGGTGATCCAACAGCTGATGGGTCAGCAGCTCGTGCCCGAGCAGTACGGCGGCAACACCGCGATGTTCCACACGTCCGGCATCACCGGGCAGGGCATCGACGAGCTCCTCGAGCACATCTTCCTGATGGGCGACATCGAGCTCGGCCTGAAGGCTCACCCGAAGGGCCCGGCGAGCGGCGTCGTGCTCGAAGCCGAGATCCAGCAGGGTCGAGGCATCGTCGCGCACCTCCTGATCCAGGACGGCACGCTGTCAAAGGGCGACGTGATCCTGGCTGGCGAGGGCTACGGCAAGGTCCGGCAGATCCTCGACGACCGCGGCAACGTGATCAAGGAGGCCGGCCCGTCCATGCCGGTCGCGGTGACGGGCCTCGACGCGCTCCCGGGCGTCGGCGACGCGTTCTACATCGTCGACTCCTTGGCCAAGGCCAAGCAGATCGCGACGGAGCGCGAGCGCACGAACCGCGCCAAGCTGTTGGCCGAGGGCCGCGACCCGCGCAAGCAGATGGAAGCGCTGCTTGGCCGCGAGGCCGGCACCGAAGCCAAGATCATCAACCTGATCGTCCGTACGGACGTGCAGGGCACGGCGGAGGTCATCAAGAGCGAGATCGCGAAGATGGGCCACGACGAGGTCGAGCTGAAGGTGATCCACTCGGGTGTCGGCCCGATCACCGAGAGCGACGTGGACCTCGCGACGCCCTCGCAGGCGATCCTCTTGGCGTTCAAGGTGGGCGTGAACGGCAAGGCCCGGCAGAACGCCGACCGCGCCGGTGTCGACATCAAGCGCTACGAGGTCATCTACGAGCTGCTCGACGACCTGCGCGCCCTGATGCAAGGCGCCCTCCGCCCCGAGTTCGAGGAGGTCGTCACCGGCCACGTCGAGATCCGGGCGATCTTCAAGTCGTCGCGCATCGGCCTGATCGCTGGCTGTATGGTCATCGACGGCTCCGCCAAGCGGCACTCCCTCGTGCGCCTGATGCGCGACGGCAACGTGATCTATACGGGCTCGTTCGCGTCGCTGAGGCGCGAGAAGGACGATGCCAAGGAGGTCCGCGAGGGCTTCGAATGCGGCATCGTGCTGAAGGATTACCGCGACATCCAGCAGGGCGACATCATCGAGTGCTACGAGATGAAAGAGATCAAGCGGACGCTCTGAGGCGCTCGTTGCTCGCGGATCTCACTCGATCCGGGCTCGGAACGATCGCGGCGGGCAGGGCTCGCCGCGATCGTCGCTTGACAGCCCAGACCGGCGCTTGAATGGCGCGCACTGCGTCAGAAAAGAAGACTCACTATGGCCAGCCCCAAGACTATCGGGCGGTTGCAGGCCCAGATCCAACGCCGGGTCGCCTACTGCCTCCAGTTCGAGATCGCAGACCCCCGCGCGAGCTTCGTCACCGTGACGAAGGTGGAGCTCTCGAACGACCTCGCGCGCGCGAAGGTGTCGTATTCCGTCCTCGGCAGCGAGGGCGACCGCAGCAAGGTCCAGCACATGCTGACCGGCGCGTCAGGCTTCATCCGGCGCCAGCTCGGCCGGGTCCTCGAGACGCGCAACATCCCGGCGCTGACTTGGGAGTACGACCCCTCCGCCGAGGACGCCGCCAACCTCTCGCGCATCATCCAGGAGGCCCGCAAGCGCGACGAGGAGATCCGCGGGGTGAACCCGACCTCAGGCTCCGAGGGCGCGCTCGATCCCGATGCGGACCCGGAAGGCGACCAAGGGCCCGCAGGCGACCCCGGGCTCGACGCGAGCGACGCGGCCGAGGACGCCCCCGGGTCGGTGTGAGGGCGCTCCACGCCCCCCGGCGGGTCACTTCCGCATCCAAACGACGCCCTCGGGCGTGTCCTTGAGCTCAATTCCCTGCGCCGCCAAGAGGTCGCGCAGTTCGTCCGAACGCTTCCAGTCCTTCGCCTGGCGCGCGGCCTGCCGCTCTGCGATGAGCGCCTCGATGTCCGCCCCCGCCGTTTGAGCCGCGAGGCTCAGCACAGGCAGGACCTCGTTCACGCGCCCGAGGAAAGCGAGGAGCTCCTGCGCCGCAGCCGCCCCGACCTGCTCGTCGAGGAGCGGCTTGCGCAGCCCATCGAGCGCCGCGAGGGCCATCGGCACGTTGAGGTCCTCGTCCATGGCCGCTTCGAACGCAGCCTGGGTCTCGCGGGCGAGGGCGCGACCGGCCTCCGGATCCGCCGCGGTGCCCGCGCCCGCGCCCGCGCCCGCGCCCGCGACAATGCGGTGCAAGAGCTGGACGACCTCGTCCAAGTTGCCGACGCGCGCCTTCACCTCGTCCATGACGGTCCAGGTGAAGTTCAACGGCGAGCGATAATGGCCGCGCAAGAGGGCGAAGCGCAGGTGCCGCGGCTCGTAGCCGCGCTCGACGACGTCCGACAACGTGTACACGTTGCCGAGGCTCTTGCTCATCTTGCCGCCGTCCACCTGCAGGAACTTGGCGTGCATCCAATAGCGGGCAAACGGGACCCCGTTGGCGCACTCGCTCTGCGCGATCTCGCACTCGTGGTGCGGGAACACGTTGTCCTCGCCGCCGGTGTGGATGTCGAGCTCTTCGCCGAGGAGCGCCCGCGCCATCGCGGAGCACTCGATGTGCCAGCCGGGGAAGCCGTGCTCGCCGAAGACGGTCGCCCACTTCATCAAGTGGCGCTCGTCGCTCTTCCAGAGCGCGAAGTCCGCGGGGTGCCGCTTCTCGTCGTTGACCTCGATGCGCGCGCCCGCCTCGAGCCCCTCGACCCTGTTGCCGGAGAGCTTCCCGTAGGCCGGGAACGTGCTCACGTCGAAGTACACGTTGTCGCCCACGCGGTAGGCGTGGCCCTGCGCCATGAGCCGCTCGATCATCGCGACCATCTCCGCGATGTACTCCGACGCCCGCGGCCGCGCTTGCGGCTCGCGCACGCCCAGCGCGCGCATGTCCGCGAGGAATTCATCGGTGTAGCGCCGCGTGATCGCGAGCGGGTCGACGGCCTCGCGCCGCGCCTGGACCTCGACCTTGTCCTCACCCGTCGCGTCGGCCACGTCGTCGCCCTGGAGGTGACCGACGTCGGTGATGTTCATCACCTGCCGGACTTCGAAGCCCCGGTACTCCAGCCAGCGCCGCAGGAGGTCCGCGAAGAGGAAGCTCCGCAGGTTCCCGATGTGGGGCCGTCCGTAGACCGTTGGGCCGCAGTTGTACATGCGGACCACCCCGGGTTCCCGGGGCTCGAAGGCCTCCAGACGCTTGGACAGGGTGTTGTGGACGCGGAGGGTCACGTGGGTGCTACATTCCAGGGTTGAGCGAGCGTTACGAGCGAGAGAGCGTACCGCGGCCACGCCATGGATTCCCCGCCCCTCGTCCTCGACCGTGTGCTTGGCGTCGGCCGCACCGGCCGCGTCTGGCGCGCGCGCTTGACCGCGCCCTGGCTCGGGCGAGACGTGGGGTCATTCGTCGCAGTCAAGGTCCTGCGCACCGAGCTGCTCTCAGAGCCGGACGCCCGCGCGTCCCTCGGCGCCGAGATCGAGGCGGGCCGCGCGGTACGTCATCCGGCCCTAAGCCGCTTCCTCTTCGCAGGCTCAGGGAGCCCGCCACCCCTCCTCGAAGGGCCCGGCCGCCCGGACGTCCCCGAGGCGCACCTCCCCCATCCGGAGGCCCCGTGGCTCGCGATGGAGGTCGTCCCTGGACGCTCTCTGGAGGAGGAGCTGCATACGGCCGGGCCCTCGCCCGAGCCCACGCTGCGCGCGATCGGCCGCCGCGTCGCGGGCGCGCTCGCGGCCCTGCACGCCGCCGGCTGGACCCACGGGGACATCAAACCCGACAACGTGCGCTTCGACGCGCGCGGTGACGCCGTGCTCCTGGACCTCGGCTTCGCGCGGCGGGTCGGGGCCCCGATCGCGCCCCTCGGCACGCCTGCGTACCTCGCGCCTGAGCGCACCCATGGCGGCCCCCCTTCGCCCGCCGCGGACATCTACGCCTTTGGCGCGACGCTGCACCGCCTCGCGACGGGCCAGCACGCCGCCGCAGACGACGACGGCGCGCCGGACCTCGCCGTGCGCGCGTCGGGGGCGCTGCGGCCGCCCTCGTCGATCGTCCCGCGGTCGTCGCCGCTGTTGGACGAGCTGCTGCTCGCGTGCCTCGCGCCGACTGCGATGGCGCGCCCCACCGCCCTCGAAGTCGCCCGCGTCTTCGAAGAAGGCGAGAGCGGCGCCTGGTGGCGCGAGCGGCTGACCTTCGGCGGCGAAGCGCGCCGTGACACGGCGGCCTGGTCCGGGCTGCACCAGCTCCCGCTCGTCGGCCGCAGCGAGGAGCTCGAGCGCATGCACGTCGCGTGGTACCTGACCCGCGCCGGCGGCGGGCGCGCGGTGTGGCTCGAGGGCGAGCGCGGCGCGGGCAAGTCCCGCCTCGTCGCCGAGCTCGCGCACCGCGTCCGTCGCAGCGAGGAGCAGCCGCCGCTCTACCTGTACGGCCGCTGCGGCGAGCTCGAGGACGAACGCCCGGGCGCGGCCATTCTCGCGCTGTTGCACCGCTGGCTGCACCTGCCGCGCGAGGCCTCGCCAGGGGCCCGCGAAGCGGAGCTGGTCCAGGCCCTGGTGCCGGACGCCGAAGCGCGGACGCTCCTGGAGGCGCTGTCGAGCGAAGAACGTCACGCGGGCGACACGCCGGTCACGGAGGTCGCTGCGCTCGCGACGTGGCTCGTGCGCTTGACGAGGAAGACGCCCGCGATCGTGTTCCTCGACGACGTGGACGCCGCGGGCAAAGCGACGCTCGACGTGATCGCGCGGGTCGCGCGCGACCTCGCAGGCACCAAGCTGTTGCTGATCCTCGGGGTGCGGGATGATGTGCTCCCGCGGCACGGGTTGGGCTTCGAGACGCTGCGCGCGCGCCTGATCGACTCGGAGCGCCTGATGCTCGGGCCGCTCGACGAGGCCGCGGTCCTGGGCCTCGTGGACTTGGTGTTCCATCACTCGGTCCCGCGCCGGTCGCTGGCGAAGATCCTGCACGGGCGCACCGGAGGGAACCCAGGGCGCATCGGCGAGCTCCTGCGCTTCGCGGCGGCCAAGGGCTGGACCCGCGTGGCCCCGAGCCGCACCGATGGTCCGAGCGTCCACAGCGCGGAGGCGGGCGGCCTCCTGGAGCTCTGCATCGCGCCGAGCTCTTTGCCGCGACCCGCGAGCCTCGCGCGCGCCGTCGACGCGCGGCGCGACGCGCTCGCGCCGCGCGACCAGGTGTGGCTCGAGCGCGTGGCGGTCCTCGGCGGTCGCTTCGCGCCAGCCCTGGTCGCGCGCGCCTTCCCGCGCTCGACGCGCAGCGCCCGGGGTGCGCTCGCGCGGCTCGCCGGCGCGGGCTGGCTCGTGTCCGCCGGCGATCGCTTCCGCTTCGCGCGGCCGGCGGAGCGCGAGGAGATCAAACGCGGCGTCGCGCCGCGCCGGCGGCGGCGTTACCACGCGGCCGCGGCAGGCGCCTTCCGGGACGCCGCCCCGGCGAGCGAAGACGCCTACCGCCGCGTGCGCCACCTGCGCGACGCGGACGAGTCGGAGCTGCTGCTCGCGGAGCTGCCCTCGTTGCTGCAACGCGCGCGCGACGCGGGCCACCCCCGCAGGCGGGCCACCCTCGCGGGCTGGGGCCTCGAAGCCCTCGACGCGCTCCCCACCACCCCCGAGCGCGTCCGGACGCGGCGCGACCTCCTCGAGACGCTCGCGGACGCGTCGGACCGGCTCGGCGAGCGCGAAGAGCAGAGCGCGGCCCTCGAGGCGCTCGCCGACCTCCCGCTGGACCTCGAACACGACCCGAGCGCCGCGGGGCGCGTCTACACGCTCCACGCCCGCGCCGCCGTCGTCGCAGGCGAGGCGGGCCTCGCGCGCGGGCTCGTCCGCAACGCGATCGAGCTGTTCACGCGCGCGGGCGAAGCCGCCCGCGACGACCTCGCGGGCGCGCTCCTCGTGTCCGCCCGCATCGAGTCCGACGCGGGTGACCTCATCGGCGCCCACGACCGCTTGGCCTTTGCGCGGGCGACCGCGCCGGGCCCACTGCGCCACGCCGAGGTGCTCGCGGCGTCGGCCGAGGTGGCTGCGCTTGAGGATCGACTCGAGGCCGGGCTCGCGTCGCTCGACGAGGCGTTGACCCTGCTCGCCAGCGCCGACGACACCGTCCACACACGCGCGGTCCGCGCGCACGTGCACCTCGTGCAAGGGCGCATCCTGCGCCTCGCGGGCCGCGTGCGGCGCGCCTGGGTCGCGCTCGCGCGCGCGTCGAAGCTCGCCGACCAGTCCGGCGAGGTGCGCCTCGCCGTCGAGGCCGCGGCGCGGCGGGGGCGCCTGATGCTCGACGTCGACCGCGAGCGCGACGCGGAGCTCGAGCTGCGTGAGGCGCTGCTGCTCGCGCGGAACACCTCGGACCGGCGCGGAGAGGCGCTTGTCACCCTGTTCCTCGGCACGCTGCTCGGCGAGCGCGCCGACGCGACGCAAGAGACCTACGACGCGCGCTCGATGCTCGAGCGCTCGCTGCGCCTCGCGGAGGAGCTCGGCCTCGCCCGCATCGAGGCGCTGTGTTCGGCGATCCTCGCCCGCGTCGAGCGCCAGGCCGGCCGCTACGAGGCGGCGCTTGGGCGCGTCCAGCACGCGGCCGCCCTCGTGCAGCGCTTCGGCGCCGAGCTCCTGGATCGCATCGTCGTCGATGGGACCCACGCGCTCGTCTTGCGCGACGTCGGCCGCAAGCGTGACGCGAAGCGCGTGACGACCGCGCTCCAGCAGCGCGTCACGCGCGAGAACCGCGCCCTGCTCGACAAGGTCTTGCGCAAGCGCCACCACGCGACGACGAAGGCGCTCATGGCGTCGGCGCTGTCCCCCGACGGGCCGCTCTACCCTCGCGTGCACCTCGACGGCCTCGAGCAGGCTTAGAATCCTCGGCGTCCAGCGCTCCCGACCGGACCCCTCCGGCGGCTCCGTCCGAGCCTGCGCCCCCAGCGCGCCACACCCCAGCGCGCCACACCCCTGTGCACGACCTCTTCACATCCCTCGCCGCGGCGCTCGTTCTGGCTGGCTGCGGCGCGCCGCCTGCGCGGACCGTGACGGTGTTCGCGGCCGCGTCGTTGACCGCGCCCTTCGAGGCGTTGGCGGCAGCGTTCGAAGCGGTCCGACCAGGGGTCGATGTGCGCCTCAGCTTCGCAGGCACGCCACAGCTCGTGCTGCAGCTCCGTGAAGGGGCGGCGGCGGACGTGTTCGCGTCCGCGGATGAGATCCACATGGCGCGTGTCGTCGAGTCGGGCAGGACCGCGGCGCCGCCGCGCGTCTTTGCGACCAATCGACTGGCCATCGCCGTGGCGCTCGGGAACCCGCGCGGCGTGCAGGGCCTCGCGGACCTCGCGCGTGCCGACCTGGTCGTCGCGTTGTGCGGCCCGGAGGTGCCCGCGGGGAGGTACGCGCGCGCGGCGCTCGAACGCGCGGGGGTGGCCGCGCGCTCGGTCTCGGACGAACCCAGCGTGAGCGCGCTCATCAGCAAGGTGCGGCTCGGCGAGGTCGACGCAGGCATCGTCTACGTGACCGACGTCGCGACGGCGCGCGCGTCCGTCAGCGCCGTCGAGATCCAGAGCGACGCCAACGTGGTGGCGCGCTATCCGATCGCGCCGCTGCGCGCGGGACAGGGCGGCAGCCCGATCCCTGCGGAGCCTGGTGCTGCGGAGCCTGGCGGGCGGGGCTCCGACGAGCAGGGCGTCGACCATGGCGCCGACGGAGACACCGAGGCCTTTGTCGCCTTTGTCCTCAGCGCGGAAGGCCAAGCGATCCTCCGCTCGTTCGAGTTCGGCGCGCCATGAGCCGCTCGAGCCGGGCATCCAACGCCGCACAGGCCCTCGCGGTCCTCGCGGTCGTGACTTCGACGCTGTTCTTCGCGCTGCCGCTCTTGGGGCTCCTTTGGCGCGCCCCGTGGGCGCGGCTCGGCGCCGAGCTCCGCACGCCCGAGGTGCGCATGGCGCTCACGCTGTCTCTGCAGTGCTCGTTCGCGGCGGCCGCTCTGTCCTGCGCGCTGGGCTTGCCGCTCGCCGCGTGGCTCGCGCGCGGCGCGGGGCCGCTGCGCAGCCTCGTGCGTGTCCTCGTCACGCTCCCGATGGTGCTGCCGCCCGTCGTCGGCGGCGTCGCGCTGCTCCTCGCTTATGGGCGCAACGGGCTCGTCGGCCGCGTGTTGGAGTCCGCGTTCGGCGTCTCGCTTCCGTTCACCACAGCCGGGGTGGTGCTCGCTGCGACGTACGTCGCGCTGCCGTTCTTCGTGTTGACGGTCGAGGGCGGCCTGCGCTCCTTCGACCGGCGTTTTGCCGATGCCGCGGCGACGCTCGGCGCGTCGCCGTGGCGCGTGTTCCGCACGGTCACGCTGCCGATGATCGCGCCCTCGCTCTACGCGGGCCTCGTCGTCGCCTGGGCGCGGGCCCTGGGCGAGTTCGGCGCGACGATCACGTTCGCGGGCAACCTCGCGGGCGCGACGCGGACCTTGCCGCTCGCCGTCTACGTCGCGCTCGAGACAAGGCCCGACGCCGCGATCGCGCTGAGCCTCGTGCTCGTCGCCCTGTCCGCCGTGCTGCTCTATGCGCTCCGCCGCCGATGGTTCCCGCTGCGCTAGACCTCACCGCCCGCTTCGCGCTGCGGCGCGGCGCGCTCGCCCTCGACGTCGCGTTGGACGTTAGGGCGGGAGAGACCGTCGCCCTCGTAGGGCCGAACGGCGCAGGCAAGACGTCGCTCCTCATGGCGCTGGCGGGCCTCGTCCGGCCCGAGCGAGGGTCGATCCGCCTCGGCGCGATCACCCTGGACGACGACGCCACGCACGTATGTCCCGAAGAGCGGGGGCTCGGCGTCGTGTTCCAACAGCCTTGCCTCTTCCCCCACCTGACAGCGCTCGAGAACGTCGCGTACGGCCCGCGCGCCGTGGGCGTCCAGCGCCGCGAAGCGCGCGCCCGCGCGGGCACGTGGCTCGAGCGCGTCGGCCTCCATTCGCGCGCGAGCGCGAAGCCTGCGGCGCTCTCGGGCGGCGAGCAGCAGCGTGTCGCGCGCGCGCGCGCGCGCGCCTGTGAGCCGCGCATGTTGCTGCTCGACGAGCCGCTGTCGGCCGTCGATGCGTCCGCGCGGCTCGCGCTGCGCCGCGAGCTGCGCGCGCACTTGCAGGCGTTCGAGGGCCCGCGCGTCGTCGTCGCCCATGACGCGGTCGATGCGTTCGCGCTGGCCGATCGTGTCGCGGTCCTGGAAGCAGGGCGCATCGTCCAAGTCGGCACCGTGGACGAGATCTGCAGCCGCCCGCAGTCGCGCTACGTGGCGGACCTCGTCGGGCTGAACTGCTTCCATGGGACCGCGCGCGGCGGCCTCGTTGAAGTGAACGGCGGCGGGACCCTGGTCTCGGCGACCCCCATCGACGGCCCGGTGCTCGCGACCGTACACCCGCGGGCGGTCGCGCTCTTCAACGCGCGCCCGAGCGGCTCGCCGCGCAACGTGTGGCTCGCCCCGGTCATGGGCGTCGAGCCGATCCCTGGCGGCCTGCGCGTAGAGGTCGGCGGGGCGCTGCACCTCGTCGCCGAAGTGACGGCGTCGGGCGCGAGCGCGCTGGGGCTCGCCAGCGACCCGCGATCCGGCCGCTCCTCGGGCGCGGAGCGGCCGCGGGAGGTGTGGGTCGCCTTGAAGGCGAGCGAGATCGCGCTCCACCAGGCGTGAGCGCGACCCTGGACAGGGGCGTCACCGCCAAGGTCGAATGGACGGATGACCGGCCAGCTTGCACGAGGTGTGACCCCCACGACCGACCCCGGCGGCCGCGAGGCCTGGGAGCTCCAGGGCCCCGGCGGACGCGTGCGTGTGACGCGCCTCGGCGCGCACGTGCAGTGCTGGCACGCGGCCGGGCTAGGGTCCTCCCCTGCGGAGCCTGGCGACGCTCTCTTCACGAGCGCCGATGCGAGCTACGGCCCGGCCGTCGCGACGCGTGGTGGGATCCCGGTGGTGTTCCCATGGTTCGGGGCAGGCGTACATGGAGACGCGGCCCCCGCGCACGGCTTCGCGCGCGTGCGCGAATGGCAGCTCGTCGCGTCGACCGACGCGCCCTCGCTGACGCTGCGCCTGGAAGACGACGCGGCGACACGCGCCCTGTGGCCGCACGCCTTCCGCGCCGAGTTCACCGTGAGCGTCGCGACCGGCCTCGCAGTCACGCTGCGGGTCACGAATACCGGCGCGACATCGTTCGAGTTCGAAGAGGCGCTCCACACGTACTTCGCGGTCGGCGACGTGAAGCATGCGACGGTGCATGGGCTCGAGGGCGTGCCCTACGACGAGTTCGCCGCCGCGCCGCAAGCGCACCCTGACGCCCAGGCCCCGATCACCTTCGAGGCAGAGACCGACCGCGTGTTCCAGGGCGTGCCGGACGACGTGGAGCTACGTTGCCCGGCGCTCGGTCACGCCGTCGCGCTGCGCACCGACGGCGCGACTTCGGCGGTCGTGTGGAACCCGTGGATCGCAAAGGCCGCAGCAATGGGCCAGATGCGCGACGACGAGTGGACGCGCTTCGTTTGCGTCGAGAGCGCCAATTGCAAGGCCGGCGCGCTGACGCTCGCGCCTGGAGCGTCGCACACACTCTCGCTCACGCTGCGCCTTCAGCCGCTGTAACGCGCGTCTTCAGGCCCTGCTCCGCCAAGGCCGAGCTCCGTCCAGGCATGGATCGACCGCGCAGACCTCGAGGACCGGCGGGACGTCGTTCAGGGAGACCCCGGGCGCGCCTCGAACTTCGGGACGTGCGGCCCCGACGGAACGTCCTCGACGCCGCTGGACGTTGCAGACAGGCAATACGGCGGCTCGCCGCTCGCCGCTCTCCGCTCTCCCGGGCGTTCCACGGCTGGAAGGCCGCCCCGCCGGCGTCGAAACGCAATCGATACTCACACGAGCGGACTGCCACTCGTAGACGGACCCCGTGTCCATCACCGGGGCGTCGAACGACGTCCCCTGCAACGCCAGCGCGGCCATCTGCCGCGCATCGGGACCCTACAACGAGGTACGAGTCATGTCCGATCGTTCCATTCCGAACCGTGTCCCCGTCATCGCCAGCCTTGGCATGGTCGCGCTCTGCATCGGCGCAGCGGCGGCGGTCCGCGGCGGGAACGGGCCGATGCCCGCGCCCGAACAGCCGCTGCTGAGCAGCTTGACGCAAGAGTACCGGCGCGTCGCCGAGGCGATTCACTCCAGCGTCGTCACGATCGAGGCGCACAACAGCGCGCGACTGGGCTTACGCACGCTCGCTCCGCGCGGCCTCGCGCCCGGTGACGAGGACGCCCTACGGCGCTTCTTCGGAGCGCCCTTCACGCCCGATCGAGGGCGGGACGACGACAGCGTGCGTCGCTTCGATCCGACCCCGCGCACCGGCAGCGGCAGCGGTTGGATCTGGTCGGCGGACGGGCTGATCGTCACGAACAACCACGTCGTCGCGGACGCCGAGAAGCTGGTGGTCCGCTTCAGCGACGGCCGCGAGCTGCCGGCAGAGGTCGTTGGCACGGACCCGGCGACCGACATCGCGCTCTTGCGGGTCAAGGCCGAGCACTTGAGGCCCGCGGTCGTCTCCGACGAGGAGGTCCAACAGGGCGACATCGTGTTCACGTTCGGCGCGCCGTTTGCGATCACCGATTCGATGAGCCAGGGGATCGTCTCTGGCGTCGGTCGCCAAACCGGGATCCTAGGTATGGGCGGCTACGAGGCCTTCATCCAGACGGATGCCGCGATCAACCCCGGCAACTCAGGCGGCCCGCTCGTCGACGTCCACGGCCGCGTCGTCGGCATGAACACTGCGATCCTCTCCTCGAGCGGCTTCTTCGGCGGGATCGGCTTTGCGATCCCGACCGCGATGATCCAGCCGGTCGTCGAGCAGCTCGCGCAGTCAGGGACCGTCCAGCGCGGGTTCCTGGGAGTCACGATCCAAGGTGACCCCGAGCTCGTCGCGTCGTTCGGCGCGGACCATGGGGTCGTCGTCGGTTCGGTGATTCCGAGCGGCCCTGGGGCCGCGGCGGGCCTCCAACGCGGCGACGTGATCCAGGAGATCGCTGGGCGACGGATCGAGACCGTCGAAGCGCTGCGCTTCACCGTCGCCGAGCATGCGCCAGGGAGCCAGATCGATGTCGAGCTGCTGCGCAACGGCAAGACGCGCAACGTCGCGGTGACCCTCGGACGTGCGCCGGGGAGCGGCGCGGAGGCCGATCAGGTCGCGACGCCGCCGGCGCGCGAGGCCGAGAGCATGGACTCGACGCGCGCGCTGCGCGAGCTGGGCATCGAGCGCATGTCGACCGCGGCCTCGCTCGGCGAAGGCGGCGCAGGCGTCCGCATCGAGGGGCTGCGCGCAGGGAGCGTCCTGGCGCAGAAGGGCCTGCAGCCAGGGGACGTCATCGCCGCGGTAGGTGGCGTTGAGGTCCACGACGTCGCCGGGTTCGCCCGCGCGATCGCCGACCATGACCTCAAGCAGGGCGTCCGCATCAGCGTGCGCGGCCAAGACGACCTCGAGCGGTATGTGTTTGTCCGCCTCGCGGACTGAACGCGCGTGAGTCAGCCCACCCCTGCCGTGTGCGCTGCGAGGGTTAGGTACGGCGCCTAACCCTCGCGGTGCGCGCAGCCGGGGGCGCTTACTGGAGGAAGGTGACCGCGAGGCCGTCGGAGAAGTTCGACGTCGCGCTGCCGCCGACAGAGTCGCGGAACCAGGCGGTGAAGTTCCACGTATCACCCGCCAGGACCTGCACGAGGCCGTTCGGCGTCGGGTGTTGCGTGAGGTTCACCGTGAGCGAGATCTGACCGCTGCCGCCAGAGTTCTTGATCTGACCCGGCGCGACGTAGCGACCGATCGAGCCACCGAGGCACAACACACCCTGGCTACCGCCCGGGCCAGCGATCATGCCCTGCGAGCGGCTCGTCAAGAAGAAGCCGAACGCGTTGTTCGGCATCCCCGTACATTCAAGCGTCAGGTTGTTGGCCGCGACCGAGATGCTCCCGCTCACGCTCGTGTTCGCCGGACCGCCCGAAGTGTTCGGCACGGCTGGCGTGCAATACTGGGTCCCGAGCGTCGAGCCGATCGCGTCGCCCGGGTTCTGGAAGAGATACTGCACATCGGCGGCCGAGAGCACGCCCCCGTAGAGCTGCACATCATCGATCCGACCGTCGTACCACTCGGGCGTCGTGCCCGCCGTCGGATCGAGCACGCCGATCAAGTAGCGGTTGGTCATCGCCGGCGGGTTGGAGGGCGCCGCGCCCGCGACCTGCCCGACGAGGACGCCATCGACGTAGAACGACGCAACGAACGCGGCGTCGAACGTCACGGCAATGTGATGCCACTGCCCCGCGTTGAGCGGCGCGGTCGAGTTGTAGTCCTGGACCCAGAGGGTCGTGAAGCGCGTCCCAACGTTGGTCGTTCCAAACGCCCACGAGCCGCTGTTTGCGGCCGTGAAGGTGGGGCGGTCGTTGGCGAAGACGCGCTGGAGCTGCACGACGTCCGTTTCGATCCAAGCCGCGATCGAGAGGTTGTCCCGCAACGCGTCGAAGGCAGCGTTGCCAGGGATCTCGACGTAGCCGCTGGTACCGTCGAAGTCGACCGCGGTGCCAGAGCTGGCTGAGACGCCGGCCTGACCGAGGACGACGCCGTTCATGTAGGTCCCGTGGTTCCCGAGCCCCGACGAGTCCATGCAGACCGTGCCGGACGTTTCATCGAGCTTGTAGTGGCCCAGGAGGGTCGTCTGAGCAAAGGTCAACGACGGGAGCGCCGCGAGCGACAGGCCGAAGAGAGAGGCAAACTTCATGGGAGATCCGTGCAGCAAAGTTGGGAGAGGCGTAAGCCTACGATCTGGGTGAGTCACGCCACCGCAGGCGGCGTCACGTTAGCGCAAACGCGCCTTCCTTGTAACCGTGTGCGCCGCTGCACGACCAATTGTGTCCCGCAGCCCCCAAGGCGCGCGCCGTCAGACCTTGGGTCGCGCACGTAGATCGGGTGGCGCCCCGATGAGGCGCCCAACCGCCCACCCAAGGCGATGCAGCCAGCGCCCACGCGTTTCGAGCACGTCGATCGCGCGCCAGGCCTCGCGCCAGACCGTTCGGGCCCCCGCGGGCTTGGCTCCGCGCCGCGTGTGCGCTGCCCAGGCGCGCAAGAAACGCGCGCGATCCGCGCGGGACAGCGAGGCGCCATAGCGCTCCTCGCGGCGCCGTACGTGCCGCCACAAACGCGCGAGGTTCCGGTGCCGCGCTCCGCTCGCGAGGTCCGGCAAGAACCGCGACCCATCGAGGTCGAGGGCAAAGACCGTCGGCAGGGCCTGCGCTGGGTCGCCGACGACGAGCAGGTTCGCCGGCTGGAGGTCCGCGTGGTGGAACCCGACCTCATGCAGGCGGGCGACGAGGCGCCCCGCGGCGCGCGCGAGCCGCTGCGCGGCGCGCGGCGCGACCTCGCCGCGACGCAGCCGCCCAAGCCAATCGCCGAGGTCGCGGGTCAGGTCAGCGTCGCCGCCGAGCCGGACCGTGCCGAGCTGCAGTCGCCAGCCGATCGGTCCGCGCTGCGCGCGCGCGAACGCCGCGGTCGGCACGGGAATTCCGACCGCAGCGAGGCGCTCCATGAGGCCGAGCTCGACGAACGGGCGCCGCGGATCGAGGTAGGCCCGGACCATGCCCGGGAAGAGCCCGAGCGCGCGGCCCGCCAGCCCTCCGTGTGTGAAGTCACGGATGAGGACCGTTTGGCCGCCGGCGGCCACCGTGCGCAACGGGACGCGCCCGCCGACGTCCGCGACGTCAAAGGTCCGCCGGTCGTCCGACGAGACGCCTGCGGCGCGCAGGGCCTCAGCCATGGAGGAGCGCAGCCAAACGACCCCGCGCTCGCTGCGCTGCTCCTCGAAGCCGAGGGGCAACGCACCGAGCGCGGGGCCAGGTCGCGCGGGCGCGGCGGCTGGGGCGCCGCCTGCCGTTCGATGTGTCTCTCGTGTCACAGAATGCCGGCGCCGAAGCCGCCCGGGCCCGAGGGGGCGCGGGGGTCTTCGGGTTCCCTGCGAGCGGGAGCGGGCTTCGAAGGCGCACGGTCGGAGCTTGACCGCCGCGGCTTCTCTTCCACGGGCGCGCCGTCGTCGATGCCGAGCCCGAATCCGCCGCTTGCACTTGCGGGCGCGCGTCGAGGCTCGTCGCGGCGCTGCGGACGCTCGTCGCGCGCCGGACGCTCGTCGCGCGCCGGACGCTCGTCGCGCGCCGGACGCTCGTCGCGTGCCGGGCGCTCGTCGCGCGCCGGGCGCTCGTCGCGCACCGGGCGCTCGTCGCGCCGCGGCCGATCGTCGAAGCGCGGGCGCTCGTCGCGGGCCGGGCGCTCTGCAGCCGCCGGACGCTCGTCACGCCGCGGCCGATCGTCAAAGCGCGGGCGCTCATCACGGGCCGGGCGCTCCGCCACCGCCGGGCGCTCGTCGCGCCGCGGTCGATCGTCGTAGCGCGGGCGCTCGCCGCCATGCGAGCGCTCGCTGGAGCCGCCACGCCCGCCGCGGTGGCCACCCTCGTCACGCCGACCACCCGAGCGGCCGCGGCTGTCGCGCGACCCGCGCGCATCCCGGGGACCACGATCATCGCGGGCGCCGCGCCGATCGATGCCGTCACGCTGGATCTCACCGACCTCGAGGAACTCCGCGGGCAGCTCTTCCGCGAGGAAGAGCGAACCACGGTCGTAGAAGTCGATGCCGTCTTCGTAGGCGTCGAGCGCGAACACAGTGATGACCGCGTACTCGCGCGCGGCGCGACGGCCGGCCTCTTGCGCGTCCTCGAAGGTCAGCGCCAGGTGCAGGAACGCGCGCCGTCCGCTGCGCAGACCGTGGGTCTCGGCCCGCGCCGCGTCGCGGCTGCCGACGCCGAGATAGAGGTGCTCCGGCGGCTCGCTCGGGTCACCCGGGTCGATCGGAAAGGAGTGACCATAGAGCGCGCGAATGCGCTGCCCCTTGATCTCGTAGCGCGTACGGTCGCCACCTTCGATGGCCTCCTGCACGTCTTGAGCGTCAATGGTGTCGCCGAGGCGCTCCTGCAGCGCCTGCACGACTTCGTCGAGGTCACCGTAGCCTTGTGGGTCGAGCTCGAGGTCGAACTCCTCCGGCTGGTGCCGCAGCATGTACGCGAGCGAACGCGTGATCCGTTCTGCGAGGGATTCGCTGTGCATCGGTTCAATGTCCCGCGAGGGGTGCGTCAAAGGGGAATGTTCCCGTGCTTGCGGACGGGGCGGTGCTCGCGCTTCGTGCGCAGGAGCTCGAGCGAGCGGATGAGGTAGGGCCGGGTACGCGACGCCTCGATGACATCGTCGACGAACCCGCGCGCCGCAGCGCGGTAGGGGTTGTTGAACTTGGCTTCGTACTCTGCAGTGCGGCGCGCCTCTTCGGCGGCGGGGTCGCTCGCGGACTGAATCTCACGGCGGTGGATGATCTTGGCGGCGCCGGCCGCTCCCATCACCGCGATCATCGCGCCCGGCCACGCGATGTTGACGTCTGCGCCGACGTGCTTCGACGCCATCACGTCGTACGCGCCACCGTAGGCCTTGCGCGTGATCACCGTCAAGAGCGGCACGGTCGCCTCGCAGTATGCGTAGAGCAGCTTCGCGCCGCGCCGGATGATCCCGCCGTACTCCTGGGCCGTACCGGGCAGGAAGCCAGGCACGTCCTCGAACGTGACGATCGGGATATTGAACGCGTCGCAGAACCGGATAAAGCGCGCGGCCTTCTCGCTGGCGTCGATGTCGAGGCAACCGGCGAGCACCGCCGGCTGGTTCGCGACGATGCCGACGACACGGCCGCCGAGGCGCGCGAAGCCGATCAGCATGTTGCGCGCCCAGCCCTCCTGGACCTCGAACCACGACTCGCGATCGACGATGCGCTCGATAACGAGGCGCATGTCGTACGGCTTCTGCGGATCAGCGGGAACGATCGTATCGAGCGCCTCGTCCTGGCGGTCCGCCGGGTCGTCCGTCGGGATGAACGGCGGGTCCTCGGCGTTGTTCAGCGGGAGATACGACAGCAGCTTGCGCAGGAGGTTGAGGCACGACTTCCCGTCCGGCGTCGCAAAGTGCGCGACGCCCGAGCGCGTGTTGTGCACGCCAGCGCCGCCGAGGTCCTCGCTCGTCACCTCTTCGTGCGTCACGGTCTTGACCACGTCGGGCCCCGTGATGTGCATGTACGACGTGCCCTCCACCATCGCGATGAAGTCCGTCAGCGCCGGGCTGTACACCGCGCCGCCCGCGCACGGGCCCATGATGGCTGAGAGCTGCGGGATCACCCCGGACGCCTGCGTATTGCGCCAGAAGATGTCCGCATAGCCGCCGAGGCTCTGCACGCCCTCTTGGATACGCGCGCCGCCCGAGTCGTTGATGCCGATCACGGGGACGCCCGCCTTCAGCGCGAGCTCCATGACCTTGCAGATCTTCTCGGCGTGTGTCTCGGAGAGCGAGCCGCCGAAGACCGTGAAGTCCTGGCTGAAGATGTAGACCGGGCGACCGTCGACGAGGCCGTGGCCCGTGACCACACCGTCGCCGAGGATGCGCTGCGACTCCATGTCGAAGTCCGTGCAGCGGTGCGTCACGAAGCGATCGAGCTCGACGAACGAGCCCTCGTCGACGAGGAAGTCGATCCGCTCGCGCGCGGTCATCTTGCCCTTCGCGTGCTGGTCCGCGATGCGCTTCGGGCCGCCGCCGATCAGGGTCTCCTCGCGCATGCGGAGCAGGCGCGCGAGCGGGGTTTCGGTGCCGCCGGCCTTCGGGCCCGGCGACTGAGAGAGGTCGGTCATGATGAGTCGAGGGCCGGGTGGACCGGCGTGGTGGCTCAGCCGTGCGATGGATCCTCGACGAGCTCCATGAGGACGCCGCCGGTGGACTTCGGATGGACGAATGCGATGCGCGTGCCGTGCGCGCCAGGGCGCGGCGCGGCGTCGATCAGCCGTACGCCGGCGGCCGCCAGGGAGGTCAGCGCCGCAGCGACGTCGTCGACGCGCCAGGCGAGGTGGTGCAGGCCGCCGCCCGTCTTGGCGAGGAACTTGTGGACGGGCGAGTCGGGCCCGGCGGGCTCGACGAGCTCGACGCGCTGGGACCCCGCGAAGAGGACGAGCACGTTCACGCGCTGGTCCGCGACATGTTCGACGCCGTCCGCCCCGTCCGGGTGAGCGCTGCCCGCCCCTCGGGCTCGGGCGCCGCCGCGCTCGGCCACCGAGAGCCCGAGCGCCCCCTCCCAAGTCCGCCGCGCCTCAGCGATCGAGGGCACGACGATCGCGACGTGGTGGAGCCCGCGCACAACGCCGGCCAGCGCGTCGGGGGCGCTGGGGGCTGCTTCAGGGGCGCGCGGGTCGTGCATGAGTCGCTCGAGAACGGAGTGAGGGGCGGCGAGGGGCGCGGGCCCCCACGGCGGGGAGCCCTCCACCGTGCCGCCGGTGAGGTGAAGAGGATACGCGCGGGGAGGTTTCGCCGGAAAGCCCGATGCGCGCGAAGGAATCCGGCGCACGGGCGCTATGGCTCCGTGTCGCCCCCACACGCTCGCTCTGCTCGATGAATCGCACCCTCCCGCTGGTCGCCCTGAGCGTCCTCGTCGCCGCTATCGCCGCCTTCCTGCTCCTGGACCCCGCGCCGCATGGCCCTGGTCCAGGCGGGGCCCTCGCCGTGACGCATAAAGGCCCGCTCGGCGCCGCGGCCGCAGACAGCGCGCAGCTCGCAGAGGTCTCGAGCGCGGCCGGACCTGCCCGCGCCGAAGCGCCCAGAGCGGCGCCCTCGGATGGGACCCTCGCTGGCGCGCTGGCCGCGGAGGGCCGGCCGGCGGGGTCTGTCGAGGTGCTCGTCCAGGTCGCGGCGCCCGCCGGCACGCCTGACGACGAGGCGGTCGAGGTGCTGGCGCTCGCGAGCGACATGGGGCTCGGGCGGGTCCTCGGCGCCGTCGACCTCGAGGAGCCGGAGGACCGTCTGCGAGAGCAACGCATCTTCCAGGACCTGACGCCCGACGCCGACCGGCTCGAGTTCCAGCGCGCAGCGGTCCTCGCACGGGCCGAGGCCACGCGCGGACCGGATGGCCAGTTCACGGCGCGCCTGACCCTCGAGCGCGGACGGGCGACTTGGTTGCACGCCGTCGGGACGCACCTCCGTACGCCGCAGTCACAGGCGCTCGACTGGGCCCTGGTCCCCGAGCCGCAGCGCTTGTCGCCGCAGCTCGGCGGCGCGCTGGAGTTCACGCTCGTCGCAGGCGAGACCGGTGTGGATGTCGGCCACCAGCGGGTCCGGCTCAAGCGCGCCAACGAGGACGAGCTCAGTGCCGCGGCCGCGCCGGGCGACCGCGTCCGACAGGTGCGGCGCACAGACGGCGGAGGGCGCGTGCGCTTCCGCGCGCTGCCGACGGACACGAGCCTTGAGCTCGTCGTCTTGCCTGAGCTCGCAGCGCCCGCGAAGGAGGTCATCGCGGCCATGAAGCCCGGCGAGACGCGGACCTTTGCGCTGACGCTGCAAGCCGGCGCGAGCGCGAGCGGGGTGGTGCTCACCCCAGCCGGGGCGGCCGCAAGCGGCGCGAAGGTCATCGCCTTCAAACGCGGGACGATGTTCGGCTTCGACGACCAGATCCTGCGCGAGACCGAGGCGGACGCCGCCGGCCGGTTCACGCTCGTCGGGCTGCCGGCGCTGCCCCAGGGCAAGCTCGCCGCCCGCGCCGAACACGCGGGCTGGCTCCAATCCGAGGCCGCGCCCCTGGACGTCGGGCGCGCCGGGGCCGTCGCCGGCCTCACGCTCACCTTGCGCGAGGGCCGCGCGATCTCCGGCCAGCTGCGCTTCGCCGACGGGCGCCCCGCCGCCGGCGTGACGATCGAGGCGAACTTCGACGCCGCGTTCATGCAGGGGCCGAAGGCGCTCGGATTCATGACGGGGCACAGCGGGCGCGGGACCAGCGGCGCGGACGGCGCCTTCACGGTGGCAGGGCTCGGCGCAGGCCCGTTTGTGCTCACCGCCGAAGCGCCGCACCCGACCGACCCCGACGGCGCCCCCTGGCGCGTGCGCCGGGACAACACGTCGCCGGACGTCGAAGCGCTGGTCCTGACGCTGCAACCAGCGCTGGTCCTATCGGGCCAAGTCGTCGACGACGAGGGCGCGCCGGTCGGCGGCGTCGAGGTGATCGCCGTACGGACCACGGAGGGCGCCCTCGGCAAGTTCGACCAATCGCGCTACACAGGCCGCGCCGCCCCGGACACCGGTCAGTTCCGCTGCGAGGGCCTGCTCTCGGGCACCTACGAGGTCCTGGTGCGCTGTGCGAGCCACGTCACCCTCGAGCCCGTCGAGGTCACGCTCCCCGCCGCGCCCGGCGACCCCGACGTGGCCGCGCTGGTCGTCATCGCGCACCGGACGGCGACCGTGCGAGGGCTCGTGCAGGCGCCCAGCGGCGGCGTCGTCGCAGGCGCGCGCATCACCGTGGAGACGGGCCAACCCGAGTGGAGCGCCGTGTTCTCGAAGCGCGGCGCGGGCGCAGAAGCGATCAGCGACGACACGGGCGCCTTCGAGCTGCTCGGGGTGCCGCCTGGCGACAGCGCGCTGTTCGCGAAGTCCGAGGACTGGGCGCGCAGCGCTGGTGAGCCGCTCACGCTCGCTCCAGGGGAGCTGCGCGAAGGGTTCATCCTCACGCTGTCGAACGGCGGCACGCTGACGGGCGATGTGTTCGACGACGAAGGCCGCCCTGCCGCCGGTCGTCGCATCGTCGTGCAGCGTGGCGACGCCAGCGGGCAGCGGATCCGGACGTCGGACGGAGAGGGGCGCTTCGAGATCGAGCACCTGGAGCCAGGCCGCTATCAGGTGATCGCGCTCGACCTCGAGCGGATGGGCGCGGCTGGCGCGACCTCCAGCGGTGAGGGCGCCGACGTGGCCGGCTTCATGCAAGCCATGCGCATGGCCTCCGCGGACGTCGTCGACGGCGAGGAGGTCCACGTCGTGCTCGGCGCGCCGCCGGCCAACCCCGTCCGCGTATCGGGCACGGTGACCCAAGCGAAGCGCGGCCTCGCCGGCGTCGTAGTGACGTTCCTGCCCGCTGGTCCGAAGCTCTACGAACGCATGAAGGTCGCGGCGACGAACGCCGACGGCGACTATGAGCTCGTGCTCGACGAGCCAGGCGACTACGTCGTCGCGGTCCAGCGTCAGATCGGCGGCGTCGGCCAACAGGCGACGACAGAGTTCCGCGCGCTCGTGCCGGAAGGCGCGGAGAGCCGCCACGACTTCGAGCTCCCCGGCGGGCGCATCGCGGGCCGCGTCGTGGACGCACACGGGCACCCCGCGGCCGGGGCGCGCGTCTCACTCGCGACGGCAGGCGGCATCCGCACCGACCAATTGATGGGCGGCAACAGCGCCGAGATCAGCGCGCAGCAAGACGGCACATTTGTGTTGGAGGGGCTGCGCGCAGGCAGCTATCGGATCGCCGCAGGGGGCGGCGCGTTCTTCGGGACCGGCGGCGCCGAGTTCGGGCGCGTCGTGCGCGGCGGCCTCGACCTCAAGGAGAACGAGGCCATCGACGGGCTCGAGCTGAGGCTCCCCGAGCCAGGAGAGCTCGAGGTCACGGTCCGCGGCGCAGACGGGACGCCGCGCACCGGCGTCACCGTGTTCGTACGGAACGAAGAGGGCGCGGCGCTCGATCCCATCTCGCTCAGGCAGACGGGCGAGGGCGGCCGCGTCGTCGTGACGGGGCTCGCCCCGGGCCGTTACACCGTGTCCGCGCGGAGCAAGAGCGAGGCTGCGAGCGACGGTCCGGAAGTGATCGTGAAGGCAGGCGAGCGCGCGACGGCGGCCCTCACGCTCGAACCCGGCACGGTCGTCCGCATCCGACTCGAGCTCCGTGGCGACGGCGAGGTCCCGCCTGGCACGATCCGCGTCCTGGACGAGCGCGGTCGGGAGGTGTCCGGGATGTTCGGCATGACGGACCTGCAGGACCTGTATCTCGACGGCGCGTACTCGCGGACCGAGCACCGCCTCGGCCCGCTCGCGCCCGGCCGCTACACGATCAGCGCGCGCTCCGGCGAGCTGAGCGGCGAGCGGCGCGTGACGTTGCGCGGCGAGCCCGAACGCTCGATCAGCGTGTCGCTCCGCTGACCCCGCGCTCGCGGACGCGGGAGTGAGCCCGAGCCCGAACTCGCAGATTTGCGAGGCGAGTCAGTCCGCGGCCGCGGCGAGGTCCTCGAGCCATCGAGCGAGGTCCTCGCGCAACCACCCGCCGGGCGCGGCCGCGAGCCAGCCCGTGTGATCGAGGTCGCGCTCGAGGAGCTGCGCACGCTCGCCGAGCGCGTCCACGAAGCGGCGAGTCTCGACCGCAGGCGCGCGGGTGTCTCGGAGCCCCGAGAGGAGGAGCACCTGACCAGCGAGCGCGGGCGCGCTGCGATACGGAGCGATCCGCTCGACGTCGCCGATGAACAGCCACGCAGTGAGGCCGAGCCCCGTCGCTGCGACCTGGCCGAGCGGCCAAGGCAGCTCGTGTGTCGTCCGCGCGCGGACCGCCGCGCCGAGGTCGACGTAGGGCGCTTCGAGGACGTGACCCAAGATCCGCGCGCGGGCCTCCGGGCTGTGTTCGGTGGCCGCGAGGCACGCCGCGGCCGCGCCGAGCGAGACACCGTGCACCAGCACGGGGCCTGCGCGCCGCGACGCAGCCCATTCGACGGCCGCAACGACGTCCAGGCGCGCGCTCCAGCCGACGTCGTTGCGCGCGCCCTCGGCCGCTCCATGCCCGCGCAGCGTGACCGCGAGCGAGGCGTAACGGAGCTCCGCCCAGAGTCGCGCGGCGCCGAGCATCGATGCCGCCGAGCCCCCGTTCGGGTGCAGCAACACGACCGTCCCGCGCGCACCGTCGACGTCGAACGCCCAACCGGGCACTTGCGCGCCGTCGCGCGCAACGAGCGTGAGGTCCTCAGTCCGTGCAAAGTCGACGCTCGGCGCCGCTCCCGCAGGAGCGCCGGTATGCCGCGTGAGTCGCTCGGCGACGACGATGGAGCTCCCGAGCCAGCCGAGCACCAGAAGCGCGGCCAGCGAGAGCGCGCGTACGCGCCTGGAGCGGACCCGCGTCGACTTCGGCATCTCTCTGCCTCAGTGTAGACCGGAGCCATGTATTTGGGATGGCGAGCGTGGAGGCCTGTCCGCTGCCCCGAAATGGCGATCCGCAGAGCATGGATTTCTCGCGACTTGGATGGCAGGCAAGCGCGCACCCCCTCGCATGTCATGCTGAACCCGAACCGGAGCCCGCCCCATGAGACCTATCCACGTCCTCGCAAGCGTCGCGATCGCCGCCACCGCCAGCGTGGCCACCGCGAACCTGGCCCTCGCCGGGCTGTCGCCCGGTGAGCCCAGCACGCCGTCCGCGACCGAAGTGTCCCGCCCCTGGGATGATCCGGTCCTGGCCTACTTCAGCGGCGACGGCCTGGCCGTCAGCGTGACGAGGATCAACGAGGAGACGGGCGAGTACGCCGGGTCACTCACGCTCGGGGGCGGAGCGCCGATGCCGTTCACGCTCGAGATCACGCTCGACTCGCGCGACCGCCAGGTCGGCAAGGGCGAGGTCGTGACCGCCGAGGGCGCGGTGGCGCTGACCACGAAGGAGCGCCTGGGCGACAAGGTGCTCGTGCGCTTCGGCGGACGGAGCTACACGGTGCTGCCGGGGGCGGCGCCGCAAGGGACCGGGGGCGCGGGGAAGCCGTCGCGCGAGGAGGCTTCGAGGTCCGCCCCGGCCACCACGGCCGCAGCGCTCGCCAACGGCGGTCCGATCGTGCTCTCGCAGCACACGTTCAAGGACGCTGGCATGGGCGGGATGGCCTCGCACAAGGTGCTCGTGCCGAAGGGCTGGAAGCCCGAAGGCGGCGCGTTCTGGGCCGCGCAGAGCTACTTCAACGTGCTCCCGAGCCAGGACATCAAGGTCACGTCGCCGGAAGGCGTCTCCGTCCACATCGAGCCGAGCCTCGTCGCGAAGGACTTCATCCCCGGCGGCCCGTACGCGGTGCCGCGTCCGCGGCAGGGTGTCTCCGACGGCGGCTACCCCGTCCTTTACCTGCCGAACGACCTCAACGGCTGGAAGCGGTGGTTCGAGCGCGAGCTCATCCCGCAGAACATAAAGGGCAGCACGAACGTCAAGGTCGTGAACCTCGTGGTGATCCCCGAGCTCACCTACGCCCTCGGACAGGCCTGCGCCCCCCTCGTCCAGTTGGCCGAGATGCAGAACCGCAGCTCCTTTGGTATGGGCGCCCGCAACACCGTCGATTGGTACGTCCTCGGCCTCGAGAGCACCTACCGCGTGGGCGGTAAGGAGTTCGAGGAGCTCCGGGTCCTAGCGGTGACGTGCCTGTTCATGGACTCGGAGCTCCTTGGGCGCCAGACCGTGTGGACCATCGAGCGCGCGCTCACCTTCACCGCGCCGAAGGGGCAGCTCGAGGCGAACATGCCGGTGCTCAAAGCGGTCGCGGACTCCGTGCAGATGACACCCGAGTGGTTCATGATGCGCGCGGAGCACGAGGCGACGCTGTTCAAAATCCAGCGCGAGGTGGCGGCTGACAACATGCGCGCGGCCCAGAAGCGCTCGGAGATCATCGCCCAGTCGGGGCGCGACCTGAACGAGATCATCACGGGCGGCTACAAGGCTCGCGAGGCGATCTCGGACCGCACGCACGAGAAGGTGATCCAGTCCATCCGCGGCACGGAAGAGTACGTGGTGCCCGGCGGGACGGAGTACGTGCAGCTCCCCGATGGCTACCGCAACGTCTTCGGGAACGGCTTGGGCGACTACCTGCTGACGAACGACGAGTTCTTCCAGCCGGGGACGGAGCCCGCGCTGAACGGCCAGGAGTGGACCCGCATGGGCGTGCGCCGGTAGGACCTCGCCTCTGAGCTGGCGCTCACTCCCACGGCGCTCGCTGCCGACGTCATCGTCACGATCGACGGCAGCGTGCGCAACGTCGTCCAGGCCCCCCACGTCCAGGCCCCCCACGTCCAGGTCCCAACGTCCGGACCGCTTGTCGAGGTGACGCCACGCGCATGACGCGGCCTTCGCGGGCGCGAGCTTGGGCCCGCGAGCGACCTCAGAGGTTCCCGAGGCGGATCGCGCCCGTGGGGCAGTTGCGGGCGCACGCGTGGTCGCGCGTGCACTCGAAGTTGTGCGCCTTCAGGACCGTCGCGCGGTCCGCGCGCGCAGAGAAGCCTTCGGTCGCGCAGGTCATCTCACAGAGGCCGCAGCCGAGGCAGAGCTCCGGGTCGATGTGCAGGCTGACGTACTCCGCGGGCTCGACCGGGCAGACCGCGCCCTCGCGCCAATCGGCGCGCACAAGCTCGCGCGTCACCGGGTGCGAGGTCAGGACCGACAGGGCCGCGTGTTCGCCGGCGAGCGCGACCTCTTCGACGCGCCCGAAGTCGAAGCGATGCATGTGGCCCACCTTCGGCTGGATGAGCGCGATCGTCTCGTCGAGGTTCGCGTGCAACATCTGCTCGCGCAGGACGTCCTCCACGATATCGAACGAGCGCAACAGCGTGCCGACCGCGTGCGCCTTGAACTCAGGCATGCGCTGCGTCGCCTTGACCGTCAGGTCGACCGCGATGATGCGCTTGGGCCGCAGCAACTTCGCGAAGCGCAGCGGCACCGCGTCCGTAATCCCTCCGTCGATGAGGTGGCGCCCCTTCCACTCGAGGGGCTCGAACACGGCCGGGAGCGCGCAAGACGCGTACACGGCGTCCACGAGCGAGATGTCCCGCAGGCCGCGGACACCGAAGAAGACGCTGCTCCCGGACTCGAGCGACACCGCGTTGCAGAAGAACGGCAGCTCGAGCTCGTCGAAGCCATGCTTGGGCAAGATGCGCTCGAGGCTCGCCCGGAACGTCGTGCCCCGGTACATGCTCGGCGCGCGCACGCCCTTCCGCAGGAACTTCGCCGTGTTTAGCTGGAAGTAGTCCTCCTTCTCGAGGGCCGAGAGCAGGCGCTCGAGGTCCTCGACCTGCGTCCCCCCCGCCACCATCGCGCCGATGAGCGAGCCGATGCTGGTGCCGACGATCGCGTCGACGGTGAGCCCGAGGGTGCGCAGCGCGCGCAGCACGCCGATGTGCGCCATGCCACGCATCGCGCCGCCGCCGAGCACGAGGACCGTCTCGAACTTCGGCAGGTCGTCCAGCGCCAGCCCCTGGACCGGGCCGTCGAGCAGCGGGTCGGCCGCCTCCGGCGCCTGCGCGCCAAATTCACCGGACGCGAGCTCGCCGTTGGGAATCGTCTCACTCATTCGTCAGGGTGCGCCGGGCCATCGAGGACATCGACCATGGGTGGTGCGGGACTTGAGGCTCGCCGGCGCGCGGGCCAGCCGGCGCGCGGGGCGCCCGGCGCCCCCGATGGCGGTGACGGGCCCGCCCGCTCGCCCGCGCGCTCATAGCCCACTGGGGTCGACGCGCTCAAGCGCCTGCCGCCCGCGCGAGCAGCTCCCCGACGAGGCGCACATGCCGGGCCGCGCACGCGTCAAGCTCGCCGATCCCGACCTTCTCACCTTCGGTGTGGGCATCGAGGATCGCGCCCGCACCAAAGAGCAGCGGCGTCCCAAAGCGCCGCATGTGCGGCGCATCGGTGCCAAACGCGACGGCGATCGAAGGCTCGCCCTCTGGCACGTGGAAGCGCACAGGCCCGTAGTTCGCCTGCGGCGGGTGCAAGCGCACATGCGCGCCCAAGCACCCGCGAATGCGCGCCTCGACGGCCGCGGGCGCCTCGACGATCCGCGCGAGGAGCTCACACGTCGCCGTCGGCGCGACCACGTTCGTCGCGAGCCCGCCCGCGATCGTCCCGACGTTCAAGGTGCCGCGCCCGAGGTCCGGGTCGACGCCGAAGTCGAGGTCCAGGACACGCGCGGTCGCGCGCACGAGCTCATGCACCGCCGACGGCCCGATGTCCTGCGAGCTGTGCCCCATCACGCCGACCGCTTCGAGCCGTCCGTAGAAGAGGCCCTTGTGGCCGCGCACGAACTGCCCGCCCGTCGGCTCTCCGACGATGGTGTAGCGCGGCTGCCAACGGTCGCGGAAGGCCGGATCATCGAGGGCCCGATCGGCGGCCTTGGCGCCGGCGCTGTCGCGCTCTTCGCCGACGGTGAAGAGGTACCCAAAGCGACGCTCACCCGCGAGCAACAGCCGACGACCCGCTTCGAGCATCGCCGCGGCCTGCCCCTTGGCGTCGCACGCGCCGCGCCCGAAGACGTGCCCCCCGGCCACGCGCGAGCCAAAGTGCGGCGGCACGGTGTCGAGGTGCGTGCAGAAGAGCACCTCGGGCCGACCGGCGCGCGCGAACACGTTGTGGCGGCCGGGCGCGACCTCCTGCAGCTCGACGTCGAAGCCAGCGGCGCGCAGGTCGCGCGCGAGGCGGTCGGCATAGGCAGCCTCGGCGCCCGTCGTCGACGGCAGCTCGATCCACTCGACGAGGTCTCGGACATGTCGTTCCATGGCGCGGTTCACAATGAGGCCGACGGTCCGATCAGGGCAGAACGGGCAACATCACGGCGTTCGTCAGCGACGCGCCGTCGACCACTGCGACAAACGCGAGCGTCGAGCCGACCAGCGGGGCGAGCGCGCCCACGCTCCGCTCGAGCGCGGGGCGCGCCTCACCGGCGCTGTCGAGCGCGCCGACGAAGTCACGGAACGGGGCGGCGCCGCCGCCGAAGTAGGTCGCGTCGAACAAGCGATCGCGGTTCAGCGGCACGAAGAACCCGCTCGGCAGCGTCATGCCCGGTAACGTCCCCGAAGCTGAGCCGAGCAAGTGATACGGGCGGCCCGCATCGAGGCTCGAGCGCCGCAGCACAAACGGGACGCGCGTGCCCGCGCCGCTCGAGATATGGGCCACCTCGGCGTGGAGCTCGCGCGGCGGCACGGACTCGAGTGACAGGGCGGGCCAGAGCTGCACCGGGCGCCCTGCGCCGTGATCGACGGTGACCGTGTACGTCGCCGCGCCGACGGTCGTGTTCGACGTGACCTGGAACCCGTAGGTGCCGTCACCGTAGTCCGTCACCGGCGAGACGACGCCGAGCGGGTCCCCCGCCTCGGCGACCGTCAGCGTCGCGCCGCCGGTCGAGAGCGGGACGCCATCGAGGTCGATGAGGCGTACGAAGACCGTCGCGCGCGACGCGCCGCCGTCCGCCTGCAAGAGCGTCGCGCTCGTCGTGACCTCGGAGAGGAAATGGTCCGCGCGCCCCGCCTGCGTCGCGCGCCAGACGCGCATGCGGCGGACGAGCTCGATCACGGGGTCTTGGGCGGCGTTGCCCTGGTTGAACTGGCGCACGACGTAGTACGTGCCGGTGGCGCAGCCCGCGCTGCTGCAGCTCCCATCGACGTCCCCAGGGCGCGCGACGCCGATCCACGCCGACGTGGCCGTGTGCGTGAACGACGGCGGCGGCGAGCCGCACGCGGTCGGCGTGTTGGTCGCGCACGAGCAGCGTCCGTCGCCGCCCATGCTGCGCCCGCCCTCGAGCGCCGCGAGCAGGAGCTGCGCGCAATCGCCGCTCGAAGCGAGGAGCGCGCGCTCCGCCTCCACGATCACGGGGTCGCCGGTCAGGACGTTGCCTTGCACCGCATAGTCCCAGTCGCCGAAGGAGCCAACCCGGTGCAGCGCCGCGGCGCCGTTCTGGTTGCCCGAGAAGCCGATCGGCGCGCCGCCTCGACAGGCGATGCCGTACTGACGGGTCTGGTGGCCGGGGTCGAGCAGGGCGAGGGCGGTGAGGATGTCGGCCGGGGACTCCCCGTTGCGGACCCCGTCGCGGATCCGGGTCCGGGTGACCCCTGACACGTCGACGAAGGACTGGGCCGCAGCAGCGCCCTCGCCGACGACGAGGACGGGCACATAGCCGCCCAGCGAGAAACCTGGGACGCAGCTAGAGACCGCCACGCCGCACTCACCGGTCACGCGGTTGTAGAGCACGACCGACCACGTCGCGCTCGCTGGCACGGCGAGGACGAGCGCGAGGAGGACGACGAGGAGACGCTGGAGGGGGCCCATGCGCCTAGCGTAGCGCAGCGGCGACGCGGCTGACGCTCAGCCGATGTCGGTGCCGACCGGCGGGACGCCGCGGGCGAGGAGCCGCTCGCGGCCGACGAGCCCGATCCACACCAGGGCGCCGCACGCCACGGCCAGGCAGGTGCACCACGTGGCCGGGCTCCCCATCCCCGGACCATGGGCCAGCGCGAGGCAGACCGTCGCGTTGCCTGCCACCAAGACCGAGAACGACCACGCCAGCCGCTGGCGGATGCGGCGCGTCGCGCGGTGGCGCAGCCCCTCCTCCGGGAGCCGCGTCACCGCAGCATGTGGCAGCCAAGCGATGGCGGCGAAGTCCATCTCCCGCAGCGTCTTCGGGTGCGCGGGCAAGGGGGGGACGGAGAAGGCGAGGACCAGCAACGTCGTCGTAGCGAGCCCGAGCCAAACCGAGACACACGCGACCCAGGGGCAGCCGAGCGCGACCGCTGCGAGCCCGAGGGCGGCAGGTAGAGAGTAGGCCGCGAGGGCAGCTAGCAGACGGGGCCAGTACTTGTACAACCGATGCTCCTCACAGGAACTGCTCCCATTTCGTCAGGCGGGTTGTCACACCTGTCGCGATATTCACGAAGTCGCTTTTGATAGCATCAAGGGGCACTGCGGGGCCACTGCGGGGCGAGCGCCAGGGCTGCGCCGCCACCCAGCCGGAAGGTCCCTGGCATCGCCCCGCTCGCGAGTGTCATTCCGACACATCTCCGCCCCCGATCCAACCCTCGCTCGCAAGTGTGCAGGCCGCGGGTCCGCCGCGGGCTGGTGAACCGGATAGCGTTCGATCAAGAGCCCCCCAACGAGCCGCCTCACCATGCCCTCCGAAGCCCGCGTCGTCCTCGTCAATCAGACCTACTCTGGCATCTCCGACTCGGTGATCGACCAGTGGTACCTCGAGATCGTGCACCCGCCGATGGGCCTCGCCTACATCGCGGGCTATCTCGAGAAGCATGGGGTCAGCGTCGACATCGTCGACGGCAACGCCCACCAAATGACGGCGCCCGAGATCGCGGCCGCGGTCAAGGCAAAGCGCCCGAAGCTCGTCGGGATCAACTCGACGACGCCGGCGATGTTCGACTGCATCGAGATCTGCCGCGCGATCCGTGAGGCCTGCCCCGACGTGCTCCTCGTCGTCGGCGGCAACCACGCGAGCACGTTCCCCGAGCTGACCCTGCAGGAGATCCCCGAGGCAGACTGCGCGGTGATCCTCGAGGGCGAGGTCACCGTCCTCGAGCTCCAGGCGATCGCAGACGCGCCCGAGCGCGACCTGTCGCAGGTCCTCGGCATCGCGCACCGCGACGCGAGCGGCACCGTCGTGCGCACGGGCGTCCGGCCCCTCGTCAAGGACCTCGACGACTTCGGCGTCCCCGCGCGCCACCTGCTCCCGATGGAGAAGTACCGCGAGAACTTCTACAGCGGGCACGGGATCCAGAACTTCACGAACTTCTTCATCAACCGCGGCTGCCCCTACGAGTGCATCTTCTGCGACGCGCCCGTCATGCACGGGCGCGGCCTGCGCAAGCGCTCGGTCGCGATGGCGCTGCAGGAGCTCGAGGACGTCTACCACAAGCACGGCGTCCGGCACGTCTTCTTCTTCGACGACACGTTCACGCTCTCGCGCGACCGCGTCATGGAGCTCTGCCAAGGCATCATCGACCGCGGCCTCAAGCTGACATGGAAGACGGAGACGCGCGTCGACCTCGTCGACCCGGAGCTGCTCGCCAAGATGAAGGAGGCCGGCTGCATCTCGATCTCGTTCGGCATCGAGAGCGGCTCGGACCGCGTCCTGAAGATCATCAAGAAGGCCCACGACATCGCGACCGCGCGCAAAGCGATCCAGATGTGCAAGGCCGCCGGCATCGGCGTCACGATCTACATCATCATCGGGTTCCTGGGCGACGACCTGCAGAGCGTGCGCGAGACGATCGAGTTCGCGCGCTCCTCGGGCGCAGACTACGCGCTGTTCTCGCGCATGATCCCGCTGCCGGGCACGAAGCTGTTCGAGCAGATGGTCAAGGACGACCAGGTCAAGCTCGAGCTCGTCGGCAACTGGCCCATCTTCCAGCTCTACGGCCGCGAGAGCGTCGTCCGTCACCCGAACCTCACGGATGACGAGATCAACACGCTGCTCCACGAGGCCTACCGCAAGTTCTACCTGCGCCCCAGCTACGTGCTGAAGCGCCTGTTCAGCACGCGCTCGCTGAACGAGTTCAAGATGCTCGTCTCCGGCGCACGCATCGTGCTCGGCAGCACCAAGCGTACGGCCTAACCGAGCTCCAAGCGCCTGCCCCATGCGAGTCCTCGTCGTCAACGCGCCGCACGTCGAACGCTTCGTCCGCTCCCAGCGGTGGGCGACGCGCACGCGCGCGCGCATCATGCGCTGGCCCGACTGGCTCGCGTATGCCACGGCGGTCCTGGAGCAAGACGGCCAAGAGGTCAAGCTGCTCGACTGTCCCGCCTGGGGCTGGGACATGGCGCGCTACCGCGAGGAGGTGCGCGCGTTCCGCCCTGACCTCGTCGTCGTCGACAGCTCGACGCCCAGCATCCTCTCTGACATTCGCGCGGCGGCCATCGCGCGTGAAGAGTGCGGGGCGCGCACGCTGCTCGTCGGCCCGCACGTCACGTCGATGCCGGACGACACGTTCCAGCGGGCCAGCGGCGTCGTCGACGCCGTCGCGCGCGGCGAGTACGACTACACGGTCCGAGACGTGGCCCGCGCCCAAGCCGACGGGCGCTCGCTCGCAGGCATCGCCGGCCTGTCTTGGCTCAAAGGGTCGGAGGTCGTCCACGAAGCGGACCGACCGCTGATCCAGAACCTCGACGAGCTGCCGTTCCCGGCGTGGCATCAGCTCAAGCTCGACGACTACTACGACGGGATCAAGCTGTTCCCGTACATCGACGTCATCGGGGGGCG
This sequence comes from Planctomycetota bacterium, assembly GCA_041398605.1. GTDB lineage: Bacteria > Planctomycetota > UBA1135 > UBA1135 > JAWKUK01. Next base: position 721,328 of record JAWKUK010000003.1, read on the forward strand.
CGGCTGCCCCTACAAGTGCACGTTCTGCCTGTGGCCGCAGGTCATGCACGGGCACACCTATCGCGTGCGCTCGCCGCGCAACATCGTCGACGAGATCGAGCACGACCTCGCGCAGTTCCCGCGGCTCGCGAACGGCGAGTTCTACTTCGAGGACGACACGTTCACGCTCGACCGCGAGCACACGCGCCAGATCTGCGAGGAGCTCATCGGGCGCAAGCTCGACATTACGTTCTCGGTCAACGGCCGCGCGGACGTGATGGACGAGGACCTCTTGAAGCTGATGCGCAAGGCCGGCTGCCGGCAGCTCTTGGTCGGCTACGAGTCTGCCAACCAAGAGGTCTTGAACCGGATGAAGAAGGGCGTGCGCATCGACCGTGTGTCGAAGTTCACGCACCTGGCCGCCGGCCTCGGCTTCGACATCCACGGCTGCTTCACGCTAGGCATGCCGGGCGAGACACGCGAGAGCCTCGAAGAGAGCGTGCGCTTCGCGCTCGAGCACCCGTTGACCACGGTGCAGTTCTCTGCAGCGATGCCGTTCCCCGGGACGAGCTACTACGACGAAGCCGAGGCAGACGGGCTCTTGGAGCCTGGCGGCTGGCAGAACTACCTGACTGCGGACGGCGAGCAACAAGCGATCGTGTCCTACCCCGGCCTCGATCGCAACGAAGTCACCGCAAAGGTCGACGAGGCCCTGAAGCGCTTCTACTTCCGCCCCTCCTATGCCTGGGGCTTCCTGAAGCGCACGCGCAACCTCGGCGACCTGCGCCGCAAGGTGCGCGGCGCGACCTCCTTCGGCGGCTACCTCTTGAAGAAGTCGCTGCGCCGTAAGCCGCGCGCCAAGGCCGCGGAGCAGGCCGCCACGGAGGCTGCACAATGAACCCGGCGCGACCAGTCGTTGAGGCGGGCGAACCTTGGCAGCCGCTGCCGCAACATATCAACGGGACCGCGCGCAACTACACGTGCGACCTGTCGGTGGTCATCCCCGTCTACAACGAGGAGGCCGGCATCTCCAGCACCGTCGCGCACCTCAAGGAGTATCTCTCGAAGCAGCCTTGGCGCACGGAGATCGTCTGCGTCGACGACGGGTCCACAGATCGCACGCCCGAGCTGCTCGCGCAGCTCGAGGGCATCCGCGTGCTCTCTGCCGCGAAGAACGGGGGCTATGGCGCTGCGCTGAAGCTCGGGTTCGCCGCCGCGCGAGGGCGCTACATCGGCTTCTGCGACGCGGACGAGACGTACCCGGTGCGCATGTTGGGCCCGATGCTCGCGATGCTGGAGTCGCGCCCCGACGTGCCGCTCGTGGCCGGCTCGCGCTTGCTCGGCAGCGGCGAAGGCCTGTCGCTCTTGCGCCGCAGCGGGAACCTGATGCTGACGCTGCTCAGCCGGACGTTCTGCCGGACCGCGGCGACGGACGCGTGCTCGGGCATGCTGGTCCTGCGCGAGGAGCTGCGAGCACAGCTCGAGCTCGAGACCTTTACGGACGACCTCGACTTCTCGCTGCAGATGCGCTGCCGGTGCGGGATGCGCGGCATCCCGGTCCTGGAGCTCCCGATCCCCTACGAGGACCGCGCAGGAGACTCGAAGCTGAGCCCGCTCAGGCACGGGGTCGTGTTCACCAAGCGCATCCTGATCGAGCGTCGGGAGGGCAAGCGATGGCAACGCAACGCCGCCCGGACCTGATCTCCGTCATCGTCGCGACGCGCGACGGCGCGCAGCGCATCGACGCGTGCCTGCGCGCGTTGCTGACCTGCCGCGTCCCTGCGGGGTTCGAGCGCGAGGTGATCGTCGTCGACGACGGCTCGCGCGACGACACGAGCGCCCGCGCGGCCCGACATGCGGGCGTGCGCGTGTTGACGCGCCCGCCTGAAGGCCCCTCCGCAGCGCGCAACGCCGGCATTCTGGCCGCCGGCGGCGAGGCCATTGCGTTCACCGATGACGACTGCGAAGTGGACGCCGCGTGGCTCGTGGAGCTCGTGGGCACGCTCCGCGCGACGGACGCGGCTGCCGCGGGCGGCGCGCAGGTCGTCCCGAGCGACGACGTCGGCCTCGCGCGCGAGATCGGCCGCTTCCTCTTGGCGGTCGGCTTCGCCGGCGGCTACACGCGGCGCGGGAACGCGCTGCGCGACGTCGACCACAACCCGACGTGCTGTTCGATCTACCGGACCAGCGCGCTGCTGGCGATCGGCGGCTTCGCGCGGGACCTCTGGCCTGGCGAGGACGTCGAGCTCGACCGTCGCATCGCGCAGCGCGGCTGGCGCATCGTATACACGCCGCGCGCCCGGGTCGCGCACCACCGCGTCGGGACGCTGCGCTCCTTCGCGCGCATGCTGTATCGCTACGGGCGCTGGAGCACGGGCTACCTGACACGCCAGCTCGGGCTCTTCCGGGCTTTGTGCGTGGTGCCTGCCGCGACGTTGGCCCTGGGCGCGGCGTGGTGCTGGGCCGCGCTCGAGGCGCCGCTCGCGGCGCTGGCGCTCGTCGTCATCGCGCTCTCGCTGGCCTGCCGGACCCTCTTGCGCGGCGGGCTCAGTGCGCGCGACTTGCCGCTGCACCTCGGCCTCGCGGCCCTCGGCGGCGCGGCGTGGCATATCGGCTTTGCACGCGGGATCCTGACGGGCAGGCCGCTTGTCCCGGGCCTCGCGGCGCAGCCGAGCGCGGTCGCTCGCCCGCAGGGCCTCGCGTTGGGCGTCGCGCAGGGCCACACGCCGAGCGTCGCGCGCGCCCATGCGCCGGTCGCGGCCGTCGACCTGCGCGCTCCGATCTCCGACAACGGCGGCCAAGGGGGTAACACGTGAACCCCGCGCCTCCCAGCGACCGCCGAGACGTCACAGAGGCCGCTGGCGGCAGCGCCGCCATTTCGCCCGGGCCTGGCTACGACCGCCGCTATTTCGAGCGCGCCTACTTCGACGATCACCCGGGCAAGCGCCGCTCGCACGCCGAGGTCGTTCGACGGCTCCGCGCTGCGGGGCTATCGTCAGGCCACGTGCTCGACATCGGCGCCGGCGCGGGTTACTTGATGCGCGCCTTGGAGGAAGGCGGCTACCAGGCGTCGGGCCTGGACCACGCCGATGAGGCGCTCTTGATCGCGCGCGCCCGCGCCGAGGCCGAACACCGCACGATCGACGTCCGCCTCGGGGACGTCTGCGAGCGCATCCCTTGGCCAGACGACTCGTTCGACGCTGTGATCATGCATGACGTGATCGAGCACCTGCCCGACGACCTCGCGGCTGTGAACGAGGTCAAGCGCGTCCTGCGCCCCGGCGGCTACGCGCTCATCAGCACGATGAACGCAGGCGGGCTCCTGGCGCGGGTCCTCGGCTCGCGCTGGGCGTTCTACGACGACCCCACGCACCTGCGCCCCTACGACCTGCCTGCGCTCGTCGCGCTCTTCGGCTACCAGGGGTTCCGCGTCCGCGTCTGGCAGACCTACTTCGACCTGAACAAGGCGGGCGAGACGACGCCGGCCTTCGGCCCCCTGCGGCGCCTCGGCTGTGTGTTGCCCGGCTTCGGGCTCGGCGAGACGGCGCTCTTGGTCGTGCAGCGGCCCTACCTCGAGACCCCGGCTTGGAACGCCAAGCGGTCGTGACCGGACCGGAGCGCGGACGCGTCGTCGTGCTCGGCGCGGGCTTCGCGGGCCTCGTCGCGGCGGTCGAGCTCATGGAGCGCGGCGAAGACGTGCTCGTGCTGGAGCGCGCGGACACCGCGGGCGGACTCGCGCGCACGTACGAGAGCGACGGATACCAGTACGATTTTGGACCGCACTACATCACGAACCGGCTCGCCGCGGAGCTCGGCATCGAGGACGCGTGTGTGCACGTCCCCTACGCCGAGAGCATCTACAGCGCGGGCAAGCTGCGCGCGTTCCCGTTCGGGCTGATGACCAACCCGCGCTACGCGCTCGGCGCGGGGCTCGGGCTGCTACGGGGCGAGCGCCCGCGGAAGCGCTGTCGGACCGCGCAGCAGTTCTTCGAGACGTGTTACGGCCGCGCGTTGACCGATGACATCTTGGCGCCGCTCGTATCGAAGTGGGCCGGCGCGTCGCCTGACGCGATCTCGGTGGACTTCGTCGATCGGGTGCCGCCGCCGACCCTCGGCGTGCTCGCGCGCAAGGTCCTGGGCACGGTCACGCGCCGTTCGATCCAGACCATGCCTGGGCAAGGGCTCGTGCACCACGTCATTCCGCGGCGCGGCATCCGCCACGCCTCGGACGTCCTCGCCGCGCGCCTCGGGCCGCGGCTCGTGCTGGGGGCCGAGGTCCGCGCGCTGAACGTCGTCGACGGCGCCGTGCGTTCGGTCACGTACACCCGCGACAGCGAGGCGACGCAAGTCGCTTGCGCCGAGGTCCTGAGTACGCTGCCGCCGCCGGTGCTCGCCGCGCTCGCGACGGGGGTGGACCTGTCGGCGTTGCGCGCGCTGCGCTTCCGGCCCGTCATCCTCGGGTTCCTGGAGGTGCACCGCACGCGCGTGCTCGATCGGCTGCTGACGTGGTTCCCGGGGCCGGAGTTCGAGTTCTACCGCCTCAGCGAGCAGAAGCTCGCGAACCCCGAGGCCGCGCCGCCGGGGCAGACGCTGCTGACCGTCGAGGTCGCGTGCGCCGAGGACGACCCCGTGTGGCGGGAGCCGGAGGAGGCGCTGCGCGCGCGGCTCGTCGCGCGGATCGGCGCGGTCTATGGCCTCCCGCCCGACGCGTTCGGCACACTGCGGGTCATGCGGACTCGCTTCGGCTACCCCATGTACGACTTGGCCCAAGAGGACGTGCGGCGCGCCCTCGCGACGCTGGCGGCGCAAGCGCGCGGGTTGACGTTGATCGGGCGGACGGGCGCGTTCCGTTACATCCTCTTGGAGGAGGTCCGGCGCCAAGCGCTAGAGGCCGCGCGCGCCCTCGTCGCACGCCGCGCTGACCCCCTGGCTGGACATCCTCGGCGCCCCCCGCGCCGAGCGAACAACGCCATGAGCCGTGACAGCAAGGGCGCCCGCGACCAGCGCTCCGCCCTGCACGCGCAGCGCGATGCACGTCGGCGCCTCGTCGAGCCGTTGTTCGCGGGGCTCCACGACGCCAGCGCCGAAGTGCCCGTTGCTTCGGCGAGCTGCGTTGTCGGCCGCCGCGACCCGCTGCTCGCCCTCGCGCTCATGGCCATGATTCCGGCCGCGCTCGTCCACGCGCTCGTGGGCCTGCAGCTCGACGGGGACACGTACCACTACGTCGAGTATTGGCGCAAGCTGCTCGCCGGCGTCCCCCACCCGACCTCGATGCACGAGGCCGCGCCCAAGCCGCTGCTCATCTTGCTGCACGGCGCGCTTTGGCAAGCGACCCACAGCTTTCAGGTGCTCGCTTGGACGTGGATCGCCCTCTCGGGGCTCGCTGCTGCGCTCGTCGCGCGCACGGTCGCAGCCCTGCTCGAGCTTGGCGAGCGCGGCGAGCCGTCGAACGCCGGCCGCGTCGCGGGGCGCGCGACCCTAGCGCTGCTCGCGTTGCACCCGCTCTGGGTGCATCAGGCGATCGGCGGCAGCGCCGTGACGTTGCAGACCTTCTGGCTGGCGCTCGCGGCGCGCTCGGCGCTGCGCGGCCCGTCCCTGCGCGCGAGCGTCATCAGCGGCGCGCTGCTCATGGCCGCGGGGCTCTCTCGCCCTGACGCGTGGCCCATCGCCCTCGGGCTCCTCGCCGCAGCGCCGCTGCTTTGGGCGACGCGCGCGCGCGCGCCCGGCTGCGCGCCGTGGATCCGCCCCATGCTGGTCGCAGGGGCGCTCGGGGCCGTCGCGCTGCCAATGTGGCTCGCGTTCGACCGCGCCCTGACCGGCGACGCATGGTTCAGCTTCCGCTCCACGGCGAGCTACGGGTCGCGGCACGCGATCGGCGAGGCCGCGCGGCCGCTTTGGCTCGCCCTGCCGCGCTACCTCCCGCGCGTCGCGTCGAACCTGGCGGAGGTCTTGCAGGGCGGCGTCGTGCTCGCAGCGCTCCTAGGCGCTCTGACGCTCGCGCGCCGGAGCGTTGGGGCGCTCCTGGCTTTGACGTGCACCGCCGGGGCCGTGATCGCGTTCTATGCCCTGCCCTTCAAGTCCGGCTTGCCGCTCCTTCCGCGCTTCCTGGTCGTGCCCCTCGTCGTCGCGACGATGCTGGCCGGAATCGGCGTGGTCGCGGTCGCGCGCGGCGTCCGCGCCGAGCTGCGGCGCGTACACACCCGATCTCGCTGGGCGCAGCGCGCAGCCGCGCTGTGTGCTTCGGTGCCGCTCGTGCTCGCGTTCACGGGCGCGCACGAACTGATGGCCTTGCAGCGCTTCGTAACCGTGCGAGCGCCACTCGACGCCGAGGCCACGCGCGGGGTCCTGGAGGCGGCGCGCGCCCTCGCACAGCGCCCGCTGCCCACGGCCGCGCGGCCGCTGCTCGTCGAGGCCCGGCGCAAGGGGCTCGCAGTGCTCGCGCTCGGCGTGCCGAGCGACGCCGTCACGACGCTGCGCCATGTCATGCCCGAGGACTACCTGGCGGCTCCGTCGTCGTTCGCCGGGGTCTTGTACGACCCGCGCGACCTCGTTGAGCCCTACGCCAGCGCGTGGTCCTTCCTGGCGGAGCGGCCGCACGAGTCGTTTGGGTCAGCGACGCGGCTCGTCAGCGACTGAGCTGCGTTGCTCGGTATCAATCGCGGGGTTAGAGTCGTCGACCTCGAACGCAGCTTCGGTAGGCCGCCAGCGCGGCGCGGCCGGACCCTGCACCGCACCGCGCCCCCCCGAAGGACCCCGCAGCGCCATGCCGATCTCGCTCCTCCCGTTCCTCCCGAGCCTGCTCGGACCCGCATCCCTCAGCGTCAGCGTCAGCGTCAGCGTCAGCCTCGGGCTCGGGCTCGGGCTCGGGCTCGGGCCGGGCGCCCCGAGCACAAAGAGCGCGCCGACGTTCGAAGAGGGCATGTACCCGATGAGCGCGCTCCCCGGCCTGGACCTCGCTGCGCGCGGGCTGGAGCTCACAGCCGAGGACCTGTTCAACCCGAACGGCGTCAGCCTCGTCGACGGCATCTGCCGAGTGAACACGTGCACGGGGTCGTTTGTCTCCGACAACGGGCTGATCCTGACGAACCACCACTGCGCCTTCGAGGCGATCCAGAAGGCCAGCACCGCGGCCAACGATCTCCTGACCAACGGCTTCAGCGCTGCGACCCGCGCGCAAGAGATCCCGGCGCCCGACTACGTCGTGCGCATCACCGAGGGCTATCGCGACATCTCGGCCGAGGTCCTGTCGGTCGTGACCGACGACATGCCGTTCCTCGCGCGCACCAAGGCGATCGAGCAGCAGCGCAAGGCGCTGGAGGCCGCCGCCGAGCGCGAGAACCCTGGCTTGCGCGCCGAGGTCGCCGAGATGTTCGCGGGCAAGTCGTACGTGCTCTTCTTGTACACCTACCTGAAGGACGTGCGCCTCGTCTTCGCGCCGCCGGCGTCTGTCGGCAACTTCGGCGGCGACGTCGACAACTGGGAGTGGCCGCGCCACACCGGCGACTTCTCGTTCATGCGCGCTTATACGGCGCCGGATGGCGGATCGGCCACGTACGCGCCGGAGAACGTCCCCTATCACCCGAAGCGCTTCCTTCAAGTGGAGCCCGAGGGCGTCGATGAAGGCGACGCGGTGTTCATGCTCGGGTATCCCGGGCGCACGGCGCGGCACAAGACGGCGAGCTTCCTGCGCTACGAGGAGGACGTGCGGCTCCCGATGACGGTCGACCTCTATCAGTGGCAGATCGGTGTCATGGACGCCGCAGGCGCCGAGGACCGCGCCGTTGCGATCCAGCACTCGTCGCGCAGCAAGTCCCTCGCCAACGTCGAGAAGCGCTCTCGCGGGCAGCTCCAGGGCCTGCGTCGCGCGGCCATCGTGGCGGGGCGCGCGGGCCAGGAGGCCGCGTTGCAGGCCTACATCGAAGCCGACCCGGCGCGCAAGGCCAAGTACGGCACGACGCTCGCGGACATCGACGCGGTGTACGCGGAGCTGACGGCTGCCGGCCCGTTCGAGCTGAACTTGGGGCAGCTGCGCACCGCCTGCCGCGCCTATTCGTTCGGACACTTCGTCTACGAGGCCGCGATCGAGCGCCAGAAGGCGGACCTCGAGCGCGAGTCCACGTACATGGACCGCAACTTCGCGCAGTCCGTGCAACGCATCAAGGGCGCCTTGAGCGATTGGCACGGACCGACGGATCGGGTCATGCTCGCCGGCATGCTCGAGCGGCTCGCGCAGGTGCCGAGCGCGCGGGCGCTCCCGGCGCTCGCACAGCTCTTGGCGTCGCCAGCGGACCTCGCGGCGCGCGCCGACGAGCTCTTCGACGCGACGCGGCTCGGCGACGCGAGCTTCATCGAGGAGTGCCTCACGAAGTCTCCGGAAGAGCTCTCGGCGATGAGCGATCCCCTGTTGAAGCTCGTCATCGCGCTCTATCCGACGTTTGTCGACCTGCGCGACGTCGCGAAGGAGCGCGACGGGCGCCTCAACCGCCTCTACGGTGACCTCGTCGACGTCAAGCAGGGCTTCCTGGCGACGGACTTCGTGCCAGACGCCAATGCGACGCTGCGCTTCACTTGCGGCCACGTGCGCGGCTACTCCCCCGCGGACGCAGTCGTGCGGACGCCGATCTCGACCTTGCGCGGTGTGATCGAGAAGACCACCGGCGTCGAGCCGTTCATCACGCCTGCGCCGGTCCTGGCGAAGTACGCGGCCGGCGACTTCGGGCGCTTCGTGCACCCGCGCCTGGGCCAAGTGCCGGTCGCGATCCTGTACGACACGGACTCGACGGGCGGGAACTCGGGCAGCCCCGTGATGGACGCACGGGGCCGCCTCGTGGCCGTCAACTTCGACCGCTGCTTCGAGGCGACGATCAACGACTTCGCTTGGGACCAGAGCTATAGCCGCTCGATCGGCGTCGACGTGCGCTACGTGCTCTGGATCACGGGCGACGTCTACGGCGCCCGTGACCTGCTGACCGAGATGGGCGTCGCGCGCTGACCGTCAGCGCACGTACGGCACCACGGCCATGACCGGCTCATTGCGCGCGGCCTGCTCGCGAATGCCCCTGGCATAGTTCGGCGGGAGGGCGCGCGGCCCCTCGCCGAACGCAGGGTTCTCGAACCACGCGTCCTCGCGCAGGGCGCCGTCGGCGCACCGCACGAGCCGCACGCGCACGATCCCCTCGCCCCCGCGGGAATCGACGGAATAGAGCTCGTCCCACGCCGTGTGTCGCACGACCTCGAGCCGCAGGTCATCGCCGACGCGCAGCCACACGCGGCCCCGACCGTTGATGTCGGTGCCGTTGTGGAAGGTGCACACGAAGGCCAGCTCTGCCACGCCGTCCCCCTCGAGGTCGGCGAGCCAAGCTTCGGGCCCGTCGCTCGATTCGCCGGACCAGCGCCGCGTCAAGGTCAGCGGCTCTGGCGAGCAGGCGCCGGTCGCGGGGTCATGCACCATCAACGAGAGGCCCGAAGCCGCGGTCGGAACAGCGGGGTGATTCAACGCAAAGACGTGCAAGCCGCTGGGCAGGACGACACGGAAGCCGCGCCGCGAATCAGGCCACGGTGCGCCAGGCGCCGCCTCGAAGGGCTCGTACCGATAGTTGGGGTCCGGGTGGAACGGGGCGTTGGCGCGCTCGAGGAGGCGCTCTTCGATCTCGTCGGGCCAAGCGCTGGAGCGCCCCGCGTAGAGCCGCCCCGGCGCGCGCGGCGCCCAGCGCAGTGCGGTGAGGGCGACCTCGGTCTCTCCAGGTCCAAGGCGCCCGTCGAAGGCCGGCAGATGGTCCCAGCGCACGACGAGGTGCAGCATCGAGGAGTGCTCCTTGTATGCGTCACCGGGCGCCAGCCGAGCCGCGATGACCTCGTCAGGCTCGTCGGGGTGCCCGACTGGGACGAATGGATCTTGGGGCGCGCGGACGACGAGGCCAACGAGCACGAGCGTGGTGAGGCGAGGCAAAGGCATGGCCCCAGGCTGCCGAATCGGCGCCCCCCCTTTCCACCCAGAGGTCCCCGAAGTGCCGCCCCGAGCCCGCGCGCCGAGCGCCACCGCCCGGGCGCGGGTCAAAGCGCGCGCTCTCAGAGCGACAACGGGAGGAGCGCCGTCGCCACGCTCAGCGGGTCCAGGCGCTCGGCGAGGGAGGCCTCGATCGCCGCCCGCGTGCGCGGGACGACCCCCGAGAACACCTCGCGCCCGCCCAGCTTCACCGTGATCGCCTGGTCGAGGCTCAAGAGGCGGTCGGAGAGGCGCAGGGTCAGCGCCTTCGTGTCGGGCGCGTCGAGCGTGATCACCTGGCCCTCGACCGTCGCCGTGACCATGCGGCCTGCGATGGCCTCGGACGCGGGCACCGCCAGCCAATAGAAGCGCGTGTGGGTCACGTCGTCCTGGAGCCACACGACGCGCTTCGGCCATGGGTCGCGCCGGAACGCCGCCATCCACGGCAGCGCTTCCTTGTCCTTGCCGTCCATCCAGTGCCCATTCTCGGGGTAGATCGTCAGCTTGTGGACGTAGCCGCCCGGATCTGCCGCGGCGAGCTCGTCCAGACGCGCGCCGTAGCGCGCCGCCACCGCGTTGCGGTCGTAGGCCGCGTCCTTGCCGCCCATGAAGAGGGCAAACGGCAGGTTGCGGAGCCCGAGCGGCTGCGACTCGTTCGGGTGCCCGGCCATCATCGCCGCCGCCGCGAAGCGGTCCGCCATGCGCGGGGCGAGCTGATACACGCCGTCGCCGCCGGCCGAGTACCCCATCAGGTACACGCGGTCAGGGTCGACGCCGTGCAGCGTGACGTACGCGTCGATCAAACGCTGGAACAGCGGATCGATGTGACCCTCGTGCCAGAGGTTCCACGTGTCCGTGG
>JAWKUK010000004.1:0-504523 GCA_041398605.1 Planctomycetota bacterium
CTCGATCGACTCCGCGTCGGCGCTGTCCTCGGGTTCGCGCTCGCCCGGCTCTGCCTCTGCACCTTCGACCGCACCGCGCTCGTCAGCTGCGGCGCCAGCGGCATCTGCGTGACCAGCGCTCGGCTTACGACGACGCGAGCGGCGCTTCTTGCGGCGGCGCTCAGCCTCGGCGACGGCCGCGGCGAGGTCGAGCTCAGGCGGAGCATCGTCATCGTCATCGTCATCGACGCCGACGCCGGCGCCGTTCGCCAACGCGCTCGCGGGGGCCGCCGTGTCGGGCTCGGCAAACGGGAGCTGATCGACGTCACGGGTCTGCGCAGCCGCCCCTCCCTTGCGCGCGACGAGGGCGCTGCGACCGGAGTTACGCGGCGCCGTGGGCTTGGCGTCGGCCGCGGGCGACCCTGTGGCCTCGGCGGCCTCCTCGTCCGCTTGCGCGGCGAGGTCGGCGCTCGACGCCGACACCTCCGTGGCTTGCTCCGCGGAGCTCAGGCTCGGCTCGGCCTTGGCGGCGCTCGCCTTCGAGGCCGCCTTCTTACGCTTGCGACGCGCCTTCTTCTTGCCGGCGGGCGGCGCAGCCGCGCCTTGGTCGTCGTCATCGCCGCCCTCGGCGGAGGCCTTGCCTGCACTGGCGCCCTTAGGAGCGCCCTTCAGAGCGCCCTTCGGGAGGCCCTCTGCGGGGCCCTCTGCGGGGCCCTTCGGGAGACCCTGCGGATCCCTCTGCGATGGGGCGCTCGCGCGCGACGAGGCCTTCGCCGGCCTCGGCGCCGTCGCCCCTAGGTCATCATCGAGGCCAGCGCCAAAGCCACCGCCCGACGCGCCGCCGCGCTCAGAATCTGAGGAGGTTGCGTCTGCGTCGTCGGTGTGTGAATGGCCCCGATCATCGGAGTCGGCCGGGCTCACGTCGCCCGGAAGGAGGTGTTCGTTCATGGATTGCGATCCGGACGGCGCCGTTGCGCGGGGCCAGGTCGACCGCCCGACTCGACGCGCCGCGCGAGGTCCGTTCCGGGCAGTCGCCGCCCTCGAAAGGGCGACGCGCGACGGGAACGGACAGGGCGCAGATGACGCGGAGCCGGGGGCCGACGGAGCCGAGGGCGCGGAGCATGGCAGTGACCCGCTCGCCCCCATCCGGCGCGCCTTGGGGGCGCAGCAGCGGTGGCGAGGTCAGGACTGCTCAGGCCGGGCGCCGCTCGCGGCGGCTGGGGTCCGGAGAAGGCCCCCTTGCGGGAGCGGGGTTTTCAGTTGGGGCGTAGTGCCCCTACGGGACGACCCGGACCAGTTCTTACGGTCGCGCGGGTCGGTGGAAGTTGGGTTCGGGTCAACGCGCCACGGCGAAGGCTGCGGCGCTGCGCCCATGCTGCGGATTCCGGGGCCGCGAGTCGATGACACAGCCGGAATTTGAGCAAAAGGGGAGCCCTCCCGAGTCGGGAGGGCCCCCCAGGAGGGTGCACGGCCAGCAGAAGGGGGCGCGCTGGCCGTGCGCCGGGCCTACGGGGCGGCCCGGTCGGAGCCCCGGGGCAGGGGCTCCTTTTTTGGGGGGAGCGGGGGGCAGCACGCCGAGGGAGGCGGCAGCCCCCCCCACGGCGAGGTCTAGGACCGGGCCGCTGAGGCGGCCCGGTCATTCCGTTCAGTTGACCGTCGCGTCCGGATCGACGAGCGCCTCGACCTCGTCCGCGAGGCGCGAACGGCGACGTTGCAGCTCCTGCTGGAGCAGGAACTCCGTGTCCTGCGCGCTGTGCACGAGGGACGGCGTCACGAAGATCAAGAGGCTGCGGCGGTCGCGCTGCTGCGAGCGGTGCTTGAACAGCTCGCCGAGCAGCGGGATGCGCGAGATGAAGGGCACACGGGTGACCGTCTCGGCGTCCGCGTCCGTCGTCAAGCCGCCGATCACCGCGGTCTGGCCGCTCTCGAGCAACATCTGGGTGATCATCGTCGAGGAGCGCGTGCGCGGGAGCGCGATCGTGCCCTCGGCGCCAGCCGAGCCGACCGTAAAGACGTCGAAGCCCGCGGGCGCGAGGTTCGAGGAGCCGGTGCCGGAGAGGCTCGTCTCCTTGGGGATGACCTCCATCGCGATCTTCCGCGTCCCGGGGATCACGTTCGGGCGCACGAGCAATTGGAAGCCGATCTCGACGGGCGAGCCCGAGGCCTCTTGGACCGTCAGCTGCAAGCCGCCGGCCTGACCTTGCTCCGACTTCGCCTCCGCGTAGCGGACCGTCTCGCCGACGAAGATCGTCGCTTCGTTGCCGTCCATCGTGATGATCTTCGGCGCCTGGATGATCTCGGTCTCGGTGTCGCGCTGCAGGAGGCGCAGCGTCGCTTGGACCTGGGTGAACGACAGCGCGCCGAAGATCGTGTCCGGGACGACGGTCGTACCCGCGTTCACGCCGCCGGCGTCGCCCGCGACCGGGCCGCGGCCGAAGTCGCTCGCGATGATGCCGTCTTCCCAGCCCGAGCCGCCGACGCTGAACGGCAGCTCGATCGGGATCTGGCCGCCCGACACCGACACGCGCGGGCCGCTGTCGCCGTAGTCGACGCCGAGGTTCAGCACGTCCGTGTTGCTCGTCGAGACGAACTTGAGGTCGACGAAGACCTGCGCGGGCTCGACGTCGAGGCGGCGGAGCACCTCTTGGATCGTCTCGTGCACCTGGATCGTGTCGCGCACGATGATGACGTTCTGCGTCTCGATGAAGTCGAGCTCACCTTGGCTCGAGAGCGCCTTGCGGAGCGCCTCGAGGACAGTGAAGTGCTGCGTCGCGGGCCCCGTGGGCGCCTTGTCGTTGCCCTCGATGAACTCTGACTTGATCAGCGGAACGCGCACGCTCTTCGGGCGGACGTAGCGCAGCTGATAGCTCTTCGTGACCTTCTGCTTCTCGAGGCTGACCGGGTCGACGACGCGCAGGATGTTGCGCTGCTCCTCGACGACGGTGTAGCCACGCGTCTTGACGATCTCCTCGAGCGCCGCGCGCCACGGGACGTCTTCGAGGCGCACGCGCAGGGTGCCCGTCACCTCCGGCCCGACGATGACGTTGGCCTTGGCGGCCTTCGAGATGGCCGTGATGATCTCATTGATGTCCTGGTCGATGAACTCGAACCCGACGCGTACAGGCTTCGTGATCGAGAGCACGCCGGACTTGTCCTGCTCGACGACGCAGCCCGCGAGCTCGACCGCATAGTCGAGCGCGTCGCGCCAATAGATGTCGGACACTTGCAAGTCGCGGACGACTTGGTTGCCTCCCTCGAGGAGCACGATGTTCGCGCCGGACTTGTCGCGCAGCTCCTGCACGACCTGGGACAGCGGCCGCTCCAGGATGCTCAGGCTGACACGAGCGTCGAGGCTCGGCACCTGCGCCGTCGCGGACGCCATGAAACAGGCGAAGATCGCCGCGGAAATGACTTTGGTCTGAATGGGGTTCACCACGATTCCTCCCCGCCCGGGAACCGGGCGGCTGCTTTCGGATCTGTTGTTCGAGTGGCCGCGACGCTCACCACAACGGAGCGGCCATGTTTGGGGTGGCCATACGACGTGCGCTCAAGCGCGCTCGCCGCGTGGCCGCGAGATCAGTACTGACGGGTCAAGATCACCTTGCGGAAGACGAAGTCCACTTCGGCTGGGTGGATGGCGTGCACGAGGAGCTCGTTCCCGACCGGGTCACCGATGGTCCGCGAGCGGCCGTTGATGATCACGACGGGCGGGTTGTCCTCGATGATCGCGTAGCCACCGATCTCGAGCTTGATCTTGGCGAAGTCACGCAGGGTCTCCGCGTCGAACGCGAGCTGGCGCAGCCAGTCTGCGAGCTCCTCGCGCGGTGGATCGCGCTGGATCAGGTCGAGCCCGGACGCGAGCGCCTTGTAGGCGTCAAGCGCGGCCTCGTATTCACCGGCAAGGATGTGGCGCTCCATCGCGCCGCCGACCTGCTCCAGCGCCTCGCGCGAGGGACCAGCGATCGCGCGGCTGGACTCGAGCTCGGCGCGCAGCGCCGCGAGCGGCTCGACGACGCTGAGCTGCAGCCGCTTCTCTGCCGGCTTGTAGCTCACCTTGTTCCCGGTATCGATGCGGCGCATGTCCTCCTCGAGGAGCGCGAGCGTCTTCTCGAGCTCGCTGCGTTGCACCATGCGGTCGAGCACGCTCTCGGCGGCCTTCGACGCGTCCCAGAACGCGCGCGCCTCGTCGAGGCGGCGGATGAGCTCATCCACCTCCTCCATCTGCCGCTGCACGGTCCAAGCGTCCGGGTCATCGACACGCGCAGGGACACGCGGGTCGATCAGCGGGTCGCGCCTGCCGCGCGGGCCGCGATACTGGTACGTCGCCAAGGTCAGCGCTTGACGTCGGCGATTGATCTCGCCCGCCAAGAGGTCGCGCTTGCGCTCGTAGCCCTCGATCCGCACTTCCTGCGCATCGGTGCTGCGGGGCACATACTTGTACGTCTCGACCTCCATCGTGACCCTGTGCGACGCCACGCCGTCCTCCTCGAGCTTGCGCCGCGTCGTCGCGTCGATCTTGAAGGAGTTGACGGACATGAAGCGCCGGTGCGTCTCGATCCGGTTGAGGAACTCGAGGAACTGGAACAGGTCCGCCTCGAGCGTCAGCGTGTACGCGACCTTCTCGAAGGCGGACGAGGCCTTACCTCTCGCGCGGTCTTTCGCTGCGTCCTTCGGCTTGAAGGAAGAGGGCCGCACCCCCGTCTCCCTGGAGTAGTCCTGGAAGTTGCGGATGAGGTCGTTCAAGTCCTTCGTATCGGGCAGGACCTCGCGGATGCGCTCCGCGATCTCGCGCAGCACGATGACCTCACGCTCGAGATCGGGCGTGCCACGAATCGTGCTGCGGGACTTGTCAATCTGGGTCCGCAACGTCGCGACGGCGACGCCAGACTCTTCGATCGACTTCTTCTCGGATTGGACGAGATAACCGAACACACCTGCCACGAGCAGGCCGCCGGCGGCGATTGCGCCCCAGACCTTCTTGTCGCTCACTTGCTGGCCTCCTTCGGCGCGGCCGCGTTCGCAGCGGGCTCTTTCTTCGCGGGCTTCTCGACCTTCTTCACCGTGCCGTTGCGCTCATCCGGCGACTTCAGCTCGAGCTCGAGCGGGAACGACCAGTTGACCGAGGGGATCAGGTCTTCGTCGGGCTCGTTCTTCTTGGCCTCGAGGTCAGAGGGCTTGTTCAGCGACTTCATGAGCTGCGACAGGTCCGGGTCCTCGATGTCCTCGAGGAAGTTCGCCACCTGCTCGTACTCGCTCGAACCTGAGTGACCCGCGGCCTTCAAGCTACCGAACGAGGAGCGCCGGCGACCGGCGCCAGCGTCCTCCATCTTGACCTGGATGTCATCGAACCAGACGTAGTGCTCGATGCCTTCGCGGCCCGCGTGGACGACGTCGCAGAGCTCGTCGACGACCTTCGTCCAGAGGACGCGGTTGCTCGTGATCTCGGCGAGGGTCTTCTCGCGGCCAGAGCGGGTCGCGATCTCCTTCTGCAGGGCCTCGTGATAGTCGACCTGCGGCTTCAGGCCGTCCATGTCGAGCTGCAGCACGGAGCGCGTCGTCTCGACGTTCGCGCGGACGCCGAAGTGGAGGTAGCACCACCAGGAGAACAGACCCGCGTTGATGAGCACGGCCGCGCCAATCGCGGCGACCATGCGCACCGGGGTCTGGGCCCGGCGGCGGAATTCGTCGGGGAGGAGGTTGATCGTGATCATTGTTGGCGCACCCTGGCCGCGAGGCCGACGGCGACGACGAGCGTCTGGGCCCAAGCTTCGAGCTCCTGGACGTCGAGGCGGTTCACATCGACGCGCAGGCTCTCGAGGGGGTGCCACGCACGCGCGGGGCGTTGCACGGCCTGTTCGATGTATTGCACGGCGCCGGGCGCGAGCATCCCGCCGCCAGAGAGGAGCACCTCATGCACTTGGATCTGCTCGTTGTGCTCGACGTAGTCCATGGAGAGCATGAGCTCGCTCGCGAGGTCTTCGAGCACAGGCGTGATCGCCGTATGGACCTCCGCCGCGTGCGCCTCGGACGAGCGCTTGATGGCCTCGGCTTCGAAGCCCTCGACGCCGAGGCGCCGTGAGACGGCCTGGGTCATGCTCGCGCCGCCGATCGGGATCTCGCGGCTGAAGCAGCTCATCCCGCCGCGCATTACGTTGATCGAGGTGCCGCGCGCGCCGACGTCGACGAGCGCGACCGCGCGCTCACCGCCGCCCTCGGGCATGTCCTCTTCGGGGAGCCCGCAGAGCTCCCACGCGTTCGCGACGGCGAAGAGGTCGAGGTCGATCGCGATCGGCGTCAGGCCGAGCCGCTGGATCATCTTCGCCTGCGTTTGCAGGTGATCGAGCTGGCAGGCCGCGACGAGCACGTTCATCGTCGAGTTCTCGCCCTCGCCGCGCGTGCCCAAGGGCTGGCAGTCGAGGACAACCTCCTCGTCCGAAGCGACGATCTTGTCGGCCTCGAACTGAATGGCCTGCTTCAGCTCCGTGTCGCTCATGCGAGGCATGGGCACGTAGCGCACGACCGTCTCCTGCCCGGAGACGCCGGTGACGACCTTCTTGGTGCGGAACTTCTGCTCCTTGAAGATCTGCCGGATCGCCTCCTCGACGCTGCCGCCTGGGGGGAGTTCCGCGCGGCCGAAGCCGGTGATAACGGGCTCGTGACCTTCGAGTGAGATCTCGATGGCTTTCACCACCGAGGACCCGATGTCGAGTCCGACGACGCTCTTTCTGCTCTTGAACACGATCGCTGCCCGTGTGCGGGTTGGACGGGCCGCTGATGAGGGGGGCGGTGCCCCAGCGGCCTCGCGATAGAGGTCGGCGCGATCCGTGCCCAAGGTTGAGCATGTGGCTCGGAAAAGCGCACGCGAGCCCCCTCCTCGCGGCCCTCAGGCGCGATCGAGAACACTTTTCCGCTCGCAAGGCAGGCGCGACGTCCGTCCCGCGTGGGGACGCGGCGCGCGCTGAGCGCGCCCTCATGGCGCGCTTTGGCGCGGCTCAGCGCGGCTCGCTGAAGCCCGCGGCGACCAGCGCGACGAGCGCATCGACGAGCGCCTCTGCGCCTGGCCCCGACGCCGTGAACTCGAGCTCGGTCCCTTCGCTCGCCTCGAGCGTCATCAGGTCGATGATGCTCTTGCCGTTGACGCTGCGCGCCTCGTGGCCGACGCGCACTCGGAGCTCAGCCGGGTGCTTAAGCGCCAAGGAGACCACCGCATGGCAAGGCCGGGCGTGGAGGCCGGCCCGGTTGACGACCTTGGTGCGCTTCGAGACGGAGTCGACGTCGGGCATCACGTTCCGCTCACTGTGCTGTGCACATGTCCTTCAGGAGCCCCATGAGCGCTTGCCGGCTCTCCGCCTGGAGCGCGACCGCCCGGAAGTCCGGGTCCCGCGCGAGCCTCGCGATCCAGCGCATCATCTCCAGGTGGTCCTCTGGGTCGTGCAGATCCGTCGCCTCACCCGGGCGCAGGACGACAAACAGGAGCTGGACGGGCTCGCCGTCCACCGCGGCCCAGGGGATGCCCGCAGGCGCGATCGAGAGGCTGCAAACGGCCTCTTGCAGGCCGTGCAAGCGCACGTGCGGGATGGCGACGTTCATCCCGACCCCGGTCGACGCGATCTCCTCGCGCGCGAGCAGCGTCGCGAGCGCGTCGTCCGCCAACGCCGGGTCGAGCGCCGCGACGTCGACGAGGCCGCGCACGACCTCGGCGAGCGCGCTCGCCTTGTCCGTCGCCGTGAGGCGGAACGTGCCTGCCTCAGAATCGAATCGCTTGTGCCACTCCATGCCGCGCCTGGATTCTACCCGGACGGCGGCCCGCACGGGCGGGGAAGCCCCCGGACGGCCGCCGGCCGCGTCAGCCGGAACCGAACATCCCGGGCGCGCTGCGCGCGCCGCCGTCCGGGCCGTGGAACGTCGGCTCGTCGTAGAACACGCGGGCGAGATAGAGGCCCTCCGCGGGCGCCGTCGGGCCGGCGCGCTCGCGCTCACCGCTCGCGAGCGCGTCCCTGACATCCGCGACGGTGAGCCGCCCCTTGCCGACGTCGATCAGCGTCCCAGCGATCGTCCGCACCATGTTGTAGAGGAAGCCGTCGCCCTCGACGACGATGGCAAAGCGCTCGCGCCGCGCGACGATCCGGACGCGCCAGATCGTGCGCACGGTCGTCTTGCGCGCGGAGCCCGTGTTGCCGAAGGCCTTGAAGTCCTGGGTCCCGACGAGCACCTGCGCGGCCTCGGCCATGGCGCGCCGATCGAGGCTCCACGAGGTCCAATGGCACATGCTCCGCGCGAACGGCGGCCGAAAGCGCGTCGTCGCGGTCAGGTACAGGTAGCGCTTGCCCACGGCGTGGAAGCGCGCGTGGAAGTCGTCCCGGCAGGTCTCGAGGCGCCGCACGAGCGCGCCCTCCGCGAGGTGCGCGTTCAGCGCGTGGCGCAGCCGGTCGTCAGGCAGCTTCGTATCGACGTGGAAGTGCGCGACCTGGCGCAGCGCGTGCACGCCGGTGTCCGTGCGACCGGCGCCTTGCACGGAGACGACGGTGTCCAGCAGCGCGGCGAGCGCGTCCTCGAGGGCGCCCTGCACGCTCTCGAAGCCGTCCTGGCGCTGCCAGCCGTAGAACCGGCTCCCGTCGTAGGCGACCTCACAGCGAACGTTGCGCATCCGCCGATGCTATCGCCGTCGACGGACGGCCGCCAAGGTTGAGGCCGGCGCGCAGGCCGGCGCCCATCACCCGCGCTTGCGCTCGTAGCTGCTCGGGATGCCGAGCTCCTTCCGGTACTTCGCCACGGTGCGGCGCGCGATCGACGTGCCCTCCGCGCCGAGGCGCTCGACGACCGCGTCGTCCGAGAGCGGGGCCGCGGCGTCCTCCGCCGCGATGAGCTCCCGCACCCTGTCCCGCACCGCGTCGCGCGCAGGCGCAGCGCCGTCCTCCGAGGCCGAGCTCTGGAAGAAGGCGCGCAGCGGCTGCACGCCGTACGAGGTCTGGACGTACTTGCCTGCGACCGCGCGGCTGATCGTGCTCGTCGCGAGGCCCAGGTCCTCTGCGACCTCCCCCATGCGCAGCGGCGCGAGGGCGCTGGGGCCGACGGCGAGGAACGCGCGCTGGCGCTCGAACACCGCCGTCGCGACGCGCAGGAGCGTCTCACCGCGCTCGTGGACCGCGTCGATGACCCACCGCGCGCGCTCGACCTTCTGGCGCACGTACCGCCGGTCGTCGGCGCTCGAGCGCGGGTCCTTCGCGAGGGCCGCGATGTCCGCGTCGATCTGGACCTCCGGCAAGTGCCCGCGCACGAGGCGCAGCTCGAAGCCGTCTTCGGTCGGCAGCAAGAGGAGGTCTGGGACGATCGCGACCCCGGCGTCGATGGCGCGCGCCGCTGGGCGCGGATCGAGCTCCTCGAGCACGCCGAGGAGGCGTTCGACGTCGCCGCGCTCGAGCCCGAGCGCGTCCGCGACCGCCGCGACCTGGCCGCGCGCGAGCTCGCCGAGGAAGTCCTCGAGGAGGCTGCACAGGAGCCCGTATTCGGGGTCGCTCGGATCGAGCTGCAAGAGGAGCGCTTCGACAGCGCTGCGCGCGCCGATGCCGCGCGGCTCGAGGTCCTGCAGCGTCGCGATCGCCGAGGCGAGCAGCGCCGCGCCACCCTGGGTGCCTGCGAGCGGCAGCTCCTGATCGACCGCCCGCGCCGCGAGCTCTTCGTCGGAGGCGGACAGGAACCCGCGCTCGTCCAAGCTGCCGATGAGGTACTCGACCCAGGCCCGCTCGTCGGCCGGGAGCCCGCGCTCTTCGACCTGGCGCAGGGCCTCGTCCGCGGCGCTGCGGGGCGGCGCAGCTTGGCTCTGCAGCCACTCGTCGTGGGCGTCGGAGGCCTCGCGCGCGAGCGCCGTCGGCCGCGCTGGGGACGTCACCGAGAGCGCCTCGTTCTCCTCCGCCTGCCGCGCGAGCCACGCCTCGAGCTCCGTCGCGGGGAGCTGCAGGACCTCGATCGACTGCAGCATCCGCGGCTGCAGCAGCATCTGCTGCTTCAGGCCCTGAAAGAGGCCGAGGCGGGCGCCTGCGTGGGGACGGGTCATCGGTCCCGTGAGATCGACGCGCGGCGGCCAGAGGTTGAGCTGGATCGGCCTCGAATCGGGCCGCTGCTGCGGCGCACGGACGCTCTGCGGGCGCTGGAAGCAGCGTCAGCGTTGGCTGCGGAGCCGCACTTCGCGGCGCCCCTCGAGCGCGTCCTCGAGGACACCGCGGTGGAGGTATTCGATCGCGCTGCCGGCGGGCAGGCCGCGCGCGAGCCGCGTGATGACAAGGTCTGCCACCGCAGCCGCGGCGCCCTCGTCCGCCGCCGCCTCTTCGAGGGCCTCGAGCACGAGCGCCGCCGTCGCCTCGCCTTCCTTGTCCGGGTCGGTCGCGAGGATCAGCTCGCGCACGTCCCCCGCCGCGACCCGACGCACGAGCGCCGCCACCTCGAGGTGCCGCCCCTCGACGCCTTCGCTGGGGTGCAGCGCCCCCATCAGCACGTGGTACCGGCCGCGGAACACGCCCGCGCGCTCGAGGGCCTCGACGTGGCGCGGCTCCTCGACGACGGCGACCAAGCCCGCGTCGCGTGTGGTGTCCGCACAGACGGCGCACAGCGGCCCCTCGCACACGTTGCAGCACACCGGGCAGCGCCGGGCCTCAGCGCGGGCCCGCGCGAGGCCGCGCGCGAGCTCGTCGGCGACCTCAGGGTCGCGCAACAAGTGGAACCCGAGCCGCTCCGCCGTGACACGCCCCACGCCGGGGAGGCGTCGGAGCGCTTCGATCAGAGCCTCGACGGGGGCGGGGTAAGCCATACGGGTCGCGTGCGTGCCGGGGAGGGTCGCGTGCGCGTCACATGAAGCCCGGCAGCTGGAGGCCGCCGGTGACCTCTGCGAGCCGCTCGGACGAGCGCCGGTTCGCGCGCTCTTGCGCGTCGCGGACGGCGCCGGCGACGAGCTCCTCCATGAGCTTGCGGTCGCTCTGACGGAACGCGTCGTCCGAGATCTCGACGCGCAAGAGGACCCCCTCGCCGGTCACGAAGGCCCGCGCCGCATTGCCGCCGGCGTTGCCTTCGACGACGAGCGCCCGGAGCTCCGCGCGAGCATCGTCGAGCGCCCGCTGCATACGCTGGGCCTGGGCCAAGAGGTTGCCCATGTCACCGGGGGTGCCGTTCATGGGCGCGAGGCTAACGCGCCCGCGCGCGCCGTGGAAGCCCGCGCCTCACGCGCCCAGGTAAGAGCCCGCCGCGGGGGCGCCTGCCGCGAGGGCCCCAGGGGTCCTGCCCGGCGCTCAGCCTTCGACGCGGCCGTCGAAGAGCTCGGCGACTTCGGTCGCAAAGGGGTCCGCCGCGAGCTTGCCCGGGGCCTGGTGGTCTTCGAGCGTCGCGTCCATCGGTCGCCCGACGACCTCGCTGAGCACCTTGGACACGAGCCGCTGGTTGCGTCGGTCCGACGTCAGGACACGCTCGGAATCCGAGAGCGCCGCGAGCTTGATCCCCGCGTCGCGCTGGCCGAAGCGGACGAGGCTCCCACGGCGACGGAGGATGTCCGCCAGCGCCGCGGAGCGCGCGTCGAGCCTCGGTGAGGAGGGCCCCCCACGCGTCGGCGGTGCTGTTCGTGGTCACCCGGTTGACCACCGGGGTCGACGGCTGGGGCAGGCGTTCGGACGCCGGGGCGCCGCCTTGGCCGCCAGGGCGTGGCGCGCGCGGCGGCGCCGGTTCGGCGGGACGCGGGAGGTCGAATGAGCGCTCTGGGTCCATACGCTCAGGGTCCCTACGCTCTGGGGCACTGCGCGCGGCAGGCGGCGCCTCGCGCGCGGAGGAGGGCGGCGGCGCGGGGGCGGCCGAGGGGCGCGGCGCCGCGGATCGGACGCCCGCGCCACCCGCGAGCCGCTCCTCCAGGGCCGCGAGGCGCAGCGCGAGGGCGGCGATGTCGAGGTCACCCTCTGGCCGGCACAGGTCGAGCAGCGTGGCCTCGAGCACGACCCGCGCGAGCGGGTGCATGTGCACAGGGCCCATACGCTCGCGCGCCATCAAGAGCTCTTGCAGCCACACCTCGAGGCGCGCGACGCCGGCGGCCTCGGCGCGGCCACGCCACGTGGCCCGCTCGGCGTCCGACCAGCGCCCGGCGACCATCGGCGCGTCCGCGCCGCACAACAGCAACACGAGCGCCGTGCGGACGTGGTCGAGCAATGCGCCGAGCAGCTCGGTCTCGCCGCCTTCGTTCGTCGGGAGCGCGCGCAGCACACCCGCGCGGTCGCGCGCGAGCAGCGCGTCGACGAGGCGCCCGAGGGCATCGACGCCGCCCTCCCCGGCGAGGCGCGCTTGATCCGCGAGGGTCGGCCGCAGGCCGACGGACGCGATCAGCTGGTCCGCCATCGAGAGCGCGTCGCGCATGCCGCCGCGCGCGCGCGCGGCGATGGCGACCGTCACGCCAGGCTCCGCCTGGATGCCCTCGAGCGCGAAGACCTTGTCGAGCTGCGCGGCGATCGTCGCCTCCGGCAACGGTGAGAGGCGCAGCACCTGGCAGCGCGACACGATCGTGTCGGGCACCTTGTGCAGCTCGGTCGTCGCGAAGAGGAACTTGACGTGGGGCGGCGGCTCCTCGAGCGTCTTCAAGAGGGCGTTGAACGCCGCCTTCGACAACATGTGCACCTCGTCGACGAGGAACACCTTGAAGCGCGCGCGCAGGGGGACGTAGCCGGCTTGGTCGCGCAGGTCGCGGATGTGGTCGACGCCAGTGTTCGACGCGGCGTCGATCTCAAGGAGGTCCGCCTCTGCGCCCGCGTCGAAGGCGAGGCAACGCTCGCACTTGCCGCACGGCTCAGGGGCCGGCCCGTGCTCACAATTGAGGGCCTTGGCGAAGAGGCGCGCCGAGGTGGTCTTGCCCGTCCCTCGCGGCCCGTGGAATAGGTACGCGTGGCCGATCCGGCCCTCTTCAATCGCGCCGCGCAGGGTGCGCATCACGACCTCTTGGCCGGCGACCTCAGCGAACTCCTTCGGCCGATACTTGCGCGCGAGGACGACGTAGGACATCGCGTCGATGGTAACGCCACGGCGCCGACGATGACGAGCGACCTGGCCGACGATGACAAACGACGACCCTGGCTAGGGCGCGCGACGACCCTGCCTAGGGTGCGCAGAAGCGCCGCAGGGGGCATTGGAGGGCCCGGGCACCTCGCGCAGAGAAAGGAGACCTTAGGGCTGCTCCGTTCCCGGCCTGACCCGATTCGGACCCGTTCCCTCGCGTGGGACCGGACCCACCAATACCCGCTGCGACTCGAACGCTACCCGCTTCGACCCGCATTGACTCGCATCGACTCGGAGGCCCGCGGTGGTTGGCGGAGAGGGAGGGATTCGAACCCTCGGTACCCGTAAAGGTACACACGCTTTCCAAGCGTGCACATTCGGCCACTCTGTCACCTCTCCACCCGTGTGATTCCTGCTGCTGCGGCCCGCCTGCCCGCCTGCCCGCCTGCCGGCCCATGGCATCGCGGGCATCGCGGGCATCGCGCGCACGCGTTGGCGCCCCGCGGTCCATGCTCCGCGCGAGTCCATGCTCCGCGCGCACGAGTTGGTGGCGGAGAGGGAGGGATTTGAACCCTCGATGAGGTCGCCCCCATACTGGTTTTCGAAACCAGCGCATTCGGCCACTCTGCCACCTCTCCGCCCAGTTCTCACTCCCGGGGCCCTTCCAGGTCCCGTTGATCTTCGTCGTCCGCACGCCTGGCCTCGGCCTGCTTCCATTCGGCCTGCTTCCAATCGGCGCGCTGCGGGTCTGCGCGCTTCGCTTCCGCGCGCTTCGCTCGGAAGAAGCCCTGCAGCAGCGCGCGCGCCTCGTCGGCCAGGACCCCCTCACACACGGTCGCCCGGTGATTCAAGCGCGCATCCGTGAGGACCGTGCCGAGGGAGGCCGCGCCGCCGAACTTCGGGTCGCGCACGGCCCAGACGACCCGCGCGACCCGCGCGTGGGACAAGGCCCCCGCGCACATGAAACACGGCTCGACCGTCGTGTAGACCGTCGCCCCCGGCAAGCGCATGTCACCCGTCAGCGCAAACGCCGCGCGCAGCGCCTCGAACTCGGCGTGCGCCGTGGGATCGCGCAGCTCACGGCAGCGGTTTCGACCGCGGCCGAGCACCGCCCCATCACGCACCACGACAGCCCCGATCGGGACCTCGTCGTGGGCGAGGGCCGCGCGCGCCTCGTCGAGGGCGAGCCGCATCCAGGCCTCGTCGTTCACGAAGCCCGCACCCCCACCCGGGATCTCCTCCCGGCTCAAGTGCGTGCCCGCGTCCTCGCGGCCCGTTTCCATCGCTCCGGCTTCCATCGCTCCGGCTTCCATCGCTCCGGCTTCCATCGCCTCGCCAGCCGCGTGGCCATCATCCGGCGCATCGCCACGCTTCGTCATCGTCGGTTGTCAAAGCCGCTGGCGTTGCCAAGCCCGAGGGGGTCCGTCATGCGCTGCGCCCGGTCGGCGCCGCGCTGGGACCCCGCGGTGGATTGGTACGCCCGAGTGGACTCGAACCACTAACCTCCTGATCCGTAGTCAGGTGCTCTATCCAATTGAGCTACGGGCGCGTCGAGGGGCAAGGTTGTAGCCGCGCTCTGCGGGGGGTGTCAAGCGGGCCACGCCAAGAAGTTGGGCACGAATTTGCCGCGGCGCGAAGCCGCGCCTCGAACGCTGGAAGGGGGCCTGCGCCGCGCTACCCTGGCGGGCATGACGGCTACCCCCCATCGCGGCACGCTCGTGCGCCTCGGCGACCTGCCCGACGAACGCCTCGAGGACGTCCTCGAACTCGCGCGCCGCTACCGCGCGGGCGCGCGCCGGCGCGAGCTCGAGGATCGTTCGGTCGGGCTCCTCTTCTTCCGCCACTCGCTCCGCACGCGGACTTCGTTCGAGGTCGCGCTCAACCGGCTCGGCGGCCACGCCGTGCAGCTCTCGGTCGGCTCCGACTTCTGGGAGCTCGAAGCGCGCTCCGGGGGGGTCATGGACGGCACGGCCCCTGAGCACGTCCGCGACGCCGCCGCGGTGCTCTCGTCGTACGTCGACGCGATCGCCATCCGGCCCGCGCTGAAAGGCCAGTCGTGGGAGGTCGATCGGCGCGATGAAGGCATCCGCGCGTGGGCCGAGCACGCGCGAGTCCCGGTGATCAACATGGAGAGCGCGCTGTGGCACCCGCTGCAGGGCCTCGCCGATCTGATGACGCTGCGCGACGCCCTCGGTGACCTCCCGGGGCGCGAGCTCGCCGTCGTTTGGACGCCATCGCCCGACGCGCAAGGACCAGCCGTGGTGCACACCGTGCTGCAAGCCGCCGTGCGCTTCGGCATGCGCGTGCGCGTCGCGCACCCGCCGGGCTACGAGCTTGATCCAGGCGTGCTCGACGAAGTGCGCGCGACGGGCGCGAACCAAGGCGGCAGCGTTGAGTTCGTGCGCGACGCTCGCGACGCCGTCGCAGGCGCGCACGTCGTCTATGCGCGCTCCTGGAGCGCGCTGTCGTCGTACGGCCAGCCCACCCTCGCAGCGAACCGCGTCGCGAGCGCGCGCGGGTGGCTCGTGGACGAAGCGCTGATGCGGCTCGGCGAGGACGCGCGCTTGATGCACCCGATGCCGGTGCGCCGCAACCTCGAAGTCACCGACGAGGTCCTCGACGGACCGCGGAGCCTGCTGTACCGTCAGGCGGAGAACCGCTTGCACACGCAGATGGGGCTCCTCTCGCTCTTGCTGCGCGACTGAGCGCCCGAGGCGTTGGGGGCGCTAGGGGCGCTGGGGGCGCCGCCGCTCCGCTCGGCGCTGCTCCTTCGGCGCGCGCCCTCGCGGGCGCACCATCAGAGGCCGCTGCGAAGCACGCCGAGCGCCCCTGCGCGTCTCCGCGGTCGATTCTCCACCACCCGAACGGGCGCGCGCGAGGGGCGAGCGCCCAGGCTCCGTCGCAGGCCAACGACCGATACCGCCATGAGCGCCCCCGACTTTGTCCACCTGCACGTCCACAGCGAGTACAGCCTGCTCGACGGCGCGAACCGCATCAGCGACATGGTGAAGGCGTGCAAGGCCGACGGCCAGACGGCGGTCGCGCTGACGGACCACGGCAACATGTACGGCGCGATCGAGCTGTACCAGAAGGCCGGCGGCCAGGGCATCAAGCCGATCCTGGGCTGCGAGGTCTACATCGCGAAGCGCTCCATGCGCGAGAAGCACTCGAAGCGCGACGGCAACGGGTACAGCCACCTGACCCTGCTCGCGCGGACAAACGAGGGCTACAAGAACCTCGTCAAGCTCACGTCCGCAGGGTTCGTCGATGGCTTCCACTTCAAGCCGCGGATCGACCTCGCGCTGCTCGAGAAGCACGCCGCGGGGATCTCGTGCCTCTCGGGCTGCCTCGCGGGCGAGATCAACCAGCTGACGCGCGCCGGCAAGGAGCACGAGGCCGAGGACCTCGCGACGAAGTTCCGCGACCTCTTTGGTCCTGAACACTTCTGGCTCGAGCTGCAGCGCAACGGCATCAAGATCCAAGCGGACGCGAACGAGGCGCTCGTGCGCATCCATCAGCGCACGGGGATCCCGCTCGTCGCGACGAACGACATCCACTACCTGCGCGCCGAGGACTGCCACGCGCAGGACGTGCTGCTCTGTATCAACACAGGCGCGAAGAAGGCCGACAAGGACCGCTTCCGGTTCGACTCGAACACGCTGTACTTCGCGACGCGCGAGGAGATGGCGCACATGTTTCGGGACCTGCCCGAGACGCTCTCCGCGACGATGGACGTCGCGGAGCAGGTCGACGTGAAGCTGAAGTTCGGCACCTACCATGTGCCGGAGTTCCGCTCGGACGACGGTGAGCCCGCGGACATGCTCTTCGATCGCCTGCTCGACGAGCGCCGCGCAGCGCTGTACGGCGCCGAGCACGCGGCGTCGAAGGAGCGCCTCGCGCACGAGAAGAAGGTCATCCGCGAGCTCGGCTTCGTGTCCTACTTCCTGATCGTCTGGGACCTGATCCGCTGGGCGCGGGACCACGACATCCCCGTCGGCCCGGGCCGCGGCTCGGCGGCCGGCTCGATCGTCGCCTACCTGCTCGACATCACGCGCCTCGACCCGCTGAAGTACGACCTGCTCTTCGAGCGCTTCCTGAACTCCAGCCGCGTGTCGATGCCCGATATCGACATCGACTTCTGCAAGGAAGGGCGCGAACGCGTCATCGAGTACACGCGCCAGCGCTACGGCGCGGACTGCGTGACACAGATCGTGACGTTCGGGACCATGGCGTCGCGGACCGTCGTGCGAGACGTCGGACGGGCCCTCGACCTGCCGCTGCGCGAGATCGACAAGATCGCCAAGAAGATCCCGGCGGGGCCGGGCGCGCCGAGCCTCGCGGAGGCGCTGGTGACCGACTCGGAGCTCCAAGCGTTCCGCGACCAGGGGCCGGAGTGGGCCGAGCTGTTCCGCTATTCGACCGCGCTCGAGGGCATGGCGCGCCACGTCTCGACCCACGCCGCGGGCGTCGTCATCACGCCGGGCCCGACCGTCGAGTTCGTCCCGCTCGGGCGCAACGGCGACGACATCACGACGCAGTATCCCGCCCCACAGCTCGAGGAGCTCGGCCTCCTCAAGATGGACTAC
Organism: Planctomycetota bacterium; assembly: GCA_041398605.1. Classification (GTDB taxonomy): domain Bacteria; phylum Planctomycetota; class UBA1135; order UBA1135; genus JAWKUK01. Next base: position 17,583 of record JAWKUK010000004.1, read on the forward strand.
CTTGGGCTGCGGACGCTGACGATCATCGATCGCACGCTGAAGAACATCGCGCGCCTCGGGGGCACGCCGCCCGACATCGACAACCTGCCGCTCGATGACCCAAAGGTCTTCACGCTGCTCATGGCGGGCGACACGCTCGGCGTGTTCCAGCTGGAATCAGAGGGCATGCGCAAGCTCCTCGCGCGGCTGCGTCCTGACTGCTTCGACGACGTCGTGGCGGTGCTCGCGCTCTATCGACCTGGCCCGCTCGAGTCCGGCATGGTCGACATGTTCTGCAACCGCAAGCACGGCCTCGAGCCGATCGTCTACCCGCACGGCACGCTCTCCGAGATCCTCGGGAACACCTACGGGTGCCTCGTGTATCAAGAGCAGATCATGCTCACGTCCGTGGCGCTCGGCGGCTTCTCGTTGAACGACGCGGACAACCTGCGCAAGGCGATGGGCAAGAAGAAGCCCGAGATCATGCAAAAGTTCTCGGCGCAGTTCATCGACGGCGCCGAGGCCAACGGCTGCGCGCGCGGCGCGGCGCAGGAGATCTGGGACAACATCATCAAGTTCGGGGGCTACGGCTTCAACAAGTCACACTCCGCTGCCTACGCGCTGATCACCTATCAGACCGCGTACCTCAAAGCGCACCATCGCACAGCGTTCCTCGCCGCGAACTTCTCGTGCGAGATGGGCGACTCCGACAAGGTCAAGGCGTTCATCGACGACTGCAAGCGCTCGCGCATCGCGGTCTTGCCGCCGAGCGCCTGGGAGTCGGACTGGGAGTTCACGCCGATCGAGAACGACGGGCAGCGCGCGATTCGGTTCGGGTTCGGCGCGGTCAAAGGGACCGGGCAGAAGGCGATCGAGGCGCTCATGCGCTCGCGCAGCAAGCTCGCGAGCGAGGGCACATCGCGGCCTGGCTTCCATGAGCTCGTCACCGCCGTCGACCCCCAGGAGATGGGCAAGATCGCGTGGGAGGCGATCATCAAGGCGGGCGCCTTCGATGAGGCGGGCCACAACCGCGGCGCCGTCATGGCCGCGATCGAGAAGGCCATGCGCGACGCGTCCGTGGCAGCGGCCGACCGACGCTCGGGGCAGGCCTCGATGTTCGACGTCTTCGGCGGCGGCGACGATCCCAAGGCAAAGGACGCGTCCGACGGCATCGACCCGCGCGACGCGATCAGCAAGGCCGAAGTCCTGCGCCTCGAGTACGAGGCGCTGGGGTACTACATCTCCGGGCACCCCCTCGAAGAGCGCGCGGGGCTCGTCTCGCTCCTGTCGAGCTCCCCCATCTCGAAGCTCGGGGAATGTGCAGGCGGCACGGAGGTGCGCCTCGCCGGCCTCGTGCTCCAGAAGGCCGAGCTGATCGTGAAGTCAGGCAAGATGGCTGGCTCCAAGATGTGCCGCTTCCGGCTCGAGGACCTCTCGGGTTCGATCGGTGTGACGTGCTTCCCGCGCACCTATGAAGAGCAGAAGCTCCTCATCGAAGACGGGGCCGTGCTGCTCCTGCGCGGCAAGCTCGAAGAGGGCACCGACGAGCCGGCCCTGTTGCTGGACGAGGTCTGGAACCTGACCGACGCGCTCGCTCAGTTCCGCGGCGGGCTGCAGGTGCAGGTCGGCCCCGAGGACCGCGAGCGCCTCACGCAGCTCATCGAGACGTGCGAGCGGCACAAAGGGCAGAGCCCGCTGTTCCTCCAGGCGCGCGGACACGACGGGCTCACCCGCAGGATCCGGGCGGGCAAGGAGCGCTCGGTGCAGATCAGCGAAGAGCTCGCGAAGGAGCTCGTCGAGCTGATGGGCCCCGACCGAGTCGGGCTCGTCCGCGTGTGATCGCGGACGGCGTGAGGGCGCGCCGCCGCGCCCGCACGCCGTCAGCAGCGAGCCGTCAAATCGAGCACCGAGGGGAGGGCGCCGAGGGGAGAGCGCCGAGGGGAGGGCACCGAGGAATCGGCGCCGCCTCCCGCCTCAGCGCGGCACGACCGCGCGGATTCGCGCAGCGACCTCGTCGACCGAGCCCATGCCGTCGATGCGGTGCACAGGGGTCACCCCGGTCTCTTCGTAATACGCGAGGCAGGGCTCGGACTGCTGGCGATAGGTGTCGATGCGCAGCTGGATCACGGCCGGGTCGGCGTCATCGGAGCGCCCTTGCGCCTGGGCGCGGCCAGCGAGGCGACGCTTGAGCTCCTCGTCGGCGACCTCGAGGACGACCACACCAGCGAGCGTCGTGCCCTTCGCCGCCAGGTAGCCGTCGAGCCACGCCGACTGGGGCACGTTGCGGGGGAACCCGTCGAGGAGGACCCCGCCCGTCGCATCCGGCTCCGCCAGACGACCCGCGACCATACGGTTGGTGATCGAGTCAGGCACCAAGTTGCCGCTCGCGAGGATCGCCTCGACCTCTTTGCCGATGGCCGTCGCGCCCTTCAAGTGGGCGCGGAACATGTCACCCGTGGAGACATGGGGAACGCCGAGGTGCTGGGAGAAGCTCTGGGCCTGGGTCCCCTTGCCGGCCGCAGGCGGTCCGAACAGCAGATAGAAGCCGGTCATCGCAGGATTCGAGGAGGGAACGCGCTCGGATGGGGCAGCGTCAGGGATCGGGGCGCGCCCCCAAGGGCTCGCGCAAGGATAACGCCGGTCTGGGTGGTGCTCTCATACCATCTGCCCAGGCGCCGGTGAGCAGACACGGTCGGTTCATCCCGACTTGCGGCAACGCAATCAAGTGGCGCGAGCGCGCCGCCCAGGCCGAAGTGAAGCGCGCGCGGGCCCGAATGGCGCGACGCAGCTCGGATACGTTCGCGGAGCGGGTGAAGACCCGCTCCGCGATGAAGCATGCCTGGGCGCCGGTGGGGGCGCTCCCCCACACCGGGCACGCCCGCGCGATCGATCAGGCCTCAGCGTTCGCGAGCTCCGCCGCCGGAGTGCGCTCGACGAACTCCAAGATCGAACGCTCGCCCGCATCGCCGAGGCGAGGCTTGAGCAGCTTCATGATCCGGCAGTAGCCGCCGGGACGCTGCTCGAAGCGCGGCCCGAGCGTGTCGAACAGCTTCTCAACGGCCTCCTTGCTGCGCAGCATGGCAAACGCACGGCGGCGGTTGTGGGTGGAAGAGACCTTGGCCAAGGTCACGAGCTTCTCCACGAAGGGCTTGACGGCCTTCGCCTTCGGCGACGTGGTGATGATGCGCTCGTGCTGGATCAGCGAGACCGCCATGTTCCTAGTCATGGCGATTCGGTGACTGGTCGTGCGACCGAGCTTGAAGCCGGCTACGCGGTGTCGCATGGGTAAAGATTCGAAGCGAAAGAAGCGGCGGACGGAAGGATCAATCGACGGGCATGCCCAGGGAGAGGCCACGCTCGGCGAGCTTGGCCTTGATCTCCGTGAGGCTCGTACGGCCAAGGTTCTTGAGGTTCATGACCTCGTTCTCGGACAAGCGCACGAGGTCGCGCAGGGTGCGCATGTTGGCGCCATCGAGGCAGTTGCGGGCTCGAACGGAGAGCTCGAGGTCCGCGATCGGGAGGTCGAGCTGACGGGACAGCTCCGAGTTCTCGCGGTTGCGCTCGTGGAACTCCGAACGCTCGGGGACGTCGATCAACGGCTCCGAATCGTAGGAGGACTCGAAGAGCACAAAGGGGTTCAAGTGCTTGCGGTAGATCTTCGCCGCCTCGGTCAACGCGAGCTGCGGGTTGACCGTACCGTCGGTCCAGATCTCGAGCACGAGCCGGTCGTAGTTCGTGAACTTGCCGACGCGGGTCGCCTCGATCGAGTAGCGGACCCGGTGGACCGGCGAGTAGAGCGCGTCGACCGGGATGGTCCCGAGCTCGAGCTCACCGTCGCGGTTCTCGTCCGCGGGCACGTAGCCGCGTCCACGCTGGACCGTGAGCTCGATGTCGAGGTCGGTGTCCATCGTCAGCGTGCAGATGTGCAGGTCGGCGTTCATGACCTCCGCACCGGCTTCGCACTGGACGTCGGCGCCGGTGACCGGCCCCTTGGTCGAGCGCTGGATGCGGCACTTGATCGGCCCGTCGGTCTCGAGCTGCACGCGCAGCCGCTTGACGTTCAGGATGATGTCGGCCACGTCCTCGTAGACGCCCTCGAGGCTATCGAACTCGTGTTGCGCGCCCGTGATCCGGACGGCAGTGACGGCCGCGCCTTCGATCGAAGACAGGAGGACACGACGCAGGCCGTTGCCGATCGTGTGACCGAAACCACGCTCGAACGGCTCGATCGTAAACCGACCGTAGTTCTTCGTGAGGGTCGCCTGGTCAGGCGCGACGCGGGACGGCAGTTCGAAGTTGCGCCAGCGGATTCTCATGGGATGGTCCCTACGGCCGTATGTGCCTACGGCCTGTTGTGACGATTGGCGGTGAAGAGGGCGGCCGGCAAAGGCCTGGCGCTAGGTGAACTCGGGGCCCCAGGGCCTGCCCCCCGGATTGGGAGAGCACAGGCGCTGGAGCCAACGGGTCCGTTGATGTCGAGCGATTCAGATCACTTCGAGCAAAGCTCGACGATCAGCTGCTCTTGGATCGGGAACTGGAAGTCCTCGCGGCGCGGCGTGCCCTTGACGGTGATGCTCATCGCATCGTCCGCGACGTCGAGCCAGTCCGGCTTGAAGCCGCTCTTGTTCACGTCGATCAGCTCCGACACGATCTTCTTCGTGTTCTCTTTGTCGCGCGGCGTGATCACGTCACCCGGGCGGACCCGGTACGACGGGATCGAGACGCGTCGACCGTTGACACGGAAGTGCCCGTGGCAAACGAACTGACGGGCTTGGGCCATCGTGGTCGCGAAACCAGAGCACAGCACGACGTTGTCGAGGCGACGCGTCAGAAGGCTCAGGAGGTTCTCCCCGTGTTGCCCTTCATGCGCTCTGCTTCCTTGAAGTACAGCATGAACTGCCGCTCGAGCACGCCGAAGACGCGCTTCAGCTTTTGCTTCTCGCGCAGGCGCACGCCGTACTCGGTGATCTTCCGGCGGCTTTGCGCGTGCACGCCCGGCGGGTAGTCCCGCCGCTGCAGCACGGCGACCTTGCCGCTGGATGTGTTCTGCCCGAGGAAGAAGAGGTTCATCCCCTCGCGGCGGCACTGCTTGACCTTGGGTCCGGTGTATCGGGCCATCGTTGGTTCTCGTGGTCGGGTAGCGGGGGGATCAGACGCGGCGACGCTTACGAGCGCGGCAGCCGTTGTGCGGAAGCGGGGTGACGTCCTCGATCGTGGTGATGCGCAGGCCGGAGTTGGAGAGCGCGCGGATCGCGGACTCGCGACCCGAGCCAGCGCCCTTCACGCGGACCTCGATCTCCTTCAGGCCGTGGCGCATCGCGGACGACGCGGCGGTCTCGGCGGCGCGCTGCGCGGCGAACGGAGTGCTCTTGCGAGTCCCCTTGAAGCCTTGGCTGCCCGCCGTTCCCCAAGCGAGCGTGTTGCCCGCGAGGTCCGTAAGGGTGACGTGCGTGTTGTTGAACGACGCCTTGACGTGTGCCACGCCCTTGACGACGTTCTTCTTGACCTTGCGCTTGGTGGTTTTCGCCATAGCGTTACTTCATCCCCTTGACGGACTTCTTGCCGGCCACGGTCTTCTTCGGGCCCTTGCGTGTACGAGCGTTGGTGCGCGTCCGCTGCCCGCGGAGGGGCAAGCTGCGACGGTGGCGGATGCCGCGATAGCAGCCGATGTCGCGCAGACGCGAGATGTTCTGGGCCAGCGTACGACGCAGCTCACCCTCGACCACGTACTCCTTCTGGAGGTGGTTGGCGAGCTCCGTGAGCTGCTCCTCGTTCAGGTCCCGGGGCCTCATGCCCGGATCCAGCTTGAGGTCCTTGCAGACGTTCAGGGCCGTGTGACGCCCAACCCCGTAAAGGTAGGTCAGGCTGATCTCCAGCCGCTTGTCGTTCGGGATGTCGACGCCGATGACGCGTGCCATGGTTGTTGTTCGCTGACTCGAGAGAGCGCCCTACCCACCTGGGTCGAGAGCGCGAGGAATCGTATCTGGAATGGGCCGCGAGGCCGAATGAGTCGGGGGGGTTGGGCCCCTGAATCCAATCGGGAGAGCGGATCCATTCCGTGGGGCCATCGCTGGCACCACTTGCCCCTAGAAGCTGGTTGCCCTGTGGCGTTTCGCCCCAGGACGTCTCGTTCCGGGCCGCGTCGCCCTAGAACGACTGGCCCGAAGACTACTTACCTTGCCGCTGCTTGTGGTTGGCGTCCGAGCGGCAAATGACGCGCAGTACGCCACGACGGCGGACGATCTTGCAATGGGCGCACATGCGCCGAACACTGGTACGGACTTTCATCGCCTTCTTCTCCTGCGTGCTCCACCACCGCGCCGGCGCTCGCCGCGACAGGTGATCCGACCCTTGCTGAGGTCGTAGGGGGACATTTCGACTGTGATCTTGTCACCAGGGAGGATCCGGATGTAGTGCATCCGCATCTTGCCGCTGACGTGCGCCATGATCTCGTGACCGTTCTCCAGCCGTGCCTTGAATCGGGCATTGGGCAGGGCCTCGGTCACGATGGCCTCGACGCTGATAGGTTCTTCTTTGGCCATACGCGCGCTCAGTTCGCCGCGCCTTTCCCGCCACTTGGGCGTGTCCACGAGGCGCCAGCGCCACCCTTGGCCGGGCCGCTGCCACCCTCGTAGGCCTTCATCACGAGCTGCGCGTTGAGCTTGTCAACCAGCTCGAGCGCGACGCCCACGACGATGAGGACACTCGTACCGCCCAGGAAGTACTGCATCTGCTGGGTCAGGTTCGAGTTCTTGGTGATGAATGACGGCAAGACCGCGATGCACGCGAGGAACGCGGCGCCAGCGAGGGTGATGCGGGTCAACACACCTGAGAGGTACTCGGCGGTCTTCTGGCCGGGACGGATCCCCGGGATGAAGGACCCATGCTCCCGCAGGTTCTTCGCGATCTCCTCCGGCTGGAACATCAGGCGGTTCCAGAAGAAGCAGAACGAGAAGATCATGACGAGGTAGAGCGACGTGTGGACGAAGCCCGTGGTGTTCTGGAACACCCGCTGCATGTAGCCCCAGCCGATCCAATCGAACACGACGCCCGGGATCACGAAGAGCACCGATGCGAAGATGATGGGCATGACGCCCGCCATGTTCACCTTGAGGGGCAGGAAGTGGCGCTGCCCCCCATACACGCGGCGGCCGCGCTGGAGGCGGGCGTACTGGATCGGCACCCGGCGCGCGCCCTTGTGCATGAACACGACGACGAAGATCGTGACGACCCAGATCAACACCATGAAGGTCAAGATCTGCCAGAAGTCCGGGCTGTTCCGGACCTGGGCGAAGCTCGACGGCATGTGGGAGATGATGCCCGACATGATGATCAGCGACGCGCCGTTGCCAACGCCGTGCTCGGTGATGAGCTCGCCGACCCACATGACGATCATCGCGCCTGCGACGAGCCCGGAGATCACGATCAGCGCCAGCGCTAGGTTGCCCCTCATCGACGGGTCCACCATCTCCGGGTTCGTCCGGAAGATGCCCAGGTAGATGAAGAGCGACTGGATGAGCGCGATCGGCACCGTCGCCAGTCGCGTCCACTGGTTGATCTTCTTCTGCCCAGCCGCGCCCTCCTTCGAGACCGCCTCGAGGGTCGGCGAGACCTTCGAGAGCATCGAGAAGATGATCGACGCCGAGATGTACGGCATGATCCCGAGGGCGAAGATCGTCGTCTGACCGAGGGCCCCTCCGGACATCGCCGACAACAGGCCCACGACGCCGCGGTCACCCGCCTGCTGCAGGAACTGTGCGCTCATGCCGGGCAGGGGGATCTGGAAGCCGACCCGATAACAGATCAGGAGCGCCAGCGTGCGGAAGATCCGCTGCCGGGTCTCCGGGATCTGGAACAGCTTGATGAAGTTGTTCTCCAAGGTCGTTTGTCCTGCCCTATGGCCGCGAAGGGCCGGGGTCTCTCGGTTTCAGTGGGTGCGAAGGGGTGGCGAAAGGTTGACGCTGGACGCAGGCTCAGGCCGTCGTCGCGGCGGCCTCGCGGCCGTGCTTGTCGAGCTCGATCACAGTGCCGCCAGCGGCCTCGATCTTCGCGCGCGCTGATGCGCTGAACTTCTGGGCGCGAACGGTCAGGCGCTTGGTGGCCTCGCCGTTGCCGAGGACCTTCAGTTGGTCCCCCGTCTTGCTCGTGAGGCTGCGCTCGAGGATCCCGGTCAGATCGACCATCGACCCGTCCGCGAACTCGTCCAACGCGCCTACGTTGATGATCGTGAAGTCCGTCCGGAAGCGCGCGTTCGTGAAGCCGCGCTTTGGCACTTGGCGGTAGATCGGCATCTGGCCGCCCTCGTAGCCGGCGCGGCGGCTGCCGCCCGAGCGAGCGTTGCGGCCCTTGTGGCCCTTACCGGAGGTCTTGCCGTTCCCGCTGCCGATGCCTCGCCCCACGCGGTGGCGAGTCTGGCGCTTCGTGCCCTTCGAGCAAATCGTGTTCAGGTCCATGGCGGTCGATCCGACGCGGTCAACCCTGGTCGAGCAGAGGTGCTCGCCGGCGGGGTTCGGGGTCGGGATGAGAGGTCGGGGGTCGGGTCAGATTCAGGGTCAGAGCGGAACGCTCACATTCGCAGAACGCTGAATGGTCGCTGGGCACACCGCTCTGGATTCAGAGCTCGACGCCGCGCAGCTCCGCAACCTGCGCATGGGTGCGCAGCTTGGAGAGGGCGTCCAGGGTGGCCTTGACCAAGTTGATCGGGTTCGTCGAACCGCCGGACTTGGAGAGGAGGTTCTTGATCCCCGCCTGCTCGGCGACCGCGCGCACCGAGGTCCCTGCGATGATGCCCGTACCGTCCGCGGCCGGGATCAGCTTGATCTTCGCCGCGCAGAACTCGCCCTCGACCTCGTGCGGGATCGAGCCCCAGGGGGTCAGCGGCACGCGCAGCATGTGCTTGCGACCATCGCGGTTGGCCTTCTCGACCGCGTTCGGGACCTGGCGGGCCTTGCCGTGGCCGTAGCCAACGGCGCCGGAGCGGTTGCCGACGACGACGAGCGCCGCGAACGAGAAGCGCTTACCGCCCTTCACGACGGCCGCGCAGCGATTGACGGTGATGAGCGCTTCGCTCAGCTCCTGCAGCTCGCCGACCTCGGAGTGATCGAGGTAATTGATCTTGTGCTTCATGGGATCAGAACTTGAGACCGGCCTCGCGGGCCGCGTCCGCCAGCGCCTTGACGCGGCCGTGGAACTTGGAGGCGCCGCGGTCGAACACGACACGCTCCACGCCTTTCTCGCGCGCCAAGCGGGCGATCTCCGAACCGATCACTGCCGCGCGGGCGGTCTTGGTCTTGCCGTCCAACGCCTCGCCGAGCTTCTTGCTCGTCGACGACACCGCACAGAGCGTCTCGCCCTTGACGTCGTCGATCACCTGCGCGGTGATGTGCTTGGAGGAACGGAAGATCGAGAGGCGCGGCGAGCTCGCCGCAGCCCGGATTCGGTTCCGGATGTGATGTGCGCGCCGCGTGCGGCGCTTCTGCTTGAGCAGGGTGTTGGATTTGGACACGGCGGCCTACCTCTGGCTCACGTGATGTGCTCGGGTCGCTGACGACGTCGGCGGGGAAATCATCGACTGGAAGATCAATCGGGACAGAAAACGTCGATCAGCTGCCGAACGACTTGCCGGACTTGCGCTTGACGAATTCACCCGCGTAGCGGATGCCTTTGCCCTTGTACGGCTCCGGCGGACGGACGGAGCGGATCCGCGCGGCCATCGCGCCGACCGCCTGCTTGTCCGCACCCTTCAGGACGATCTGCGTCGCCGCAGGCGTCTCGACGGTCACGCCAGCGGGCATGGCCAACGGCACGTCGTGGCAGAAGCCGATGTTCAGGACGACTTTGTCGGTGCCCTGGGCCTTTGCGTTCCAGCCGACCCCGACGATCTCGAGCTTGCGCTCGAAGCCGTTGGAGACGCCCAGGACCATGTTGTTGATGAGCGCGCGGGTCATGCCGTGGTACGCGCGAGCCGCGCGTGATCCACCGGTGCCGGAGACCGAGACGGTCGCCTGGCTGCCTTCGACCTCGAACTCGACCTCGGGGCGCAAGGTCAGGCGGAGGGTGCCCTTCGGGCCCTTGACCTGGACTTCGCGGCCCTTCTTCTCGACCGTAACGCCACTCGGGATGGCGATCGGAGCTTTGCCGATGCGGGACATACTGGTGTTCCTGTGGAGTTGGAGCAGCGACCTCGCGGCCGCGCGCCCCGATCAGTAGAGCTTCGCGAGGACCTCGCCGCCCACGTTGAGCGAACGCGCCTTACGGTCGGAGAGAATTCCCTTGGGGGTCGACAGGATCTGGATGCCCTGCCCACGCAGGACCGGGCGCAGCTCAGAGACCGACGCGTAAACGCGGCGTCCGGGCTTGCTGATCCGGTCGATGCGACGGATGACGTCCTCGCCGTCGATACCGTAGCGCAGCGTGATCGAGAGCGTGCTCGTCGGCTTGCCCTCGGTGACTTCGTAGGCGTTGATGAAGCCCTCGGACTTCAGCACCTCAGCGATCCCCACGCGAATGCGCGAGGCCGGCATCGACACGTGGTGGTCGTGGATCCGGGTTGCGTTGCGGATGCGCGTGAGCATGTCCGCGATCGGGTCGGTCATCATGGCGGCGGACCTCAGTTCTTCTTGGTGCGGTCGATGAAGGGCATCCCGAGCTCACGCAGGAGCGCTTGCCCCTGCTCATCGTTCGGTGCTGAGGTCACGAACGTGATGTCCATGCCCTGCTGGAATTCGATGCGCTCGAACGGGATCTCCGGGAACACGGACTGCTCCGAGAGCCCGAGGCTGTAGTTGCCGCGCCCGTCGAGCTTGTCCTTCACACCCCGGAAGTCACGGATACGCGGAAGGACGACTGCGATCAGGCGATCGGCGAACTCCCACATCCGGGTGCCGCGCAGCGTGACGGCGCAGCCGATCGGCATGCCCTCGCGCAGCTTGAAGCCCGCGATCGAGTTCTTGGCGATACGAATGGTCGGCTTCTGGCCGGTGATCGAGGCCATCTCGCGCGCGGCGGTCTCGACGCGCGCCTTGGACTCGACAGCGCCTTTGACGCCCATGTTCACGACGATCTTCGTGAGCTGGGGAATGGCCATCGGGTTCTTGATCCCGAAGCGCTCGGTCAGCTTTTGCACGACCTCCTCTTGGTACTTCACCTTGAGGCGCGGAACAGTGACGGTGGACGATTCAGACATGGCTCTTGGAACGTGAGGGAACTCGCTTCACCGTCGCGTCAGTTCGCGGACGCGCCTCGCTTGGAATCCGTGCTGGCGGACGTGCTCGCCTGGCGCTTGCGCGTCGGCTTGCCAGTCGCGGCGTCGATCAACATGACGTTGCTCGCATGGATCGAAGACTCGCGCGTGACGCGCTCGCCCTTCGGCTGCTGCTGGGTCGGCTTCTGGTGCTTGATGCGCATGTTGACGCCCTGGACGATCACGCGGTTGCGCGCGCGCTCGACGGCGACGACCTCGCCCTGGGTGCCCTTGTCATTGCCAGCAATGACGATCACTTGGTCTCCACGCTTGACGTGCATCACACCACCTCCTGTGCCAGCGAAACGATCTTCATGAAGTTGCGGTCGCGCAGCTCGCGCGCCACAGCCCCGAAGATCCGGGTGCCCTTCGGGTTGCCTTCGTTGTCGACGATGACGAGGGCGTTGCGGTCGAAGCGCACATAGCTGCCGTCATCGCGACGGGACATCTTGCGCGTGCGAACGATCACACCTTTGACCACCGAGCCAGGCTTGACCTCCGAGCCGGGGATCGCCTTCTTGACGGAAACGACGATGATGTCGCCGAGGCCGGCCGTACGACGGTTGGTGCCGCCGAGGACCTTGATGCACTGGACTTGCTTCGCGCCGGTGTTGTCGGCGACGTCCAGATAGGTCTGCATCTGGATCATTGGGCACCATCCTTACCTTGGCCGAGGGTCGCTTGCGTGATCCCGGACTGCAGCGAGGTCGGATCCATCGCCGCCGCCGACAGCGCGGGGCGCTCGACGATCCGGACCAGGCGCCAGCGCTTCAGGCGGGAGAGCGGACGGCACTCCATGATCTCGACGCGGTCGCCGATGCGGGCCTCGTTGGCCTCGTCATGGGCGTACACCTTGGAGTGGCGACGGATGTACTTCTTGTACTTCGGGTGCTTGAACATCCGCTCGACGCGGACGCCGATGGACTTCGCCATCGCGTCGCTCGAGACGATGCCCTGCACGACGCGGCGACGGTTGCGCGGTGCAACGTCGGTGGTGTCCTGCGGGGAGGTGTGTTGGGGTTGGCTCATGGCGGCGTCGTCGAATCGGTGCCGGTCGTGGTCTCGGGAGGAGGGCAATCCGCGCTACTGCGCGTTCAACGGACGGCTTCCTGCCCGCGGATGCCGGTCTGGCGCTCGTGGAGCACCGTCACAATGCGCGCCACCGTGCGACGCAGGTAGCTGGTGCGAGACGTGTTCGATTCCGTGCCGGTGGTCGCGGCGAAACGGAGTTGGAACAGCTCGCGCTTCGTCGTCTCGAGCGCGGTCTCGAGCTCGGGGTTCGTCTTGCCGCGTATCTCTTCGATCTTCATGACCCTGGCTTCGTGCTGGCTGCGGGGGATCTGTGTGCTGGTGCGAGGACTGCTTGGCGCGGGTCGTCTCGGGCAGGTCCGGTAGGCGGCGCCTGCTCGAGTTCACTCGCTCGGTTGGGATCAGTGCGTCGCGACGCGGCGGACCATCCGAACCTTGATGGGCATCTTGTGAGCGACGCGCTTGAACGCAAGCTTCGCCTTGTCCTCGGTCACGTTGCCGAGCTCGAACAGGATCGTTCCCGGCTTCACTTCCGCAGCCCAGAAGTCGATGTCGCCCTTACCCTTACCCATGCGGGTCTCAGCGGGCTTCGACGTCACCGGCTTGTCGGGGAAGATCCGGATCCAGACCTTCGCCGCGCCCTGGGTCGCCCGGTTCGCGGCGATACGGCCCGCCTCGATTTGGCGACCGGTCACCCAAGCTGCGTCCAGCGCCTGCAGTCCAAAGTCCCCGAAGGAGACCCGGTTGCAACGCGTCGCGAAGCCCTTGATGCGCCCGCGGAAGACCCGCCGGTGCTTGAAGCGTTTGGGCATGTAAGCCATTAGCGATCACCTCCGCCACGGGGTCCGAATCCGCCACGACGACTGCCGCCGCGACCGCCACCACCGCGGCGACCGCCGCCACGGCGCGCGCCGCCGCCGGGACCGCCCGACGATCCGCGCTCGAAGCGACCGCCGGCCGCCGAGATCACGCGGTAGTTGACCTTCTGGCCACGCTCGATCTCACCTTTGTAGATCCAGCACTTGACGCCGATCACGCCGTAGGTCGTGCGCGCCTGCGCCGTGCCGTACTCGATGTGGCTCTGGAGCGTCGAGAGCGGGACGCGCCCCTCGCGCTCGGCGAGGACCCGCGACATCTCCGCGCCGCCGAGGCGACCCGAGATTTGGACCTTGATGCCCTGCGCGCCGGCTTGGATCGTCGTCTGCACGGCCTTCTTCACGGCGCGGCGGAACGCCATCCGGCGCTTGAGCTGGTCGGCAATGACCTCGGCGACGAGGCCCGCGGAGAGCTCCGGACGCTTGATCTCGTGGATCGTGAGGTGGACCGTCATCCCCGCCAGCGTCTGCAGCTCAGACTTGAGCTGGTCGATGCGCATGCCCTTGCGGCCGACGAGGACGCCGGGGCGGGCGGTGAAGAGGATCACGTTGACGGCGTCACTGGTGCGCTCGATCTCGATGCGCGGGATGCCGGCGGAGCCGTAGTCCTTGAAGATGTGGTCACGGATCTGCTTGTCCTGCAGCAGGAGGCGCGCGAAGTCGCGCTTGCCGCCGTGCCACCGGGAAGCCCAGGGTTCGATGACACCGATTCGATAACCGGTCGGGTGGATTTTCTGTCCCATGGATCAGGCCTTCTGAGGCGCTCTGAGGTTCGACCCGTACGTGACGGGCAGAGACCGATCAGGCGTCAGCGGCCTCTCCTTTCGCGCCGTTGAGGTTCGAGGGATCGGCGACGATCACGGTGAGGTGGCTCGTCTTCTTGCGCCACGGGAGCGCGCGACCCTGGGGGCCCGGTCGGTACCGGAGTCGGTTGTTCACCAGGGGACCGTCGTCCGCCTTGGCTTCGACGATGACGAGGGCGTTGACATCAACGTCTTCGTCCTGCGCCGCGTTGGCCACGGCGCTCTCGACGACCTTCAAGTAGAAGGAGGCCGCGCGCTTGGGGCTGAGGGTGAGGAGCTCGAGCGCATCGTTGGCGCCGCGACCGCGGATCATGTCCGCGATCAGGCGGGCCTTGCGTGCCGTGAGGCGCGCATAGCGATGGCGGGCGACGTAGCCGCCGTTGAGCCGGATGAGTGCGTTCTCCATGGCGGCTTACTTACCGGCCTTCTGGCCTTCCTTCTTGTTCGTGTGGCCACGGAAGCTGCGCGTCAGCGCGAACTCACCCAGCTTGTGCCCGACCATGTCCTCGCTGATCGTGACCTTCACGTGCCTGCGTCCGTCGTGGACCATGAACGTGTGTCCGATGAAGTCGGGGGTGATGGTGCAGGCGCGCGACCACGTGGTGATCGGCGACTTCTTCTCCCCCATCGCTGCGACCTTCGCGGCCAACTTGTGGTCGACGTAGGGGCCTTTTTTGATACTGCGGCTCATGGCGTCGTCCTAGGTCAGCGCTTGTGGCGGCGACGGATGATGAAGCGGTTGGTCGGGTGATTCGGGCGACGGGTGCGGCCACCCTTTGCAAGCACAGCGGTCGGCGAGCAGGGGTGACGACCACCCGCGGTGCGACCTTCGCCTCCACCCATGGGGTGGTCGACAGGGTTCATCGCGGTGCCGCGCACGCTGGGGCGCACGCCGAGGTGGCGCTTGCGTCCCGCCTTGCCGAGCTTGACGTTCTGGTGGTCCGTGTTGCCGACCCGACCGACGGTCGCGCGGCAGGACACGTGGACCCGGCGGACTTCGCCCGAGGGCAGCATCAGCACCGCATAGTCACCCTCACGGGCCGTCAGCTGCACCGAGGCGCCGGCGGAGCGCGCCAGCTGGCCACCACGGCCGGGCTGGATCTCGACGTTGTGCACCTGCACACCGATCGGGATGTCCCGCAGGCGCTTCGCGTTGCCCGGGTTCGGGTCCGCGGTCTCGCCCGAGATCAGGGTCTGCCCGACCTGGATGCCGATCGGCGCCAGGATGTACCGCTTCTCGCCGTCCGCGTAGTGGAGCAGTGCGATGAAGCAGGTGCGGTTCGGGTCATACTCGATCGTGGCGACCTTGGCGGGGATCCCGTCCTTGTCGCGCTTGAAGTCGATGATCCGGTACTTCTGCTTGTTGCCGCCACCGAGGTGACGCGTGGTCGTGTGACCGTGGTTGTTCCTGCCGCCCGTCTTGGGCTTCGGACGCAGGAGAGACTTCTCCGGCGTGGTGCAGGTGATTTCGGCGTAGTCGAGGACGCTGCCGTGGCGGCGACCAGGAGACGTCGGGTTGTACTTGCGGATAGCCATGATTGATGTGTTTCGTCTCGGGGGGACAGCGCCTGCGACCGACTTGGTCGAGCAGGTGCGCGGTCCCGATCACGCGACTTCAGTTGGCGACATCAGAAGATGTCGATCGACTGCCCCTCCTTCAGGGTGACCATGGCCTTTTTCCAGTCGGGCTTCTTGCCGGCGGACCAGCCACGACGACGGGACTTCCCGTTCTTGCGCAGCGTGTTCACCGAGTCCACCTGGACCTTGAACAGGACCTCGACCGCGTGGCGGATCTCGATCTTGTTCGCGTTGACCGGAACGCGGAAGTGGTAGGCGTTCCGCGCCTCGTTGTCGTTGGTCGACTTCTCGGTCAGGTGCGGACGCTTGATGATGTTGTAGTAACGATCGAGGTGCTGGCTCACGACGCGCCCCCTGCTTGCTCGGTGCCGTTGGAGGTCCGACCGACGCGCCCAACGAGGCGCTCGAGCGCCACCGCATCGGCGATGATGATCCCGCCGTTGGCGATGTCATACGCGCACAGCTCATCGGCGGTGCGGACAGCGACCTTCGGGAAGTTGCGGAACGACTTGTGGAGGTTCTCGTCGCGCTCGGCGACGACCACACACGCGCGAGCCGTGCCACCGACAGCGGTCAGGACCTTGCGCGCCGTCTTGGCGGAGGGCGCGGACCAGCTGCCAAGGTCGGCCACGACGACCTGACCGTCGGCGAACTTGCCGGCGAGCGCCGTGCGCAGCGCGACGCGCCGGGCCTTGCGCGGGAGGTGGTACGAGTAGTCCCGGGGCTTCGGGCCGAAGACCGTGCCGCCGCCGCGCCAGATCGGCGACTTGCGGTCACCTGCACGGGCGTTGCCGGTGTGCTTCTGCTTGTACGGCTTCTTGTTGGAGCCGGACACTTCCGCGCGGCCGCGAGTGCTCGCGTTGCCCTGGCGCTTGTTCGCCAGGTGCGAGAGGACCGACTCCTTGAGGGTGCGGTAGAGGACCTTGTCCCCGAACGGCGCGACGTCGAACTCGACCTCGCCGACGCTGCCCGCCTTATAGCTCTTGACCTTCATCGGGATCAGCCTTTCTTAGGAGCGCCGGTCTTCGACGTCTTGGCCTTCGGCATGCCGGTCTTCGCGACGCGGATCTGGACGAAGCCGCCGTTGTGACCGGGGACCGAGCCCTTGATCAGCAACAGGTTGCGCTCGAGGTCGACGCGAACGATCTCGAGGTTCTTCACGGTCTCGCGCGTCGCGCCGTAGTGGCCCGACATGCGCTTGCCCTTGATGACCCGGTTCGGGTACGCGGACGAGCCGATCGAACCCGGCTGGCGGTAGTTCATCGAGCCGTGCGACTTCGGACCACGGTTGAAGTTGTGGCGCTTGATCGTGCCGGCGAAGCCGCGGCCCTTGATCGTGCCGATCACATCGACGAGCTGCCCTTCGGTGAACGCGTCCACCTTGATGACTTCACCGACCGCGTGCGTAGCCGGGGCCTTCAAGCGCTGCTCGCGCAGGAAGCGCTTCGGCGCGACGCCGGCCTTCTCGGCGGCGATGCGCACAGGCTTCGAGACCAGCTTGTTGCGGATCTCCTCGAAGCCGAGCTGAACGGCGTCGTAGCCGTCGCGCTCTTGGCTCCGCACCTGCATGACCGTGCAGGGGCCTGCCTCGACGACGGTCACCGGAGTGACCTTGCCGTCGGCGGCAAAGACCTGCGTCATGCCTCGTTTACGTCCTAGAAGCAGCGTCATGACTTCTGAACCTCGGGGGTTGGGGCCTCATTGACCCCGGGAGAACACAAAAGAGTCACCGGTTCGACCCTTGCTCGAGCGCGCCGCTCCGGAGCGGAGAGGCACCACCCAGCAACGCCGGGCCACGCGGTGAATTCGATCGTGGTTGGAACTTGAAAGAGGAGCGCGCAACGGGAGCGCCGCGCGCTTGATGGGAGGGAGCCAGACCGGCCCGGGGTCAGCCCGGGCGTTCAACGCTCGCGGACCGACCACCCGGGAGACCCGGCGCGACCAGCCCCCGAGCGGCGGTCAGGCCTTGATGCGGATGTCGACGCCGGCCGGCATGTTGAGCGACGACAGCGCGTCGATCGTCTCAGCGGTCGGGTCGGCGATGAAGATCAGGCGCTTGTGCGTGCGGATCTCGAACTGCTCACGCGACTTCTTGTCGATGAACGGCGAGCGAAGCACGGTGTACTTCTCGATCCGCGTCGGGAGCGGGATCGGGCCCATCACGCGGGCGCCCGTGCGCTTGGCGTGCTCCACGATGTCAGCGCTCGACTGGTCGAGGGCTTCATGGTCGTAGGCTTCCATGCGAATCTGGATGCGGTCGCTCATCCGGGGTGCGCGTGACGTGGCGTCGAGAGGGTGTCGAGGAGGCGCGCTCGAGGCCGTTCTGAGCACCCAGAGAGAGGGCGCGCACGACTTCAGGCGCAAAAAAAGTTCCGCCCCGACTGTTCAGCTTGATCCCGGAGGGCGTCGATCGACGCAGGGGGGTAGGTGCCTCCGGGGAGCCTCGCAGCGGGTTGGGCGGAGGATGCTACGCGAGGGCTTATCCAGGGTCAATCTTCTGCTGGCGACAATTTCGCTGCGTGGGGAAGATTCTGCCGCAAGTCGCGCCCCGTCCCCGGGCTGCCGCCGGGGGGCAAGGCCGCGCGGCGGCTGGACCAGGCGCCGGGCTGGATGAGGGCCGGATCAGGGCCGAATGCAGGGCCGGATCAGGCCCCGAAGAGCCCCCGCGCTTCGAGCCCCCCTTCCGGCACCGGTCCGTAGCCGATGGGGACGACCGTGCTGACGGCGCGCCCCTGGGACAGGGACCGCAAGGCGGTCGTGTACCCGAAGAGCTCGACCAACGGCGCCCGAGCGCGGATGCGGCGGATGCCGAGGGCGGACTCGACCTCACCGAGCACCGCCCGGCGCGCCTGCAGGTCGCCGATGACACCGCTGGAGAACGCCTCAGGGGTCTCGACGATGACGTCGGCGAAGGGCTCGTGGACTTCGACGAGCGGCGCGGCCGGTCCAGCCGCGGCCCGCAGCGCCATCCGGAGCGCCGCCAGCGCCGCTTGGACCCACGCGCCCTCGACCTGCGCGTCGGCCCGCCCCGCCCCCGCCACCACCTCGATGTGGACCCCCCCGAAGGGCAGGCCAAAGCGCGGCCCAGAGGCCGCTTCCGCCGCGAGGGCGGCCGCCACGGCCGAGCGATGGGCCTCCGGGACCCGCGCCGCAGCCCCGAACGCGACGGAGACGGCCCCGGGCACCCCGGCCTGGGGTCGCACGTGCACGGTCACCTCAGCGTGCCCGCCTTGGCCCCCAAAGGCGCGCTCGACGACGCCGCTGCCCTCCGCCGCGCCCACGAGCACCTCGCGCAGCGCGACGTGGGGACGCCCGACCCGCGGCGTGACGCCGAACTCGCGTGTCAGGCGCTCCAACGTCACCTCGAGGTGCAGCTCCCCCATCCCGTGCGCGGTCCACTGCCCGCTGCCGGGGTCCTCGCGCGCAGCGAAGGAGGGGTCCTCGCGCATGAGCCGCGCGAGCGCCGGCCCGAGGCGCGCGCGCTCCGCGTCGTCGGCCGGCTCCATGAAGAGCGAAACGACGGGCTCGAGCGCGCGCAGCGGCTCCAACACGCCTGCGAACCCGAGGGCGCCCTCAGCGAGCGTCACAAGCGTATCCCCCGTCCCCGTTTCGGCGAGCCCCGCGAGCGCGACGATGTCCCCCGCTGCGGCAGACTCGAGCGCGACGGTGGCGTCCGCGTGCAAGCGCAAGACCTCCGAGACATGCTCGCGCCGCGCCACCCGTGGGTTGTAGAGCTCCATGCCCGGCGTGACGCGCCCCGAGAGGACACGCACGAACACGAGGTCCCCGTGGCGCGACGACTGCACCTTGAACGCGGCGGCGACAAAGGGCGCGTCCATGCGCGGCGGCGGCACGCTCACGCAGCCATCGTCACCAAGGACAAGTGACCCTCTATTTGCCAAATGGAGGCCGTCTGGGCGCTCCATTTCATTCTCGACGTGAGCGCGCAAGAGCGGCACATCGAGGGGAGATGGCAAGCAACTGACCACCGCATCGAGCACCTGCTGGACGCCGACACCGCGCTGAGCGGCGCCGACGAGCACCGGCACGAACTCGCGCGCGAGGGTCCCGCGTCGCAGCGCGTCAAGGAGCTCGCGCGGCGCCGGCTCCCGACCGGCGCCGACGATGTTGAGCAGCGCTTCGTCGCGCGAAGCGAGCGCATCGATGAGCTCGGCGCGCAACACATCGACCTCGTCGCTCGCGTCGGCCGGCACGGCGTGCTCCGTCGCGGCCCCGTCCGGCGCGAACGTGTATCCGCGGCGCGCCACGAGGTCAAAGACGCCGACGAGGGCGCCGTCTGCGTCGTGCCACGGATACGCGATCGGGACCGGCACGACGCCGAGCCGCGTCGCCAGCGTCGCGGCCGCGACGAGCGCGTCCGAGCCGGGCCGATCGCACTTGTTGACGAAGACGATCGCCGGCACGGCGGCCCGCGCGAGCTGACGCCACACCGTCTCCGTCTGGGCCTGCACGCCGGCGACGGCGTCGAGGACGAGCACCGCGCCATCGAGCGCTCGCAGGGCGCGATCGACCTCGAACGAGAAGTCCACGTGCCCCGGCGTGTCGATCAGGTTGAGCTCGCACCCCCCCCATGGGACTCGTGTCGCGGCAGCGGTGATGGTGATGCCACGCTCGCGCTCTTCCGGCATCCAGTCCATGACAGTCGTGCCGTCGTCGACCCGACCTGCGCGGCGCTCGCGACCGGTGGCCAGGAGGATGCGCTCGGTCAGCGTCGTCTTGCCCGCGTCGATGTGCGCGAAGATGCCGACGTTACGCAGGTGCGCGAGGTCCATGGCGTGAGGATACAGGCCGCCTCGGGTGCGCGGATGCGGGTGGCGCGCCGCTGCGCTCCGGGCCTGCGACTTGGGGCCTCGCCCTTACGTCGCGGATTGTGGATGCCTTACCCTCTGCCCGCCATGATCGATCCCCAGGACTACGAGAAGCTCGCGGCCTTCTACCTCGGCCGTGAAGTCGACGACGCCGGCGCACTGAAGCCGGGCCCGCTGCTGTACGACGCGAAGGACCTCTGCACCCACGGCGTCATCGTCGGCATGACCGGCAGCGGCAAGACGGGCCTCGCGGTCGGGCTGCTCGAGGAGGCGGCGATCGACGGTGTGCCCTCGATCGTGATCGACCCAAAGGGCGACATGGGGAACCTCTGCCTGACGTTCCCGGCGCTCGCACCGGCGGACTTCGAGCCGTGGGTGGACGCCGGCGAAGCGCTGCGGAAGGGCAAGACCGTGCCGGAGTTCGCCGCTGGAACGGCCAAGATGTGGCGCGAGGGGCTCGCGGCCTGGGGGCAAGCGCCCGACCGCATCGACCGGCTACGCGCCGCCGCCGAGGTGCGGCTCTGGACGCCGGGCAGCACCGCGGGGCACCCGCTGACGGTCCTCAAGAGCTTCGATGCGCCGACGGCGGCCGTGTTGGCCGACGGCGAGGCGTTCTCGGAGCGCGTGCAAGCGACGACCGCCGGCCTCTTGGGGCTCATCGGGCTCGAGGCCGACCCGGTGCAGAGCCGCGAGACGATCCTCGTCGCGAACCTCCTGCAGCACGCGTGGCGCGGCGGACGCTCGGTCACCGTCGCTGACCTGATCCTCGGCATCCAGAACCCGCCGTTCACGCGCCTCGGCGTGCTCGACGTGGAGGCGTTCTACCCGGCCAAGGACCGCATGACGCTGGCGATGCGGCTCAACGGCCTGCTCGCGTCTCCGAGCTTCGCGGCGTGGCTCGAGGGCGAACCGCTCGACATCCAGCGGCTCCTGTACGCGCCCGACGGCCGCCCGCGGGTCAGCATCCTGTGCCTCTCGCACCTCACCGAGCAAGAGCGAATCTCGTTTGTCACGGTGCTGCTCGGAGAAGTGCTGGCCTGGGTGCGCACGCAGCCGGGCACGAGCTCGCTCCGCGCGCTGCTCTACATGGACGAGATCTTCGGCTACTTCCCGCCGACGGCGAACCCGCCGACGAAGCGGCCGATGCTGACGCTGTTGAAGCAGGCGCGCGCCTACGGGCTCGGCGTGCTGCTCTCGACGCAGAACCCGGTCGACCTCGATTACAAGGGCCTGTCGAACTGCGGCACGTGGTTCCTGGGCCGCTTGCAGACGGAGCGCGACAAGCTGCGCGTCCTCGACGGGCTCGAGGGCGCGCTCGCCGGCGCGGCGGGCTTCGACCGCGCCACGCTTGAGCGCACCCTGTCGGGCCTCGGCAAGCGCCGCTTCCTCTTGCACAACGTGCACGAGACGCACCCGGTCGTCTTCGAGACGCGCTGGGCGATGAGCTACCTGCGCGGCCCGATCACGCGCTCGGAGATCGAGCGCATCGTCGCGGCGGACAAGGTCGACCCGCCGAGCGCCTCCGAGGTCGCGGCCGAGCGGCACGTGCGCGCCAACTCGGCGGCGGAGGCCCGCGTCGCGCGCGCCGCGGCGGACCAGGGCGCCTCGGACGCGGCGCAGCGCCCGAGCCTGCCGGACGAGGTGCTCGAGCGCTTCCTCCCCATCGAGGCCGAGGTGGCCGGCGGCCTGGACCAGGGCGAGCGTGTCCTCTACCGGCCGAGCCTCACCGCGAGCGCGAAGCTGCACTACGTCCAAGCGAGCGTGGGCGTCGACGAGTGGCGCACGCTGTTCGCGACGACGGCGCTCGAGGAGGAGGAGCCGGCGGTGCGCTGGGACGAAGGCGAGCTGGCCGAGGACGCGGCGCGCGCGGGCCAGGGCGGGGCGCACCCGAGGGAGGGCGCGGGTTTTGCGGCGTTGCCCGCGCGCGCTTCGAAGAAGACGACGTGGACGGGGTGGCAGCGCGAGCTGAAGGACCATGTGTATCAGTCGCAGCCGATGACCGTCTACCGCAACAAGTCGCACAAGCTGGTCGCGACGCCGCGGGAGACCGAGGCGGCCTTCCGCGCGCGTGTGCGCCAGGCCGAGGTCGAGGCGCGGGACTTCGCGGTCGAGAAGCTGCGGGCGAGCTACACGAAGAAGGTGGACGCTGCGGCGGAGCGCATGCGCAAGGCCGAAGAGGCGCTCGGCCGCGAGGAGGCGGAGCTCGATGAGAAGAGCAAGACGAGCTGGATCTCGGTCGGCGCGTCGCTGATCGACGCGCTCTTCTCGCGCAAGAAGGCCGCGCGCGGCGCTTCATCAGCGGCTTCGAAGCGCGCCAAGGTGGCGAAGGAGAAGGCCGACGTCGAGCGCGCGGAGCGCGAGCTCGTGGTGCGCAGGCAGGAGTACCAGGAGCTCGAAGCGGAGCTGCGCGCGGAGCTCGACGCGATCCCGCCGGTGCCGACGGCCGCGGAGGTGGACGTCGAGGAGGTGGTCGTGCATCCGAGGAAGTCGGACATCGACATCTCGGAGCTCACGGTCGTGTGGTCGCCGTGGGTGATCAGCGCGGACGGCGCGACCCGCCCGGGCAGCACGCAACGCTGACATGCCGCGCAGCGGCTGCGCGAGCGCAAAGGCCGGGCTGCGCGCGCGCACAGGCCCCGCTGCGAACCGCGTTCTGTGGCGCAGGCTCCTAAGGCTTGGCGTCCTTCTGCTTCAGCGCTTCCTCTGCCGCGCGCGCGGAAGCGCTCGCTGCGCGCCATTCCGCTGCGGCAGCCGAATCCCCCAGCGTCTCTGACGCCGTCACCAACAGATCCATCAACCGCGGGTCACGGTCCACCGCGCTGAACGACGCCGCCGCTGCCAACGCAGCCTCCGGGCCCTCCGCCGCCAGGATCCTCGCAACGACGTCTGGCACGCGCTCGACGTGCAGGCGCCCCTCGACCAAGAGCGCGCGCTCCCGGGCCTGCGCCTGCGCCTCATCGCCCACCACACGGAGCACGTCGATCGCCCAGAGCTGCGTGTTCTGCGCGAGGCCTTCACGCGCCGCGATCCGCTGCGCGAAGCCGCGCGCTTCGTCCACGCGCCCCGCCTCCCACATCCGGACGGCAGCCAGCGCAAGGGCCTCGATCGTGCCGTCCGCCTCGACGCGCTCCGCGTCGAGCCAACCCTCGAGCGACGTGGCAAACGCCACGCACCAGGCGCCCATTCGCGCGCGCTCCACCTCGTCCGCGTCCGCGGCGAGCACAGGCAGGAGCCGCCGCAGGTCCACCGTCGAGAGCCGGTCCGCCACCGTCGGGTCACTGCGGTACCAACGCTCCTCTGGTTGCCGCACCAAAGCCGGGTCCAGCTTGGCCACGCCGACCTCGAGCGCTTCCAGGGCATGCGCATCCTCACCCGCGGCGAGGTACATGGCCGCCGCGCGGCGCGCCACGCGGCGCTGGAGGCCGCTGCGCGAGGGGTCGCGCGCGTCCTCGCACACCGCGCGCGCCTTCTCGAGCGCCTCCTTCGGCCCGAGCACTTCGCTCCAAGTGTCGAGCACGAGCTGGCCGTAGCTCTCCTCTTCCCACGGACTGTCGATCGGGCGCGAGGCGGCGAGGACGAGCTCGATCAGCTCGAGCCGCGCGTCGCCCTCCAAGTGCTCGCGGGCCTCCCGGACGAGCTCATGGTTCGAGACGAACGTCACCACCTCTGCGGAGTCGGTGTCGAAGCGCGCCGTGTTGCGGCCTTGGAGCGCGCACCAGCGATAGAGCCGCAGCGCGCTGTCGAGCTTCCCGCCTCGCACCTCGACCCGCGCCAGGCGCCGGACCTGGGCCGCGTCTCGGGGCGGGATCGTTCGGACCATCTCCGCCAACGCCGACGCAGCGCCCTCGCCCCGCAGCTCGGGCGCCTCGTCGAGGAGCCCCAAGAGCTGGATCTGCTCGGCGCGACCGCCGCTCCCTGCGCGGACCTGAGCGAGCAGCTCATCGAACACGACCTCGCGCCCGCGCGCATCGATCTGCGCCGCCAGGAGGCCGTCGAGCAGGTCCTGCAACCGGTCGAGCTCGTACGAGTCGACGGTGCGCAAGAAGCGCCGCAGCTCAGCCACAGCCTCCGGCCACTGCGCCAAGCGCCGGTGCGCCTTCGGCGCCTCGGGGCGCGGCTGCGGCATGTTCGGGTCGTAAGCCAAGTAGCCGCCCTGCTTCGCCGTGCGCGCCTGCGCTGTGGCGTCCGACGCAGCGACCTCGGCCTCGCCGTCCGCGTCACCCTCCGTGTCACTGACATCGGGCTTCGGCGCCGGCCAAGACAGCGAGGCCAGCGGCAGCCCGCGATACCGACGGCTGCCGATGAAGCGGTTGTTCGGCTGTCCCACCGGGAACTGGCGCCAGAGGCGGCGCAAGATCAGGGCGCCCTCGTCCGCTCGGCCGTCCTCGAGCGCCAAACGAGCCTCATTGAACGTCTTCGGCAAGCCCTTGCGCTTGCTGGTCTCAAAATCTTCTGCTGAATACACGACGCCGTTGACGACGATCATCGCGCCCGCTGGGAGCACGAAGCCGGCGGGCAACCCAGGGATCTCCGCCTCGCCCGTCGCGTCCCCATCGAGCCGGCCCTTCGCGGCGAGCGCGCGCTCCGGCGCGTGCAGCGCGGTCCATTCGCTGACCAAGGCGCGGTTGTGCCGCTTCTTCGTCGAGTCGTCCTTCGTCGTCGCGGCGAGCTGCTCGAGGACCTCCGCGGCAGCGATGCGCTCGCCGCGGCCCAACCGATAGCGCCGCGACATCTGCAGGAGGTCTTCGTCGTCGGAGTGCGCGGCGAGCCCCTCGTCCAGCGCAGCCCGCGCGCCGGCGTCGTCGTCGACCTCGAGCGCGAGCTCGACACGCGCGCGCGCGAGCTCGACCGACCCGCCGCCCTCAGCGATGCGCGCGGCGAGCTCGGCCTGGAAGTCTTCGAGCGCCGCCGGCAGCAGCCGCTCTTGCAGCGCGCTGCGCGCGCGTTGACTCGAGTAGTCATCGTCGTCGACGCCGATCAGACCCGCCCAGGCCTTCGCGCCCACAGCGCGCGCGTCCGGCAAGCCGAGCGCGTGCCCGTGCACGGCGCGCACGGCAGGCATGAACAGAAGCTCAGGGCGCGCGGCTTCGATGTCGCGGGCGAGGTCATAGGCGAGCTGGTGGCTGTGCTCGACCTCGAGGAGCCCCGCGATCGAGTACTTGATGTAGTCGCTCGCCTCGCCGAGGGCGCCCGTGATCGACTCTCGGATGAACGCGCCCAGCTCCTCGGGGACGTCTTCCGTGCTCTCCACGACGAGGTCGATCAGGAAGTCCGCCCGATTCTCGGCCTCGAGCTTCCCCCACACCGAGCGCACCGCGCCCGCGCGATCCGCCGGCGGAAGGAGCGCCAAGACAGGCCCGAGGCCCCAGGCATACGATTGCCCGAAGCCGTCGAGCAGCGTTCGCACTTGCTCGGCGTCGACGATCGACTCTTCGAAGCGACGCGCGAGCTTGGGCAGCATCGTGACGCACTGCGCGTTCTTCTCGGGGTCCTCGAGGACGCGCCCCACGATGTAGCGGGCCAGCGCGAGCCCCGTGTTGCTGTCGAGGCCGGCCATGAGCGACTCGACGAGCTGCTCGAGCTGATAGGGATAGGCCCCGTGGCTCAATTCCAAGCGCACCCAGTCTCGCCCGACACGCAGCGCCAGCTCGGAGTCACCGAGGAAACGCGCGGCCGAGAAGAGCACGCCGATCCCGCCCGTCTCGCCCTTCGCCACCGTGCCGAGGTCCGCGCGCTGGACGAGGGCGCGGACGCGCTCCATGTCGCCCGCAGCGATCGCGGGCACGACCCCGGCCACCGCGCGCGAGAGCGGAAGCGGGCCAAACGCGGCGGCGTCCATGGCGCCCTCGTCGCCGATGCGCGCCGTCAGCGCTGCGCGCGCTTCACCCTCGCGGCCGCTCGCAGCGACGAGCGCGCGCGCAGCGGCGTACCGCCCCCACCGCACGCGTGAATCGACCGCCGCCTGCAGCGCGTCATCGTCGGCAGGGAAGCCCAGGGCGATGAACGTGTCCAGCTCGTCCAGGAGCTCGTGCGCGCCTGTCGCCGAGGCGACTTGGCGCACGATCTCGACGCGCGCCGCGACGCGCGGGAGCTGCGCGAGCTGCGGCGCGCTCAACTCGCCCGGCTGGCCCGACTGGCCCGGCTGGCCCGACTGGCCCGGCTGGCCCGGCTGGCCCGACTGGCCCGGCTGGCCCGCCTCACCAGACTGGGCGCTGGCGTCCTCAGCGTCGGCTTGGGCGCTGCGGGCAGCCGCAAACTCGACCTGCGCCTGCGCGCTCTCGACGCGCACCGCAGCGAGCTCACGCGCTAAGAAGTCGCGCACGGCAGCGTCATCGGTCGCCGTCGCGAGCACTCCCTCCAGCACACGCCCTTCGTACTGATCGAACTCATCGACGTTGCGCGCGAAGTACTGCGGCTCGTCGGCTTCCTTCTTCGACGCGACGAGCACGAGCGCCTTCCGCCGCACGAGGACATCGTAGGCGCGCAGATAGAGCTCACGGGCGCCCGCGTCCTCCCCGAGCGTCTCACGCAGCTCGCCGACCTTGACGAGCAGCGGCACATCCGTCGGGCTCGCCGCCAGCACCGCCTGGTAGCGCTCCAGCGCGCGCTCGATGAAGTTCGCCTTCTCGAAGCGCTCGGCCGCGAGGCGCTGGTACATCTCGCCGTCCGGGAACTCGCGCGTGAGGTCAAACGTTCGCGCGGCCGAGCCCTCGTCGCCAGCCTCGAGGAAGGCGTCGCCGAGGTCCAGGAACACCTCCGGCGGCACCAGCTCGGCGAGGCCCACGAGGCGCCGCCCGAACGCGAGCTGCTTCTTGCGGTCGCCCTTGCGCGCGTCCGCGCCGAAGCTGCGCGCCGCTGGCTTCGAGAGCTCCATGAGCTCCCGCAGCACCGACGACCGCCGCGGCCCCGCCGGCGCCAGCGAGTTCTCGAGCGCGGCGAGCTGCCCGGCCTGGTCGTCTGTCTCGGCCGCGAGGTCCGCGAGCAACTGGTAGAGGTACGGCGCGTCCTCACGCGCAGCGAGGCGCTCGAGCGTGATCCGCCGGGCCCACTCGACCATCTTCGGACGCGGCGGCGCGTCCACCAACATGTTCAAGAGCCCGTCGATCGCGATCGTGAACGCGTCGTCGCCGTCTGCGTACTCGGCGAGGTATTGGAACATGCCGACGGCCCGATCGGCCTGGCGGACCTCCTTCATGAGGTTCGCCATCAAGAGGTAGCTGTCGATGCGCTCCGGGTGCGACGCGAGCCCGCGCCGGTACGCCGCGATCGCCTCTTCGCGCAGCCCAGACAGCGCGAGGACGCCGGCCTCGAACTCCGCAGCGCTGTCGTCGCCGCCCGGCAGCTCGCCGAGCGCCATCAGCGTCTCGCGCGCCTCGTCGGGCTTACCGCGCTCGAGCTGGCTCATCGCGAGCTGACGTAGATAGTCCGGCTTGCCCGCGGGGTCGATCGCCATCAGCCGCGCGACGGACTTCTCGTAGTGGAAGTAGTCGTTGCACGACAGATAGATGCGCGCCTTCTCGGTCAGGGCCTCGAGCTCCGTGCCGCCGGTATGGCGGAGGAACTCGTCGATGACCTCGGCGGCCGACACAGCGTCGCCGACCTTCGTGTAGAGCCGCACGAGCAGCCCGCTGTCCTTCTGCGTGGCCTCGCCCGCGATGAGCTTCTGCTCGAGCTCCACCGCGACGTCAGCGAGCACGCCGAGGCGCGACGCAACGGTCATCATGCGGTCCTCGACGAACCCGCGCCGCGCCTGGGAGTTCACGCGCGTCCAGAGGTCACGCCAGAGCTCCAGCGCGCGCTCCTCCCGGCCGACCTCCGAATAGAGCCAGGCGAGGCGCAGCTCGAGGTCCTCGCCGACGGTGCCGCCTGCGCGCGCCGCCTTCACGCCTTCGAGGACGCGCACCGCGCCCTCGAGGTCGCCCAGGCGCTCGAGCCCGTCCGAGAGCTGCATCCGCACGGCCGAGCCCGCGTCCGCGAAGGTGTCGAGCCGCGCCATGACGGCGCGCGCGTCGTCCAAGCGGCCACGATCGAGGTACAGCTCGAACAAGAAGAGCAAGGCTGCTTCGGGTTCGCGCCGCGCCTCGAAGGCGAGCTCAGCGCCCCGCTCAGCGAGGTCGTCGAGGCCGAGCGTCTCGAGCGCGCGCGCGGCCTCCAGCGTGTTCGCGCCGCCCCCCTCTGGGCGCGCTGCGAGGTCGAACCAGGCCTCCCACAGCGCCACGGCGCCCGCGCGGTCCCCTTGCTCCAAGAGGTGGCGCGCGAGGCCTTCACGCCACGAGAGCTCGAGCGGCTCGGCGTCGATGCTGCGCTGATACTCGGCGAGCATCAGCTCTGTGCGGCCGGCTTCGCGGAACAGCTCCAGGAGCCGCCGCCGCTCGTCGCGCGAGAAGCGCGCCGCTTGCTCACCTGTGCTCATCGCGATCGCGGCGTCGTACGACCCGGTCTCGCGCAGGAGCTCGATCCAGACGCGCCGCGCTTCTGCGGGCAGCGTCGCTTGCTCGGCGTCGAAGCGCTCGAGCAGCGCCGCGAGCGACCCGTCGGCGCGGTGCGCTTCGGCGAGGAGGGTCAAGGCGTAGCGGCGCTCTCGCGCGACGGGGGCCAGGTGCACGGCACGCCACGCGGCGCCTTGGGCGCGCGGGTAGTCCTTGGCCGCGAGCGCCCACTCCGCGACGCGCAGCTCGCCGTGCGCGGCGGCCTTGCGCGCGCGCCCCGCGGCGTCGGCGTCGACGCGCTCCTCCGCCTCCGCTTCATCCAGGTCGGCGCCGCTCGAAATTGACCCGTCACGGCCCGCGCCCACAGTCATGGCGCCGCCAGCGGGGGCCC
Organism: Planctomycetota bacterium; assembly: GCA_041398605.1. Classification (GTDB taxonomy): domain Bacteria; phylum Planctomycetota; class UBA1135; order UBA1135; genus JAWKUK01. The sequence continues at coordinate 46,738 of JAWKUK010000004.1, forward strand.
CCGGCGCCGCGTGTCCAGCGACCGCCTCGCTCGGGACCACGTAGAGGTCCGCCGCGTCGCCCGGGCGGCCCATGAGCGCCAAGACGATGGCCGCACGGTTGCGCAGATCGACGGGACGCCCGTCCTCGCGCGCGAAGGCGGCGAGCGCGTCCATTTCGCTCTCCTCGCCGCTCTCCATCGACATCAACGCCATGCGCAGGCGCAAGCGCGTCGCGAGCGCGGCGTCGGCCGCGTCGCCCTCGGCGAACAACGGCACGAGCTCGCCGTACGCCTCGAGCGCGTCCTTCGAGCGGCCAAGCGCGTCCAAGAGGCGCGCGCGCGCGAGCCGCGCTGCGCGGTCGGCCTCGTCCGCTGCCAACACCTCGAAGTCCGCCAGCGCGCGCGAGAGGTCGCCGTTGCGCCAAGAGAGGTGCGCGGAGAGCCGCAGCGTCGCCGCGCGGCGCGCGCCATCGCTCGTCGTGATGAGCTCGGCCAGCCGTTCATCGAGGAGCGCGATGTCGCCGTGGACGTGTGTGCAGGCCGCGTACACGGCGGCCGCGCCGTCCTCGACGCGCTGCGCGCGCTGCGCGGCGGTGTCGGCCTCGTTCGAGGCCGCCTCGATCAACGCCTCTGCGGCCTCGAGCACGGCCGGATCGAGGACCTTGGGCACAGCCTCGATCCCGCGCGCGACGGTCTCGTTCGCGCCTTGGCCGGCCGCGCTAGGGCCGGCCGCGCTAGGGCCGGCGGCCGCGGACGCGGCGCCGCCGCTGGCTGCTGCCCGGCCGGGCGCGGCCCGCAGCACCCTCAGTGTGACTGGCGCTGATTGGCCGGCCGACGAACGGACCGCGGCGCCGGTCGCAGGTACGGCCCGCAAGGCGCGGACCTGGGCCGCCGCGGGCTCCGCCGTCACGAACACGAGCAGCAGCGCGGCGCACGGAACGAGGGCACGCAAGGCCGGCCGGATGCCGGGCAGCGGGACCAACGCTTTGGACAATGTGAGCGCTGTGGACATGGTGAGCGCCTTCGACATGGTGGGCACGGGTGCGAGCATCAAACGAACGAGGCGACGCGCCGCGGCCAGCGCCGGTACGCAATGTCCAGGAGGTAGACGACGAGCGCCAACAGCGCGAGCGACGTCGAATAGGAATGCAAGCGCGCGACGCCGCCGCCAGCGGCCGTCGCGGGAGCGACGGCGGACGACGCCGCCGTCCGCTGCGCCAACGTGGCGAGCGCGCCGAGGGACTCGGGCGCGACCTGCCGCTCACGCGCGCCGCCGGTGAGGGGGTCCAAGCCCACGCGCACGAGCGCTCCGACGCGGGCGCCGCGCGCGTCCGTGGGCGCCGCAGCGCCCGGCGCGCCGCCGTCACGGCCGGCGCGCGCGCCGCACACGGCGCGCAGCCCAGCCGACGACCCCAGCGGGAGCCGCGCTTCAAAGCGGTCCGGCGCGACCCGCAGGAACGCCCAAGGCGCGCCGGCCTCGGGGCCTGGCCCCTCCGTGCCCGTCGCCGAATCCGCTGCCGCGCTGACGGTGTACCGCGCAAACGGGCGCAGCCCGTCGGCCGCAGCGTCGGACGAGCGCCGCTCGGCGATGAGCAGCGCCTCGTCACCGTCGCGCGTGAGCTCGAACACAAACGGCGCCACGGCGTCGGCCGCGGTCCGCTCGAGCGCGCGCGCGAGCCAGGCGCCATAGTCGCCGGCGCGCGCCCCGCGGGCCCCTTCGCCGGCGTCCCCGCTGCCTCGCCACGGCGCGCTGCCGGGCCCCGTCGGCTCCGTCATCAGCGCCGTGACACGGCCGAGGCCGTAGCGCCACGAAGTCAAGATCGGGTGCGCCTCGGCCAGCGTCTCGATGACCCGCTCGGCGCCCGGCCGCGCGCGCGTCTCGACGTAACCAGCGACCGGGCCGAGCGTCGTCGGATCGACCTCGCCGAACCACGCCTCGCCGCCGCGCGCGCGGACGCTCGCGAGCCCCGCGCGGTACGCCGGTAGCTTCGCGCTCGCGGGCTGCTTCAGCAGGATCTCCGGCAAGTTGAAGCGGTTCGGCACCGAATAAAACCGCCCTTGCCCCCAGTTCGAAAGGCTGACGAGGAACTCGGAGTGCGCGTCGCCGCCGATGAGGACGGTCGACACGTTCATTCCCTCGTCCGCCATGCGGCGCAAGAGCGGCTCGAAGGCGCCGGTCTCGACGCCGCCGTCAGTCAAGATCAGCACGTGCTTGTAGCGCGTGCGGACGTTCTTCAGGCCGTAGTAGGCCTCCTCGATCGCCGGCAGAATCACGGTGCCGCCGCCGGCGTCGAGGCGGTTCAGCGCGCGCTCGATCTCGATCGAGTTCGACGCGGGCTGGATCGGCACTGCCCAGCGCTTGGCGCCGTAGAACTCCACCATGCCGACCTTGTCGTGCGGCAAGAGGCGGCGGATCGCGAGGCGCGCGACCTCTTTGGCGAGCTGCACGCGGTTCCCACCCATCGAGCCCGACGTATCGATGATCACGACGAGGGTCGTGCTCGGGTCGCGCTTCTCTTCCTTCTGCACGAACTCGACCGGCAGGATCGCCTCGAGCGGCTGCTCGTGGTAGCCGCCTGGGCCGAACGACGCTTCGCCGCCCGCGGCGACGAAGCCGAGGCCGCGCGTCGCGACGGCGTCGACGAGGGCACGCTGGAACGCCTCGGGCACGCTCGCGGCGGGCCGGTCGTCCAACACGACGAGGTCCGCGCCGTCGAGCTGCGCGGCGGTCGGCGCGCCGGCGCTCGCGTCAGCCGCAAAGCCCGGGCCGAGCAACGCGGAGAGCGCCTCGGCGCCGCCCGTGACGCGCTCGCCGAGATACAGCACGCGCAGCGGGTCTTGGACGGCGAGCGTCCGCTCGAGCCGCAGGTCGCGGCCGCGCGGGTCGACGCCATCCGTGACGTCGACGACGAGGGCCACGTCGAGGAAGCCCGCGGTCGCAGGCTCGAACGTGAGCGCGACCCGCGCTTCGCCGTCCACGATGACGCCTTCCACGCGGTCGAGCTCGACCTCGCCGCCAGAGGCCGCGCCGCTGGCTTGGTCCGCGCCCATGAGGCGGCACGTTACGACCTGTCCGCCGCCGACGAGCCGCGCCTCGAGCGCCGTCGCGAGCCCGACACGCAGCACGCCGCGCGCCGCCAACGCGACCGGGCGCAGGTCGCCCGGCGCGCCGTCGAGCGCGTGCACGTCGACCACGACGCCGCGCGCCGCGAGGTCCGCGAGCGCATGCGTCGCCGCGCTGCCATCGCCGGGCTCGGTGGCGAGCCCGTCGGTGTACACGTCAACGTGCCCCACCGCGCCCGGCGGAACGGCGCGCGCAGCGGCTGCGAGCGCGGCGCCGAGGGGCGACGCGTCTGCGGCGCCGAACGCCATTCGCGTGACGTCACGCGGCAGCGCCAACGCCTCGCGCTGCGCTTCAGCCGCGCCGACCTCGATCACGACGCGGCGCGCCGATGCGCTCGCGCGCTGTTGCAGTGCATCGGTCACCCCCGCCACCGCCGCGCGATCGGCGCTGTCGGTGACGCTCGCGGAGCGATCGAGCACGTACACGTTGACCACCATCGGGTCCACGACGACCCGCGCGGGGCGCGCGAGCGCCAACGCGAGCAACACGAACAGCGCGGCGCGCAGCGCGGCGTGGCGCCGGTCGCGTGTCGCAAATGGTCCCACCCAAGGCACGAGCGCCAAGGCGAGCAGGACAAGAAATCCAGGTGCGAGGAATCGCAGTTCCATGGCCAAAGTTCCGACGCTCCGAGGTCAGGGCATGCGGCCCCGTTGGAAGAGCGCCCATTCGGCGCACGTGAGCACAAGCGCGACGAGCAGCAGCCACGTCAGGGCGCGCCAGCCGCCCGGACCTTCGCTCGCCGTCACCGGCGGGAGGCCCGCGGGGGCGTACGCGTCCGCGTCGGGCGCCAGGACGCCTGCCGGCTGCGCGAGCGGTGGCAGCGCGCCGAGCAACAGAGACGCGCCGCGGTCGGCGACCCGCGCGACCTCGGCGAGCTCCACGGAAGCCGTCACGGCGCTCGCGACGTCCGCGATGCGGTGCGGCACGGTGCGCCCTACGGCGACGTACGGCGTCACCGACGGCGCCTCGGCGAGCCAGCGCACCGCGCGCCCGATCAGCAGCGGGAACGCGCGCTCCTCCAGGAAGCCCGTGACGCCGGGCGCGACGAGCTCGCGCCAAAGCGACACCCGCCGCGCGGGCCCAGCCGCGGCGAGCGGCGCGGCGCCCACGGCGAGCTCGCGCCCGAGCTCCGCCGCGAGCGTCGCGGCATCGAGGCGGTCGAGGCCGAGCTCGCCCAGCGCGCGCGCGATGACGTCCCGCGAGTCGAGGCCCGGCGCGTGCCCAAGGAGGATCGCTTCGACCTGGTCCGCGGCGCTCGCGAAGACGAGGGCCGGCTGTGCCGCGTCGGCGGTGGCCGTGAAGACGACGTTCGCGTTCGCGCGGTCCGGCACGACCTCGACCGCGGAGTCCGCCGCGAGCGCGCTCCGCAGCGCCTCGAGCGCCTCGCCGCCGATCGCGGCCGCGAGGTCCGCAGCGAGCGCGACGCGGATGCGCGGGCGCTCGGGCAGCAGCACGCTCGCCACGTCGTCGGCCGCGAGCGCGTCGCTGGGCGTCAGCGCGACCTGCAGCATACGCCCGTTCGCGGGCACATCGCGCAGCAAGAGCTCGACGTGGTCGGGCGCGAGCACCGTACGCACCGCGCCAGCGAGCGTGTCCGGGGGCGGCGCTGGCGCCGCGGCGGCGCTCGGCCCTGCGCTCGCAGCGCCAGCCGGCAGCGCGCTCGGATCGGCGAGGGTCAACGCGACCTGGCGTTCGGCGGCGCCGACGCCGCGGACCGCGACGAGGACATCGACGGTCGTCCAAGCGCCCGACGCTGACGGCGAGACGCCGAGCGCCGTCACGCCGCTGCCGACGGCCTCGGGCGCGGCCGGCGCGCCGGCTTGGGCCCGCGCGACGTTGAGCTCCCGGCCGGCGCCGCGCGCGGCGTCGAGCGCGAGGGTGTACGCCGCAGCGCGCACAGGCGCGTCGCCGAACACGACGCAGCGGAGCTGCGCGTCGCTCTGCCTGGGAGCCTGGCCAGCGTCGGCGCGGCGGGCGCCGCTGGCGGCGCGCTCGACGTAGCCGGACCCGACAAAGCCCGCGCCGCCGCCGGCGCGCGCCACGAGGGCGCGCTCGACGCTCGCCGGCGCGGCCTCCGGCGCGTGGCCCGCGAGGCGCGCGCGCAAGAGCGCGCGGTCCTCACCAGGCGCGAGCAACGTCGAGACATCGGCGCCGCACCACAGGACCTCGGTCCGATCACGCGGGAGGGCCTCGAGCTCGCGCTCGAGCGCCGCGGTCGCTGCCGCAAAGCGCCCCGGCAAGGCCATACCGGCCGAGCCATCGAGCAACAAGACGTGGCGCGGCCCCGCCTCACGCGCGTGATCTGGGCCCGCGGCCGCGAACCACAAGAGGCCGCCGAGCAGCAACGCCAAGGCGTAGGCCAAGGGGTGACGGAAGCGCTCGACGAGCGTGCGCGCGCGCGACTCTTCGAGCGCCTCGCGCCAGAAGAGCGTCGTGACGACGAACACCTCTTCGTGTCGCACGCGGATGCGCTGCAAGAGGTACAGCGCCAGCGCGAGGGCGGCGAGGCCGAGCGCGACGGCGCCGCCCGTCATGGTCGTGAACGTCATACCTCGCGCCTCCCGTTCTCGAAGAGCTGCGCCAGCTGCGGCGCCACGTCTGCGTCACAGTCGAGGGCCAAGAGCCCCGCGTTGCGCGAGCGCGCGAACGCCGCGAGGCCCTCGTTGAACCGGTCGTACGCCGCGCGATAGCGCGCGAGCACGTCCGCCGTGAGCGACACGTCGTGCACCGCGCGGCTCTCGCAGTCTATGACCCGCAGGTCGTCGCCGCTGCCCGCGCGGCCCGACGTGGCCGCCGCGCGCCGCGCGAGGGACGGGTCGCGGTCGCTCGCGCGCACGAGCTGCACGAGCAGCAGCTTGTGGCGCACGCCGCGCAGCGCGTCCTCGATGGCGCTGAGCCCCGCGGGGTCGAAGAAGTCCGAGATGACGACGCAGAGCCCCTCGCGCAGGCCGAGCGCGCGGAAGCGCTGCATGGCCTTGCGCACGTCCGTCGCGCCGCCGGGCGTCAGCGTCGCCATGCGGCTCGCGAGCTCCATCAAGCGCCCCTTGCCCGAGGTCGGCCGCTGCAGGACCGTCAGGTCCTCCGCGAACGGGAAGATGCCGACGCTGTCGTGTTGGCCCAGCGACACCGCCGCGAGCGCGAGCGCCGCGCGCAGGCCCGCGCGCGCGCGCGGCGGCCGCTCGAGCCACGCGCTGCGCGACACGTCGGGCAGGAGGTACAGCGGCAGGTCCTCGTGCTCTTCGAAGAGGCGCAGGAACACCCGACCGAGCCGCTGGTAGACGGTCCAGTCGATCGCGCGCATGTCATCGCCGGCGACGTACGGGCGATAGTCCTGGAACTCGAGCCCGGCGCCCCGGTCGCGCGAGCGCTGGTCCGCGAAGCGGCCGCGCGGCGCGACGCGGCGCGCCACGAGGCGCAGCCGCTCGGCCGCTTCCAGGAACGCCGTATCAAAGAGGTCCGCGCGCGTGAGCTCGGGGCTGACAAACGCCTGTGACGCCTCGATCATCGGGCGCCCCCAGTCGCGCGACAGACAGGACGGAGCTCGGCGAGGGGACGGGTTTGGCCGACACGACTGCTCATGAAGTTCCAGCGCAGACCAGAGGCACGGGGGCGGACAGACGGCGCGCGCATCAGTGCGCGCCGACGGCGGTCGGGAGCGGCAGCTTCGCGAGCACGTCGTCGATGACGTGGTCGGTGGTGATGCCCTCGGAGAGGCCCTCGAAGCCCAGGAGCACGCGGTGCCGCAGGACGGCCTTCGCGACGGCGCGCAGGTCGTTGGTCGAGACCGCGAAGCGGCCGTCGAGCAGCGCCTTGACCTTCGCGCCGAGGATCAGCGCCTGCGCGCCGCGCGGGCTGGAGCCGAGCGACACGAACTGGTTCACGATGCCGGGCGCGTAGGCGCTCTTCGGCTGGGTCGCCATGACGAGGCGCACCGCGTACGTCTCCGCGTGCTCGGGCACCGGGACGGCGCGCACGGTGCGGCGCATCGCGAGGATCGTCTCGGAGTTGGAGACCGGCTGCAGCGCGACCTCGGCGGTGCCGACGGTGCGGCCGAGGATCGCCTTGTACTCGTGCTCCTGAGGGTAGCCGACGACGAGCTTGAAGAGGAAGCGGTCGAGCTGCGCCTCGGGCAGCGGGTACGTGCCCTCTTGCTCGACCGGGTTCTGCGTCGCCATCACGCAGAAGGGCTCCTGCAGCTTGATCGTGCGCCGCCCGACGGTGACCTGGCGCTCTTGCATCGCCTCGAGCAGCGCGGACTGCGTCTTCGGCGTCGCGCGGTTGATCTCGTCGGCCAGCACGAGGTTCGCGACGATCGGCCCCTCCTCGAAGGTCAGCTGGTGGCCGCCGCCCTCGGTCTCGACGAGCACCGACGTGCCGCGCACGTCCGCCGGCATCATGTCCGGCGTGAACTGGATGCGGCTGAACGACAGGTCGACCGCGCGGCCGAGCGACGAGACGAGCATCGTCTTGCCGAGGCCCGGGACGCCCTCGAGCAGCACGTGGCCGCCCGCGCAGAGGGCCGACAGGACGCCCTCGATGACGTCGGCCTGGCCGACCATCATCTTCGAGACCTCGGCGCGGATCGCCTCGAAGTTGTCGCGGAAGGACTGCGCTTCAGCGCGCGCCTGTTCAGCGCCAGCGGCGCTCTCGTGCGGGTTCGACATCGATGGATAGAAGGAGAGGGAGGGGTGGTTCGTGGGCGAGCCCGCGCGCGTGACGGGCGCTCGGGCTCGAGGGGGCGATCGAGCGGTGCGGCGCGGCGCGGGTCAGCCGTCGGCGGCGGCGCGGCGCGCGAGGAAGTAGCTGCGGACGAGGTTCTGCAGCGCGGGCTCGAGGTCGGACGCGCCGTGCGCGTCGAGGCGCCCCGCGCGCGGCGCGACCGCCTCCGCCGGGATCGGCGCGGCCTCTTCCGCTTCGGGCTCGATGCGCTCTTGGGTGATCTTCGTCGGGCCGGGGCCGGGGCGGCCCTTGACGCGGTCGGGGACGGGGACGCCGAGCACGAGGGACGCGACGCCGCGCGATTTCTTCTGTTCGCTCGGGCCGCCGCGGCCGTTGGCGTCGGGGTTCGGGCGGTTGCCGAAGCCGATCTGCAGGTCTCGGCTCACGGGCGGCCGGCGGTCCCGCAGGCTCGGCTGCACGCCGCCGCGGTTCTCCTGCTCTTCTTCGTCGTCATCGACCTCTTCGTCCGCGTCGACCTCTTGGTCGTCCACGTCGGTGACCTGGTCCTTGCTCTTCCAGTCCGACGCCGTCGGGTTCTTGTTGGAGCCCTTCGACGTGCCCTTGCCCGCCGTCGCGCCCGACTCCTCTTCGTTCTCGTCGGGCGGCGGCGGCTCGCGCTTCTCTTCCTTCGGCTTGCGCGCGCCCTTCGGCGGCGCCTTGGGCGTGCGCTCCGAGGCCTCGGACTGCTGGCCCTTGGACGAGGGCGCGCTCTGTGACTCGCTCGCCGCGCTCGTCGAGAGCGCGCCTGACGAGCGCCCTGCGCCCGTCTTGCCTTGCGACTCCTTGACGGCCTCCGAGACCTCGGGCGCCGCTTCGGCGCGCATCGACTCCGCCGCGCGCGGGCGTTCGCGCGCGTCACGCTCGGGCGCAGTGACCGGCGGCTCTTCGACCGAGTCGCGCTCGCTGCGCTCGTCGCGCGGCGCGTCGGGCAGCGGCGCGCCGGCGGCGGCGACCACTTGATCAAGGGCGGCGCGCGCACGCGCAGGGCGCGGCGCGAGGCCTTGCACGAGGTACGACACGCCGAGCAGCGCGACGAGCGCGGCCGCCCATCCGAGCGCGCGCCCGACGAACGCTGGCGCTCGCGTTGGGGCCACGAGCGCGACGTCGAGCGCCGCGCGGCTGCGCGCCGCGGCGTCCTCGATCGCGGCGGCTTCAAAGGGCGACTGCTGCGCCTGCGCCAGGAACTCGTCAGCGGCGATGAGGCGGTCCTCGAGGCGCAGCTCCTGGTCCGCGAGGGCCAGCGCGGCCCGGCGGCCCGTGGCGGGGCGCGGGCGCTCGCCGGCCGTGACCCAGGCCCACACCAACGTCACGCCGAGCGCAGCGAGGGCGACGAGCGACAGCGGCGCGAGGCGCGCCTCACCGCCGGTCCCCCAGCGCAGGAGCTGCAGGCCGAGGTGCGTCGCGGGCACGAGCGCGAGCCAGGGCAAGGCGCGCTGCAGCTCACGCGCAAACGCGGCGCGGCGCGCTGCGCCATCGAGGAAGCGCGACCCGCGCACCGCGATCTGGTCGAGGTGCAGCGGCAAGCGCTCCACCTGGCCAGGCAAACGCTCGACCGTGGAGCCTCGCTCCTTCATCCCGGAGTCAGACCCGCTGCTCATTTGCCGCTCCCTTCGCGGGGCAACGGCGCGCTCGCGGCAGGCTGGGCGGGCTCGGGAGCCTCCGTCGTCACGAGCGTCGGCGTGCAGCCGCCTGCTGCCAGCACAGCGCCCGTGCGACTGTCGCATAGGAACGCGACGACGCGGGCCTCGCGCGGGTCGATCCGCGTCGAGATACGCGGCACGCTGCCGAGCCCCTCGCCTTCGAGGTCCGCGAGGAACGCGAGCTGGTCCGTCTCGAAGGCGGCGAGGTCACGGCTGAAGGCGATGTCCTCGACGAAGTCCGTCGGCGCGTACGGCACGCCCGCCTCGTCGTACAAGAGCGAGCCGCGCGACACCTGACGGTGCACGATGATGCCGCTAGAGCCGGGGTACAGCACGCGCGCCTCGGCGAGCACGACGTGGACGACGAAGCCGTCGTCCTCGGGGCCGACGACGCTCGCGACGCCGGAGACGCGCCCGTCCTCGATCGTCGCGGTCACCGAGACCTCGTGCTCAGCGTGCGTCGCGAGCTGCCCCAGCACGACCTTGCGCGCCCGGTTGTAGATCTCTTCGGCGTCCCGCCACTTGCCCGCGCCGGGCGAGCCCTTCTGACCGTCGATCAAGATGACCGTGGGCTTCTCGATCTTGAACGTCGCCGCGCGCTCGCGCGCGAACGAGTTGCAGAGCGCGTCGGGCTGTGGCACGGGCAAGTGGTGCTCGAGGAACACGACCTGCGCGGGCTCGAAGTGGCTGACGAGGCCCTCGAAGCCGAGCGCGCCGCCGATCGCGCCCCCGTTGGTCTCGTCGCCGAGGTGCCCGTTGGTGAAGAACTCGCACAACACCGTGCGGCGCGCGGGCTGGTCCTCGCTCGGCACGAAGCGGCTCGACGCGCCAAAGTTGCGCACCTTGCCCGCGATCATCTTCTCGATGGTGTCGACGGAGAACGCGGCGTCCGACGCGTCTTCGCCAGCGCTGCGCTCCTCGGCGGAGACGAGCGGCTGTACGCGCTGCAAGGCGGCGACGGCCTCGGGGCCGCTCTCGGGCCGGATCACGGCCTGGATGTAGCGCGAGAACGCGCGCCGATAGCGCCCCTGGTGCTCGTAGAAGCGCCCGAGGTCCAAGTTGATGCGGCCGTCCTCGGGCAGCCCGAACGCAGCCGAGAGCAGGTGCCGCCACGCGTCCGTCGCGAGCGCCGGGGCCTCGTCTGGACCCGCTGCGAGCGCTTGGTCGAGCAGCGTGCGCCCGAGCCGCCCGTGCACCTCGTGCACCGCGTTCGGGTAGCGGTCCTTGCGGCCGCTGTCGATGCCAAGCTTGCCCGCGGCGATGACGACGTCGTCCTCGCCTGCGTCCGCCATCTCCTTCATCAGGTCGAGCATGCGCGTCGTCCCGAGGTCCGGGGCGATCGTGCGATGCATCCAAGTGACGGCCGCGGTCACCTCTTCGCGTGTGCAGCCATCCTCGAGCCGATACTCCAGGAGCAGACGCGCGGCCTCGTGCGCGAGGCGCCCGCTGCCGTGCGGGTCCTCGGCGCCGTGCGCGTCGAGGAACGCGACGACGGCGCCCGTGTCCTCGGCCGCGCGCGCGCGGAAGAACTCGAGGTCGGCGGTCGGGAACGCCGCCGGGCGCGATTCGGCGACGCGGAGCTCGCGCCGGCCGCGATCGACCTCGACGCGCAGGTGCTCCAAGAGATTGATCCCTGTCACGCCGACGACGCCGTCGGGGTGGACTTGCACGATCGGCTCGGGGCGGAACGCGACATAGCGGTGCAGGTCGATGTTGCCGACGCGGATCGGGCCCACGTCGCCCGCCGGCTTGCCCAGGCTGCGCGCCGCGCGCGCGTCGACGCGGGTGTCGTAGAGCGCCGTGCCGAGCATCAAGCCGCCCGGCGCGCCCTCGTTCCAGCGCACAGGCAACCACACCATTCCGTCGAGCAGCGACAGCGGCGCAACGACGGTGCCGTCGACCTCGATCCGCGCGGTCGTCGGCGGCGCGTCACCGGCGCCGCTGATCGTGCCGAGCGGCGCGAGCACGAGGCGCCCATTGGCGACGTCGAAGGTGACCTTCCAGTCGTCGAGCACCTCGACGCCGATCGAGCCGATGAGCGCGTTCTCGCCCATCTCGGCCGAGTGGTACTTCGTGAACTCTTCGAACAGGTCCTCGTCACCGAGCTCGCGCTTCGGCACCGTCAGCGTGAAGTCCGGGAAGTGCAGGGTGATCGGGCGCGGCGTGCCGTCGGGAGACTCTGCCCGGAGCGCCGCCGCAGCGCGGTTGTGCAGCTGCAGGCCGTGGCGGCCCTCGTACTCGATGAAGAGGTTCGCAGGGATGCGGTTCGCCGGCGTCGAGGGGTCGCACGTGACCACGAGGCGGCCCGCGACGACCTGCACGGGGAGCGTCCCGCCGCCGACCGGCAGCGCGGGCTCGGCGGCCTCAGCTTCCTGCGCGCACGGCGCGGCTGCGGCGAGCGCGCCGCCGACCACCGTCGTGACCACCGTCGTGACCACCGAGGCCGCGGCGAAGCGGGAGAGCGCAAGCGCGAGGCGCCGCGCGAAGCGGAGTGCAGTCTGCATGGGCGGGGGGGCTCGAACGATCGCTCGCGGCTGGAGCGGCCCGAACGGCGGAATCGATAGGCGCCGCGCGGCGGCGGAGCGAAGCACCGCACGACCGGGTGCGACGCACCCCGCCGTGCGGTGCAAGACACGCGCGGTGCCAGGGCTCAGGGAGGGACGCTGGCGCAGGAACGCTGGGTCAGGGGCGCTGGGTCGGGGTCCCTTGGATCGCTCCGAAGGCCCAGTTGTCGGCGGTCATTTCGATCGAAAGCTCGGCTTGGGTCGGCACGCTCACGGCGGCCGGAACAAAACCGCGGCCTCAGCAGGAGCCAGGGAAGACGACGTCCACGAGGACGTCCCCGGTCTCCTTCTCCTTGATCCGGAAGGTCGGGCTCTTGCCGGCCGGATCCCAGCCGATCCAGCGCTCGCCGGCGCGGCCGACGTACTGGACCGCTGCTGGGTCAAACACGAGGTCGCCGCCGCTGCGCTGGACCTCAAACGAGGCCTGGATCGGCGCGCCCCACGCGAGCTCGACGGAGCGGCCGCTCGCGACTTCGATCGGCGCCATGTCCTTCGCGTCCACCGACACCCGCGCCTCGCCGAGGCCAAGCAGGGCCGATTGCAGGCGATAGCGGCCCGCGGGCACGCGCGCGCCGTCTTCCGCGCCGGACAGCTCGAACGACTGGCGGCCGTCCTCGCTGACGACGACCGCGGCGAGCAGCACGCCCTTCGCGGCGAGCGCCGAGCGCAGGTCGAGGGTGCCGGTCGCGCCCTCGAACGGGGAGATCGCGAGGGTCGCGCCCGCGGCGTCGACCTCGACGTGGACGAGCTCGCCGTCGACGTGGATCGCCTCCCCGAGGAGCTGCGCGACGTCGCCGTCGCCGACGACGATCGCGTCGCGGCCGACGTCGCCGTAGCGGCCGTTGCCGTCGAGGTCGATGACACACACTTCGGTGTCGCCGATCACGCCCTCCAGCGCGCCACCCGGCGCCCACTTCCACGCGCCGCCGCCGCCTTCCAGGCGCACGGGGTACGTGAAGGGGACGCCCTCGGCGGTCTTGCCGCTCAGGTTGACCCGCGCGCGCTGGACCTTGGTCGTCGGGTCGACGACGCCCTCGACGACGCGGTCCACCTGGCCGTCACCGTCGGTGTCCACCGCCAGACCGTTGCCGCGCACCTCGACGGCGAAGCCCTGGCCATGCGCATGCGGGATCGGCAATGAGCCGGACACGACCTGGAAGGGGTCGCGCGGCAGCTCGATGCGCCACGTGCGATAGGCCTTCGGGGTGAGCGCCACCGTTTCACTCGCGCGAACGATGACAGCGGAGGTCGCCGGCAGGGCGCCCCCATCGAACGCCGGCGCGCTCAGGCACGCTGCGGCTGCGATGAAGCCAAGACTCATGTCCACCACCTCGGGAAGGACGGGGAAAGGCGCGCGGGGAGGTCCCGGGCGTAGGGATAGCTTGCCACAGGTTCCCTCATCGGCCCAATGGAGACACAAATCTCACGCGGAGCAATGTGCGCGGCCCCCGGTCGGGGGTGGCGGCCCGCGCGAGGTGCGCAGGGAGGCGCGGGCGCGCCGCGTTCCAGATCGGCGGTTCCAGAAAGGCGCCCGCAGGGCCCGGCGCCGCGCCTCCGGCCCCGTGTGCGCGGGATCTGCGCGAGAACGGGATGGGAACGCCCTCCGCCGCTGGCCACAATCCCCGGATGCCGACGCGCCGGATCTTCATCGGGGACCTCCAGGGCTGCCGCGAGGAGTTCGAGGCCCTCCTCGAGGCGGTGCGCTTTGACCCCGCTGAGGACGCGCTCCACCCCGTCGGCGACCTCGTGAATCGCGGGCCGGACTCCGTGGGGTGCCTGCGGCTGTGCCGCGACCTCGGGGCGATGCCGGTGCTCGGCAACCACGACGTGCACCTCTTGCGACAGGCGGCCGACCCAGGGCTGCGCGGCAGCCGGCGGACGCTCGAGGCCGTGCGGGCGGACGCCGAGGGTGACGCGCTCCTGGACTGGCTGCGCGCGCGTCCCTATGCGCTCGGCTGGCAGGACGTGCTCGCCGTGCACGCTGCGATCAGCCCGCGGTGGGCCGAGCCGCTGGACGTCCTCGCGGGTCGTGATCCGTTGGCGCTGGAGCCGGACACTGAGTTTGCCGTGCGCGCGCGGTATTGCGACGCGGGCGGCGCATTGCCCGAGAGCGACTGGCCCGAGCCTGGCCCGCCGTTCGTGCCCTGGGACGAGCATTGGCGCGCGCGGCCCAACGAGCGGCGCACCGTCGTCTTCGGGCACTGGGCGCGGCGCGGCCTCGTGCAGCTCGAGCGCACCGTCGGCCTCGACACGGGCTGCGTGTACGGCGGCACGCTCACGGCCTGGATCCCCGAGGAGCGCCGGGTCGTCTCCGTGCCCGCGCGCCGGGTGTGGGCGCCGAAGGGCGACTGAGCAGGTAGCGGGGCGGGCGCCCGTTCGCGAGGCCGCCGCTGGAACTGGAACGGCGCGCGCGGGAGACTCTCTGGATGCCGAGCTACACCGCCCTCGACTGGTACGAGACGCCGCGCTACTACGACGCGATCTTCGACGTCGATACGGACGCGGAGGCCGACTTCCTCGAGGCCGTGCACGTCAAGCACGGCACCGGGCGGACCTCGCCCGCGCCGCGCGTGCTCGAGCCCGCATGCGGCAGCGGACGCTTGCTCGTGCACATGGCGCGGCGTGGCTGGCGCGTGCACGGGTTTGACCTCGAGCCCGCGATGGTCGCATACAGCCGCAAGCGCCTCAAAGACGAGGGTCTCGCGGGCACCGTGGCCGTCGCGGACATGGCCTCGTTCCAAACGCGCGGGACCTTCGACCTCGCCCACTGCTTCGTGTCGACGTTCAAGTACTTGCTCGATGAGGCGAGCGCGCGCGCGCACTTGGAGCATGTCGCAGCAGCCCTGGCGCCCGGCGGGATCTACGCGCTGGGCTTCCATCTGACCGACTATGCGGCGACCAAGACGACGCGCGAACGCTGGCACGTCGCGCGCGACGGCGCCGACGTGACGTGCACGATCCAGGGCTGGCCCGCAGAGCGCAAGGCGCGGCGTGAACAAGTGCGCTCGCGGCTGATCGTGCGCGAGAACGGCGAGGAGCGCCGCAGCGAGACCGTATGGTGGTTCCGCACGTACAACGCGCAAGAGGTGCGGCGGCTCGTGCGGTCCGTGCCGGCGCTCGAGCACGTCGCGACGTACGACTTCCTGTACGACGCGGAGGAGGAGCTCAAGCTCGCGGACTCGCAATACGACACGCTGCTGATCCTGCGCAAGCGGCCCGAGGGCGCGGGGCGGTGACGGGCGACAGCCCGCGCTTCGCGCGCTTCGTCGCGCTCGACGTCGCGGCGAGCGCGACGCGCGGCTCGCGCTTCGAGCCGCGGGGCCTCGCGCGGCGCGCGGCGCTGCTGTTGACCCTCGCGCCGCCGCGCGCGGGGCGACACGAGCGCCTGACCGACGGCACGGCCGACGGCACGGCCGACGACTCGGCCGACGAAACCGCCGAGGGACACGCGTACGAAGCGCCCGAGGACCTCGTCGCGCGCTGGCGCGCCGCCGCCGCGGGGCTGCGCCAGCGCGAGGCCGCGCCGCGTGGCGCGGGGCGCCTCCTCGCCGCGGCGCTCGGCTTTGTCGTCGATGTGCGCGCGACCGAGTTCGCGGACGCGCTCGAGGAGTGCCTGCGGCGCTGCAGAGAGGTCGGAGTCCGCGGCAGCGCCAAGAGGCGCTGGGTCGAGGCCGCGCTGCTCGTGTGCGAGGGCGCGACGGACGGCAGCGGGATCGTGCCGACGTTCGCGCGCGTGCGCGCCCTCGCCGCCACGCCGCGGCCCCCCCGCGCGCCCCGCGGCCACCGCGCAGGCGTCGCCGAGGAGCTCGCTGCGACGTTGGTCGGGGCCGACGCCCTCGGCCCGCGCCCGGCGCCGCGAGCCCTGCTCTCCTTGGCTGCCCCGATCGCCCGCGGCGCGCTCTGAGGGCCCGGCGCGGCGGGAGCGCGGGTCATTCCGTCGTGTCGATTCGGCAGGTTCGGCCGTCCAGGCAGACCGACCTGCCAAGCTGACAGCGCCTCGCCAGCGCCGGGAGAGCGCCGAGACTGCCCCGCTAAGCGCACCTAAAGTCTACGGAGGCAAGCACTTACGTCGTCGCGACAGATCGCCGCGGCGGGCCCTGGCACCGGACTTGACCTCTGGAGGGCGTCGCGCGGCGGGCTCGCCGGGCGCTCGTACCACCCACTGACCCGAGGCACCACCATGGTCTGGCTCAATCGCACTCCCTTCGAACTCCTCTCCGACATCGATCGCCTGGCGGCCGCCACCGTCGGCCGGATGGCGCGGGTCGCATGGCCCGACGGGCCGCTGGCGCAGGCTGGCGCGCCCTCGGTCGACGCGCCGCGCGCGAACGTGCACCTCGCCGCCGACGAGGCGGGGCTGGAGCTGCTCGTCCCTGGGTATGGCCCCGAGCACGTCGAGGTCACCGTCGAGCGCGACCGCGTGACGGTCAAAGGCGCGCGCAAGGAAGGCGAAGGCGAGGACGCGCGCGTCGTCGCGAGCTTCGAGCGCCGCTTCAAGCTGCCCTTCGAGATCGACGCGGACGCCGTCCAAGCCAAGCTCGAGCTAGGTGTCCTGCGCCTGGCGCTGCCGCGCGCCGCGCGCGCTTCGGCGCGCCGCGTCGAAGTGCAATGAAGCCCAAGGATGCTCCGCGGACCCCTCAGCACCTTCTCCAAGAACCAACCGCATCGGCAGCGAGCCCTCTCGGGGGCCTGACACCGAGGAACCGACGATGAACCACAACTACGAATCGAACGCGTGCTGCTCGACAGACTCCGCCAACACGCAGGCCGCGTCGTGCTGCGCCCCGACGAGCAACAGCGCCCCTGCGGCGCCGCTCGCGACCGCCGACACGCAGACAGAGCAACCCACCGAGCGGGCCCCGCGGCAGCTCCCGGTCGCAGCGCCGCGCTACCGGACCTCGGGCGCTGAGGACCGCGTCACGCTGCAGGTCGAGCTGCCGGGCGTCGCCCAAGCAGACGTCGCGCTCTTCGTCGAAGACGGCGTGCTGCACCTCGACGCGAAGCAATCCCTCGCGAGCGCGAGCGAGGGCGTCGTGCGCCAGGACCTTGAGTTCCGCTTGACGGACTTCCGCGGCCGCTGGCGGCTGCCCGAGAACGTCGACAGCGACGCGATCTCGTCGCGGCTGCGCTACGGCGTGCTGGAGCTGACGCTGCCGCTGAAGCGCCCCGAGCGGCGTACGATCGCGGTCGTGTGATCTGCACGCGCGCCCGGTCGTGTGGAACGCGCGCGGGCCCTCAGGGCCCGCGCGCCCCTCACTCCGCGGCCAGGCGCGCGAGCCCTGGACAATCAAGCGGGTAGCGCAGCGCGCGAAAGAGCCCGACCGCGCCGTTCAACGCGCGTCCCTGGGCGCCGGCCGCGCCGCGCGCCGCCGTGGCGCGCATCCGCCACGGGACCTGCCCCTCCGGCGTCACTTCGAACACGATCCCGTCCGTGCCGCGTGTGATCAGCGTGTTGCCGTTGGAGAGGCGCTGTGCGCCCGAGAGGTGGCTCGCATAGAAGCCCTCCGTCTCTCCGCCGTCGAAGACCCAGAGCGGCGCGTCTGGGGCGCTTGGCGCGCGGCTTACGAGCCCATCGGCGTCGATCGGCACCTGGACTTCGAGCACCCTCGAGCGCGTCGGATGCGGCCGGCCGAGGCCGTTGTCGAAGACGAGGACCCGACCGTTCCCGAGCCACCGCGCGTCGTGTTGCCCGAAGAGCTGCCGCTCGCCGCCACGGCTCGAAGCGAGGGGGTTGCCCCAGCGCCAAAGGATGGCCCCGCCCCGCCCTTGGCGCCCGCCGGACACACCGCGCGCCTCCGCCGTGGTCGTCGAGTGGTCGAGCACCCAGATTTCGCCTGTGGCGCGCACGGAGAGCAGGATGAGGTCGTGCACTGGGTCGTAGTCGACGGAGTTCGTGTGCAGCCAGTCGCGGCTCACGGGGCCCGTTCGAGGTGTCCCCTCCCGCCCATGTGACCCCTCCGGCCCGCGAGACCCGTCCGGCCCGGGCGCCGTCGCTGGCGCGCCGACGTAGCCGAGGCCCGCCAGTGACACCGCGTCAGCGCCCGAGGGCTCGGCCGCCCGCGCCCAAGGGTGCAGGTCGAAGTTGACATCGATGGCGCCCAGAGCGTCCGCGGGGGCGCCGAAGGCGGGCCGTCCCGGGCGCGCGTCCTGCACGAGGTGGTCCCACGCGCGCCATTCCCAGACGACCTCGCCGCCGCGCGCTGCGTTGGGACGCACCTCGCAAAGCACGTCCGGCCACAAGCCCTCTGCGTGGAGGCCGGCGGCGCGGCGCCCGGCCTCGAACACCTCCTCCTCCGTGCGGCGCTCCCACGCGATCGCGAGCACGTTCCCGTTGGGCAGTGGGACCGCGTCGTGGTGCAGCAGGCGCTGCTCATCGTCGAGCTCGAACAGCCAAACGAGCTCGCCGCTCCAATCCCAACGCTCGAGGCGCCCGCCCTCGCCACCGCTGCCGCCGAAGACGTGGCTCCGGCCGCCGCGCGCACAACGCAGGAGGCTGCCGTCCTCCAACAGGCGACACGCGAGGCCAGGTGTGTGGGTGTGCTGCCAGCGGTGCACGGGCCGCCCGGCGAGGTCGAACAGCACCGTCTCGGTCCCGAGCAGCGGCGCGATCAGGGTGACGCCCGCGGCGGGGTGGCCGGGCCCTACGACGACCTCGACCTCGACGTCCGGTGGCGCAACGAGGAGGGGCACCTGCAGGGCGAACGCAACGAGGGGCACCATGGGACGGGTGGCGCGCCGGCGAGCCGGCCATTCGGCGCCATGAAGAGCCTACACGGGCCCCAAGAAAGCGGACTTTCGGAACACAATGGCGGGGGAGTGCGTCCCGTCCACAGACAAGACCGCCGCAAACCCTCGCCCTGCATCGGCAGGCTCCTCCAGCCCTCGGCTGCCCTCGTCATGCTCAACCATCTCGCCCAGATCGCCCGCTCCCGCGGGCAGCGACTCGGCCTCGTCGCCGCCATCCTGGTCGGACCTGCCTCCGCCCAAGTGCTACCGGTGCAGTCCTTGGGCAACCCCTTCGGCACCAACTACCAGCTCTTTGCCGAGGACATGTCCGCCGATGGCGCGGTCATCGTCGGCCGCACGAACGGCGGGTGGGGCTGGCGTTGGACCGAGAGCACGGGCTGCGTGAATCTGACCTCGGTGAACCTCGAGAGCGCGGCGTTCGGCGTCTCAGGCGACGGGACGGTGATCGTCGGCGCGACCGGGAATTCGCCTTATCAGACGCGGCAGGCCGTGCGTTGGGTCGGTGGGGTTCGGTCGGTGATCCCATTCCCTGGCACGGATTCGTATGCCGTCGCAACGTCGTTCGACGGCACAGTGATCATCGGCAATGCGCGGGTCGGGGGCTACAACGGACCGCGCTCGGCGTACCGCTGGGACGCTGTCGGCGGCGCGTTGGCGCTCGCGCCGAACACCCCGAACACCTTCGCGATCGATATCAGCGACGACGGCAGCGTCATCGCCGGGGTGACCTACCCGACGTCGGGTCCCCACCGCGGATTCCGTTGGACCCAGGCTACCGGAATGCAGGACCTCGGTGACCTCCATGGCGGGGGCGTCACCGTGACAGCCATCTCGGGCGATGGGCTGGTCATCGTCGGGTTCGAGTCGACGAACACTAGCTTCAAGCCGTTCCGCTGGAGCGTGGGCGCTGGAATGCAATCCCTGGGGGTCACTCTTAGAGGCGAGGCGCTGTGCACCGACGAGACGGGCACGTACATCGGCGTGGACGGGGTCAACCCGCTCAGCTACCGATGGAGCGCGCAAGAGACGGTGGACTTGCGGGTCCTGCCGGGCGACCTGCGCTCGCATATCACGGCGATGTCCGCCGACGGGCGAGTGATGGCCGGATACTCCGAGTCAAACCAGTTCCGCAATCAAGCCGTGCGCTGGATCGACAACGTCGCCGAGGTGATCTGCCTGCAGGCGCCAACGTCGTCGTGCGCTCCGACCGCGTCCGTCAGTGGGCAGTTCGCGCTCGGCGGCGGGCTGCCCTGTGAGTTCCGGCTCGAGGACGGGCCACAGGGGTCTGCGGGCATCTTCTTCTATGGGATCGGTAGCGAGCAATCGCTCGCGAGCCCGTTCGGCACCGTGTGCGCGCCCGGCCCGTTCCGCCGGATCGTGCCGGTGACGCAGCACTTGGCCGGGGCCTGTGGCACGACCTTCTCGTTCAACCTGAACGCATACGCGCGGAGCCAGGTCGACCCGAGCCTCGTCATCGGGCGCGAGCTCATCGGACAGTTCTGGTATCGCGACGCGTCGGCCCCGGGCGGGGCTGTGATGAGCGCGGCGGTGCGCGGCCTCCTCGGGCCGTAACGACCACCGACACCTCCTCCCCCGATGGGTCGCGTAGGGCACCTGGCACATGCCAGCCAGGTGCCACCACGGGGCCGGGTGCGCTGCCCTACGCTCCGCACGTGACGCGGCCGCGGCTCGCTTCAACGAACGTCTGCGTTCAGCAGCACGACGTCAAGACCGCCGTTGACGAGCTCGACCCGGTCGCCCTGCAGCGCAAAGCGCTTCGCGAGGCGCGGCGAGCCCACGAGGAGCGACACCTTGTAGCCGCTGGCTTGCTCGCGCAACACGACGCCGAACGCGCGGTGCAGGGCATCGAGGTCCTCGCCCTCGCTGACCCGCTCGCCGTAGGGCAGGTTCGACAGGACATGCGCGTTCCAGCCCGACCGCGGGCGCCAGCCGAGCGCGTCCCCGACCTCGAACGTGCACTGGCCGTCGAGCCCAACCGCCGCGAGGTTCGCGCGCGTGTCCTCGATGCGCTCCGCGTCCCGGTCGCGCGCGACCAGCCGCAGCTTCGCCACAGGCACACGCGCCGCCGCAGCAGCCTCGCGCTCGCGCTGCCAGCCGACGGGGTCATGGTCCCCCCACGACTCGAAGCCAAAGCGCGCGCGCGACAGGCCTGGGGCGATGTTCGCGGCGCACATGGCAGCCTCGACGAGCAGCGTCCCCGAGCCGCAGAACGGATCGATCAGCGGCGAGCGACGATCCCAGCCCGAGGCCGCGACGACCGTGGCCGCGAGCGTCTCAGCCAGCGGGGCGCGCCCTTGCGCGACTCGCCAGCCGCGCAAGTGCAACGATGCACCCGACGTGTCCACGGACAAGGTCGCCCTGTCCCGAAAGAGGTGCACGTGCACGCGTAGGTCGGGCGTCTCGCGCTCGATCTCCGGGCGCGTGCCGTCCGCCGCGCGCAGCTGGTCCACGATGCCGTCCTTCACGCGCTGCGCGAGGAAGCGCGAGTGGCTGAGCGCCGAGTCCCTCGACTGCGCATCAATCCAAAGGCGGCCATCAGGCGCGAGGAACGCCGACCATTCCACCGCCGCGACGCCGGCGTCGAGGGCGGCCTCATCCGGCGCCTCAAAGCGCGCCACGCGCCGCAGGACGCGCACGGCGGTGCGGAGCCAAAGGTTCGCGCGCCATGCGTCGCGCGCGCTGCCCTCGAACTGGACGCCGCCGACCTGGCGCTCGTGTTTGGCGAAGCCGAGCGCCTTGACCTCTGCGTGCAGGTACGGCTCGGCGCCCGGCGCGCACGTGGCGAAGTAGGTGTGACGCTGGGCGCCGGGATGAGCGTGGGAGGCTCCTTGACGTGGGGCGCGTTGCGACATGGCTGCTCGATTCGAAGCCACGCATGGTACAGCCCCGCGCCCGGCGCACGCGGCGCAGCCCCACGGCAGCCCCGCAGTAGCCCCACAGCAGCCCCACAGCAGCCCCACAGCAGCCCCACAGCAGCCCCGCAGCAGCCCCGCAGCAGCCCCGCAGTAGCCCCACAATTCGCGTGGCGCGGGTAGCCTGACGGAGACGTGTCGGCGACCACGCCCACCACATCTGCCGCCACGAGGTCCGACGATGGAGCCCCCCGCAATGCAATCCATGCCCCATATGCTGCCCTCCACGCTCCGCGCCTTGACGCTCAGCGCCGCGGTGTCCCTCGGCTTGGCGCAGGCCCCGTCGAACAGCCTGTGCTCACAGTCCAGCGCGGGCGCGCAATCCAACAACGCGTCCTACTACTCGCTGGTGTCCAGCGATGGACGCTACGTCGTGTTCCAGAGCAACGCGTCGAACCTCGACGCGGGCGACACAAACGGGACGCAGGACATCTACCGCCACGACCTGGAGACCGGGACGACCGAGCTCGTCAGCCGCGCGCTGAACGGCAACGCCGGCAATGGCACGGCGGTGCAGCCTGACCTCTCGGCCGACGGGCGGTACGTCGTCTGGTCGACCAACGCTTCGAACCTCGTGAGCGGCGACACCAACGGGACGTGGGACATCTTTGTGCGCGACATGGTGCTCGGCACGAACCTGCGCCTGTCGGTCGATCACCTCGGAAACCAGGCGAGCGCGCGCAGCGACAACCCGCGCATCACGCCTGACGGCCGCTGGATCATCTTTGAATCGGACGCCGCGCTCATCCCCGCTGACACCAACGGCCAGAAGGACGTATACCGCGTCGACCGACAGACGGGGCAGCTCGCGCTCGTCAGCGTCACCGCGACGGGGGTGCAAGGGGACGGGTGGAGCTACCACGGCGCGCCTTCACATGATGGCCAGCGGATCGTGTTCACGTCGGGCGCGACGACGCTCGCCAGCGGCGACACAAACGGCCAGGTCGACATCTTCCTGAAGGACATGCAGACCGGCGCGCTGACGCGGGTCAACGTGTCCTCTGGCGGCGCGCAGGCGAACAACGAGTCCACCTGGCCGAGCATCTCGGGCGACGGCGGCGTGGTGACGTATTGCAGCGCCGCGAGCACGCTCGTGACCGGCGATAGCAACGGCAATTGGGACGTCTTCGCCTATGACGTCGCGACCGGCGTTACGACGCGCCTCAATGTGCAGCCAAACGGCGCGCAGGCGAACAGCTACGTGCGTTCGCCCACGGGCCTGAGCTTCGACGGCAACCTCGTGACGTACGCGTCGCTGTCGACGAACCTCGTCGCGGGTGACACGAATGGCAAGCAAGACATCTTCGTGCGGGACCGGGCCGCGGGCGTAACGACGCGAGTCAGCCTCGACCCGAGCGGCGGCGAGGTCGACGGCGATTGTTTCGTGCCTCACATGACGCCGGACGGGCGCGTCGTCACCTACACCTCTGACGCGACGAACATCGTCGCTGGGGATGCGAACGGGCTGCGGGACATCTTCGCCATGACATTCGACCGCTCGATCGGCGCGCCGCACTGCGCGAGCCTCAATCAGCCGAACTCGACCGGCACGCAGGGGCACGTCACTGCAATGGGCAGCGTCCAAGTGGCAGCGAATGATGTCGAGCTCATCGCGAGCGAGCTGCCGCCGCACTCGTTCGGGCTGTTTGTGACGAGCCTCAATGGCACGGCGTCGCCTGGGCCCACCGGGCCCACGCTGTGCATGTCCGGGGCGGTCGGGCGCTACGTGGCGCCGGGACAGGTGCAAAGCTCCGGCGCGTCCGGGGTCATCTCGATCACGCTGGACCTCAACGCGACGCCGACCCCGACTGGGCTCGTGCAGGTCCTCGCGGGCGAGACGCGTTACTTCCAGATGTGGCACCGCGACTTCGTGGGCGGTTCGGTGACGTCGAACTTCACGGACGCGTTGTCGATCCGCTTCCTGTAGCGCTCTCGACCTGAGGGCCCTGTGACCCACGGACGTGGGCCGCTACGCGATCGGCTCGAAGCCCAGGACGTACTCGCCCTGGGTCCAGGCCACGCCCGCCGCGCCGGGTTGGATCGCCGCGCGGCCGCGAGCGTCGGGCTGCGGCCAGACGTGGCGCACGCTGCCGTCCTCGAGCGCGATCAACCAGCGCACCTTGCCGTGGCCGCCGGACGCGTGTTCACCCTGGCGCGCGCCAGGCTCGTGCACCCCCGTATCGCGCACGCCGAAGCGCACGAGGTGCGCCTCGATCGGCCGGCGCCCGAGGCGCGCGACGCGGCGCGTCTCGAAGTAGGCCGCCGCGATCCCGATGGCCGCGAGGCCGCCGCCGACGAGCATCCCGCGCTGGTCCTCGAGCCCGCGGTTGTAGAGCACCGCAGCGGCGGCCGCGCCAAAGAGCACGAGCGGCGCAGCGGCCCGGAGGACGCTCGGGCGCGGGGCGCTCGCGAGGCCCGCGCGCTCGCTCAACAACGCGTTCGTCTTCGGGAGACGACGCAGGCGCACGAACTCGGCGTCCCATCTGCGAGCGGCGACGACATCGTTCGCCGCCCCACTCCCTGTCAGTGGGCCTGAGCAGAACGGACATGACCTCGCAGCATCGACGCGCGGGGCGCCGCAATCTTGACAACGCATACGGACCAGCCTACACGGACGGCGACCGGCGCGTCCTTATCGAACTCGTCACGGCGCGCGCGGCCGAGCAGCAGGGCGCGCTACGCGCGCTGCGACGTGTCGCCCGCGAGCGCGCGGCGCAATTGAGCCTCAATCGGGCGGCTCCGGCCGGTCTCAGGGTCGTAGCACACGAGCGCCGCCTCGGCCTCGGCCCACACCTCGCCCTCGGGCCCGCGGACGCGGTACGCCTGGCGGAACGAGCTCGTCCCGAGGTGCACCGTCGACAGCTCGACCGAGACGTCGACCCCGCCGCGGCCCGGCCGCAGGAAGCGCACGTTGGTCTGCGCAAGGAGGAACGGAAACCGATTCGCCGCGAGGCCGCCGGTCGCGACGGCAAACGCGAAGCGCGCCTCCTCGAAGAGCGTCATGTAGACCGCGTTGTTGAGCACGGCTTGGTTGTCCTCGTCGCTCCAACGTGTGCGGAGGCGCGCGATGAACTGTGGTTCGTCAGGGACGCTGGGCGGCTGCATGTCGACCGATCAAGAGGGTTGTCGCAGCACGAGCCCGCGCGAGCCCGTGCCGCCAGGTTTCACGACCAAAGCGAGCCCGAGCAACAGGCCGCCAGCGGCAGGCAAGAGCTTCGGGTCGAGCCGCTCGTGCAGGAAGAACCACGCGGCGAGCGCGGTCACGAAGGGTTGCGCAAAGACGTAGAACGCCGTCGTCGACGCTTGCAACCGCGACAACGCGAACATGTTCAAGAGGTACGCGAGCACGGTCGGGAAGACGAGCACGTAGGCGAGCGCCCACCACAGCCCCGGCGTCGGCGTCACCGGCGTAAGGGGGTCCTGGAAGGCGAACAACGGCAGCCACGGCACCGATAGGACGTACACCCAGGCGATCACGACGAGCGGCGGATGGCGCCGCAGGAGCGGCTTCGAGAACACGAGGTACAGCGCGTAGCAGACCATGTTCAGGACGAGCAGCAGGTTGCCGAGCGCGTGCTCTCTGGTCAGCGAGGCGCCGCGGCCGACCAGCAACGGCAGCGCCGCGACGAGCGCGATCACGACGCCGAGGCCGCGGCGGAGCGAGAACGCCTCGCGCCGCGCGAGCGCCGCCACGGTGAACGTGAACACGGGGATCAAGCAGATGAGCAGCGCCGCGTTCATCGCCGTTGAACGCGCGAGCCCCGCGAGGAAGAGCCCCTGGTTCAAGACGACGCCGAGCACCGCGAACAGCGCGAGCGCGCGCAGGTCGCGCCAGCCAGGCCACGCGCGGCCGCGGTGCACCACGAGCGCGAGGGCCCCGAGGGCCAGCGCCCCGAAGCCGATGCGCCACGTCGCGAGCGCCCACGGGGTCAGCCCGCGCCCCGGAGCCATCACGACCCGTCCGACGACGGGAAAGAGCCCGAAGAAGACCTGCACCGCCGCGGCGCGAGGTGCCCGGGCCAGGTCGACGCGCCCCCTCTGCCCCGCGAGCGCGGCGGGCGGCGTCCGGCCGAGCTCCGCCGCGCCGGGGTCCGCGAGCGTCACGTGCGGTTGGGCCATTCGCGCAGCGTAACGCGCCCTCGAGGCCGACGTGGCGGCGATACTGCACACATGTCGGACGCATTCCCTCGCCCGTGGCCACACCACGGCTCGCGCCACGAGCCCTCGCTCCTGCTGTTCCGCCCGCGCTGGGACATGCTGGAGAACCCGCGCACGGGCGAGCGCCTCGAGCGCCTCGTGCTCGAAACCCCGGATTGGGTCAACGTCGTCGCGCGCGCGACGGACGGCCGCTTTGTCATGGTGCGCCAGTACCGGTTCGGGGTCGGCGCGGTCACGCTGGAGCTGCCCGGCGGCATGATCGACCGCGGCAAGGCGCCGCGGGCGGCGGCGGAGCGCGAGCTGCGCGAGGAGACGGGCTTCCATGCGACAGCTTGGACCGCGCTCGGCCACGTCGAGCCCAACCCTGCGATCCACGACAATCGCTGCTACCAGTTCCTGGCCGAAGGCTGCGCGCTCACGGCGGTGCAAGACCTGGACCCAGGGGAGGACATCCAAGTCGTGCTGCAAACCGAGGACGAGCTGCGCGCAGGCATCGAGCGCGGCGAAATCGCGCACACGCTCGTGCTGTCGGCGCTCGCGCGGGTGATCGATCTGCGCGGCGTGATCGCGCGCCCGCGCGGCTGACAACGTGAGCCGGCCGTGATCGGATCGCGCGCTCTCGCAGTCAACGCTGGCGGAGCAGCGCGCCTGGCGTAGGCTCCCGCTCTGAGGCCATGGCGCTTCGCCATCCTTCGGACACTTGGACGAAGGGCGCGGCGCGCTATCCTCGCGGGCCAGCATGGCGGAACGAACGATCATCATCGGCGGCGGGATCGCGGGCGCGGCAGCGGCCTACTGGCTCGCCCAGGACCCGGCCACCCACGGCGAGGTGATCCTCCTCGAGGGCGCGGCGCGCCTCGGCGCCCACTCCAGCGGGCGGAGCGCGGCGATCCATCGCCCGGCGGTGAGCGACCCCGTGACCCGCGCCCTCGCGCTCGAGACGCTCGAGTGGCTCGAGACCCGATCCCAGGAGGTCTCGGAGCGCGCGCTGCTCGACGCCGTCGGGCTCGTCATCGACGAGGGCGCCAGCCTCGACGCGCCGCGCGCGCCTTGGGCCGACGAGCTCGAGGCCAGCGGCGTCGCACGGCGGCTGTCCGCCGAGGAGCGCGCGGCGCTCGTCCCCTACTCGCGTCCGAGCGGCGCCCGCACGTGGCTGCTGCCGCGCGCGGGGCGCGTCGCGGCGCACGCGCTCGTGCAAGGCCTCACGCGGCGCGCGGAGCGCAACGGCGCGCAGATCGAGACGACGCGACAGGTTCGCGGTGTCACCCACGACCTGGGCCGCGTGACCGGCGTCGAGCTCGCCGATGGCACGCGGATGTCGGCGGACACGGTGGTGCTCGCTGCGGGCGCGTGGTCGCGCCAGCTCGGCGCGGAGGCAGGCTGCGCGCTGCCCCTCGCGGCGTCGACGCGGCACCTCTTCGTGATCGGCCGCCCGTCGGAGTTCGACGAGCGCGCGCCGATCGTGTGGGACGACCACCTCGGCTTTTATGCCCGCGCTTACGACGGCGGCCTGCTCGTCTCGCCCTGCGACCAGGACCCGGCGGTGCCCGATCAGGTCGCGCCGCGCTACTTGGTCTCCAATGCGGCGCGCGACAAGGCCACGCAGCTCGTCGCGCGCGCGCTGCCCTCGGATGACCCCAGCGCCACCGCGATCGATCGCGGCTGGTGCGGGTTGCGCGACCAGACCCCGGACGATCGCCCTGTGCTGGGGCCGGACCCGCGCCTCGCGGGCCTCGCCTGGTGCGCCGGGTTCGGCGGACACGGGTTCACCGTCGGCGTCGCGGCCGGCCGCGCGTTGGCCAATGCGCTCGCAGGTCGAGACACGGGCCTACCCGGCGAGGTCGGCGCGAGGCGCTTCGACCTCGCACAAGAGACGCTCGAAGCCTCCGCGGCGACCTGAGGGCACAGGCAAGGGCGCACCGCTGCGCGGTGATCGACGGCGCTGAGTTACCCTCTGGGAATGGTGGCTCCGTTCATCGCGCCCGCGCTGGCATGCGCCTCGCTCGTGTCGCTCGCGGCAGGCGCGCCGCAGGGCGCTGCCATGGACACCCCGGCCCAAGCCGCGGACGTGCAGTTCTTCGAGGCCGAGGTGCGGCCGCTCCTCGTCACGCACTGCGGCGACTGCCACAGCGGCGCCAAGCCGAAGGGTGACCTCGACCTGACCTCGACCGCCGCCCTGCGGGCTGCGATCGACGGCATCGGCCTCGTCACGGCGCCGACCGCCGCCGGGGGCCTGCCTAGCGGCCTCTTGCTGGAGGCGATCGGCTACGAGGACCCGATCGCAGCGATGCCCCCGACCGGCAAGCTGCCCGACGCGGCGCTCGCGACGCTGCGTGAGTGGGCGCGGCGCGGCGCGCCGCTGCCTGCGGTCCCTGCGTCGGCAGCCCAGGACCTCGCCGCGGGCGCGATCGACTTCAACGCCCGCCGCGCCGCGCACTGGGCCTGGCAGCCCCTGGCCGACCCCGCGCCGCCTGTCGTCGCTGGGCCCGAGCGCGCGCGCGACCCGCTGGACCTCTTCCTGATCGCAGCGGCCGAGGCCGCCGGGGTCCCGCTCGCGCCGCAGGCGGCGCGCGCCACCTGGCTGCGCCGCGTCACGTACACGTTGACCGGCTTGCCGCCGACGCCGGCGGAGCTCGACGCGTTCGAGCGCGATCACGACGCTGCGGCCTACGAGCACGTCGTCGATCGCCTCCTCGCGTCGCCGCACTACGCCGAGCGCTTCGCGCGCCATTGGCTGGACCTCGTGCGCTACGCAGACACGAAGGCGCACGAGTTCGACTATCCCATCCCGAACGCGTGGCAATACCGCGACTACGTCATCCGCGCCTTCGACGCGGACGTGCCGTACGACCGCTTGCTCATCGAGCACATCGCGGGCGACCTCTGCGCAGACGACCCGGCCCTCGGCGCGCGCCTCGATCCCACGGGCGCCTACGACGAGGCCGTCCTCGGCACGGGCTGGTGGTGGCTGCACGAGGAGGTGCACTCGCCGGTCGATCTGCGCAACGACGAGGCGGATCGGCTCGCGAACCAAGTCGACACGCTGACCAAGACGGCGCTCGGCGTGACGGTGGCGTGCGCGCGCTGCCACGACCACAAGTTCGACCCGATCCCGACCGAGGACTACTACGCGCTGTGCGGGTTCGCGCTGTCGACGGCGTATCGCCAGGTGCCGTTCGAGGCGCGGACCGCGAACCGCGAGGTCGGGCGCGAGCGCGCGGCGTGGCTCGCCCGCACCGATGCAGCGAGCCGCGCGGCGGTCGCGGACGCGGTCGCTGGGTACGCGGACGCGCTCGCGGGGCGCGCGTTGACGCCGGACGAGGTCGCGCGCGCCACGGCGCGCGGGCCGCGCTCGCCGCTGTATTGGCTCGCGCTGGCGCAGTCGAAGGTCCCGAGCCAAAGCGGCGGCGACGGCGACGGCGACGCGCAGCCCGCAGCGCGCGCGGCATCGCTCAGCGCCGCGCTCGCGGACGCGCTCGCGCCGCGCGACAGCGACCCGCGCGCGCGACCGGTCCCGGTCATCGACTACGCCGCCGCCGGCACCGCATGGCTGCAGGACGGTGAAGCGTTCGGGCCCGCGCCGCGCAGCGCCGGCGCCGTCTTCATCGGCACAGGCGCTCCAGCCGTCGACCGCCAGAGCGCGCGGGCGCGCGTGGTCGTGCGCGACTGCGCCGCCGCAGACCCGCTGTGGCGCGGGCTGACGACCAAGAGCGGCGCCCAGCGGAACAGCGGCGAAGCCTCCCACGTCCAGTCCGGCCGCACGCTCGTGACCCCGACCGTCCGGATCGAAGGCGGGCAGGTCTTCCACCTCGTGCGGGGCCGCGGCACAGTGCTCGCAGTGTGCCAGTCGCACCGCATGCTCGCTGGGCCCTTGTGGACGGAGTCCGTCCTGCACTTCGACACCCACGGCGCTTGGGAGTACGTGCGCCACGACCTGAAGCGCCTGGTCGGCGCCGACGCGCGCTTCGAGTTCACCGTCGCCGATGACGGGCCCGCGCCTGGGGTGGCGCACGCGGAGGGCGCGCCCGCCGACGCGCCGCCCTACGGGCTCGACGTCGCGGCGGTGTACGACCTCGCGGGCGACGCCGCGGCGCCGGCGCTCGCGCGCGGCGCCGAAGCCGGCGCGTGGCTCGCGGCGCGGATCGACGAGGCGGTCGCGCTGGAGGCCCCGGCGAGCGACGCGAGCACAGACACGAGCACAGACACGAACACAGACGCGAGGACAGGCACGAGCACTGGCGGGAGCACTGGCGGGAGCACTGCCGCGAGCGTCGAAGCCGCCGCGCCCGCGGCCGTCCGCGCAGCGCTGCGCGACGCGGCGGAGTTCGTGCGCACGGGCGGGGTGGCGGGGCGCGCGCTCGACGACGCGGAGCGCCTCGCGCTCGCCGCGGCAGCGGACGACGTCCTCGCGGACCTCGCGCTGCTCGACCTGCAAGGCGCGGACGACATCACAGCGCCGCTGCGAGCGCTGGACCGCGCGCTCGCCGCGCTGCGCGCTGAAGAGGCGGCGCTCGCCGCGCGCGTCGTGCGCGAGTCGGCGGTCGCCCCGGCGTCCTTGGAGCTCGAGGGCCGCGACCAGGACGTGCTGCGCCGCGGCGATACGCGCAGCCCGCTGGCGCCAGCGCCGCGCCGCGACCTGTGGGCCGTGCGCGGCGACGACGCGCCCTACGCCGGCCGCGGCGAGGGCAGCGGGCGCGCGGCGCTCGCCCGCGCGTGGACGTCCCCCGAGCACCCGTTGGTGGCGCGCGTCTGGGTCAACCGGCTCTGGCACCACGTCTTCGGGCGCGGGCTCGTCGCGACCGTCGACGACTTCGGGGTGACGGGCGCCGCGCCGACCCACCCGCTGCTGCTCGATCGCTTGGCGCGCGACTTCGTCGCGGACGGCTGGTCGACGAAGCACTTGCTGCGGCGCCTCGTGCTCTCGGACGCGTTCCGCCGCGCGAGCGCGCCGAAGGCCGAGGCGAGCGAGCGCGACCCCGAGAACCACCTGCTGACGCACATGCCCGTGCGACGCCTCGACGCCGAGGCCGTGCGCGACGCGCTGCTCTCGGTCTCGGGCGAGCCTCGACGAGGCGCGCTTCGGGCCCCCCGTCCCCGTGCACCTGACCGAGTTCATGCAAGGCCGCGGTCGGCCAGGGCAGAGCGGCCCGCTCGATGGCGCGCGGCGGCGCACGCTCTACCAGGAGCTGCGGCGGAACTTCGTGCCGCCGTTCCTTGCGGTGTGGGACTTCCGCAGCCGTCGTCGACGCGCGGCGCGCGCAGCGTCTCGAACGTGCCGGCGCAGGCCCTGGCCCTCGCCAACGACCCGTTTGTCATCGAGCGCGCGCGTTCTGGCGCGCGCGCTCGCGAGCAGCGCGGACGTCGACGCGCGCATCACGCTCCTCGTGCGCGCCGCGTTCGGCCGTGCGCCGCAACCCCTGGAGCTCGCGACGTGCCGCGGGTTCTTGGAGGCCGCCGCTGACGCGGACCCCGCCGCGCGCTACGCGGACCTCGCCCAGGCGCTCATCTCGATGCAGGAGTTCGTATGGATCCCATGACACCGCGCCCTGCGCACCCCCAGCGCCCAGGTGTCCGGTACGCGACGAGCAGGCGCGAGCTGCTGCAGCGCTCGGCCCACGGCTTTGGCGCGCTGGCGTTCTCGCTCTTGTTCGGCGACGCCGCCCGCGGCGGCAACGGCGCGCGACGCGCTGGGCTCGGTGATGGGCCCGGTGATGGTCTCGGCGAGGGCGCGGCGCTGTCCGCGCTGCACCACACCGCGCGCGCCGAGCGCGTGATCTTCCTGTACATGGACGGCGGGCCCTCGCAGGTCGACACCTTCGACCCGAAGCCGCGCCTGCGCGCCGAACACGGCCAAAAGATCGGGATGCAGATCCCGAAGACGCAGTTCGACGACGTTGGCAATGTCCTCGGGTCGTACTGGGACTTCCGACCGGGCGGCGCCTGTGGCACCCCCGTCTCGGACCTCTTCCCCTACGTGCGGGACCAGGCCGACAAGCTGTGTGTCATCCGCTCGATGGTCTCCAAGTTCCCCGAGCACACCGCGGCCAACTACTTCCTGCACACGGGCCACAACCCGGCGGGGCGCCCCTCGATGGGCGCCTGGGCGACGTACGGGCTCGGCGCGCTGGCGCGCGACCTGCCGGGCTTCGTCGTCATCGACGGCGGCCTCATCCCGCCCGGCGGCCTCGAGTGTTTTGGCGCGGGGTTCCTGTCGCCGCGCTTCCAGGGCTCGATCTTCCGCGCTGAGCGGGGCGTGCCGAACACGACCCCTCTCTTGACCGCCGAGCGCGAAGCAGCGCGGCGCGCGCTCGTGCGCTCGCTGGAGGGCGCCCGCGCGTTCGAGGACCGCCAGGTCGAGGCCGCGATCCACAACGCAGAGCTCGCGTTCGCGATGCAGGCGGCCGTGCCAGAGCTGATCGACGTGTCCGGCGAGAGCGACGCAACGCGCGCGCTCTACGGCTTTGACGCGGAGTACGAGCCCACGCGCGGCTACGCGCGCCAGTGCCTCTTGGCGCGCCGGCTCGTCGAGCGCGGCGTGCGCTTCGTCGAGGTCACGTGCCGCGGCGTCGGGCACGACCGCTGGGACCAGCACAGCGGCCTCCAGAAGGGCCACGCCGACAACGCGCGCGCGGTGGACCAGCCGATCGCGGGGCTGCTCGCGGACCTCGAGTCGCGCGGCCTCTTGGACTCGACGCTCGTGGTGTTCGCAGGCGAGTTCGGCCGCACGCCGATGTCCCAGGGCGCTGACGGGCGCGACCACAACCCGCACGGGTTCTCGATCTGGTTGGCGGGCGGCGGCGCGAAGCCTGGCCACGTGCACGGCGCGACCGACGACTACGGCTACTTCGCCGTGGAGGACAAGGTGTCGGTCTACGACCTGCACGCGACGATGTTGCACCTCTTGGGCGTCGATCACACGCGTTTGACGTACCCGTTCAGCGGGCGCGACATGCGGCTGACCGATGTGCACGGCGAGGTCGTGCGCGGGGTCCTCGCGTGAGCGACGCCTCCCCCACGGACGCCGCGCTCGCGCGCGCGCTGCTCGCGCCGGCCGAGCTCGAGCTCGGCGCGGACGGGCGCGCGCGCTCGCGTCGCTTCGGCGACATGTACCAGCCCGACGCGGACGGCGCGCAGGCGCGCGCAGTGTTCCTGGCCGGGAACGGCCTGCCGCAGCGCTTCGCGGCGCGCGCCGAGCCGTTCACGGTGCTAGAGCTCGGCTTCGGCACCGGGCTGAACTTCATCGAGACGTGGCGCGCTTGGCGCGGATCGGGCGCGCCGTGCGCGCTGCGCTACATCGGCGTCGATGGCTTTCCGCTGACGCGCGACGAGGCGCGGCAGGTCGCCCTCGCGCGCGCGGCCCTGGGCGCGGCCGGGCGCGAGCGGGGAGCACGGCGCGGTGTCTGGCGCGCTGCCGGCGCTCGCCGACGACGGGACGGCGCTCATGGAGGCATGGCCTGAGCCCCGCGCAGGCGCCCATGCGATCGCGCTTCTGGGCGCGCTCGCGGGCGCGCCGCGCTTGGATTTGACGCTCGTGCACGACGACTTCGAGCGCGCGCTCGCCGCGCTCGCGCTTGCTGCGCCAGGCTCGATCGACGCGGTCTTCCTGGACGGCTTCGCGCCGGCCAAGAACCCGGGCGCGTGGTCGCCGGCCGTGTTCGAGGCGCTCGGGCGCGCCGTGCGCGCAGGCGGGACCGCGGCCACGTGGTCGATCGCGGGCGTCGCGCGGCGCGGGCTCGCCGCCGCGGGCTTTGTCGTCACGCGCGTGCCCGGCCACGGGCCCAAGCGCGAGCGCATCGAAGCGGTCCGAGCGCAGCCTCAGCGCTCGACGTGACCGCGCGGCGCGAACGCGTCGGGGTCCGCCTGGTCCCAGAGGTGCTGCAAACGCTCGGGCGCGTGGCCGTCCAGCAGCGCGCCGCGCGCGACCGGGGGGTGCAGCTCCGCGAGCGAGCGCACGTCGTCGAGGCCTGTCCTGCGCAGGAACCGATCGGGCGTCAGCTCGTGCGGGTGCGAGAGGCCCGTCGCGCCGACGATTTCGGCCAGCGCGTCGAGCGTCTTCGCCTGGAAGCGGCGCACGCGCTCGGACTTCGTCGGGACGTGGATCGCGCGGTTGCGCGACGGGTCTAGGGTCGCGACGCCCGCCGGGCACTCGTTGGTATGGCAGACCTGGGCCTGGATGCAGCCGAGCGCGATCATGAACGAGCGCGCGGCGTTGCAGGTGTCCGCGCCGAGCGCGATGAGGCGCGCGATGTCCATCGCGGTCACGACCTTCGCGGACGCGACGAGCCGCACGCGGTCGCGCAGCCCCGCGCCGACGAGCGCGTCGCGCACGAGCACCAGGCCCTCGCGCAGCGGCGTGCCCATGTGGTCCGCGAACTCAACCGGGGCCGCGCCGGTGCCGCCTTCACCGCCGTCGACCGTGATGAAGTCCGGGGCCTCGCCTTCGGCGTGCATCGCCTTCACGAGCGCGAGCACCTCGACTGGCCGCCCGACGCAGAGCTTGATCCCGACCGGCTTGCCGCCCGAGACCTCTCGCAGGCGCGCGACGAAGCGCACGAGCTCGCGCGGCGTCGAGAACGCCGAGTGCCCGGGCGGCGACATGCAGTCCTTGCCCTTCGGGACGCCGCGCGCCTCGGAGATGACGTCCGTGATCTTGTTCGCGGGCAAGATGCCGCCGTGGCCAGGCTTCGCGCCCTGTGACAGCTTCACCTCGATCATGCGGACGCGCTCGTGGGCGGCCTGGACTTTGAAGCGCGCCTCGTCGAACCCGCCGTCGGCGCGGCGCGCGCCGAAGTAGCCCGTTCCGAGCTGCCAGACCAGGTCGCCGCCTCCCGCGAGGTGATAGCGCGAGACGCCGCCTTCGCCGGTGTTTTGCCAGAACTCGCCCTCGCGCGCGCCGGCCGAGAGCGACTCGATGGCGCGCGGCCCGAGCGAGCCGAAGCTCATTGCCGAGATGTTGAAGAGGGCCGCGGAGTAGGGCTGGGCGCAGGTGCCTTCACCGAACGTCACGCGCCAGCGCGCGTGGTGCAGGTCGCGCGCGGCGAGCGAGTGCTCGAGCCACTCGTACCCGACCTCTCCTACGCGCAGCTCGGAGCCAAACGCGTCGTACTCCGACTGGCCTTTCGCGCGCTGATAGATGAGCGAGCGTTGCTCGCGGTCGTAGGGGCGGCCGTCGGTGTCGTCCTCGATAAAGTACTGCCGGATCTCGGGCCGGACCGCCTCCATCAGGTAGCGCCCGTGCCCGATGATCGGATAGTTACGCAGGAGCGCGTGCTTGGGCTGCACGAGGTCGTACACGCCGAGGAGCGCGAGGGCCGCCGCGGCGCCCGCGCCCCACCACCAAGCGCCGCCGTTCGAGAGCGCGAGGGGGACGAGCGCGCACGCGGCGAGCACAACGAGGCCGAAGGTCAGGAAGCGCATCGCGAGAGGATGCCGTCTCGCGCGCCCTTTGTCAGCCCGCGGGGCCCCGAGGCATGGCGAGCGGCGCGCTCCCTGTCAGCTCGGGCAGACCAGGTCGCCAGCGGTCCAAACTCGACGGGTCCAGCGGACGAGCGCTGCGCAGCCTCATCGGTGACCTCCGTACCGTCGACCGCTGGCGGGCTCTCTCTCTGTCGGTTCAAGGGACGAAAATTGGGGCAAGCACGACCCGGAACCCAAAGTCGTTGCTCGTGTAGCCCGGCTCGTTGCTGCTCCGGCGCGCGGAGCGGCAATTGCGAGAGTAGTCGGCCCAGCTGCCGCCGCGGCAGACCCGATCGGCGCCGCCTGTGACAAGGGGGTCGGCCACCGCCGCCGAACTGTACGGCGCGAACGAATCCAGGCACCACTCCCTAACATTCCCGTGCATGTCGTACAGGCCAAACGCGTTCGGTGCGTAGCTGCCCACGGGCGCCGGGCCGCTGGAGTTGCAGGGCGAGTTCGAGTGGTAGCTGTACCCGAACCTCGCTTGGTTGCAGAACAGGTCCGGCCCGTAGTGAAACTCCGTCGTCGTCCCAGCGCGGCACGCGTACTCCCACTCCGCCTCGGTCGGCAGACGATACTCGTACCCCGCAGGCAGGTTACCCGCCTGCTGCGCATTGAGGGCGGCGCAGTACGCGCGCGATTGATGCCAGTCCACCTGTTCGACAGGGAGCGACTCGCCGAAGAAGTAGGACGGGTTCGATCCCACCAACGCCTGGTATTCAGCCTGCGTCACCTCGCTCTGACCCATCCAAAACAGACGGCTGATCGTCACTTGGCGGACCGGGTCAGGCGTGAACTCGCCGAAGTAAGGTGCCCCGAGCGGCGCGTTCGACCCCATCATGAATGTCCCCGCCGGGATCAGCACCATCCCTGGCACCAGAGCCGGCGACGCGGTGAACAACACCTCCAGGCCGTCGCTGAAGTTCGACGTGGCGCTCCCACCCGAGCCGGCATCGCGGTACCAGCATTGGAAGGACCACGACTCCCCCGCCTGTACGGCGACCGCGCCGCTGGACTGCGGCATCGCGCTCACATCACGACGCGCGGACCATGTCAGTCGTGCTGGAGTTCGTGATCCCACCGCCGACTTGTCGTCCGATAGGACTCCCAAGGCAGAGGTGCCCCGCGCTGCCTGCTGGGTTCATGACAAACCCCTGCGAGCGGCTGCACAAGAAGAACGCCGCCGCGTTCTGCGGCAGTCCAATGCTTGTCAGCACCAGGAAGTTCCCCAACACCGTCGCGCTGCCCGAGCCAGAGATCGTCGCCGTCGCGCCGGTCGAGTTCGGGGCCGGTGTGCAGTAGTTCGTACCAACCTGCGCCAGCGCTGGGCTGGCGCCTGGGCGCGGTCAGCGCAAGGTGCTCGCGAGCCGTCCGAGAGCGGGCCGGACGGTCGGTGCCAAGCGCGCGATCGAGCGGCGAATGGAGGCAGGCGTGGCCCGTCGCGCGGACTGATCTGGCGGGGCTTCATGGGTCTGATTCTACCCCCGCTATCGTTCGGCCCCCGAAGTCCGCCTGCCATTGGCTCAAGGCTAGCGCTTCATGGTGCAGCCGGCGGCTCCTCCGGTTCGCGGGAGCGCGCCCCGTCACCTCCGAGGCACGCTCCAAGAAGCCCGCGTTCACCAGCATTGAAGCACTGATGTGCCGCTTGTTCACGAAGTCTGCAAACAACTCGTCCCTCAACGGTGCGCAGGGCCCCGCCTCCCCCAAACGCATCAGCGTCGCGCACATCAGACCGCGCGCCGGCGCCCGCGTACGATTGAGCGAAGTCTTCCTGCGCCGCTCAGGCCCCTCTGCTCCGAGGCCACAGCATCGGAAGGAGGCGAGTGCTCATCTAGCGGTGATCACCGGAGCAACTTGCGCACATCAGGGTCCTGCTCGAGAACCGAGGGCCTGCCGTTCAGCGCCGGCGATCCTCGCCAGTAGGTGGTCCCGCCGCAGCGCGCCCTGTTTCGTCCTCAGGGCGGCGACGTCGGCTTCGAGTCGGCGCAGGAATCCCTCGTATCGATCTCGCTTCCTCGTCTGCGTCAACGCCTGGCAGGTGTTCCGTCAGGGCCTCATTAATCGCCCGACTCGGAAGAGCGCCCGCGCGAGCGCTATCGCGACAGCCACTGTCTGGGTCGCTTGCGACGGCGCGCTTGGCGAGCACGAGCGCGAGCACTTCGTCGCCGATGCACGGCCCGTCGGATCGACGATCTCCCAGGCACGGGCATCGAGCTGGTAGGCGTCTGCATCCGGGTGCTCAGCGTCAAGCAGCGGCAACTACGTCCTCACGCGACATCAGCTCTCGCCCCAAAAGGCGAGCCATCCGGATTGCGTTCGCCGCGAGCGCGCTGGTGGAAGAAGCGATCCGCGCTGGAGCGCCCTTTTCGAATCGTGTTCAGCGCCGCACGCTTCTCGGGTTCGCTCAGTGCAACGCACTCTGACGTACGGCGGAGGCTGCCTCGGAGAAACCCTCGGCGGCCTGCAAGGCGTCGTCCGCCACTCGCACCAACCGACTGCGCAGCGCTGAGGGCAAGTCTCTCCAGTGTCTCTGCGATTGGTGCAGATCCCAAGACATCAGTGAATTGTAACCGGCCCCCACGAGCCGGTTCCGTCTGGACTGGGAAGATCACCGTCGCTCCGTGAAACGCATTGCGAGTCGCTGGGAGCGTGAGTATGTGATGACCATCGCCACTGCATCCAAATCCGCAGACCGCTGCTGGTGTATGTCGCGATTCGATCGCCGCCTGGGCTAAATGCGACTTGGTAAGCCATTTCATCGTCGAGCGAAAAAAGGTGCTTCCCGTTGACAGTACTCCATACGTCGCCGCTTCCAACAACGAGACTCTTTCCGTCTGGACAAAAAGCGACACACATGCCTTCGTCGGAGTAGGACCTTCCCCTATACCGATGCAGCAACTCGCCGCTTTCAGCATCCCAGAGGTCGATGGCGTTATCTGGGAAAGAGGTCACAATCTGAGAGCGATCGGGACTGAATGCTAGGTACGCATAGCGGTCGTTGGTTGCCCAACCGGTTTCGATGCGGCGGAGGCTCTCGTCACCTGTGCGAGGATTCCAAATGCAGACGATCCCATCATCAGACAGAGTCGCGATCCTCTCCCGTCGCGACTGTATTGTATGTCGCTCACAATGCCAGCATGGTTCCCAGAATTGGGTCCCCACGATGCCGGTGAGTCCATCGCAGACAGACACAACGCCATCCATCGCAGTAGCAAAAAAGGCTCCATCAGGACCCCAAGAGAGACCGCACAAACCTGATATGACATCCGAGTATCCAAACGTCAGAATCAAACGACCGTCGTCCGCATCAGGATATAGATACGCCACCCGCAAGACTCAGAAGCCGTCGCAGATCAAAGAAAAGAATTTTTCGTCGGAAGCAACCAGATCCCCCCCTTCCAGCTCAACTGCTCCCCGAGGGCGATATAACGCATCCCAAAGTCGCACAGTTCCGTCCCAAGATGACGACACTAACCTTGATGCTTGACTCCCGAGAAACTCTGCGCTTGCAATGCTGGCGGTATGACCAATAGGCGTTGCGACTTCCTCTCCGTTTTCGGTGTTCCACGCGTGCGGCGTGGAGCCGTTTGTTCCCTGGTGATGAAATCTTGCCGTCTGGGCTGAAGTAAGCATCCCCGTGCGCGGGTAGCCGACCGCTTAGGGTTCGCTCCAAGGTCACCAGAATGAACGTCCCAGATCCGTGCGGTGCCGTCACGATCTCCCGTCAGCAACGATTGGCCGTCTTCGCTGAACAACGACGTCGCGCCCATTTCCCAATCGGCTTCGCGCTGCCACAACTGCTTATCCGTCTTGCACGTCCCAAACACTGATCTTCCCTCGACTCTCTGCGACAAAATAGCCGCTATTGCCGCTGAGCGTAATCCTGTCATTTCAGGTCTGAGAGCCAGTCTGAGGACTCTCCGGTCTCCACCTTCCACCTCCCAGCGAGCCATCGCGCTTTGGGATAACAAGATCGCCCGTCGGAGCTGAACTGGATCGCTTCCGATCTGACGTCATCGAGGAGGATGCGTCCCACTCCTCGACCGCTCTTCAACTCCCCAGACGTGCACACTGTCGTTGCAAAACGCCGCGAACTGGCTGGCGTCTGGACTGAAGGCGATCCGATCAACGCGTCTTCATCAGCCGCAGTCAGGCGCAGCATCGGCAGACCCGTCGTTGGATTTCCAGCTCGCTGCGATTTCTTGATCCGAAGCCCCAACGGTGACGATGCGGCTGTTGTCGGGGACGAACTTGGCAATACCGACCGGACCCGAGTGTCCGACCAACCGCTGGACTTCGGCTCTCCTGCTGCTTTAGGGACGAAAATCAGGGCGTGAAGGCAGGTGTGACGTGAACGCCCCCGCAACAGAGGTGAATGAGTGCCATGAGTGCGAAGGCGTCATGGAAGCCGAATGCTCTGCGAGTGATGGTCCTGATCTTGCCATTGAGGCCCTCGGTCTGGCGTTCGTAGAGCCGCGTGCGGATGTACTCGACGACGCCCTCCAGATGTGTCTCGATCGTCTTCGCTGACTCGGCCGAAGTGGCGTAGTCCGTCGCCCGAGCGTCGGCAATCCACTTCTCGAGGCGAACCCGGCCGGCCTTGTTGATCTGGCGCGCCCGCTAAGGATGTCGACAAACGGCTCCTTGAGCAGGTAGGCCGTGTACAGCGGCTCGTTAGCGATTCGGGCTCGCTGAGCGTGAGTCGATCAGCGTCGGTGAGGTTCCAGGCGCTCTTCTGGGTGGGGACTCGCGTGCCCTTGAGCCGCAGGCGTTGATCTCGATCCTCCGCGGCCCGAACCTCATCACGGCGCGTCTCGTCCAGGGCGTCCTGCACGAGTCGTTGAACGTGGAAGCGGTCGAAGATCAGCCATGCCCGGGCGCGTGCTCGTGGACTGGTTCCTTGATGAACGCGCCCGACATGTCGATGGTGACGGATTCGAGCTTCGCGGCCCGTTCGGGGCCCAGGCCTCGAAGAACGCGCGCAGCGTCTCTGCGCTCTTGCCCATGCCTGTCCACACGACCGTACCGCGTTCGTGGTCGACGACGGTCGTGATGTACTCATGGTGCTTGCGATGGCTGAGGAACCGTCAATGCCGATGTGTCGGAGGCCGCGAGGCGGGCCTCGTGCGTACCAGGGGCGCTGCTGAACCACGCTCCGGACGATTCGCGCCACCGAGCGATAGGTCGTCCGGAGCGTCTGGCTGACGAAGGTCATGCTGGCATGCTTGGTGAAGTAGGCACACCGCTCCTCAAAGGCCAGCGTGAAGTGGCTGTCGTGTGCAGCCCAGGGACCTTCTCAGTCGTGGTCTTCCGGCATCGCCTGCACTTGACGCGCCGCATCTCG
This sequence comes from Planctomycetota bacterium, assembly GCA_041398605.1. Taxonomy (GTDB): domain Bacteria; phylum Planctomycetota; class UBA1135; order UBA1135; genus JAWKUK01. The sequence goes on from JAWKUK010000004.1 coordinate 87,402, forward strand.
TACTGGAGGTGGACCTTCCAGCCCAGACAGTCGAGGTGTCTCCCTTGCGGACCCGACGGTCATGGACCCTGCGGCACTTGCAGCCGCACAGCGAACTTATCAGGGCACTCGCCAGTGCCGGTCGCACATCGGCGACGATGCCGTCGGCGTCGAGGTACAGACGTGACGACATTGGTAGATGGCGAAGAGCAATCGGAGTAGAGTCGTGGCGCGCATGGGGTGGGTGGAGCTGAAGGCTTCGGTACTACAGCATGCGCTCACCTCACGCCGCACTCACGCCCTTCTCCGGAAACATCGAGAAGGGTCCAATCGTCGATTCGAGGCCGAACCCGCCCATCGCACCGTCCCTAAAGCAGCAGAAGACGGACTTCCTCGCCCGGAGTCAAGCTGGAGCATGGGCGGTTCCGTCGTCGCCCAAGCAACCTGTGACGATTCGTATTCATCGGACTCAATGACCCTCGCCTGCGTGCGAGCGACATGGATCGTGCGGATTGACGTATCGGAGCGCGCATTCAGGTAGCCCCATTCCCAGCCACGCAGCGCGACAAGCGCCGAATCCAGCGCCCGGCGCGCCAACCTTGTGTCCCCGGCGTCCAAGGCGAGCGCGGCCGACGAGATCGACCGCGAAGCCCGAGTTTCGCACCGCGACGGTCTTCTCTGCGACGGCCCGGCAGGCGTTCCTTTCGAGCGATGCTGGAAGTACAAGCTCGTCACCAGCCCCGCGAAGAAGATCACCGTCGCAGCCAGGACCGCCGCGGAGAGGCCCGGATTGCGGCGGACCCAAGTCTTTGCCTCCGCCCACGCGCCAGTCGCATAGGCCGCGACGACACGGCGCTCGAGGAAAGCGCTCAGGTCGATTCGAAGGGCACGGACGTCAAGGGTAGCGGTCGGCTGCGTCGCGGGCCATGGCGCGCTCGGTGATCGCGACGAAGGCTCTGCCGGAGGCCGCGCCACCAAGCTCGAAATCGAGGCCAGGGCCCCTCGAGCAGGCGCATGACGATCAGGCCGGGGGCCGGGTCGGTGCCCGCCGGCACAGGGCGTGCAGCCCGGTGAGCAGCTCGTAGAGCATCGCCCCGATCGCGTAGACATCGAGCGCGCATCCACGGCGGCGTGCTCGCCCCGCGCCTGCTCCGGTGACATGTAGGCCGGTGTGCCGACGATGCTGTCCGCGTGGGTCAGAAGCGGGGAGTTCGGCGTGGCGTCCCGTTCCGCGCGCCGCAGGGTATCGACCTGGCTCGCTGACCGTGCTTCGGGAGGCCGGCGAAGTGCCTTGCACTCGGGCGAGGCCTGATCCGCCGACCGCCACCTCCAGCGGCGACCGACCATGACGTTCGCGGGCTTCAGGTCGCGATGCACGACGCGAGCACCAGGCCGCCAGGCGCGGCTTCACTGAATTCGCCAGCACGCCGAGCGCGCGCACCTGCGTCCAGCCCTCCGCTCCCCGACTTCACCAACAGACCTTCAGGCAGGTCCTCCCCGCGGACGAGGCGCATCGTGAGCACGCCCTCGCGTCGGTGCCGAGTTCATGCACCGGCGATCCAGGGTGATCGAGCTGGCTGGCGATGCGCGCTTCGTCGACGAAGCGCGTGATGAAGCAGCATCGACAGGGCGTGTCGCCGCTCGCTGCACCACGGCTCGCCTCGCCGGACGATCTTCATGACGAGTTGCGGTGCAGCTTGCGGTCCCAGACCTTGAGCACGACGCCCCGCCCCCGCGGCCCAGCAACGCGCGGAACCAGCGGTAGCGACCCGCATCGGGCAGGTTGATGCCCAAGCGATCGGCGAGGTCCGCCGTGACCTGCAGTCGGGGTTCGTCCCCGGAGACGACAGCGCCGGGCCGTCGAGGCCCATGTTGCTGGCAAGCAGACCCGGCACGACGCGCTCGAGGATCGGGGCGGGGTGCCGCAGTCGCGTGCATGGCGCAGCTCGTCCGCGTGCTGGGGATGCGCGGCGAGGAGAACCGTCGAAGTCCGGCTCCTTGCCGTCCTCCACCTCTTCCGTCCAGCGAACGAAGAGTGTCTCCGGGTCGTCCTTGGAATCGTGAGCCATCGTGGTGGGCAGAGGTCAGGCTGAGGGTGGGCATTCCTCGAGACGGGGCCGCAGAGCGCGGCGCAAGCGTATCCAGGCGCGTTGGTGAAGCTGCCGGGCGGCGGCGGGCTCGCGGTCCAGGTCTTGGCCGATACGGTCCCAGCCCTCCCCGCAATGGTCGCGCAACAGCACCACGCGCCGCTGGTCCGCCGGAAGGAGCGCGACCTCGGCGTCGAGCAGCTCGCGGATCCTCGAGGCTCTGCGAGGCCAGCGGGACCGCTCGCTGCGGCGGGTAGCTCGCTCATGCCCGCCGACCCTCGACGGGCGCGTCGAGCGGGACGGTGCGATGCGCGTCGCGCTTTGCGGCTGCTCGAAGGCATACGCGCGTCGCGGATTTGGTTGGTCATGATCGGCGCCAACCATTGCACCAGCAGGCGCTGGCCGCCGAACGCGGCCGAAGGTCCCGATCCTGGGCAGAGCCGCGAGACGTCTCCTGGACGAGATCCATCGAGTCGTGCTGTCGGCGCAGGGTCGACGCGCCGAGCTGGATGCGCACGATCCGTCGGTGCGATCCTGGTAGCGATCGATCAGCTCCTGGAGCGCGTCACGATCACCGTCCTGCGCTCGGGCGAGGAGCGCCAGCGAGACGTGCTCCTGGGGCAGTTCTTCCCCCGAGAGCGAGGCGTGCTGCGCGTCGTTGGACAGGTCCGGGTGGGCCATGGTCTTAGATCAGACGGCGGCTCGGAGGTTTGTCACGCGGTCCCCGTTTCGGCCAGGGCTGCCGCTGCCGCGCGCCTGGAGCTGGCCCCCAGGGTCAGCACCGACAGCAGGGTTCGCGCCGGGACGAGCTCCTGAGTCGCCCCGCGCGATGCACGCCGCTGGTGCCGAGCGGACCGCTGCCGTTCGCCGCCGGACGACGAGCAAGCAGCAGGGCTGGCTCAGTGCGGCGCGGCTCAGTGCGGCGCGGCTCAGTGCGGCGCGGCTCAGTGCGGCGCGGCGCGGGCGGTGGCGCGGTCACGGGGACTGCGTACACTCGTGGCCGTCTCACCCACTCCACCCAAGGCCGCCATCATGTCGATCGTCGCTCCATCCTCGCCGACTTCCGCTCGAGCTTGAACTGACCCGCGCCGTTCTGCGGGCCGTGCCCGAGGCGCTTCGGCTACGGCCGCACGAAGTCCTGGACCCTCGGAAAGCCCGCCGGGCGCGTGGCCGAAGGGGGCGCGGCCTTCGCGGCCTCGATGATGGAGCGAACCGACTTCGCGACCGCGGGCGGTGACTGGAAGCCCTTCGAGCCGACGACCGAGCTGAGATCCTCGCCAAGCTCGACGAGGTCGGTGGGGTCGTCGCCGACGCGCTCGAGGGCGGGACGACGCCTTCATGACCAAGACCTGGACGATGCGCGCCGGCGAAGGTGATCTGGAATCACCCCGCGACCGGCATTCCGCACCATGTCCATCCACCACACGATCCACCACCGCGGTCAGCTCAGAGTCTACATGCGCATGGTCGGGGCAGCGCTGCCTCGATCTAATAAGGACCGACCGCGGACGTGCCGAACATGTTCTGACGACGGGCTTCAGCCACGAGCGGCGCGTCGCAGCCCCCGTGCCCAGCCCTGGATCGAGCGCCCGCCGCGCCGGGGCTCGCGACCGTTCGGCGAGGGCTGGGACGGCTTTCGGTCCAGCGTCGCGCACATCAGACCCGCGCGCCGGCGCCCGTGCAGTCGAGCGCCAGCTGGCGCAGGCCGCGCAGGTCCACCTTGCCCGTGCCGAGCTTCGGGATGCGCTCCACCGCGAAGTAATTCGAGGGCTTCGGCAGGAAGAGGCGCGGCAGGTCCCCGGCGGCGAGCGCGTCCGAGAGCTCGGTCACTGGGAACGGCAGGTTCGTGTACAGCACGATGAGCTCCTCCCCGCGCGTCGCGTGCTCGATCGACGTGACAGCGACCTCGGGCACCTCCTCGCTCGGCTCGAGCTCTTCGTCCGCGGTCAAGCCCGCCTTGTGGAACGCGAGCTCCTGCAGCGCCTCCTCGATGCGGCCGTGCGGGACCATCTCCCCGCCCACCTTGCTGAAGCGCGAGAGGCGGTCGGTGATGCGCAAGAACCCGCGCCGATCGAGCAGCCCGATGTCGCCGGTCGAATACCAGCCGTCGCGCAGGACCTCTGCGGTCTTCTCAGGCTGCCCGAGGTACCCGCACATCACGTTGGGGCCCTTGACCTCGATCAACCCCTCCTCGCCCTCGCCGCGCGGCGCGCGCGTGTCAGGATCGACGATGCGCACGGCGACGCCGGGGACGGGGCGCCCGATCGTCCCGGGCTCGTGCAGGCGGTGGCGCGCGGAGGTGCCTTCCGGCGACGGCAGGTTCGCCGACACGACCGGCGACAGCTCCGTGCAGCCGTAGCCCTCCATCAGCTCCGAGCCAAAGCGCGCGCGCCACGCGTCCGCGAGGCCTTGGCCGAGCTTCTGCGCGCCCGACATCGCGAGGCGCACGTGCGCGAACTGCTCCGGCGCGCAGCGCCGCAAGTAGGCCTGGTAGAACGTCGGCGTCCCGATCGTGATCGTCGCGCGGTGCTTCTCGCACAGCTCGCCGATCACCTTCGCCTCCAACGGGTTCGCGTGGTACAGCGCGCGCGCCCCCGACAAGAGCGTCGCCCACAGCGTCACCGTGTACCCGAAGCTGTGGAAGAACGGCAGGATCCCGAGCACCGCGTCGCCCGGGCCGAGCGCCACGACCTGCAGCACGGACTGGGTGTTCGACAAGATGTTTGAGTGCGAGAGCATCACGCCCTTGGGCGTGCCGGTGCTGCCGCTGGAGAAGATGATCGTCGCGATGCGCTGAGACGCGTCGTCGCCGCGGGGCGCCAAGCGGTCCGCGAGCCACGCGCCCGGCAGGTACGACAGCAACAGCGCGCGCAGCTTCATCCCCGCGGTGATGTCGCCGCGGATGTCCTCGAGGAAGATCGTGCGCTCCGGCGGCAGCGGCGACTCGCGCTCGAGCGCCTTCAAGAAGCGCTTGGCCGTGATCACGACGCCGGCGTCCGCGACCTCGCACATGCGCGCCAGGTCCGCGTTCTCCATCGTGTAGTTCAGGTTGACGCTCGTGCGGTCCTCCAGCGCCAGCGCGATATTCACCAGCGCGCCCCCGGCCCCGGGCGGCAAGAGCACCGCGACGCTCTGGCCCGCGCCGAGCTTCGGGCGTAGCGCCTTGCGCATGCACAAGGCGCCGATCAGGAGCTTGCGATAGTCGAGCTCTGCCCCTGTCCCGTCGACGAGCGCGGGCTGCTTCGCATAGGCCCGCGCCTGCCGCACGAAGCGCCAGCCGAGCGACCCGCGCCGCCCGCGGCGCAGCGCGCGCAGGTCCGCGACCTCCTCTTGGACGCGCTGGCGCGTCGCGAACGCGGTCGTGTCGGGCGGCAGCGGCGCGCCGAGCGCGACATCGACGCGGTACGGCAGCGCGCGCGGCAGCTTTGCTGCGAGCCGCGACCAGCGCCCCGCGCCAGCGCGCTTGACGCCGGTGTAGCTGAAGAGGCTGCCCCACATCCGATCGAGCGCGACGGGGATGATCGGCACGTCGGCCGCGCGCGCGATGCGCTCCATCCCGGTCGCGAACGGCATCAGGTGCCCGGAGCGTGTGATGCCGCCCTCGGCGAAGATGCACACAAGGTCGCCGCCCCGCGCCGCGTCCGCCGCGCGCCCGAGCGCCTCGTCGCGCGCCTCGGCCGAGTCGCCCTCGGCGACGGGGATCGCGTCCATGCGGCGCGCGAACCAGCCGAGGACCGGCCGCGCGAAGTAGGGGCGGAACATCAGGAAGCGCACGGGGCGCTTCGTCGCCGCGGCGACGAGCAGCGCATCGACCAACGAGACGTGGTTCGCGACGAGCAGCGCGCCGCCGCGCTCCGGGAGGTGCTCGGCGCCGCGCACGCGGATGCGGTACACGGTGTGGACCAGGAGCCACAGGACGAGGCGCAGGCTGTGGTGCGCGGCGAACTTGAAGGCAGGGATCAACGCGACCAAGAGCAGCACGCCGACGGCGCTCATCATCGAGCGCCCGCCGAGGCCCATGCCCTGCAGCAGCGCGAAGATCGGCCCCGCCAGGAGGATCCCGACAAAGTCCATCGTCTGCGAGAACCCGAGGACCGCGCCCCGGCGCTCGTCCTTGGGCAGCACCTGCACGAGCGTGCGGATCGGCAAGGAGCCCATCCCGGACGCGACGCCGAGCAAGAAGAGCATCCCCCGCGCGAGGCCCTCGGACGCGGGGCCGGCGCCCATGACAAAGAGCGGCACGGCCATGCCGAGGACGCCGAGCGGCACGAGGCCGCCCTCGATGCGGTCGCCCGACACGCGGCCCGCGGTCACCGCCCCGATCGCGATGCCGAGCACGACGGGGACCATCAGGAGCGACGTGCCGGCCTTGTCGAGGCCCAGGCCGTGCAGCCCGTACTCGTTGACGACGAGCAGCAAGAGCGCGCCGATTAGGTAGTAGTAGGCGCTGCCGAACACCGCTGCAACGAGCAGGCCGTCGCCCTTCACGGCGCGCCATTGCTGGCGCGCCTCGGAGAGGAAGTTGACCCGGATCGCGCGCTCAGGTTGCTTCGGCGCGAGGCGCCGGATCGGCAAGGACGCGAGCCAGCCGAGCGCCGCGAACCCTACGTACGCCGTCCCGGGCACCCACAGCGCGTCGCTGTAGTGCTGCGCCAGGAAACCCGCGACGCCGACGCCGATCAGGATCGCGAGCGTCGTCGTCGTCTGGATCAGCGCGTTGGCGCGCGACATGTCCTTGGCGGGCACGAGCTCGCGGATCGAGCCGTACTTCGAGGGGCCGAAGAGCGCGCTCTGCGCCCCCATCAGGAACACGGTGGCCAGCAGGAGCGCGAAGTTCTCGAGGTACAGCGCTGCGAACGCTACCCCCATCACCGCGATCTCCAGCACGTTGGCGAGCTTGATGATCGTCGACTTCGAATATTTGTCCGCCAGGGCGCCCGTCGTCGTGCACAGGAGCACGAAGGGCAACGCGAACAGGAACGCCACGAAGCCCTGGCGGTGGTTGCCGCTGCTGTCGAGGGCGAGGCCGCTCTCAGCGACCCAGGGGATCGCCTCGCTCGTGGCCGCGGAGACCGTCAGGAGCAGCACGAGCTGCTTGAAGGCGTTGTCGTTGAACGCGCCCAGGAACTGGCTGACGAGCAGCGCAGCGAACGAGCGGAGTTTGAGGAGTTGGAGCATGGGCGGCGCGGCGGTGGCAGAACAACAGGGTAGCTGCCATGTGTTCGCCGCGGCGACGGGGTCCTCGCATCCGGAGCTTCGATCGGGTCGATTCGCGGCGCTGATCGATCCGCGGCGCGCTGGGGCCTGTCAGACATGCAGCGAGGCCCACCAGGGGTGGGCCTCGCTTGGATCGGTGAGCCTGGCGCGGATCCAGGGACTTGCGTAAGCGGCTCCGAGGGAGCGGGCTCCCTTGGGCACGTCGCGTGAATTGGGTCTCCCTGTCGTTGTCGGGCTCGTCGCTCGAGAGGGTCAGCCGGGTCGCGCCATGGACCGGTCTCGAAATCGGGCCAGAACTTGCGCGCGGCCGACGCGCGCGGGCCCGGTACCCTCTCCAGGGTGAAGTCCCACCGCACGATGCACGTCGCGCAGCCCGTAGTCGGCCGCGCCCTCTCTCGCGCCCGCGTGCTCGCCAGCGCCTGCGCGCTCCTCGTGGCCTGCGCGCTCGTCAGCGCGGCGCGCGCGGCGAGCGCGACCGCCCTCGCGCAGGGACCCGCGCCGGCCGCCGCGCCGCGCCTGAACGTCCTGTTGGTGATCTCGGACGACCTCACCGCGACGGCCCTGTCGTGCTACGGCAACGAGGTCTGCGAGACGCCGCACATCGACGCGCTGGCGGCGCGCGGGACGCGCTTCACGCGCGCCTACTGCCAGGGCACCTATTGCGGGCCGTCGCGCGCGGCGCTCTTGTCGGGGTACTACCCGCACGCGACTGGGGTGCTCGGATACGACAGCCCGCGCAAGGCGATCGGCGAGCGCGCGACGTGGCCGGGCCACTTCAAGGACGCCGGGTACCACACCGCGCGCATCTCGAAGGTCTTCCACATGGGCGTGCCCGGCGGGATCGAAGCGGGCAGCGACGGCGCGGACGACCCGCGCTCTTGGAGCGAGCGCTACAACAGCCAGGGGCCGGAGTGGCAGGCGCCCGGCGACGGCGAGACCCTGGAGGGCAACCGAGGCGGCCAGAAGCCGGTCGTCGGCGGGAACACCTTCGTGGTCGTCGAGGCGGACGGCGATGACCTGGTCCACTCCGACGGCAAGACCGCGGCCAAGGCCGTCGAGCTCTTGGGCGAGCTCGCGCGCCGCGCGCGAGGGGGCGCGGGCGAGCCCTTCTTCCTCGCGGTGGGCTTCGTACGTCCGCACGTGCCCTTCGTCGCGCCGCGCGCATACTTCGCGCCGTTCCTGCCCTATTCGAAGCTCGCGCTGCCGAAGAAGCATGCGAATGACCTGGCCTCGAATTGGAAGGACACGCCCAAGGCAGGCGTGAACTACAAGACGAGCCAGAACATGCAGATGGACGAGCGCCAGCAAAAGAAGGCGCTCGGCGGGTACTACGCGTGCGTCCGGTTCGTCGATGCGCAGGTCGGCAAGGTCATGGCCGCGCTGCGCGAACAGGGGCTGGAGGAGCAGACGATCGTGATCTTCACGAGCGACCACGGCTACCACCTAGGTGAGCACGACTTCTGGGCCAAGGTGAGCCTGCGCGACGAGTCCGCGCAGGTCCCCTTGATCGTGTGTGTCCCGGGCAAGGCGCCCGCTGTGTGCGAGTCGCTCGTCGAGCTGCAGGACCTCTTCCCGACGACCGCGAGCCTGTGCGGCCTCGAGGTCCCGGCGCGCATCCAGGGCCACGACCTCACCGCGCTGCTAGACGACAGCAAGGCGCGTGTGCGCGACATGGCGTTCAGCGTCGCGCCGATGCGCGAGGGGTTCCTGGTGCGCGAGAAGCGCTGGGCGTACATCCAGTACGGAGAGGACGGCAGCAAAGGCCGCGAGCTCTATGATACGCTGAAGGACCCGCAGCAGTTCACGAACCTCGCGGGCGACAAGCGCTACGAGAAGGAGGTCGCGCGCCTCTCTGAACGCCTCGCCGAGAAGCTGCGAGAGGTCCGCGACACGGACCTCGCGAAGTAGGCGCTTCAACCGCGTCGTCTACGCAGCAAGTCAGGGACCTGCGTTCCGCCGCGCCTGGGCGCGCCCACGAGCGACCTGCACATGGAACGATGAGTCATCAGGCGGTGCTCACGCCATGTGCTCCCGATCAACCGCCGCCGTGCAGCCGTCGCACGACGCGACGCGATAACGCATCTTGAGACAGGTTCCGCGCAAATTGGATTGTTTCGGACATGGATGGAGAGGTCTGTGAAAGACTGAGGTGATGCGATGTAGCCCAACTGTCGGGCTCGTCACTCCACTCCAACCTGCTTAACTGCCATGCACCTCAAACGCATCCTCTTCTCCGGGGCCATCGCCCTGGCCACCGCCGCCGCTGCCATCGGGCAGACGGCGACGATGCCCCCGCAAACCTCAAGCTTCACCGGGAACACACGCGGCTATTGGTTCACCTCGCCGGTGGACATGACCATCACCGGCGTCAACGTCCTACAGGGCGTCGGCGGCGCAAACACGGAGCAAAACTTCGCGGTCGTGCGCTTCGACGGCGCGACACCGCCGCCAGCGTACCCGACGACGACCAACGCCTTCACACAGCTCGCGCTGGGCCAAGACCTGCCCGCGGGTGCCTTCCAGCCCGTGAGCGCGCGCGTCCTCGCTGGCGATGTCATCGGCATCTACGGCAACACCACTGCGGGCGCCGGCACGACGAACGGCACGAACTCGTACGCAGGCGGGAGCCAAGTGCAGACGATGATCGACGGCAACGTCGTCGACCTCTACCGCAGCGGCATGCAGTTCCACCTGGGCAGCGCCACGACCCCCGCGGGCATGCAGGACCTCTGGTCCGAGCCGAACAGCTTCAACATCACGCGCGTCGAATTCACGTACGAGCTCGACGACGTCGTGATCACAGACTGCCTGCCTGGCAGCTTCGTCGACATCTCCGCCACGGGCACGCCGCTCGGGCTCACCGACGACGGCGAGGCTGACATCTCGACGACGGTCAGCAACGCGCTGTTCGCCGCTGGCCTCGCGCGGGTCGGCAGCAACGGCGGCGTCCGCTTCAACGGAGCTGGCACCAACCTCGGCTTCGGGAACGCAGCGATCCCTTCCACCAACGCGTTCAGCGGTGACCAGACGCTCTTGCCCTTCTGGGACGATGTCAATACGGTCGGCGGTACCATCGGCGACATCTTCTGGGAGGAGATCGGCGGCACCCTGATCGTCCAGTGGAACAACGTCGGCTTCTTCCAGGACGCGATCAACACGGCCACATGGCAGCTGCAGGTCCACTCCAGCGGCCCGGCCTTCGCACAATTCATCTATACCGACATTGAGGGTCTGCGCGCCGACGGCGGCGCGAGCGCGACGATCGGCTACCAGGGTGGCGCGTCCGCCAGCACGGACGCCCAGTACACGATCGATGCGCCGCTTGCCGTGCGCAACGGCACGGTCCTCTCCCTCGTCCGCGCTCGCTCGACCGTGTTCACGCCCGACGCTCCGGGCACCTGGGTGGACATCTCCGGCACCGGCACTCCGCTCAGCCTGACCGACGATGGCGAAGCTGACATCCCGACGACGGTCAGCAATGGCCTCTTCGCGGCAGGCTTCGCACGGGTCGGAAGCAACGGCGGCGTCCGCTTCGGCGGTGCGGGCCTTGACCTCGGATTCTCGAACGTTGCGATCCCTTCCACCAACGCGTTCAGCGGCGACCAGACGCTCTTGCCTTTCTGGGACGACGTCAACACCAGCAGCGGCACGATCGGCGAGATCTTCTGGCAAGAGATCGGCGGCACGCTGATCGTCCAATGGAACAACGTTGGCTTCTACCAGGACGCGGTCAACACCGCCACCTGGCAGCTCCAAGTCCATTCCAGCGGTCCGATCTTCGCGCAGTTCCTTTATCAGGACATCGAGGGCCCGCGCGCGGCCGGCGGCTCGTCCGCAACGATCGGCTACCAGGGTGGAGCGATCAGCGGCGACGCCCCTTGGAGCTTCAATACGACGAGCGTGAGCAACGGCACGGTCCTTTCGCTGGTCGCAGCGTCGCGCAAGATCGGCGCGTCGTACTGCAACGCCAACCCGAACTCGACGGGCGTCCCTGGTGAGATCCACCTGAGCGGCACGCGCTCGGTCGCGACCAATAACCTGCGCCTGACCGCGACGAACCTGCCGACGAACGCGTTTGGCTACTTCATCGCCTCCACGACGACCGGCTTTGTCGCCAACGCCGGCGGACAGAACGGCAACCTCTGCCTGAGCGGCACCATCGGCCGGGCGGTCGGCGGCGCGGTCCTGAGCTCGGGCGGCGCAGGCTCGTTCACGATCCTGGCGAACCTGGCTTCGATCCCGCAGCCCGGCGGCCCGAACGTTGCGGCGATGGCGGGCGAGTCCTGGAACTTCCAGTGCTGGCACCGCGACTCGGTCGGCGGCGTCGCCAACTCGAACCTGACGAACGCGGTTCAGGTCGTGTTCATCCCCTGATCCAGGGCCGAGCGCCGCGGTGGCACGAGCGACCTCGCTCGCGTCTTGTGAGTCAAGCGCTCGCAACACGAACCCCGCGCCGCCAGCTTGGAGCGAGCCCCCCGCGGAGAACGCGGGGGGCTCGCTCTAGGTCCGACTTGCACGCGGTCCGGAGGCCAGCTTCAACGCGACGGTCGGCGCCCCAATGCGATCTCTGCCTCCGGGCCGCTGTGCCAACCCGGGAGACGCCCCGCGCGCGATCAAGGCCGGGACCCGCGCGTGACGATCATCAGCGTGTGAACGTCTACGACTCGCTTCCGAATCCGCGCATCGTGTTCGCCGTGAATGAGCACTTCTACGAGCTCGTCTACGCACACCCGTGGCTGTCGAAGTTCTTCGCGGCGGTCGAGCAGGACTTCATCACCAGCCAGCAGACGGACTTCATCATCGGCGCGATCGGCGGCCCGAAGCGCTTCAACGGCCGCGGACCGGCAGAGGCCCATCCGCACATGATGATCACGGACGAGCTGTACGACCTGCGGCGCGCGCTGCTCGAGGCGAGCTTCGACGCGGTCCGCGCGCCCGAGCAGCTCCGGGTCGCGTGGCTGCGGATCGACGAGGCCTTCCGCGGCGCGATCGTGAAGCGTGAGCTCGCGGAGTGCCGCGGCCGCTGGCGCACCGACGCGGTCCTTGACTTTCCGCCGGACGACGGCGTCCGGCGCGCGTCCTGAGGGCCGCGGCGCAGCCGAGCACGCGGCCGACGCGGTCGACGTGCGCGGCCACTCGGCGGCCCCGGCGCTGCATCGCCCGCTGACTCCGGGCGACCTCAGCGCGCAGTGAGCGAGCGGTCATGCGCCGCGGCCGCGCGCGCGAGGCGCGCGCACACCGGCGCGTCGAGGCCGTGCTGCGCTGCGAGCGCCGCCAGCGCGCCCTCGATCCACGGCGTCTCGAGCGCCTTGCCGCGTTGCCGGCTCTGCCAGGTGGAGCTGCCTGCTCGGTCGCGGCCTTCGATGGGCGCGACCGCGACGCGCGCGACACGGGCGCTGAAGGTCACATCATCGGTCCGGCTGAGGCCGAGCGCATCGAGCACGTGTCGCCCCTCTGCCTGCGCCGCGCGCGCGTCCGCGCGCGCGCGCTCCATGGCCGCGGCGGGGTCCAAATCCGTCGGCGCTAGCGCATAGGCCGTCGCGCCGAGGTTGGTGATCCACTTCGCGCGCTTCCAAGCGGCGATGTCTGGGCGATACTCCGCCGCGAAGCCAGCCTTCACGAGGCGCGCGCCGAGGGCGCGCGCGACGGGCTCAGCGACGTCTGACGCGCTCGTCGCGCCGGCCAGGGCGCCCTCGACCGCGCCGACGTCCAGCACGCCGCGGCACGCCTCGGTCGCGTGCAAGAGCACCTCACCGGGGACGAGGTGCGTCGCGGGCAGCCAAACCATGAGCGTCGCGACGTGCCTGAAGCGCGCCGCGGCCCACGCCTCAGCGGCGACGCCGTTCACGCCGAGCACGACGGGGAGCGCGGGCCCCGCTGCCCGCGCGAGCGCCTCCAGCAGCGCCTCGGCGTCGTTCAACTTTGTCGTCACCAGCGCGACGTCGCCGGGCTCGAAGGCGAGCCCCTCGATGCGCTCGATGACGGGCATGCACGCGCGCTCGGCCCCTTCGGGCTGCTTGAGCACGAGCCCATGGTCGCGCAGCGCTGCCGCATGGGCGCCGCGCGCGAGGCAGACGACAGGCGTCCCGCTCGCATGCAGCCGCGCCGCGATCGCGCCGCCGACGGCGCCCGCGCCAAGGACGAGGACCCGCCCGATCGGCCGCTCGCCGCGGCCGCCGGCGGCGGTGTCGCCCGCGGACGAGGTCCCTGGGGTCGCTCCCATACGCGCAAGCCTAACGCCGCGCCGGCCCCCGCGCGCCCGGGTCATAGCGCCCGTACGACCGGTCGCAGGGGTGGCAGCCTATGGCGAGCCGTGCGACCCTGGGGACATGGCGAACCTAGTCATGGAGTCGGGGGCCATGGGCCTCCTGTCGATCGCGGTCACCGTGGCGGTTGCGCTCGCCATGCTCGCGGCCAAGAGCAGCCGGTCGACGACGATCGCGCTCACGTCCCTGGCGTTTGTGCCGCTGGCCCTGGGCCTCATCGGGACTGCCATGGGGCGCAAGGTGATGGCGCAGACAATGGAGGCCACTGGAGGGCTCGCCACGCCGGCGGACCGCGAGGCGGGTGAGCGCCAAGCGCTGTCCTCGACCTGGGTCGGCGGCGCGGGGACGCTGGTCCTCGTCTTCGTGCTCGGGTGCCGCGTCGCGCTCGGTCAAGGGCGCGAGTAGACCCCAGGCCTGGCCCGGCACGGCACGGCACACCTTCGAACACATATGTCCACAGCCATCGCGGGGCTCGCGCTCCTGCTCCAAGCGGGCCTCCCGCCGCGCGCGACGGACGCGGCCAACGGGGCCGAGGTCGCGGCGCGCGTCGCAGCGCTGTCGCTCGTCGAGCGCGAGCGCGTCGTCTGCGACGAGGTCCGCGGCGGCAACGTCCCGGAGAGCTGGCGGGCCTTTGTCGAGCTGCACGTCTCGGGCGTCGTAGACGGCCGCGAGCGGCACGTCGCGCTCGCGGTCGCGCCGGACTACCTCACCGTCGGCTCCGATGCGGACGGCCTGCGGATGCCCCTGTCGCCGTCGGCCGCGCAGGAGGTCGCGGACGCGCTCGACTGCGTGCTGCCGACGCCGCGCCTCGTCGACCTCATCTACGCAGCGGCGGACGTGAAGGTGGCGCCTGAGCCGATCCCGCCGAGCCCGGAGATGACCTCTGTGGCGTGGTTCGCGCGGCACGATGCGCTCGTGGACTCGACGTTGGCCGCGCTGCGCAGCGAGCTCGACCTGCGTGGGCGGTCGCCCGCGGCGCGCCTCGTCGCGGGCCACAAGAAGGACGTCGTGCTGACGCCGGGCCTCGCCGAGAGGCCGGGTCGCGTCGCGATCTACGGGTGGCACGAGCTGTCGGGCGCGCCGATCCAGCCGCTGTACCTCGGGCACACCGCGACGTGGGTGGACTACAGCCATGGCGCGCGGCTCATCGCGCGCGCGGCGACGCTCGACGGCGCCCCGACGACGGTCGATGCGCTGTTGTCCGACCCGGCGCTGTGCGCGCTCTTGAGCGACGCGGGGCCGATCCTGTCCGCGCGTTATGGGCCGCGGCCGGCGGCGCAGGAGCGCCTGGAGGCGCTCGACCTCGGGCCGGGTGTCCGGGCCATAGCGCAGGTCCCGAACGACCTCGATCCGGCGCGGCCGACGCGCCTCGTCGTGTACGCGCTGCCCAACGGGAGCACGCTCGAGCAGACGCTGGGGCGGCGCCCGGAACCCGGGCAGGACTGGCGCTTCGGGATCCAGCACATCGGCGCGCAGGCGCGCTGGCTGCGCACCTGCGCGGGCGAGCGAGACCTCGTCGTCGTGTACCTCGAGTGCGACGGGCTCGCATGGCCGACGTGGCTGCGCAAGAACGACCCGGAGGGCGCGCGCGCGGTCGCGTGGATGGCGGCGCTGCGCGCGCGCTTCGGCGCGGACGCGCGCGTGACGTTGACGGGCCACAGCGGCGGCGGCGCGCTGACGTTTGCGTTCCTGGACGCGCAGGCCTCGATCCCCGCGTGGGTCGAGCGCATCGCGTTCCTCGACAGCAACTATCGCTATGACGGCGCGCGCGGCCATGCAGCGAAGCTCCTAGCGTGGCTGGGCGGCGCTGAGGCGCGCGCCCTCGTCGTGCTCGCGTATGACGACGCGTCGGCGCTGCTGGACGGGAAGCCGTTTGTCAGCCGCGAGGGCGGCACGTGGGGCCGCAGCCACGCGTTGCTGGCGGACCTGAAGCGGGCGCTGCCGTTCGCGTCGTCGACGACGGACGGCTTGCAGCGCCACGTCGCCCTGGGCGGCCGCGTGCAGCTCCTGCTGAAGGAGAACCCCGAGCGCGCGGTCCTGCACACGGTGCAGGTCGAGCGCAACGGCTTGATCCACGCGCTCTTGGCGGGCACACCGCGCGCGGCGCTCGGCTACCGCTACTTCGGCCCGCGCGTGTACGACGCGTGGATCGAGTGAGGCCCAGGGCGTTGCCCTTGGCGACCCAGCATGGGGCCCCCCGCGTCCGAGAGCTGGACGAGCCGTCTGCAGACGGACACCCTCAGTGCCTGTAGCCCTACGTGAAGGGGCCCCCAGGGGACATGGAGCACGTGGCACGGCGCTTGCGGTCCCCCCTGCTGAGCGACGGGTGGCCCCGAGAGGCCTACCCCGAGGCCTCCCCATCTCCCCCGCCTGCCCACACCTCGGATCGACCGATGTCCAAGCTCTGCCGCATCGCCACGCCGCTCGCGGGAGCGGCGCTCTCGCTCGCCGCACCGCTGCCCGCGCTCGCCAGCCCCGACGCCCCCTGGCTCTTGGGCGCTGAGACAAAGCTGTTGCCCCCGGACCCAGTCGCTTCAGATCGGAGCGGCGAGGCGGTCGCGACCGACGGCGAGTGGGTCGTCGTCGGCGCCCCACGCCACGACCACGGCGGCTTCGGCGAGTTCGGCGCCGTCTATGTCTACCGCAAGACCGCGGGGGGCCTCACGCTCGACGCGGAGCTGCTGCCCAACGTGCTGAAGCACAACCAGTGGTTCGGCAACTCGGTTCATGTCGACGGCGACACGATCGTGGTCGGCGCCCACGGCGACGACGGGCTCTGCCCGAGCTCGAACTTCTGCGACTCGGGCGCGGTCTACGTCTTCGTCCACAACGGGACCGCCTGGTCGCTCCAAGCCAAGCTCACGCCGAGTGACCTGGAGAGCTCGGATCGCTTTGGGTCTGCGGTGCGCATTCAGGGCGACACCCTCTTCGCCAGCTCGGTCGGCGATCGCGACGCGGGCTCGGGGACAGGCTCGGCCTACGTCTTCACGCGCTCTGGCGGCGCTTGGAGCGAGACGCAGAAGCTGCTCGCCAGCGACCTCGCGCGGCGCAGCAACTTTGGCGCGAGCCTCGCCGTCGATGACGACGTCCTGGTCGTCGGCGCGCCGCTCGATGACCACGGCTCGGCGACCTCCGCCGACCTAGGCGCAGCGTACGTGTTCCGCAACCACGGCGGCACCTGGGCCGAGGAGGTGAAGCTCCGCCCGAGCGACATCCACGGCGGGATGGAGGCCGGCCACTCGGTGAGCGTCATGGGCGACCTCGTGCTCATCGGCGCACCCGGCGCCCACTCGCCGTTGACCCGCGCCGGCGCCGCTTATGTCTTTGAGCGGGTCAGCTCGACCTGGACGGAGCGGCAGAAGCTCGTCGACGCATTCCCCCTGCAACAGGACCACTTCGGCAGTTCGGCCTGCTTGCTCGGCGATTCGCTCGTTGTAGGCAGCGCGCCAGAGCTGTCAGGCGCTGGCTCCGTGACGGCTTTCTGCCGCACGAGCACGGGGTGGGACAGCTTCACCAGGATCACTGGGAGCGACTCCAATCCGGGCGATCAGTTTGGTGTCACCGCGCAAATCAGCTCGGACAGCCTCGTCATCGGCGCCAATTGGCACACGCAATTAGGCGGCGTCAACGTCGCCGGCGCGGCATACGTCTACGACGTCCAATTGATCTTCAGGCCCTACTGTGACGCCTTGCCGAACTCGACCGGGCTACCGGCGACGCTCACGGGCGCGGGCACGACGAGCTTGAGCGCAAACGACTTTGTGCTCTCGACCACTGGCATGCCGGCGAACGCAACGGCGGTGATCATCTATGGCGCAGGTCAGGCTCAAGTCCCCCTGGGGAGCGGGCGCTTGTGCATCTCGGGGGCGCTGCACCGCGTCTACCCGCCGGGCGCCAGCAACGCGGGCGGGACGTTCGTGCGAGCCATCGACTACGCCTCGCTCCCGTCCCAGGGCGCCATCAGCGCGGGCAGCACGTGGAACTTCCAAGCGTGGTTCCGCGACACGGCTCCGGGCGGCTTCAACCTGTCGAGCGGCCTCCAGGTCAGGTTCTTGAACTGAAGGGCCGCGGCGCCGCCAGGGCTGGGACCGCGGCGGCGCGCTCCCGGCCCGGCACCCGGCACCCGGCACCCGGCGCCCGGCACCCGGCGCCCGGCACCCGGCACCCGGCGCCCGGCACCCGGCACCCGGCGCCCGGCGCAACGAGCGACTCGGCGCACGGCGCGCCCTCGCCAAGCGCCGAGTCGCTCGTTGCGCCTGCGCGCCGGGATGCACCTGCGTCAGCGGTACAGCTCGGCGCCCGTGTCGACGAACTCCTTCGCCTTGGCCTCCATGCCCGCGGCGAGGGCGGCGTCGGCCTCCAGGCCCTGCTCCGCCGCGAACTTGCGCACGTCCTCGGTGATCTTCATCGAGCAGAAGTGCGGGCCGCACATCGAGCAGAAGTGCGCCACCTTTGCATTGTCGCTCGGCAGCGTCTCGTCGTGGTAGGAGCGCGCGGTGACGGGGTCGAGCGCCAGATTGAACTGGTCCTCCCAGCGGAACTCGAAGCGCGCGCGGCTCAGCGCGTCGTCCCACTCCTGCGCGCGCGGGTGCCCCTTCGCGAGGTCCGCCGCGTGCGCCGCGATCTTGTACGCGATCACGCCGTCCTTGACGTCCTTCGCGTTCGGCAGGCCCAGGTGCTCCTTGGGCGTGACGTAGCACAACATCGCCGTCCCGTACCACCCGATCATCGCTGCGCCGATCGCGCTCGTGATGTGGTCGTAACCCGGCGCGATGTCGGTCGTCAACGGGCCGAGCGTGTAGAACGGCGCCTCGTGGCAGAGGCGCATCTGCTCGTCCACGTTGACCTTGATCTTGTGCATCGGGACGTGGCCCGGGCCCTCGATCATCACCTGCACGTCGTGCTTCCACGCGATCTTCGTCAGCTCGCCGAGCGTCGCGAGCTCGCCCATCTGCGCCTCGTCGTTCGCGTCCGCGATGCAGCCCGGGCGCAGGCCGTCGCCGAGGCTGAACGAGACGTCATAGCGCTTCATCAGCTCGCAAATGCGCTCGAAGTGCGTGTAGAGGAAGTTCTCGGCGTGGTGCGCGAGGCACCACTTCGCCATGATCGAGCCGCCGCGCGACACGATGCCGGTCACGCGCTTGGCCGTCAGCGGCACGTACCGCAGCAGCACGCCCGCGTGGATCGTGAAGTAATCGACGCCCTGCTCGCACTGCTCCTGCAGCGTCTCCATGAACAGGTCGATGTTCAGGTCCTCGATCTTGCCCTTCACCTTCTCGAGGCACTGGTAGATAGGGACCGTGCCGATCGGCACCGGCGAGTTGCGCACGACCGCCTCGCGCGTGCGGTGGATGTCCTTGCCCGTCGACAGGTCCATCACCGTGTCCGCGCCCCAGCGGATCCCCCACCGCAGCTTGTCGACCTCGTCCTCGATGCTCGACGAGAGGGCCGAGTTGCCGATGTTCGCGTTGATCTTGACCAGGAAGTTGCGGCCGATGATGGTCGGCTCGAGCTCCGTGTGGCGGATGTTCGCCGGGATGATGGCGCGGCCGGAGGCGACCTCGTCACGCACGAACTCGGGCGCGAGCCCCTCGCGCGCGGCGATGTAGGCCATCTCCTCGGTGATCACGCCGCGGCGCGCATAGTGCATCTGCGAGACGTTGCCCCCCGGGCCCGGCGCGCGCCCGGCGATCCAAGCGCTGCGCACATCAGGCAGCCCCTGCTCCGCGGAGAAGCCCTGCGGGCCGGACGTGTCGTACAGGTCCAGGGTCTCGCCGTTGGTCAGGTGGACGCGCCGACCCGGCACAGCGAGGGTGTGCCCGTTCCACTCGATCGGGCGGTGGAACTTGTGCGAGCGCGGGTAGCTCTCCTCGTAGGGCTCGAGGCCGGAGGCGGCGTCAGCGGGCTTCGAGGCGGTGGACAGGGCGGACTTGGATAGCTCGGTCATGGCTTGGCTTTCCTACGCCGGAACGACCCGGATCAGGTTCGAGGGGTACCTCTCAGGCGCGCGGCGTCACGACACGTGACGCGGGCTCGGGCGCCGCCCCCAGCAAGCGAGCGGACAGTGTAGGCCAGCCGGGGGGCGACACACCCCCCTCTCATCGATGAGAGGGAACCTCAAATGCGTCCCAACCGTGTAAACTAGAGACAGGCGGTCGCAGCCAGCGGCCGCGCTCCTTCGTTCGGACCCCGCACCTCGAGAGGACCCCCCGCGATGAAACGACCGATCCTGCAAGTCGCGCTCGTCGGCTTCGCCGCCCTGGCCTTTGCCGACTGGGCCGCAGCGTTCCAGTGATGAGGCGGTGGTAACCGCGCTCCCCGTGGGGGAGGCTTCAAACCTGGTGGACCGACCTCTGGCCCCTCTGGCGGCGGACCGCGCGGCGGTCCAAGCGGAGGCCCGGCCCAAGGGCCGGCCTCGGGCCCTGCGTCGGGCCCGCAGCGGCCCAAGTTCCCTGGCGGCATGGGGAGCCCGCTCTCCCCGCCCGGACTCCCGGGCAGCGACCGCCCGGACCAACCGATCAGCCCGTACCGGCTCGACAAGTACGGCTACATCGACGACCCGACTGATTGGCGGCTCTGGTGGGAGTTCAACAAGGACCTCTACCTGCGCTTCGCCAACATCAACACGAGCGAGACGAAGACCGGCAGCGACGACTTCTACCTCGGCCAAGGCCAGCGCTCGATGCGCATCGGCGGGCGCGCCTCGAACGACTTGATCGACGGCGCGATCGTCCCGGCGTTGCTCGACGCCGTGAAGCTCGGCGGCAGCAACCCCTTCGCGCAGAGCGCCCTCGTCGCGATGACGAAGATCGGCGGCGAGGAGAACCAGTTCCAATTCGACTTCATCACGAAGTGGTTCCTGGAGCTCCCGAACGGCACCGACGTGATGCACCCGACAGCGGCCTTCTGCCTCGGCCTCGAAGGGGACACGGCGGACATCCAGATCCTGCGCGACCTCGCGAAGGACACGGAGGCCGGGCGCGCGATCGTCAAGGGCGAGAAGGTGCCCGAGGACGTGCGCGCGTATGCGACCTACGGGCTCGGCGTGATGGCCGGGCGCTCAGAGGATCGACTGGTGCGCGGACAGGTCGTCCGTGACTTGATCGACCTGCTCGAGGCGAAGTACGAGCGGGTCGACAAGGACGGCAAGAAGGTCAAGGGCGACGAGCCCGTGTCCAACGACGTCCAGGTCGCCGCGATGATCTCCCTCGGCCTCGTGCCGCTGCACGTCGACGACAGCGTCGTGCCGTGTTATTGCGGCAAGTGTGTGGTGCCGGAGCCTGAGACGTCGCTCTATCCGCAGGTGACGTACCTGATGCGGTACTTCACTGCGGACAAGGAGTTCGACCCGTTCCTCCGGGCGCACGCCGCGACGACCCTCGGCCGCCTCGTTGCCGCCCGCCCCGCGGGGGTCACCGAGCGGATGAAGGAGGGCATCGCAGAGGTCCTGATCCGCGCGCTCGAGAACTCGAGCCAGCAACCGGCCCTCGTGCGTGAGAGCGCGGTGCTCGCCCTCGGGTTGATGGGTGACGCCGACGAAGGCGACATCGACAAGTGGATCCGTTGGGCCGTCGCCCGCTCTGCGCGCGCCGGAACGCCGCTCGAGAAGCGCTTCGCGATGATCGCGCTGGCGTACATCGGCGGTCGCCCCGGCGAAGGGGACGAGCCGTTCGGCGCCGTCGACGACGTGCGTCGCGTGCTCCTGCAGCACCTGTCCAGCGCCAAGAAGGACGTCAAGCCGTGGGCGGGCCTCGCGCTCGGCGTGCTGGGTCACTCTTTGCGCGAGGATGGGCAGCCCCTTGACTCGTCCGTGGACCTGGCGCTGCGGTCCAGCATGAAGACGGTGCGTCGCGGCTCGGACATGGGCGCGTACGCGATCGCGCTCGGGCTGCGCCAGGACGCGTCGGCAGCCGACGCGTTGATGGAGCGCTTCGACGAGATCCGTGACGAGGACGCGCGCGGCTACGCAGCGCTCGCTCTCGGCCTGATGGGCGCGCGTGAAGCGATCGAGCCGTTGCAGCGGGTCCTGACGGACGGAGACTCGCTGCCGCTCTTGCAGACCCGCGCGGGCGTCGCGTTGGGCCTGCTCGGCGACTCGACCGTCATCGGCCAGCTCCTGGAGCTGGCGCAGAACGGGCCGAAGGAGAAGGCCGCGTCGCGCGAGGCCGCCGTCGCCGCGCTCGGTTACATCGGTGACCGCCGCGCGATCGAGCGGCTGTGCGAGATCCTCGTCGACAAGGAGCAGCACTCCGACACCCTGCGCGAGACCGCGATGGTCGCCGCCGGGTTCCTGGCGGACCGCACGGCCAAGCCGTGGCGTACGGTCTTCACGCTCGGGTGCAACTACCGCGCAGAGGTGCCCTCGTTCACGAGCGGCGCAGGGACTGGCATCCTGAACCTGAACTGACGCAAGCAGCGCGCTCTAGCAACCGCGGCCCGGGCCCCCACGTGGGACCCGGGCCGCGTTCTTTGCATGCGGCCCGCCGATGACGCGCGTGTCACGGCGACATGGCGCGCAGGTAAGCCGGGCTCGGCGTGGGACGGACCAAGATCAAGGCACGCGCGATGGGCGCGCGGTACACCATGCAACAGCTCCTTCCTCGCATCTCGTTGGTCGGCGCAGCGCTCGCAACGTGCGCTGCGACCGCGTCTCACGCCGTCGCCCTCGACCTCCTCGTCCCCCCTGGCGGCAGCATCCAAGCCGCGATCGACATCGCGTTCGGCGGTGACCGCGTCCTCGTGCCGCCGGGCACCTACCTCGAGCGCCTCGACCTGGCGGGCAAGGCGATCGAGGTCCTCGGAGTCCAGGGCGCCGCGGTCACGATCATCGACGCCGGATACAGCGGCGTCGCCGTCAGCCTCGTGAACGGTGAGGGGCCCGCGACGGTGCTGCGCGGCCTCACCATCACGCACGGCGCGGGCGGCTTCGGCCCGGGCGGCGTCGTGACCAACGGGACGCCGCAGCTCGTCGATTGTGTCATCACGGGCAACACGGGCCGCCTGGGCGCCGGCGTCCACGGCAACCCGACCCTCCTGCGCTGCAGGGTCGAGCACAACACGAGCAGCTTGAACCACGGCGGCGGATTGTGGGGCGCGCCGACGCTCATCGAGTGCGTCGTCTCGAGCAACGCGTGCACCGGCGCCAAAGGCGGCGGGCTGTACATCACCGGCGGCGCCGCGGTCCTGACCGACACGCGCATCGAAGGCAACTCTGCGGTCCTCGCGGGCAGCCGCGGCGGCGGCGTGTTCGTCGCGAGCACGGGCAGCGCGACGTTCGAGCGCTGCGTCATCGCTGGCAACGTGTGCTCCGGTGGGACCTTCGGGTCGTACGCTGGCGGCGTCTTTGCCGTCGGCCCGACGACCCTGACGCGCTGCACGATCGTGGGCAATCGACTGAGCACGGGGGCCCTCGCAGGCGGCGGTGTTTGGGGCGCAGCGTCGCTCGTGGACTGCATCGTCCGTGACAATGACGCCGAGCAGCTCGTCGGCGCTGCGCTCGTGCGCTATTGCGACGTCGAGGGAGGCTTCAGCGGGCTCGGCAACTTCGACGCCGACCCCATGTTCTGGGACCCCGCAGCGCTGGACTTCCACCTGCGGGCGGGCTCACCCTGCATCGATGCCGGGGACCCAACGGGCCCGCTCGACCCGGACGGGACACGCGGTGACGTCGGCGCGCGCGCCTTCGATCCGAACTATGTGCCCGCCCCGCGTCGGGAGTGCAGCGCGAGCGCCAACTCGAGCGGCGACGCCGCGGCGATCGATGTGGAGGGGACGTGGAGCCTCGCGGCCAACGACCTCACCTTGGTCGCCTCGGGGTGCCCCGCGAATCAGTTCGGACTGTTCCTCTCCGGCGCGGACGCTGCGCTGACCCAGGTCGGCGGCGGCACGCTCTGTATCACCGGCAACCTGCATCGCCTGCCCGTCGTCGCGACCGACGCCCTCGGGATCGCGCGCTTTGCCTACGACAGCAGCGCGCCGGCGCCGGGGATCGCGCCGCCGACCAGCGGGTCGACGCGGCGCTTTCAGTACTGGTTCCGCGAGCCCCCGGCGTTGGGCGGATCCAACCTAACCGACGCGCTCGCGGTCACGTTCGCGCCCTAAGCGGTCCTAACCCGTCGTGGGCCGTCGTGGGCCGTCGTGGGCCGTCGGGGGCCGCCGGGGGCCGCCGAGGTCCATCGTGGGCGCGCGGCGCGGCCGCTCAAGGCCGCGCCGCGCACACGGCCGGCGCGTGGCTCAGTCCAGGTCCAGCGCGCGGGTGGCGCGCAGCCCACGGATCAGCTGCAAGAAGTCATCGAAGGGGAGCACGCGCTGCTCCTGCGTCCCGCGGCGGCGGATCGCGACGGTGCCCTCTGCCGCCTCGCGCTCGCCGGCGATCAGCATGTACGGCACTTGGTCCTTCTGCGCCTCCTTGATCTTCTTGTTCATGTGGCCCGGGTCCAGGCGCGCGTCGACGCGGAAGAGCTCTTCCGAGAGCCGCTCCGAGAGGCTCTTGCAATAGGGCGCGTGCTCTTCGCGGATCGGGATCACGGCGACCTGCGTCGGCGCGAGCCAGAACGGGAAGCGCCCGCCGAAGTGCTCGATCAACGCGCCCACGAAGCGCTCCAGGCTGCCGAGGATGGCGCGGTGCACCATGATCGGCCGCTGTTGCGTGCCGTCCGACGCCGTGAAGTGCAGGTCGAACCGCTCGGGCAAGTTGAAGTCGCACTGGATCGTCGAGTTCTGCCACTCACGGCCCAGCGCGTCCTTGATCTTGTAGTCGATCTTCGGGCCGTAAAACGCGCCGCCGCCTTCGTCCAGCTCGAGCGGCAAGCCGATCTGCGCCGCCGCAGCCTCGAGCGCCGCCGTCGCGCGCGCCCAGATCCCGTCGTCGCCGATCGACTTCTCCGCCGGGCGCGTCGCGAGGTACGCCTTGTACTCGAAGCCGAACGTGCGCAGCACGGTGTCGACGAGCTTGCAGACGCCGGCGATCTCGTCGGCGAGCTGGTCCGGCGTACAGAAGATGTGCGCGTCGTCCTGCGTGAAGCCGCGCACGCGCAGCATGCCGTGCACGACGCCCGAGCGCTCGTAGCGGTACACCGTGCCGAGCTCCGCCCAACGCAGCGGGAGCTCGCGGTACGAGTGCCCGCGGTCCTTGTAGATGAGGCAGTGCCCGGGGCAGTTCATCGGCTTGACGCGGTACGGCGTCTCCTCGAGGTCCATGGGCGCGTACATCATGTCCGCGTAGTTCTCGAGGTGACCCGAGACCGCGAAGAGCGACTCACGCGAGACGTGCGGCGTGTACACCGGCTTGTAGCCGCCGGCCGTGTGCAGGTCCCACCAGAACGTCTCGATCTCACGTCGCACGACGCCGAGGTTCGGGTGCCAGAACACGAAGCCAGCGCCAGCTTCAGGGTGCACGCTGAAGAGATCGAGCTCGGTGCCCAGCTTGCGGTGGTCACGCAGCTTCACCTCCTCGAGCCACGCGAGGTGCGCCTTCAGCTCGTCCTCCGACCAGAACGCCGTGCCGTAGATGCGCTGCAACATCGGCCGCTTCTCGTCGCCGCGCCAATATGCGCCCGCGATCGTCAGCAGCTTGAAGTGGAAGTCGTGCGCGGCGAACGAGTCGAGGTGCGGGCCCTCGCAGAGGTCCCCCCACCGCTCCGGGCCGTCGCCGTGGAAGTAGAAGGTGATCTCCTCGTCCTCGGGGATCAGGTCGAGGCCCTCGACCTTGAAGTCCTGCTGCGCGTCCTGGAGCAGCTTGCGCGCCTCGTCGCGCGTCGCGCGCACGCACTCGATCTTGGGCGACCGCTTGGCGATGCGCCGCATCTCCTTCTCGATCGCGCGGAGGTCCTTCTCCGTCAGCGGCTCGGGCAGGTCGAAGTCGTAATAGAAGCCGTGCTCGATCGCCGGGCCGAAGCCGAACTTGGCCCCGGGGAACAGCTTCTGCACTGCGGAGGCCATCAAGTGCGCCGTGGAATGGCGCAAGGTCGACAGCGGGAAGGGCCCCGCCACCTGCGGAGCCGCGTCACTCTGGATCATGTCGATCGTACGGGAGGAGAGCGCCGGCGCTCGTCCACCTGACGGGCGCTCGGGTCCCAGACGCTCCCGGCGCGTACTGGGGAGGGAGAGAGTAACGGATCGACCGCCGACGGGCAGGGATCAACCGTCCGCGTGCCAGAGCTTCACCTCCGGCGCGAGCTCGACGTCGAAGCGGTCGCGCACGAGGGCCTGGAGCTCCTCGATCAGGCCGAAGACGTCGCGCGCCGTCGCGTCCCCAGTGTTGACCAGGAAGTTCCCATGGAGCTCCGAGATCACGGCGCCGCCGCGGCGGCGGCCCTTGCCCCCAGCCTGGTCGATCAGCTGCCCGGCAGAGCGGCCGCCCGAGCGCTCAGGGTCCGGGTTCTTGAAGACGCAGCCGGCGCTCCAAGCGGAGACGGGCTGGACCGCGTTCTTGGCGCGCAGATAATCGCGCACAGCCGCCTGCACCTCGGCCTTGGGGCGCGGGGTGAAGCGCAGCACCGCGCTGGCGACGATCAGCTCGCCGAGCTTGGCGTCGCGGTATTCGGGCTGCCAGTCTGCGCGCTCGATGTCGCGGAACTCGCCCGCCGCATCGATGAGCCGCACGCGCTCGACGACGTCCCACATCTGCCAGCCCTGGCCGCCGGCGTTCATCGCGATCCCGCCGCCGACCTGGCCCGGGACGCCGGCCATCTTCTCGAGGCCAGAGAGCGCGAGGTCCCGCGCCGCGCGGCAGAGCGCCGGGAGCGGCGCCCCCGCCCAGCACACGAGCCGCGGATCATCGGACGCCGCGTCCAACGCCATCGCGCCGCTCGGCAGCTCTGGGTCGAACATGTCGTCGCCCTGGACCTGGCCTGGGCGGAAGATGCGCCGCATCCGATCGGTCGTCACGATCACACCTGGCAGCACGCCGTCGTCGATCACGACGTTGGCGCCGCCGCCGAGGATACGGAGCCGCAAGCCGCGCTCGCGGACCGCCGTGATCGCAGCCTGGAGCTCCTCCGGGTCCCGCGGCTCGAGCAGCCACTCCACGCGCCCGCCGACCCGCAAGGTCGTCCGTTCGGCGAGCGGCGCGTCAGCGAGCGAAGCGCAGGGCCAGGTGGTCGAAGAGGTCATCGCGGATTCCATCGATATCGCCGGCGCCCATGACAAGCGCCGCGGAGTTCGGGGCGAGGCCGGCCACAAACGCGCGGCACGCGGCCTCGGGCCCGCCGCCCTCCTCCGCCGCGACACGCGCGCGCGAGAGGCGAGTGACAAGCGTATGCGCATCCGCGCCTTCGCGCAGGTCGATGTGCCTGCGCGCGCCGTACACGTCGGCGACGACGACGCGGTCCGCGCCGCGCAGCGCCTCGACGAAGTCCTCCATGAACCGCGCGGTGCGCGAGTGCTGGTGCGGCTGGAAGAGGACGTGCAACGGGCGCCCGGGGAACGCGCGCCGCGCAGCCTCGAGCGTGACGCGCACCTCGGTCGGGTGGTGCGCGTAGTCGTGCACGACGTCGACCTCGCCCACCGCGCCCCAAGCTTCGAAGCGGCGCCCGGCGCCAGGGAACTGCGCGACCGCCTCAGCCGCTCGGGACGGCTCGACGCCGTGCGCGCCGATCGCGAGCGCGATCGCGAGCGCCGCGTTCTCGACGTTGAACGCGCCGGGGACCGACAACGTGACGCGCGGCGTCGCCCAGCCTGGGCCGCGCAGGCTGAAAGTGAACCGCCCGCGGCGCTCGCCGTGGAGGTCGAGCGACAGCTCGCGCCCGAGGCGCCACACACGCGCGCGAGTGGCGTGGGCGACCCGGTCCGGGACCTCCCGGCCGAGGACGACGAGCCCGTTCGGGTGCACACGATCGACGAAGCGGCAGAACGCCGCTTCGAGCGTCGCCAGGTCGCCGTAGACATCGAGGTGGTCAGGCTCGACGTTCGTGACGATGGCCGCGGTCGGGGCGAGGTGCAAGAAGCTGCGGTCGTACTCACAGGCCTCGACGGTGAACCAGCCGCCCCGCTCGGGGACGACGGCGTTGGACCGGAGCGCTTGGTGCAGGCCGCCGATGATCCCGCCCGGGCGCGGCCCCGTCCCCGCCGCGAGGGCATGGTGGACCATCCACGACGTCGTCGTCTTACCGTGTGTGCCCGCGACGGCGGCCGTGCGCCCGGCGGGCGCGAGGCGCCCCAGCAGCTCCGCGTACTTGAGGACGGCGAGGCCGCGCCCCTGGGCCGCGACGACCTGCGGGTCGTCCAGGCCCACCGCGACCGAGCGAACGACGACCTCTGCCTGCCTGGGCAGGGCCTCGGCGACGCTGTCGCCGAGCTGGAGGTCGAGGCCGAGCCCCGCGAGCACCTCGGTGAAAGGCGAGGCCGCGCGATCGTGACCCGTGACCACGTGCCCACGCGACAGGAGCACCCGCGCTGCAGCGGACACACCGGCCCCGCCAGCCCCGAGCAGGTGGACGTGGCGCGGGACGCCGGGCACGAGCCCTGCCCGGGCAACGTCGGCCCCTCCTGCTGCGCCGCGGATGGGGTCCAAGGTGCCAACCTGAACGTCGATCGATGTCGCGGGCGGGAGGATGCTGCTCACGCCCCCATCGAAGCAAACCCGGGCGCCGGAAAGAAGCACGATCGCGTGTTCACGCGCGATCGCTCCGTTGAAGCCCAGCCCTGCTGCTGCGCGGCAGCGAGAAAGTGTTTCGGAGATTGCGGCGGGAACTCGATACTCCCTAAGGGAGCTCATCGACCGCTGGGCTCGACCGCCCCTGACCTATCGACCCGAACCCCACCCTCTGTCACGATGCAGCGCACCCTGTCCACGCTCACGTTCGCGGCGCTCACCCTCTTCGTCGCTAGCTGCTCCGCGCCTTCGGCCAGCGTCACTCCGATGATCGGGTCGCTCAAGTTGGACGGCTCGTTCGGCGCGAGCGACTCGGGCACCGCGATCAACTCGAACTTCGACGAGCTCGGGATCCGCGATAACGAGGCCGCGCCGGGCGCCAAGGCGCAGATCAGCTTCCTCGGCGCGCAGCTGTCGCTGTCGGCGTTCAAGACGAGCTACGAGGGCTCGGGTACGACAACTGGCGAGGTCTCAATCGGCAGCCAGACGATCACCGCTGGCGCGGCGGTCGACACCGAGCTGGACCTGACGGTCGCGCGCGCGCTGTTCACATGGAACCTCATCCCGCTCGGCCCGGTCGAGCTCGGCATCGGCATCGGCGCGTCCTTGATCGACTTCGACCTCCTGATGCAAGAGCAGATGACGTCGAACCGCCTCGAGTCGAACGAGCTCATCCCGATCCCGATGCTCGCGCTGCGCGCCGCTTGGAATTGGGGGCCTGTCAAGGTGCGCGCCGAGGCCGGCGGCCTGCAGGTCAAGGTCGACGGCGACGAGGCGAAGGTCATCGACGGCGACCTCGAGGCGTCGGTGCGGCTCTTCGAGGGTGGCTCGCTCCTCGTCGGCTATCGGCTCCTGGACATCAACGCCAGCTACGACGACACCGGCGACTCCGTCGACGCGGACCTGAAGCTGTCCGGCTACTACCTCGGCGTTCGGTTCGCGTTCTGACCGCTGCGGAGCTGCCGCGAGGACCGGCTGCGTCAGCGGCGGAGCAGGTCCAGCTCACGCCAGATGCGCGCCGCGGAGTCGCGAGGCAGGGCCGTGAGCAGCCGCTGCCGCATGCGCGCGCGCTCAGCGGCCCCGTCTGGCCCGAGGAGCCGCACGAGCTCTTCGCAACGTGACCGATCGAGGTCCGCCTCGTCGACGACTCGCACGCCGCCGTCGAGCTGGCGCGCGTTGCGCTCCTGGTGACGGTCCGCGTGGTGCGGGTACGGCACGACCCAGGCCGGCGTCGCGACCGCGCCGACCTCGGCCAGCGTCGAGGCGCCGCCGCGGCACAGGACAAAATCGGCTGCGACCAGGGCGGCTTGCACATCGTCGATGAACTCGACGAGGCCGTAGCCCGCGAGGTCCGCCGCGCCCTCGGCGCGCCGGCCCGGGCCCACCTGGTGCAGGATCTGGACCCCGGAGCCCAAGAGGGTCGAGACGTGATGGCGCACAAACTCATTCAGGCCGCGGGCCCCTTGGCTGCCGCCCAAGACGACGAGCAGCGGCCGTTCGGGGTCGAAGCCGAGGTCCTCCTTCGCCTCGCGGCGCGCGAGCTCGGGCTCCGCGGGGGGCGCGAAGCTCGGCCCCAAGGGCGGACCGATGAGATGGTGCTTCATACCCTCGCGGTCGTGCGGCAGCGTCTCGCGCCATGAGTGCAGGACGCGCTGGCACACGGGCGCGAGGGCGCGTGTCGCGCGTCCCGCCGTCGCGTTGACCTCGAGCAGGATCACCGGAAGCCTGAGGCTACGGGCCGCGAGGACGGCCGGCGCCGTCGTGTAGCCGCCGAGCCCGAGCAAGCCCTCCGAGCGGTGGCGCGCGAGCGCAGCGCGCGCGGTGAGGAACGCGGGCAACATGCGGCGCGACAGCCGCGCCAAGGTCGGGGCACCGCCGGCCTCCGGCTCGATCGGGAGCACGAGCCGCTCGAACGCGGCGAGCGCCGGGTGCTGATCGATCTCACGCAGACAGCGCTCTTCGGCGGCGCGGCCGCCGTGGAACCAGACGAGGTCCTGTAGCTGGTGCCCGGCGGCATGCAGCACATCCAAGAGGTGCCGCCCCGGGACGACGTGGCCGCCCGTGCCCCCACCCGCGATCGCGAGCCGCAGGGGGCGCAGCGCAAAGTCAGGTAGCTCGCACGGCGCGCCCATCGTTGCCCCAGGAGAGAGACTCACCGACCGCTCCCGCTCGCGGCTACGGCGAGCCCGACGCCGTCGGCCGGCAGCGGCTCGAGGGCTGCAACCTGCGCGGGCTCCGTGACCCCGACGCTCGGCACGGGCGCAGCGAGCGCGTCGAAGCAGCGCGGGGCATGCAGCGCCAGAACGACCGCGAAGCCCAAGATCAACCAGATACGAAAGCGCGCGCTCATCGGACGTAGAACTCCCCACGCGGGCGACGGGCCGGCTTCGCATCGGGCTCGGGGGTGAGCGCCGCCACGGCCGTGCCGCGCGTCGCGCCGGCGCCCTCCGGGACGAGGAGCGTCGCGCCCGCGAAGATCGTGTCTCCGCTCAATGAGTTCAGCGCCTTGATGCTGGCGATCGTCGCGCGCAGGTCCTGCCCGCCGACCTCACGGCGCGCGATCGCTTCGAGCGAGTCACCGGAACGAACGACATAGGGGCGCGCGCCGGGCGCGCTCGCGAGTCGGACCGTCGTGTCCCCGGTCCCGCGCTTCTCCTTGGTCGTGCCTACGGGCTTCGCGCCAGCGGCCGGGAGGTCCTTCGCGGGCATGCGCAGCTTCGCGCCAGCCTTCAGCGTGCGCGCATCCGCGATGCCGTTGAGCGCAGCGATCTCTGTCCAGCGCCTTGACTCCCCGAGTTCGCGCTCCGCGATCTTCGACAGCGACTCGCCGGACTTGACGACGTAGTCGGTGCTCGCCGCCGGGACGGCGGCCTTCTTCGGCGTCTCGTGCACAGCGGGCGTGATCAGGGAACCGGGCTCGCGCTGGCTCTCTTCGCGCCGCTCGGCGCGCGCGCGCTCCTCCGCCTCAGCGCCCCGACGCGCGGCGACCGCCTCGGTGTCGCGCCGCGCCCGTTCGAGCTCGGCAGGCATCGAATCCGAGTTGCCGCCGTTGAACCCTTCGCGACCGGGCTGCGCGCCCGCGCCGACGTTGTTCGCCATGGGGTCGTGGCCACCGCGCACTTGCACTTCGGAGAACCCGCCGTTGTCAGCGGGGGGCGCGACACTGGACCCGCCCTCCGGCCCGATGGGGACACGCGCGGTCGTCTGGTTCATCGGGCTGCGACCGCGCTGGTCCTGCCCGCTCTCTCCCCCGCGCGACAGCGCCGGCGCCCCTCCCGCGGCCGGCCCGGCGGTCGCGTTCGGCGCAGCCTCGACCCGCTTCGCAGGCGCGGGCGCAGCGGGGCGCTCGACGACCGGCTTCGTGACCGCGGCGAGGGTATTCGACGGCGCTTCACCCTGGGAGCCGTCCTCCCAGAAGACGGCGACGGCGACGAGCGCGACGAGGAACAAGAGGACGACGACGCCGTATCGTTCGAGCGGTTGCTGCATAGGGCCCCTGGGGAGCGAATTCAGTGCGGAGTGCGAGATGGAGGAGAGCGCCCGCGCGGCGTTGCATGCGGGCGACGATGGAGACGATCAGGCGCGACGCCGGGGAGGCGGCTTGCGGGCAGCGCCGAGGGCGAGGCCGACGGCGAGGCATGAGGCGAGCAGGGAGCTCCCCCCGTCGGACAGGAAGGGCAGGGCCATGCCCTTGGGCGGCGCGAGGCCCGTCACGACCTGGAGGTGCAACATCGCTTGGAACGCGACCGAGACCGTCAAGCCGAAGGCCGTCAGCGCCGCGAAGCGATCCTCGACGGCCAGGACGAGCCGCAACGCGTGCCACGTGAACGCGGCGAACAGGCCGACGACCAGGAGGACGCCGAAGAGGCCGAACTCCTCGCCGACGAGCGCCAGCGCGTAGTCCGTCTGCATATACTGCAAGCTCGCGTTGCGGAACAGCCCCTGCCCGAGGCCGACGCCGAACCAGTCGCCGCTCGCCATCGCCTCGGCCGAACGCCGGACCTGGTCGTTCGTGGCCTCCCCCGTCCAGACCGCGATGCGCTCGCGGATGTGGCTGAACTGAGAGAGGCCGAACAGGAGCGCGGCGCCGCCGAGGCTCGAGCCCGCGAGCGCGACGTGGTTCATGCGCGCGCCGCCGACGAACAGCGTCGCGCCGTAACACAGGAGCAGCAGGATCGAGCCGCCGAGGTCGGGCTCCAGGAAGACGAGCGCAAACGCCGCGAGGCCGAGCGCCGCGGTCGGCGCGAAGCCTGCGCGCCACTCTCCGATGCGCGGCCCGAGCAGCGCACAGCGCCGCGCGACCCACAGCACGAGCAGGACGCGGGCAAACTCCGACGGCTGCAAGCCGAAGCGCAGGCCGGGGATGAGGATCCAGCGGTGCGATCCGTTGCGCGGCGCGCCGATGAACGGCAGGTACACGGCGACGAGCGCGAACATCACCATGACGGTCAGCGCCGGCACAAACGGCGCGAGGCGGCGCGGTCCGAGCCACCATGCGCCCAGGAGGATCCCGACGCCGGCCAACCGGAACGCCGCGAGCTCGCGCAGCTCGGCCCCGAGCAGCGCGCGCGGCACGGTCGTGGCGGCGTGGCTCGCTTGCAACATGAACCCGAACGAGAGCAGCGCCAGCACGATCGCAAAGATCGCGCGCGCCGGGCCGCGCGGGTCGCGCTCGGACGCGCGCCGCTGCAGCTCTTCAATGCGCTCCGTGAAGGTCGCCTGGGGCGCCTCCCGGCTCGCATCGATGGTGCTCGCTCCGTGGTCCATGGGGGTCAGTGTGGTGTCTGCGTGAGGCGTTCGCGCGGCGCTTGCGGTCCTGCGCCCGGAGGGTCCGCGCGGACCTCGGGGGGGGCTGGGTGGCGGTGCTTCAGTCCTTGTCTCCTCGTCGGTGAGCGCCGCTCAGCGCACCTTCATAAGCGCGAGGCTCGCGGTCGCACACACCGCGGCAATGATCCACGCGCGGACGACGACGGTGACCTCATGCCAGGGCTTGGGCCCAGGGCGAAAGATGCCGCCTTTGAGCTGCAGCCCGTGGTGAATCGGGGCCATCGTGAAGACCCGTCGCCCACCGCTGCGCTTGTACCAGAATCGTTGGAGCCAGATCGACCCCAACTCCAGGAAGAACACGGCGCCGATGAGCGGCAGCACGAGCTCCTGCTTTGCGACGAGCGCCATCCAGCCGAGCAAGCCGCCGATCGGAAGCGAGCCCGAGTCCCCCATGAACACTGCGGCAGGGAACGCGTTGAACCAGAGGAACCCTAAGGCTGCGCCGACGAGCGCGCCGCCGACGACGGCCATCTCAGCGGCCTCG
Source organism: Planctomycetota bacterium (assembly GCA_041398605.1). Lineage (GTDB taxonomy): Bacteria > Planctomycetota > UBA1135 > UBA1135 > JAWKUK01. The sequence continues at coordinate 120,855 of JAWKUK010000004.1, forward strand.
GGCACATAGGGCAGGTTGAGGTACTCCGTCCAGTCAAAGCGACCCGTGACGTAGCAGAACACCGCGAGCGCGCCGCCCGACGCGACCGTGCAGCCGGCGAGCAGCCCGTCCATACCGTCCGTGATGTTCGTCGCGTTCGCGGTCCCCGCGATGACGAGCCAGCCGAGGAACGTGAAGGCCAGGGCACCGAGGACGGACTCGCCGAGGGGCAACGACCAGTCCTTGAGGAACGGCGGGTGCAGCTCCAAGAGCGAGAAGCGGCCGGACGCGCGCGCGTACCAGACGAACGCGCCGAGGCACGCGACGGAGACGATCGTCTGGCCGAGCAGCTTCGAGCGCTCCGACATGCCGTTGCTCGACTTCACAGTGAGCTTCTGGTAGTCGTCGACGAAGCCGACGGCGGCCATGCCCGCGACGATCACCATCGCGATCACAACAGCCACGTTGTCGAGCCGGCACCAGAGGAGGACCCCTGTGAGCAGCGCCGTCACGAGGAAGCTGCCTCCCATGGTGGTGGTCTGGTGCTTGCCCATGTTCTGCGAGAGCTGGGCCAGCTCGAGCGCCGCTGTCTTCGTGACGTCCTCGCCGACACGGTGCTTCCGCAGCCACCGGATCGTCGGGCCTCCGAGCGCCAGCGCGACGACAAACGACGTGAACGCGGCGAGGGCTGCGCGGAACGAGATGTACTCGAACAGCGCGGCGCCCGTCAGGCGTGCGAGGAGCTCTGCCAGCATCAGACGCTCCTCGCGGCCATCAATGCCGCGGCGACACGCTCGAGGCGCGCGGCGCGGCTGGCCTTGACGAGCACGACATCGCCCGCGCCGAGCAACGCGCTGAGCGCGCCGACCGCCTCGTCGATGTCGCCGACGCAGTGGAGCCGCGCGGGGTCAAAGCCAGCGGCCTCGGCGCCCAGCGCAGCGTGGCGCGCGAGGTCTCCGACCGTGACGATGACATCAGCGACGTGCGCAGCGGCCTCGCCGGCCTCGCGGTGCAGGCGCTCGGTCGATGCGCCGAGCTCGTGCATCGCCCCGAGGACAAAGACGCGCCGCCGAGCGGGCAGGCCGGCCAGCACGGCGAGGCCCGCGCGTACGGAGTCCGGGTTCGCGTTGTAGGAATCGTCCAGGAACGTCACGCCGCCGACGACACAGCGCTGCATCCGCCCGGGCGCAGGCGCGAGCAGCTCGAGGCCCGTGAGCAGCGGCTCGAGCGGGTGGCCCTGGGCCAGCGCGAGGGCGAGCGCAGCCGCGACGTTGCGCGCGGCATGACCGCCGAGCAGCGGCACGGTGACCTGCCGCTCCGCGCCGACCAGCGGGCCGCGCAAGAGGAAGCTGGTGCCCTCCTCGTGCAACCACGCGCCAGCAGCGACGACGTCCGCGCCATCGCGCTCGCCGAAGGTGACGACGCGCGCGGCGGTGCGCCCGGCGAGCTCGGCCCTGAAGCGGTCGTCCTGCGGCAGCACGCACACGCCCCCGAGCGGTAAGGCTGCGGGCAGCGCGCCCTTCTCGCGCGCGATGCCCGCCTCCGAGCCCAAGCCCGCGAGGTGCGCACGGCCGATGCCCGTCACGATGCCGTCAGTCGGACGCGCGATGCGGCACAGGCCCTCGATCTCCCCCGGCGCGTTGGTGCCGACCTCGAGCACGAGCGCGCGGGCGTCGGAGGCCGCGTCGAGGATCGCCCGCGGCACACCGATCGAGTTGTTGAACGACGCCGGGCTCTTCGCGACGGGCAAGACGCGTCCGAGCAGCGTCGCCAAGGTCTCCTTCGTCGAGGTCTTGCCGCATGAGCCCGTGATGCAGACGACCGGGCCCGTAAAGCGCGCTCGGCGCCACGCCGCGAGGTCTGCGAGCGCCTCGAGCGGGTCCGCGACGAGCGCCACGGACGCCGCCCCACCGCTGACGCGGCGCACCTCTTCGACGAGCGCGCGCGCAGCAGGGTCGTCGGCGCGGCCCCGCAACAGCAGCGCGCCGGCGCCCTTGGCGAGCGCATCGAGCGCGAACCGATTGCCATCGTGCCGCTCGCCAGAGAGCGCGACGAACAAGTCTGCGGCCCCCGAGGTGCGCGAGTCCGTCCAGACCCGCGCGATGTCGCGCTCCGACGTGCCGAGCACGTGCACGGCGCCCGTCGCGGCGAGCACGTCAGCAAACGTCATGAGCTCAGGCACGCGACACCTCCGACGCCGAGACGGGCGTCAGCGTGTGCGCTGGCAGCTCAGCGCGCGCGGAGAGGTGCTCCAATGCGACGACACGATCGTCGAACGGCAGGACGTCCTTGCCGATCGTCTGCGTGTTCTCGTGCCCCTTGCCCGCGATCAGGACGATGTCCCCCGCGCGCGCGGCGTCCAGGGCGCGCGCGATCGCCCGCCGCCGATCGACCTCTACGATGCGGCGGCCGCCCTGGTCCTGGAAGCCCTCGAGCACGTCATCGATGATCGCTTGCGGCCGTTCGCTGCGCGGGTTGTCGCTCGTCACGAAGGCGATGTCCGCGAGCCGCGCGGCGATCCCCCCCATCACGGGGCGCTTGCCGCGGTCACGATCACCGCCGCAGCCGAAGACGACGATCAAGCGCGCGGGCGCGCGACCGGCGCGCGCCGCGACCGCGGTGAGGTCCGCGCGCAGCGTCGAAAGGACGCGCTCGAGCGCGTCGGGGCTGTGCGCGTAGTCGACGAGCACGTCAAAGCCCAAAGTGCCGCCACCGACAGGCTCGAGGCGCCCCGGCGCCGGGGTCACGGTCGCGAGCGCCGCGGCGACCTCATCTGGGTCCGCGCCGAGCACACGCGCGATCGCCGCGGCCGTCAGCGCGTTCTCGACGTTGTGTCCGCCGCGCAGCGGCAGCTCAACGGCGTGGGCGAGCCCGAGGCCCGACAGCCGCAGCCGCGCGCCTTGCGGGCTGGCTTGGACGCCCTGCGCGACGAGGTCCGCGCGCCCGCGGGCGCTCGTCGTGACCACGCGCGCGCCCCTCGCCGTCGCAGCCGAGGCCATCATCGCCCACGCCGGATCATCGACGTTGACCACGGCGACGCCGCCGGGGCCGAGCGCGGTGAAGAGCCGCGCCTTGGCGCGTGCATAGGCCGTGAGCGTGCCGTGGTAGTCGAGGTGCTCGCGGGTCAGGTTCGTGAAGGCAGCGACCGCGACCCGAGTCCCCGCGAGGCGCTCCTGCACGATCGCGTGCGAGCTCGCCTCCATGACCAGCGTGTCGCCGCCGGCAGCGCGATGGCGCGCGAAGAGCCGCTGGAGCTCCGGGGCATCGGGCGTGGTGTGGCTCGCGTCGACGTGCACAGGCCCATGCGGCCCTGCGAGGCGGTGCCCGGCCGTGCCGAGGACGCCGACACGACGCGGGTTCGGGCCCGCGCGCTCCAGGAGCTGCGCGGTGAGGTGCGCGACCGTGGTCTTGCCGTTGGTCCCCGTGATCGCGACGACGTCCATGTCGGCGGTCGGGTCGCCGTGCACGAGCGCCGCCACGCGACCCAGCGCCCAGCGCGCTTCCGGGTGCACCCAGATGGCGCGCGGCCCCGGCGCATCGCCCGCCGCGCGCCAGAGGGGGACCTCGGCGAGCTCGCGCTCGTCCGCGACGAGCAGGCTCGTCGCGCCGCGCGCCAACGCCCCGTGGACGTGGTCGAGGCCGCGCTGGCGCAAGCCGGCCAGGGCGGCAAACATCCCGTCGCTCGTCGCGCGCCGTGAGTCGAGCGCCACTGCGCGCACACACACGTCCGCGTCGCCGAGGATCCGCCCGCCGAGCGCTTGCGCGAGGGCCCCCAGCGCGAGGCCGGGCCCGCACTCGGTCGCGCCCGCGGTCGGCCGCGGGAAGTCAGCGTTGCGGCCCGCGCTCATCGCGCCCGCCCCCCCTCACGCGCGCCGGCATCCAGCTTCGTCGCGTCGCCGCCGACAGGGCCGACAGGGCTGCCGGGGCTGCCGGGGCCGACGGGGCCGACGGGGCCGAAGGGGCTGACGGGGCCGCGACCGCGCGCGGCGCCGCGCGCTGCGCGCAGCGAGGCCGCAGCGTCCGCGTTGAGCGCGTCCGAGGTCGCGGCCTCGGCCCAGGGCAGCTCGGAGCTCGAGAACGAATCCGGCGCGAGATCGGGTGACACGTCGACGAGCGCCTCGTCCACGCCGCCGTAGGTGCGCGGCAGCCCGAGCGCCTGCCGCAGGACTGCGATCGCCGTCGGCCCCGCGACCCGGGAGCCGAACTTCTCCTTGCCCGTCGGATCATCGACGACGACGAGCGACATCACCTTGCGCCCATCGAACGTGCGGCCGATCGCGCACATCGACGACGTGTAACACTTCGCGCGCTGCGTGTCGAAGTGCGCGCGCTGGTACTTCAATGCTGCGCGCTCGGCGTCGGTCAAGGGCACCCCCGCCGCGGCGCTCCGGGCGAGCGCTTGCAGCTCCACGTGCAAGCACAGCTCGCTCTCGACCTTCTCGGTGGTGCCGGTCTTCGTGCCGATCCACGCGAGGTCTGGGTGCATGCTCGGATGCGCGAGCTTGCTGCCCGTGCCGATCGTGGCGCCGAGGTGCATCATCTCGAGGACCTGATCACAGGCGGCTTGCCCGAGCACACGCTGCCCGCGCTGGACCTCGAGCTCCCACGAGCGATCGCCTTGGTCGATCGCCGCCAGCAGCCGCAGCGGCCGTCGCAGGCCGCCGCGCGCGATCGTCGCGAGCGCCTCAGCGTGCTGCCAGAGCGTCACGCTGACTTCGTGGCCGAACGAGACGGACGCGTGGGTCCACGCCGTGTTCCAACCGCTCGGGTACTTCGATTCGAGCCGGGTCAGGTGGCCGGCGACCTCGGGCCCCATCGAGGCGCCGGGGCGCTGGCCGTATCCGAGGTCGACGAGGGCGCCGCGCAGGACCGGCGGCGGGACGCGCAGCCCGATCTGCACCAGGACGGCGTTGCAGGAGTAGGCGAGCCCCTCGGCCGCCGTGAGCTCAAGCTTGTCCGACCCGCCTTCGGCCTCGCGGATCTCGCGGCTGCTGCCGCGCACGACGAACGGGCGGTTGACGTACGACGGGAACGACGACTCCGGCGTGACGTAGCCCCGGTCGAGCGCGATCGCCATGATCACGGCCTTGAACGTCGAGCCGGGCGTGAACGCGTGGCGCAGGGGCGCGAAGCCGCTGTAGGGGTAGCGGCTGCGATAGTCGACGCCGAGGACGTCGCCGCTCTCGACATCGACGACGATGCCCATCACGAGGGCCGCGCGATTGTGGTCGAGCGCGTGCCCGAGCTCCGCGTGCAGCATCTCCTGCACGTTGGCGTCCAGCGTCGAGTGCACACGCGGGATCTCCGCCGCGTCGCTCGCGCTCTCGAAGTAGTCGGGCAGGCGCCCGAGCTCTTTCCAGGCGTCCCGCCGATCGCGCGCGACGGTGCGCACGCGTCGGTGATAGGCACGGGCTTGCTCGTCGAGCAGCGTCGACCATGGGCCGTCCTGGAGCTCGATCTGCGCGCGCAGCTCCAAGCCGCTCTGCGGCCGCGAGACGCGCTGGAGCTCCGCCGAGTAGGCCTCCACGGGGTCCACGGGATCGTCCCAAGGCAAGAGGTACGGGCGCTCATCCCGCGTCCTGCGCGCTTGGCGCCGCGCGGAATCCACGTCGAGCACGCCCCAGTGCCCGAGCATCGCAAACGCGTCATCGTCGGCGTCGACGGCGCGCTCGGCCGAGAGCGCTGCAGGCTCGCCGCCCGGGCGGGTCGGGTGCTTGCGCTCGAGGCGCGAGTGGAGCTCGGCCTGCCAGGGCGACACGGCCTCCGCGACGAAGAGCTTCGCGAGCGCTTGAGCGCGCGTCGCGTCGACCCGCCGCGCGACGACGCGGAAGCGCGCCGGCATGAGCTCGGCCCAGAGCGCATCGGCGAGCGCGCCTTGAAGCTCGAGGCCGCGTCGAGCGCTCAGCGCATCGCGCTGCGACTCCGAGAGCCGGGCGAGCAGCGCCTGCTGCATCAGGTCGCTCTCCTCGCCCACGCGGCCGCTGACGACCTCGAGCAGATCGTCGAGCATGTGCCGGGTCCAGCGCTCGGGGCGCTTCTCCGAGCCGACGCCGAGCTGGCGCACGCGCTGGCGATCTGCGAGCGCGACCGCGGGCTGCCACGCGAGCGTCCAGAGGCCAGGGACGCCGCCGAGGAGCGGGACGACTTGGAAGCCCTCGACCGCGACGTCCTCGCGCGTATCGTCCGGGGCCGGCTCCCCAGTGGCGATCCAGCGCCGGGCGCGCTCCGCGCCGGCCTCGTCGAGGGCGAGCAGCTGAGGCTCCTGCGCCTCGAGCCAACCTGGGGCCGGCCCGTCCACGAACTCGCGGGGCATCATGCGCCCGAGGACGGCATCGGGCGTGACGTCGGCGCCAACGACCGTGTCCGAGCCGTCGAGGATCCTCGCGATCCCCTCAGCGAGCCGCAGCGGTGTGTGCGAGCGCCAAAGGGCGCGCGGCGAGACCGTGAGATCGAAGCACTCGACGGACAGCGCGAGCGCGCGCCCTTCACGGTCCACCACTTCGAAGCCCGGCCACGGCGCGGTGACGTCGGCGGAGCCGCTCGGCTGCTCACCCGCCGTCGCGGTGTGGATCCACACCGCTTTTGCGCCGACAGCGAGCAGGACCGCGCCGATCCCGGCGTAGGCCGCGAGCGGACGGAGGCCCGACGCGCCCACCGAAGTCACCCTCGCGCCTGCGGCCCAATCGCCGTCGGCCTGGTCGTGCTTCAGTCCAGCGCGCGAGTCGCGCCCCTCGAAGGGGGGCCAAGCGCCGCGTCTCGAGCTCATCGCTGTGTCGTCTCCGCCGAGTCCTCGAACCGCTGCCGATTCTCGAAAGCTTCGACGTCGAATTCAAATCGAACTGCGGCCGCACGCAGCTCGGTCGCGCGCCGCTCGTTCCACTCCATGTCGCGCTGCAGACCGTCCATCTGCGCCGCGAGCGCGTAGTTGTCCGCCTGAACGAACGCGGTGCGCATCCCGATGGCCATGGCGAGGGCCGAGGCCGCGAGCCCCAGCACCGCCCGGGCGCCGGAGCGCGTGGAGTCACCCGGTGCGCTCGCTGCGTGGCGCGCCGTGCTCGGCGCTCCGCCCCGGGGCCTGGACGTCGTGGTGGCCCCTCTGCGGCGCTGGGATCCCTTCATCGCGGCTCTCGTCATCATTGCAGCTCCCCCGTTGAGCGCGGCTCGCCTGCTGGCCGTATCCGGCGCGCCGCGCGCGCCTTGGCCGAGCGCGCGCGCGGGTTCGCGCGCAGCTCTTCGTGCGTCGCCTCGAGCGGCGCCTTGGTCAGTAGCTCGAACGCGCCTGCGCGAGCGCGGTCCGCGAGAAAGCGCTTGACGACCGCGTCCTCACCGGAGTGGAAGCTGATCACGCACAGGACACCGTCGTCAGCGAGGTGCTCCTCCGCGAGCGCGAGCCCGGCGCGCAGCTCGTCGTCCTCGGCGTTCACTGCGCGGCGGAGCGCCTGGAACACCTTCGTCGCCGGGTGGGTGGGGCCGCTGCGCCCGAGCTCGTGCGCGATGAGGTCCGCCAGGGCCCGGGTGCGCAAGAAGGGCACGCGCCGCCGCGCCTCACAGATCGCTCGCGCGACACGCCGTGAGGCGCGCTCGCCGCCTTCGTGGAAGAAGAGGTCCGCGAGGTCCGCCTCGGCCCAGCCATTGACGATGTCCGCAGCCGTGACCTCACGCCGCGTGTCCATGCGCATGTCGAGCGGCCCGTCCCACTGGAACGAGAAGCCGCGCTCGGCGCGATCGAGCTGGAGCGAGCTCGCGCCCACGTCCATCAGCCACCCGATGGGGCGCTCGTCGAGCCCGGCGACGACGTCGCCGAGCTCGGAGATCCGGCTGCGCACGATGCGCACCCGATCTTGAAAGGGCCCGAGGCGCTCCCCAGCCAGGGCTAGGATCGAATCGTCTTGATCCGACCCCAGCACACGTAGGCATGGGAAGCGCCCGAGCAAGAGTGCTGAGTGCCCCCCGGCACCCAGCGTCGCGTCCACGGTCCAGCCACGCGTCGTAGCGTCCCAGCGCCCACCCCCCAGCAGGCGCAGGACCTCAGCGGCCAGGACCGGAACGTGCACTTCAGACGGGTCGGTCACGCGCGCCTCCTCAGGGAGGGTTCGCGCGCGGCCGTGCGCGCCTCGCGGCGCGCGGAGCTCGCTCCCGAGCTCGCCCTGTGGCAGCGTGTTGCGGTACGCCACCATCTCAATTCGCTCCCTCCCGCGGGGCGGCGAGCTGACGCGCCGCGAGCGTGCCGCGTTGGCGGCGCGCCCAGCCTTCGGTCGACCAGATCTCGACCCGTGAGCGCATGCCGATCATGACGACCTCCTCGCCGATGCCGCACAGCTCGCGCAGCTCGGCCGGGAGCAGGACACGCCCGGACGAGTCCAGCGTGACCTCGGCGACGTGGGCGTAGAAGTCGCGCTCATCGTCCACCTGGCTGTCGGGGTCGAGGGGGTTGCCCTCGAACCGCTTGGCGAGCGCCGAGAACCCCTCGTGTGTCGTCATCCAGATGCAGCCGCCCGTCCCGGCGTTGAGGACGGCCGTGCGGTTGCCCTCCTCATCCCGCGGCAGGACGTCCTGGAAGCGCTTGGCGACGAAGACACGGTTCTTCTTGTCCACGGAGTGCGTGGATGTGCCGAGGAAGCCGAGTCCGGGAAGCGTCATGGTCGCCGGGCACCATCAACCGCGAGCTTGCGCCACTTGGGTGATCGCTGGTGCCACAGAGTGAGTGTCCAGTGCCACCCCACTTCCCGCAAGATTGCGGGCAAGATTCCTAAGTCCCTGCCACGAAACGACTTGGGCGCGCTGCGATGCAGCGCGCCCAACCACCAGAGATGGTGCAATCACCCAACCTTCACCGCGGTTTCATACCAGCGGTTGTGGTTCACCGCCGGGATCGGGCGGGTCTTCAGGCACATCGCCCGTGCCCCCTTCCGAGGCAGGTTCGTGTCCTTCGGCGCCCTCCGGCGCCTCCGACGCGTCGCCCTCTGAGGCCTCGAAGTCGTCGCCATCGCCGTCCAAACGGACGCCCTCCGGGCCCTCTGCGCCGTCGAAGATCGCCTGGAGCTCGGCCCGGAGCTCCTCCATCCGCTCGGGGGTGAAGTCGTAGACGAAGACGTCGTAGCGCTCGTCCCGCCGCGGACGCTTCATGACCATGCGCTCGCCCTCGGGGCCGCGCTCGACCTTGTCGATCGAGAGGCGGCGCTTGCGCATCAGGAGCAAGCACAGGAGGTACCGGAGCTCGCGGACCGCGACCTCGGCCCGCCCCTCCAGGTGCACAAAGAGCTGCTCGAGCGACTCCAGGTCGAGCTGGACCGTGCGCGAAGGGTTCACCCGGTGGTGGGTCATCCACCAGAAGAGCGGGGCCTCGCCCCCCGCGCGCTCACGCTCGTGCCAGGCCTCGAGCGAGAGGTCGCTGCGGCGCAGCTCGCCCTCGACGATCTCGATGAGCGAGACGTGGCGCTCGCCGTCCACGAACGGCCGGCCCGTCGCCGCGCAGCCGCCCTGCCGGCGGCCGATGGTCCATTTGGTGCTCAAGCTTGGTGCTCCCTAGGGCCCAGCAGACTAACCGCGACCATGAAGCTGGCCCCCTTGAATGGTACGAAGGAGCGGACCTCCAAGGGGTCGTGGCATCGCCAGCGTGCAACCACAAGGGGCGGTACCCAGCGCGGCCGTACCACTCAAGGGGTCCAGCTTACCGTGGAGCGGTAGTGGTCGATGAGCGCTTCGGTGAAGTGGTCCCAGGTGGGCAGGAGGCTCGGGTCGGCCCGGGGCGCAGGACGTCGAGCCGCGCGGGCTCGGCGAGCAGCTCCGCGAGCAGGTCCGCAGGCGCTGCGCGTCATCGAACGGGAAGCGGAAGCCCTGGACGCCGTCCTGGACGAGGCTCGCGCATGCCGCCGAGGTCGGTGCAGAGGACCGGCACCCCCGCCGCGAAGGCCTCGAGGATGACGAGCGGGCGGTTCTCGTACCACTGGCTCGGGACGACGAGCAGGTCGGTGCGCGCGAGCTCCTGGACGACGCCGTCGCGGTCGAGCGCTGGCGCGAGGCGCGCGCCCGTGCGCGCGGCGACCTTGCGCAGGCCGTCGACGTACGCGGGGTCGTGGTGATCCGGGCCAAACAAGGTCAGCTCGCCGCGGGCGCGGGCGGCCTCGGGGAGCCGCTCCCAGGCCTCGAGCAGGATGTGCGCGCCCTTGTGCGGCACGAGCGTGCCGAGGAAGCGCACGCGCACTCGGTCACCGCGCGGGACGCGCGCGGCGCGCCCGAAGCGCTCGGAGGCCACCCCCGTCGGGATCGTGAACACGCGCTCGGGCGGCAGGCCCCAATCCACCAGCGTGCGGGCGAGCCACGCGCTCGGCGACAGGAACCGCGCCACGCTGCGCTGGGTCAGCGCGACGAGCGCCTTCGTGCGCGCGCGCACGTGCGCGGCGTACGCCTCGCGCACCGCCGCGGGCGGCGCTGCCTCGTAGGCCGCCTCGTAGGCCGTCTTGGGGCGCGGCTTCGGCTGCAGCGCGCGCGCGAGGGGGAAGAGGTCGATGTGGGTCAACGCTCGGACCGCAGCCAACGCGTTGCCGACGCGCACGGCGTTGCCCGACTGGCGCCAAGGCAATGACGGCAAGCACGTCGCGCAGCGCGCAGGGTCGACCCGCTCGCACAGCGAGCCATCGGCGTGGCGCAGCTGCCCGAAGCGCGCGCAGCCGAGCCAGGCGTCGTGCAATGTCATCACTACGGGGACGCCGCGGCGGTGGGCCTCGGAGAGGAGGCCCGTCGACAGGTACATCAAGTGGTGCACATGCACGACGTCGGGGCGCACCCGGTCGAGCTCGGCCCCGAGGCGCGCGTCGAGCGCCGGGCGGTCCCACGTGTCGCGGAAGTTCGCGTCGAAGAGGTTGTCGATGAACTCGACGACGGGCAGGCCCTCGTACTCGCGCTCGATCCGCGCGCCGTGGCGCAGCGAGACCTCTTTCCACGCGGACAGGACGTGGACCTCGTGCCCGCGCGCCGCGACACGTCGCGCGGCTTCGAGCGCATAGACCTCCGTGCCTGCGAAGCTGCGCGGCGGAAAGCGGTGGGAGACGACGAGGACCCGCAAAGCGCCGCGAGTGTACGGTTCAGACCACGAACCAGCGCACGATCGCCCACCACCCGCGCAACATCGCGTCCAAGCCGCGGGCGCCGAGGCCCTGGCCGCCTGCGATCCCAGGGGAGAGGGTCAGCGGCCCGCCGACGAGCAGGCGGCGGTCCCCCACTCGGCGCATGCGCTGCACCTTGCGGCGCTTCTGCCACAGGCGGCGCGCATGGCCGAAGAACGCGCGCTTGCCGCGCAGCCACGCCCCGACGTTCCCCTGCTTCGCGGCGAACGCGAACCACGCGACCTCATAGACGCAGAGGGCCGGCGCGCTGAGGAGCAGCGTCCAAAGGCGATAGTTCTTCGCGATGTAGATCCAGCGATTGCGCGAATGCAGGAACACCCGCCGCTCGGGGTAGCTCCCGCCGCGGAAGCTGATTCCGGGCGTCCCGGAGTCGTGTTGCACGACGGCGTCCTCGACGAGCGCGAGCCCGTGCCCGCCCGATCTCAGGCGATAACACAGGTCGAGGTCCTCGAAGAGGATGAACATCTCCTCGTCGAAGCCGCCGACCTCGACGACCGCCTTCTTGTCGACGAGCAGCGCGAGCGAGATCACGACGTCGACGTCGACCGCGCCAGCGCTTTGGACCGACGCGAGCGGCGCGCCGCTGTTGCGCAGCGAGATCAGGCCGCCGTAGTGGAGCGCGCCGCCGTCATAGTGCACACGCGTCGGGTCGGACTTGTACACCGCCCGCGGCTGCAGCATCACCAAGTCCTCGCGCGCGTCCATGACCGCCCGCAGCTTCGTAAGCGTGTCAGGCGCCAAGATCACATCGTTGTCGACGAGCAGCACGAAGCGGTGCTTCGCGGCGCGCAGGCCGACGTTGCGCGCGATGGATGCGCCGACGTTCTCCCGCATCCGCAGCAACACGACCGAGCGGAAGTGCGTGTTGAGGATGTTGAGCGAGCCGTCCGAGCTCGCGTTCTCAACGACGACGATCTCGTCGACCGGGTCCTCGAGCGCCTGGATCGAGCGGATGCACGCCTCGAGGTACGCCTCGCCTTGGTAGTTGATGACGACGGCCGAGACCTTGCCGACGCGACCGGGGCGAGACCCGGAGGTCGTGGTGGTGCTCTCGACAGTCATTGCAGCGGCAGCTCGAAGTCGGAGTGCCGCACGGGCGCGCGGCGCTTCAGGCAATAGGGCACGTTCCAGAGGATGCTGGCGCTCGCTTTGACGAGCACCCACCACGCCCCCTTGGTCTCGCGCACGGCGCGACCGATCCCGATCGTCCCTACGGCGTCAGTGACCGTGCCCGCGGCCTCGACGGCCTTGCCGCGCAGCAGGACCTTCGACACGACGAGCCACGGCATCCGGAGCAGGTCGCCGAGCGGCGCATACTTCAGCATCGACAGCCACGCGTTTCGCGCGTGGAAGTAGAGGCTGCGCTTGCCCATCTTGATCCCGAACGGCGTCATATGGAACGTCTCTGCGCCCGGGAATTGCAGCACGCGATAGCCAAGGTTCATCAGGCGGCACGTCAAGTCACGCTCGTTCCCATAGAGAAAGAGCCGCACGTCGTAGCCGCCTGCTTGCTTCAGCGCGTCCGCGCGCGCGAGGCTCGCGCAGCCGCGGAAGGTGCTCATGTAGCGCTCGGTGTTGACCGCTGGCGCGTTCTTGTAGCTGTCGGGCATCCCGGGCTCGATCACCGACGTCGAGACGACCGCCGTGGTCTCGGGCTCGCGCGCCATCCGCGCCAACGTCGCCTCCAACCAAGCCGGCGTCAGGACGACGTCGTCGTCGAGGATCGCAATGCGATCACCGGCCGCGGTCGAGAAGCCGACGTTGAACGTCTCGCACGCGCCGTACGCGCTGTTCGGCATGATGACGAGCCGCGCCTCAGGGAAGTCGGCGCGCAACATCGCGACCGTCGCGTCAGTCGACGCATTGTCGACGACGACGATGTCATCGAAGGCTCGCGTCTGCGCGCGCAAGCCGATCAGGTTCGACCGCACGTCATCGTGCTTGTTCCAAGCGGAGATGACCGCGCTGACCGTGGGCTCGCCCGCGCTGCGCGGCAGACGCGCGGCGGAGTGGGCCTCACGCGCCGGCACGAGCGCCTCGAGCCCGTCGCCCAGGAACCCGACCCAGCGCGCGCCGCCGAAGGGCGCCGCGGCCGAAGCGGCGACGCAGGCCGCGCGATGGTCGGGCGTCAGGTCCCCTGGCGGCGGCACGAGCACCGTGCGAGCGCCGTGGGCCTCAATGCGCTGCGCAATGCGCTCGGCGAGGCGATGCGCGCGGCCGACCGCGCCCTCCGTCGCACCGAGGCCCCCTTCCGCTTCCGCAGCGGCGAGCACGAGGACCGCGGGCGCGCGCTGCGCTCGGGCGAGGCGCTCGAGCGTCCCCGCGACGGCGGCGGCGATGCGCGCGTTCGGCGCGACGAGGAGCACCGGGCCCTCGAGCTCCTCGAGCGTAGGGACGGTGCGCGGCGCGCGCGCTTCTGTGCTGTTGCTGGTCAACGAACGTGTCGGTGGGAGGATCAGGCTGCGTCACCCGCGCCCTGGCGCAGGTCCGCGCCGAGGGGCGTGGATTCGGTCAGGACGTCCGTATAGAGAACCTCGAGCGCTGCCGCGGCCCGGGCGGCCGTTGGGACGTCCGCTGGGAGGCCCGCGAAGGCCTCTGCCAGACGACGGGGAGCGCGCAGCACCCCCTCGATGGCCGCCCGCCAAGCCCCCGGATCGCCCGCAGGCAGGACTTGAAAGGCGCCCCGATCAAAGCGCTCCGACGCCACCGCGCCGCACGTGACCCAAGCTGGGAGCCCGAGCGCGAAGGCCTCGTCGAGGCCGAGAGCGTAGCTCTCTTGGCGGCGTGAGGGGAGTGCCGCGAGATGGCATTCCGAGGCCAGCGCGATGACCTCCGACACCGCGCCGCGCCGCATCACCACGACGGACTCGGAGAGCGCCCTCCCCGCCGCGCCGCGGCGGCCGTCCGGCACCGCACCGAAGGCCCACACACGCACGGAGCCCGCCGGCAGCCCCGCGGTCGCAGCGACGAGGTCATCGCTCCCCGCGTCGGTGTCGAATGGCCCAGGGTGCAGGATGGTCAAGGGCCCCCGGCCCGCAAAGGGTCGGGGCATGACGCGCCGCGCCGGCAAGGCGAGCCCGTGGCCGGGTGACACGATGCGCACGCGCGCCTTGTCCAGCGCGACGTGCTCGCGGACCCGCACGAGGTGCGCCAGCGATGGGAACACGACGCGCTGGGCAGCTCCAAGCGCCTCCGTTGCGCCGCTGAGGGTCGAGGGGTCCGCCCCGACCAACGACACGATGACTGGCAGCGCGGACGCGACGCGCCGCACGAGGTCTCCGTAAGCAACGTCCCATCCGTACACATGGACGACCTCAGCCCCGCGCGCGACGAGCGCGGGCACGAGCCCCGGCGCACCGAGGTCGACTCCCTGGGCCGGTTGGTCGCGGGCGACGCCGGGCGCTGCCGTCGCAGACGCAGGCGCAGGCGCGACCGAGAGCACCGTGTGCCCCCTGGCACGCAGCGCGGAGGCAGCGGTCGCCACGATGCGCGCCAGCTCGCCGCCGGCAGGGTCGGGTGTGACGGAGGAGAGGAGGGCGATCCTCAAGTGGCTTGGCGTCGGGGAGACGAGGGCATGACTCTTCCCCTCGTCGGACGCGCGGAGCCCCGCGCGAGAGCCGCACCGCCAGCGGCACGCCAGATTGCGCCGCGGCGAGACGCTCACCAAGCGCCGTCCTGGGACGGGGCGCCGTGGTGCCGCCCAGAGGTGCCGCTTAGGTGGCCCACCGCGCTGCGACCTCACTGGCCGCGACCTCATTCGCCGCGCCCTACTTGCCGAGCGCGAGCCGTCGCGCGAGCAGCTCGTTCAACACGCCGGTGCGATTGATCTTCTCCATCGTGGCGCGATAGTCGTAAGCGACACGGTGCCACGTAACCCGATCCTCTTCGAGGACGAGGTAACACGCGCGGTTGTCGCCATCACGCGGCTGACCAACAGAGCCGACGTTGATGATCGCGCGCGCCGCGCCGCGCAGCTCGACCGTCAGCTCCTCACGTCCGTCGAGGCCCGTGAAGCGCAGGTCGTCCGTGTGGATCCCCGGGTGATGGGTATGCCCGCAGAGGACGACGCCCTCGTACGCCTCGAAGATGGCGCGCAGCTTGCCGGGGTTCAGGAACCCGTCCGTCGAAAGGACGTACTCGCGCACCGGGTCGCGCGGAGACCCATGGACGAGGAGGAAGCGCCCAAGCTCGTGGCGTACAGGCAGCTCTCCTAGCCAACGCCAGCGGCCCTTGGCCTCCGACGAGCTCCACCAGCGGGGTCGCAGACGGTCGCGGGTCCACTCGATCGCGCGCCGTGCATGCGGGTTGAAGTCCGACGCGTCGAGAAACAGCGCCTCGTCGTGGTTGCCCATGAGGCAGACCTCGGCATGGCCACGCACGAGGTCCACGCAGTGCTCGGGATCTGGCCCGTAGCCGACGACGTCGCCCAGGCACACCATGTTCCCGATGCCCTGCGCCCGGATGTGCGCAAAGACCGCGTCCACGGCCTCGCGGTTGGAGTGAATATCGGAGATGACCGCGACCTTCACTGGGACGTACCCCCGGGCACAGCGGAGGTCGCGAATTGCGGGCCATACATCTCGAGCGCGGCCTGAAGGACCTTGGCCCGCGCCGCGACCAGCGGCTCGTGGATCGTCGCGCCGGCCGCCTTGACGTGCCCTCCGCCGCCAAACGCCGCCGCCAAGAGGCGCACATCGCAATCACCCTTGGCCCGCGCCGAGAGCTTCGAGCGCTGGGGGTCGACGGCGCGCACAACGAGCGCGACCTCGACGCCGTCGACGCTGCGCAGCGTATCGAGCACCTCGTCTCCGTCCGTTGGGGCGTCGCTCGTGGCTGAGAGCGGCAGATCGACCACTGCGATGCGCCCTCCGAGGTAGAACTCGGTGCGACCGAGCGCGGACCCGAGCGACCGAGGATGGTGCTGGGGCTGGCGCTGATAGATGTCTCGATAGATCTCGAACGGGCGGACCCCTGCACCGATGAGCGCGGCGGCGACCTCAAAGGTCTCGGCGTCAGCGTTCGAATAGCGAAACCACCCTGTGTCCGTGACGAGGCTCGTAAAGACACCTCGAGCCGCGCGCGGATCGAGCGTCACCGCGAGGGCGCGCGAGAGGCGATACACGAGCAACCCGGTCGCTGACGCGCGGACGTCCACGTAGGCCGCATCCCACCACGCGTCCCCGTCGTGCACATGGTGATCGATCACGAGCTTCTTGGCGTCGCTGGCCTGGAAGCGCGCCGACAACGCGCCCGTGCGCCCCAGGTCACCGCCATCCAGCATGACGATCAAATCATGGGGAGGGAGCGGCCCGCCGTCATCCACAGTGAACACCGCCTCGTCGAGCAGCTCGCGAAAACGAGGCTCGGGGCGATCGGGGTTCAACACACGTACGGACTTCCCGAGCGCCGTGAGGACACCGGCGAGGGCGGCCTGGGCTCCGACGCAATCGCCGTCCGGTCGCTCGTGCCCGGTGAGGAGGACCTGCCGTGAGGTCCGCAGAAGCGCCAGCGCTGGCTCCTGGTCGACCTCTGCTGCTCGAAGGGGGGAATGCATGCAGGTGGAAACCTTAGTCCGAAGCGCGCTCGACCGCGAGTGCCCCGGCGATCCAGACACGCCTGACAGGAGTTTCATCTACCGCTAAAGACTCGCTCCATGCCAACGCCGCGCGCCGCTTCGGGCATGTTCGAAGCGCGGGAACGTCCATTTCTAGCGCGTCCGCAGCGAAGCCCGGCGCCAGAATTCCGATCGAATCACTGAGCCCGAGGGCGAGCGCGCCGCCGCGGGTCGCAGCGTCCAAGAATTCCCTCGGGTCGACGCCTGGCATGGCCTCCCTCGCGCGGGCCACCTCAGCGCGCATGTCGAGGCGCCCGTTGCTCGCAAGGGAGTCTGTCCCCAACGCGAGGTTCACTCCTGCCCGCCGGTAGTCCGACCAGGGAAACGGCGCTCGATCGAAGAACGCGTGCGTACCGGGACAGTGCACGACCGATGCGCGCGCCGCCGCAATGAGGGCGGGCTCCCCCTCGGCGGGGTGATTCCCGTGCACGAGGCTCGCGCCGTCGAGCAACCCAGCGGACGCGAGCTGCGCGAGCCCGGTGCGGCGCGGCGGCGGGCCTAGGAGCGACTGAAACGGACCGCCCCCAGTCGTCAGCCAATCGACCTCCTCGGAGGTCTCCGACCAATGGACCTGAACCGGCCGCGTACCGCGGCGCGCGCCCAGCGCCCGCAGGGTCGCGCGGGAGACCGTGTGCGGCGCGTGGGGCGAGAGGCCGCGCGCGCGGGGACCAGCGCCACGGGGGCAGGAGGCGAGAGCTGCATCGAGGGCCGCGAGCGCCTCCTGTCCGCGCGCGGGGTCGCCGCCGTCGAGGACCTCGCGGAACAGAATGATCCGCTGGGGTGACGCCTGGGCCGCGCCCTCCGTCACGCCGAGCGTGTCGATGTCCCCCACGGTCGTCGTGCCACTCGCAAGCAGCGCCAGCGCCCCGGCGCGCGCGCCAGCGCTCAGCGCAGCCTCAGTGGCATTGGCCCGCGCGCGCAGCAGCGCGCCGACCCAGGGCACAAAACCGGCGTCCGCGGGCACGCCGCCCACGAGGGCGGACAGGTCGAGGTGCGCATGCGAGTTGACGAAGCCGGGTGCCAGGGCCCCGTCCACGTGCACGACCGGTCCCGTGGCCTCCTGCAAATAGCGCCGCGCTGCGCCGCCGAGGCCGACGGCTTGGATCTGCCCGCCCGTGACAACCACCGCCGCGTCGGCATGGACCTCGTATGCGCTCTGCGCGAGCCACCGGCACCAATAGGTGACCGCCGGTCGCGGGCTCGAGGATGAGGCGTGGAACGGTCGCATGTCTCGAATGGACGTGGGCCCCCGCCCTCCCCAGGCGTGGGAAGGGCGGGGGCCCACTCAATCCAACTAGGCTCAACTCAAGCGATCACTGCGGGTCGGCGAAGATGACGAGGTCATCGATACCGATGACGCCTTCCGCCGTCAGGACCTGGCCCGGGGTGTCGCCGTTGCCCGCATCGTTGGTCGCGTCAAAGAGGACGACGTAACGAATCAGGTTGGGGCTCAGCGGGACGCCTTGGGAGTTCAGGATGCCGTTCAACTCGCTCGGATGGGCGACCCAACGGGTGAGCGAGCCGGCATCGATCGGTCCTGCGAAGTCATTGGGATCGAGGTTGCAACGCTCGGTGCTGCTGAGCGCGGTCCCCGTGCGCGCCCCTTGGAAGCGCACGACGATCGGCGACGCAGTGCCGAACTCGGTCCCGAAGTTGTTCCCGTACAGCTCTTCCCAGCTCATCTGGAAGGTCGCGTTGCGGCCGCGGTACGGCCGCTTCAACACGCCAGCGCCCTGGTTGAAGACCACGTTCATCGTCCAGCCCTTGGACGAAACGTCCTCGTTCATGGGGTCGTCCGGGCGCAGCCCGAGCGAGTCGAAGCCGCCCGTGGGCTGCATCCAGCAGGACGACGAACCGCTGATCGAATCCGGCCGGACCGTCGGCGCGCTCGTGAGGTAGTTCGGCGCGACGCTCAAGTGTCCGAGCGAGGCGTTCGGGTCGAGCGCGTCAAAGGGCTCCACCAGCGAGCGGACGGCGTCGAAGGTGACCTGGGACGCGGTCGCGTTGCCGTCTTCGATGCGGACCAGGCCCGGGCTACCGTCACCGCCGCGGCTGATCGCGGGGTTGACCGATGCGAGCGCCCAGAACGCCGTCCCGCCTGCGCCACCGCGGACGTCGATCCGCGTGCCGCCGGGGAGGATCTGGACCGAACGCGCGCGCAGCTTCACGGCGCCGCCCGCGCCGCCGCCGCCCGGCGTGGCGAACTGACCGAAGTTGTTCGGCATCGCACCCGTGAGCGAGCTCCCGCCCTGACCCCCGCGCGCCAGGATCGAGCCGTTGAGGTCAATGCGCTTGCCGGACACAAGCTCGATGCCGCCGCCACCCGCGCCACCAGAGGCGCCGCTGTGGTCGTGCCAGTTCGTGAAGGCACCAGCGACGAGCGGGAACACGATGAAGAAGCAGTCACCGCCGTTGCTCGGCGTGTTGGCGCTGGTCAGCGTCAGGTAGGGGTGGTTGCCGCCGCCGCCGCCGCCCGCGCCGCCGCGCAGGTTGCCCTGCTCCCACTCGAGCAGGCGCACGGCGTACCCAGCGTTGGTGCTGTTCGACGGCTCGATGTTGAGCGCAGTGTTGTCACCCGCGGCGCCCAGCGCGCCGACGAGGTTCGAGGCGCCGCCGGTCGGAAGGAACTGCGCGATCGGGTGATCGGGCGATGCGGTCCCTACCGCCGCGCCGCCCACTGACGAGTAGGCGCCGCCGCCGCCAGGCCCGCCCATCTGGAGAGAGACACAGTTCTCGTTCAGCGGCCCCTCGGGCGAAGCCGCCGCGTTGTACGTGACGTTGCCGTTCGTGGCTGTGGTGGTGAGGCCGACCGCCGTGGGCATCGTCGAGGGGTACGCGCCACCGCCACCGCCGCCACCGGTCGCGCCGCCGCCGACGCCGCCGCCAGGGCGCCCGTTGCGCACAGCGCCCGGGTTCGCGACCGCGCCGATGTTGATGAACGGCTGCAAGCCCGAGAAGTCGGCACGGTCGGCGCCGAGCCCGCCGTCACCGCCGCCCGGGCCGCTGCCCGGAGCGGCGACCGACATCGGCAAGGACGAGTCGTGCTCGCCGGCGCTTTCACCGGACGCATCGAGGACCGCGCCCGTGCCGACCTCGATCGGACCACGAACGAGCAGACGCGCGGGGTTGGAACCCTCCAGGATCAGGCGACCGCCGGGTTGAATGATGAGCGAGGCAAACTCGAAGACACCGTCCGTGACCGTGATCGAGAAGGGGTATTCACCCATGCCATCGGGGTTCCCGATGACATCGACCTGCTCGGTGACCGGCCCGTTCGTGAGCGGGAAGTCCTGCGAATCCGTGCTGAGGACCACCGTCTCGCCCGTCCCGATCACAAGCTCGCCGAGGCGGCCCGAGCCGCCGGTCGTGCCGGGCGCGAGGACGAAGTCAGCGCCGACTGCGGTGCCCCAGTTCGCGCCGCCGTGCGACGCGTCCTCGAGCGAACCCGTCTGCCCCGCCGGGGTGTCGAAGTTCTCACCGTCGTCGTCCGGGATCCGGATCGAGGGGAAGAAGCGCACCTCGGGGATCGCGGCCAGCGTGCCGCCGCCCGTCGACGTGAGGACGGGCTTGTTGGTCAGGTCGACGACCTGCTGCGGCACACGGAACACGACGAGGCTCGGGTTCGTGCCCGCCGACGGATAGAGCTCCGTCGGCGTGAACGTGAGCGTCGTGAGGAGGTTCTCGTTGTCGATCTCGAACTCGTAGTTGCCCTGGATCGCGCGGCGGTCGCCGCCGGACGTCGTCACGAGGTTGCCGTCACGGTCGAACTCGACGCGGATGAACGGCGAGCTGAAGGCGCTGTTGTTCGCCAGCGTCGCGACGTTCATGAGCTCGTTGAAGTGGAACACGACGGGCGATTGACGCCACATGTCCGTGACCAACGTCGAGCTCGACACCGTCGCCTGGGCGAACGTCAACGGGTCCCCGTTGCCGTCGACGCTCGTGACGCGAGTGATCTCGATCTCGACGCGCGGGTTCCCGGGGACCGGGTCGGTGATCCCCTCGGACGTGAAGATCGTGCACTGCACGCGGCTCTGGTTCGGGTTGCCCGCGATGCTCGAGATGTAGGGGCCGTTGTCGCCCTGCGCTTGACCCGGGATCAACACCTCGTACGACGTGTTGGCGCGGAACGAGAAGCTCACACCCCCGCCGCCGAAGATGATCGAAGGGCGGAAGATCGCGCGGCGCGGGTCGAGCGGGTCGATGAAGTACTGGCCGTCCGGGGCGGTGCCGTTCGTGACGTCGACCACTTGGAACGACGCCGGGCCGATCGACGCTGGGTCAAGCGGCTCAGAGAAGAGCACCGAGACCTCCGTGTTCTGGAAGACGTTGACGATGCCGCAGGACACCGTCGCGCCCCCCTGACCATCCGTGCACGCGAGCGAGCACGACTGGACGTAGAGGTCGCCGGAATTGGCCCCGGACGAAGTCCGAGAGCAGCCGGCGGAGACCAGGACCAGGAGCCCGGCGCCGAGGAGCCAGCGCGATTGGGACGGGCGCGGAGAACGGGGCGTCGTCATGGATTCGATGGGTTCGTCGAGGGGCTGGATCCGAGGACGGAGCCGGCGGTTCAAGGGGAATCGCCGCGATCCGACCCGGCGGAGCACGGGGCGCCTCTCGGTCGTCCAGTCAGGGGGGGGTGTGGCGGTTCCGGTCCGAGGCTTCGCGAGGCCGCGGTCCGGGTGGGGTCCGAGGGCGGAGCCCCGGTTGGGGGGAGGGACGATAGTGTGCCGCCGGGAGTGCCGTTGCCAAGGGCTTTTCGCGCGACGACGTTGCAAGCCGTCCGGAACTCGCCTCCGGACCTGGCACAATCCGTGCCTACACTGGACCGTTCGGGGCGCCGCTGCGCGCGACTCGCGTCGAGCCGCGTGACCGGCGGGGCCCGCGCGCGACCCCGGCGCGGGGCCTCCCCGACCGGACTCGTCCCCCCAAACGCCCCCCCAGCCGCCCCGCCCCACACATCCGGCCGCCCCAGCTCGGGGGGGCCTGCCCGACCTCGGATGGCCGATGGATCCGGGCCTGGATCGCCCCCTGGACCGCCTGTGCAGCCCTCGCCGCTGCCCCGCGCGGCGCCGGGACCGGCGTCCGCCCCCGCCCTACGACCCCAAGATGCAACCGTCCAGCCGTTTCGATTCCGTTCGGTTCCCGCACACAGCGCGTGCACTCGCGCACACATTCTCTGCACAGAGTGCGTCCTCTGCACAGGGAGGGTCCTCTGCACAGAGAGGGCCCCTCGCTGGGCCGGGACGCTGCGCGGTCGCAGCGGTCCTGGGGTTGTCTCTGTTTGGGATTGGAGGCGGGGCGCTCGCCGGCTGCAGCCCGGTTCCCGCGACGGACGCCGGGGGCCACGCTGGCGGCGCGGGCGCGTCGAAGGTCGACATCGACCAGCTGCTGCCAAAGGACCTGCCCATCTCCGAGGAGGCCCGACAGATGATCGGCGACCTCGTGGCGACGATGCAGCCGATCGACCCGACCCTGACCAGCAACTTCCACGACCAGCAATTCCAGCGCGAGAAGGCGCTGATCGAGCGGCTCGAGAAAGGCCCGAAGGAGATCGGCTGGGCGGCGCTCCACGCGTTCACGAACTACCCCGAGCGCGACTTCAAGGTGCGGCGCAACCTGCTGCGCGTTGGCGCGCATGCCGCGCCTGAGGAGGCCAAGGCGTTGCTCGAGTTCCTCTCCTTCAACTACGGCCCCTACATCGAGGATCGCACGGAGGCGTGCCTCCTCTTCGCGGAGGTCGCGCCGGAGCGCTTCATGGAGCTCGCCCGCCCGTTCATCGTGCGCCGCGATGTCTTGCACCAGACCTTGCCCGATGACGAGTTCCTGGTCCAAGCTTGGAACCGAGCCTGTACGGCGAGCGGAATATCACCGGTCCCGGTGATGGCCGACGTCGCGACGAACCTGATGATGCAGCCCTACGCGCGCGTCATCGCGATCCGTACGTTGGCGGCCAACGAGATCACGCCCGAGTCTCGGGCCGCGCTCCAGACCTGCCTGATCGAGTCCATGGGTGACGGGCTCATTCGGCGCACTGCCGCGCAGTCGATCCTGGCGAACTTTCCGCGTGAGGACGCGTGCGCGCTCCTGCGCGAGGTGCGCGCGCGCGAAGCGGACATCAACATGGCGGACTTCCTGGACGAGATGATCCAGGAGAACTGCAAGTAGTCGCCGCCCAGCACCGCGTCGATTGCGCGAGGCGCGCCCGGCAAGAATGCGCGGAGCGCCCCCGGGGAATGTGACCCCAGGAGCGCTCCGTTCGGACCGGAAGCCCGCGATTGGATCAGTTGCCGACGACGACCCAGAGGTTACCGTCGTTCGACGTGTTGCCGAGCGCCGCGAGGCCCATCGGCTGCGCGAAGTCGGCCGCGACGGCGTCGTTGAGCGCCGCGTCGAACGCCGGCGCGCTCGTGAGACCCGTGTACGCGCCGCCCTTGTTGTCGTGCGAGATCACGTCACCTTCGTGGTTGATGAAGAAGCAGCGGTTGCCCGTGCGACCAGCGGTGACCGGCCATGCGTAGCAGCACCACATGACTTCGGCGTTGCTGCTGCCCCAGGCCGCGATGTCACCCGCGTTGGTGCCGCCAGCGACCGCCTCGGAGTAGGCGCCCGTCGCCGCCGCCGGGTCGACGTTGTCGTCGGGAAGGAAGATCTTGAACATGTAGCCCTGACGCTCGACGCAGCCGTCGCCCAGGCCGTCCGCCTGGATGTTGCCGAAGGCCGTCGCAAGGTAGGCCGGGGTCAGACGGTTCGCGCTGATCGCCGGAGCGAGCGTCGCTTGGTCGAACTCGCGCAGGAACGCGGTCCCCGCGAGCTCGCCGAAGAAGCAGTACTCGCCGCCGCCGTCGGCGTCGGTGTCGACGGCCGAGGAGGCCTGCGCCTGCTGCTGAGCCGCCGCGATCGAACGCAACGTGGCGATGGCCGCGTTTTCGTTCGCGGAGATCCGCGCTGTCATGAGGCGCGGGATCGCCACTGCGGCGATGATTGCGATGATGGCTACCACGATCATCAGCTCGATGAGCGTGAAGCCCGACTTGGAATGGTTACGGATCATTATCTCCTGGTCCTCCGCCGCCGGGGCGGCGCATTTGAGGGTCTCGCGACCCACTCGAGCTCCCGCTTAGGAGTCCCGATGAAAAAGTGGTTCCTGGTACCTGATTCGAGTTGCGCAATGCGGCCCAGATTTGGGCCCCGCAAGGTCGTCAGCTATCGCCGCCGACGCCCGGACTATCGACGGCCGATGTTCGCTGTCTTGAGCGAACCTCCGTGCTCTCCGTTGTGTCCCAGAATCAGCCTCGTGACGGCGTCGGGCGCGCCCCCGGAAGCGCCCAGCGCCGGTGCCCGCGAAACGCGAGCACCGGCGCCAGACAGCGGATTCACGCGCCGCACCGAACGCGGCGTCTTGAGCGCCTTACGCGCCCCCTGAGAGCTTGCCCACCATGTCGAGAATCGGGGCGAAGATCGCGAGCACGACACCGCCGACAATGACGCCCATGAACGTAATCAAGAGCGGCTCGATGAGGCTCGTCAGCGCTTTGACCTGCGCGCGCACTTGGCTGTCGTAGAACTCAGCGATCTTCTCGAGCAGTGTCTCGAGCGCGCCCGTGCGCTCACCGATCGCGATCATGCGCACGACCATCGGCGGAAACACCGGCTCGTTCGCGAGCGGCTCTGAGAGCAGGTTTCCGTTGCGGACGGCGTCGCGCGAGCCGAGGACCGCATTGGAAACGACCTGGTTCCCGGCTGTGTTGGCGACGATGTCGAGCGTGGACATGATCGGGACGCCCGACCGGATCAGCGTGGCAAAGGTCCGGCTGAATCGCGCGAGACAGACCTTGCGGAACAGCGGGCCGAACACGGGCAGCTTCAAGAAGAGACGGTCGAAGAGCAGCTTCCCAGGCTCGGTCTTCTTGAACGTCATGAGACCGAAGACGGCGAGGACGCTCCCGCCCATGACCGCCACGATGTTGCCGCGCAGGAAGTCCGAGATGTCCAAGACAAACTGGGTGATCGCCGGGAGCTCCGCGTCCAGCGACGCAAAGACGTTCTGGAAGGTCGGCACAACGCCGATCATCAAGAACGCGGTGATCCCGAGCACCAGGACCATGGAGATCACGGGATAGGTCATCGCGCCCTTGATCTCGCGCGACAGCTCCTCACTCGCCTCCATGTAGTCCGCGAGGCGGTTCAAGATGATGTCCATCTGACCCGAGATCTCGCCCGCCTTGACCATGCTGACATAGAGGTGGTTGAAGACCTTAGGGCAGAGCTCCATCGCGGCAGAGAGGTCCGAGCCGCCACGCACGGACTCGACGAGGCGGGCCAGGGC
The DNA here is from genome assembly GCA_041398605.1 of Planctomycetota bacterium. Lineage (GTDB taxonomy): Bacteria > Planctomycetota > UBA1135 > UBA1135 > JAWKUK01. Next base: position 145,903 of record JAWKUK010000004.1, read on the forward strand.
GGCTTTCATGCCCTTGGAGTCCGCCTGGTGCGTAAGGACGTCGAGTGACTCGAGGAGTGACAAGCCTGCGCCGACCATGGTCGCGAGCTGGCGCGTGAAGATCACAACGTCGCGGCGCTTGGCTTTGATGCGGACCTTCTTTCCAGTCACGGGCTCTGAGCCGGAGCTCTTTGCCTTGCTCTTGCCCGCGCTCTGGTCGAGGCGCAGAACGACGAGGTTCTGCCGCCGCAGCTCGGCGACGGCGTCAGCCTTCGACTCTGCGGAGATCGTCCCCTGCACGGTCGCCCCGGCAGGATCCTTCGCTGCGTATTGAAAATCAGCCACGTTCTAGATCGATTAGGGGTTGGTTGGATCAGTTGTCGAGCGTGACGCGCAGGACTTCTTGGATCGATGTGATGCCGCGCATGGCATTGAGCAGAGCTACGCGACGGAGCGTGAGCATCCCCTCCTCCACTGCCCGGTCCTTGAGCTTGTCTTTCGACGCTCCCTCGACGACCATCCGCCGGAGGTCTTGGGTCATCGGCATGGTCTCGACGATGGGGAAGCGGCCTTTGTAGCCCCCGGTGCAACGCGGGCACCCTTCGCGATTTGCATCGAACAGGGTGAAGCCACGCTTGAAGTCCTCGTCAATAAAGCCGTGCGCGCGAAGCTCGCCTTCGACGGGGCGCTCGACCGCCACCTTGCAGTTCTCGCAGAGCTTCCGCCCGAGGCGCTGCGCGACGATGCAGAGGATGGAGCTCGACACCATGAATGGGTCGATCCCCATGTCCACGAGACGCGTGATCGTCGCGGCGGCGTCGTTGGTGTGCAGCGTCGAGAGCACGAGGTGACCCGTGAGCGCGGCCTTGACCGCGATGTCTGCCGTCTCGCGGTCGCGAATCTCACCGACGAGGACGATGTCTGGGTCTTGACGGAGGATCGAGCGAAGCGCGCCGGCGAAGGTCGTTCCGCGCTTCGGGTTGACGGGCACCTGAGCGATGCCGTCCATGCGATACTCGACGGGGTCCTCGACCGTCGTCACGTTGACCTCGGGGGTCGCGACAGCCTGGACACACGAATAGAGCGTCGTCGACTTACCCGAGCCCGTAGGGCCCGTTACGAGCAACATTCCGTACGGCGAATCGATCGCGACTTTGATGTCCTCGAGCGACTTGGGCTCGTACCCCATCGTCTCGAGCTTCATCGCCATCGACCCCGTGTCGAGGATCCGGATGACCGACTTCTCGCCGCCAACGACGGGCAAGATCGACAGACGGAAGTCGATGTTGCGCCCCTGGAAGCGGATACGGAACTTGCCGTCCTGCGGCTTGTGTCGCTCGGCGATGTCGAGGCTCGCCAAGATCTTGAGGCGCGAGGTGAGCGCCGGCAGGATCGACTTCGGCGGCGTCATGATCTGACGCAGGCGCCCGTCAACACGGTAACGGACTCGCGCAGTCTTCTCGCCCGGCTCGATGTGGATGTCGCTCGCCTTCGCTTTCAGCGCGCCGAGGACGATCGCGTTGGCCAGCTTGACGGCCGGCGCGTCTTCTCCAGCGACGTCCGAGTTCGTCTCGATGTCCTGCGTCTCGGAGTCGGACTCCTCTTTGACCTCGAGCTCGCTCTCGTTCGCGACATCGTTGACGAGCTGGTCGACCTTGCCCTTGCCGCCGTCCAGGACGTCATCGAGCGCCGTCGCGATCATCCCGCTGTGTGCAAACAGCGGCCGAACGTGACAATGCGTCAAGCGCTTGAGGTCATCGAAGAGGAGCACGTCGAACGGGTCCGAGACCACGATCGTGAGGACGTCCCCGTTCTTCGAGATCGGCAGGAATGAGCGCTCTCGGCAGAGCTCTGGCGCGACGGATTCGATGGCCGTCGAGTCGGGCTTGATGCGGCGCAGATCGACCGGAGGCACGCCCGCTGAGCACCCCATCACCTCGAGCAAGGCGCCTTCGGAGAGCTCGCCGCTGGCGAGCAGCGACTTCACGGGGTCCTGGTCCGCGCGCGCAGCGGAGTCCCAGGACTCCGCGGTCACGAGCCCCTCGGCGACCAACAGTCGCTTGATCTTCAGCGAGACCTTCGCCATCAGGCGGCCCTCACCGAATTGCGGAGTTCGCTGGGATCGGAGACCTCGCGCTCGGCGTCCTTGAGCCGGACGCGTCCTTCGTTGACCAGCTTCGCCATCGACTGGGACATCGTGGTCATTCCGAGGCGGCCACCGGTCTGAATGTGCGAGTAGATCTGGTGCGCTTTGCCGTCTCGAATCAACGCGCGGATGCCGGGCGTCGCGAGCATGATCTCAGCTGACATGACGCGACCATCGCGGCGGGCGCTCGGGAGGAGCTTCTGCGAGAACACGGCCTCGAGCGTGAACGACAGCATCGTGCGCACCTGCTCTTGTTGGTGCGACGGGAACACGTCGATGATGCGGTTGATCGTCTGAACGGAGTCGGACGTGTGCAACGTGCCAAACGTCAAGTGACCGGTCTCCGCGAGGGTCAGCGCGGCCTCGATCGTCTCGTGGTCACGCAGCTCACCGACGAGCACGACGTCGGGGTCCTGACGCAGCACGCTGCGGAGCGCGTTCTTGAAGCCCTTCGTGTCACCGCCGACCTCGCGCTGGGTCACCATGCAGTTCTTGTGAACGTGCGTGAACTCAACCGGGTCCTCGATCGTGATGATGTGGTCCTGGCGGGTCCGATTGATGAAGTCGATCATCGCGGCCAGCGAGGTCGACTTGCCCGATCCAGTGACCCCCGTCACGAGCACGAGGCCCTGCGATAGGTTGCAGATGCGCTCGCAGACCTCCCGCGGCATCCCGAGCATCTCGAAGTCCGGGATCGCCGTCGGGATGAGGCGCAACACACACGCCACCGCGCCCTGCTGGTAGAAGGCGTTGACGCGGAAGCGCCCATAACCCTCGAGGCCGAACGAGCAGTCGAGCTCGAGGTCCCGGTCGAGGCGCGCGATCTGATCGGACGTCAGGACGCTCGTCGCGAGGCGCCGTGACGTCTCTGGGTCGAGCGGCGCGTGCTCGACGGGCAAGAGCGTCCCGTGCACCCGAATACGGGGCGGACTGCCGACGGAAATGTGGAGGTCAGATCCTCCCTGGCGCACGAGTAGCGCCAGGAGTTCTTCCATGGTGATCATGGCGGGTCTCAGGGGGACGTGGTGGGGTACCGCGTCCTCCTTCGACCTGAGGGCCGACCTAACCTGAGACCCAATCTGCCATAGGCGCTGGCGCCGCCGGATCGGGGCAGCCGACGCCGATCAGTCGTCGGCGTGCTCGGTGCCGATCGCGGCCAGAACTTTTTCTGCTCGGGCAGCGGCAGCGGGGCGTAGCGCGCGAATCGGAGCGAATAGTGCCCCTGCCCGGCGGTCTGGGACTTCAGCTCTCGGTGGTACGTCAAGAGGGTCGCCAAGGGCACCTCGGCCTCGATCCGGGTGACCTCGCCATCCCCCTCGGACTCCTGGCTCACGACGTGGCCGCGGCGGTGGCTCGTGAGGTCGCTGAAGACGGTCCCCGCGGTCCCCGTCGGCACGTGCACCTCGACGAGCATCACCGGCTCGAGCAGCGTCGGCTGCGCCTTCTCGAACGCGTCGCGCAGCGCCCGGGCACCGGCGATCTTGAAGCTCGCCTCGTCGGAGTCCACGTCGTGGAACTTCCCGTCGTGCAGCTCGACGACGACATCGACGACCTCGCCGGGGCAGAGCACGCCCTTGTGTGCGAGCTCGCGGATCCCCTTCTCGGCCGCCGGGATGAGGTTCCGTGGGATCGCACCGCCAACGACGCTGTCGACGAACTGGAGCCCCGAGCCAGGCTCCGCGGGGCGCACGCGGACGGAGCATTCACCGAACTGGCCGCGCCCACCCGACTGCTTCTTGTGCCGGTGGTGCCCCTCTGCGGGCTTCGTGATCGTCTGGCGATAAGAGATCTTCGGCAAGTGAGTGTCCACGTGGACACCGTAACGACGCGCCAGCCGGGCGAGGACGACGTCGAGGTGCAGGTCGCTCATGCCCGAGACGACCAATTCATGCGTCTCGGGGTCGTTGCGCATGTGGAACGTCGGGTCCTCGGCCTCGAGCTTGTGTAGCGCCTCGCTCAGCTTCTGCTCGTCGTTGCGCGACTTGGCCACGATCGCGAGCGACATCGTCGCAGCGGGGACGCGCGGCGTCGGGACAACGACCGGCTCAGCACCAGCGTGGGTGAAGGCGGCCCAAGTTCCGAGGTGCTCGACCTTGGAGAAGCCGACGAGGTCACCTGCCGTCGCCGCGTCGATGGGCTCTCGGTTCTTTCCGACGAGGCGAAACAGCCCTCCGATCTTCTCGGGCTTCGCTGTGACATCGCCAGCGACACCGACGAGCGGGTCGTGCACTCCGATCCGGCCGCGGTGGATCTTCGCCAAGCAGATCTTGCCGAGGTGCGGGTCTGCGCGCACCGCGAAGACGGTCCCGGCGAGGTCCCCTTCTGGGTCGAGCTCAGCCCCGTTCGCGTCGCGCGGCGGCAGCGCAATCGGGCATGGCGCGAAGCGACGGAGGTACTCGAGGACGTTCTCGACGCCCACGCCAGTCACAGGGTTGCACACGAGGATCGGGACCAACGTGCCGCGCGCGATCGCGTTCGGCGCGTGCTCATCGAGCTGCTCCTCCGTGAGCTCTTGGGTCTCGAGGTACCGAATGAGGAGCGCCTCGTCTTCGCAGGCGTCCATCACTCGGTCCTTGAGCCCCTGGCACCACGGGCTCGCGGGGTCGAGCAGCGTGCGGTGCACGGACGTGAAGCCCGAGCCGCTCGCGTTGGGCAGCAGCGCGGGAACGCACTCCTCTCCGAGCGCAGCGCGCAGCGCGTGCACGATCTGATCGAAGTCGGCGCTCTCGGCGTCGAGGTGCGTCACGACGATCGCGCAGCCGCGGCCCATCTGCTGGGCGAGCTGGATCTTCTGTCGGAAGTTGTAGGTCGCGACCGCCGCTGAGCTCACGACGCCGACGACGAGCTCGACGGCGAAGGTCGCCGCCTGGACTTCGGCGACAAACTCGGGATAGCCCGGCGTGTCGATCAAGGTCCACACACGGTCGCCGAAGGCGCGCGAGACCACGGACAGCGAGAGCGTGTGCTGTCGCTCATGCTCCTCGGGGTCCGTGTCGAACAGGCTCGTGCGATCCGCGACCGACCCCTTGCGTGAGGTCGCACCGATCTGGAACGCGAGGGCGTCGACGAGGGTGGTCTTGCCGGCCGAGGGGTGTCCGACAAAGGCAATGTTCCGGAGGCTGGTGAGGTTCGTCATCGATCTCTCTCCACGGGTCCGGCCCCGCGGGATGGATCGCAGGGAGGTGACGGGGCGCTCCGACTCGTGCCCCCATCGTAGTGATTTCACGCCAAATGGGCCCGCTCGCCTCCCAGGGCATCGCCCGGAGCGGGCCTGGCTGGCCCTGGAATGCACGACGGCCGAGCCCCCGACAAGGGAGCTCGGCCGAGAGGTCGAACGTAGGCGCGGTGGTGGGGACATCGCCCGCGCGCCACGGACCGAATCAGGTGCCTAGCTTATGGACGACGATCTCGACGCGACGGTTCTTCGCCTTCGCCTCGGACGTGTTGCCCGGCGCGACCGGCATGTATTGCCCGTGCCCGACGACGATGAACCGCTCATCCGGCACCTGGCAGCCCGCGACCAGATAGTCGAGCACCGCCATGGCGCGCGCGACCGACAGCTCACGGTTCGACTCGAACGTCGACTTCTTGATCGGATCGGTGTCGGTGTGCCCTTCCACGTAGAAGCGCGCGTCCTTGCCAAACTCCGACTTCAACCGCGCGGCGACCTTCTTGAGGGCGTCCTGGCCCTTGGAGGTCAGCGTCGCCTTTCCAGACGCGAAGGTGATCTCTGCGGGCATCGAGAACACGACGAGGTCGCCCCGGCTGCCGTACGTCACGCCGGCCTCGTCGAGCTCGGGGAACGTCACGTAGCTGTTCGTCGCCGGCGCGCTCGCGTTCACCGGCGTCACCGGGCGCGAGGTCGCGCTGTCGAGCCGCGCGATCAGGTCCTGCTTCTCGAAGCTCAGGAGGTCGATGCGCTCCTGCAGCTCGACCTTCTCGCCGCGCAGGACCGCGATCTCGCGGTCACGGTCCTGGACAGAAAGTCGCATTTGCGACTCCGTCACACAGCTCGTGAAGAGCGGCCCGAGGGCCAACGGCAGTAGGACTGCCTTCAACAAGTGGATTCGTCTCATGGGTCCCCCCTAGTGTGCGGCCGAGGGGGCCGCGCTCGTCTTGGTGGTGCTTGGATTGCCTGGATTCGGTGTGACCGAGCCCGCCGCACGTCCAGGGATCCCCTCTCGATCCCAGCGGAGCTCACAGGCCCCACGGCAGGTACGGAGCGACATCCTTCCAAGCCAGCAGCACGATTCCAAGTCCGAGGGCGAGGTAAGGCCCGAAAGGCAGGTAACGACCCGCGATCCGGGCGATCCGGGCCGCCCGCAGCGCCCCGTACGGGCGCGCCCGACTCCGGTCCCTGCGCCGCACCTCGAGCCAGTATCGGAGCATGTTCAGGACCCCGAAGATCGACGCGACGAAGACCGCGATCAGCAACGCGACGAGCACGCCCCCCGGCCCGACCAGCGCCCCGCCCGCCCCCATCAGCTTCACGTCGCCAAAGCCCATGGCCTCGGTGCCGTACGCCTTGGAGCCGAGCCAGCCGATCGCGTAGAGCACGCCGGCGCCGACCGCCATGCCGGCGAAGCACCCGATCAGCGCCGCAGGGCCGTCGACGACGCCGCCACCCGCGAAGCGCTGGGCGACCAGCGTGTCCGCATGGATGGAGGGCACCAAGAAGCACAGGAACGGCGCCAGGAACATGCCGCCCTTCGACACCTGGTCCGGGATCTCGAAGCGCTCGAAGTCGACGAACGTCGCGACCAGCAGCGCGGAGAGCCAGTAGGAGCGTACGAGCAGCAGCCCCCACTCGCCCGGCGGCGTCAGCTTGGCAACGACGAACCACAGGACCCCGGTCAAGAGCTCGACCAGCGGATACCGCCAGTGCACCGGCGCCGCGCAGTGCCGGCAGCGGGCGCGTTGCAGCACCCAGGAGAGCACCGGCAGGTTCTCACGCCAGGTGAGCTGGGCGCGACACTTCGGGCAGTACGACCGCCTCGGCGAGAAGACCGATTGGTCATCCAACGGGAAGCGGTGGATGCAGACGTTCAGGAACGAGCCCACACAGAGCCCAAAGAGGCTCCACCAGACGAGCACGAAGGTCGGCGAGAGGTCGGGCATGGGTCCTTGTGGATCGGCTGGAACGTCTCTTGTCGTGAGGACTTAGGGCTCGCGCGAGCTTCACGTCGGTCTGGGCAGCGCGCGCGCGCCACCGGGCAAGGCGCCGAAACGCAGGCCTGGTCGATCCATTCCGAGCTTCGGCAACGCAGTCAGGTGGCAGGAGAGCCCCGCACAGGCCGCTGGGATCCTTGCGCGAGCCTCTTGGGCGACCCTGGCAGCCTGCACCATGGGAGCCGGCGGGCGGGGTCTCCGCCCCACGCGCGCGCGGGCAGGCCCTGGGTCATCGGGGGGACCAGGCAAGGCGGACGCGGTCGACAAACGGCGGGTCCCAGGGCATCGCGAGGCCCGCGGGCGCCGGGGGGTCGAGCACGCCGTCCGGCCCCGCGCTTGCCCCCGCGCCTGGGCGCGCGAGGATCCGCAGCTCGATGACGACGCGGCACGCGCCGCTGGGCAGCTCCCAGGGCCGGGAGACGAGGACAGAGCGCCCCACCACATCCCCGGGCGGCAGCTCGCGCGGGGCGAAGTGCACGAGCCACTCGCCCTCGGTCCCACCTCCGATGGCCTCATGTTCGCGCCAGCGCCCAGGGGTCTCGTTGCGCGGCAGCGGCGAGCTGACCACCGAGTAGACCAGCGGCTCGCGCAGTGGGTTCTCGAGGGGCGCGTCCATGTCGAGCCCCGGCGCGCGGGACGGCGGCATGCGGCGCGGCGGGTCGAGGGTCGCGTCAAAGCCGCCCTCGCCCAGGATCCAGAGCTGCTTCTGGGCGGCCCCATCGAGCGTCACGTGGCCGCCGCCTCGCACACGCCCGCCTGCGACGAGCAGGGTCGGTGAATCGACCTCGACGACACCGTCGATCACGAGGTCGCCGCCCGCGATGATGACGGTCCATGGCGCGTCCTCCTGGGCAGCGGCGGCGAGGAACTGGGAGAGCCCCTGGCGCACCTTCGGACCGCCTAGCCCGCGTTCGAACATCGGTCGAGGCGCGGCACCTTCGACCCGGCGCCGCAAGCGTCCGGTCAGCTCCATGCGCCCCTGCGCTCGGAGCACGACGAGGCCCTCCGCGGGCAGGTCCTGGACGACGCCGGCGGGCAAGTCCAAGCGCGTGGCGCGCAGATCGCGCTGCTCCAGCGGGCGCCCCTCGAGCGTCACGCGCCCGGCGCTCCCATCCCCCGCCGCCGCGGGGTAGCGCACGCTGACACGCCCGTCGGAGGACCAAAACGCGGTCCCGTCGGAGCCCTCCAGCACGAGCGGCAGCGCGTCTTGGTCCTCGACAAATTCGAGGGCGACCTCGTCGCGTTGCTCTTCGCTCCCGACGATGACTTTGAGCCCCTCGTGGGGCAGCCGTGCCACGGTGCCGCCGCGGAAATCGGTCGGGGGCCGACTCCCGGCGCCGACGCCCCCCTTGAGCGTGTAGGTCCCCGGCTCGAGCGGGCGGCCGGAGCTCTGCTCCAGGTGCAGCGCGAGCAACGCGCGGGGTTCCAGGGTGGTGGCGACCTGTTCGTCGTCGAAGTTGCGCAGGAGCTCGAGGCGCACCGGAAAGGCGACCGCCAAGCGCTCGTCGAAGATCCAGAAGTACTCGTCATCGAGCGACGACGGGTCGATCGGCTCCAAGCACTCCAACACAAGCGGCTCCCCCGGCTCCAGCGGCCGTCCCAGCGGGAGCCCCGGGTCGTTCTGACGCCACTTCAGCGGCGAGGAGCGGTTGGGCGTCGCGTCGTGGAACATGAAGCCTGGGGCGTCACGATCGACGACTCGGAGGTGAATCCGCTGCGAGCCGATCAGCCAGCGCCCGTCGAGCGAGCGCAGCCCCGATGGGGCAGGGAAACCTCGCAGGATGAGCTCGAGCTGTTCGCCGGGCTCGAAGCCGCCGCCGGTGAGGTCTCGCTCGAGGATCGGCGCGGGCGAGAACTCGAGGGCGGTGCCGTTGACGACCTTCCAGTCCCCCGCCGCTTCGCGGCCGCCTGCGCCTCGCAAGCTCAAGGTGTGCCGGTTGACCGTGCTCGGATCGAGGACCCCGTCGAAGATCAGCGTGAACTCTTCGTTCAGCAGCAACGTCTCGCCAGGGTCACTCGGGAATGACACGAGCCGCATCTCCTGCGACGCAGCCTCATCCTCGCTGCAAGCGACGAGTCCCGCTGCCAACAGGGCGACCAAGGCGCAACGCATGCGGCGCATTGCACCAAAGCGCGCCACTGGCACGCCACCTCGAATCCCTGGCTCGCGCTCAGGATCGCCGCCTTCGCCTCGGCGCTGCGCGGCGTCGCCGCTCGAACGGCCGCGAGGCCCGGGTGTCGCAGTGGACACCCGGGCCTGCGTGGCGAGAGGCGCCCCGTGTGCTGGGTCACGCCTCCATTGACGCCTACGGGCGCATCAGAAGCGGAACGGGATCCGCAGGAAGTCGAGCGCCGGGCGCGGCGCGGCCAGGTTGATGCCTTGGAGACCGTCCTGGTTCAGGTCGAACTCGACGCGGAACCGGATGAAGTCCCAGTTGGTCGCGTTGAGGTCGGTGATGTCCGGGGTCAGCTCGCCCGCGTTGACCGTCACGCTGTAGCGCGCGTCTTCATCCGGCAGCCCGGTGATCGGGTCGATGTTGGTCGCGTCGAAGGTGATGCGCACCGACGTGTTCGAGGGGTAGCTGCCAACGACTCCGGCCGCGAGGACCTGGAAGTAGTTCGGGATCAGCCCAACCTCGCTGTTCGCCCCGTACTGAAGGACGCCCTCGGGCAGCGTCACGTTGCCAAGCTCGACCGTCAGTGCGACGCGATCATTGACCTCGTCGTACACCGCATCAAGGACGCGGTAGTCGAAGAACTCCGTCGGAGTGACCGAATCCCGGATGCGGACGGTGAAGTTCCGCATCAACGCATCGTTCTTCTCGTAGATCGTGTCGAGTCCCGACGCGTCGAGCGTGATCACGTTGTTGCCCGTGAGGAACGGGACCGTCGTCTGACCGGTCACGATCGAAGCGTACGCGATCGCAGGAGCCAGCTCTTGGACCGTGGTGCCGTTGCGCTCCACGATGCCACGCTCGGGGAGCGTCGCCGCGACCTGGTCCGTGCCGTCGAACTGGAACAAGACCTGGTTCGTCGAGCCATCGCTGTTGCGACGGGCTTCGCCGAGCGCGATCCACTTCGAGAGCGCCTCCGACTCGTCGCCGAAGAACGGGATCATCTGGTTCGGCGCGACGGTCGGACGCGACCAGCCGAGCGGCGGCGGCGCGACCGAGAACGTGATGTCGTTGCCGTTCCCGTAGAGGCCCGGAGCGTTCGGGAACAGGATCTGAGCGTTCAGGTTCGTCGCGTGCAGCTGAATGATGCCGGGGCCACCGTCACCGCCCGCGCCCGGGGTCGTCCCGACCGGGTCCGTGGGCGAGCCCGTGTTGCACGCAGTGAACGAGTTGTTGGCTGGCGTGTTGCCGAGTGGCGGGACGGTCGTCAAACCCTCAAAGGCAGACTCCGGGATCGCGTCGACCTTCCAGTCACGGCGACCCGAGGCGTTGGCGCCACACCGGTCATCCTTGCCCGCGCCGCCCTGGCCGCCCATCGCGCTCAGCGGACGGAACGGGTGACGGAGCTGGGCCGGCGGGTCGGTGTAGAACGGCAGCGCCTGGTTGAAGCCAGCGCCCTCGGCGACCTCGGCCTCGCAAACGATCTGCGCCGCGCTCGAGAGCACGATGTGACCGCCGGAGCCGCCACCACCGCCGCCGCCGACGCGGTCGAACAGGTAGGTGTTCTCGCCTGCGCCGCCATACCCACCGTCAGCCGACAACGTGCCCGTCGGAGAGATCCGGATCTCGCCGATGGCGAGGATCTGGATGCCGCCGGCGCCGCCGCCGCCGCCAGAGGCCTTCTCGTCGCCGCCAATGTTGAACGGCGTCACCGGGAACTGGTTCGCGTTGATGGCGTCGCCGCCAGCGCCGCCACCCGAGCCGGCCCACACCTTGGTGAGCTCACCGATGATGATCCGCGAGGGCTCGAGCACCGAGCCGCCGCCCCCGAGGACCGGCGCCGTGCGCATGACGCCGAGGAAGTCGTTGTCGTCGAACTGGTCGAAGAACGGGAACGGACCGAGCGTGCCACCGACCGCGCGCTGCGTCTGGCTCACGGCGCCCGTGCCGCCAGCGCCGCCCGGGAAGCCCGGCTCGGCGTCGAAGCCGATCAGCGACTGGCAGCGCACAAACGCGCCGCCCGGCTCGATGTAGCGCGTGTCCTGGCCGAAGCGACCACCGCCGCCACCGCCGCCGCGGCGACGGTCGACGTTGCCCGGCGCGTACGACGACTCACCGCCGCCGCCACCGAAGGACGCGCGTTGGAACGCGCCGTAGCCCGGCCCCCCACGGGGGGTCGACTGCGAGGTCAGGTAGGACCCGGTACCGCCCGTGCCACCACCCGCGTTGCCCGTTGCACCAGGCTCGGGCTGGTTCGTTGTGTTCAGCGTCTTCACGCCCGGGTTGTTGCCGCCGTTGAGGCTGACAATGCCGCGGATGTCGACCGCGCCGGTCGCGAGGATCGTGACCGTGTTCGGGCCGACGAACACGAGCGTGCCGCCCTCCTCGACGGTCATGTTGCGCACGTCGACGACGCCGTTGATGACCGTCTGCTGGGTGCCGATGCCGCCCGGGCCACCGGAGATCTGGTCGGCTGCCGTGTCGACGAAGATCGTCTGGCCGGAGCGGATGACCCAGTCGAACGTACCGCTCGGACCGCCCGTACCAGCGAAGTTGAACGACGGCTCGACGACGCCATTGCCCCACGTCGCGCGCGGCTTGGTCGAGTCGGCGAGCAGGTCCTCGCGCGAGTTGATGCCGCCACCTCCAAAGGTGAACGACTCCACGATCTCGTCAGCGCCCTCGAGGAGCGCGGGCGGCATGACGCTGAAGTCGTCGACCTCGACCGAGTTGAGGCGCACGAAGTTGACGAGGTCCGACTGAACCGCGTCCCCCGTGAGGTCCTCGAACCCGTCGCGGACATTGATGCGCAGCGGGACACCCTGGGGCAGGATGCCCTTGGGCGTGACGCGCACGGACGATCCGATCGAAGTGCAGTTGTCGAGCAGCTCAATCTCCGTCTGGAGCGGCTGCCAGCTGCCCGAGGGCAGACGGTACTCGTAGCGGATCCGGTTCGCCGAGACGTTGTTCGGGGAGGCGTTCACCGGCTGGTTGAACTGGAGCACGACCTCGAACTGCTCTTCGGTGCGGCTGTAGAGGTTCAGCGGCACATCGCTCGTGATCTCACCTTGCTGCGTCGCCGTATTCAGGCGCAGGTACTGGCGCGTGCTGGGGTCCCCACCGAACTCGACGTACGTCACGTTCGTCGAGTTGAGCGGGACGCCGCCGAGGCCGCGGATCAGGACCGCGGGCGGACCAGCGACCTGGTCCACGAACAGCTCGACCGGATCGTTTGAATCCGGGGTCTGGAACGACACGGTGATCCCGGTCAAGACGGGGTTGCCCGCCGTGTCGCGCACCGTCACGCCGCTCGTGTCGCTGCCGACGACGACCAGCAAGTACACGCGGTTCTTCTGGAATCCACCGTTCGAGAACTCATCGTTCGTCGGGCACAGCGGCTGGAAGCGCACGGTGTTCCCATTGATGAGCGAGTACGTCCCGAGCGCGGGCACCCCGGTGGTGTCCGTGATCTGGATCGTGTTCGAGTTGATCGACGAGAAGTCGACCGACCCGGTGAAGCGCACGTCGATGGGACGGTTCAGCTTCCAGACCGAGCCGTTGACCACGTTGACGCCGTCGACGATGAAGTCCGTCGTCGTCGGGTTCGTGATCGGGGAAGGCGTGCTCGAACCGCTGCAGCCAGCGAGGCCGAAGACACCGGCGGAGAGGCCAAGCAGGCAACCGGCCAGCTTGGACGCTGTGACGGAGGCCGGAGACGCGCTCGGTTTCGCGCCGCGAGGTTGGGTGCTCATGGACGATCGATGAAGAAGGGAGATTGCCATCGCCAATGCCTGGGGGGTGCTGGAAGCGATGTTGGAACTGCGAATGGTTGGGGGGGAAGCAGGTCAGGGGGTCCAGCGCCGTTGCGCGTCGCGCCGGTTGGCGCTGGGCCCCGCGACCTCGAACCTGTTGAAGCTTGAGCCGAGCCCGAGGTGGTCACCCGAGGCGCGGCCCCTTGGGTCTCACTGCGTCCAGGAGATGGCGAACGCGGACAGCTCGGGGGCTTCGCCCGTCGCGATGTTCGCCAGGAAGTTGAGGCGCACCTGGTAGAACTGCGCGCCGGAGATCGCGGATACGTCCGTCTTCCAAGTCGAGTCGCCCGACAGGAAGGTGAGCCCCGGGTTGCCGTTCGTCGTGCGGTGCACGTTCATCGGCGGGTCGACTTCGTTGTAGTAGTCGCCGTACAGATCGAGCGTGAAGGCGTTCATCTGGTACTCCGTGAACGGCTGGGCGCCGCCCACGCTGCCCGGGTCGTTCGGGTTCTGGTCACCCGAGTCGTTGTCGATCCAGGCCAGCGAGTTGCCGGGGATGCCGGGCGGCGGCGTGGCCGGCGGCGTCGCGAAGTATGCGATCGCCGTCGCGCCGCGGAACTCGACGTCGATGGAGGTGCCGATCGGCTGGTCTTCCGCGCGCGGCTCGAGCGTCGGCGGCAGATAGTTGCGGCCGATGAACGCGGGCTCGCCAACGATCGCAGACCGGAACCAAACCGAGTGCGCCCGGCTGATGCGCACGACGAGGTCGAGCGCGCCGAGGTACACCGAGTTGTCGAGGCCGTACGTCACCGCGCCGGGGACCGTGGAGCCCGGGTTGAAGCCACCGTTTGCCTGGGTTTCGTTGTCCGGGTCGACAAACTTCGGTTGCCCGTTCTGCCGGATCCCGCCCGTCGAGAACGCGCGGAAGTAGGGCTTCGAGGACGAGTTTGCGGCCAGGTTGATGTCAAAGCCGTTGATGCCCAACGCCGAGTCGTCGCGGTACGTGCGGAACTCGAGCAGGAGCGGGAGCCCTGCCGTCTGGACCTCACCGGGGGGGTAGAACTTGTTCGGCGCCGTCGGGACCGGGAGACCGAGCGCGGTCAGGTAGTAGGAGGGATCCACGCCGCCGTTCTGCAAGCCGGAGCGGGTGCGGATCGAGGTGTCGCGCCAGGTATAGGTGCGACGCTCTTCGACCGGCACGCTGCGGTTGAGCGGGAACGGCACGATGCGCGTGCCGCTCGGCGCGATGACCACGTCCGCCGGGTTGATGATGTAGCCGAGCTCGCGCGGATGCACGACGACCTGAGGCTCGTTGGCGAGCAGGTTGTTCGTGAAGATCTGCACGAGGCCGGAGCTCGGATACAGCGGGAACAAGCTGCCCGCGTCGATGATCTCGTCCGGCGCCCAGCGGCTGTGCGCGAGCCGGATCTCGAACTCATCGAACGCGTCCGCGACGATCGAGCCGCCGGCCGGCGACCAGCCGAGCCCCTCGACATCGAGGTTCAGGTTGGTGCCGTCGTTGATCGACCAGCCGCAATCCGCATAGCGCCAGAGCGTCTGCATCTTCGAGCCGAAGTTCGAGAGCGGCGTCACGATGCCGTTCGAGAAGGGCGTCTGGCCCTGCAAGGTCGGCTGCTCACGATCGATGAAGATCTGCGAGCGGACGACCGGCCGCGGACGGATGAGCTGACGCCCGCTGTCGACGAGGAGCTGACCGCCCCACTCCGGCAGCAGAGTCTCACCGGAAGCGGCGATCGGGAACTCCTCGTCGATCGAGACGAAGCGGCTGACGCGTCCGCCGTTGAGCTGCGCGTTCGCAGCGGGGTCGACCCGCAGCTGAACCTGCTCGAACACGCTGACCGCGTTGCCCGCGAGGTCACGCGGGGCGAACTGCCCGGACGCGATCGCCACGAAGTAGCTCTCGGCCTGGCCCGCGATGTGGTTCAAGGGCAGGTCCGGCTGGAACGTGAAGTCCCGCAGGTCCGCGGTTTGCCCGACGCGGCCGATCACGAACTGGTCGGTCGACGGGATGCCCGTGCTCGGCACCGCGGTGCGCGTCAGCGTCAAGGAGTCGAACGCCGTCAGCGACGACGGGTCCATCGCTTCGCTGAAGCGCACGCGGATCGTCGAGAAGGGATCGATGCCCGTCACAGGCTCCGCCGGGTAACCCGTCGGGCGCGGCTGAACGCTGACGAAGCAGGCCTGGCGGCCGAGGTCATCTGCGGGGTCGTAAGCCGACTCGTACGTCGCGTCACCGAGCCCGAACTGCTCCCACTCCTCGGGGCCGGTCCAAGTGCTCGGGTATTGGATGAGGCGGACCTGGATGTTGTTGACGACCCCGTTCTGCACCGGAGTCGGCGAATCGAGGATGACCTCGGCGAACACGCCGCTCTGCGAGATCACGTCGCCCACTTCCGGCGTCTGCGCACAGAGCGTTGACGGGAACTGCAGCGTCGGGATCAGGAAGCGCACGCCGTCGACTTGCTGCGGCGCGCTCGGGAGCGTCACGGGGTTGCTCCCGACGACCTTGGGCGCTTCGTTGTCCTGCAGGAAGCCGTTGAACGGGTTCTGCGCGATGTCGAACAGGTCCGGCCGGCCCCCCGAACGGAAGGCGCGCAGCACCGGCTGCGTCGGCAGGCCGAGGTTGGCCGGGAAGTTGGCCTGCGCGGAGAGCGCGTGGCCCGTCGGGGTCTGGAGCACCCGTTGCTGACCTGCAGCCGGGTTCTTCAGGGTCGGGATCGACAGCAGCAGGTTCGCGCGGTTCGAGTCGATGCTCGGCGGGAGGCCCGTGCTGTTCGCGGGCAGCGGCGGGTTCGTCTGGAAGGCCTCGATCTCCGAGACCGTCGGGTCGACGATGACGCGCGTGGGATAGAACTCATCGCCGGGGACACCGTCGAGGTCCGCGAGCGCACCGTGGTGCACGTCCACGAGGATGCGCGCCTCGAACGGGTTGGTCGGCGGGTAGCCCGAGACCAGTTGGATCGTCGTCGCGTCGATCGTGTTGGGGTCGAGCAGGTCGTCGAACACGAGCACCATCGTCGCGTTGCGCGGGACCATTGTGAAGACGCCCACGGTCCCCACGTCGGCGACGCGGATGGTCGGGAGCCCCGACTCGACCTGCTGCAGCAGATCGAAGAACTGCGCGCGCCCTCCGTTCGGCGACTCGTCCGTCACGTCCCGCAGAATGATGAGTTGGTCCTGACCGGTGACCGCATTGGTCTCGATCAAGTACTCGCCGCCAATGGAGACGAGCGCCGGGTTGATCACGAAGCCGTCCGACATCGGCACCCGCACGGGCGGCGTCGGCGAGTTCAGCGGCGAGTCGAGGCCGAAGACCTGCACGAAGCGGCCGTAGTAGGCCGCGACGAGCCCGACTTCTTGCGCCGTGCCCCCGCTGTTCGTCTCGTTGAAGAAGAACTCGACATTGTCCGTGTTGACCCCGCCTGGGGTCTGCGGGGTGCCTCCCGTCGAGCCGCCGCCACAGCCCGTGACGCCGAGCGCGGCCAAGGCGAGCCCGAGGGCGCAGGTCAGATCGGCGCCAGACCGCGCGTAGCGCGAGTCTTCGCCTGTTCGGTGGAGGGATTCAGTCTTCATCATGAGGGCTCGCGGTGACGTTCCGAGTGCAGGGCGCCCCATGCGGGGTGCCGGATGCGGGTTGCCAGATGCGGGTTGCGAGTTGCGGGGCGTACGAGTTCGTGGTGGTTCGCTTGACGCACAGGTCGAGGCGAGGTGATGCGGTCAGGTTCGAGGTCTGAGGCCTGGGTCAACCCGTGCGGGTCCAACCGAGAGGATCAAGCCAGAGTTGTGGTGCGCGCAGGGCGTGGTGCGCAGAGCTCTTGCGGAACCCGACCGTTCGACCGGATGGTCGACAGGCCTGGTGACCGCCACAGTCCAGCACTGCGCCCGGGACCCACTCCCGAGGTCCGAGCAAGAGGTCTTGCCAGGGCCGCGTGGACGTGGGCTGCGAGTGGGAGCCGAGCTGGTGTGGGGCCGGGAGGAACGAAGCGATCGACTGGCGGTCTGGGGTGGCGGACCGATCGGGGGAAAAACGACTCGAAGCCCCGCATGCAGGCTTGGCGCTCGCGAGGGAGAGCCAGGGTGCAAGCGGAACGGTGGGAGCCGTCCATGGTAGAGGAATCGCGGCGTTTCGACACCACCCAGGCCACTATCCTGGACCACAGCCCTGAGCCACCGTCCTGGATGACTGCCCTGAGCCACCGTCCTGGATGACTGCCCTGAGCCACCGTCCTGGATGACAGCCCTGAGCCACCGTCCTGGATGACCGCCCTGAGCCACCGTCCTGGATGACCGCCCTGGGGGATCCTCCCCATGCCACGCGCCCCCAGAGGTGTCCCCCAACCCCAGAGCCAGCGTGCGCCAACCTGGGGGGTGCTCTCTCAGCGCACGGAAGGCCCCTCCGCGCCGAATTCGAATTCTCTGCGCACCGAAGTGTCAAAGAGCGGGGAATGGCAAGCCACTCCGCGGAGAGGTCTACGCAAAACCCATGCCGCCGCTCGCATTGAGGGGGCTCCAGGGCCCCGCGTGTCCATCCCAGACCCCCGATGCCCCAGGCGGCGTCGCCCCCGCGCCGCGACGTGCGGGCTAGGGTGCAGCGGGGCCGAGCGGAAGCGCACACCCGCGCCCTGACGGGGAGACGGGCGCCCCCTCCCCCCAGGCGGGCCTAGGAGCCTGCGCCACAGAACACGATTCGCATCGCAGCGCTCCCGCACGCCGGAGCGGCGTCGCAGCAAGGTCCCAAATAGCATCAAGCTATGAGGAACTTGCTGCGCCTTGCGCCGACGCACGGGAGCACCACGCTGCGAACCGCGTTCTGTGGCGCAGGCTCCTAGCGAACAACCAGCGTCAAAACGCCGCAACCACAACGGGGTGGGTGCCAGTCGCGTCGCACAGCTCGGCGCCGGGCGCGTCGGCCTCGAACGTCCACGGCGAGTGCATCAGAGCGCCAGCGGCAGCGCCCGAGCCCCCCGGGGTCGGGCTGGAGCCCGCCGGGTCGGCGCCAGCGATGCGGACCGTGACGCCCTCTGGCACGCTGAGGTGCCCGTCCGGAGTCGTCACCGCGAGGGGTCCCCTGGCGTAGGCCGGCGCGCGCAAGACCCGCAGCGACGGAGGCCCCAGCCGCTCGACGAGGGCCCGCCCTCCTCCGTGGACCACGAGGGCCCCACCTCCCACCCTCAGCTCGAGGCGCCCTTCGGGGCTCGCGACGAGAACGTCCCCAGGCCCGACTGGCGCGGTGGCGCCCTGCGCTTCGAGGCGGTGGCCGCCAGCGGTGCCCGCGCCCGCGACAAGGCGCACCCGCGGGCCGCCCGCCAGCGCCGCCCCCGGCCGCAGCGCCGAGAACAACCCGACGAGCGCGACGGACCAGACGATCACCCGGAAGCGCGCGTGTGGCCCTGGCTGCCTGCCGCGTTCCATGCGCGCGATGTCCGCGCGCAGGACGCGGATGCGCTCCTCGACCTCAGCGCGGCGCTCGGCAGCCCGCTCTGTCGGCGGCTCATCCGGCCGCTCTGTCGGCGGCTCAGCCGGCCGCTCTGTCGCCCGGTCGGCAGCTCCTTCAGCGGCGTCTTCCACGCAGCCTCATTCGGCAGTCCGCGCCCACACCTTGACCGCCGACCGGGCGCGGGCCGGGGCGCGACCGCCCCCGGGGCCAAAGACGGCAGGCGCGTCGGGGCTCACGCCAGGCGCCGTTCGGCGGCCTCGATGCGCGCCAAGGCGTGCTCGCGCCCCAACAACACGACGACGTCGAACAGGTCGCGCCCCCCCGCCATGCCTGTCAGCGCGCAACGCAGGGGTTGGAACAACGCCGGCAACTTGAGCCCAGCCGCCGCCACGAACGCCTTCGCGCCCGCGCCGAGGACTTCGGCCGAGGCCGCTGGGTCTTGCGCGGCGAGCCAGGCGCGGAACGCGGCGAGGGTCTCGATGCGCCCGGCGTGCTTGCGCGCGCCCGCCTCGGCGTCTGCAGCGTAGGGCACAGCCTCGTCTGCAGCGAAGAAGTGCGCGATGCGGCCCGGGAGGTCCGAGTAGAGCAGGATGCGCTCCTGTTCCCCGGCGACGACCTGCTCGAACCAGCGCGCTCGCTCGCGGAGCTCACCCTCGGTCGCCAGCCCACCCGCGACGACAAACGGCGCGCAGCGCTCAGCCACGAGCGCCAACGGCTGACGCCGGATCAGCTCACCGGACAGCCACTTGAACTTGTCGAAGTCGAAGACCGCGCCGGCCTTCTGTACATCGCGCGGATCGAAGCGCTCGACGAACGTCGCGACATCGAAGACCTCGGTGGCCCCGTCGAGCGCCCAGCCCTGGAGGCAAAGGAAGTTGACGATCGCCTCGCGCGGGTAGCCGTTGGCACGATAGTCCCCGAGCGCAGTATCGCCATGGCGCTTCGAGAGCTTCTTGCGGTTGGGGCCGAGCATCAGCGGCAAGTGCCCGAACGCGGGCGCAGGGGCACCAAACGCGGCATACAGAAGCAGCTGCTTCGGCGTGTTCACGAGGTGCTCCTCGCCGCGCAGCACCTCGGTGATGCGCATGTCGATGTCGTCGCAGACGACGACGAAGTTGTACGTCGGCCCCCCCACCTGGCGCACCATCACCCAATCGTCGACCTCCGCGTGGGCGAAGGTCACCGTTCCACGCACCAGGTCGTCAAAGGTCGTCGCGCCCTCTGGGACACGGAAGCGGACGGCAAACGGCTCGCCTGCGGCCAAGCGGCGCTCGACGTCGTCCGGCTCCAGGTCGCGGCACTGGCCGTCATACCGCGCGGTCTCCTTGCGCTCCTCCTGCCCCGCACGGAGCGCATCGAGCCGCTCACGGGTGCAGAAGCAGCGGTACGCGTGGCCCGCCGCCAGCAGCTCGCCCGCGCGCTCGTGGTGTCGCTCGATGCGCTCGCTCTGGCGATAGGGCGCGTACGGCCCGCCGACGTCGGGGCCCTCGTCCCAATCGAGCCCGAGCCATCGCAGCCCCTCGACGATCGCCGCCTCGCTCTCGGCCGTGCTCCGATCATGGTCGGTGTCCTCGATGCGCAGGATGAACTTGCCGCCGCGCCGGCGCGCGGTGGCCCAGTTGAACAACGCGGTACGGCAGAGGCCGAGGTGGACCGTGCCCGTGGGGCTCGGGGCGATTCGCACGCGGACGGGTTCGGACATCAGAGTCACCATGGGGCCCACGGCGTCGGAGCACGTGGAGCAAGGGGCAAAGAGCATAAGGGCACCGGGCTCGCCGTGGAATCACGCGGTTTCACGGCCCGCGACGCTACATTGCTGCGATGCCCGCCCAAGCGCTGACCGACGACCAACTGCGCCGCATGCCGAAGGTCCTGCTGCACGAGCACCTGGACGGCTGCCTGCGACCGGCGACCGTCCTCGAGCTGGCTGCTGCGAGCGGATATGAGGGGCTGCCCAAGGTCACCGCAGCGCGCCTCGGGGACTGGTTCTTCGAGGGCGCGGACCAGGGCTCGCTGCCCAAGTACATCGAGGGCTTCCGCCACACGATCGCGGTCCTCCAGAGCGCCGCGGCGCTGGAGCGCGTCGCCTTCGAGCTGTGCGAAGACCTCGCAGCAGAGCACGTCGTGTACTTCGAGGTGCGCTTCGCGCCGATCTTCCACACGGGCGCGGGCCTCGGCCTCGACGCCGTGATGGAGGCCGTGCTCGCGGGCCTCCGCCGCGGACAGCGCGCCTTCGGGATCGAGTCCGGCTTGATCGTGTGCGCGCTGCGCAACCTGGGCGCAGCGCTGTCCTTGGAGCTCGCAGAGCTCGCCGTCGCTTGGTTCAACCGCGGCTGCGTGGGCTTCGACCTCGCCGGCGAAGAGGCGGGGCACCCCGCCAAGCACCACCTCGAGGCCTTCCAGCTCATCAAGCGCTCGAACGGCAACATCACGATCCACGCGGGCGAGAGCTTCGGGCCGGAGAGCATCTGGCAAGCGCTGCAATATTGTGGCGCGCACCGCATCGGGCACGGGACCCGGCTCATCGAAGACCTCGCGGTCTATGAAGGCAAGGTCGTCCAGGTCGGCCCCTTGGCGCGGTACGTCCTCGACCACCGGATCCCGATCGAGTGCTGCCTCCAGAGCAATGTCCACACGGGCGCCGTGCGCCGCATTGAAGAGCACCCGTTTCGGTTCTTCCTCGACCTCGAGTTCCGCGTCACGCTCAATACGGACAATCGCCTCATGAGCCGGACGACGATGACCGACGAGTTCCGCGTCGCCCATGACGTGTTCGGGTGCGGCTTGCGCGAGCTCGAGCGCGTCACGGTGAACGCGATGAAGTCCGCGTTCTTCCCCTACGCAGAGCGCTGCAGGGTCATCCGTGAACGGATCCAACCCGGCTATGCGGCGCTCCTAGACGAGGTCGCACAATGACGGGCTCCGAGCACGTCGCGCGCCGCGACCCGACGGCCTTCGCCGGCCGGGTCGAGCTGCCTGTGCTGGAGAGCCGCGCCCTGTGCGGCAATCCGCTCGGCGATCCCCACGTGCGCGAAGTGCCGGTCTACATCCCGCCGGACGCCGCGCCGAACGAGGCGCTGCACGTCGTCTTCGTCCTGGCCGGGTTCACCGGTCGCGGGCACGCGCTGCTCGAGTCCCACCCGTGGAAGCGCGGCTTTGTGCGGGCGTGGGACCGAGACGTCGCGCGCGGCGCGGCGCCGCGCGCGCTCTTGGTCCTGCCGGACTGTTTCACGCGTTACGGCGGCAGCCAGTACGTGAACTCGAGCGCCACGGGCCGCTACGAGGACTACGTCGCGGAAGAGCTCGTGCCCTTCATCGACGCGCGCTATGCGACGACGGGCCAGCGCGCAGTCTGCGGCAAGAGCTCGGGCGGCTTCGGCGCGCTGCACTTGGCGCTCCAGCGGCCGGGTCTGTTCCAAGCCGTCGCCTCGATCAGCGGCGACTGCTGCTTCGAATACCCCTTCGCGAACGAGCTGCTCGTCGCCGCGCGCGGCCTGTCCCTCCTCGGCGGCGATCCGCGGCGCTTCCTCGCCCGCTTCGAAGAGTCCTACGACCTCTCCGGCGACGCGCACGCGCTGTTGAACGTCATCGCGATGTCCGCGTGTTACGCGCCGAACCCAGCGAGCCCGTGGGGCTTCGACCTGCCGATGGACGTCGAGACGGGCGAGCGCCGAGAGGACGTGTGGGAGCGCTGGCTCGCGTTCGACCCTTTGCGCGCGGTCGCCACGCGCACGGAGGCGCTGCGCGCGCTGAGGCTCCTGCACCTCGAAGCTGGGACCAAAGACGAGTTCCATCTGCAGCTCGGCTTGCGGCGGCTCACCCGCGAGCTGACCCGGCTCGGAGTCCCACATGACCACGTCGAGCACGACGGCGGGCACTTCGGGCTCGACAGCCGCTATCACGTCGCGCTGCCGCGCCTCATCCACGCCTTGGGCGCTTGAGCCGAGCCTCCCCCACGAGCCACCGATGTGGAACCCCCTCGCCGCGCTCGGCCGTCGCACGCTCAGCCAGGCCGCCGCCTTCGCTGACGACGCGCTCTCGCTCGGCGCGGTCTTCTCACGGACGCTCGCTGCGACGGCGCATACGCCGCGCGGCGCTTGGCGGCTGACGCGCCGCACGACGGTCATGCAGGTGTACTTCACCGGCGTGCAGGGCGTTCCTGTCGCGGGGTTCCTCGCAGCCCTCATCGGATACGGCCTCGGCCAGCTCGTTGCCTCGAGCGGCCTCTTTGTCGTCGTGCCGCCACTGCGCGATCTCTTGGTGACGCAGGTGGGCCCGCTCATCGCGGCGCTCGTCATCGTGGCGCGCAGCTCGCCAGCCGTCGCCGTGGAGCTCGGCAACATGCACGTCGGCGGCGAGCTGCGGATGCTGGAGGGCTTCGGGATCGACCCTTACCGCTTCCTCGCCCTGCCCCGGCTGCTCGGGATCACGTTCGGCACCGTCGCGTTGTGCTTCCTGACGACGCTCTTCGCGTTGGCCGCGCTCTACGTCGGCGTGCGCGAGATCGAAGGGGTCGGCGGCTCGCTCTTCTGGCTCGCGATTCGCCCCGAACAAGGGCTCCACGTCGGGCTGCTCGGGGCCGCGTTCGGGATCTCGATCGCGCTCGTCTCTCTGCACCAGGGCTTTTCACTCTTGCCCTTCTCGACCGAAGTCCCGAAGGCTGCGAGCCGCGCCGTCGTGAAGAGCCTCGTCCTCTGCGCCCTCGTCGACCTCTTGGTCACCGTCCTCGCGTGACGCGCATGAGCCCCCACGACCGGCGTGACGCAGCCCAGGGCGCTGCAGCCCACAGCGTGGCGCCGCTCGCGACGCCTGGCTTCACGCTCCAAGAGCATGGCCAGCGCGGCAACATCCCGGCGTTCTGTGCCACACGCGGTGAGGCGCTCGCGCTAGAGCTGCCGGGCGGGATCGACGCCGACCACGTCGGCGCATGCCTGATGGGCTTCGCGCCGCTGGCGAGCGGCGCGATCACGCTCTTCGGCAGCGATGTCGCGCGCGCGCCGCGTGAGCGCCTGCTCCAGCACCGACGGCGGGTCGCGCACGCGCCGCAGCGCCCGGCGTTCCTGTCCACGGTGACGATCCCTGACAACGTCGCGATCCCGTTGCGCGACCGCTGGCAGCTCCCTGAACAGGAGGTGAGCGCCGCCGTCGAGCGCAAGTTGCGCGCGCTGAGCGTGACGATCGTCGGCCGGGTCCTGCCCAGTCAGTTAGCGCCGCGCGCCCGTTACCTGGCGGGGCTCGCGCGCGCGCTCTTGGCGGCGCCTGAGCTGCTGCTCGTCGCGCTCCCCGACCCGCGCCTCCCGCCTCAGATCGAAGAGGCGGTGCGCTCCGAGCTCATGGCCGCCGTCCGAGACGGCGCCGCGCTCGTACTCATCGGGCACGGTGACACGCGGCAGTACTGCCCGGACGCCACCGTGCATACTGCAGAGGCGCTCCGCGACGACGCTGCGCCTGAAGACGCGCCCCGAGCGCTCGCGGGCCCCACGCCGCTGGCCCAGGAGGGCCAGGAGGACATCGACACGTGAACAAGACCGTGATCCACTCCCTGACGGGACTGTTTGTGCTCGCCGCGCTCCTGACGGCGGGCCTCGCCATCACAGCGCGTTCGACGCTGCAGGGCTGGTTGGGCACCGTACGCAAGTGCGAGGCCTGGCTGCCTGAGGCCTACGTGACCAAGGGAGACGTGGTCGAGTTCCGGTCGTTCCGCGTCGGCCGCGTCGTCAAGGTCGAACCGCACTTCTGGGATGGCGCGCACGAAGGTCGCTGGTTCCGCGTGCTCTTGACGATCGACGACGAATGGAGCGAGTCGATCACCGATGACTTCAGCGTCACTGTCTCGGTCGGCCCGTTCGGCGCGCTGACAGGCTCGAGCCTCGTGCTGCTCGCGCCCAACGAGCGTCTCACTCGGGACCAGATGAACGAGGCCACGTTGCGCGGGCGCTCGCTCGCGTCACTCCCGCGCGCGACCTCGGTCGAGCTGAGGTTTCAACAACCCGAGTCGCTGCTCGACGAGCTCAACGAGCGCGCGCACACGCTGCTCGACGAGATCGGCCCGAAGGCCAACCTGGTGGTCGACACCCTGTTCGATGTCGTCACGGAGCTCGCGCGTCCGGAGGGCGACCTCTTCGCCTTTGTCCGCCAGATGCGGCTCGTCGCGGACGGGCTCGACGTCCCGGTCGACGACGCGATCAAGACCCTAGAAGAAGCGCGCATCCTCGTGAAGTCCTTGAACGACCCCGAGGGTAGCATCCAGCGCCTGCTCGCCCAAGCAGCGGCGATCGGGGGAGCGCTCGAACAAGGCGAGGGCGTCGTCGGCGGACTGCTTCGAGAGGGCGAGCTGAAGGCCCAGACGCTGGAGCTCTTCCACCGCACGAACCAGCTCCTGGCCGACACGAGCGACGTCTTGCAGCGCACGCGCGCGACGCTCGACGACGTGAATGACAGCACCGACGCCTTCCCGGCGATGGCCCAACGCCTCGGCGATGTCGTCGCGCGCGTCGATACCGCGTCGCGCACGCTGCCGGGCCTCGCAGAGGAGGTGCGGCGCACGCTCGAGCAGTCGAACGCGGTGCTGCTCGGGTTGCGCGAGTCTCCGCTCCTCAACGTCTTCGCCGATTTCTCGCCGCCGCCGCCCGCCGCGCCGCTGGTGCTGCCGGCATCCCTCGCGCCTCCGGGCCACTGACGGCCGCGCGTTGCCCTCTCATGTTGCTTCCCGTGCGTCATCCCTCGCGCCCCGTCTCACGGCCCTCGCGCCCCGTCTCACGACCCTCGACGCCTCGCGCGCCGCGCACAAGGGCAGCAGCCTCCGCGGCTGTGGCCCTGCTGCTCTCTTGCGGCCTCACCGGCTGCTCCTCGCCAGCGCCGGACCTGATCGATCGCCGAGCGACCGACCACAACCGGGCTGGCAGCGAGTCGTTCCAGCGGGGCGACCTCGCCGCTGCGGCGCTGCACTTCGAGCAGGCGCTGGAGCTCGCGCGCGGCCTCGGAGACCGTGAGCAGCAGGCGGACGCGCTCAACAACCTTGGGATCGTGAACGAGTGCATCGGGCGCGCGGAGGCCGCGTTGCCGCTCTACGAACAGGCCCGCGACTTGGCGACGTTCGCGCCAGCCCGGCCGGACGCGCTGGTCGCGACGTACTGGCCTGGCGTGTTCTCGACGAACCTGAACCTCGCGCGGCTGCGGCTCGCGCAAGGCGAAGGCGCCGCCGCCGCCGCCGCGCTCGAGCTCGCGCGCGCCGCTGCGGAGGTGCTCGACTCAGACGCTGCGCGCGCCGACGTCGCCAAGCAGCGCGCGCTGGCGCTGCTCGCGCAGCCTGGCGCTGCAGCGGCAGCCACGGCGCTCGCGCGCGAAGCGCTCGCGTTGGCGCGGCGTGGCGGCGACGGGCCGGTCGCGCTCGCGAGGCGCGCCGACGCCGAGATCGTGTTGGGGCGAGCGCTCGCGGCGGAGGGCAAGCAAGACGAGGCCGCGGCCGCGCTGCGCCAGGCAGGCGACCAAGCCCGAGCGATCTCGGACCGCGGCTTGACCGCCGCGGCGCTCGAGGGCCTCGGCGAGGTCCTAGCGACAGAGGGGCGCTTCACAGAGGCCCGCGTGCGCTTCGAGATGGCCCTCGACATCCACGCACGCACGCCCAACCCTGTGCGCGCCCGCGCGGCGCTGCGCCGACTCCGCGCGCTGGCGGAAGCCGAGGAGCGCCCCGACCTCGCCGCGATGTACACCGCGCGCCTCGACGCGCTCGCTGCAGACGACGGCGCGCCGCCGCGGCCCGAGTCGCCGCGATAGGCCCAATCGAGGCGCGCGGCCCAATCGAGGCAACGGGCGCAAACACGTCGACGAGCGGCGCACAGCGACGCGCGCCGTGCGGTAGCACCGTTGGCCACGTCAGGGGCGCGTACACCGGACACACCGGCGCATATCTCGGGGTGAGGCACCCCTATGGACGGGACGTGGGACACAATCCCATGCGCGCGGGGAAGGAGCCGGGTGACGTCGCTCGCAACCGTCGCCGCGCGCCCCCAGTCCGCTGCTTCCTCTGCCGTCTCCCCCGCGATGCGTGCGCCGGCGCTCCGCCGGCGGCTGCCTGAACCGAGCGATGATCCCCCCTGCGTTCCTGCTCGACGCCGTCCTCTTCCTGCTCAGTCCGCTCTCGCTGCAGGCGTCGCCAGGGCTCGACCCACAGGCGCTCGGCGCGCCGCCCCCGCGGCCCAAGGCGCGCCGACCGCGCCCGTCGGGTCGGGCGTCCGCCGCTGGTCGTGGACGGATATCGACGGCGATGGGCCGCTGGACGCGCTCGTCATCCTCGACGACGGCCGCGGCGTCCTCTTGCGCCAACAAGCCGATGGGCGCTTCGAAGACATGACCCAGGCGGCTGGCCTCGCCGGGCTCACCTGGCGCGACGCCGCGTTCGGCGACTTCGATCGCGACGGTCGCGTCGACCTCTTCGGGCTCGCGGGCGACGGCCAGGCGCGGCTTCATCTGCAAGCAGATGCCGGCCGCTTCCTCCCCGTCGAAGTCGACGCGCCCACCCGCACCGGCTGGATGGCGGTGGAGACCATCGACCTCGACCGGGACGGCACATGGGACGTGCAGCTCATCGCTGACAGCGAACGGCGTGTCTTGCGCGGGCAAGGCGATGGCTCGTTCGTGCCGTTCGAGCTCGGCGCCTTCGGCGAGCTCAGGGTCTCGAGCGGGCGCGGCGCGTCGCAAGCCGGCGCCGCGGCGTCGGGCGGCGGCCTCACGACCCAAGGGCTGGCCCCGAACAACACGACGTCGGTCCCGCCACAGAGCCAAGTCGTCGGCGGGCCGACGCTCGTCTGCGCAGGCTCTGTGGAGGACATCGCGAGCGGCGCGTGCCTCGAAGCGTCGAGCGTGCCGAGCATCGGGCGCCTCTATCCACTGACCGCCAACCTCTTTGTCGCGGGCTCGGGCTCGGTGGGGATCGGGACGACCAACCCCAACGCGCGCCTCGACGTCGCCGGCGTCGCGCGCGCCGTCCAGTTCGTTTCGACCGTAACCACGGGCCAGCCACCGTTCCTCATCAACTCGCGCAACGTCGTGCCGCTGCTGAACGCGGACCAGCTGGATGGCCTCGATTCAACGGCCTTCCGACAGTTGAGCGTGCTGCTCGACACGCCCGACTTCGCGCCGCAGTCGGTCGACACGAACGCGCTCGCGAACGGCGCGGTCTCCGCAGCGAAGCTCGCGCCAGGCGCGATCGGCGCGCTCGCGCTCTCAGCGGGCTCGGTGACCTCCAATGCGATCCTCGACGGGACGATCGGCTCTGCGGACCTCGGCGCCGGCGCGGTCAGCGGCTCCAAGCTGCAGGACTCGGCGGTCAACTCCCTGAAGATCCTCGACAGCAGCATCCTGTCGGTCGACCTCGCGCCCGGCGCGGTCAACTCGCTCACGATCCTCGACGGCTCAGTGACGGGCGCCGACCTCGCGCCGGGCTCTGTCGGGTCCGCCGCGATCCAGAACGGCTCGATCACCGCTGCGGACATCGCCGACGGGTCGATCACGGCGGCCGAGCTCGCCCCGAACGCCGTCGACAGCAGCGCGCTCGCTGACGGCGCCGTGCGCGACGCGGATGTCGATGTGAACGCGGCGATCCAGGGCACCAAGGTCCGGCCGGACTTCGCCAACCAGCTCGTCACGTCTCAGTTGGGCGCGCGGTTCGGAGCTCAGGCTGGCGACCGCGCCGAGCTCGGCGCGGCAGGCGCGCCGTTGCGCGCGATCGGGAGCGCGCTCGCAGGCGTCTTCGAGGGGCGCGTGACCGTAGCGAGCGACTTCACCGGACAGCCGACCCTCGACGTGACGCACCAAGCCGGCGCGACCGCTGCGCGGATCACGCTCATCGACAACACCAACGCATCGACCGACCCGGCGCTGCACGTCGTCGCGACCGGCGACGGCGCAGCGCGCGGTGTGCTCGTCGAGACCACGGGGCTCGGCAACACTGGGAGCGCGTTCCAGGTGATCCACCGTGGCGCTGGGCCGGGCCTCGACATCACGTCGGGGGCGCTGCCGCTGCGCCTCGATCGCTCGATCAATTCGGGCTCGCTCATCGAGGCGCGCAACACCAACGACGTCGAGTTCCGGGTCGACAGCTCCGGCGACGTCTTCTGCGACGGCGCGTTCCTCGGCGGCGGCGCCGACTATGCCGAATGGCTCGAGCTCGCCGTCCCGAGCGAGGTGGTCGCGCCGGGCGAGGTCGTCGGCGTGCGCGCGGGGCGGATCTCGAGGTCGCTCGCAGGCGCCGAGCGCTTCATGGTCGTCACGACGCGACCGGCGGTCATCGGCAACCATCCTGACGCCGCGCTCGACGCGCGGGAGGGCTTCGCCGCGATCGCGTTCCTTGGGCGCACGCCGGTCAAGGTCCGGGGGGTGTGCCGCGTCGGCGACCTGCTCGTGCCCTCGGGCCTCGATGACGGCGTCGCCGTCGCGATCGCCCCTGACGCGCTGCGCGCGACGGACCTCAGCCGGATCATCGGCACCGCTTGGGACGCCTCGAGCGGCGCCGGGACGGCCTCGATCGAGGCCCTCGTCGGCTTAGGGGTCGAGCGCGCGGCGGGGCTCGTCATCCAGCGCCTCGAAGCAGCGCTCGCCCAACGAGACGCGCGCCTGGCGCGCCTCGAGGCCCGCCTCGAAGCCCTCGAGCGGGTGCGCTGACCTCCGGTCCCAGGGGATGCACGTTGAGGGTGAAGAGGTTCGCGCGCGGGGAGTAGAGTGGGCAGCGGCCCCCTCACCCACCCGCCATGCACGACGCCTTCGCCAGCCTCGCCCGCGCCGTCCCGCCCCAAAGGGACCTCACTGCGCTCGCCGTTCAGCTCCCTGACCTTTCGCAGCTCGGGGGCGGCGCCCTCTACCTCGGGGCCGCCGTGCTCGGCGGCGCGATCTTGGGCTTACAGACCGTCCTCTTGCTGTTCGGCGGTGACTCAGGTGACGGCGACATCGATCACGGCGACGCCTCGGACGGCTTCGGATTCCTGTCGATCCGCACGGTCGCCTCTTTCTTGACGTTCTTCGGCTTGATGGGCCTCTACGGCCGCTCGTCGGGTTGGGGCGCGGGGTTGACGGCTGGCGCCGCGACCGGCTCAGGGCTCGCGATGATGGTGTTTGTGGCGTGGCTGTTCTCGCTGCAGAAGAGCCTCGGCCAGGAGGGCACCCTCGACCCCGCCCAGGCCATCGGCCTGCCCGCGAAGGTCTACCTGAAGGTCCCCGGGGAGCGCGCAGGGAAGGGCAAGATCACCGTCGCGCTGCAAGGCCGGACCGCTGAGTACGGCGCAGTGACCACTGGACCAGAGCTGGCGACGGGCTGTGAAGCGCGCATCGTGCGCCAGGTCGACGAGAACACGTTCGAGGTCGAAGCCGCGGGCTGAAGGCCGCGCACCGACCGCGCGTACGTAGAGGAGCACATGATGAAACTGATATCGCTGCCAATCGCCGAATCTCCTTTCTCGCCCGAGAACCTCCTGACGACGATGATCCTCGCCGGGGTCTTCATCGTCGCGGGCTTCTTCTTGATCATCGCGCGGCGCTACAAGCGCTGTCCGTCGAACCGGATCCTCGTGATCTACGGACGGACCACAAAGGGCCAATCCGCGAAGTCGATGCACGGCGGCGGCGCCTTTGTGTGGCCGCTGATCCAGAACTACGACTTCCTGAGCCTCGATCCGATGCAGATCGAGATCCCGCTGGAGGGCGCGCTCTCGCTCGAAAACATCCGCGTGAACGTGCCGAGCGTGTTCACGGTCGCGATCGGCGTGGAGCGCGAGATCATGAACAACGCAGCGGTGCGCCTCCTGGGCCTCTCGCGCGCGGACATCATCAAGCAGGCCGAGGACATCATCTTCGGCCAGCTCCGACAGGTGATCGCGTCGATGCGCATCGAGGAGATCAACCGGGACCGTGACGTGTTCTTGTCGCGCGTCCAGAGCAGCCTGGAGCCCGAGCTCGCGAAGATCGGCCAGGTGTTGATCAACGTCAATATCAAGGACATCACCGACTCGTCGGGCTATATCGAGGCGATCGGCCGCAAGGCCGCGTCGGAGGCGATCCAGCAGGCCGCCATCGACGTCGCCGAACAAGAGCGCTACGGCTCGATCGGCGTCGCCGAAGCGGACAAGGAGCGCTTCATCCAAGTCGCCGAGCGTGAGAAGCAGCGCGACATCGGCACGAAGGACGCCGAGCGCGCGCGCGCCGTCAAGATCGCAGAGCTCGAGAAGGACCGCACGATCGGCGAGAAGGCCGCGGAGTTCCAGCGCGAGGCCATGGTGCGGGACGCGGAACGCGAGATGCGGATCCGCGTCGCCGAGGCCAACGCGCAGGCCGTCACCGGTGAGAACGCCGCGAAGGCGACGATCGCGCAGACCAACGCGGACCTGAAGCTGCAAGAGGCCGACGCGTTCCAGCGCGGCGAGACACGCCGCCGCGAGGCTGAGGCGGCGGTACTCGAGGCCCAGTACCTCGCCGAGTCACGCGCCGCTGAGGCCCAGGGCAAGCTGATCGAGGCGCAGAAGCGCGCCCAACTCGAGTCTGCGGCCAAGGCCGAGAAGGCGGAGACGATCGTCGCCGCGGAGGCCGAGGCGGAGCGCGCGCGCATCCGCGCCGCAGGCGAGGCCGCCGCGCTGTTCGCGCGCCTCGAAGCCGAGGCGAAGGGTCAATACGAGATCTTGAAGAGCAAGGCCGACGGCTTGCGCGAGATCGTCAGCGCCTGCGGCGGCTCGCACGAGGCCTTCCAGATGCTGATGCTCGAGCACCTCGACCACCTCGCTGAGACCTCCGCCAAGGCGATCTCGAACATCAAGTTCGACAAGATCGTCGTGTGGGACGGCGCGGGCGGCCAAGGCGCCGACGGCAAGGGCGGCTCCAGCACGAGCCGCTTCCTGCAGTCGCTCGCGGGCGCGCTGCCGCCCACGCTGCAGATGATGAAAGACGTCGGCGGCGTCGAGATGCCTGAGTTCCTCGGGCGCCTCGTGGCCCCGGTCGAGCCCACGGCGCCAGGGAAGCCCGGCACGCCGACGGCGGACGAAGCGCCTGCAGCGACTGGCCCCGCGCCCTCCGAGGCTGCCCCGCCGAAGGGCCCGAAGGGCAAGGCCTGATACGACGCGACGGCGCGGCCCTGATGCCCACCGGGCGTCGGGGCCGCGCCGTCGCTGCGCGCGCTCACCTGCGCTTGCGCGCAGCCTGCGTGTCGGTGACCTCGAGCAGCGACTCCCAGCGGATCCCCTTGCGGCGCGCCTCACGGATGTGATCGTCGTGCTCGCGCGCCTCGACCTTGTGCGCCGCGACGCCGGCGAGGACGGACGCCTTCAACGCGGTGGCCGCTGCGCCCGCCGGCGAGTGCGCGAGCACCTTGCCCCCGAGGCCAAACGGGTCCGGCTGGACGACGGTCACCCCGAGCATCGGCGTGAGCTCCTCGAAGGTCTCTTCCGCCGCGAGGACGACGTAGTGGCAGCGGCCGATGAGCGCGTCGCCCCAGGCGAGCGCGGCAACGGCGACGGCGAGCTTCGCGGCGGACTCCGCGTCCGCGCCGCGGACGATCACCAGCGGCCGCATGTCTGCCGCCGCGACGTTCAGCGCGAGCCGGAGGTCCGCGAGCGCCGGGAGCGCTGCGATCGGCTTGGCTTTGGCGGCGTACGCTTCGGCGGTCTCGTTGAGCGCCTCCACGAAGCGCGCGGCTGTTCCATAGGTCATCGACGGCGAACGCGAGCCACGTGTGAGCTTCTTGCCCTTGGGATCGAGCAGCGCAAACGATGTGTTCTCGAGCCCGCTGCGGCCAGCGAAAACATACGAGAGGATCTTGGCCTCCTCAGCGCTCTCGTACGTCTGGGGGCGCACACAGATGAAGGCCCGCGAGGCGTCGACGACGTCCGTTTGGGACAGGACACTCCTGTCCGTCTGTTGGTACCCCGGTCACCAGACACCGGGCACGTTCTGGCACTGCGGCGCGGCGGACATGAAGAGCATCGGTCGGCCGGTGCGCTCAGCCTCCGCGAGCGCGGCGTCCCAGGTCCCAAACCACGCGATGCCCGCGCTGGCGGGCGGCTCGTGGACCTCGAGCGGCCCTGTGGGCCTGCCCTTCGGCCCCTCCTTGGATTGCCCCCAAACGGGGCCTTGGAGGGTGACCAGGAGCGGGATGAGTGTCAGGGCGCCGACGAGCCGCCGGGCCCGATGAGGTGTCGCAATGGAACGCATGGTGTAGCTCTTCCCCACTGCAACCCAGCCTGCGGCCTGAGGTTCCGACTGAGCCCAAAGGGCGCTCCTCCATCAGCGCAGGCGCGCGCGCGCGGACACCTCGACGCCGCCCGCGTCCTGCCCGCGGTGCGGCTCAGGGGTAGCTGACCTCGACGACCGTCTTGATCCCGCCGCGCACGTAGAAGTCACCCTCGACGGTCATCCGCCGGGGCGAGGTGACCGCGACGAGGTCGTCGAGGATCTTGTTCGTGATCGCCTCGTGGAACGCGCCGACGTCGCGGAAGGACCACAGGTAGAGCTTCAAGCTCTTCAGCTCGACGCAGCGCTCACCCGGCGTGTAGCGGATCCGGATCGTCGCAAAGTCAGGCTGCCCCGTCTTTGGACAGACGCAGGTGAACTCGGGCGCCTCGAAGCGGATCTCATAATCACGCTCGGGTCGAGGGTTCGGGAACCAGTCGAGGTCGGTGGAGGGTTGGGTCGTCATCGCTCGTGGGGGTGCGCCAAGTGGACCTAGCCAGCGCGCGCGCGTCGGGCCGCGCGTGGTGCCGCGCGTCGGGCCGCGCGTACGGCCGAGACATGCCGGGCGAGACGCGCGGCGCGCGGGCTTTGCCCGTCGGCGGCGGCCGGAGAGGGTATCCGAATCGCGCGTCGTGCGCCCCATGCGCGCCCGTCCAGCCTGCGCGCTCAGAACGAGCCCTTGGCGCGCGCGATCGTCACACCGTCGACGCGGCGCTCCAGCGACCACACGACCGCGTGGCCGACCGTGGCCACGTCCGCGATCCGCAAGAGCCCGCCGTCCTCGAAGCCCGCGTCCTCGGTGTACGTCCGCGCGACAGGGTCCCACCGCGCGAGCACCCACTCGGAGACATCGAGCGCGCGCTCGGGCGCGGCCACGGACATGTCGAAGACCCAGTCGGCCCCCACGACCCGGGGCCGGATCGGGCTCGGCAGCGAGGGCAACGCAGGGAGCGCCGTGACCTCTTCGACGCGGGAAAGGTGCCCGGGCAGCCAGAGCGAGCGCACCTTGCCGGCGAGCATCCAGTCAAGCTGCCGCTCGAGGTCGAAGCGCGCGGCCCAGCTCGCGCCCTCGCGCACCCAAGTCCCCGTGATCACGCCGTCCTGCCCGTCGCGCGCGGCGGGCGATTCCGCCTCGAAGCGCAGGAGCGGCGCGCCCATGTCGCGCGTCGGCTCTGCGAGGGGGGTGGCGACCAGCGCGCGCGTGCGGAGCGGGTCGAACGTCGCGCCCTTCGGGCTCGCGCTCTCGCCCGACCAACGCAAGGTCGCCGTCCCGAATGCGTCGACGGGTACGTCGAGCGTCCAAGGGTCGCCGCCGTTCGGCATGACAAACGTGCAGCCTTTGCGGCGCACGGCCTCGAACTCGGGGCTCTCCGTCCAGAGCCGCAAGGCCGCGCTCGGCAGGCCGAAGACCGCGAGCGGGCGCCCCGACTCAGGCAGGAAGGGCCATGCGACGAGCGCCTCCTCGTCCTGCGGTCGCAGCGCGGACACGCCCGCGACCTTGCGCGGCGGATCGAGCACAACGAGCAGCTCGTCCCAGCCACGTTGTTCCCCCGCGCGCAAGAGCGCCGCATGGGTCTCGCCGACACGGCGCGCGGCCTCTTCGATCGTCGCGGCGCTGCCGGCAGCGAGCGGCGCGTACACAATGACGGCGAGCGCGGGGAGGAGCGTGCGACGCGCGCCCGAGAGCGCCGTAGACGCGACTCCGAGGCCTGCGGCCATCAACGCGGCCCCCGCGAGCAATGCGCGTGTGTCGCCCAGCTCCGCGGGCGCAGAGCGCACGGACCACGTCAGGACGAGGAGCGTCGCGATGCACGCGGCCCAGGCCCCGAGGATCCGTCCCCAGAGGCGCGGCGCTGCGCGCGCCGCGACAAAGGCTGGGTGCAGCGCCGCGAGCACGGCGAGGACGGCGAGGAGGTAGCCGAAGACGCCGACCCCGGTCGTGTTCACAGGCAGCACCAGCACGCCGAGCTTCTCGGCGGCGACGCCGAACAGCGCGAGCGGGCTGCGGTCCACCTGCGCGACGTGCGAGGCCTCGCCGCCGAGGAGCGCGCGCACGACGCGCTCCAGCAGGACTGCGACCATGAACGCGGCCGCCGTCGTCACCCCCATGCGCACACGCCGGGCGAGCCGTCGGTGGCGGTCGGCAGAGGCGAGCTCGAGCACGCCGAGCACCACAGGGAGGCCGTAGGCCATCGGGGACGAGGCCGAGGCTGCGAACGTCAAGCACCAAGCGACACCGACCCCGACCCGCGAGCGCGCCTGACGGAACGTCAGGTACACCGCGATGGTCCAGAGGCCGATGGCGAGGGCGAGCATGTCGCCGCGGTCGCCGAGGTGCGCCGCCGAGGGAATCGCAAGGGGGTGCACGAGCAACAGCACGGCCGCTGTGAAGCCGGCGGCGCGGCCGTGCTCGTCGCCGGTCCACGGCGCGAGCCCGCGCCTGACGGTCACGCGCATCCCGAGCGCAGCGACGAGGAGCAGCACGAGCCCCTCGAGCCGCAAGCGGCCAGCGTCGCCGGGCGTATAGCGCCCCTCGCGCGCGTGCAGCGCCGTCGAGACCCCGAGCGACCACGCCGCGAGCGGCCGCCCGTGCAGCGCGTCGACCCGCCAATAGGCCCCGGCGTCGCCCTCGCGCAGCGCCGTATCGAGCTCCAAGAGCGTGCGAGCGTCGTCGCCGAGGAACCCCACGCCGACGAGCGGGCGGTGCGCATAGGCCGCGGCGCAGAGCGCCAAGACAACGAGGAGAGTACGACGCAGCCAGCCCATCCGGGGCAGTGTAGCGAGGCCGGCGAACGAACGTGGCGGCCGCGCGCAAGCCCGTGGTCGCACCGGCGTCCCCCCTCGACAGGTGCGCGCCAAGGGGCCGCCCGCCCCTGGCGCGGCCGCGCGGCCCCAGCTCGCCTAGGAGCCGGCGCCAGAGAGCGCGGTTCGCAGCGTGGTGCTCCCGTGCGTCGGCGCAAGGCGCAGCAAGTTCCTCATAGCTTGATGCAATTTGGGACCTTGCTGCAACGCGGCTCCGGCGTGCGGGAGCGCCGCGATGCGAATCGTGTTCTGTGGCGCAGGCTCCTAGACTGCGTGGCACCATGCTGCTCGACGTCCTCCCCCCCACGATCGGCCCGGAGTCCCACTCCTTGGTCTTGGTCCTCGCCATTCTCGCCGCCGTCGCCGCCATCCTCTTGGTGCGTCGCGGGTTGCGAGGTCGAGACAAATGAGCGAGAGGCGCCCGGCCGCGCTCGCCCGGCACTCCCCGACCGACGCTGGACCGGGAGGGCGGGAGCGGTGAGCCGTCGCACAGGCGTCGTCGCGACCATCGGCGTCCTGGTGACGGCTGCATCAGCCACCGCAGCGCCGCTCTGGGTGTACTCCCTGTCGTTGGCGCTCTTCGGGCTCCCACACGTCCTGGCGGAGCTGCGTTATGTCGACGCTCGCTTTGGCGCGCGGGTCGGGCGGGCGCTCGCGCGCTGGCTGTGGGCAGGGCTCGCGGCGATCGTCGCCCTGCGGCTCGTCGCGCTGGGCGGGGGCGGGGCGCCGATGCTGCGCACGTCGCTCGAGCTCGCGCTCGGCGCCGCGCTCGTCGCGGGTGTGGTCGCGGCCGTCGTGCCGCGGCTGCGCGCGCGCGGGGCGCTCGCCCAAGCCCCTTGGACCGTTGCAGCCGGCCTCGCAGCGACCGTCGTCGCGATCACCCTCGCGCTGTGGTCGGCGCGGGCATGCCCGTTGGAAGCGATCGTTTGGTTCGCCGTCTTGCACAACCTGACGCCGGTCGGCTTCCTCGCCGAACGGCTGCGGGGACGAGCGCGCCAGAGAGCGCTCCTTCTGTGCTCGGTCGTCTTTGGGCTGCTCCCGGCCCTGATCGCGAGCGGCGCGGCCGCGGGCGCCCTCGCAGCCGCGCTAGAGGCGACCTTCGGGGTCCCCAGCGGGGCGCTCGGCGCGCAGCTCTCCAGCCACGGGCCGCCGGGGGTGGGCGCGCTCGAGCGCCACCTCGGTGTGTTCGTGCCGGGCGCCTGGGTCGATTCCCCTGGCGCGCTCGACCTCTTCCGCGCCGCTGCGTTCCTGCAGTGCATGCACTACGCCGTCGTGCTGCACGTCCTGCCGCGGCTCGGAGCTGGCGCCGCCATCGAGCGCGCGCCGCTCTGTTGGCCGCGCTGGCGCAGCACCCAAGAGCTCGCCTTCGCGAGCTGCGCGGGGCTCACCCTCGGGTTCGCGCTGGCGTTCACGGACGCACGCACGGTCTACGCCGTCTTCGCCGCCGTGCACGCCTGGATCGAGCTCCCCATCCTGGCCCTCGCGTGCTTGGGCTCCACCGCAGAGGAACGCGTCGCGGCCGTCACATGAGGACCTGGGCGCTCGCATTTGCGCTGACGCTCGGCGTCGAGGCGCTGATCGTCGTGGCGCTGGCGCCGAGCAGAGCGCGCCGAGACGCGCTCATGGACAGCCTCGCCATGAACGCGTTCACCCACCCGCTCGCGTGGCTCGCAGCGCACCAACTGGGCGTGGCCTGGTGGCCGATCGAGCTCTCGGTCGTGGCAACGGAGTGGGTCCTCTTCCGCGCGCTGACGCAGCTCACGTGGACGCGCGCGGCGGTCCTCGCGGTCACCGCCAACGGCGCGACGATGGCGCTCTCGTTCGCGCCGTCATCGGCCCTGTCATCGGCCCTGTCATTGGCCCTGTCGACGGCCCTGTCGACGGCCCTGTCGACGGCCCTGTCGACGGCGCTCTAGATTGCGAGCCACGGAGCGCGGAGCGGCCCTTACCATGCAGCCCGTGAAGCTCCGCGCACCTGTCCTCCTCGCGCTCGCAGCCATCGCGGCGGTCATTTGGTTCCTGAATCGCCCGCTCCCGGTCGACGGTCACGTCTCTGGGATCGTCGAAGCCGACGAGATTCGGCTCGGGTCCCGCGTCGGCGGCCGCGTGGCGGCGGTCCACGTCCAAGAGGGCGAGCGCGTCGTCGCCGGCGCAGCGCTCGTCGAGCTCGAACCGTTCGACCTCAACGAGCGCCGCGCGGCCGCTGCCGCCGAGCTCGCGGTCCGCGAAGCCGAGCTCGCGCGCGCGGTCGCGGGGCTCCGGCCGGACGAGGTCTCGCAGGCGCGCTTCCGGCGCGACGCGCTCGCCGCGCGGCTCGACGAGCTCGAGCGGGGGCCGCGCCCGCAGGAGATCGCAGCCGGCCGCGCGCGGCTCGAGTCTGCGCGCGCCGACGCGACGTTGGCCGAGGCGGAAGTGACCCGCGCCGAGGGCCTCGTCACGAACGGCGTCATCAGCCGCGAAGAGCTCGAGCGCCGCATCTCCGCGCGCGCCGCAGCCCGGGCCGGCGTGCTCGTGGCCGAGACGAGCCTCGCGCTGCTCGAAGAAGGGACACGGCCCGAGGCGATCGCGGCCGGCCGCGCCCAGCTCGGTGAAGCCGACGCCGCGCTCGCGCTCGCAGAGGCTGGCTATCGCGCTGAGGAGGTCGCTGCGACGCGCGCGCGGGTGGCAGCGGCGCGCGCTTCACTCGAGGCCATCGAGCGCGCGCTCGAAGAGCTCACCGTGCGCGCCCCGCTCGACGGCGTGATCGAAGCCCTCGATCTGCGCCCAGGCGACCTGGTCTCAGGCGGCGCGCCGGTGCTCTCGATGCTCGACACGCGGAGGCTCTGGGTCCGCGCGTACCTCCCAGAGAGCCGCTTGAACCTCGCCGTCGGCGACCTGGCACACGTC
Organism: Planctomycetota bacterium; assembly: GCA_041398605.1. Taxonomy (GTDB): domain Bacteria; phylum Planctomycetota; class UBA1135; order UBA1135; genus JAWKUK01. The sequence goes on from JAWKUK010000004.1 coordinate 184,417, forward strand.
ACGACGACGAGCGCCCCCGCGACCCGCCACGCGGCACACATCAGCGCGATCGCGACGCGCGCCGAGTTCACGCCTGGCAACGTCCAGACGCCTGAAGAGCGCTCCAAGCAGGTGTTTCGCATCAAGGTGACGTTGGACGAAGGCCTCGACGTCGTCCTGCCCGGAATGTCCGCTGACGTCTGGTTCGAGACCGTAGGCACGCCGTGACGGAGCTCGCGATCGAGGTGCGCGAGCTGACGCGTCGGTTCGGCCCGAAGACGGTCGTCGAGCGCGTCAGCTTCCAGGTCCGCCGCGGCGCGATCTTCGGCCTGCTCGGCCCGAACGGCAGCGGCAAGTCGACGATCATCCGGATGCTCTGCGGCGTCCTGCAGCCCTCCGCGGGCCGCGCGCTCGTCCTCGGGCACGACGTCGGCGCCGACCCCGAGGCGGTGAAGCGCCGCATCGGCTACATGTCGCAGTCGTTCAGCCTCTACGGCGATCTGACGGTGCGTGAGAACCTCGAGTTCTATGGCCGAGTGTACGGCCTCACGCGTGCACGCATCGAGGAGCGCATCGACGAGCTGTGCGCCTTGACCGACCTCGCGCAGTTCTTGGGCCAGCGCGCGGGCACCCTGTCCGGGGGCTGGAAGCAGCGGCTCGCGTTGGCGTGTTCGCTCGTGCACGAGCCCGAGCTCCTCTTCCTCGACGAGCCCACCGCCGGCATCGACCCCGTCGCCCGCAGGGGCCTCTGGGACCTGCTGTTTGCGCTCGCCGCGCGCGGCGTCACGTTGTTCGTGACCACGCACTACATGGACGAGGCGGAGCGCTGCACCGATATCGGGTACATCTACTTCGCGCGGCTCATCGCGCTCGGTCGACCGGCAGAGCTGAAGGTCCTGCCCGACGTCACGCCCCCTGGGACGGTCCGGTATGAGCTGCGGACCGCCGACCCAGGCGCCTCGCTCGCGGCGCTGCGCGCGCGGCCGGAGGTCATCGATGCGACGCTGTTCGGGGACGCCGTGCACTTGCTCGCGCCCGACACGCTGCAGGTCGGGGAGCTCGCGGGCGACGTCCGCGCGATCGACGCGAGCCTCGAGGACGTCTTCGTCGCGCTCACGCGCAACGCCGACGCGCGCGCCGCGAGCGGGCCGATGCCCGCGCCACCGACGGCAGAGGGCGCGCGCGACAGAGGCGCGCCGGTCGCCGGCGTGGCGCAGCCAGAAGCGCCGTGGCGGGGGCTCTCGGCGGTGTTCTTGAAAGAGCTCACGCACGTCCGGCGCGAGCCCGCGACGCTCTTCTTCATGTTCATCATCCCGATCGTGCAAACGATCATCTTCGGCTATGCGATCCAGACGAAGATCGAGCACGTGCCGCTCGTCGTCATGGACCTCGACGGCCGGCGGGATGCGCGCGAGCTCGTCGCTGCGTTCGAGAACACCGGGACCTTCGACGTCGTGGAGCGCGTCGGCTCAAGTGACGCCTTCCAGCACGCGATCTCGTCCGGGCGCGCCCGCGCTGGTTTGCGCATCCCTCCCGACTATTCCAGCGCGCTGCTCAACCGCGAGCAGGCCTCGGTGCAGCTCCTGATCGACGGCAGCGACTCGCAGGTCGCGACGACCGCGCTGAACACAGCCTCGATCCTCGGGATCGAGATGTCACTGGAGCGCACGCGCCCCGCGGTCGACGCGGCGGGCGCCGCGGCCTCGCGCAACGCGTATGGTCAGACCGACTTGCCGATCGACATTCGTTCGCGCCTGCTGTTCAACCCGAACCTCGAGAGCTCCGCGTTTTTTGTCCCAGGCCTCGTCGGCATCATCCTGCAGCTCGTGACGCTGTTCCTGACCGCCTTCGCGATCGCCCGGGAACGCGAGCGCGGCACCCTCGAGCAGCTCTTCGTGACGCCGGTCGGGCGCGCGGGCCTGATCCTCGGCAAGCTCGCGCCCTATGCCGCGGTCGGGTTCCTCGAGACGTTGCTCGTGCTGACCGTGATGCAGGGTGTGTTCGGCGTCGCGATCGCGGGGAGCGTATCGCTGTTGCTGGCCCTGTCGCTCCTGTTCGTCGTGTGCTCGCTCGGCCTCGGCCTCTTGGTCTCGACGATCGCGCGCACGCAGCTCGAGGCGATGCAGTTCGCGTTCCTCATCATGCTGCCCTCCGTGTTGCTCTCAGGCTTCATGTTCCCGCGGGACGAGATGCCGCTGCCGATCTACTGGGCCAGCCACGCATTGCCGGTGACCTACTTCATCGAGATCCTGCGCGGGGTCGTGCTCCGCGCGGCCGACGCGCGCGACCTCGTCCCGCAGATCACGGGCCTCGTCCTCACAGGCACCGTGATCCTGAGCGCGAGCCTGCTGCGCTTCCGCAAGCAGCTCGAGTGAGCCGGCGCGCCCCTCGCAGGCGCCTCCACGGGGGCCCCGACGCCGCCTGCGGCGGGCGCCCCCCCCGCGCCGCCCCCGCGGCGGTTACCCTACCCGGGCCATGCTTGACGTCTTCCGCCCCCTCATCGCCGCCGCGCGCGACCTCGACCTCTCCGATCCGGCGGCTGCCCGCGCGGAGCTCGAGCGGCGGCTCTCGCCGGGCTCGCCCGAGGCCGCCGCGCTGAACCGCGCGCTCATCGCGCTCCTGGACGAGGGCAAGGTCGCTGACCGCGGCGCGCCTCCGGTCCGCTGGTCGCGCGTCGCCAAGTCGACGGAAGCGACCGAGCACTTCTCGATCGACGTCGTCGACATGACCGGCCCGGGCCCGCAGCACCGTCACCCGAACGGTGAAGTGAACTGGTGCATCGCGCTCGAGGGCACTCCGACGTTCGACGGCCAACCCGCGGGCTGGGTCGTCGAGCCGCCGAACTCCGAGCACGTCCCCACCGTCGCGGGCGGACGCATGCTGATCGTGTACCTGTTGCCCGCGGGCGCGATCGAGTTCGCGGCTTAGGGCCCGAGCGCGCACGCGGGCAGCGCGGTGACGCGTTGCTGGTTGCAGCACGGCCCGCGGCGCTTCCGCGGGCCTCCTCGGCCTCCCTTGGGCCTCCCTTGGGCTTCCCTCGGGCCTCGACCGCCCGCGCTGACCTCGACTGCGCCGATGCCATGACCGCCACGAACGGCAGGATCCCTGGACTCGACCTCGCGCGAGCCGCTGCGATCTTTGGGATGATCGTCGTCAACTTCGAGCTGGCGATGCATGCGAGCGGCCGCGGACCCGCGTGGCTCAGCGCCCTGACTGGCGCCCTGCAGGGCCGCGCAGCGGGCCTGTTCGTCGTGCTCGCAGGGATCGGCGCGAGCCTCGGGGCGCGGCGCGCGCTCAGCTCCGGTGACCCGGTGGCTCGTCGCGCCGCCCGGCGGCAGCTCGTGCGGCGCGGCCTCGCTCTCTTCGCGCTCGGCGTCGCGTTCATGTCCGTCTGGGACGCCGATATCCTGCACTTCTATGGCGTGTACTTCCTCGTGGGCGCGGCCCTCCTCTTTGCGCCCGCCGGCGCGCTCATCGCGGCGATCGGCCTGAGCTCAGCGACGGCGGTGATGCACCTCGCGAACGGCGGCTGGGCAGCGCGCTGGGACTTTACGACCTTGACCTATCGCGGCCTCTGGACCCCGGGGGGCTTTCTGCGCAACCTCGTCCTCGATGGCTGGCATCCAGTGCTGCCCTGGGTCGCGCTGTACCTGTTCGGGATGCTGCTCGGTCGCAGCCGCCTCGCGGACCGTGTGTGGCGGCGGCGCGCAGGCCTCGTCGCGCTCTTCGTCTGGTCGAGCGTCGAGGTGTGCGCTCGGATGGTCGCGCCCGACGGCATCGAGACGATCGGCCCCCGCGCGCTGGCAGCGACGACGTGCTTCCCGCCCACGCCGGCCTACCTCATCGCGGCATCGGCGGCGGCGCTGACCCTCATCGCGCTGAGCTGCGAGGTCGCCGAGCGCGCGCACGGGCCGACCCTGCGCGCGCTCGAGGCGACAGGCCGCCTCTCGCTCACGCTCTACCTCGGGCACGTGCTCGTCGGCCTGGGCGCCCTCGAAAGCCTTGGGCGCCTCGAGGACCGCTCGCTGCACTTTGCCGTCGCCGCGTCGGTTACGTTCTTCGCCGCATCCGTCGCCTTCGCGGCCGTCTGGACCCGCCGCTTCCAAAGCGGGCCGCTCGAAGCGCTGCTGCGTCGCCTCTGAGTGCCCGAACCACAGAAGCTCCTCCCCGATGACGACACCCGAGTTTCCCACCACGGCTGCAGAGCTCGCGCTCGAGGTCGAGACGGGCACCGGCGGCCTGCGCGTGGACCTCGCGCGTCGACTCGTCGCCGAAGCGCTCGGCACGGGGCTGCTCGTGCTCGCGGTCGTCGGTTCGGGGATCATGGCGGAGAGGCTCTCGCCCGACGATGTCGGGTTGCAGCTCTTGGAGAACGCCGCGGCGACCGCAGGCGCGCTCGTCGGCCTGATCCTGATGTTCGGCGCGCTGTCTGGCGCGCACTTCAACCCGGTCGTCACGCTCATCGATCGGCTCTTCGGCGCCCTGTCGACCAAGGAGGCCCTCGGCTACTGCGTGGCACAGATCGGCGGCGGGTGCGTGGGCTCCGTCGTCGCCAACGTGACGTTCGAGCTCGATCCCGTCACGCTCTCGACAAAGGTGCGCTCTTCCAGCGCGCTGTGGCTGTCCGAAGTGATCGCGACCGTCGGCCTCTTGCTCGTCATCCATGGCTGCGTGCGCTCGGGCCGCTCCGCAGCGGTGCCCTTCGCCGTCGGAGCGTGGATCGGAGGCGCCTGTTGGTTCACGTCGTCGACGAGCTTTGCCAACCCGGCGGTCACGATCGCCCGGACGTTGACGGACACCTTTGCCGGCATCGCCCCCTCGTCCGCGCCCATGGTCACTGCGATGCAGGTCGTCGGCGCGCTCGTGGCCTTTGGGCTCATCCGGTTCCTGTTCCCGCGCGTGGCGCAGGCAGCGCCGTCGGTTTCCAACGATGTCTGACCCCTCCGCAGCAAGGTCACGGCCTCCCGAGGTCCTCTTCGTCTGCGTGCACAACGCCGGCCGCTCACAGATGGCGGCTGCGCTCTTGGCGCGCCACGGCGGCGAGCGGGTGGTCGTCCGCTCCGCGGGCACGGCGCCGGCCGAATCCATCAACCCCGCGGTCGTCGCGGTCATGGCCGAGCTCGGCATCGACCTCGCGACCAGCGGCGCCCACCCGAAGCGGCTCGACGACGCCGCAGTGCGCGCGTCCGACGTCGTGATCACCATGGGCTGCGGCGACCGCTGCCCGTTCTATCCGGGCAAGCGCTACCACGACTGGGCGCTGCCCGACCCTGCCGGCCAAGGGGTGGACGCGGTGCGCCCCATCCGCGACGAGATCGACCGGCGCGTGCGCGCGCTCCTCGCCGACCTTGGCGTGGACAGCACACGTTGAGCGTGGCCACGCCGGGCGCGGCCCCGGGGCGCGCCGTCAGTCCCGACGCTGCGGCTTGCGGTGCCAGACGACGCGATCGGCGCCTTCGAGCACGCGCTTGCGATACCCGAAGAGGTGCAGCATCCCGACGACGGCGCCCGCGAGGCGCCGGCGCGTCTGACAGACCCCTCGGGGACGTTGAGGGCCCGCACGCCCGGCGCCAAGCGGAGCGCCCGCTCCAGGCGGCTGCGGCGCGCCCACCGCGAGAGCGTGAGCCAAGCCCGCGACACGGGCCGGCACAGGAAGTACCCCTCCGTCCCGAGCCCCTGATACAGCGGCATCAGCATGTAGCCGTCGAGCGGCGCTTGCACGACCTCGGCGTTCTGGAGCGCGAGGCTCTGGTCGCGCCGCACGCGCATGAAGTTGCGCCAGCCCGGCTCCATCACGTAACGATCGCCTGGGTCCACGGGGTGGACGTACGAGAGGTCCATGACGCTCGGCAACCCGTGACTGACACGCTCGAGGTGCGCGCGCGACGGCGCGAGCTCGGCGTGCTGGGGATCGATCGAGCGCACGTGCGCGAGCGCGAGCCACAGCGCCGCCAGGCATGTGCGCGCCGACAACGGGTCCTCGTGCTGGCCGCCCTCGACGACCATGGCCGTGAACGCCTGGTCCGCCATCCACGTCAGGAGCGGCCCTTCGAGGCGCTCTTCGAGGCCCAACACGACGGGCAGCGGCAGCGCGCGCGCCAGCAAGCGGCTCGGGATCGAATCGGCGATGACGGTGAACCCGCTGCCGCCGGCCGAGGTCGAATGCAGGTCGATCAAGACGACCTCGCGCGAGGGCTGCCCGTCGAGCTCGCGCGCGATCACGGCGTGGAGCTCGCGCAGCTCAGCGCGGTCCGGTGTGTCGTCGCTCGCGGGTCGCGTCGCGAGCGCGTCGAGCTCGGCCCGGGTCCAGAGGCGGTTCAAGTCGCTGCCCTGGTGCCGCACCCCCCGCCGGAGGGCGGCGCGGTTGCCAGACAGAACGACGATGCGGCCGCGCACGTCGTCGCTCGCCAGCGCATCCAAAAGCGCTGCAGCGGCTTCAACGCCGCGCGGCTCGTTGCCGTGCTGGCCCGCGACGACGAGCACGAGCGGGCCGCGGCGCCCCGCGTCGCGGACCCCCATCACACGCGGCAGTTCCGCGATGCCGACCGTCCTTGGAATGCCCATGCGCTGCCCTCGTACCGCTCGCTCGCTCAATCGTCGCCCGCTCAAACTTGGTTCGCCCAAGCGTGGTCGCCCACCAAGGTCGTTGATCAACGGGGCGCGCGCAGCGTCTCCTCGAGCAGCTTGGCGGAGGCTTCGACGAAGTCGTGCTCCGTGACGATGCCGACCAGGCGCCCGTTCTCGACGACGGGCAGGCACCCGATGCGGTTCTGGCGCATCATCTCGATCGCGCCGAGGGTCGTATAACCAGGCGTGATCGTGATCGGGTTCGGGTACATGACTTCGCGCACGGCGATCCCTTCGGTGTCAGCCTCGCGCGGTCCGCTCTGGCGCCGAGCCAGCACGCGCAGCAACGCGCGCTGCGACAGGAGCCCGACGAGGTGCCCCGCGTCGTCCTCGACCGGCACGTAGCGGATGTGCTCCCAGTCCATCAACGACGCGGCGAGATCGATGACGTCCTCGGGGTGCACGGTGAACACGTCGCGGGTCATGATCTGCGAGACCGTGCGGAAGCTGTGGCGCCAATCGCTGATCTCGTCGAGGTCCGCGAGCGCCCACGTCGAGACCGGGAGGCCCGCCGTCTGTCGCGCATACATCGCTGAGGTCAGCGCGCGGTGGCGCTCGTCGAGCGTCCCGCGCTTGCCCATCTTCGCGAGGCTGTCGAGCGCCCACTGCGAGCCCGTGCGTCCGTTGGTGACGCGCTCCTCGAAGATGCCGAGGTAACGATCGACGTCGCTGGAATCGATGCCGCGCGCCTTCAGACCCTGCCGCGCTGCGGGCAAGAGCGAGGACAAGATGAGGTCGCGCGCCGTCGTCTCGCGCCCTTTGATCCAGCGGAACTGCGCCGAGAGGCCGTAACGCGCCGCGGCGAAGAAGTTGCCGCGCGCGTCATCGAAGTCCATGACAGACGTGATGTCCTGGTACTCGTCGCCGAGCGCCACCATCAGCCCGAAGTAGAACGCGGCGTTCGCGATCTGGTCCGGGATCGTCGGCCCCGCCGGCATGACGCGGTTCTCGATGCGGAGGTGCGGCCGCCCTTCGCTGATGCCGTAGCACGGACGGTTCCAGCGATACACGGTGCCGTTGTGCAGCGAGAGCGCCTTCAGCTTGGGGATCTCGCCGCGATCGAGCACGGCCGTCGACGCCTCGCCGAGGTTCGCCGACAACAGGAGCCGGAAGCGCGCGACGTCCTCGCGCAGGAGCTCGAGCACGGAGCCGCGCACCCAACGCTCGCCGAACGAGACGCGCTGCCGCGTGCCGCGCGCGACCTGCGTCTTGTTGCGGACGTCGAGCGACTGCTGAAAGAGCGCCACGCGCGTCTCGTGCCACAGGCGGTGCTGCAAGAGCACGGGCGAATTGACCGCCGCCGCCATCACCGGGCCCGTCACGACCTGCGCCAGGTTGTAGAGCTTCGCGAACTCGTCGTCACCGACCTGGAAGTGGACCTGGAACGAGGTCGTGCACGCTTCGAGCATCACGTTCTCGTGCGTGACGCGGAGCTCGTCGAGGCCCTTGATGAGCGTCTCGAAGTCTTCACCACGCAGGTCGCGCATGACCTTGTTCATGGCGTGGAAGCGCGGGCTCCCGACCATGTTGTCCAACGTCAGGTCCGAGAGGTGCAGCGTCGGCAAGATGCCGCACATCAAGAGGCGCGCCTCGTTCGCCTGCGCGACGACGCGGGCGCGACGCACCATCTCTTGGAGCTCCTCCTCCATCAACGAGAGGCAGCGCCCGTCCAGCGCGAGCGGCGTCAGGTTGGCCTCTAGGTTGAAGCGCGCTAGCTCCGGGCTGTAGTTGCCCTCGAGCTGACCGAGGATCACCTCAGACTTCGGCACCGCTTGCCACTCGTCGTTGACGAGGAAGAGCTCCTGCTCGGCGCCGATCCGGCGCACGTCGCGCTCGACCATGCCGCCTTCGATCATGCGCTCGAGGGCCACGAGGTCGTCCAGGACGGCCTTCATGAACGCACGGAGTTCTTTGGGCTCAGTGGCCTTGACGTCGTGCTCGCCCATTTTGGGGTTCGATTCGGAGCGAAGAGCTCGGTGGCGCCAGCGCGGCGCTGGGGAGGAGGCAGGTGGGAGGACGCGACGGTCCTGGAAGGAGTGTAAGCTCGCACAGGCGCCCGGTCTGCACAATGGGCACGGCGACATGTCCGCGCGCCTTCCTATGCACCCGATCGACGACAGGGCCGATGCCCGGGCAAACGACGACCGCGACCAGCCGGGCTCCCCCGGGGGGGCCCGGCTGGACGCGAGCCCGCACCACGACGGTCCGCACCAGGTCGGCGCGGACGCGCACCTCTTGGAGGGGCTGCTCGCCGGGCTCGTGGACGCCGTCGTCGTGACCGACGCGCGCGGGACGGTGGTCCGCGCGAGCGCGTCCGTGCTGCCGCTCCTGGGCTGGGCGCCAGGCGACCTGATCGGGCGGAACGTGAACCTGTTGGTGCCTGAGCCGCACCACAGCGCCCACGACGGGTACCTGGAGCGCTACCTGGAGACGGGGCGGACCTGGATCCTCGGGACCGCGCGTGAGTTCGACGTCGTCCGGCGGGACGGCTCGACCGTCGCGTGCGAGCTGTGTGTCTCGCGCATCGACCTCGAACGCGGCCCGCCGCCGGACCACCCGCTGAGCGTCGGGCCGCTCTTCTGTGGGACGTTCCGCGACATCTCGGAGCGGCGCCTGGCGCACGCGGCCGTGACCCACAGCGAGGCCCGCTTCCGCGCGGTGTTCGACCACGAGAACGAGCTCGTCCTCCTGCTCGACGACGAAGGTCGGGTGACGGACGTCAACGCGACGGCGCTCGAGCGGACTGGGCGCGCACGTGAGGCGGTGCTCGGGCGCACCCTGTCCGAGCTGGCGCTCTTCGTGGCGCCCGACGGCGGCGATCCACGCGACATCGTGCGGCGGGTGCTGGCGCAGTCGAGCGAGGTCGGCGTCGCGACGGCCAGGATCGGCGTCCTGGTGCGCCCTCCTGTCGACGACGCGTGGCCCGTCGACGCGCGAGGCCCCGGCATAGGCGAGCCGCGTCCCGCACCCCTCCACCGCGCAGGGCTCACGCAGGACGGGCCACAACGCGACCGGTTCGTCGAGACGCCACATGAGCTGTCGGCGCGGAGGATCCCGAGCGACTTGCCAGAGATGCCGCGCACCATCGTCGAGGTGCGCGACGTGTCCGCCCTCGTCGCGGCAGAGCGCCGCGAGAGCTCGGTGCTGCGCTCGCTCGCGCGGGTCGGCGAAGAGGCGGCCGTCCTGGCGCACGAGCTGCGGAGCCCGGTCAGCGCGCTCGAGCTAGCGTTGAAGGCCGTCGCCCGGAACCTCGGCGCGGACGAGCGCCTGTTGCTCGACGACCTGCGGGCAAGGATGCGGCACCTCGAGGACCTCCTGCGTCGCACGCTCAGCTTCTCGCGGCCGCTCGACCTGCGCGTAGGCGCGGTCGCGCCCGCGGCGGCGTTCGGCACCGCCCTGGAACGAGAATCCAGCCCGCTCACTCGTTCGCGGCTGCGCCCGACCATTCATATCGGGCCGGCGACGCCCGCGCTGGCGGCCGATCCGCGCGCGCTCGAAGACCTCTTGGCCAACCTCATACGCAACGCCGCCGAGGCCCAGCCACGGGGCGGACGCTTACGGCTCGAGGCCGCGCCCCTCGGCCCTTCGGCCGTGCGCCTCGTCATCGAGGACGGAGGCCCAGGGATCCCGGTCGCCGCGCGCGAGGAGGTCTTCCGGCCGTTCCAGACCTCCAAGTCGGAGGGGACGGGCCTGGGCCTCGCGCTCGTGCGGAAGATCGCCGAGGAGCACGGGGCCACGATCACCCTCACGGACGCAGCTGCGGGCGGGCTGCGTATCCTCCTGGACTGGCCCGCCGCCGCCAGCCCCTTGCCCCCCATCAGCGCCCGATGAATCCCACCCCGCCGATCCGTGTCTACGTCATCGACGACCAGGCGATCTTGCGCGCTGCGCTCCGCCGGCTCCTGTCGGTCGACTGTGGCTTCGACGTCGTGGGCGACCATGGCGATCCCCGCACGGCCGTGGCTGAGCTCGAGGCGCTGCGGCCGGACGTCGTGACCCTCGACCTGACGATGCCCGGCCTCTCGGGCGTCGACGCGCTGCCGCGCCTCCAGAAGGCCTCACCCAACACGCGCTTCCTCGTCCTGACGAACCACGAGTCGGGCCGCTTCCTGGAGGAGTCGCTGCGCGCAGGGGCGGCGGGGTACCTGACCAAGGACTCCGAGCCCGAGGAGCTGCGTGTCGCTGTCGAGTCCGTACACGCCGGCCGGAACTACGTGACGCCGCGCGTCGCGGGCGCGCTCGTCGAGCGCCTGCGCTGCGGTCCGACCGAGACAAACGAGGCCTCGTCGACGGGGCGCCTCGCGCCGCTGACCGCGCGCGAGCGCGAGGTGTTCCAGCTCCTGGCGCTCGGCAAGTCGAACAAGGAGGTCGCGCGGGAGCTCGACGTCAGCCTCGGGACGGCGAAGAAGCACCGCGAGAACCTGCAGCGCAAGCTCGACGCCCATTCGACCGCGGAGCTCGCGCGGATCGCGATCCAAGAGGGCCTCCTCTCGGGCTGAGGCCGCACGCGCTGGGCGCCGCCGGCCGCTACGAGTCTGCGCCACAGAACGCGGTTCGCAGGCTTCTAGGGCGTGCGCGGCTCGACCGACTCGCGCAGACGCGCGATCGCGACAAAGAGCTCGTCTCGATCGAGGAGCTGGCGCTCGTCGACGTGCCGCTCGAGCTCGTCCAAGAGCACCTTCGGCGAGCGCAGCTGTCCGTGACGCTGCGCAGGATCTGCGGTCGTCGACACATCGACCAGGCGCGCCGCGATCCAGCGCAACCAGTCGTCCGACGACGCGAGCCCCACCGGACGCTGCGCGTCATCCAGCAGCGGCACGCGCCGGACCCCCAGGCGGCGCATCGGCTCCGCCCACTCAGCGTGCGACGACCCAGCGGGCGCCCCGCGCAGGTCAGCCGTCATCACGGCGCTGACCCGTGTACGGTCGGGGTCGCGCTCCCACGCGACGGCCCGCAGACAGATGTCCCGGTCCGTCACGATGCCCGTGGCGCGCCCCTCGGCGTCCGTGACGACGAGGCATCCGATGCCACGCTCGCGCAGGATGGTGGCCGCGTCACGCAAGGTCGCGTCGCTCGAGATGCATACGACGTCGCTGTCGTTGTGAAGGTGTTTCATCGCTCCTGCTCCCGTCTGCGTGTCGCGCACGCAGCGCTTCGATGTGCCCGTGTCACAAGGTCCGCTCGCTCTGGTCTGCCGCTCGCTACGGTCCGGCGCTCACTCCGGTCCACCGCTCACTCCGGTCCGGCGCTCACTCCGGTCCCCCCCTCACTCCGGTCCAAATGTGCGCTGCGTCGCCGTGGGCGCGCGCTCTTCCGCGAACTCACGGCCAAGCGCCCGCGCCAGGTCCCCCAACTGGCCCCCGAGGTACTGCACGACCGAGTCCACGGCGACGACACCGACGAGGGCGCCCGCTTCGTCGACGAGGCCGACCCGCCGGATGCAGCGCTGCGCGCAGAGCGCCGTCAACGCATCGAGGGGGGCGTTCGCAGCCAGCGTCACGAGCGGCCGCGAGGCGACCTCGCCGACCTGCGGCGCGGCCGCGTCTGGCTCGCGCAGACAGGCCGCGAGCACCACGTCGCGGTCCGTCACGAGCCCCACCGGACCCGCGTCGTCGACGACGACGAGCGAGCCGACGTGCGCGCGCCCCATGCGGCGCGCCGCCTCGGAGAGCGACGCGTCGACGCGGACGGTCGCGGGCGGACTCGCGAGGGACATCAAGAGCGAACTGCCCGGTGTCACTGCACTTCCTCCTTGTCAGGGAACGCCAGGACCGGCACACGGGCGTGCCGCAACACCGCCTCGGCGACGCTGCCAAGGGCGAGCCTGCGCAGGCCCGTGCGACCGTGGGTCGAGAGCACGATCAGATCGACGCCGTGCTCGTGCGCCCAGCTCGCGATCACTTCGCCGGCGCTGCCGCTCGCCAGGGCGAGGCAGTCGACGTCCGCGTCCGCGGGGAGTCGCGCGCGGAGCGCCTCCAGCGCCTGCCGCGCGGCATCGAGCCGCGCCCCGATATCGGGGGCCGCGAGCGGCGGCGCAAACGGCGACGCCGGCGCGGGGATCGACACCTGGGAGACGACGGTCATGAAGGTGACCTTGCGCCCCAGGAAGAGCTCGGGCGCGCGCTCCACCGGGCGCAGCGAGAGGTCCGAGAGGTCCGTGGGGAACAAGATGTGTTTCGGGTCCATAGTGAGCCTCCGTGGGTCGAGGGCGAGTCTATGCACATTGAAGCCCGCGAGGCCGCCCTGAACCATGCGCCATGGGGCGCATCCCGGCCGGTCGAGGTGCGTAGGGATGTGCCAGCCGATGCCGCGCCCCACGGAGCCCCGATTTCTGCCTCGCGGACCTCCGCGGCCTCGACGGCGAGCCTCCGAGCAGGCACTCTCGGGGGCAGCCATGCCCAATGTGATGCGAGCCCACCCCGAACCTGCGACGGAGCGCGCTCGCGGCCTCGAAGCGTGGCTCCGGCGCCCCCTGCGGCGCGCCTTGCTCGCGCTCGGGTTTGTCCTGCTCGCGACAACGATGAACTCGATCGGCTCGATCGAGCTCCGTCAGGCGCGAGGGTTCGGGCCCTCGATCGCGGACACCTTGAGCGCGCAAGCGCTCAACTGGTCGCTGCTGGTCGCCCTGGCGACGCCGCTCGGCTACGTCCTGGTGCAGCTCGCGCGGCGCCTCTCAGCGTGGTCGTTTGCCGCGGCGCTCTGCGCCTCGACGTCGCTCGTCGCCGGCGCGCTCTTCTATCAGCAGTACGAGACCGCGCGCTGGTTCTCGGACTTCGGCCGCCCGGCCCGCCCGGAGGGCGAGCGGCGCCCGCGGGGCGACGGCGAAGCGCTCCGCGATGGTCCGCCCGACGCAATATCGGAGGCCGTGCTCGACGCCGCGTCCGAGCCCGCGCCCAGCGGCGCATCCGAAACGGGGCCCGGCGGGCCGCAGGAGCGGCGCTCGGGACGCGGCCCCCGCTCCTTCGGCCCGAACCAAGGTCGCGCCTTCGGAGGCGCGGCCCTGCGCGGCGACAGCCTGGCTTGGAGCGTCCGCTTCCGGCTCCCGCGTGTCGTGCTCGCGACGTGGGCCTTCGTCGGGCTCGGCGCGGCGGTGCGCCTCTTCCTCGACGCGCGCGAACGCGAGCGCGAGGCCCGGCTGTTGGAGCTGCGCGCTGGGGCGCTCGAGGGCGAGCTCGCGGTCGCGCAGCTCGAGGCCCTCCGGGCGCAGCTCCACCCTCACTTCCTCTTCAATGCCCTGCACTCGATCGGCGGGCTCGTCCGCAGCGCCCGCAGCGACGACGCGCTCCGGACGCTCGACGCGCTGGGCGGCCTCCTGCGCCTCGGCCTCGAGGCGCGCGGCGACAGCTTCGTCACCCTGGACGAAGAGCTGCGCCTGCTGCAGCGCTACCTCGACGTCGAGCGCGTGCGGCTCGGCGAACGCTTGCGGCTCGAGGTCGAGACCGCCGCGGAGGTCCGGGAGGACGAGGTGCCGACGTTCCTCTTGCAGCCGCTGGTCGAGAACGCGGTCCGCTACGCCGTCGCCGAGCGCGCAGAGGGCGGGCGCGTGCGTGTCGCGGCGCGCGCCCGCGGGCGCTCCCTCGTCATCGACATCGACGACGACGGGCCGGGTTACCCAGCGCGTGTCATCGCCGGCGAGGGCTGGGGCATCGGGCTCTCCAACGTGCGCGCGCGGCTCGCGACGCTGTTCGAGCACGAAGGGCACCTGGAGCTCACGCGGTCCGAGTGGGGCGGCGCCCGGGCGCGGGTGACGCTGCCGCGCGACGCGGAGGACGCCCTATGAACACGTGCCTGCGCGTGCTGTGCGCCGATGACGAGCCGCTCGCGCGCGAGACGCTGCGCGCGCTCGTCGAGGCCGAGGCTGGGCTCGAGCTCGTCGCCCTGTGCAGCGACGGCGACGAGGCGCTGCGGCGCGCGCGAGAGCTCGAGCCGGACCTGCTCGTGCTCGACGTGCAGATGCCCGGGCGCAGCGGGATCGAGGTCGTCGAGGGGCTCGCTGAGTCCGCGCGTCCACTGGTCGTCTTCGCGACCGCGCACGACGACCATGCGGTCGCCGCCTTCGACCTGCACGCCGTCGATTACCTCCTGAAGCCCTTCGACGACGCGCGCTTCCGCATGGCGTTGACCCGCGCGCGCGAGCGCCTCGCCCGCGAGGGCCCGGGGCCGGGCCGCGAGCGCCTCGATCGGCTCGTGCGGTCGCGCGGGAGCGAGCTCTTGGCCCTGCCACGCGAAGGGCGCGTCGAATACGTCCCGCACGCGGAGATCCTGTGGGTCGAGGCGGCGGACCAATACGTCGAGGTGCACCTCGTAGGCGGGCGCAAGGAGCTGCTGCGCGCGTCGATGGCGCAGCTCGAGCGTGTGCTCGGCGACGAGGCGTTCCTGCGCGTGCATCGCTCTGCGCTCGTCGCGCTCGCGCGCGTGCGGCGCATCGAGACGTTCCCGTCCGGGACGGGCGAGCTCGTGCTCGAGGACGGCACGGTCGTGCCGATCGCGCGCACGCGGCTCGCGGTCGTGAAGCGCAGCCTCGCAGCCCGCTGACCGGCCGCGACAGCGGCGTGTGCCGCGCGGGGCACGCTCGCGCGCGCCCTGCGTAAGGGCCGTGTTGCCGCGGCCGGGTCAGCGGCCACGGAGCGCGCGCAGCGCCGCCATGGGTGCCGCGGCTGGCGTGCATCGTGTCAGCGTCCCGAGACGTGATTCCGGCATGAGACGCCGCCCTGCTGCTGCCGCTCCCAACACCGGCTCCTCCGTTCGCTCCAAGCGCGAAACCTAGGGCTAGCGCGGGGTTCGAGAACGTGCGAAACCTCCCCTGGACGGGGCCCACGCCCCAGTCCGCCTCCCTTCGACACGAACCGCACGCAGCCAGCCATGAAGCCCATCCTCCTCACCGCCCTCGCCCTCGGCCTCGGCGCCGGCCAGACCCTCCAGACGGACTACACCAAGGAGCGCTCCCTGACGGTCACCGTGTCTTCGTCGAGCGAGTCCAAGACCACCGCGATGGAGATGACGCTCGACGGCGAGCCGGTCGAGCGCGGCGGCGGTGGCGGCGGGTTCATGGGCGGCGGCTCCTCCGCCAAGCGCAGCTACTCCTTCACGGACTCAGTCCTCGCGACCAAGGACGGGGCGCCGACCAAGGTCAAGCGCACGTTCGGCGAAGTCGGCGGCAGCATGACGCGCCCCGGCCGCGACGGTGAGACGGAGACCGACCTCGAGAGCGCGTTCACGGACGCGGTGGTCGTGATCGACGCCAGCGGTGACGAGGTCAAGGTCGAGGTCGTCGATGGCAAGCTCGACGACGAGCAGACCAAGGGCCTCTCGACGACGCTCTTGATCGACCACCTCTTGCACGACGGCGAGGTCGAAGCCGGCGAAGCCTGGGAGCTGTCGGGTGAGGACGTTCTCGCGGCCTTCGGCCTCGGGCTCGAGCGCCAGCTGTACCGGCGCCCGGCGCCGGAAGGCGGCGGCCAAGGGCGCGGCGGCCAAGGCGGCCGTGGCCAGGGTCGTCCGGGCGGCATGATGGGCGGCGGCAGCGAGCTCGCGATGCTCGCCGACGGCGACTGGGACGCGAAGGCGAAGCTGACCGAGGAGACCGAAGAGGTCGACGGCGTCGAGTGCGCCGTGATCGAGCTCGCCTTCGAAGTCAGCGGCGAGATGCCCGACCGCGGCTTCGGCGGCGGGCGCGGCCGCGACCGCGCGTTCGGCCTCGAAGGAACGCCCCGTGCCAACACGTATGAAGCTGAGTTCGAGGGCAAGCTGCTCTGGTCGATCGCCGAAGCGCGCCCGGTCCAGCTGCACTTGACCGGCAAGCTCGAGACCGAGATGAACAGTGAGCGCGAGAGCGACCGGGGTGTGATGTCGATGCACCGCGAACAAGAGACGACCTTTGAACTCCACGTCAGCGTCACCGCTGGCCCGAAAGGCGAGTGACCCCAATGAGCGCACAACTCCCCCTCACCATCGTTCTGAGCCTCGTCGCGGGCGGCGTCGGCGCCGTTGCAGCGAACGCCCTGCGCCCGGAGCCCGCCCAGGGGGCGCCCGCCCGCGCGACCGCCCTCGACCCCGCTGGCGACACGTCGACGCAGCTCGAAGCGCTCGCGAAGACCAACGCCCAGATCCTGGAGCGGCTCCAGAAGCTCGAGACGAGCGCGTCGATGGGCTCGCCCGTTCAGGTGCGGATGCCCGTGACGGTCGACAACGAGCCGATCGACCTCGAAGCCGCCGTCGCGGCGGCGCTCGCCAAGATGGGCAGCGGCACGGGGACGGCCATCGTCACGCCGGACTTCCGGAAGCAGGTCGAGACCGTGCTCACGATGCGCGAAGAAGACGCGCGCTTGCAGCGCGAGCAGGAGCGCATCGCCCGTGAGGCGCAGGTCCTCGAGGATCGCCTGGCGAAGCTCCAGAGCGACCTCGGCCTTGACAGTCGCCAGGTGGACGGGATGCGCAAGGTGTTCCTGGACTCCGACGCTGCGCGCACGGCGCTGCGCGACTCGATGCGCAACGCCCGTGACGGCAGCGCGCCGCCCGACATGCAGACGATGCGCACGCAGTGGCAGGCGCTGACCGACACGATGAACACGCAGATCCAGGGTGTCCTGACCCCGACGCAGTATCAGCAGTACACCGAGCAAAACCCGGATCGCGGCGGCTTTGGCGGCCGCGGCGGCTTCGGCGGCCCCGGCGGCGGTGGGAACGCTGGCGGTGGCGGGAACACTGGCGGCGGACGCGGTGGCCGCGGCGGCGGCGGCGGCGGTAACTGAGCGATCACAGCCGCGCGGCATCGTCCACGCGGGTCAAGTGCAGGAGGGCGAGCCTTGCAGGGTCCCGCCCTCCGAACGGGAAGACGCGTCGTTGCGTCGAAGGAGCGGTCCCCGCTCCCGTCATTGGACGGGGCGGGGGCCTTTGTTTTGGCCTGCCTCAATCTGGCGCGCAGTGGCCAGGTCTCCCCACGGAGCTACGATGCGTGACTCGACGCCCTCCCAGGTGCATGTGCAGGCGCGCCCGCATGGCACCACCCCCGCGTCAGGACTCCCCCATGCATCGCGCTCTCTCCACCCCACACAATTGCCCGCAGACCCGCCGCGGAGCACGCTCCGCGACAGGCGCGCTGCGCCTCGGCGCGCTCGCCCTCCTTGGCCTCGGCGTCGCCCACGGCAGTCGCAGCGACACACGTCGCGACGTGTTCCGGCAGCTCGACGAGCTCTTGCCGACGCCCAATGACCAACGCGCGGCCTCGGGCGCGCCCGGCAGCCAGTATTGGCAACAGCAGGTCGACTACGTCATCGACGTGAGCCTCGACGATGCGACGCAGCGCCTGACGGGGTCCGAGCGCATCACCTACCACAACGAGTCGCCCGACGAGCTGCGCTACCTCTGGGTCTCGCTCGACCCGAACATCTATTCGCCGTCGAGCCACGCGCGCCAGACCGAGGGCGCGCCCGACCTCCTCGGGCAGAGCTACGAGGCGCTCCGCAAGCGCTTCGAGGCCCTCGGCTTCGACGGCTCGTGCCAGGTGCTCGCAGTCCGCGACGCGCTCGGCGCGCCGCTGCACCACACGATCGTCGACACGATGATGCGCGTGGACCTGCCAGCGCCCCTACGCAGCGGCCAGAAGGTCGAGCTCTCGATCGATTGGACCTACGCCATCAACGAGAGCAGGCTCGTCAGCGGGCGGACTGGGTTCGAGCGCTTCCCCGAGGACGGCAACCAGCTGTACGAGCTCGCGCAGTGGTTCCCGCGCCTGTGCGCCTACACGGACTATCAGGGCTGGCAGAACAAGCAGTTCCTGGGCCGCGGCGAGTTCACCTTGGAGTTCGGCGACTACCTCGTACGGATCACGGTACCCGAGGACCACGTCGTCGCCGCGACGGGCACCTTGCAGAACCCGACGGACGTCCTGAAGCCGGCTTGGCGCGAGCGCCTCGCGGCCGCGCAGACCGCAGAGCGCCCGGTGCTGATCATCACGCGCGAAGAGGCCGAGGCCAACGAAGCGAGCCGCGCGACAGGCACGAAGACCTGGGTCTTCGCGGCCCAGAACGTGCGCGACTTCGCGTGGGCCTCGAGCCGCAAGTTCCTGTGGGACGCGGTCCTGCACCCGGTCAAGGACGGGCACCCGGTCTGGGCGATGTCGTATTGGCCGAAGGAGGGCGAGCCGCTCTGGAGCCGGTATTCGACACACTCGATCGTGCATACGCTCGATGTGTACTCCGAGCACTGCTTCCCGTATCCGTACCCCGTCGCCATCTCGGTCAACGGCCCGGTCGGCGGCATGGAGTACCCGATGCTGTGCTTCAACGGCCCGCGGCCGGAGAAAGACGGCACGTACTCGAAGAGCACGAAGTACGGGTTGATCTCGGTGATCATCCACGAGGTCGGCCACAACTGGTTCCCGATGATCGTCAACTCCGACGAGCGCCAGTGGACGTGGATGGACGAGGGGCTCAACACCTTCGTGCAGTACCTCGCTGAGCAGACCTGGGAGCCGCGTTATCCCTCCCGCCGCGGCGAGCCAAACGACATCGTCGGGTACATGGCGAGCGCCGAGCAGGTGCCAATCATGACGAACTCCGAGTCGATCTTGCAGTTCGGCAACAACGCCTACGGCAAGCCGGCGACAGCGCTCAACATCCTGCGCGAGACAGTGATGGGGCGCGAGCTGTTCGACTTCGCCTTCCGCGAGTACTCGCGGCGCTGGATGTTCAAGCGCCCGCAGCCCGCGGACCTGTTCCGCACGCTCGAGGACGCCTCGGCCGTCGACCTCGACTGGTTCTGGCGCGGCTGGTTCTACACCACCGAGCACGTCGACCTCGCGGTCAGCGGCGTGCGCCTCTTCACGCTCGACAGCGGCGACCCCGAGGTCGAGAAAGAGCGCCGCCGCGCCGAGCGCGACGCGCGCCCCGTGACGCTGTCCCAAGAGCGCTTCTCTGGCGCGCCCAAGCGCTCGGACCGCTTCCCGGAGCTGCTCGACTTCTACAACCGCTTCGACGAGCTCGACATTACGACCACCGATGTCAAGGCGTTCGACGAGCTGCGGGAGCGCCTCTCCGACGAAGACGAGGCCCTGCTCACGCAAGACCTGCATTTCTACGTCATCGACGTCGAGAACGAAGGCGGGCTCGTCGCCCCGCTGGCGTTCGACGTCACCTGGGAGGACGGCACGGTCGAGCACGTGCGTGTCCCCGCGGAGATCTGGCGCTCTAACTCCGAGCGCGTGTCGAAGCTGGTGATCGGCAAGCAGCCGCTGACCAAGGTCGTCCTCGACCCGCGCCTCGAGTCCGCGGATACGGACCTCGCGGACAACACTTGGCCGCGCGCCATCCCCGAGACGCGCGTCCGGCTGAGGGAGTCCCGCGGTGACGAGGGCCCGCAGAACCCGATGCAGGCCGCGCGTGACGAGGCCGAGCGCCTGAAGCAACGCGTCCCGACACCAGCCGGCGACCAGTGACCGCCGCGCATGAGCACGCGGCCGTGAAGGGACCTCCCTTCACGGCCGCGCGTCGTTGAGGCGAGCGCAGGATCAGGGCCGCGCCAACCCCGCGGGACGACTCACTGCACTTCGCCGTTGATCACCGCGGGCGCGGCCGTCACTTCGGGGCGAGTGCCGACGTCTGGCGTCTCGTAGCCCGAGCCATCCGGCAGCGCCAGACCGTCCGCCGTCGTGACATCGAGCAGGGGCGCGCCGCCGACGTCCTCGTTGAGGGTCTGCTCGACCTCGATCGCGCGGATCGCGTACTCGTCACCGTTCGGCCCCATGAGGGTGCCGTCGGCGATCGAGAAGCGCGGGTACCAGCGATCCGGATCCATGTCCCCGTCGAGATCGAACGGGTCGAACGGGACGCCGTGGAGGTTCCCCGACCCGTTGTACGACAGGAAGAAGCTCTGCCCATCGTAGGTCGAGTCGTCGTTCATGTCGTTCGCCGTCGAGTGCGTGTACAGGAACTCGATCGGGCGATCGAACACGACGGGGTCGCCCAGCGCGTCGAAGAGGCCGACGCGTTGGTTCCACGGGTTGTGGCCCGTTTCATAGACGTAGAACGTGCTCACGTTCCAGATCTCGTAGATGGAGTTCAAGCCGGCAGTGGACTCGACGAGCGGACCGGAGCGCATGCCCCAGGTGTTCGGCCCAGACGTCGGCGTCTCGCCCTCAGCGAGCCCGACGACGTTCAGGACGCTGCCGTCGCCGTTCGGATCGTGGCGCAGCGTCAGGTCCGTCGAATTGAAGCGATAGACGTGCGGCGTATTCACATCGGGCGCGTTCGAGAGGTAGATCTGGCCCGTGTCGGCCTCGCTACCGGTGATCCCGGAGCGCAGGCACTGCATGAAGCCGAGGAGCTGCACCTCTTCGCTGACTGCGTTCGCGAGGAGGTCATGCTCAGGGCCGACAAAGCGCTCTGCGAAGAACGTGATCACGTCGTCCCCGTCGACGTAGTTCACCGGGCCTCCGAGGGACTGCGAGAACATGCTGAGGTTCCCGCCGGCCATCGCGACGTCAATGACGGTCGGCGGCTCGATCGCGTCCCAGCTCTCGTTGCTCCAGTTCCAGACCCCGGTGCGGCGGAAGTCTGAGACCGAGTAGTCGACGCGGTAGCGGCTGCCGCTCTCCCACCACTCGAATTCCTGACCCGTGAGCTCGGTGAGCGCCAGCGTCTCACGCGAGTACTCGATGAGGCGTCCCGGCGACTGGTCGACGGTGTACTCCAGGACTTCGGAGCTGCCAGGATCGTTGCGGGTAACGATGTCACCGTCTGCGAGCTCGACGCCGGGCGGCATCCAGATCCCGTGGTAACCGGCCCAGCCGTAGGCGCCCGACTCCGACTTGATGTTGAAGCCAGAGTTGAGCACGACGCGCTCGCCGAGGTCTTCGCCGTCCGCGTAGTAGAGGTTGTAGCGATAGACGCGGTCGGTGAAGTCCGTGCGCGAGATCGTCGTGACCGGGCCCGAGTCGAGCTGCCGCTTCATGTGCGTCTCGTTGAACGCGATGCGGTAGTTGCTCGTGAGGGCGCCCGAGTCGCCGCCGCCGAAGTCGTAGCGCTCGGTCACCTGGATCCGCGCCGCGCCGCGCTGGGTCACCGGGTCGATGCTGACGTGCACGGCCGTGCGGCTCGAGTACTCGTTCGGCGACGCAGGGACGTCGACGTCGCCCTGGCTCTCGAAAAACTCGAAGCCCGGATACGCGAGCGAGTCGTTCTTCAGGACCCCGAACATCCCAGGGGTTTCGATGGTCTGGCCGTCTGCGACGCCCGCCCAATTCATCTGGAAGACCCCAAACGGATCCGTCTCGCTCGGCCCCTCCTCCACCGTCATCCGCGCGTGGATCATCATCTCCGTGTCGTTCGGCCCATTGACCGGGACCCAGAGGCTGTTGATCTGCGGCGCCGTGTTGCTCGCACGAGCGGCGTTGACGGTGAAGAACATCAAGCTCTGTGCGGCGGCAGAGGACTCCCCGTTGCCTTCGGACGGCTCCTGCCCGGACTGGCACAGGTCCTCGTCGACCTGCGCGATATAATTGCCCTCGTTGACCATCTGGTCGTAGGCGGTGAGCCCGATCATGCAGAGGATCTGGTTCCCTTGCTCGAGCGCCTCCATCGACGGGTCGAAGACGTGGACCCTGGCGACATCGGTGATGTAGGCCGAGTCCACGGGCCAAGAGAGGCCGGTCGACCCGCCGCCCGTGCCGCCGGTCGAGACGTTGCTCGTGTCAGCGGTCACGATCGAGACCCCGCTCGGGCCAGTGACGCCGTTGATCGTCGTGTTGCCGCCGGGGTCGGGTGAGCTGCTGCCGCCGCCGCAGGCAGCGAGGAGCGTGAGGGGCGTCAGGGCGACGCAAAGGGACGAGGTTCGCATGGCAGGGAGGGTGGTTCCCAGCAGGGGTCGGGGCGATGGCCGCGCAGGGCTAAGCCCGGCGGCGATGGGTGCATCGACCGAATCCGCCTCCCCCCTTGAGACACCGACCGCGCCGCGCGGCTCCACCCTGCACGGAGCGACCTCAGGCGCCCCTACCCCGTGGACCCAGCCCCGTGGCCCCTGCCCCCAGGCCCTACGACCCCGGCGCGTGGCCCGCCGGGCCGAGCGCGCGCTCGATGTCCTCACGCAGCTGCGCATCGTCGGGCGCGATGCGGCTCTCGTAGAAGCCGAGGACGCCGCCATCGCGCCCGATGAGCGCCTTAGCGAAGTTCCACTTGGGAGCCGCCGCGAGCGCACGGTCGATCGCCGCATACACCTCGGAGCGCGCGGCGCCCAGCACATCGACCTTCTCGAAGACCGGGAAGGTGACGTCGAAGCGCGCCTTACAGAACTCTGCGATCTCGCCGTGCGAACCCGGCTCTTGGGCGCCGAACTGGTTGCAAGGGAACGCCAGGACGCTGAAGCCGCGCGGCGCGAGCTCGCGGTGCAGCGCCTCGAGGCCCGCGTATTGCTTCGTGAAGCCACACGCGCTCGCGACGTTGACGACCAGCGTCACTCGCCCCTTCTGGTCGGCGAGGCGCCCGGTGGAAGTCGGATGGATCGTCGTTGCGTCGAGGTCGTAGATGGAGGTCATAGCGTGATCTGCGCCGCTAGGCGCGCCGTCAGGTTACCGTTCGAGCGTGCGGAACCCCTTGGATGCATGGCGCGCGGCGCGAACTTTCGACGAGCTGTGCGCGCTCGGCGCGCGCTTCGTGCGCGGCGCGCTGGAGGCCTTTCCTGGTTGGGGCGCCCCGGACCTCGACGAAGAGAGCGACACGATCCACGAGACGCTCGTGCACTGCATGGACGGCGGCCTCTTGACCACCGCCTCCCAGCCCGGGCGCCCGTTCGCGCCGGGGCACGACGGGCGGGCTTGGGGCCAGCGCGCGTTCCTGTGCGGCTTCGCGCGGGACGCGACCCTCGCGCGCTTGCGCGGGGCCGCCGACGAAGCAGGCCTCTGGTGCAGCGCGCCGCGCAGGGGCCCCGCGACCGCCGTCCCGGTGGGCCTCGCGGACGGCACGCCCTACCTCTTCGCGGGGCACGACGCCTACGCGGACGAGCTCGAGCTGTTCGAGGACGCCCTCGACCCACGCGCCCACGCCGAGCTCGCCGCGACGCAGTTCATCTGGCTCGTCGATCCCGTCTGGGGACGCCGCGAGGCGCTGCCCCGGGCCGTGGCGGGCGCGCTCCCTGGGGGCGCGCCCGCACTATGATGTTCGACCCGATCGGGCCAACGCGCGCCCCCCGCGCCCGTACGCCGGACGTCCCCCGTACGCCCGACGTCCGCCGCAGGCCTAACATCCACTGAGGCGCACCGCCTCGGCCCAAGACCTCGGTCCCGAACCCCGGCCCCATGGCACGACCCTTCCTCGCCCGCGTTGCACTGACCCTCGGCCTCCTGTGGCTCGCCGCCGGCGCGCTCTACAAGCTGTTCGAGGGCTCTCCGAACGACCTCCCGGCGACCGTCAAGGAGTTCTCGCCGCTGGGCGCGCTCGACACCCTGCGGCTCGCGATCGCGATCGAGCTCGCGGTGATCGGCCTCGTGATCGCAGCCCCGCGTGTCGGCTGGTTCTTCCTGTGCGGCACGTTCGCGGTGTTCCTGGCGGTGCTCACGCCGCTGGCCCTCGGCGGAGACGCGTCGTGCGGGTGCTTCGGCGGCAACATCGAGATCGACCCACGGCTGATGATGGCGATCGACGGGGGCCTCCTCATGCTGATCGTGTCGACGCGGCCGTGGCGCACGCTGCCGAAGGAGAGCGGGCTCGGCTTCGCGTCGTTCCTGCCGTTCCTGGCGGTCGCGGGGCTCGCCCCCTACGGCAAGCTCCAGGAGGCCAAGCTGCCGAGCATCGAGCCGCGGCGGGCGCAGCCGACGGAGCAGAGGACCCCAGCCACGTCGCCCACGGAGGGCAACGGATCCGTGGTGCAGGCTGCCCCGGAGACGGGGCCCTCCGGGGAAGGCGACGCGCCCGAGATGGGCACGACCGCGCCGGAGACGCCGACAGAAGCGACGGTCGAGGTCGAGGCCGACCCGCTGGCCGCCCTCGACCTGCCGGAGTTCTTCGAGCTGCCCGTCCATGAATGGGTCGGTCAGGACCCGTGGGCCACGCCGTTCGCCAACTTCTTCAGCCTCGGCGAAGCAGCAGGCTATGTGCAGGCTGGCGCGTTTCAGCCGAATCAGCACGTCATCGTGTACCGGCAGACCTGCGAGCACTGCGAAGAGCACCTGAAAGAGGTCTGGGAAGAGGTCCAGAACGGCGACCCGAAGTGGCAGGGCCGCCAGATCCTCCTCTTGCGCCTGGTCGAGCCGAAGGACACGCCGGAGAACAACCGCTGCATGGTGCTGCCCGAGCCGAGCGAGAAGATTGCGTTCCCGCCGCTCAAGCGCGGCTACGGCATCACGACGCCGTTCACGTTCGACCTGGACGAGGCCGGCCTGATCCAGAACCCGATCGACCTGCGCAAGGACGAAAAGTAGCCGCGCAACGCTCGGAGTCGAACGCAACAAGGACCGGGGCCAGCGCGCGCGCTGGCCCCGGTCCTTGCGTTTCGCCCGAGCGTCACTTGGCGGCGACGATGTAGCCGATCCAGGCTTGGCAGTTCTCGCCCTTCTCGTCGAGCTCGAAGTTGCCGTCGCCGACCTCTTCGTCGTCGGGGTCCGTGCCCTCAAACCAGGTAGTGACGCTGCGGAAGCCGACCTCGGAGAGGAGGTCCTTGAGCTCCGTCAGGTTCCAGAAGCGCCACACGTATTGGAACGCGTCGCGCATCTCGGTGCCGTCCTTGAAGCTGAAGTGGATCGCCGCGTGGTACTCGCCGGTCCCCGGCCAATACTGGCGCTGGTCCCAGATGTACGTCAGGCCGTCGCCGACGTCGCGTTGCTCCTCCATCTCGACGAGGGCCTCGGGCCCGCCGTAGACGTCGATGACAAACAGCCCGCGCGCTGCGAGCCCCTCGAAGGCCGAGCGGAAGTAGCCCTTCAGCTCGTCACGCGTGCGGAAGCACCAGTACGAGAAGTTCGGCGCCGTCGTAATGTCCGGCTTCACGAGGGGCCGCGAACGGACGTCCGCCAGGTGGAACGTCATGCGCTCGAGGCCGTCCTCGACGTCCGCGAAGTTCACGCCCTTGCCCCACTCGATCGGCTCGGGGTCCAGGTCGAAGCCCTCTGCCGTAAGCTCCGCGCCGCGACGCAGCCACTCTGCGGCGAGGTTGGCGGTCCCGCAGAAGTCCTCGCGCAGGTGCTTGGGCCGCGCGCCGTCGCGGAGCCGCTCGTAGACCTTGAAGAGGAAGTCGACGTCCGCTTCAGGCGAATTGACCGAACGCTGATAGAGGTCGTACCGATCCGCGGTCGCCGCGGTCAGCTTCGGCTTGCGCTGCGAGTTCGCCTTCTTCAACTTCGTCTTGCCCGCTTTCTCCGCGGCCTTCGCCGCCTTGCCCGTTGACTTCACGGCGTGCGCCGCGCCCTTCTTAGCGTCGCCCTTCTTCGCGCCACCCTTCTTTTGGCTGTCGCCCTTCTTGGGGCCCTTCTTAGGGCCCTTCGAATCGCCGGCGCCGAGGCCCGTCGCGAGGAGCTTCGCGCGCCCCTTGGCCGAAGGCGCAGCGAGCTCGCGCTTCGACTTGGACGCACGCTGCTTCTCCTGTTGTGTCAGCTGCTTCTTCAGCTGCTTCTTTTGCTTCTTCCGGTCCTTCGTCGCGCTAGGCATCGACCCCTCCGTTCAGTTGTCCGCGACGCTCGTTCGCCGCGGCCGCGCATGGTAGCCGCAATCGCGAACGAACGCCCGCGCCGCGAGCTCAGCGACCCAGCCGCGGCTCACCGTCGCGCCACGTCGGGGTCAGCTCACCAGAGGCGAGCGCGCGCAACGCAACGAGGCCGACCTCCGCGCAGCGCGCCATGTGCGCGTAATCGAGCGTGTGCCATTCGTCGCGCACTTGATGGTAGTTCGGGTTCTCACCGCCGGTCGAGAGCGTGTGTGCGACGACCCCGAGCCGCGCGAAGCTGACGTTGTCGGAGCGCGCAAAGAAGTTCATCTTCGGCCGCGGATCAGCGACCACGGGCAGGCCGAGCGCGACGAGCGCCTCACCCAGGGTGGAGCGCTCGAAGCCGGTCAACCACGGCTGACTCACGCCGTCCGCGCCCGTCGTCAAGGGGTCGGGCATCCCGAGCATCTCGAGGTTCAGGTTGGCCACCGTGCGCTCGATCGGCCACGCCGGCGCATCCACGTAGTCCCCTGAACCGAGCAGCCCGGCCTCCTCCCCGGTCACGAGCAGGAAGACCACGCTGCGCGCGGGCCGCGGCCCCGCTGTGAGGCAACGCGCGAGCTCGAGCGCCACCGCGCAGCCCGACGCGTCGTCGTCGGCGCCGTTGGCGATCACGTCCGCTTCGGTCGCGCCTGCGCGGCCGATCGCCTGAATGCCGATGTGGTCGCGGTGAGCGCTGACGACGATCGCCTCTTGGGCCAGCTCGGGGCGCTCGGCGGTGCCGACGCCGCGCAGGACACCGACCAGGTTGACGTCGTCCACCGGCACGAAGGACAGGTGCGGCACGAAGTCGACGGCGACGACCTCCCCGGCGGCCAAGCGCTCCGCCAGCGGCCCGGACAGCGTCAAGCGGACCTCGCCGCCCGGTTGCGGCTCCTTGGTCGCTGGGCCAAAAGGCCCTGGGACGATCGGGGTGCCGCGCCGGTCACCGCCGGGAACGAGGACGATCGGAGGGCGCCGGTCCGCGAGCGCTGGGTCGTCGAGCCAGCGGCGCGCCCTGCCCTGGGAGCCCGTCAGCGCGAGCGCGACGTCGCTGGCCGCGGCGGCCCGCACCTCCTCTTCGGTGCCCGCGGTGCGCACGGCGACCTCGCCGAGCGTCGGCGGGGTGCCCGTCGGGAACACCCCGAACTCCGTGCCGGCCTCGAGCTGGTGCCAGACGCCGTCGCTCGTTTGGACGCGCAGCTCCGGCGGCGCGCTGAAGCGGCGCTGCACGAGGGTCAAGGGCGCGAGGAACGTCCCGGCCTGGCCGAGGGGCTCGAGGCCGACGGCCTCGAGCTCTGCGGCCATGTAGCGCGCTGCCGCGCGGCTGCCTGCGCTGCCGAGCTTGCGCCCCTCGAAGGCGTCGGCGGAGAGGAGGCGGACGGTGCGCTGGAGGTTCTCGGCCGAGATGTCGCTCGAGGCGCTCGCAGCCGCAACGGGGACCGCGCCGCCACCCGCGCGCGGCTCCGAGGACTCCAGCGGATCATGGACGATCAGGGCCGCGGCCGCGATGGCCGAGAGACAGGCGTGGAATGCGGGTGCCATAGGAGCGACAGCTTAGTGCTGAATCGCCGCCTGTCGCGCCCCGAACCCGTCGCGCCCCGAACCTCAACCCAGCCCGAACGCGGCCTGAGCACCGCACTGCGGCCCACCGCGGCCCTCCGGCGCCGCTGCACGGATGCAGCAGCAACGCCGCGGCCCCCCGCGCTCCGTCGGCCCCGCTGGACCCACGCGGCGGGTCAGCAGCAGACCTCGCGCAAGGTCTTCAGGAGCGCTTCGTTCTCCTTCGGCTCGCCGACGTGGACGCGCACGGCGCCTGTGATGCCGCGCGGCACGCTGAGGATGCCCGGCGCGAGGCGCCGATTGACCTTGCGGGCCAGCTCGTGCGGCTGCTCGACCTCGAGCAGGATCCAGTCGCCGATCGACGGCTTGGGGCGGATCCCGGGGATCGTCGCCAGGCGCGAAGAGAACCGGTCCTTCTCGTCGCAGGTGTATTCCGCGGCCATGTTTCCCTCCAGTTGCGGTGTGGGCCCGACGCAGGCCGCGAACGGCCGAGTCAGGCGCTTCTGCCTCATGCAGCGCGGGCCCTAGCCGCGCTCCCGTGACGTGCCGTGGCTCGGAGTGTGCGGCTCCGAGACACGGCGCGGCGGAAACATAGCGCGCGCGCAGCAAAGTGCGCAAGCGCGCACTTCACGTGCGGGCGTGTGACACGCCATGCTCATGGCCGTGACCGACACCCCCTTATCGCTCCGCGTCGCAGGTTCGACCTCGAACTTGGGCCCGGGCTTCGACTGCCTCGGCCTGTGTGTGTCGCTCTTCCTCGACGTGAGCTGCGAGCTCACCCACGACGCCGCAACACGGGTCGAGCGCCGTGGCGAGCCCGTCGAGGTGTCCGCTGAGCAGGACCTGCTCGTGCTCGCGTTCCAACGCGGGCGAGCGCTCGCAGGCGCGGAGCCAGCGACCGCGCGCTTTCTCGTCGACTCGGAGATCCCGTTCGGGCGCGGGTTCGGCAGCAGCGGCGCGGCCGTCGCGGCGGGCCTCGTGTTGGGTGTGCGCTCGGCAGGCGTCGACGAGCGCGTGCTCGGCCACCGCTTGCTGACCGCGGGGCTGGCCCTCGAAGGGCACCCCGACAACGTCGTCGCCTCGCTGCGCGGAGGCTGCACGCTGGGAGTGCCGCTCGCAAGCGGCGGGCTCGAGGTGCTCGACATCGAGGTCGCGCCGACGATCGGATGGGCCGTCGCGTGGCCCGCGACGCCTTTGCCGACGCCGGTCGCGCGGCGCGCCCTGCCGACCCATGTGTCGTTGGAGGACGCCGTCGAGAACCCGCGGCGCCTCGCGCTCCTCCTGGAAGGGCTGCGGCGCGGCGCCCCCCACCTCCTGACCGAGGGAGTCCAGGACCGGCTGCATGAGCGCTATCGGCTGCCCTTGATCCCTGGCGCCGCCGAGGCGCTGGCGGCGGGACGCGCGGCGGGCGCGTACGCCGTGACCTTGAGCGGCGCAGGGTCCGGGCTCATCGCGCTCGCGCCGCCCCACCGTGTCGAGGCCGTCGTGGCTGCGCTCGTCTCACATCTGGGACCAGGTGCCACAGGGCGCCCGGTGAGCTGCGTCCCCCACGGCGCCGCGCGGCGCGATTCGTGAACGGCAGATGATCCCGGGATCGAACTCACGCCGGTCGAACGAGAATCTCATGTCGTTGACCGGGAGCCGGAACCTCAGAGTCGGTCAGACTGTCAGAGGAGACACCTGGCGCGCCGAGCAGCCGCCAGGGCTCCCTCCACGCACCTCGCACGTCCGCGCCCTCGCTCGTCCCTCCTCGATCGCTCTCCCGCATGTCACCCTCTCTGTCCCTCCACTCCCTGCGCGCCTTCAGCCTCGGCCTCGGCCTCCTCGCTGCGTCGACGACTGCCTCGGGGCAAGCTCCATTCCAGTCACCGCAGGCGGGCCTGACCCAAGTGCACTACGCGGTCGGCCAGGTGTTCTCGACGTGGCGCGCGTTCACGCTGTCCCCGCTCTTCCGCCAAGCGGGGTTGCGCTGCCTGACACCGACACGCGCGCAGCAGCTCGCGAACCAGCCGGGCGGCAGCTCGTTCGTTCCGGGTGACTGCAGCGGCAGCTTGACGAGCCCGCTGCCCGCCTACTCGCCTGCGAACCTCGACGTCGTCGTGATCGACGTCGCGTTCCACGTGATCCAGTCCACGTCGGGCCAGGGGAACGTCTCGGATACGCAGATCCACAATCAGATCGACATCCTGAACGAGGACTACCGGGCGCTCGCAGGGAGCCTCGGCGCGCCGGGCGTCGACACGAAGATCGAGTTCCGTCTCGCGCAGGTCGACCCGCAGGGGAATGCGACGACGGGCATCACGCGCACGTCGAACAACAACTGGTTCAACGACACGGGGAACTACTGGAACTCGCTCGCGTGGGACCCGTCCCGTTACCTCAACATCTACTCGAACCAGGCGAGCGGCGCCCTCGGCTACGTGCCGTTCCTGCCGCAGCTCGGGAACGTCGGCTCGAGCTCGGACCGCGTCGTCGTCCTGTGGTCGGCGGTCGGGCGCAATGCCCCGATCGGCGCGCCATTCAACCAGGGCCGCTCGGCGACGCACGAGATCGGCCACTACCTCGGCCTGTATCACACGTTCGAGGGTGGCTGCGGGGGTGCGTCTTGTTACACGACGGGCGACCTGATCTGTGACACAAACGCCGAGTCCACCGCGAACTTCGGCTGCAACGCGGGCTCGTCGAGCTGTGGCAGCACCGACCCGGTGCGCAACTACATGAACTACAGCGACGACACCTGCATGAACCAGTTCACGGAGGAGCAAGCGCGCCGCATGCGTTGCACCCTCTTGTACTGGCGCCCGACGCTGGCGCAGCCGGTAGGCCCGACGCTCGGCACGAACTACTGCACGGCGAACGCCAACAGCTCGGGCATGCCTGGCCTGCTCGTTGGCTCGGGCACGCGCGACCTCGCGAACAACGACTTCGCCCTCGTCGCGACGCAGCTGCCGCTGAACTCGATCGGGTTCTTCATCGCCTCGAGGACCCAAGCGTTCATCGCGAACGCCGGCGGCTCTTCGGGCAACCTCTGCGTCGGCGGCTCGACGGGCCGCTATCTCTCGCAGCTCGGCAACTCCGGCTTCTTCGGCCAGATCCCGCTGGCGGTCGACGTGCACTCGATGCCCCAGCCGAACGGGAACGTCGCAGCGCAGGCTGGCGAGACGTGGAACTTCCAGCTCTGGCACCGCGACGCTGTGCTCGGCTTCCCGACGTCGAACTTCACCGACGGCTACTCGATCACGTTCCAGTGACAGCCGGAGACCGAGCAGCGGCGTCGATGAGGCGCCGCTGCGCATTGGGGCCGACGCTGGCTGCGCTGTTCGCGGCGCTGCTGGTCGGCGAGGCGAGCGCGGGGTCGATGTCCCGCGCCGGCCTCGTGCATGGGGCCGTGTGCGCCGCTGTTGGCTCGCGCCTGACCGGCGACGGCGACGTCGGCGAACGTGCCCTCGCGGGCGGCGGGCGCGCGCTCGTCGTTTCCGACCGCACGGTCGCGGCCGGCATAGCCCGGCTCGGTTTCCCGGCGCTCGCGACCGCGACGGAGCTGGCCGCGCTCGCGGAGCCGCTCGAGGCCGCTGCGCGCGCTGCGCTCGGCCCCGGCGCGGCGGTCACGCTCGAGGTCGAGCGCGATGACGCCTCGCTCGTCTTCGCGCTCAGCGGCCCGCGCGCGAACCTCGGCAAGGCCGCTGCGCGCGTCGTACGGGCGCTGGCAGCGCCGTTGGCGACGTCCCCCATCCAGGCGACGACCAAGGCTGACTCGCCCGTCGCGCGCCGCGACTATGTCGATCTGACGGGCGCGCGACGCCCCTTCGGCCCCGATCCCGACGGCGACGGCGCAGCAGCGACGGCGCTCGCGTCCATCGAGCCCACGACGCACGCTGACGGTGAGGCCGCGCCGCCGCGGACGCTCGCGGACCTCCAAGCAGCGATCATTCGCCGCGAGGGGCTCGTGCTCGCGCTCGTCAGCGACCTCGAGCTCGACGCGGCCGCGGCGCTCGGAGAGGAGCTCGCGGCGGTCTTGCCGTCTCGGAGCGGCGCTGCCACGCGCTCGTGGTCGCTCGCGGTGCCGTTGACGCGGGAGGTCCTCGTCCGTGCCGAACCCGGGCTCACGCTGGGCGGGTTCGCGGTGTTCGGCGCTGGCTGCCGCGCTGATGCGCCGGACGCGGCGGCGCTGCTGGTGCTCGAAGAGTCGCTCACGGAGGCGCTGAATCAGACCGTGCCGGACGCGGGCTTCTGCCATGCGCCTGGTTGGGGTTGCTCGGGGCGCATCAGCGCGTGGTGCACGGCGCCGCCTGCGGTGCTGCACGAGCGCGCAGCAGCGCTCCTTGCGACCCTCGCGGGCGCGGGCGGGGTCACGCGCGAGGCGTTCGAGCGCGCCCGCGCGAACGCGTTGCTCCGCATCGAGGGTTCGGCGACCGCGCCGCCGGCAGGGGCGGCCCCCGCTTCGGCTTTGAAGTCGGCGGTCGAAGCGGCAACGGAGCAGCTTGTGCGGGAGCAGCGGCTCGCGCTGCGCGGCGCACCGACGGGCTGGCTGGCGTCCCTCGCGACGGAGGTCGCGCGCATCGAGCCCGCGGCACTGGAGTTCGCTGCGCAGCGTTACTTCGACGGCGGTGAGTTGATCGCGGCGGCGTACACGGCGACGGAGCACGTCCAAGCGCTCGAGGCGTTGGGCGCGATCGTCGAGTACTCACCGGCGGACGAGGGCGACGGCCATGCGAACGGCCGAGCGCAGGTCGAGGCCGAGCGGCGGGCGGCAGATGCGGCGGTGCAGCAGCTCTTCGACGTGCTCGGCGGCCGCTCGCGGTTCGCTTCGGCGCGCGCGGCGGAGTTGGTCTTCGAGGCATCGCTCGAAGGCGCGCAGGCGCTGCGCTGCACACAGGTCCTGGACCTCGAGCTGCCGCGCTTCGTCCTCCGCGTAGACGACGGCGGCCGCACGGTGCTAGGTGACGACGCGGCACAGTGGTCCGGCGCGGGCGTGACCCGCGCGCTCGACCGCGACGCGCTCGCGCACGAGGCGCGCCTCGGCCTGTTCACGGTGCTGCACCGCCTCGCGATCGAGCAGATCGAGGGCCGCTTGACCGACGCGGGCCTCGTCCTGGAGGAGGCGGGCGAGCCGTTGTGTGTCTTGACGTTCGACGAGGAGGGGCGGCCGTTGACCCTCACCGACACCGGCCCGCGCGCGCTGCGCTGGCGCTTCGCCGACTGGTCACGCGCGGAGGGCCGCGTCGTGCCGCTGACGATCACGGACGAAGCACGCGGTCCCCGCGTGTCGCTGGAGTCCGTGCGCTTCTTCGAGCGCTTCGACGCGAAGCTGGTCAAGTAGCGCGCGCGCATGGCGCTCGCCGTGCCTCTTTGCCCTCCACACGAGGAGCCTGCGCCACAGAATGCGGCTCCGGCGCGCGGGAGCGCCACGCTGCGAATCGCGGTCTGTGGCGCAGGCTCCCAGGGGCAAGTGTCCGACCCTCAGGGCCGGAGTTCCAGCACCGCGGCGACCGGGTCGGCGTGGAATGTGAGGACACGTTCTTTGGCGCGTCGCAGGAGCGCTTCAACTGCGGCCGTGGGCGCATTGCCGATCCCGCGCAAGAGACGGAGACCGTGTGTCATGCCGCCGGCGGTCCCCACCACCGACGATCACGCTGCGCCGCAAAGGCGAGCGCTGCGCGGATGTCCTCCCGGGCGAGGGCGTCGAAGTCCGCCAGGATCTCATCCTCCGACATACCACCCGCGAGGTACTCGAGGATGTCGTAAACGGTGATCCGCGTGCCGGTGATGCAGGGCTTCCCACTGCGTACCCCAGGCGTGACGGTGATCCGGTCCTGCCAGGCCATGGACACGAGGGGAGCAGACCGCCGCAGGCTCGTGCGGGGCGTGGGCGATCGGCGTTCAGGCCGGCGCCGCATTCCTCGCGGACCTGGACCCCGGCCGAACCAGCTTGAGTGAGTGACTGAAGCCGGTCTTCGCACATCGCACCCGCGCGGCAGCTGTCGTGGGCCTCTGCACCGGACGCAGCCCTGCGGGCACAAAGGTGAGGTCTGACTCGTGCCGCAGCTCGAATCGGCGCTTCGAGTCAACCCCGTACCGCAAGGAGGGCGCGCACGCGCTCAGCGTCCACCGGCGCGCTCAGGTCGCCGCCGACCTTGAGCGAGCTGCCGACGATCGCGCCGTCGGCCGCGGCCAGCAGCGCGCGCGCGTTCGCGGCCGAGACCCCGGAGCCCAGCAGCAGCGGCACCTGCGGGCCGAGCGCCGCGCGCACCTCCTGCACAAGGGCCGCCTGCGGCGCGGCGCCCGTCGCGCGGCCGCTCAAGATCAGCGCGTCCGCGAGCCCGCGCTTCCAGGCGTCCTCGGCCGCGTCGATGAGCCGCTCGCCGCCGAGCGGGACCGCGTGCTTGACGTGCACGTCCGCGAAGATCGCCACGCCAGGCGCGAGCCGCGCGCGCTCGCGCAGGGTCTCTGCCGCGCGGCCCTCGATCAGCCCCTGGTCCGTCAACATGGCGCCCGTGTGCACGTTGACCCGCACAAACGTCGCGCCTGTCGCGGCCGCGATGCCGAGGGCCGCGCGCGCGTCGTTGCGCAGCACGTTCACCCCCACCGGCAGGCCCGGCGCCGCGTCCCGCGCCGCCGCGACGCCGAGCGCCAGCGCCGCCACCGTCTCCGGCGGCACGCCGCCCGCGAAGAACGGCGCATCGCCGAAGTTCTCCACGATGATCCCGTGGGCCCCACCCTCGGCATAGGCGGCCGCGTCGCGCGCCGCTGCAGCGAGCACCGCGCGCATGTCGCCGCCAAAGCGCGGGGCGCCCGGCAGCGGGAGGAGGTGCACGACCCCGAGGAGGAAGGGGCGCGGGAGGTCCTGGAGGAGGCTCATCGGCCCAAGGTACGCGAGGAGGGCGCCCGCGCCCACGCCCGCGCCCACGGTGAGACCTTGATGTGCGCTTCACCTGTTCATAGGGCAAGCCGCGTAGAAGACCGGCCGAAAGTGCACTAGGAAGCAAGCAGAAAATGAAGCAGATCACACACCCGGAGGCCGCGCCGCTCATCGAGCGGGTCGAGCGGCTCCTCGCTGACCCGGAGACCGCGCTGGCGCTTGGCGCCGCGCTCCGGGCGCGCGCCGCTGGCGCGCCGGACGAGCTCGTCCTGGCCGCCCTCCTCCACCAAGTCGCCGCCGGCGGCACCGGCGAGCCGCGCGTCGCAGCCGCCTGGCTCAGCCGCGCCTTTGGCCCAGCCGTCTCCGAGCCCGTGCGCCTCCTCGGTGACGCCGAGCGCTGGCTCGCGACGGTCGACCGCGACTGGTTCGAGGCCCTCGACACCGCTGGCCTGACGTCGCTCGGCGCCCGCGGCGGCCCGCTTGCGCCCGCCGCACAACGCAGCTTCGAGCGCCGCCCTTACGCCCGGGACGCGGCCCGGCTCGTGCGCTGGATCAGCGCCGAGCGCCGCGGTGAGGCCCACCCGTTGGGCGCCCCCGAGCACGTGAGCTGGGCCGAGCTCATCGACCGGCTCGTGAGCCCGACCGAGCGCCTGTCGGCCTGAGCGGGGCCCCTGCTGGCCCCTACGCGCGGCGGCGCGAGGAACGCAGCGTCACCACTGTCGCGAGCGCCGCGTCGACGAGCGCCAAGAGGCTCAGCACGTAGAGCGCGATCCCCGTGCTCGCGACGAGCAACCCGTCGGCCTCGCTGAAGCGCAGCGGCAACCCGACGCGGGGCCAATTCCCCAGCGCCGCGCCAGCGACGGCAGGCACGAGCAGCGTCAGGACGAAGAGGACCGTGACGCGGCGCCAACGCGCGCTCGAGGCGAGGCCGCGCCCCGCGCACACCATACGCAGCGTCACCGACACGGCCACGAGCGCCGCGAGGTGCACCAGCGACAGCGCCCCGACGACCACGTCGGGCACGAGCGACGAGATCAACGGCAGCGCCAGGACCGCGCCTGCGAGCCGCGTCGCCGCAGCGCCCCACACGGCCCAGCTCGGCGCGCCGTAGGCGCGGACGGCGGGCTGGTCGATGCAGCGCGCGACGAAGAGCAGCAGGAGCGCCCCGACCCCGTCGTAGAGCACGTCGAAGCCGACGATCGTGACGTCGATCGCCTCGAAGCCTAGGTAGAAGAGCAGCGCGAGCAGCCCGACGGAGAAGCGCTCGAGGTCGAGGCTGGGCGCCGCGTCGCGCGCGCCCGGCGCCGGCGCTGATTCCCTGGGCTCCTTCGACATCACGGAGGCCACAGGATACCGCGCGTTTGGGCAGCCGGCACGGCCCCATTAGCATGGCTCCATGCACCTCCTCGCGGTCTCGCTCGCGCTCGTCGCGTCCCCTTCCCCGGCTGCGCAGCGCGCGCAGGAGCTCTGGTACGACGCGCCGGCGGCGCGCTGGAACCACGCGCTGCCCGTCGGCAACGGGCGCCTCGGCGCGATGGTCTTCGGGGGCGTCGCCGAAGAGCGCTTGCAGCTCAACGAGGAGACGCTGTGGGCCGGGGCGCCGAGCGACCGCGAGCGGCACGGGGGCGCGCAGCACCTGCCCGAGGTCCGGCGCCTCCTCTTCGCGGGCGAGGTCGTGCGCGCCGAGGAGCTCGCGCAGCGCGAGCTGATGAGCGAGCGCTGGGTGCGCTCGTACCAAACGCTCGGCGACCTCGGCCTGCGGCTCGAGCACGCCGAGGCGCCGGCGGACTATCGCCGCTGGCTCGACCTCGACGCGGGCATCGCAGGCGTGCGCTACCGCGTCGGCGCCGTGACCTTCACCCGCGAGGTGTTGGCCAGCGCCCCCGACGGCGTCATCGCCGTTCGGCTGTCGGCGGACTCGCCGGGCGCGCTGAGCGGCACGTTGGAGCTCTCGCGGCCCGGGCCGCCCATCGAGGCCGAGGCGCGCGTCGAAGGTGACGTCGCGCGGCTGCGCCTCGCCGGGCGCGCGTCGCAGGACGGCGCGCACCTGGGCGTCCACTTCGCCGCGACGGCGCGGGTCACGGCGCGCGGCGGCGCGCTGCAGCGCGTCGGCGCAGCGGGCGCCGAGGTCCGCGTGGACGGCGCCGACGAGGTCCTGATCCTGATCGGCGCCGGCACGGACTTCGAAGGCGTCGATCGCCGCGTGTCGCTGTCCGAGGACGCGGTCGAAGCCGCCGCCGCGCGCGGCTGGGGCGCGCTGCGAGCGCGCCACGTCGCCGACCATCGCGCGCTGTTCGAGCGTGTCTCCCTGGAGCTCGGGGCCGCCCCCGGCGCGCACCTCCTGCCGACCAACGAGCGCCTCGCCGCAGTGCGCGCGGGAGCGACGGACCTCGGCCTCGAGGCGCTCTACTTCCAGTTCGGGCGCTACCTGCTGATGGGCTCGTCGCGGCCGGGGACGCTGCCGGCGAACCTGCAGGGGCTCTGGAGCGAGCACCTCGAGGCGCCGTGGAACGCCGACTACCACATCAACATCAACCTCCAGATGAACTACTGGCCCGCGGAGCCGTTGAACCTCGCGGAGTGCCACGAGCCGCTCTTCCGGCTCATCGACGGGATCGCGCGGCGCGGCGAGGTCACGGCGCGCGAGCTCTACGGGGCGCGCGGCTGGGTCGCGCACCATACGACCGACGCGCACTGGTTCACGGCCGCGATCGGGCAGACCGTTTGGGGCCTGTGGCCGTTCGGCGGCGCGTGGTGCACGCGGCACCTGTACGAACATTGGGCCTTCGGCGGGGACGCCGCGTTCGGACGCGAGCGCGCATACCCCCGCCTCGCAGGCGCGGCGCAGTTCTTCCTCGACTACCTGACGACGCACCCGACCACGGGAGCGCTCGTCAGCGGGCCGTCGAGCTCACCCGAGAACGTCTACGTGCTGCCGGACGGCCAACGCGCGGACATCGCCATGGGGAACACGATGGACCACATGATCGTGCGCGACCTCTTTACGAACTTGCTCGAGCTCGCGGACGCGCTCGACATCGACGACCCGCTGCTCGCGAAGGTGCGCGAGGCGCTGCCGCGCATCGCGCCGACCCGCATCGGCGCGGACGGCCGGATCCTCGAGTGGGGCGAGCCGTACGCCGAGGCCGAGCCCGGGCACCGCCATATGAGCCACCTCTATGGCCTGCACCCTGGGCGCGAGGTCACGCCCACAGGCACGCCGGCCCTGGCGGCCGCCGCGCGTCGCTCGATCGAGGGGCGCCTCGCCCACGGCGGCGGGCACACGGGCTGGAGCCGCGCTTGGCTCATGAACTTCATGGCGCGCCTCGGAG
The DNA here is from genome assembly GCA_041398605.1 of Planctomycetota bacterium. GTDB lineage: Bacteria > Planctomycetota > UBA1135 > UBA1135 > JAWKUK01. The sequence continues at coordinate 222,442 of JAWKUK010000004.1, forward strand.
ACGGCGACGCGGCCCACGAGCACCTGCGCCTCCTGCTCTCCAAGTCGACGCTGCCCAACCTCTTCGACGACCACCCGCCGTTCCAAATCGACGGCAACTTCGGCGGCGCTGCCGGCATCGGCGAGATGCTGCTCCAAAGTCACACGGGGGTCGTGCACGTTCTGCCCGCCTTGCCGCGGGCCTGGCCGTCGGGGCGTGTCACCGGCCTGCGCGCCCGCGGGGGCTTCGAAGTCGACGTCGAGTGGTCCGAGGACGGCCGCGTGTCGGGGGCCGTGCGGTCAACGCTCGGCGGGGCGCTGCGCCTGCGTGTGCGCAACGGCGCGCAAGAGCTCACGCGCGCGACGGCGGTCGACGAGGCGCTGCGCTTCGAGTGGATGCCCGGGGCAGATCAGCTCGTTTGGCGCTGAGACGTCCGCGGCCCCACGCGCGGCCCCAGCAGCAGCCGCGACGCAGCGGGCGTCGATGGAGCGCGCCAAGGCGCCGCACAACGACCCACACAACGAAACGGGCGGCCGCCCTCTTTGAGGTTGGCCGCCCGCGTCTTGAATGGAGCCAGAGGCGGGATTTGAACCCGCGACCCCCGCTTTACGAAAGCGGTGCTCTACCGCTGAGCTACTCTGGCGTCGCTTCGAAGGGTCACTTCGAAGGCGCGGAAGTATACCCGCGCGACGGGAGACGTCCACCCCCTGCCGGCTGCGCGAGGCACAAAAAGTGCGACGCGCGCACGGTCCGTGGACCGGGCGCGCGTCGCACCGTGCCGCAAGGCGGATCACTCCGCGCTAACGCTCACGCGCACGCTCTCGACGATACCCGCGCGATCAGAGGCCCCGAGGCCGAGGCGGCCGACGGCGCGCGCGGCAGCGGTGCGCACCGCGAGGCTCGCGTCACCATTGAGCATGCCGCGGAGCGCGTCCGCCACGTCGCCGCCGAGGGGCGCGCGCGCCGCGATGGCGCCGATGGCGTCGGCGGCCGCGATGCGGGCCTCGTCCGAACGGTCGCCGTCGGTCGCGACCGCGAGCAACGCGCCGGCTTGGGCCGCGCCGCCCGCTTGACCGAGCGCGTGCATCGCCGGGATGGCGACACCGTCACGGCGCCCCGAAGCCGCTGCGAGCGACGCCAATGCGCCACCGAGGTCGCTGCGGCCGCCGCGCGCGATCGCCGCCAGGGCGCCCGCTGCGTTGGCCGACAGCTCGTCTGCCTGGGCGCGGTCACCCTCGAGGTTCGCGTCGAAGACCTCATCGAGCGCCGACAGGTCGGCGACGTCCGTGATGCTGCCGGCGACGCGGTCGCCGTACGCGCTGGCGAGCTCTTCGTCCGCGCTCATGAAGAAGATCGGCGTGGCGCCGAAGCTGCCGTTCTCCTGGAGGGCCTTGATCACCGCGTCGCTGGTGATGTCCGGCAGGCGGTCGCCAACGAGCACGACGTCGACGCCGGGGAGCTGCGAGATCGTCGCGACGCCCAGCGCGCCAGAGGCGATGTGCTGCGCGAGGACCCCGCGGTCGGTGAGGGCTTTGACCACCGCGCTGGCGCGGTCGAGGTCACCGTCGACGACAAAGGCGATGCGGACGACCTCGCGGCCGGCGGCTTCACCGAGGGCGGCGACGACCTCGGCATCGACGCCCGCGTTGCCCGCGGCGGCGATGTGCGCGAGGGCGACGGCGGCTTCGCCGGCGAGGCCGGCGCTGCCCGAACGGAGCGCAGCCTGGAGGCCGCTGGTCGGACGCGCGGCGACCTGGGCGATGACGCGCGCGATGCGGCCGCCCGTCGCGGTGTCGTCGGACTGGACGGACCAGGTCAGCGCGCGGTCGAGCGCGTCGGTGCCAGCGGCAGCCACCGCGAGCGAACCTTCGCCGGCCTGCGCCAAGAGCGCCTCGACGTCCTCACCCGCGGCGGCGAGCGCCTCGAGCTTGGCGTGGATGTCGACCGACTCGCGGGCGATACCGGCGAGCGCGTCGAGGCTGTCGGGACGGGCCGCGAGGGCGCGGTAGTACGCGCGCTTCGCGAGCTCGTTGTTGTAGATCGAGCGCGGGACGTCCTTCGAGACGAGCTCGCCGCCCTCCATCGACCAGACGACATCGCTGTAGTCGATGTCGCGCAGGACCGACATGTCGCGGCGGTGGTAGAGGTCACCGTGCAGGAGGAACAGGTCCACGGCGGTGCGGCCGCTGGCGCCGCACTTGCCGGCCGCCTTCAGCGCCTCGGCTTGGACGAGCAGGTCGCTGTCCGTGGAGGCGAGGTGCAAGAGCATCGCTCCGGCGCGCGGGTCGCCGGTCATACCGAGCACCGTCGCTGCGTTGCGGCGCATGAACGCGTTGTCCGAGGTCAGCGCCTCGATCAGCGGCAGGACAGCGCCCGAGCCGAGCTGCGAGAGCGCGGCCATCGCGAAGACGCGCTCGTCGCCAGCGGACTCGTCACCGAGCGGCGCGCTGAGGGCGGGCACGGCGTACTCGCCGTGGTTCGCGCGGATCGTGTTCAAAGCGGTGCGCCGCTCGACGGCGTCGTCGGCAGCGAAGAACGCGGCGACCGCCTCGGCGATCGCGCTCTCGTCGCGCTGCAGCTCACGCTGCCCGGCGCGCGCGCGCTCGAGGAAGCGCTTGGCGACGAGCTCGAAGTCGCCGCCTTCGACAAGGAGTTGGAGGACGACTTCGCGCTCCGTCGACATGAACAGCTCGAAAGCTTGCTCGTGCGAGGGATCAGCCGCGAGGACTCGCTGGAACGCGCGCAGGGCATCCTGCTTCTCACCGCGCTCGAGCAGGCCTCTTGCCTGGTCGAAGAGTTCCTTGACGTCGTCCTGGGCCACTGCCCGCTGGGGAGCAGCGAAGACGGCGAGGGCCAGGACCAGGCCCAGATGACGCGACACTCGGCTCATGGAGGATGGAGGCTTCCGGCCGTCGGCCAGACAAGCGATCGGGGGGAGCGAAAGGGGGAGCCAGCAGGGGCCGTGACCGGGGTCATGACCGTGGCGCGGACCGGAGGGCCTGCGCCGCGCGACCGAAACGGGCCGCCGGGCTGGATGAGTCGTTGGGGGGAACTGGCGACCCGACGGCGTGAACCGCGGAGAGGCCAGGGAGCGGAATGATACCGAGGGGGCCCCCCCGGTCAACCCGACGCGCCCCGGAGTAGCGGGAACGGGCCGTGTTCCCTGGCAATACCCACCGGAAGGCCAGCGGTCACCGGGGGAGCCGGGCCGCGTCCGTGGGCGGGGGCGTGACCAGCTTGCCGAGCACGCGCCCCGGACGGGCGCCGGTCGCGCCCGGGAGCGTCGACGGCTCACCGATCAGGCAGCGCGCGCCGAGCGCCGCAAAGACGAGCGCTTCCCGCGCGTCCGGGGGCACGCCGACGGCAGCGCTGGTGACGACGGCGCGGCCCTGCGCCGCGCGCGTTGAGGCGTGCCCCGGGGTCAGCCCCTGGTCGCCCCGAGAGGCCGCTGAGGGGCCCCTGGCCCCCCCTACGGGGCCCCCCGGGGCGCTGCCGTGGGCGCCGCCGTGAGCGGCCCCGTCCGTGGCCAACCCGAGCTCGGACGCCAGGCAGGCCATCAGCGGCGCGTGGTGCACCCCCCCACCCGCGACGATGAGGGGCGCGGGCGGGGCGCCCTCCGCCCCGTGCGCTGCGAGCCAAGCCCCCCACGACCCCACGTCGCGCGCGACCGAGCGCGCGACGACGAGGGCCGCGCTGGCGAGCGTGTCGGGGGTGGACAGCCCGCGCGCTGCGGCCCCCGCCAGGACCCCTCGGAGCCACTCGCCGCCGAACATGTCGCGCCCGGTGGATTTTGGGGGTGCGACGGCAAAAAAAGGGTGCCCGAGCAGCTCGTCGACCCACGCGGCGCACGGGACCCCGCCCGCCGCGACCGCGCCGTCGGCGTCGTAGGGCCGCCCGAGGAGCGCCCGCGCGAGCCCGTCGAGCAAGGCGTTCGCAGGCCCGACGTCAAACGCGACGGTCTCGAGGCTCGCGCACTGCCGCACCAGGGTGAGGTTCGCGATCCCGCCCAGGTTCAGGAGGCAGAGGGGCTGTGGCGCGCGGGCGAACACCAGCGGGTCGGCCAAGGCCGAGAGCGGGGCGCCCTCGCCGCCGGCCGCGATGTCACGGCGCCGAAAATCGCACGCGACCGCTGCGCCGGCGGCCTCTGCGACCTCGTCGCCGTCGCCGAGCTGCAGCGTTGCCGGGCCGCTCGCCTCGAGGCCGTCGTGGTGCCAGATGGTCTGCCCGTGGCTCGCGACGAGGCCGAGGCGGTAGCCGTGGCGGTCGGCGACTGCGCGCGCTGCGCGGCCGAACGCACGGCCGAGGTCACGGTCGAGCAACGCGAGCTCGCGCGGGCCGGGCACGGCGCGGCGCTCGAGCACGGCGCGCACACGCTCCGCGAGGTCAACGGCGGCGGGCTGGCGCCCAGCGGCGGTGAGCCCGGGGACGGGCCCCCCAGCGGCGACGTCGAACGGCTCCGTCGCGAACGCGACACACTCGAGCCCGACGACGCGCGGCGGGGCGCTGACGGCGCCCTCCAGCGGGCCGGCGGCGAGGCCGTCGATGTGGACCCGCACGAGGCCCACATCGATCCCGTCAGCAGAGGTCCCCGAGAGGACCCCGGCGACAACGGTCTCGCCGCGCGCGAGGTCCCGAGCGATCACATTCCACATGGGCGCATGCTCGATCCATGGGGCCTCGAACGTCAAGGGCCAGCGGGGTTATGGCATTCTCTCAAGATGGCCGAAGCAGCGCGCAAATGCGTCCTTGTCGTCGACGACGATGCGGACATTCGATTGACGCTCGAGATGCTCTTGCAGTACCAGGGCTTCGAGGTCTGGACCGCGAAAGACGGCGCGGAAGCGCTCGCGCGTGTCGAGACCGAGGCGCGCGCGGGCCGCGCGCCGGCGGTCGTGCTCACGGACCTCAAGATGCCGCGCATGACCGGCGTCGAGCTGCTCGACGCGCTGCAGCGGCGCGAGAGCCCGCCGCCGGTGATCTTGATCAGCGGCCACGGCGATGTGCCGGTCGCGGTCGACGCGATGCAACGCGGCGCAGCGAACTTCCTGGAGAAGCCCCTCGAGGAGGCGCGTGTGCTCGTCACGTTGCGGCGGACGCTGCGCGAGGGCGAGCTCGAACGTGAGAACAAGAAGCTCAAGAAGCGGCTGACCGGGCGGCACGAGCTCATCGGCGCGTCGCCCGCGATGCGCGCGCTCGATGCGCAGATCCAACAGGTCGCGGACTCCGATGCGTCGGTCCTGGTGACGGGCGAGAACGGCGTCGGCAAGGAGGTCGTCGCGCGCAACCTGCACTATCGCGGGGCGCGCGCGTCGGGCCCGTTCGTCACGGTCAACTGCGCGGCGATCCCAGCCGAGCTCGTCGAATCCGAGCTCTTCGGGCACGTCAAAGGCAGCTTCACGGGCGCGCACGAAGACCGCGTTGGGCACTTCGAAGCGGCCAACAGCGGCACGCTCTTCCTGGACGAGATCGGCGATATGCCGCTCGCGGCGCAGGCCAAGGTCCTGCGCGCGCTCGAGTCGCACGAAGTGATCCGGGTCGGCTCCAGCGGCGCGCGGCCCGTCGACATCCGCGTCGTCGCCGCCACCAACGCGGACCTCGACGCGGCGGTCGAGGCCAAGACGTTCCGCATGGACCTCTACTACCGCTTGAACGTGGTGCCGTTGCACGTCCCGCCGCTGCGCGAGCGCCCGGAGGACGTCGCGGTGCTCGCGCGGCACTTCCTTGCGCAGCAGGCCGAGCGCACGGGGCGCGCGGCGCCGACGATCAGCGGCGAGGCGCTGGAGCTCCTGACGGCGCAGAGCTGGCCTGGCAATGTGCGCCAGCTACGCAACACGCTCGAAGGCGCCGCGGTGTTCGCGAATGGCGACGGGATCGGGCGCGCGGAGGTCGAGCAGATCCTAGGGACGGGCGCCGGGCTCGCGGGCCCGCCGCGCGCGCACCTGGCGCTCGGGGCGGAGCCGTACGACGCCCCGACGTTCGAGGAGTTCAAGAACCTGTCCGAGGCGCAGTTCTTCCGCTACCGCCTCGAGCGCAACGAAGGCAACGTGAAGCGCACAGCGGAGGAGCTGGGGATGCAGCGGAGCCACTTGTACAAGAAGCTCGAACGCTACGGGTTGAAGTGAATCGGGCCCGCGCGCTGGGCGCGCTGGGCGCGCTGGGCGCGCTGGGTCGCGACCCAGCGCACCGCAAGTTGCAGCGCCCCGGACCGCGCTCAGGGCAGGCGCAGCAGCGTGCCCGGCTTCACGAAGTCCGGGTTCGAGATCCGGTCGCGGTTGGCCTCGTGCAGCTCGCGCCAACGGTTGCCGTCGCCGAGCGCGCGCTTGGCCACGTGCCACAGCCCTTCGCCCTCGCGCACCTCGACTTCGCGCACTTCCGGGGTGTTCGGCAAGCGATCCACGGCCGGCACCAGCACGACCTTGCCCGCCGCGAGGACCGTGCCCTCGTTCGAACGGCGCAAGAGGCGCGCCCGCCCCTCGTCGCCGTAATAGCGCTTCGCGATCGAGGCCCACGTGTCGCCGTCACGAACCAGCGCGGTGAAGACCTCCGGATCGATCGTGGCCTCGAGGCCCGCGAGCGTGTTGAGGTCCCACCCGCTCTGCATCACGACGCCCGGCCCGGTGCTCGGGCGCGCGCCGCCGCTCTCACTCCCCACTTCAGCGACCATCAGCGGGCCCGCAGGTTACGCGCCAGCCGGCTGGGGCACGAGCGGGCGCTCCACCTCTACTCCCCGACCAGCCCCGCTCCCGGCGAACGGGCGCGGCTGAATCGTGGTCGGAGGCGTGCCAGCTTCGCTCCCCACCCGCGGCACAGTCCCCCTCGGAACGCCAGCGGGAGGTGTCGACGGTACCTTCGCGCTCGCTTGACGCTGGGCGCTCTCGTCCCCGGCCTTGCCCGCTGCCTTCGGCTGCCCCTGGTCCAACGACCAAACGAACAGGACGACGATCGCGAACAGGACGCTCAGGACGACGATCTTCTCGGTCTTCCCCATGATCCCGGTGGGTCCCTCTCTATGTGACTCGCTCGGGTCGCGCTCTGCGACGCCGGTGAACCGGCGACGGCGCGGTGTGTGCGGCACCACGCCGATCCCTCTCCGTAGAGGGTTCCGAATCGGGGCACGCGGATCAACTCTCGAACGCTCGGAATTCCGAGCGGGTCCGCAGTACCTTCGCAGGATGGACATCCAGGAGGCCCATCCACAACGACGCGCGCTGCGCCGCGCGCTCACGGCGACCGCGCTCGTCGCGCTCGCGCTCGGCGCTTGGAGCTTCCTAGCGCAACACGGGTGGCCGATGGCCGACGCAGTCGAGTACCTCGAGCGCGCGCGCGCCTTCGTGCGCGGCGAGCCCGTGATCGACGCGCAAGCGATCCGGCCGATGGGCGTCTCGCTGCTGTTCGTGCCCCTCTTCGCGCTCGCGGAGGCCCTCGGGACGCCCGACGCCGCGTGGCTCGCCCCCGCCGCACGCGCCATCGCCGTCCTGCTCGCCGCGGGCACCGCGCTCGCTGCGGCGCAGCTCGCGCGGCGCTGCACGGGCGCGCCCTTGGTCGTCGCGGTCGCAGGGCTCGTCGTCGCGACGAACCCCGTGCTCCTCCGCTTCGCCGCGGTGCCGCTCGCGGACGTCGCCGCGACCCTCGGCATCACGCTCGCGCTCCTGGCCCTCACCCCGCGCCGGGGCACCGCGCCGGGCACCGCGCGCCCGCTGCGGCACGGCCTCGTCGTCGGCGCCGCGGCGTCGCTCGCTTGCCTCTCGGCGTACAAGACGTTGCCCTTGGTGGGTGTGCTCGCGGCCGCGGCGGTCCTCGGCGCCGCGTGGCGCGGCCGAGGCCTGCCCGGGGCGCCTGGCGCACGGGCGGCGCGGTGGCGCTGGGGCTCGCGCTCGCGCTCGGCCTCGCGGCGGCGGCGCAGTGCGCCCTCGATGCCCGCACCTACGGCAGCTTCGGCGCCGGGCTCGTGACCTACGTCGTCTACAACACTGGGCCACAGGTCGGCACCTACCTCTACGACCTAGGGCTGACAGAGCTCGGCGCGCGCGTCTACCAGTGGGGGCTGTCCCTGTCCGGCGGCATGGCCCTCGACGACGTCTCGCGCGCGACCGCCGACGTGCGCCACAGCCACCCGCGCTCGTGGTACCTGACCCACCTCTCCGAGTTCCTGCCCGCGCCGCTCCTGCCGTTGCTGGCCATCGGGGCCGTCGTCGCGGTCGGCCTGCCCAGCGCGCGGCTTCCGCTCCTGATGGCCGTCGTCTATGCGGTCGTCACCTCGCGCAAGGGCGACAAGGACTTCCGCCTCTGGCTCCCGCTCCTGCCCGTGTTCGCGCTGACGATCGGGCTCGGCGCGCGCGCGCTGGCTGGCCACGCGCGCGCCGCCCTCGCTGGGCCCCGCGCGACGCTCGTCGCGACGTGCTTGACGCTCGCTCTCGGCATCACGCTCGTCCAACACGCCGTCTACCTGCGGACGGACGCAGCGCGGTTCGGCGCGTACGTGGATGCCGCGCATTGGGTCGAACGAGAGCTCGCGCCGACGCTCATCCTGCCGGCAGGCGCGGCGCCCGACGCCCCGCGTGCCCCGTTGGCGCTGGCCGCCTGCTGGAACTGGGCCGTTCTGCTGCAGACAGGTCCGGGCGTGCGGCTCACGAAGCTGCCCAAGCAGCTTGACCTGTGGCGCTGGAGCAGCGTCGACGACGACATGCGCGCATCCGTGCGGGCGGCGCTCGAGGAGCAGGACGCGCTCATCGTGCACCATTCGGTGTTGACCGGGCACCTCGACCTCTGTGAATGGCTCGCAGAGCGCTTCATCGTCGTCGCGGGTTTCTGGGAGCCGGCGCGGACCCCGGGCATCGGCCCGATTCTCGTCCTTGCGCGGCGGGGACGGACGACCCTTGCGGGGCACGCCCTCGTCGAGCGGAGCGTGCTGGCGGAGGGTGACCCCCGCGCCGCGGCCGCGGGGCTCTCCTTCTCACGCGACGACCTCGAAGCCGAGGAGCGCGTCTCGCTGCTCGCCGCGACGCTCACGCGCCTCGCCGGGGGCGGGGTCGGCTGGCTGGAGACGACTTGGCGGGCGGACGTGGGCGCGATCGCCGGCGGCGCGATCGGCGCGCGGACAGGCGGCTACCAGCTGCGCACCCGCGTGGCGGATCCAAGCGGCGGTTGGGCCGTGGACACATGGCGGCCATTCGGGCGCGCGATCGCACCTTCGGGCTCCTGGCCGCGGGGCGCGCTCGTGGTCGATGGCTGGGTGGTCGATCCTTGGCGCGGCTCCCTCGAGGACACACTCGAGGGCGCGGCGCGGCACACCGCGCCGGAGGGCGCCACCGCAGCGGAGCTCTGGCTCGACGTGGCGACGCGCGACGCAGGCGCGGTGACCGGGCGGCTGAGCGCCGACGGACCGCACCAGGCGCGTCCTGCTGCCGCGGACGGCGCCGTGCGTGTGGGCACCCTGCGCTTGCCCAAAGCGCCCGGAGAGACGAGCGAGGTCACCCTCGAGCCGTGATGAAGGCCACGCGACGGTTGAGTCAAGGCCGAGCGGCGGATATGGTCTCGAAGTCCGGAGGGACCTCGACTCCCGGACGCCCATCGCGCAGCCTTCTCCCGCGCGCGAATCGACTATGCAGAGCGTCCGTTCGACCCGACCCGCCTTCCGTTTTTCGCCCGCGACCCTCACCGCAACGCCGGCAACCGCGCTCATGGCGCTCGTCGCGCTGCTGCTGACCGCGGGCTCGTTCAGCGCCTGCGCGACCGGCAAGCCGAGCGGAGCGAACCGCGCTGGCGGGATCGCCTCGTTCATGATCCAGCCCGCGGGCACGGAGCTGCGCATCGTCAGCGACGCTTGGATCGCGGGCGCGGGTTACGAAGGCGAGACGGCAATGGAGCGGCGCGCAGACTTCCGCCGGAAGACCGTCTACAGCGCGAGCGGCACCAGCGCAGCGGTCAAGGCCTGTGAAGACGAGGTCTTCCAGGGCCTCATCGAGGCCTTCGAAGCGGAGGGCTTCGGGCGCTACTCCGTTGAGGGCGCCGCGCGGCCCGAGCCTGCGGTCTCGAGCTACGCGCTCGAGGTGACCCGCGATGGCGACGCCCGGCACTGGCTGCGCGTGAAGGGTACCCCCGTCGACGAAGCCGCCGCGTTCAAGCGCTGCGTGGCGATCTTCAACGAAGTGTTCAACGTCCTCGACGGTTACCAGTCGGGCGACGAATCGTTCCGCTTCAAGGAGTGACGCGCCCGCGCGCCGCTCACGTCCAGCAACTCGAGCCGCATCCACGGGTGAGCGCCGCTCCGTACCGCGACGGAACGCGCCCCCACATCCAGACATGACCAAGCACATCTTCATCACAGGAGGGGTCGTCTCGAGCCTCGGCAAGGGCCTCACGTCCGCTGCCATCGGCATGATCCTCGAGCGCCGGGGGCTGAAGGTGTCGATGCAGAAGCTCGACCCCTACATCAACGTCGACCCGGGGACGATGAGCCCGTTCCAGCACGGCGAGGTCTACGTCACCGATGACGGCGCCGAGACGGACCTCGACCTCGGGCACTACGAGCGCTTCACGCGCGCGCGCCTGACCAAGGCCTCGAACTACACCACCGGCAAGATCTACTCATCGGTCATCGCGAAGGAGCGGCGCGGTGACTACCTGGGTCGCACGGTGCAGGTCATCCCCCACATCACCGACGCGATCAAGGAGGCGATCCACGAGGGCGTGACGGGCCCCGAGGTCGACGTCGCGATCACCGAGATCGGCGGGACGGTCGGCGACATCGAGAGCCTGCCCTTCCTCGAGGCGGTGCGCCAGTTCGCGCTCGAACAGCCGCTCGGCGAGACGATGTTCATCCACTTGACGCTGCTGCCGTACCTGCGCGCGTCTGGCGAGATGAAGACGAAGCCGACCCAGCAATCGGTCGGCAAGCTGCGCGAGATCGGCATCCAGCCGGACATCCTCGTCTGCCGCACGGAGCAGCCGATGTCCCCCGACATGGGCGCGAAGATCAGCCTCTTCTGCAATGTGCGCCCTGAGTGCGTGATCGAGGAGCGCGACGTCGCGTTCTCGATCTACGAGGTGCCCGTCGACCTGGTGAACGCCGGCCTCGACCGCATCGTTTGTGACCGCCTTGGCCTCCCACAGGAGGTCGAGACGGACCTGCGCGACTGGAAGGCGATGATCGAGGACCTGCGCACGCACACTGCGGAGGTCGAGATCGCCGTCGTCGGGAAGTACATCGAGCTACACGACGCGTACAAGTCGATCTACGAGGCCCTCGCCCACGCGGGGATCAAGAGCCGCTGCAAGGTGAAGCTGCGCAAGGTCGCGGCCGAGGACGTGCTGGACCGAGGCACACGCGTGCTCGAGGGCGCGCACGGTGTGCTCGTGCCCGGCGGCTTCGGCGAGCGCGGGATCGAAGGCAAGATCCGCGCGATCCAATGGGCGCGCGAGACCAACGTGCCCTTCTTCGGCATCTGCTTGGGTATGCAGTGCGCGGTGATCGAGTATGCGCGCAACGTGCTGGGCCTCGAAGGCGCGCACACGCGCGAGCACTCGGCGTCGACGCCCCACCCGGTGATCGACCTCATGATCGATCAGAGGGGCCTCGAGAAGGGCGGCACGATGCGCCTCGGCGCGTACGCGTGCGAGCTCACTCCGGACTCGCTCGCGCGGCGCCTCTACGGCCAAGACTTGGTCAGCGAGCGCCATCGCCACCGCTACGAGTTCAACAATGACTATCGCGAGGCCTTCGAGGGCTCGGCGATGGCGCTCTCCGGGCGCAACCCAGAGCGCGACCTGGTCGAGATCGTCGAGCTGCCCGAGCATCCCTTCTTCGTCGGCGTGCAGTTCCACCCCGAGTTCAAGAGCGCGCCCCTGCGCCCCCACCCCATCTTCAGCGGCTTCGTCGCGGCCGCGCTAGCGCGTTCGCGCAACGGCAGCTCGCCGTCCCTCGAGAAGGCGCTGCAATCGTGAGCGAAGAGCGCACGGCCGAGGACGTCCCGCTCCCGGGCGGCGACCTGCGCCTCTTCGTCACGCGGCTCGCCTATCAGGGCATGCTGGCCTGCGGCCTGATCGAGAATCCGTTGACGGGCACGCGGCAGAAGAACCCATCGGGCGCGCGCATGGTGCTCGACGACATCGGCATGCTGCTCGAGAAGACCCAGGGCAACCTGACGCTCGACGAGAAGGAGCACCTCGACAAGGTCTATGCCGACCTGACGCGGCTCGTCGCGCAGTTGTAGCGCTCGACCCCGAGCGCCCCACGACTTGGTCCACGAATTGCCCCGGCAATTCGAATCGAGCGTAAGGTCCGGCAGCGCTGCGACGAGGGAGGGCGTGATGCGCTTCCCATTAGTCTCCAACGACGAACGCGACTTCGCGCGCTTTCAGGCGCTGCGCGACAGCGCCGCGCTGGCACGGGTCTTCGACCGCAACGCTCCCGCACTGCTGAGCCTCGCGCGCCACCTCGCGCCCGACGCCAGCAGCGCGGACGACCTCCTTCAGGCGACGTTCTTGACGGCGCTCGAGAAGTGTGGCGCGTGGGACCCAACGCGGCGCGTCGCGCCCTGGCTGACGGGCATCCTTGCCCTACACGCGCGTGCTGCGCGGCGCCGTGCGCAGGTCGCGCATGACGCGCACAGCGGCCCACAGGTCGTCGACCTCGCGGAGGAACAAAGGGCCCGCGGACACCGCCTCGACCCGGCGCTGTGTGCGCTCTCATGCGAACGCCGGGCGGCGTTCGATGCGCTCCTCGAGGCCCTGCCGGACGGGGACCGCGCGGTGCTCGAGCCCCACCTGGTCGAGGGCGCGAGCGCGCGCGAGATCGGCGCGCGGTTGGGGCTCACGGCCAATGCCGTCCACCAACGCGTGCATCGCGCGCTGCGACGGGTCGCGCGCCGTTTGCCGCCGGCGCTTGCGCCGTGCCTTGCGCCGTGCCTCCCGCTTGGCCTTGCGCATCGTTTCCCCAACGCAGCGCCGCACGCCGGAGACGTCCTCGCTGCCGCGCGCGACGCGGTGCTCGCAGCGGCGCGGCGCTCGGCCGCCGAGCTGCCACGCACCGCGCGCACTGCGCGCACTGCGCGCACTGCGCGCACTGCAGCCGCCGCCAAGGCCGCCGCCGCGCACCCGACCTCGTTCGCGCGCCGCGCGACGTTCGCGGCGCTTGCAGCAGGTGCGTGCCTCGTGGGCGCGGCGCGCCTGGACCTCGCCGCGCAGATGCGGGGACGCGCAGGCCACGCCGCAAGCACATCTGGAGGCGCGCTCCATGCGGCTTCAGCGCCGGCCGCGCCGTCGCCCACCAATGCCGCTGCGCCCCCGCCACCCACCGCCCGCGCAGCGTTCGCCGACGAGCCCTCGAATGGCGCAACGGCACCGGGTTCAGGCCTGCCGGCCGAGCCGTGGGCGCTCACTTGCCTCGTCCAGAGCCAGCACGACTCCGCGTTCCTCGCCGACGCATCCGCGTGGCTGCGCCCCGTCGACGGGACTTCGGCGCAAGCGACGCCCTTAGCGCGCGCGGCCATGGGCGAGCGCCCAGGCGCACCGGCGACGATTCAGATCGAAGTCACCGACGACGAGCTCCAACGCCTCGAGATCCGCGCGCCGGGGCACCTCACTTGGAGCCTGCCAGACGAGCCTCGGCTCCGCGAGCGCCGGCTCAGGAGCGATCTCTCGCGAGACGAAGCGCGGCGCAGCGGCCTCCTAAACCCTTTCTTGCTCCCGGCGCGCAGCGTCTCGGGCAGGGTCGTCGACGCAGCGGGCAACCCGGTCGCCGGGGCGCAGCTCTTTGTCGTCGGAAACACCCTTGGGCGCGGCGCGCCTGACAGCGAGGCGCCCGTCGCAACGAGCGATGGCGGCGGCGCCTTCCACCTGACCGATGCGGTGCGCAGGTCAGCGAGCGATTCGCTCGCGCTCGTCGCCGTCTACGAGGGCGGACGCGGTCGCGTGCAGGTCGGGTGGCGCAGCTTGGGCGAGCCGGCGGACCCGTCGGTGGACGGGCACAGTGAGGTCCTCGTGCAGCTCGGGCTCACGCACTCGTCCGAGGTCCGGGCAGTCGACCGTGACGGTGACCCCGTCGCAGGGGTCCTCCTGCGCGCGATGCCCCGCGGCGGGCCATGGACTAGGTCCTTCGATGACAGCGGTCCGACAACTTGGCCCCCCGCTTGGCGCGCAGCCTTCGAGGCCACGTCGGGACCAGACGGCCTCGCGCAGTTCCGAGACCTGCCGTTACTGCCTGCGCCGGAGCTCGGCCTCGCAGACGGCGCGCGCCTGACCGTGGACGGCTTCGACTTCGGCGTCTTCGAGGTACGCGCCTCCGGTGAGACCTATTCGACCACGTCCATCGGTTACCTCTACGCGCCGCTCCCGAGGTCGGCGGAAGGGGTCCTCGTCCCCGCGGCGTCACACGAGCTCGCGCGCCTCGTCACCGGTGGCCAGCTCTTCGGGGCCGTTGAAGTTGAGGTCGAGGTGCATGAAGCGCTGGGCACTGCCGCGTCGGCTGCCGACGCGCATGCGACCGACTGAGGGCAGGTCCGCGCACCTGGCCTCCAGCGGGGCGGCGGCCCAGGCGCCGGCCCCCCGGGCGCCTACCACCCGGGCGCCTACCACCCGGGCGCCGTTCAACCTGACCCGCCCCACCGACCGCCTCGGGTCGCGTCGCGCGGCCGCTCACGCCGGGGCGGCGCTCGGCAAAGCGACACGCACGCGGAGGCGCCCGTCATGGAGCGTGAACTCGAGCTCCGCGCCGAGGCGCCGGCACGCCGCCGCGACGATCGACAGGCCGAGGCCCGCGTGCCCCGCGGCGCTCGAGGACGCGCGGCCACGCCAGAGTCGCTGCGTGAGGTGGCGGAGGTCGTCCGGGACCAAGTTCGGCGCGTCGTTCTCCACCGTGAGCGCGACCTCGCCCGCATGGGACACGAGGCGCACGTCGATGGTCGAGCCGGCCGGCGCGTATTCGAGGGCGTTGTCGGCCAAGTTGTCGACGACGATGGCCCACGCGTCTCCGCCGCGCGGCAGGAGGAGCTGCCCCGGGGTCGACACGCGCACGCGGCCGGGCTCGCTCGCGCCGCCTGGCCGCCCCTCAAAGCTCCTGCGCACCAAAGCCGCGAGCGGGACCGTCGTGTCCTCCTCGCTGGGCTCGACCGCCTGCAAGCGTGCGAGCCGCAGGAGCGCCTCGACCGTGCGCCCCATCCGCAGCGCGACGCCGTGGGCCTCCCGCAGCGCGACCTCTGGGTCGACCGTGCCCGGGAACCGCAGCGCGACGTCCGTGGTCGCGCGGATCTCAGAGATCGGCGTCCGCAGCTCGTGCGCGACGTTGGCGTTGAAGCTCCGCTCCTGCTCCAACACGTCCGAGGTGATGCGCATGTGACGATTCAGCTCCCGGACGAGGGGCCAGATCTCCGTGGGCACCTCTTGGAGCGACAGCGCGCCAAGCTCTTGCGGGTCGAGCGCCTGCACCGCCTGCACGACGTCATCGAGCGCCTTGGAGCCGCGGCGCAACGTCAACGCCACAGCGACGATGATCGCGAGGGCCGAGACGAGGCCGATCGTCAGGACCTCGACGAGCCCGCCGCGCAAGGACGCGCGCAGCGCCGCGGTCGGAGCGGCGATGACAACGTCGACCCACAGCGGCGCGCCGCCGTTGTCCGAGCCGATTCGACGCGGGAAGTGCACGCCGACCGAGCGCAGCTGCGTCCCATCCGGCAGGCCGCCGTCGAACGCTGCAGGCGCGTCGATCGTGCCGAAGTCCCGCGGCAGCTCGGCCCCGAGGAGCGAAGGTGAACGCGCGAGGCGCTGACCGCCGGGGCCCCAGATCTCGAAGTAGAACTGCCGGCTCTCCTGCGAGTACTCCGGCAAGTAGTCCTCGACAAAGTCGAAGCCGAGGCGCCCGTGCTCGGCGACGACGAGGCTCGCGAGGGCCTTCGCGCGCTGCGCGAGCTGCGCGTCGAAGACGCGCACGAGCAAGCGCCGCTCGAAGTGCCAGTGGACCGCGACGCCGAGGCATACGATGGGCAACAACCAGACGAGCAGCCGTCCGAGGAGGAAGCGCCGGAGCGAATGGCGCGGGGCCCCCGCGCGCGCTCGCGCCACGCGGCTCGCCTTGGCAGTCCCGTCGCGCTCACTCACCGAGCGCCCCTGCCTCTGCCCCGCCATCGTCGGCCGGAATGACATACCCATGGCCGCGGCGCGTGACGATGGGGTCGCCGGCGCCCGCGTCGCGCAGCTTGCGCCGCAGCCCGCTGATGAAGACCTCGATGACGTTCGGGCCGGCGAACGAATCGGCGTCATGCAGCCGCTCGAGCAGCCAGCCCTTGGGGAGGACCGTCCCGCGGCGCGTCATGAGCGCCTCGAGGATGAGGTACTCGCTGCGCGTCAGCTCGAGCGGCTGCTCCCCGACCCGCGCGACCCGCGCCGAGGTCTCCACCGTGAGCGCGCCCACGGTGACGACCGGCGCGCTCACGGCCGCGCTGCGCCGCCCGAGCGCGCGGACGCGCGCCACGAGCTCGCCAAAGTCAAAGGGCTTCGGCAGGTAGTCGTCGGCGCCGACCTCGAGGCCGCGGATCCGGTCCGCCACCTCGGCGCGCGCCGAGAGCACGAGCACCGGGGTCGAGAGCCGCATCCGGCCGCGTAGCTGCGCCAGGACGTCGAGCCCGGAGAGCCCCGGGAGCATCCAATCCAGCACGACGACGTCGTACTCCGCCGCGATGAGCCGCAGCAAAGCGTCCTCCCCGGACGCGGCGTGATCGACGGTGAACCCCTCGGCCACGAAGCCCCGTACGAGCGCCGTCCCGAGCACGGGCGAGTCTTCGACGAGCAGGACCTTCAAGCGAGCGCAACGCTACCGGGCGAGCCGCCTCGCCGCCACCGGGGGGCTGCCAGGACGGCCCGATGACACCTGCGCAATGAGGCTGGCCGGCCCGGGGGATTCAGCGGATCCAAAGGTTCGGACGCGACAACGATCGCTGCGGCGCCCCGCGCCCTGCACTCCTCCGCCATGTCGCACCTCGTCCGTTCGCTCCGCGCCAAGCTCGGCCGCCACTCCCTCGCCTTTGCCCTCGCGCTGCTCGCTTGGGCCTGGTTCTCCACGACGCGCGCGCTGCTCGTCCTGGTCACGGCCCGCCAGACCGGCGTCGCCCTGGGCGACCTGCCCGGCGTCTTCCTGCGGGGCGCCCTGTTCGACCTCCTGTTCGTGGCGTATGCCGCGACGCCGCTCGTGCTCTGGGCAGCGCTGCTCCCCGAGCGCGCCTGGCGCTGGCGGCTGAACCGCGGCCTCGTGTGGGCGATGTCCTTCGGCTGCCTCTACGGGCTGCTCTTCGTGACCATCGCCGAGGCGCTCTTCTGGGAAGAGTTCGGCGCGCGGTTCAACTTCATCGCGGTCGACTACCTGGTCTACACGCACGAGGTCATCGACAACATCTTCGAGTCCTACCCGATGGTGCCGATCCTGCTCGGGCTCGGCGCGGTCGCAGGCGGGTTGCTCTGGCTCGGCCGGCGGATCGTCACGGGCGCGCTCGCCGCCGAGTCGAGCGAGTGGGCGCGCTTTGTCCCCGCGCTCGGGCTGCTGCTCTTTGTGGTCGTGACGGTGCAGGGGATCGACCAGCGCGTCGGGCGCGGCGCAGAGAACCCGTTTGTCAACGAGCTCGCCTCGAACGGCCCCTACCAGTTCTTCGCGGCCTTCCGCAACAACGAGCTCGACTTCGCGCAGTTCTATCCGACGATCGACGACGCCCAAGCCGATCGCGTGTTGCGCGCCGCGATCGCCACGCCGCGCGCGGAGTTCACGACCAACGCGCCCTTTGCGATCACGCGGCGGACGGAGTCTGCGACGCCGCAAGAGCGCCTGAACGTGGTCCTCGTGATGGTCGAGAGCTTGAGCGGGCGCTTCCTGGCGCGGTACGGCAACCAGGATGGACTCACGCCCCACCTCGACGCGCTGGCAGGCCAGAGCCTCACCTTTGACCAGTTCTATGCGACCGGCACGCGAACGACGCGCGGGCTCGAAGCCGTGACGCTCTCCATCCCGCCGACGCCCGGGCGCTCGATCGTCAAGCGCATCGGGCGCGAGACGGGCTTCACGTCGCTCGGGACGGTCCTCGGGCAGAACGGGTACGACGCCAAGTTCATCTACGGCGGGCGTGGCTACTTCGACAACATGAACGCGTTCTTCGCGGGCAACGGCTACGGGATCGTGGACCAGAACACGGTCGCGAAGGCCGACGTGCACTTCGAGAACGCCTGGGGCATGTCCGACGAGGACCTCTACTCGCAGGTGCTGCGCGAAGCCGATGCAGCGAGCGCCGCCGCGCGCCCGTTCTTCTTCCACGTCATGACGACGTCGAACCACCGCCCGTATACGTTCCCCGACGGGCGCGTGGCGCTGCCCTCAGGCAGCGGGCGAAACGCTGCGGTCCAATACACGGATTGGGCGATCCACGACCTCCTCGAGCGGGCCTCCACGCGGCCTTGGTTCGAAGACACCGTGTTTGTCGTCGTAGCGGACCACTGCGCGTCCAGCGCGGGCAAGGTCGACCTGCCGATCGAGCGCTATCGGATCCCGTGCATGATCTTTAGTCCGAAGCACGTCGAACCGGCCGTCGTCGACACCGTTGGCGGACAGATCGACCTGGCGCCGACGCTGCTCGCGTTGCTCGGCGTCACCTACCAGGCGCCGTTCTTCGGGCGGAACCTGCTCGAGGTCCCCGCGAACCATGGGCGCGCGCTCGTCGGGACGTATCAGGTGCTCGGGCTGTTCGAGGGCGGCGTCATGACGACGCTCTCCCCCGTCAAGCGCATCGCGCAGCGCGTCGAGCGCCCGGGCCAACCCGGGGACGGGCTCTCGATCGACGACCCCGAGCTGCTCGAGCGGTGCATCGCGTACTACCAGGGCTCGAGCCAGTTCTTCGCCGACCACGTATCGGGCGCCCCATCGATCCGCGCGCCCGGGCCCTGACCGAGCCCGCCCGCGCCTTGGGATCACGCCGCTACTTGATCCGGGTCCGGAGCAAGTACTCGTTCGGCTGCAGCGCTTCGTCGAAGCTGCGCATCGGCACCCCGATCAGCGTGTCACCCTTCTGGTGGTCCTTGCGCACGTTGATCGGGCGGTCGATCGCCTGCGCCGGGTTCGCCTTGTCCGCCACGATGAGGCGCACTTGTAAGGTGGACACGTCGACGAAGTACCAAGTCCCGTTGCTGTAGGTCCACTTGGTGTCGCGCGACCACGCCTCGGCGGGGATCCGCACCGCGAGCAGCTCGAAGTCCTTCTCCTGGTGCCGCCAGGCGTCCACCGCGACGGCAATGGCGGCGTCGCGGTCCGCAGCCGTGTAGCGGTCCATCGGCAGCGGGTTCTCGCGGATGATCAGCTCCTTCAACGAGTCCGCGCGCTTGGCGAGGCTCTCCTTGAGCGCCGCGACCTCCGCGGCGATCGCGACGTTGCCCGCGGGGTCGAGGGCCGCATGCAGGGCCAGCTTCTCGTCGATCCAAGCGAGCTGCTGCGGGATGCCGCCGGTGAACCACATCGGCTGCTGGTTGGCGACGGCCTCAGTCGCGACTCGGTCGACCTCGGCGAGGTCCGCGCGGATCGCGGCCGGCAGCGCCGCGCGCTGCTGCGCCGCGACGGCGAGGAAGTCCTGCAGCTTCGACTCGAGGTTGCTGCAGTTGCCCTCGACGGACTTGCCCTGCTCGGTCCCTTGCTGGATGAGGCGCGCGTAGGCGGCGCGGATGCGCTGGCACTCAGCGAGCGTCGCGTCGCGCTGATTGAGCGCGTCGACGGCAGCCGCGCGCTGCGCTTCGAACATCCCCTCGGGGTTGTAGTAGGCCGCGCTCAGGGACCGGAGCCGATCGACGTCCGCGTGGAGCTGGGGGTAGTTCGCGGGGTCGATCAGCGCGGTGAGCTCGCTGTTCAAGGGGACGAAGAAGGCGGTCGTTGCGGCGATGCTCGCGTCGGCGTCCGCCAGGCGCTGCCAAGCCTCGGCGACGCCTTCGCCGTTGGCCGGGATCTTGGCGAGGCCGTCACGGACGAAGCCCGCTTGGCGCTTGGTCTCGGTCGCCTTCTCGACGGCGCCGGCCACCTTGCGATAGTCGATCCCCAGCCGGTCCGGCATCGGCTGCATCTCGGCCATCCACTGCAACAGCACGTTGACGTCACCCTCTACGCGGCGCAGCGTAAACAGGGTGTTCTTGAAGTTGTCGGCGTGCGGATAACCGAGCTTCACCGTCGGGGACGCGGGCTTCGGCGCCTCGGGTCGCGGGGCGGGCGCCGGCGCGGGCGCGGGCGTAGGCGCGGGCGTGGGCTTGGGCGCGGGGTCGGGCTGCGGCGCAGGGCCCGGCTTCGGCGCGGGCGGCGCTCCGGTCAGGATCCCGTCGAGCTTCTGGTAGAGCGCGTCCGCTGCGGCGTAGCGCGCCTTCGCTTCGGCGACCCCGGCACCGCCCTTGAGCCCGGCGACGAGCTTGCCCGCGGCCTGGAGGTCGGGCAGCGCCTGGTCCAGGCGCACACGACTGAGCTTGGCGGCCGACCCCTTGGGGGGGGCCGTCAAGTGCCCGATGCTGCCCTCGACGAGCTGCAGGTTGGCCTCGGCGCGCTTCAAGGAAGCGTTGACCTTGTCGACGTCGGACGCGCCCATGGCGCGCGCGGAGAGGGCCGTCGAGGCCAAGAGCGAGAGGAGCAGGAGGATCCGAAGCAACGATGTAGGAGCGAACATGAGGGAGCTCGGGGGACGCGTGGTGTCCCAATGGGGAGCAGCGGAGGGCGGCGCGGCGGTGCCGCGACAAGTCTAGACCTGTCGAGCCCCGCAAGAATGGACCGCAGAACCGTCCGCGGTCGGCCCTTGCGTCGGATTCTGCCCGTGAGGGCGCGCCCCGATACAACGCGTGGCAACCCCGGACAGCCCGAGGCCGCCTGGCGCGACCTGGGGCGACCTGGGGCGACCTGGAATGACACATTCCGCGCAAATGGGTACCGTTGCAGGAGGAGCGAACAAACCCTCACCTCCGCCCGTCGACCCCTGCGAGCCCATAGTGCCATGCAGCTCAAACTCAGCGTCCTCGGCCTCGCGCTCGCCGCGTTGGCCACGAGCAGTGCCGCGCAGACGCTGGACATGATCCATACGGGCATAGGCTCGGGCGACATCGCGGGCGTCGCGTTCAGCGCCGCCCCGTTCACGATCACCTGCTCGGGTGACATCAGCAACGTTCAGTTTGCGACGGCTGGGGTGTACTTCCTGGATCACGCGACCGCGGCCATCGAGGTCACCGGAGTAGGGACCTTCACGTTCGTCACACCGACGCGCACGTTCGTCAACCAAGCTGGCCCTGGGCTCGTTGGCTTCTCACGCGCATCAGCCGCCGGCTATGACCTCTTCAACGGCCCTTCCAACTCCGCGCTCGCTGGATGGCAACTGGCGACCCCCGTCGGTCCGCTGGCTGGGACCGCGACCCTCCTGCAGTGGGACATGAACGATGTCCTGACCAGCGGCGGCATTTTGAACATCGACGGCACCGCCGGCGTGCCGTGCACGTTCACTGCAGGCTCTGGCGGTGTGGGGACGAACTTCTGCGGCCCAGCGCCGCTCAACTCGGCCGGCACGTCGGGCAGCGTGTCTGCGCAGGGCAGCCCGCTCCTCGCCGCCAACCACCTTTCGCTCCGCGCCAGCCAACTGCCTACCGGCGCGAGCGGTTATTTCCTGGCCAGCAGGACGCAAGGCTCCACGTCGATCCCCGGCAGCCAGGGCGTCCTGTGCCTCGCTGGCGCGATCGGCCGCTTCGTCGGCCCGGGGCAAGTCATGAACAGCGGTGCGACGGGCCAGTTCACCTTGGTCCTCGACTTGACCGCGTTGCCGACCCCGAGCGGCTCGGTCCCGGCCAACGTCGGCGAGACCTGGAACTTCCAAGCCTGGTACCGCGACGCCAATCCGAACGCGACGTCGAACCTGACGGACGGCGTCTCCGTGACCATCCTCTGAGCAGCGCGGGGTGCGCCACGCCGCAGGTCGCGCCGCAGGTCGCCCCGGATGGCGCCCCAGGGGGCGCTCCGCTTGGCGCCCTAGCCAGGTGGCCGCTCGAGGCCCCGCCCGGCCCCCTGTGGAACGGGCAGGGTCAAGCGCCTGCGTTCAGCGGAACGCCTGGATCCCGGTCAGCTCGGCGCCGACGGCCAAGGTGTGGATGTCGTGCGTGCCCTCGTACGTGATGACCGACTCGAGGTTCAGCATGTGGCGACCGACCTGATATTCCAGGCTGATCCCGTTCGCGCCGAGCATGTCCCGGCACGTGCGCGCGACCTCGAGCCCGAGGTGGACGTTGTTGCGCTTGGCCATCGACACCTGGGCCGGGGTCATGCGCCCCTCGTCCTTCAGGCGACCGAGGCGCAGCGCGAGCATCTGCCCTGTCGTGATGCGCGTCGCCATGTCGGCGAGCTTCATCTGCGGGATCTGGTACGCCGCGACCGGCTTGTCGAACACGATGCGCTCCTTCGTGTAACGCAGCGCTTCATCGAAGCACGAGTGCGCGGCGCCGATGCCGCCCCACGCGATGCCATAACGAGCTTGTGTGAGGCAGGAGAGCGGCGCCTTGAGGCCCTCGGCCAATGGCAGGCGCGCGGCGTCGGGCACGCGCACGTCCTCGAGCACGAGCTCGGACGTGACCGACGCGCGCAAGCTCCACTTGTGCTTCTGCTCGGGCGCCGAGAAGCCCGGCGTGCCTGCCTCGACCAGGAAGCCGCGGATGCCCTCGTCGGTGCGCGCCCACACGACGGCGACGTCGGAGACCGTCCCGTTGGTGATCCACATCTTGCGCCCGTTGATGATCCAGTCGCCGCCGTCGCGGCGCGCCGTGGTGTGCATCCCGCCGGGGTTCGAACCGGCGTCGGGCTCGGTCAACCCGAAGCAGCCGATGGCCTTGCCGGCGGCCATCGCGGGCAGCCAGCGGCGCTTCTGCTCTTCGCTGCCGTAGGTGAGGATGGGCCACATCACGAGCGAGCCCTGCACGGACACAAATGAGCGCAGGCCCGAGTCGCCGCGCTCGAGCTCTTGGCAGATGAGGCCGTAGGCGACGCTGTTGAGGCCGGCGCCGCCGTACTCCTCGGGCGTCGTGGGACCGAACACGCCGAGCTCGGCGAGCTCGGGGATCATCTCCATCGGGAACGTGCCGTTCTCGAAGTGCTCCATGATCACCGGCATGAAGCGCTCGGAGACCCAAGCGCGCACGGTGTCACGCACCATGCGCTCCTCCTCGGAGAACTGGTCGTCGAGGTCGTAGAAGTCGAGCGGCTGGTAGGCGTCCATCTATCGTTGTTTGGGCGGTTGAGTGAGCCTGCGCAGTGTAGCGCGCGCCGTCTCCCGCCGCCCCTGCGCGCCTCCGCGCAGCGCCTTCACGCCCGCCGCTGTCGTTCGCCGCTGTCGCTCGCGGCGCTGGCTGCACCCAGCGAGCCGCACGCCCCGCAGGCCGAGCGACACGAGACCCAAAAGGAGAGGGGCGCCCCTAGCCAAGCCAGGAGCGCCCCTGTGTTCTGAACCCTGCGGTCGAGTCGACGACGCGCGCCGCGCCCCTCGCGGGGCGGGCACACGCAGCGCTGAAATCGGGTCGCTTACCGCTGCACGTCGGGTCGACGGCGCCTGCGAGAACGCTCTTAGAGCGAATCCCGCAGGGCCTTGCCCACCCGGAACCCAACCCGCCTGCCGGCCTCGATCTCAATCGTCTCGCCGGTGTGCGGATTGCGCCCTGTGCGCGCCTTCCGATCCTTGACCTCGAACGTTCCGAACCCGGTGAGGGTCACCGAGTCGTCCTCCCGCAGACCACTCTCGATAGCGCCTAGGACGCTCTGGACCAGGCGGGCGGCCTGGAGCCGCGAGGTGCGCAGATCACGCGCGACCCTCTCGACGAGTTGGCTTCTGTTCACCGGGTGACGACGGGCTCGTTGGGGCTCTGGCTGAGGTGCGGGGGGGCACCTCTCACCTGGGCGTCGGGGCGCGCGACCTGAAGGCCACGCACACAGCGCCGCGAGCCCCGCAGTTCGGGGTCAAAAGGAACGATCAGGCCTTCGCGGCGGCCTTCTTGCGGGTCGCCTTCTTCTTGGTGGCGGCCTTCTTCGTGGTGGCCTTCTTGGCAACCTTCTTGGCCGCCTTCTTGCGGGTCGCCTTCTTCTTGGTGGCGGCCTTCTTGGTGGCGGTCTTCTTCACGGCCTTCTTCGCGGCCTTCTTACGGGTGGCTTTTTTCTTCGCCATGGGGAGTTTCCTTGGGATCCGTTCGGATCCACGTGGGGGGGTCCGAGCCTCTTGGGCTCAGGTGGGAAGCCACGACATCAAGACAGTCATCGGCAGTCTCATCCCGGACCTTGCCCCCAATCGGAGAACTTTTCGCGAATGTCGTGCTTGGACCCCCCCACCACCACAAGTCGTTGTGGGTCAGTGACTTCCACACGAGGACGCGCCGCGCCCCGATCACACGGTGGCACGGCGCGTGCTGGGAGGAGCGCTCCTTCGGGGCCAGGCGGACCTGGTCGCGGGCCCCTAGAAGAGGTCGTCGAGCGCGGCGGTCGCCTCTTTGGAGTATCCGTCGTCGAGGACGACCTCTGGCCGGTCCTCCACGGGGCGCGCGGCGATGTCCTCGAAGATCCGCTCGAGGAGCTTGATCGTCTCCTGCGCGTAGAACCGCACGAGGCCGAGGTTCGTGCGCTCATCCCAGACGATGGCGAGGAGCGTCCGCTCTCCGACCATCGAGACCTGGATGCTCTGCCGGGCCCCCTGGTGCGACATGTTGGCAAAGGCCTCTTCGCCGAGGAGGTGGGCCATCTGTCGCGTGGCGGCGTACGTGCCTGCGACGAGCGCCGAGAGCGACTCCATCGAGGAGCTGGCGGCCTCCCCGCGCCGGGTGACGAGGTGACCCTCCTTGTCGATCAGGACGCCGCAGCGGGCGCCGCTGAACTCCAGGAAGCCGTCGAGCTCGCCGTCGAGCCGAGCGACGTCCTGGGCATAGAAGACCAGGCGATCGGCGCGCAGTTTTTGGTCCGAGATCCTCATGGGTGCAGCGCTCCTCGGCTCAAAGCAGCTTGAAGACAGAGCCCCCGATCGCGATGCCCGCGATCAAGGCCACGACGACGATGACGACCGTCACGATCGTCGACTTGCTCTTCGACGCGGGCGCCGGGGCCGCCGCGGCGCGCGGGCGGAGGCGCGCGGCGCCGCTGTTCGCCGGGGGGAGCGGCGCGGGCGTGAACGCCGGCGCCGCGGCTTGTGGGGTCGGGACGTGCGCATGGGCGGGCGCAGCAGGCGCCATAGCCCTGGGCGGCGCGGGTCGCGGCGCGGGCGTCGCAGCGTGCGGCGCGAGGCGCTGGTTCGCCTCCGCCATCCGCAAGCCGTGCTGCGTCTGCGAGAGCGGCGCGACCGGGGCCGGCGCAGCGTGGCCCTGGGCCTGCGGCGCAGCCGCGCCCGCGAACGGCGTGGCCGCGTGCGCCGGCGGCGCTGCCGGCGACGGGCGCGCAGCAGGTGCGGGGCGCGGCGCCAACGGCGGCGCGGGCGTGACCGGCGGCGGGGCCTGGAAGACGGGCTCGACGGGCGCCTGCGAGAAAGCGGGCGCGGGCGGGGCGCTGCCAAACTCGGGCTGCGGGGCGGGCTGCAAGGCGGGCATCGGCGCCGGCATCGGCGCGCGCGGCGGGGCCGCGGCGGGGCGCGGCGCATTGGCCGCAGGTGCCGCCGCCGAGCGAGCGTGGCTCCCCGCGCGGCTCGCGCCGCCGGTCTGCTCGTGGATCGTATCGAGCACCTTCGCGGCGAGCGCCTTCAGCGTGGGGAAGACCCCCTGCCCCGTGTTCGCGATGGCCTCATAGGTCGGAGCGCCCCAGCGGTTGAGGCTCGCCTCGAGCTGCTCGACCGGCAGCGCGTCCGGCAGGTCGCGCTTGTTGTATTGGATGATGAGCGGGATCTCGTCGATGTTCTTGCCGTACTCGGCGAGGTTCTCTTCGAGGTTCCGGAGCGACTCGAGGTTCTCCTCCACCATCGACGCGGACGAGTCCGCGACGAAGATGACGCCGTCCACACCCTGCAACACGAGCTTGCGCGTCGAGTTGTAGTACACCTGTCCAGGCACGGTGTAGATCTGGAACTGCGTCCGCATCCCGCCGACCGTTCCGAGGTCAAGCGGCATGAAGTCGAAGAACAGCGTGCGATCGCCGTCCGTCGAGATGCTCGTAAGGTCACCCTTGTTGGACTCGGGTGCGCGCTGGTGAACGATCTCGAGGTTGGTCGTCTTACCGGACATCCCCGGTCCGTAATAGACGATTTTCACCGTCACGCTCTTCTGGGCGAAGTTGATCTGAACCATCTCTCAGTGATCCTGGGCGATGTCCCCGTAGGGGTGCGGCAAGTGTGTCTGCCCGGCGGCGCCTGTCGCTCCTCCGGGTTGGTCTTGTGAATCGAGTCGCACCGCGGCCGGCGCGTCGTAGTCAAATCGATCGTCGACGAGGCTCGGCGCGTCCTGCGCCTCCGCGTGGCGGCCGAGGCTCTTCAGGAGGCGCTCCATGCGCGCGACGGTCCCGTCGAGCGGGATCGCGAGCGCCTCGGGCGGCGTCCCCACCTCGAGCACGACGAGCACCATCGCGCCTGGGCCTTGCTGGACGACCAGTGTGCCTTGGCTGGCGACGAGCGCGATGCGCCACGGCGCGTCCCACGCCATCGGGGCGACGGCGCGCGCGAGCTCCTCGGCCCAGCCGGCCGCGAGCGCGCCGAACGACGAGGGATCGATGCGCTGTGCGCCCGGCTTCCCGCTCTGGCCGAAGGAACGATCGATGAAGTCGCCGCTGCGCGACGCGCGGTCGAGCACGACGACGGGCACGCCGTCGGACGAGACGATCGCGACCTGGCGGACACCAGAGACGCGGGTCAGAGGTTCGAGGACCTCCTTCATCGGGCACCACCTGGGTCATCTGACCCGCTGAGCTGCGCGACGCGCGTGCGAGTGGAGTGGGCGACCGCGCCTTTGGTCCAGACGCCGACATTGCCGAGGTCTCCTGGGGACACGAGCAGCGTGCCGAAGGCGCCCTCGGCTTCGATGCGCAACGGGCGGCCGAGCGCCATCCGGCGCGCGGCGGAGCGGCTCGCTTGCAGCACCTCGCGGACGGCGCGCGCCGTGCGCTCGGCGGTGGCGCCCTGCGCGCCCTGAACGAGGCCAGTACCGCCGCGCAGGAAGACGGCGGCGCGCACCTCGAACGGACTGGCGAGCTCCTTCAGCAGCGCGCGGACATCGTCCGGCTCACCGTCGCCTGCGTGCTCGGGGAGGTCGTCGACGAACTTGCCCGACTTCTCGACGTCGTGCAGCGCGCGGGCGAGCGGCACGGCGTTGGCGCAGTTGGCGAGCACGCTCCGAAAGCGCGACTCGAGGGCTGGGTTGCCCGGCATCAGCTCCAAGAGGCGCGCCAGAGCCCGCCGAGCTTCTTCCCAGGCGCCGCAGCGGCGCGCGATCTCGAACTGCAGGCGCGGCGCGCGCCGGTCCTGGGGCATCCCCTTCGCGGCGCGGACCGCGAGCTCGTAGGCCTCGAGGCCATCCGCGCTGCGGCGGCCGTCAAAGAACAGCTCCGCGTGCGCCGACGCCAGGTAATAGAGCGACTCAGGGTCGTCCGTCTGCGCGCGCCAGCGCTCCGCGGCTTCGAGCGCGCGTTGCACGCGGCCACCCTCGAGCAGCAGCTCGCAATACTCACGGTGCAGCGCGGGGCGCGGCGCAGCCTCGAGCTCCGTCGCGAGCTCGCGCAGGCGATCCTCTTGGTAGAGCTGCCGCGCGCGGTGCGCAAGGCGCTCCAGCTCAGGGTGGCTCGGATACGCCGCGAGGCCCTCCTCGCAGACGCGCACGACGTCCCGGGTCTGTCCCACGACGATGTACTCACGAGCCAGCACGACATAGTTCTCGGCACTGGCATCTTTGCCGAGCGCGCGAGCGGCGGCCCGCAGCCGCTTCTTGGCCGTGAAGCGCCCGAAGAGGCTCATCGCGGCGCTCCGCTCAGAGGGGCGCGACCGGCGCCGAGCTCGGTGCCGTGCTCCGACTTCCACTTCTGCAACGCGGCGAGGTCCACTTTGACCTGTGCCGTATGTTCCCACTCAGGCTGCGCCGCCGTCAGCGCGCGCTCGAGCTGCTCGATGGCGCGGTCGTAGTCACCGCGCTCGACGAACTGCAGCGCGCGCACGCGCGACGCCTCGGCCTCCTCCTGCTGGCGCCGACGCTGGAGCTCGGCCTGCTCCTCCGCGCGCGCCACGAGGCGCTCCTCGTTGTGGATCGCGACAACGAGCTCGTCACGCTCTTCGGTGGCGCTGAAGACGCCGGCCCAGAAGGTGTGCTCCTTGAGCATGCCCTCGATCGCGTCGCGGCGCTGCCGGAGCGAGTCGAGGTCGCCTTGCTGGGCGACAGGCAGGCCCTGCCACTCCCTGTGGATCGCGCCCTCGCGGCTCACCGCGAACGTCGCGACGGTTGAGGCGATGACCAGAGACAACGAAAGCTTCACCAAGCGCTTGCGCTTCTCGGCTCGTTCAATCTCCTCGTAACGTAAATCCCTGATCATTGGCTGGTTCCCTGGAGGGCGGGCGTGAGTGGGGTATCGGGCGCACAGGTCGCGCCGCTGGAGCGAAAGCCCGCGGAGGAGGCGGCGATTCCGCATTTCCAGTCGCCCGGGCGCTTGGGGCGCGGCAGCGGCCCACCGATGCGCCCCGGCCCACACCGCTCGCGTGGTATGGGCCGGGGACCTCTGCCTGGTCCCGCGCGGTCACTGGTCCCGCGCGGTCAATGGGCCTGCCGCATCACTGGGCCGGCCGCATCACTGGGCCGGCCGCATCACTGGGCCGGCTCGACGCTGAGCGTCGTCGCGACCGAGTTGCCGGAGCGGTCCGTGAGGCCCGCGGCGAGCACGAGCTCCTCGCTGGCGCCGAGGGCCGCGCTGAGCGTCACCCGGACGTGGTCGCCGGCCAGGACATCGACCGCGGTGACGGTCGCCGCGCCGGTGGTGCTCCAGTTGGAGACTTGGCCCGAGAACACCGTCTCGACCGCCTCACTGAACTCGACGTCGATCGTCGCGCCCGTCGGGTCGGCCATCAGGTTCACGAAGGCGCCGCTGATCGCGGGCGCGATGCTGTCGCCGCCGACGAGGCCGCCGAGGCTGAGCGGGACGACCGGGAGGTTCCCGGCGAGGTCCGTGACCCCGTCCACGAGCACCGTCACGGTGTCGCCGTCGAGCAGCTCGGCCGTGTAGAGGATGACCTCCGACCCGACGCTGCTGTAGGCGACGCTCTGGATCTGGACCGACCCGCGCGAGTCGAGGACCGAATAGTTGCCGAGGTCGAGCGCCGTGGCGAGGTCCGGGACCTCGCTGAATCGCACGCTGACCATGTCCGTCCCCGCGACATCGAGGACCGTGCCCACGACCGCCGCCAGGACGGGCGGGTTCTGGTCGTCGACGATGGACAGCGTGAGCGTCGCCGCCGCCGCGTTCCCCGCGAGGTCGACCGCCGCAGACGTCGCGACGTCGACCGTGTTGCCCGCGGCGACCGCGACACCAACGGTGGCGCGGACGACGCGCGGCGAGATGAGCTCGGCCGTGAGCGCGACGTTGCCGCTGTCGTAGTCATACGCCGCCGCCGTCTCCGCGGCCGCCTCAGCGACCGCCTCGTCGAAGACGATCAGCACAGAGTTCGCGTCGCTCGGATCGAGCAGCGCGCGCGAGGCGCCTTGCGTCGGACCGCTCGTAATGTCACCGACGACGACGACCGCGAGCTCGGAGCTCTGCGCCGTCAGCGCGACCCCTTGCTGGGTACGGAGCGGGTCGGTCGCGTCGACCTCGAAGACGAGGTCGTAGGACGTCCCTGCCTGCAGGCTCGCGGCAGCCGCGGCCGAGAGCGTGATCGTCAACGTCGTGCCGCCGTCGTATTCGAACTGCGAGCCCGTGAGGTCGATGACGGTCGCGCCGCCGTTCGTTTGCAGGGTGTACTGCGAGGCGACCGAGAGGCCCCAGGACGCCATCGGCACCGCGAACGTCACTTCGATGGTGTCGTTGCGCTCGCCCGAGATCGCGGTCATCACCGGCGCCGCCCCTTGGCTCGGCGCGGTGCTGTCCTCAGCGTCGACGACCCGCGCCAAGGTCGGGAACATCACGTTCCCCGCGAGGTCCTCGAGGCCGACGACGTCGAGCGTATCGGTGAGGTCGACCGTGAAGGGGAAGGCGAGCTCCACGCCGAGCCCACCGTCGAGGATGGTGGTGCTCGCCGGGCGTCCGCGGAGCACCCCGCCGCTCGTGTACAGCGTGAACTTGGCCCCCGTCGGGTTCGTCGTCGGGTCGTACAGGTCGTCGAGGCGATCGACGGCCTCGCTGAAGCGGACGACGACCAAGTGATCGTCGGGCGCGTCGTGGCGCCAGACGCTCTCGAGCGCGGGCCGGCGCGACTCGCCGCCGACGACCCCCTCGATGGCGTCGTCCGCGAGCGCGTTGCCGCCGAGGTCGCGGCCCGCCGTCAGCGCGATCGACAGGTCGTCACCGCGCTTGACTGCGCCGGACGCGAGCACGAGCGTCGCGACGCGGCTCTCCTCGTCGTAGGTCACCGTCGAGGTCGACACGTCGAGCGCCGTACCGATGGGCGACTCGACCTCCCAGTTGTCGACGTCTTCGACGTCGCTCGCGACCATCCAGTCGTCGAACAGGACGAGCAAGCGGTCGTTGTCGGCGCCCTCAACGGCCTGGCCGGTCACGAACTGGACCAGGGGCTGGACGGCGTCGGTGGTCGCGATCGCAGCCGGCCCATGGACGGCGCCGAGCGCGTTCCCAGCCGGGTCAGCGACCGTCGCCGCGACGGTCAGGGTGTGGATCCCGGGCACCGCAGCGCTCGCGAGCGCGAGGCGCACGGTGAGCCCGTCCGCTTGAACGGTCGCCGAATCGACGACTACGACCGGCGAGAACGCATAGCTGTTGACGTCTTCGGCGACCAAGGAGTCGACCGCTTCACTGAACACGACGTCGATGGTCTTGCCGCTCGGATCGAGGTCACGCCGCTGCGTGATCCCGGAGGCCGTCACGATCGGCGCGGAGACATCGCCGTCGGCGAGCACCTGGGCGGCCGTGGCCGCGAACGCGTCACCGTCGACGTCGATGGCGCCGTTGCACTGGACGTCGACCGTCGTGCCGTTCGGCACGTCGAAGTCAAGGTCGATCGTCAGAGTGCGGGCGAGCAAGTCATAGCTCAGCTCTTGGGTCGCGAGGTCGATCACGCCAAAGGGCGCGCCGAGCGTCAGCGACCACGCGGTCGCGTCCGCCGCGGTGTCGGGGTCGAGCGCTTGGTCGAGCACGACCAGGACCTGGTCGTTGTTCTGGCCTTCACGCGTGAGGCCTTCGACGCTCTCGAAGCCGTTCGCGATCGAGCTAGAAGGCACGAAGCTCAGCGTCTGGCGCGGGAACGGGTTGCCGTGGGCGTCGCGGATCGAGTTGACGATGATGCGATCGAGGCCCGGCACGACGGGGCGCGTGAAGGTCACGCGCAGGATCGAGTTGTCCGTCGCGTCGACCTCAGCGTTCGAGACGAGCGTCAGCCCTTGTGCGTCCGCGTGGTCCTGCACCTCGAAGTTCGAGGCCGTCACGCTGAAGGTCGGCGAGATCGGCTCATCGAAGTTGAACTCGACGACCCGACCGAACTCATCGCCATCGGCGCTAGGATCGAGGTTCTGGACCACCGGCGAGCCGCCTTCGAGGGCCGGCGCCGCCGAGTCGCCCGACGCGACGCCCGCGATCGGGCTCGAAGCGAGCGCGCGCCCGTTGACCGCTGTCAGCGCATTGGCCTGGAGCTGGAACGCAGAGAAGAGCTGCGCGCTCGGGCCGAGCGTCACGGTCAGGACCTGTGTTGTGACGTCCAGGTCGAAGGTCGAATCCGAGAGGTCCTGCGGGACACCGAGCGCGGTCAGCGTCCAGGTCGCGGGGTCCTCGGCCTCTTCCTCGATGACACGCGGACCGTCGCCGAAGGTGATGACGAGCTCGTCGCCGCCGAGCGCTTGGTCGGAGACGTCCTGCGTTGCGGCAGTGATCGTCAGCGAGGGCTGGCGGGCATCTTCGGCCGTGACGCGGCGCCAACTCTCGAGGACACCGTTGACGCCGACGACGCGGACGCGATCGTTCGACGTGACACGTTCATCCCACGTGACGTAGGCGGTCGTGCCGTCGAGCGACACGCTGACAGCGGTCTGGCCGCCGTCGGACTCAAAGGCGCCGGCGCCGAGGGACGCGAGCGCGCGGTCGAATTCGACCGCGGTCACGAAGCCGTTCGGGTCGGTCGTAAGGTCCTGGGTCACCGAACCTGCGACGGTGAGGTCGCTGGAGCTCGACGAGGAGCAGGCTGCGGCGAGGCCGAGCGAGGCCGTCGCCAGGAGACGAGCGCGGAGCGAGAGATTCATCGCTTGGAGATCCTTGGGGGCGCCCTTCGGTCGGGCGCGAGAGCTGGGTAGAGAGCCCCCTTGCCGCGCTGCGCGCGACCGAGGGACCAGCCCCGCTGCTGGGGCACGCGGGGGTCATCGGCCCTGCGACCTAGCGCGCCTTGAACCCGCTCACTGGATTCCCCGAAGGCGTCTCCAAGGAAGACGCAAATCTGCGTTCGCGGCCCGATCGGGGCGCGGCTGGGACGGGCCGAGCCCCGGCCCCCGCGCAGGGGACCGGGGCTCGACGCCGGACGCTCGCGGTCCATTCACGTCATAGGATGAGCGCATCCAGGCGCTCAGGTGACAGCGCGAGCGCCCCAGGGACGCGGAACGCGGCCTGGATGTGGACGCGGGACCCGATCAGCGCGGGGTGGTTCGCCAGCGGCAAGGTGAGGTTGGCCCGGCCGCTCGCGTCGAGGGCGGCAGGGAAGACGGTCATCGTCCCACGCTGGAGCAAGAGCTCGCCTTGGACGCCCGGGAACGACTGCCCCGCGGCCAACGGCTGGCCGAGGGCGAAGAAGGCCATCCCTGCACCCTGGTGACGGGCGACGGCCTGCAAGGCGCCTCCGGCCTCGGGGGTGTCGAGGAGCTCGAGGGAGCGCTCGCCGGTGTCGAGCAGGCGCACCGCGCCCGAGGCGCCCCACTGGGAGTTGTGCACGTTCTTGTGGGCGACGACGACCCGCGTCCCGGTCTCGTCGAAGTCGAGCGCGCGCACGCTGCCGGGCAGGTCGAAGGCCATCAACGGGAGCGCGCGGCCGGCCTCGAGGAGCACGACCTCCGGCGTCCCACCGTCCCCCCACAGCCCGAACGCGGCGCGCCGGCCGTCCGCGGTGATCGAGGCGACGACGGGCAGGTTCTGCCGGCTGATCGGCGTGCCGACCTGCGCGAAGTCGGCGGTGCGCGCCATCGTCGCGAGGTGCCAGAGCTCCATGCGTGCGTCGACGCCGGTCGAGAAGTTCCACCAAGCGATCGCCACATCCCCGCCGTCGCGCGACACGGACGTCGCTGCGGCGAGCTCGTTGCTGGCGACGTTGAAGTTCGAGAGCAGGGCGTACGAGCCCCCGACGGATTCGCGCACCACTTGCAGCTTGCCGGTGCCGCCGATGGCGAGGGTCGCCCCGTCGAAGGAGAACGCGAGCGCTTGCGCCGCGGAGTCCAGGCTGCGGGTGTGCACGGTCTGCCCAAGCTCGTCGAGGATCCAGAGCTCGAGCCCCGCGCTGATCGCGACGCGGCGACCGTCCCCGCTCAGCGCGAGCCGTGACAGGCCCGGCGCGGGCAGGTCGCGGCGCACGAGCAGGGCGCCCGAGACGCCGTCGACGCGGTCGACGCGCACGTTCCCGGTGCGATCGTCATAGGCTGCAGCGACGACGACGTCGCCGGCTTCGTCGCACGCGAGGCGCGACGGTCCATTGATCCGAATATCGAGCTCGCGCAGCCACACGGGCGCGAACGAACCGCCGCGCGCCGCGGCGACGGGGTCGTGGCGCGCGAGCTCGACGCGGCGTGTGTACGCGTCCGGCGCCGGGTATTGGGCGAGGGCATAGACCGCGTCCGCGCGCTCGCCCGCGGCGACTGCGGTCGCGCCCTGAGCGAGCGCATAGCGCGCATCGAAGCCGCGCGCGACGCCGGACGCGCCGTCATGCGCGCCGTAGACGGCGAGGCCCCCGGCGCCGCCGCGCGAGGCCACGACGACGAGCTCGTCGCCCGCCGCGAAGGTCGTGGCGTCCGGCAGCCAGGGATTGGCCGGGCCGGAGACGTGGCCCCAGCGCTCGCCCTGCGCGAACGGCGTCTGCCCCTGCGCGCGGGCGGGCGCGGCGGAGAGGGCGATGGAGGCGGCGAGGCCCATGGCGAGCGAAGCCATAGGGGCCGGGTGCGTCGAGGTCTTGCGTTGCATAGCGGGCGATGACGGGCAGCGTCGTGCGGTGAAAGACGGCACGCTGCGGTGCGGCCGACACTGGAAACCTACCCCCCGTTCGCGCGCCAGGTCGGCACACAAACCGTTGCTGTGCAGACACTTAGAGCGCATGCACGCGGAAATTTCTTCCACTTCGAGCGTTCGCTCCCCGCCGCGCTGCCCGGCGCACGACCGGGCGCGCTCCCGGGCCACGGTCACGCAACCTGGGCGCGGGGCGGGACCTCGAGCTTCCCCAGCGCTAGAATCCGCCGCTCGTTTCGAGCCGCTCCCCCCTCCACGCGACACCGCATGCAAGCGACCACCCTCCACGACGTCCACGTCGCCCACGGCGCGAAGATGGTCGACTTCGCCGGCTGGCGGATGCCCGTCCAGTACGGCCCGATCCTCGAGGAGGTCCAGCGCGTCCGGAACGAGACCGGCCTCTTCGACCTGGGCCACATGGGTCGGCTCTCGGTATCGGGCCCGGACGCGGTGGCGCTCCTAGACCGCTTGGTGACGAACTTCGTCGCCAAGATCCCGGTGGGCGCCATCCGGTATGGCCTCGCGTGCCGCGAGGACGGCAACCCGCTCGACGACCTGCTCGTCTACAAGACGGCTGAGGACGACGTCTTCGTCGTCGCGAACGCCTCCAACAAGGACACGGTGCTCGCCTGGTTCTTGCACCACGCCCGCGGCGCGGACGTCAAGATCCAAGACCACACGGCAGCGCTCGCGATGCTCGCGCTCCAGGGGCCGAAGTCCCAGGCGGCGCTGCAGCCGCTGGTCGAGGACCTCGACCTCGCGACGATCGGCTACTACAAGTTCGCGTTCGCGACGGTCGCGGGCATGGCAAACACGCGCATCAGCCGCACGGGTTACACGGGCGAGGACGGCTTCGAGCTGTACTTCCCCGACGCCGAGTCCGAGCGCATCTGGCGGCTCTTGCTCGAGGTCGGCGCGCCCCACGGGCTCGCGCCGATCGGCCTCGGCGCGCGTGATACGCTGCGCCTCGAAGCAGGGATGCCGCTGTATGGGCACGAGATCGACCTCGAGCACAACCCGGTCGAGGCGGGCCTGAACTTCGGCATCTCGTTCAAGGACGAGAAAGGCGACTGGATCGGCCGCGCTGCGCTGGCGAAGGTCAAGGAGCGCCCGACGCGCACGCTCGTCGGCATCACGACCGACGGCAAGCGCGCGCCGCGCGAGGGTTACCTCCTCTTCCACGGTGACAGCGAGGTCGGGCGCGTGTGCTCTGGCGCCGTGTCACCGACCCTCGGTAAGAACATCGGGTCCGCGTACCTCCCCGTGGACCTCGCCGCCGAGCTGAAGGCTTCGGGCGGCACCATCGATATGGACCTCCGCGGCAAGCGCCAAGCGTGCCAAGTCGTGGACCTTCCCTTTTACTCCCGCACCCGCAAGTGAGCATGCGCCCCGACGACCGACGTTACATGGACTCCCACGAATGGGCGAAGCCGCAAGGCGAGCTCGTCGTCATCGGGATCACCGATTTTGCTGTGCAGGAGCTCTGCAGCGGCAACGAGGGCGACCTCGTCTACTGTGACCTGCCCGAGCTCGGCCGCCGCGTCGAGGCGGGCCAGACCTTCGGCGAGATCGAATCGGTCAAAGCCGTCGCCGACCTCAACTCGCCGGTGAGCGGCGAGGTCGTCGAGATCAACAAGGACATCGAGGACCACCTCGAGATCCTCTCGGAGGACCCGTGGAACAAGGGCTGGCTCATCAAGATCCGCCCGGACTCCCCGAGCCTCGACCACCTGAAGGACGCGGCGAGCTACGAGCAGCACGTCGCCGCCGAGGGCCACTGATCCGGCCTCGGCCGCGCGCACGTTGACCGCTCTCGAGCGCTGGCGCCTCGTCGAGTCCTACGGCTCGACGCCGGTCGTCGCGATGGGCCTCGATGAGGTCTTGCTCCAAGCGGCCGAGGCGCGCCCGACCCTGCGCTTGTATACGTGGGAGCCCGAGGCGCTGAGCCTCGGCTACTTCCAGCGCTTCGACGACGTCCCCGCCGCCCGTGATGTCCCGCACGTCGTGCGGCGCATCACGGGCGGCGGCGCGATCCACCACCACGCGGGCGAGCTGACGTTCTCGATCACAGCGCGGGACGACCACCCGCTCTACCGCGGTGAGGTCCGCGAGAGCTATGCACGTGTGCACGCGCTGTTGATCGAGGCGCTGCGCGCTGCGGGCCTAGGGGACGCGTTCGCCCCTTCGTTGGCGAGCGCGCGTGGCGGGCTGCGCTCGGACCGGGGCGGCACCGGCATGTGCTTCCACGCGTCGACGCCGCTCGACGTCGTGTGGGGCGAGCGCAAGGGCATCGGCTCCGCGCAGCGCCGCACGGGCGGCCGGGTCCTGCACCACGGCTCGATCAAGCTGTCGCCCTCCGCGCTCGAGCCCGACGTCGCGACGGCGCTCGACGCGCGCGTCACGCTGACGCCGCGCGCGTTCGGCGCCTTGCTGCGGTGCGTGTTCGAACGCGCGCTCGATGCCACGTTCGACGCAGCGCCCGCCACGGCACACGAGCTCGAGCTCGCAGCCGCTGCGGGCGCGCGCTACGCGGAACAGGCCTTCGTACATCGCCGTTAGCGCCCCGCTGCGAACCGCGTTCTGTGGCGCAAGCTCCTAGAGGAGCACGGGAGCGATGAGGTTGGAGAGCCAAGGCTGGCCGATCGGGGGCGTCACCAGGCATTGGATGTGGAGCGCCGTCCCACGCAGCGCCGCGGCCGCCGAAAGGTCGAGCGATTCGTCGAGCAGCCCGTTCCCTTGGATGATCCCGAGCGGCAGCCGTCGCAAGATCATCGTCGGGTCGAGGTACAGCGTCCCATACGCTTGACCCGGCAAGTACGCGGCGCCGAGGCCGAAGACCCCAATGACGCTGCTGCCCGGCGCGCCCACCTGCAGGAGCCGCAGCGGCGCGCCGATGGGCTGGATCCTCGAGAACTCCGGGAAGCGCGAGAGCGAGCTGAGCGAGCCGTGCGCCGAGAACGGGTAGAGGTGCGTGCTCGTCAACGCGTAGCCGCAGGACGAGCTCGCGTCGAGCTGCACGAACGTGCCCTGCGGCACGACCGTGGTCCATTCGTGGCTCATCAGCCCGTAGCCGTGCAGCCGCCCGACCGCGTCGAGGCCGATGCAGACCGTGCGGAAGACGTCCGAGGCTTGGAACGGCGTCGGCGCGGCGACCTCGGCGAAGCGGTCCAGCGTCGGGTCGAACGCGAGCGCGCGCGCGCCGTCGTACGCGATGAAGGTGTCGCCAGAGGATGGAGCGGCGAAGTCGTACGCGACGCCCGTCGCGATCGACGTCCAGCGCCCGGTGCGCCCAGAGAACGCGCTGTATCCGCTGCCATCGGCGATGACGACGATGTTGCGCTGCAGGTTGACTTGCGCGCCCGGCGCGAGCGTCTGCGCCGCGCTCCAGTCGTTTGTCAGCAGGGAGTAGCCGTAGCCGACGCCCGCGCCCTCCGCATAGCCGACGGCGTCGTTGAGCGTCACCACGAAGTTGCCAGCGAGCGTGGGCGAGAAGTCGTCGTGCGCGACGGAGAAACCCGTCGCGCCGGCGGCGTCCTGAACGACCAACACCTCGTCATCGGTCGAGACCGTGACCGCCCCCTGGAACGTACGCGCCGCGAACGCGCCCGGCCCCGACGAGTATGCCAGGACGTCCTGGCCGCTCACGAGCGCGCCCACATAGTTGCCCGTCTGAACGGCAGCCCCGGTGGTCATCGGCGCTGTCGCGAAGGCCGCTGTCGCAGCGCTGAACGCGACCGCTTCGCCCGCGTCCTCGAACCAGACGTAGCCGCGGCCGATCCCGAGCTGTTGGCCCGCGATCATCGAACGGCGCGCCCACGTCCCGTGGTGCGATGAGTACGACGCGACCTCGGTCGGGCTCCAAGCGACGGCGACCTCACCCGACACTTGGAGCGTCGCCCCGGGGACCGCGGGCGTCGGCGTGAACGTCCCCAGATAAGCGCTGACGCCGTACAAGGTGGCGCCGTCCTCGACGTAGCCCGTCATGGCCGTGATCTGCACGTTCGTCGGCGGCGCGGTGAGGGCCTGGTGCACCCACCGCCCGTTCATGGCGCCGAACGCGTAGGCGTCGCTACCCGACGCCACCACCGAGACCCAACCGCTCGTGACCGGCCCGCTATACACCTGCGGCGGCGCGGCGAGCTGGAGCGTCTCAACGCTGCCCAAGCGCGAGGCGTAGCCGTGCACGGTGTTACCGTCGACGACGAGGCAGTAGGCGTTGAACTGGGTCATGACCGCGGCCGGGCCCACGGCGAGCACCGTCCACTGGCGCGTGATCGCCGACCAGAAGTAGATCTCCGCCGACGTCTGGACCGTGACCGTAGTGCCGATCGAGCGGACCGTGCCGCCGGCCGCGGGGCCTGTCATCGAGAGCGCGCCGAACCCCGACGGCGGCACGCTCTGCGTGGCGCGAGCGAGGCTGTTCGAGGACGTGCGCGGCGCGGCGGCCCGTTGTTGCGGTGTGGCGCAGAGCGGCGCGACGAGGGGGCAATCGAGCGCAAGCGGCGCGAGAGCGAGGAGCGCAGCGACAAGCTGGCGCGAGAGCTGGATGGACATGATTGAGGAGCAAAGGGGTGAGCCTCGATGAGAACGAGCCAGAGAGTGAGCCCGCACGCGCCCGCCGAGACGAGAGCGCACCGCTCAACGACAAGGCGCGCAGGCGGTTCATGCGCGCGTCGAAGAACATCGCGAGGGCGCCGTGACTTCGGCGGGCTGCGCCGTCGAAGGCGCGGCGCACACGACAAACACGACTTCCGCTGAACCGCGCTGTGGCGCACGCGTTGACGCGCAGACGAAGACGTCGATGTATCCCTCGAGCCCACCCGACTTGGACCCGCACCAGCTCCCACTCTCTGCTCTCCGCGAGGCGCGCTGCGCGCCTCGCGCGCCGAGCCGCCCCGCGGGATGGGCATACGTCTCCGCTCGCGCTCCCGCGCTGCGCGCTGTCGCCCTCGCGCTCGCAGCCTGCCTCACTTGGTTCGGCGCGCCGCACGCCGATGCACAGACCCCGCGTCGAGCGCCGGTGTCCGTGGCGTTCGTGGGCCTGCACGGCGGCGCCCTCGAGCAGCTCCTCCCGTTCGCGAGCGAGGCCGGTGTGCAGTGCGCTTATGTGGAGGACGAAGCGCTCGCCGCCGGCGCGGCGGCCCTCGAGCGCTTCGACGCGGTCGTCATCCAACACGTACGCGACGCAAAGGCCCTCGCCGAGGCCCTCCGCGCCGGGCGCGCCGTGCGGCCGAAGCTGCGCGCCTTCTCGTTAACGGGGCGCAACCCGTTGGACAGCTTTGGCGCGGAGGACCTGACCGAGACCAACACGAAGCTGTCCGCGTTCTATGGCGCGCCGCGCGTGGAGAACCTGCGCGAGCTCATGCGGCTCCTTGGCATGCTGTGCAGGGGCGAGCAGGACACGACGGCGAGCCCGCTGCCCCTCGAGCTCGGCGTGCTGCGCCGGCCGGAGCGCGAGGCGCCGTTTACCACGGTAGAGGCGCTCCTTGCGGACGCGCGCGCCCGCGGCGTCGACGTCGAGCGCGCGCCGCGCGTCGCCGTCGCCGTGCACGCGACCCATCTGCTGCTGCAGCAGCCGCGGGTCGTCGCCGCGCTCATCGCGGAGCTCGACCGCCGCGGCGCCTGCGCGTTCATCGCGGTGGACACCGGCGCGGGCGCGCCGGGCAGCGAGTACGAGCGCTTGATGCTCGACGTCAAGCCTGCCGCCGTGATCCACACCTGCCACTCGACCGACAGCGTCGCGTTCCGCGACGCGCTCGACGCGGTCCACCTGCACTCGATGTTCTTCCGCGGGCAGCCCCTCGCCGACTGGGCGACGTCCCCCACGGGGCTCGCGCCCAGCGAGGTCATGTTCCAGGTCGCGACCCAAGAGATGCTGGGCGCGATCGAGCCGATCGCGACGTGCGGGACGCTGAAAGGCGGCGGGAGCGCGGAGGACTTCACGCCGATCCCCGAGCGGGTCGCGCGCGTCGTCGGGCGCGCGCTCGGGCACGCGCGGCTGCGCTCTCTTCCGCCCGCTGCCAAGAAGGTCGGGGTCATCTACTACGACCGCGAGGCGAGCCGCTCCTCGCTGATGCGCGGCAGCCCGACCGGCATGATGCTGAACGCGCCGCCGAGCCTGCTCGCGGTGCTGACGGCGCTGCGCGAGGCGGGGTACGAAGTCAACGTGCCCGCGGGCGAAGATGACCTCGTCGCCCTCGCCGAGCGCAGCGGCCGCGTCGTCGGCGTCAGCGGCCCAGGCGAGGCCGAGGCCCTCGCCGACAGCGGCCTCGTCCCGCTGGTCGACGAGGCGGACTACCTCCGTTGGCTCGAGGCGCGTGTGCCCGCCGCAGCCCGCGCGGACCTCGAGGCGCGCTGGGGTCCCGCGCCGGGGACGATCTGTGTCGTCGAGCGCGGCGGCCGGCGCAAGGTGGTCGTCCCGATGATCCAGCTCGGCAACGTCGTGCTCATGCCGCAGCCCCTGCGCGGCGAGGCGTACGACCCGTCTCAGACGCACGACAAGGCCGTCCCGCCCCCCCACAGCTACCTCGCAGCCTACTTCTGGCTGCAAGAGGCGTTCGGCGCGGACGTGCTCGTGCACTTCGGCACGCACGGCTCGGAGTTCTTCCTGCCAGGCAAGAACGTCGGCATGCGCGGCGAGGACTGGTCCGACATCTTGCTGGGCGACGTCCCGAACCTCTCGCCCTGGGTGATCAACAACCTCGGTGAGTCGATCCTCAGCAAGCGCCGCGCCTACGCCGTGCTCATCGACCACCTCGTGCCGCCCACGGAGGAGGCCGGCCTCGCCGACGGCCTGGCGGCCCTCCACAACGACCTGCACCGCCTCCAGCGCGCCGAGCCCGGCGTCCTGCGGGAGAAGCTGCGCGCCAGCATCACGGCGCAAGCGCGGACCGAGTCCCTCGACGCGGACCTGGACCTCGCGCTGGCGGAGGGCGACCTGCTCACCGACGAGCAGCTCGACGACCTCTGCAGCTACCTGCACGTCATCGAGGAGGACCTGACGCCGACGTCCCTGCATCGGCTGGGCGTCGCGCCGGCGGACGAGGCGCGGATGCCGTGGCTCGTCCATTGCGGCGGCCAAGCGCTGATCGACGCGCTCAGCGCCGTGCCCGGCGTCGGGCCGCTCAGCGGCGATCACTCGCGCGCCCTCGCGCGCGCGATCGCCGCGGACGTCCTGCGCATGACGCTGCGGCACGGGTTCACCCTCAGCGACGCGCTCCGCGCTTGCGGCGCGCCCGAGGCGTACACGCCTGAGCCTGCGCTCACGGATGCGCTCGAGACGGTCACACAGCTCGACGCTGGCCTCGCGCGGACGGGCGATGAGGTCGTGAACCTCCTGCGCGCCTGCGACGGCCGCTTTGTGTCGCCGGGGCCGGGGCAAGCGCCGGAGCGCAATCCGCGCTCGGTCCCGACCGGGCGCAACATGTTCCTGCTCGACCCGCGCGAGATCCCGACGAAGGAGGCCTGGGAGGTCGGCAAGGGGCTCGCGCAGGAGCTGATCGACCAGCACCGCGCGGAGACCGGCGATTGGCCGACGAAGGTCGCCTTCAACATCCGCGCGATGAGCTCCTTCCGCGACTTCGGCGTCATGG
The DNA here is from genome assembly GCA_041398605.1 of Planctomycetota bacterium. Classification (GTDB taxonomy): domain Bacteria; phylum Planctomycetota; class UBA1135; order UBA1135; genus JAWKUK01. The sequence continues at coordinate 264,328 of JAWKUK010000004.1, forward strand.
AGTCCGAGGTGCTGTGGATGCTCGGGTGCGAGCCCGTGCGAGACAAGCGCGGCGCGGTGATCGACGTCGCCCTGATCCCGAGCGCGACCCTCGGACGTCCGCGGATCGATGTCTACATGCAGGGCGGGAGCCGCTACAACGACATGCTCGCGGACCGCGCCAAGCTGCTCGATCGCGCGGTGCGTTTGGCGATCGAGGACGACTCGCCGGACAATCGGGTACGCGCTGCGACGCTCGCACGGCGCGCGGAGCTCACCGCGGGCGGGCTCGCGCCCGAGCGCGCCGAAGTGCTCGCGAACGCGCGCATGTTCGGACAGCCGCCAGGCGGCGGTAACGCCTCGTACTACTACATGACACAACGCTCAGGTGATTGGGACGATCGCCAGCAGCTCGCGGACGCGTACTTCGACCTGGAGCGGTTCGCGTACACGGAGGGCGCCTGGGGCGAGGAGGCGGACCTCGCCTTCCGCAGCGCCTTGCGCGACTCGCAGTACGTCCTGCGCAGCTGGGCCGACACCACGCGCGGGCCGACGACGGACAAGTACATGTGGATGCACGGCGGCTCGCTCGCCGCGGCGGTCGAGTTCGCGAGCGACGGTCGGCGGCCGCGCTTCGTGCTCAACGACCTGCGCGACATGGGGCGCGCGTCCCTCGTCGAGGCCGAGGAGGCGCTGCGGCGCGACTTCCGCGTGCGCGCGCTCAACCGCAAGTGGATCAGCGGGATGATGCGCGAGGGCTACGCGGGCGCCGACCAGCTCAAGGTGGTCACGTCGAACGCGTTCGGGTGGCAGGTGATGCGCGCGGGCGCGATCCCCGACGAGACGTTCGAGCAGCTCGCGGACGTGTACGTGCGCGACCGGCTGGGGCTCGGCCTCAAGGAGTTCTTTGCGCGTGAGAACCCGTGGGCGCTCCAAGGGATCGCCGAGGACCTCTTGGAGACCGCGCGCAAAGGGCTCTGGGACGCGCGGCCGGAGACGCTCGCGGACCTCGCCACCGCGCTGGTCGAGTCGCGGAACGCCCACGGCGAGGGCGGCGGCTTGCTCACCGCGGGCAACGCCGCGCTGGAGTCGTTTGTCTCGTCGTACTCACGCGTCGCGGCGTCGGCCGCGGACGCGGCGGCGCTGCCTAGCGACGCCTCGAGCGCTGCGCCCTCCCCCAGCGACGCCTCGAGCGCCTCGGCCTCGCCGCGCCCGGAGCCGGCGCCGCCGGACGTGACGCCGCCGGTGAAGGACGCCGGCGCGGAGTCGGCGGCGGCGCCGGCGGCGCAGGTCTCGGGGCTCGAGATGCGACCAGAGCCGGAGCCCGCGCCTCCAGCGGGCATGCCGCCGCCAGAGGGCGCGCGTTGGGGCGCGGAGCTCGTCGCCGCCGGCGCGCTCCTGCTCATCGCCCTGGGTTTTGTCACGCGCGCGGGAGGGGTCCGATGAACATGCTCGAGCACTGGCTCTACGACGCGACAGGGCTCCTGCTGACGCCCGTCATCGCGACGCTCGTCGCGCTTGGGGCGTTCGCGCTGGTCATGTTCGGCGGCTTCCTGCGCGAGGGCCTCGAGCGCCGCGCGTCGCGGCCCGCGCCCGCGCGGAGCGCCACGCCGATGGCGCCCCTCGCCCACCTCCTCGCGCAGCACGAGGCGCCGGGCATGCTCGGCCGCTTCGCGCGCGAGGCGCGCAGCGCGGCGGACGACCCGCGGCGGCTCGCCGAGGTCGCGACCCGCTGCGAGCTCGAGGCCACGCGCCGCGTCTCGCGCCTCAACCTCGTCGCGCGCGCAGGGCCGACGCTCGGCCTGATGGCGACGCTGATCCCGATGGGGCCGGCGCTCATGGCGCTCGCAGACAACGACGTCTCGGGGCTCGCGCGCTCGCTCGTGGTCGCGTTCACGGCGACAGTCTGCGGGCTCCTCGTCGGCCTCTTGTGCGCGACGATGGGCACGGTCCGTCGGCACTGGTACGCGGCCGACCTGACGTTGGTGGACGAGCTGCTCGAGCGCGCGGAGGCGCTGCCGCGATGACACGACGCCGACCTGCCCGCGCGTTGCTCACGAGCGACGACGTCGACCCGCTCGCGTTCGTGCCGAACCTGTTCGACGCGATCCTCGTGCTGACCGTCTCGGCCTTGGTCATGTTGACCGCCGCGCGCGCCCGCGAGGCCAACGTGCCCGAGGACCCCAAGGCGCTGCAGGGCTTCGTCGACACCGGCACGCCCCAAGCGGGCGAGGGCCAGCGGCTCGGCGTCGCCTATCGGCTCGCCGACGGCCGGCTGGTGTACGTCCCCGAATAACAAAGCGCGCGGCGGGCACAAGGGGAGCTCCAGAGCGCGGGCGCGGTCGGCGCCGCGCGGCGCGGCCTCGCTCGCAGGCGAGGTCAGGTGCTATCCTCTCGGCACATGAGCGCCATGGTTCCCACCTCACTTCGCACGGCCGCCCGCCCAGCAGGCGCAACGCTGCTCCTCCCCCTGCTGCTCTCCCTCGGCGCGTGCGCCTCGCACGGCGCGACGAACGGCGCCGCGCCGGGCTTCGAGGTCGAGGGCCACGCCGTCCGCTACGCCGCCAACGGCGCCGAGCTCACGGGTTACCTCGCGAGCCCCATCGGCGCCGAAGGCGACCGGCCGGGCATCCTCGTCGTCCACGAATGGTGGGGCCACGACGAGTACGCGCGCCGCCGCGCGCGTGAGCTCGCGCAGCTCGGGTATGTCGCGTTTGCCCTCGACATGTACGGCACCGGCAAGTCCGCGACGCACCCCAAGGACGCGACCGCGTTCATGGAAGAGGTCATGGGCAACGCCGACACGATGGAGGCGCGCTTCCGCGCGGCGCTCACCGCGCTCCACGCTGCGCCCGGCGTCGACGTCGAGCGGACGGGCGCCATCGGTTACTGCATGGGCGGCGGGATCGTGCTGCGGATGGCGCGCGCGACCGACACGCTCGACTTCGCGGCGAGCTTCCACGGCTCCCTCGGCGCGGCGCTCGGCGCAGGTGACGCCGGCGGCGTCAAGCGCGTGTTCATCGCCCACGGCGCCGATGACCCGTTCGTGTCGATGGAGACGCTCCACGACCTCACGACTGAGCTGCGTGCCATGCCTGGCATAGAGTCGGTCACGGTCGGGATCTACCCGGGCGCCGTGCACGGCTTCACGAACCCAGAGGCGACGCAGCGCGGCGAGGAGTTCGGGCTGCCGCTGCGTTACGACGCCGCCGCGGACGCCGAGAGCTGGGCGACTTTGACCGCGGAGCTCCGCGCGTCGTTCGAGTAGTGCGCGGGGCGCATGCCGCGGCCGGGAGAGGGCGCGCGCGCGCGCGTGTCCTGTCCGTCGTCGCGGCGTACGGCGCGCTCGCGAGCGCGTGCGGCGGGCGCGCGCCGGAGGCGGCGCCGGGGCGCCCCAACGTGCTGCTCATCTCGATCGATACCCTGCGCGCAGACCGCCTCTCCTGCGCGGGTTACCCGCGCGCGACGACGCCGCACCTCGACGCGCTCGCTGCGCGCGGCGTGCGCTTCACCCACGCGCAGTCCCCGCGCGCGAAGACGACGCCCGCGCTCGCTTCATTGATGACGGGGCTCTACCCCCACGACCACGGGGTGCGTGACTTGGCGCAGCCCTTGGGCGGGCGCGCGACGACGCTGGCGGAGGTCTTCGCTGCGAACGGGTGGAGCACCGCGGCGATCGTCGGCAACTACGTACTGCAGCGCGCGCTGTCGGGCCTCGACCGAGGCTTCGAGACGTGGATCGAGGACCTGCCCGACACCAATGGTGTGCCGCCGGACGACGTCCCCCAGCGCCGCGCGACGTCGTTGACCGACGGCGCCCTCGCGCTGCTGGAGGAGCGCGCCGCTGCCCCGTCCCCTTGGTTCGTGTGGCTGCACTACATGGACCCGCACGGCGCCTACGATGCGCCGCCGGAGCACCGCGTGTTCACGAGCGCGACGCGGGACCTCGTCCCCGACCCGGAGCGACCGCCCCCGCGCGGGCGCCAGGAGTGGATCGCGCGTTACAACGTCCTCGAGGGCGAGCGCGCGGGCAACCGCGTGGACGCCAACGCGGTGCGCGACCGCTATGACGCCGAGGTGCGCTACGTCGACGCGGAGCTCGGACGGCTCTTCGCTGCGCTCGAGGCGCGCGGCCTCGACCGTAACACTTGGGTCATCGTGTGCGCGGACCACGGCGAGAGCCTCGGCGAGCACCACTACTGGTTCGAGCATGGCCGCTATGCCTACGAAGCGACGTGCCGCGTCCCGTTGATCATCGCGCCGCCGCGCGGCGCGGCGGCCGGGGGCGCCGCGCACGGACCGCGCGGGGTCCAGCGCGGCGACATCTCGCTGGCGGACCTGTTCCCGACGCTCATCGAGCTGCTCGCCCTCGAGGGTGGGCAGCAACGCGCGCCGCGCGGCCCGCACGGGCGGTCGCGCCGGTCGCTGTTGGCCGCGCTCGACGGCCCGCAGCGGGGCGATGCCAGCGCAGCCGAGGACCAAGGGGCGGACGCGCACCCCGTGTTCTGTGAGAAGGTCGAGCGCGCCGAGCTCTCGGGCGCGGTGCAGACCAAGGCGGTCCGCATCGGGGACTGGAAGCTCTCCCGGCGCTTCGCGCGGCGCGGGCGCGAGCTCGTCGCGGTCGACGAGGAGCTGTTTGATCTGGCGGCGGATCCGGCCGAGGAGTCGAACCTCGCCGCGGAGGCGCCGGCGCGCGCGCCGCTGGCCGCGCTGCGCGCCGCGCTGCTGGAGTTCTGCGCCGCAGACACAGACCTCGCGGACCTCGGTGAGGCGTTGGCCCGCGAGCGCGAGGCGCTGCGCAGGGAGGACCCGGAGGTCGACCGACGCCTGCGCGCGCTCGGCTATTGAGCGCGACGAGCCGCGCGGCGCGGGCGCGTGGCTCGGATCGAAACCCTTGGCGTCGCAGGCTGGGACGCGCCCGACGCGGGCGCCCGCGATCGGATAGTCATAGCTGTCCCGGCCCTCCGCCCGCGCGATCCCTCGACGTATGCACGCCCCCAATCTCCGCACCGCCTCGCTCTCCCTGTTCGCTGCCCTCGCCGTCGGGTGCGTCGACAACTCTGGGAGCGGCGCGTCCGCGCCGCCCGTCGTGAATCAGGGCCCGGCCGCTGCGCTCAACGGGATCGACACGGACGCTGACGGCGACGGCGATGGCATCGTCGACCTCCCCGCCACGGTGCCGGCGTTGATCGGCGACGTCTTTGACCGCTACAGCGCGATCCCGACGGCGAACGGCGGCCGCGTGCACCTCTTGGCCCAGGCTGGCGTCGATGACCGGCGCTTGATCCGCGCGCGTGAGGTCCTGCGGCAACACCTCACCGACGTCCCGGGTTCAGCGCAGGGCGCGGACAAGCGCGCGGTCGCGGACGCGATGTCGAACCGCGGCGCGACGCTGGTGATCTTCCAGAGCCCTGCGACAGCGAACCCGGCGCTGCCGGCCGTGGCCGCCTTCTTGGCCGCGTTCGACGCGCAAGCGTGGGGGCTGATCCAGAACACGATCGTCATCGAGGGCTCACCCGAGTACATGGCCGCGTCCCCGGCGATCGACAACACCTTCGGCGCGACGGCGGCGCTGGTGCATCGCACCGGTTTTGCGACGGCGCGCCCGGCGCACTTCGCAGCCGCCCGCTCGATGATGGAGGCCGCGATCGCAGCGGGCAGGTTCACGCCGCCGAACGCGCTCCCGGCGTCGGACTTCGACGATGCGTACGTAGGCCTCTTGCTGGACGTGCATTCTGGCGTTTGGGCCCATGACCCGCTCGGCAACGGCCGCGCGGGCACCACCGCGAGCTACGCCTTCGCGAGCCGGCCGTCGATGCAGGCGGGCGACCCGAGCGCGCTCGCGTGGATCGAGGCCTTCTTCGCGCCGCAGCACTCCTATCCGGCGCAGGTCGCCTCGACCTTCGCTGGCAACTTCGACTGCATCCTGCGCAGCAACTTGGCCTACACCAATCGTTCGCAGTATCTGCGCGATGTGACGCTGACGGGCACCAACACCTCCGAGATCTTCGGAGCGCGTGAGGCGACGCGCCTCGTGGGCAACGCGGGCAACAACAACTTGAAGGGCCGCGCGGGCAACGACCTGTTGATCAGTGGCGGCGGCCTGGACACGGCCGTCTTCGACGGCCCCTTCGCGGAGTACACGATCACGCTGGACGGCACGGACGTGATCGTGACCGACTCGCAGCCCTCCCGCGACGGCACGGACCGCCTGCAGGGCTTCGACCGCCTCCAGTTCACGGACCAGGGCATCAACCTGTAGCGCCCCCTAGGGGGGGCCTGCATCCGGCCTCGATCCGAGCGCGGCGCAGCCAATCAGAGCTCGATCGAAATCTGCCAGCCGCTGCCGTCGACGGACGCTGACAGGCCGACGACGTCGCGCCCGCCTTTGTCGCGGATGGGTCGCCATGCGCTGCCGCCGGGGCGTTCGCCAGCCCAACCTTCTTTTGCGAGGGTGTCGAGGATGCGGGCCGCGGCGCCGGGCGCGCCGCCTTCGGCGGCGATGGGAACGACCACTTGATGGAAGTCTCGAGTCAGGTCGTGGGGTGAAGCCGTCACGACCCCGAGTGACACGACCGCGTCGCCGGCGGTCACGGACAGTGGGGTGATGCGCAGCGCGCTGATGCTTCCGTCCATGGCAGACGCTCCGACGCGGCAGCCGCCATCGCCGAGCAGTCGAACGGCGTCGAGCCCGTCGAGGAACAGGGAACAACCGCCGTCAGCGGGCCCAGTGACCTCGACCCCGAGCTGCGCGAGCCGAGCGCCGACGGCCAGCGCGACATCCGCCCCGGAGGAGCCGTCGATGAAGTGGAGTGGGACGGTGGCTTGCAGCCCTTGCCGTTCGACGCCGACGACGACGAGCCCGCCTCCGTCACAAGCAAACCGCACTTGCAGCATGCGAGCGTTCCCCTCGCGTGCCCGAGGCGAGGCCAAGAGAGGCAGGAGCAGCCCGATCCCGGCGAACACTCGCCAACCTATCCGATTCCGCATACCCCCCCAGACGCCCCACCCCCCACATCCCTCCCCAATTCCCCCCCCAAAACCCCCCCTCAATCCCAAGCCCCCCCACAACCCCACTGAAATCGTGGCAACCAAGAATCGCCCCAACGAGACCCCGTGCCAACGTGGACCCGTGCCAACGAGGAATCGAGCCAACGAGGAACCGTGCCAACGAGGAATCGAGCGCAAGCCCGTAAGGGCTTGCGCCAGAAACCGACCAACCTCGGCCGAAGGCATGGTCGAGCCCAGAGGCTTGACATGCCCTCGCCCGAGGTTGGTTACCCCGCAAGGACTCGAACCTTGAATGTCTGGACCAAAACCAGATGTGTTGCCAATTACACCACGGGGTATCGGCTGGCAACCGGACGGCTGGGCCGTCCGAAGGCGCGAGAAGATAGCAGCGAGGGGGCGGGTGGTCTACTGCTGGCGGGGAGAAAGTCGAGGGGGTCGCCAGGTACTTGGCCCCAGCGCTGCGCCCTGCGTCACGACGTCACGCTGTCGGCTCGCCCCGCGCCGCCGAGAGGAGGAGCGCGAGCCCCTTCTGCGTGGCCCACTCGCGCACTTTGTCGCGCGGCGCGGGCGGCCAGCGCCGCTCGACCGAGGAGAGGACCTCAGCGCCGTCGGGGCCGAGGCGCGCGAGTCCGAACCAAACGAGGCCGACCGGCTTCTCGGAGGTGCCGCCGTCGGGCCCTGCGACGCCTGTGACCGAGAGGGCGAGGTCCGCCCCGGTCACGCGGCGGGCCCCCGAGGCCATGGCCTCGGCGACGGGCGCGGAGACGGCGCCGTGCGCGGCGAGCAGAGGCTCGGGGACCCCGAGGGCCCGGTGCTTGGCCGCGTCGGAGTAGGTCACGAACGATTCGCGAAAGACGGCGCTGATGCCGGGCACGCGTGTGAGCTCACCCGCGATGAGCCCGCCGGTGCAAGACTCGGCCAGGGTGACGTGCAGGCTGCGCTCGAGGAGCTCGCGGCCGAGGAGGAACCCGATGCGTCCCTCGGGCCCTTCTGCCAGGAGGCGCCCGGGGAAGCGCAGCAAGAGCTCGCGCGCGCGCTCGGCGACGAGGGCCTCGGCGCCGCTCGCGTCCGCGGCGCGGCCCACGAGTCGCACCGACAGGACGCCGCCTTTGACGGTACAGCCCATGAGGGGGTTCGCCGCGCGATCCATCCAAGGACCGACCTCTTGCGCAAACTGGCTCTCGGGAATGTCGGAGAAGTGCAGGCGGCGCACCGCGTTCACGACGTTGCTGCCGCCGGCGACGACGGGGTGCGCGACGAGCCAAGGATGGACCTGGTCGTCCCAGACCGCGTGCAGCTCGCGCGGCGGTCCGGGCAGGACGATGACCGTCGAGGCCCCCACCGAGCAACGGAACCCCGGCGCGGTCCCGAAGCGGTTGTAGACGAGCGCAGCCCCTTCAGGCATCAGCGCCTGCCGTCGATTGACCTCGGGCATGTCGCGGCCCGCGCGCGTGTACCAGTCGCGGACGTTGGCGAGGGCTTCGGGCGCTTCGTACAGCGCGCGGCCGGCTGCGAGCGCGACCCCGTGGCGAGTCACGTCGTCGAGGGTCGGGCCGAGGCCTCCGCAGACAAAGACGAGCGCAGCACGCGCGGCGGCAGCGCGCACGGCGCGCTCGACGTCAGGCTCCTCGTCACCGACGACTTGCGCGCCGCGCAGCTGCCGCCCGTACTCGGCGAGGCGCGCGCCGATCCAGGGCGAATTGAGGTCGGGATGTGCGCCGTCGAGGAGCTCGTCTCCGACCGCGACGACCTCGACGGCGGTGGGGTCCAGGGGCGCGGGTGCGCCTCGGTGTTGAGGGATGACCATCGAACGCGAAGTGTAGTGAGCCACGCGCGCGCGAGGCTCGCTCGCCGCTCGAGCGGGCCTTCAAACCGGCGCCGAGGCGCTGTCGCCGGTCCGCTCGACGGCGCCAGGCACGGGCACCCAGACGAGCCGCGAGAGCGCTGCGCCGATCTCGTAGAGGATCAACGCGGGCGCCGCGAGCATGATCTGCGTGACGGGGTCGGGCGGTGTCAGCACCGCCGCGACGATGAGGGTCACCACGGCGGTGTGCCCGCGGAACTTGCTGTAGAGGGCCGGGTCCACCAGCCCGAGCCGCGCGAGCACGAACTGCACGAGCGGCAGCTGGAACACGACCCCGATCGCGAGCGAGAGGCCCTTGATGAACTCGATGTATTGATCCGAGGTCACGTTGAGCGGGTAGCCCGGCTCGCCGAGGCCCTCCTTGGAAAGGAAGTACGCGGCGTAGGGGATCATCACGAAGAACCCGAAGGCGACGCCGCCGACGAAGAGCCCGACGCTGGCGGGAAAGTAGCTGTAGACGATCTTGCGCTCGGACCGGTAGAGCCCCGCCGCGACAAACGCCCAGACCTGATAGAGCGCAAACGGCCCCGCCAGCAGCATCGACAGCCAGAAGCACACGCGCAGCTTCATGACCATGTTCGAGCCGAACCCGAGGTAGGTCAGGTCAGAGCGCAGGAGCTTCGACTCCTTGATGACCTTGACCTCGGGGTAGCCCGCCTCGAAGTACTCGCTCGCGGGCTCGGCCAAGCCGTCGACACGCGCGCTGTAGATGTCGACGAGGTCCGCGTTGAGCCATCCGATCGCCTGATCGAACGGGCGGGTGATGAAGAGCGAGACATCGCTGCGGAACGTCCAGAGAACGACAAACGCGACGGCAAACGCAGCCGTGGCACGGACGAGGCGCTGGCGCAGCTCGTTCAGGTGCTCGGAGAGCGTCATGCGCGAGGCTTCGACGGGGTCGTCCTCGACGCTGCTCGAACGCGGATCGTTCGCGGGCTTTGCGGGCATGGGTCGGCGCGGCGAGGGTCATGCCGCCGGCGAAAGGGCGCGCCCTCGGACGACGCGGGCGCGACGCGGGGCGGACGGTCCAAGAAAAACCTCTGCGGGCGACCCGCGGAACCGCGAGCCACCCGCAGAGGATGGTTCAAGTCGACCGTCAGGTCCAGCCCCGACGCGATGAAGCGCCGAAGGCCGGCCGGCGTCACTTGCGGAAGTACTGCTCGATGTCGCGGATCGAGAGGATGGTCAGGCCGCGGCTGATCGCGTCCTTGTAGACGGTCGTGTCGGCGACCTGCTCCATCACTTGCTCGCCCTCGTCGTTCTCGACCGGACGCGCGGCGCCGGCGATGAGGAAGTCCGTGTTGATGTCGATCTCGTCCTGGACCGTGATGCCGATTTCGTCGAGCAGGACACGCAGCTCCTTCTCGTTCCACACGCCGTCGAAGCGACCGGCGATGACCGCGTAGCGCTGGCCCTTGGCCTCATAGAGGTCGTTCCAGATGCGCTGCGTGGCGACGATCGGGGCGAACTTGTTGACCAGCGACTGGATGCGGCAGACCGCGCGGTCGGGCTGGACCTCGATGACCTCGATGAAGCCCTTGACGTCCGTCGGGTCCGCGCCGGTGACGCGGAAGACCGTGCCCTCGGAGAGGCGGTCGCCGGCGCCGAGGTTGATCCAGACGCGGCCGAGCTCGGTCGACACGGCGGTGACCTCGCCATCGGGGCGCTGGGCGGCGCGACGGATATCGTTCAGCTCGCGCGTCTTGTTGCGGACGTACGACTGCATCTGCGCCTTCGACTCCTCGAGGCTCTTGTCGAGGGCGGCGAGCTCGCTCTGACGTGTCTTGACGTCGGTGTCGAGGCGGTTGCGCTCGCCCGTCAAGCGCTGGACGCTCGCCTCGAGGGTCGCGACCTCGTTGCGGGCGTTCGCCTGCGCGTCGCTGAGCTCGCTCTCGAGCGAGGTCAGGCGACCGTCCTTCTCGCGGCGCACGTCGGCCAAGGCGGTGCCGCCCTGCTGGACCTGCGAGGTGAGGTCCGCGTTGCGCTGCTTGAGCGCTGCGATCTCGCCTTGCAGCGTGGTGTAAGCGGTGCGCATGAGCGGCAGCGCGTCCTGGAACGTCGTCACGGAGGACATGTTCGGGAACGCGGCCTTGGAGGCCTCGAGCGCCTCGTTCATGGCCTCGAGGTTGGAGGGCACGCTGGTCGAGTCGCCGCGGAAGCCGACGAGGTCCGACAGGTCGTTCCACTTCTTGACTTCGACGATGTTCGCGTCGTCGGCCGACCGTTGCGCTTCGAGCGCCGCCGCGAGCTCGCGACGGGCGTTCGCAGCGTCATCGCTCGCGACGTAGAACGCGCCGAGGGCGGCGAAGAGCAGCACGAAGGCGACGATGGTCCAGACCGCGCTGACGCGGGCGGCCCCGCGACGAGAGGACATGGTGAGCATGGAGTGGGCTCGCTGGAGGGCCGCTCGACGCGCCGCGGCAAAGGCCGGACGCCGCGCACGGGCGGGCTCGGGGGGGAGTCTCGGGGGGATTGGTTGGGCCGCGGGCGAAGCGACCGCGTGGGGGGGTCCTGCGTCGGCGTCGCCGGGCGCGGGGGCGCCATGATGACCCGAGGCCCGCTCGGGGGCAAGAGCGTCCGGGCGTACGATCGCACCCGGACCCTCGAGGGCGCCGCCCGCCCCGCGTGAAAGGGAGCGAAAAGGCGCCACTGAGCGGCGCTCGGGCCCTCGCTGGGGCCCACCATGGGCTACCCTCGACGACCGCCGCGGTTGCACTCCGGCGCGAGATCCAACGGTGAAGCCCCCCCGAGCGCGCAAGAAAACGACCGTCATCGGCGTCCTCGGGGGCATCGCAGCCGGGAAGTCGCGCGCCGCCGAGGTGCTCGCCGGGCCGCAGGGCCTCGTCCTCGCGGCCGACGCGCTCGCGCACGAGGCCTTGGCGTCCCCCACTGTGCGGGCCGCGATCCTGGCCGCCTTCGGACCCGAAGTCTTCGCCCCGCTGGCGCCTGCGGCCCCGCCAGCGCCCTCAGGGCCTCCTGGGCCTCCTGGGCAGCCTGGGCCGCCCGGACAGCCCGGCTTGCCTGTGGGCCCCGTCGACCGGGCCGCCCTGGCCCAGGTCGTGTTCGCCGACCCGGCCGCGCGGCGGCAACTGGAGGGTTGGATCCACCCCTGGGTTCGTGCGAGGATCTCCGCCGCGCTGGAGGAGGCGCGGAGCGAGGGACGGCCGCGGGTCGTGCTCGACGTGCCGCTGCTCCTCGAGCATGACGCCGAGCACGGGCTCGCGCGCGCGTGCGACCACCTCGTCTTTGTCGACGTGGACGCCGGGACGCGGGACCGCCGTGCCGTCCTCACCCGCGGCTGGCAGCCCGGGGAGGTCGCGCGGCGCGAAGCGACGCAGCTCCCACTCTCCGAGAAACGCCGCCGCGCCGACGTCGTCGTGCAAAACGACGGCACCCCAGAAGACTTCGAAGCCGCGCTCCGCGCGGCCCTCGCCGAGCTCGGCCTCGGCTGAACGCGTGTCGGGTCCCTAGACGACCCACCCCAAATCGATGACCGACGCCTACGCCCAGCAGAAGTTCAACAAGTTCAAGAAGAACCGCCCCTTCAAGCAGCGCAAGCAAGAGTTCAAGCAGAAGCAGGCGGTGCAAAAGGGCACAGGCGTGTTCGTGAACTTCGACGCGGTGCCGAAGGACCTCAGCGAGGAGGAGTACGACGACCTCGTCGCCTCCCTGCCGAAGTCGCGCAAGAAGAAGCACCCGGAGCACGACCTCAGCGAGGTGCAGGCCATGAACCTCTCGGAGGTGCACGACCTGGCCGACAACGAGGGCCTCGAGGACTTCGCCGCGCGCAACCGGCGCGACGGAATCTGGAAGCTCGCCACCCATTGGCTGCAGCGCCACGAGGTCGTGAACATCGAGGGCGTCGTCCAGGTCCAAGGCCCCGGCCTCGTCTGGCTGCGCTCGCGCGCGAACGACTACACCCCGGCGGACGACGACATCTTCGTGCCGCCGTCGCTCGTCGAGCGCTTCGGGCTGCTCGAGGGCATGACCGTGCGTGGGCGCCTGCGCGCGCCGCTCGAGGGCGAGGGCTACCTGTGCCTCCACGACGTCGACCTGATCGACGCCCACGAGCCGGAGGACGCGGACGGCCGCGCGCCATTCAAGGAGCTCGTCCCGATCTATCCGGACGATCGTGTCATCCTCGAGGGCACCAAGGAGAACCCCCTCGAGATGCGCATCGCGGACCTCGTGACGCCCATTGGCCTCGGCCAGCGCGGCCTCATCGTCGCCCCCCCGCGCACCGGCAAGACGGTGCTGCTGCACATGCTCGCGAAGTCGATCGTGCACTCGCGGCCGAAGGCGCACCTCATCATCCTGCTCGTGGACGAGCGGCCGGAGGAGGTCACCGACTTCGAGCGCTCGATCACCGGCGAGCGCGTCGAGGTCGTCAGCTCGACCTTTGACGAGCCGGCCGCGCGCCACATCCAGGTCGCGCACATGGTCATCGAGCGCGCGAAGCGCCTCGTCGAGTCCGGCGAGGACGTCGTGGTGCTGCTCGACTCGATCACGCGCCTCGCGCGGGCGTGCAACGTCGAAGCGCCGAGCAACGGCAAGCTGCTCTCCGGGGGCCTCGAGGCCACCGCGCTGCAGTTCCCGAAGCGCTTCTTCGGCGCCGCACGCAACATCGAAGGCGGCGGCTCGCTGACAATCCTCGGCACCGCGTTGATCGAGACGGGCTCGAAGATGGACGAGGTGATCTTCGAGGAGTTCAAGGGCACGGGCAACATGGAGATCGTGCTCGACCGGCGCCTCTCCGACCGCCGCATCTTCCCCGCGATCGACATCAACCGCTCCGGCACCCGGAAGGAGGAGCTCCTGTTCACCCGCGAGGAGATCGAGCGGGTGTGGGTGCTGCGCAAGGTGCTGAACGAGCTCGACCCAGTCGAGGCCATGGAGATGCTCATCGCGAAGATGAGCAAGACGCGCGTCAACGGCGAGTTCCTGATGACGATCGGCGGGTGACGCGCCGCGGGAAGCTGGCCCCCACCAGCGTTACGAGCGCATTTCTCCGCCAGGGGCGGTAAGCAGCGCGAGCGCCTCCCTGAGCGGGCGGTGTCGTATCACCCCATGTGTGGAGCTTCGGTCGGGGGCCCGGCGAACGTCGCCGGGGCCGCCGCACCCGAGGGAATTCATCAGGGGATCGGCGTGAAAACTCGATGCGGAGGGCGTGCCCGGACGCCCGAGCTCAGCGCCGTGGGGCGGGGGCCGTGGTCGACCACCACCCATAAGAGAGCCCCCATGAAGGTCGCAGTCCTCGTCGCCGCCCAAGATCGCCCCGAGCACGTGGAGCGGCTCTCGGGCTGGCTCGCGCGCAACATGACCTACGACTACGACCTCTTTGTCGTCGAGTCAGGGGGCGCTCCCTCGGGCCCTACGTACGGGGTCAGCCTGAGCCAAAGCGCAGCGGAGCGCTCGGCCCAGACCCTCCACCACCCAGATGCGACGCTGCGCGGCCCCTGCTTCGCGCAGAACGTCGCGCTGGAGCACGCCCGCGCCGTCGGACAGATCGGCATCCCCTACGACTTCTACTGGGCGTTGGCGGTGGACGTCGCGCTCCCGGAGGGCGTCGATGTCGCGCGCTCGCTCATCGCCGCGTTCCAGGACGCGCCGCGCCTCGCGCTCCTCGCGCCCACGCGCGCCGACGCCCCCCACCGCGCCGACTCCGGGGCCGACCCCGGGGCCGACCCTGACGCGCGCCAGAGGCCGGGCGGCGGCTGGCGCCCCACCGCCACCTGCGCCGACGCGTGCCTCATGCTGCGCGCGGAGGCGGTCGAGGAGGTTGGATTCCTGAACCCGGACTTCCGCTACGGCCTCGGCGCAGTGCACGAGCTCTCGTATCACTTGCACTTCGCCGGCTGGCGCGTGGGCTACAGCGATGACGTGACGTACTCGCGCGCAGAGCGCGTCTCGACCCACGCAGCCGCCGCGCTGAGCGACGACCGCTTCGAAGGCGACGCCAGCGAGCGCCCGGCGCAGCGCTTCGCCTACGCGTACTTCACAAGGGTCTATGGCCCCGATTGGCCGCAGCGCTTCTGGGCGGAGGTCCAGCCGTTCGGGCCCGAGCGCGACACCTTCGCGCTCGACGCGCGGACCTGGGCGCAGCACTTCACGTTCGACGAGCTCGCCACGCTCGCGGCCTCGCGCCCGCTCTACGTCGCGACACGACGCGGTCGCGGGGTCGTAGACGACGGTCCGACCGCGCGCCCGACGCCTGCGAGCTGCGGCGCGCACGCGGTCCCTGCGGCGCGAGCCGAGGGCACCCGGGTGCTGATCAGCGCAGCCGCGGAGGCGCGCGAGGGCTGGCAGAACGTCGCCCTCACAGCGTCGGGGCACGACCACGAGCTCGGCATGCTCGCCGATGGCGCCGCCGACGTCATCGAGGCGCAGCAAGTCCTGCAATACATGACCCCGGCGGCCACGCGGCGCACGCTCCGCGCCTGGCGGCGCGCCCTAGCGCCGGGCGGCGAGCTGCGCATCGCCGCGCCGGACCTGGAGCGCTGTGTCGCCCTGATCGGGGCCGGGCCGACGGGCGCCGTCGAGGACGATGACCGCGGCCTCAGCGCCTTGTTCGGCGACCCCAAGCGCGTCGATTTGCACGGCGCCGCCCGCGCGCATCGCTGGGCCTGGACGGCGAAGACGCTGGCGGATGCGCTCGCTGACGCGGGCTTCGTCGAGGTCCGCGAGTTGCCGCTGGAGACCGCCCGCGCCGATCACGACATGCTCCTCTCGGCGCGCGCAGGCGTGGCCCGCGGCGCGAGCCAAGGCGCGTCCAGCGCAGGGCCCTTGACCGCGACGCCGGGCGCAACCGACGGGGAGGCCGCTGCGTCGGTCGCGGACTGGCGCGACACCATGGATCGGACGCGCAAGGCCGTCTTTGCGGCGCCGCCTTACGACGACGCGGCCGCCCTCGACCGGTTCTTCGACGCCTTCGCGCGCGCGCTGTGTGGGCGCGCCGACGCCTACCTCGTGCTGCGCGTCGACCCCGCGGCGTATCCGGACGCCGGGCAGGTGTTCGCGGCCCTCGAAGCCAGCCATGACCGAGCGCTCGGCAAGGACACGAGGCTCGACGTCACGGTCGTCGGGGGCCCGCTGTCCGAGGCCGACTGGCGGGAGCTCGACGCAGCATGCACATGCCAGATCGCGACGGAGGGCGGGCGCCACGACGTGCGGCTCACGCTCCCCACTGCGCCCGTCGCGCGCGACGTCGCGGCGCTGCAGCGTGCGCTCGCGGGCGGGACGACATCGGCGGGCGGCCAACCTGTGGCTCAGCCGGAGGCCGCGCCCGTTAGTCAGACGCATGCAGGAGCGCCCGACACGGGCGCAGCGAGCGCAGCGATCGCGGCCATGACGAAGCCCGCGCCGCCCGAGGCAGACCTCGCGCTGACGCTGCGAGACGGGGTGATCGTGCCGCCGGGGATCACCCCCGACCAGGCGCTCCTGAAGCGCATCGCCGCGCTGCATCCCTGGTTCTACCCGGTGGAGATCGACGGCTTGACCGTCGTCCCTGGGGTCGGCACCGCCTACGCGCCCGACTGGCTCGCGAACCGCGCCGCGTGCCGCGCGACGATGCTCGTCGAGGAGGTCCTGCGGCGCTTCGACCTGCGCGGGAAGCGGGTGCTCGACCTGGCCTGCAACCTCGGCTTCTGGTCGTCGTTCTACGCGCAAGCAGGGGCGCAGAGCGTGCTTGGGGTGGAAGCGGACGCCCGCCATGTGGCCCAAGGACAGCTCTTCTGGGAGCGCGGCAAGTTCTTGGGCGCCGGGACCCACGAGCTCTTGGCGGGCGCTGCGGACGACCCGAGCGTGTGGTCGGAGATCAGCGCGCGGGGCCCGTTCGACGTGACGCTCTGCGCGGGGCTCGACCCGCAGAGTGACCGCTACGTCGACGCGCTGCGCCGCGCGGCAGACGTGACGGAAGAAGCGCTCATCGTCGACACGCGGGTGCGCGCGCTGGACGCGTCCGAGGACGATCGGACGCCGGACCGCGCCGTGCTCCTGGCACACCTGCGCTCGTTCGGCCTCGAACCCGAGGTCCTGCCTGTGCGCTTCCCGAGCCAACCCGGCGTCGACGGCGCAGACAGCTACGCGGACGGCGCACGGATCACGGTCCTCGCGCGCAAGGCCGCCGTCCTGCGACCTCTCAACGGGTCGCTGATCGGGACGAACGGCGCGCCGTGAGCCACGCGCGCGCCGCGCGCGTGGGGTACATTCGGTGGCGATGCCTCGCCAAGTGGACCCGCCTGATTCGCCCAACCCGCCCGCCTCCCCGACGCTTTGAGCGCGTCGCCCAAACCCCGAGCCAGCTCTGGGCCGTCGTCATGGCAGGCGGCTCCGGGACGCGCTTCTGGCCCGCGAGCCGGCTCGCGCGGCCGAAGCAATTCCTGCGCGTTATCGGAGACCGCAGCCTCCTGCAAGGCACCGTCGACCGGCTCGCGCCGCTCGTGCCGCCGGAGCGCGTCCTCGTCATCGGCGCGCGGGCCCACGTCGAGCTCGTGCATGAGCAGCTGCCAGAGATCCCGCGCGAGAACGTGCTCGGCGAACCCTGCGCGCGAGGCACGCTGCCCTGCGCAGCTTGGGCCGCAGCCGTGATCGGGCGCCGTGATCCGAACGCCGTGTTCGCGTTGCTGCCCGCGGATCACGTCATCGCGCCCGCCGAAGCGTTCCGAGCGACGCTGCAGCGCGCGCACGCAGCAGCGCACAGCGACGCCTTGCCCGTCGTCTTCGGGATCCGCCCCTCCTATCCCGCGACAGGCTTCGGTTGGATCGAGACGCGGGAGCCGCTGGGCGGCGCTCGCGCCGTCGTCGACCTCGCGCGCTTCGTCGAGAAGCCGGACGCGACGCGCGCGACCGAGTTCCTTGCGTCAGGGCGCTTCAGCTGGAATGGCGGCGTCTTCGTGTGGAGCGTGCGCACCATCGACGCGCTGCTCGCGGCCCACGCGCCGCAGCACCGCGCGACCTTCGCGGCAGACGCCGTCGATGACGAGGCCTTTGGGGCGCTGCCGAACGAATCGATCGATGTAGGGATCATGGAGCGCGTGACCGAAGCGCGCGTCGTCGACGCCGACTTCACATGGAGCGACGTCGGCTCCTGGAACGCGCTGGCGGAGGTCCTCGAACAAGACGCGGTCGGGAACTGCGCGGCCGGCGGGACGGACCTCGTCGCGGTCGACTCCGCCGGTTGTGTGGTCCATGGGCCCGCGGGCTCCCTGACGGCGCTCGTGGGCGTCGAGGGCTTGATCGTCGCGCGGGACGGGGACGCGGTGCTGGTGGCGCGCATCGACCGCGCCCAAGACGTGCGCAAGGTGGTCGAGGAACTCAAGCAGCGCGCCCCGGAGCGGCTCTGACGTCGCTACGCTGGCGGCCATGAAACGCGCTGCCCTGGGCATCGATCACGGCACCCGACGCACCGGCTTCGCGGTGGTCGATGCGCTGCGCATCGCCGTGACGCCCCTGCAGACCGCTGAGGCAACGGGAGCTGCGCTCCTGAAGCACATCGAACGGCTGCTCGACGAGCGCGACATCGCGCACTTCATCGTCGGCTATCCGCTGAACATGGACGGGACGCCGGGCCCGCGCTCGGCCGACGTCGACGCGTTCATCGCCACCCTGAGCGCGCGGTTCCCGCGCGTCGCAGTGGTCCGCCAGGACGAGCGCCTCACGACGAAGGAGGCCGAGTCGCGGCTCGTCGAAGCCGGGCACCGCGGCCTCGCGCGCAAGGCGCGCAAGGACGCGTGGAGCGCAGCCATCCTCTTGGAAGATTGGATCCAGGCCGGCGAGCCGACCTGAGCGGGTCGCTCAGTCGATCCAGCGACGACAGGTCTCGACGAGCACGCCGAACTTGACTGGCTTGGAGAGGTAGTCGCTGCACCCGGCGGCGAGGCACCCGTCCCGGTCACCCTCCATCGCGTGCGCGGTGAGCGCGATGATCGGCAGCTCATTGCCGAGCGCGCGCAGCGCCCGGCTCGCGTCGTACCCGTCCAGCTCGGGCATCTGCATGTCCATCAGCACGAGGTCGAACTCGCCGCCGTCGCCGCCTGTGAGGCGCTCCAGGGCCTCGCGCCCGTTGGAGACGACGACCACCTCGGCCCCGGCCTTGCGCAGCACGTGCGACAGCAGGAGCTGGTTGTCGGGGCCGTCCTCCGCGAGCAGGATCCGGCAGCGCTCCAGCTCGCGCGGCGCGGTCGCGCTGCCGACCGAGGGCCCCTCCGATGGGCGAGGGGATGCGACCGCGGCTCGTGGCTGCGCCGGATCCCAAAGGCCATCCGCAGCGTCCACCCCGACCCCGAAGCGGAACCGAAAGCTGCTGCCGCGTCCCGCCTCTGACTCGACCTCAAGGTCACCGCCGAGCAGCTCAGCGAGCCGCCGCGAGATCGCCAGGCCGAGTCCGGTGCCACCGTACTTGCGCGTCGTCGAGGCGTCGGCCTGCACAAACGGCTCGAAGATCCGCGCGCACTGTGCCTGGGTCATGCCGATGCCCGTGTCCTCGACAGCGACCTCGATGCGACCACCATCCGGCTCGGCGATCCAGCTCGAGACGAGCGCGACGCTCCCGACCTCGGTGAACTTGATCGCGTTGCTGACGAGGTTCACGATGACTTGGCGAGCTCGCAGAGCGTCGGTGCGGACACGGCGCGGAATCGGCGTCGCATAGCGGACCTCGAGCGCGATCCCTTTGGAGATCGCCCGCGGCCGCATGAGCTCCACCACGTCGTCGAGCAGCGTATCGAGCCTCAACCAGTCGAGCTCCGCCTCGACCATGCCGGCCTCAACCTTCGACAGATCGAGGATGTCGTTGATCAGGCCGAGGAGGCTCTCCCCGTTGCGCCGGATCGTCTCGAGCGCGTGTCGCTGGGACGCGTCACCGATCTCGGCGAGCAAGAGGTCCGTGAAGCCGAGGATCGCGGTCATCGGCGTCCGGATCTCGTGGCTCATGTTCGCGAGGAAGTTCGATTTGGCGAGGCTCGCCGCCTCGGCCTGCTCCTTCGCGACGCGCAGGTCTCGCTCGATCTGCTTCAGCGCGGTGATGTCCGTGCGCAGGCTCACGATGCCGCCGTCCGCCGTGCGGTGGTCGCTCACGCGGATGGTCGCGTTGGGCAGCTCTTGGACCCAATCCAGCTCACAGCGCCGGTGTTGCTCGAGGCACTGCGACACCCAAGCATCGGCCGCTGCGCCCTCGTGCCCGCTGTGGCGTGCATATTCGGCGAGGATGTCCTCATAGCGCTGCCCTGGCTGCAGGTACTCGTGGCCGGTGGCATAGATCTGCTTGTACTCCCGGTTGCAGAACACCAGCCGCTCGTCCGCGCCGTACAGCGCGAGCCCCGAGGAGATCGCCTCGATGGCGGCTTGCAGGTAGCCACGTGTCTCCACGAGCTGCAGCTCGTTCGCCTTCTGCGAGGTGATGTCCGCGAAGATACCGAGCACCCCGATCACGTGCCCGTCCGCGTCGCGCAGGGGCACCTTGCTGGTATCGATCCAGGTCTTCTGGCCCTCGGCGTTGAGCTGCGTCTCGACGATGTGGATCTTCGCCCGCCCGGACTCGATCACCAGCCGGTCGTCAGCCCGATACGCCTCGGATTCGGCGCGGGACCAGGGCATGTCAAAGTCATCGCGTCCGATGATGTTCGCGGGGTTCGTCAGACCCGCGAGCGTGGCGAAGCCCGCGTTGCACCCGAGGTAGACCGAGTCCCGGTCCTTCCAGAACACGGCGTAGGGGATCAGCTCGAGCACGAGCGAGAGCAAGCTGCGCTCGGTCGTCTTGGCATCACGGGGCTCGGGGTCGGATTCAGGGCGCGGCATGGGACCTCTCCCCCCTCGTCGGACCGCGCGGGGCACGTCTCTGCAGACAATCCCGTAGCGCGCTCTAAATGGGACCCACCGCCCCAGCGCGCTGCCCGATCCAGGCGACAATGTGCGCGATGATCTCCGGCGCGCCGGGCTCGTGTAGGAGGTCGTGGCGGAGCCCCGGGAGCACCCGCACCTCGACCTCACCACCCTCGACGGCGGCGGCGCGGGCAGCGTCCGAGAGGGTGTCATCGCCCCCGCACAGCACCAGCGTCGGGACGCCGAGCTTGCCGATGCGCGGCAGCGCCTCGCGCGCGGCGCGCTCCGCCTCCTCGATCGCGCGCAGCGTGATGACCGCGTGTGTCAGCGGGTTGGCCTCGAACGCGCTCGCTTCGGGGGCGTTGGTCATGAGCTCCGCGCCTTGCCACGGGATCGTGCCCTCGTCCGTCGGCTGGGGCTTCTTACCCATCAGCTTCCGGAGGCCGCTCGGGGGCGCGGGGCGCTCGAAGCGAGGCGTGAAGAGCGGACTGACGAGCACGAGCCCGGCGAGCGCGCCCGGCTTCGCCGCCGCAAAGTGCGCCGCATAGTTCGCGCCGAGGCCGATCCCGATGAGGACCTTCGGGTCATCGGGGATGCGGTATGCGAGGTGATCTTGGATCTCCTGCACGTCGCGCTCGATCTCGCGCAGGCCGTTCGAATGCCCGCGGGGGCCCTCGCTCCGGCCGTGCCCGCGGAGGTCCGGCAGGGCGACCGCAAAACCAGCCTCAGCCAGCGCGACGGCCAGCGCCTTGTAGCGTTCACCGGTGTCGCCCGCGTTGTGCAGCACGGTCACGGCGCCCTTTGGGACGCCGCGGGCGGCGAGCTCGAGCACCGTGAGGAGCAGCATGCCCTTCATCGAGGCATGGCTGAGGCCCGCGGCCTCCTCCCCCAAGGCGTTGGAGTCGCGGAGCTCGAGGTTCGTGAGGAAGAAGTCGTCCTGGATGGCCATCGTTGCCCAGCTTCGTACACGACGCGGGTCGCCGGGGCCAGTAGAGTACGCGGTGGACGCGAGAGGCTGGGGCGGCCGCTCCGCGTGACGGCCCTCGGGTCGCCGGCGCGGGGAGGAAAGTCCGGGCTCCGCGGGTCAGGGTGGTTGTCAACGGCAACCGGCCGCGAGGCTAGGGAAAGTGCAACAGAGAGTAGACCGCCGAACTCCGGCGCGCCGCGCGAGCGGACGTCGGGGTGGTAAGGGTGAAACGGTGCGGTAAGAGCGCACCGCGGCCCCGGTGACGGGGACGGCACGGCAAACCCCACCCGGAGAAAGACCAAATAGGGAAGGCGCTACGAGCGATGACCCGCGCCATGCCTTCCGGGTAGGTCGTTCGAGGCCGGCGGCGACGTCGGTCCCAGAGAAATGGTCGCCGCCCACGTGGGAGTGATCCCGCGCGGGAACAGAACCCGGCTTACAAGGCCTCTCGCGTCCACCTTCCCCCCCCCACGCGCGCCAACCTGACTCGGAAGCTGGCCCCCTTGATTGGTACAGGCTCAACGGGCTGAGGTCCGCGGGCTTCCCCCCTACTACGCCTGGTGGCGTCTGGCGGCCGGAACAATCAAGGGGTCCACCTTCCAGGGTGGGCGGCTCTTGGGCCCCCGGTACCGGCCACCCGGTAGACTGCCTGGTCAAGGCCTGCACCGTGCACCGCAAAGCGCTCCTCTACGTGGCCCTCGCGCTCTACTTCGGCGCGCGGGTCGTCGTCCTCCTCACAGGCTTCGACGAGGTGGCGATCCCGGTCTATGAGGTGCCCTCGATGGGCAACGCTGCGTGGCTCGCGTCGACGGGTTGGCGCGGCGTCCACTGGAGCGCCTCCTACGACAACGCGGGGGGGCAGGTCCTGACGGCTTGGCTCGCCGCGCCCTTGTATGCGCTCTTCGGCAACCGCTACGTGGTCCTCAAGCTGGTGCCGCTGCTGCTCGGCGCGCTCCTCCTCGTGATGATCTGGCGCGTCGTCCTGCGCGTGCATGGCGCGCGCGCCGCGAACATCGCCGCGCTCGCGTTCGCCCTCGCGCCGCCGCTCCTCTTCAAGTACTCGCTCCTGGCCAAGGGCAACCACTTCGAGGGCCTGTTCTTCGTCTTCGCGCCCATTTGGCTCCTGTTCGAGGGCGAGGGCCGCCCCCACCGGTGGCGCTTCGTCGCCCTCGCGGGCGTCGCCGCTGGCGTCGCGGTGTCGGTCTACATCGGCTCGCTCGCGACCCTCGCCGCGCTGCTCCCGGCCGTGCTGCTCCTCGGAGGTTGGCGGCGTGGGCTCCAGGACTGCGCGCTCGCACTGCCGGGGCTGGTCATCGGGCTGCTCCCGGCCGTCGCCCTGCATGTTGCGAGCAGAGGCCGTACGGCGCACTTCGTCGAGCACATCACCGGCCTCGACAAGGCGCAGAAGAGCTTCGTCGCCGAGGCCCAGGAGCTCTTGACGGTGCACCTGCCGCACGCGACCTGCTGTGAACCCCTGGGCCCGATCCCTGGGCGCGCGCTCGATGGGCTCTACCTCGCCGCGACGCTCGCGGCCTTCGCCCTGCTCGCATGGCGCACGGTGTGGGGCGCGCGCCAGGGCGACCAACGCGAGACCCGCGCGCTGGACGTGCTCACCCTCGGCGCCCCGCTGATCGCGCTCGCGGCGCTCCTCTTCACGCCCTTGCGGATCCGCACGATGCCGCCGCCGGTCGAGGTCGGCGGGCTGCGCTACTTCGTGCCCTTTCACTTCTGGTCGCTGCTGGCGATCCCGTTGGCGCTGGGCGCGCTCCTCGGTGGCAGAGGCGACGGACCGTCACAGCGGCGCTTGCTGCCCAGGGCACCCGCGCGCGCGCTCGCGCTGGCCCTCGGAGCGGCGCTGACGCTCGCGGGAGCGAGCTCGCTCGCGATCGCGACGACGACCCGGGGCGCCGCCGAGCTCGCCCTGAGCTACCCGGGCAATCACCTGCGCCTCTTCTCCACCTTGCTGGGGCGGATCGCGTGGCAGGACCCCGCCACGAAGCTGCTGACCTGCCGCCCCGAAGACGCCCGCGCGACCCTCGACGCCTTCGCGCCCGAAGAGCGCGCGCAGATCGCCCATTCGATGGGCTCACGGCTGTTCCTGAACGCGCTCTTCAGCGCTCCGAAGCTGCCGCTCGAGGCCGTCCTCGCCCCGATCCCGCCCGAGGACCGCGGGCGCGCCGCCCGGGGCGCCGGCGGCTGCATCGCGTCGCAGCTGCCCTTGCGCGCCGAAGCGAAGCCGACTCCGCTGCTGCTCGACGCGCTCGAGCGCGCGCTCGCCGGGCCCTACGCTCAAGACGTCGCATTCGGGCTCGGGACCGCGACCGACTACCCGCTGCACCTCACGCTGCGGGCCGATTTCCAGCGCGCGCAGCGCGCGCTCGCGATCGTCCCGGTGGCGTTTCGGGCGCAGGTCGCGCGCGGCCTCGGCGACGAGTGTGGGCGCCGAGCGGCGCGGGGCGCAGCGCTCGAGCGCCGCTTGATCGGCGAGCTCGCCCGCCAGCTCGCGGAGGAAGACCGCGCGCCGTTCTGGAAGGGCGTCGGCACAGCGCTCGCCGCCCATGGCGCGCGCGCGCTGGAGCTCGAGAGCTGGGTGCCGCGCGACGACACCGACGCAGTGCGCAGCGCGTTCTGAGCGCGGCGGCGCGGCGCACTGACGAACGTGTCACGCGCTGAAGTTCAAGTGGAACTTCGACGAGACACCTTGACGGATTTGGAGAACCGTGCATTCTTGGGCCTGTCGCGGCGCCGCACACGCTTCGACACCGGCGTCAACCGCACTGCGCTTTCGCGCAACGCCGCACCCTATGGAGTTCGTATTCGTCGTTCCCCGCGAGAGGATCTTCCCGGAGCACTACCCGCACGGCGTAGTGTTCTTCGGCGAAGGTCTCGAAGAGCCAGCCGTCCGCGCCACGTGGTGCGAACACGGCTTCTTCGTCGAGCGTGCATACGCCGAGCGCACCCCGAGCTTGAAACAGGTGATCCCGTACACCGTCGTCACGCGTGGAGGAGAAGTGCTGCTCCTCACACGCACCAAGCGCGGCGGTGATGCGCGTCTCCATGACAAGCTCTCGATCGGTGTCGGTGGCCACGTCGAGCCGCAGGATCTGCCAGGTGAATCGGGCGACGGTGTCGAGGGACCCGTCGCTGCACCGCGGTCGGGTTCAAGCTCGCAGGCGACCACGACGCCGCCCAAAACGACGGGGGCGAGGCGCGAACGAGCGCACCGCGACCCGGTCCCGAACGCCACACGGCGCGAGGTCATCGAAGAGGAGCTCTCCGTTGATGGTCCCTGGGACCTCACGACGGTCGGGCTCCTGAACGATGACTCGAACGCCGTCGGTGCCGTTCACGTGGGGCTCGTCCAAGTCCTCGAGGTCGAGGGTTCGGTCGAGGTCCGCGAGGTCGACACCTTGCAAGGCGAATTCGTGAGCCCGGACGAGCTGAAGAGGCGGCTCGCGGTGGGCGCGAACTTCGAAACGTGGTCCAGCCTGCTCATCCCGCATCTGGATCGAATTCTCCAACCGGCGCGCGCCACCTCGGCGTAGCGGCAGTGGTCGCGGGCGAACCGCGACCGAGCCGCCGACAGGGTGCTGGAGGGCTCCCTGCGTGTCGACTCCACTTCCCAAACTCACCGCACATCCATGGGTACAACCGCATCGTCCCGGGCTTCGCGTCAGATGGTCCCTGAGAAGATCTATGACGCGCTCGTCTCCGCACGGACCGCCGACAAGGTCACGCTCTTCTTCCGCGATGGCCGCGCCGTCTCCGGCGCCTTGATCTTCAACCCCTTCAAGGGCAGCGGCCGCGTCATCGATGTCGAGAAGGAGTCCTCCGTGGACTTCGAGATCGACCAGATCCGCGACCTCCGGCTCGCCTGATCGGCGCAGCCGCGACCACGTCGCACTCCGAGCGAGCCCCGCGCCCTTCCCGCGCGGGGCTCGCCGTCGTTCCAGGCTCCGGGATGTGCACGGACGCGCGCTCCGAGCGCCCGCGCGGCCGCCCTGCGCCGTATCGTGTCGCGCACGACCTATGACGACGGACCGCCCCCACCCCACTTCGCCGAGCGCCCAGGCGCTCGTCTGGCCGTGCGCCAGACTCTCGTTGGGCCTCACGCTAGGCCTCGTATGGGGCGCCTCGCTCGGCTGCCGCGAGGGGGTCGTCGAGGCCGCTGACGAAGTGCGCGGGCTCCCGCAGCCCTACGTGCTCGTCGAAGGCGCGGACGGGCTCACCGCAGTGGGCCCGCTGCGCGACGGACACACGACGTGGCTGCTGCCGCTCACGTCGCTGTCCGAGCGCGTGCCACGGCCCGCCGCAAGCGAGCGCGGGGTCGAAGTCGTCATCGCCGCCGGCCGAGACAACGTCAGCGTCACCGACCTGCGGGCGCGCGTCGTCGTGCACGCGCACGACGAGCGGCTCCTCTCGACCCCGACCGGGGTCCAGGTCTTCGGCCCGGCGACGCTGCCGCGTTCAACGACGCCGCCGCGGGCGCTCGCAGCGCTCGCGCGCCAGGACGGCGCGACGCTCGCCCCTGGCGCCACGGAGCTCGAGTGCGCGCCCGAAGGCCTGAGCCTCGTGATCGGCGCCGGCGAATGGGGCGCAGGCTCAGGGCGCTGGCCCGCGACCTGCGCGCGCACGGCCGACGTGACCGTCGATGGGGTGACGCACGCGCTCGCGCTCGGCCCGAACGACGCGCTCGCGGTCCCCGCGCGCGCGCGGCACACGATCGAGAGCAGCGTCCCGCTCGACCACGTATCACTGCGCACGGCGCGCCCTGCCGACCTCGAAGCCGCGGCGGGCCTCGAGCTCCGGAGCGCCCGTTACGCCGACGTCGTCAGCTTTGAGGCGCTGCCGCTCGGCGGATTAGGCGTCGCGCACCCCATTCCGGTCCTGAGCGACCGACCGGCGTCGTCGGGCGACGCCCAAGCGCGGTTGATCGCGCCCGGCGCGGCGCTCATCCTGGCGTTCGAGCCGCCAGGCGAGCTCGCGCCCGGCATGGTCGCGACGATCGTGTTCGAGCTCGAAGCGCGCCAAGGCGGCCTCGCCGACGCGGCGCGGACGCTGCCGCGCCCGAGCGACGGCGGGTGGTTGCGCGACATTGCGCAGACCGTCCCGATCCGGGGCGAAGCGGGCCTCCTCGTGCACCTCGAAGGACCGGACGGGCAGCTCGACATCCGGCCGACGATGGGCCCAGGCGCCGCCTGGGGCGACTTCGACGGCGACGGTTGGCAAGACCTCTACCTCGTGCAAGGCGGCGGCCGGGATGGCAGCGCCGTCAACGGCAATCGCCTCTTGCGCAACCTCGGCGCAACGCGCGCAGGGAGCGCAGGGGACGGGACCGGGTTCGAGGACGTGACCGAGCGCGCAGGCGTCGCCGACACCGGCCGCGGCATGGGCGCGCTCTTCGTGGACCTCGACGGCGACGCGGACCTCGACCTCTACGTCGCGAACTACGGGCCTGACGCGCTGTACTTGAACCGCGGCGACGGGACATTCATGGACGCCAGCGAGTTGCTCCCGGGCCTCGACCTCTGGAGCGCTGGCGTCGCTGCGGCAGACATCGACGGCGACGGCGACCTCGACCTGTACGTGACGTCCTACCTCGTATACGACCCCGCCCTCGCGCCTCCGGCGGGCGAGCTCGGGCGGTCCCAGCGCGAAGACCCGGTCGAGATGCTGCCGTTTGCGTTCCCCGGGCAGCGCAACGTGTGCTTGAAGAACCTCGGGCTCGCGACGGACGGGCGCCCGCGGTTCGAGGACGTGACGGAGGCGCTCGGGCTGCTCGACGTGCAAGGCCGCGGCATGCAGCCCGTGTTCTGGGACTTCGACCGCGACGGCGACCAGGACCTCTATCTCGCCAACGACGTCTCGTACAACGTCATGTACCGCAACGAAGGCGACGGGACGTTCAAGGACGTGTCGTTTGCGACGGGGCTCGACGACCCGCGCGGCGGCATGGGGCTCGCCGCGGGCGACCTCGACTGCGACGGCGACGAGGACCTGTTCCTGACGAACTGGCAGCTCGACACCAACGCCCTCTACACGAACAGCCTGCTCGCGCCGTTCGAGACGCGGACGCGGCGCGCTGCGTTCCATGACACGACGGTGCGCGCGGGCCTCGCGCGCGAGGGCGTCGGCGTGACCTCGTGGGGCGTCGCGCTGTTCGACCTCGAGCTCGACGGCGACCTCGACATCTTCGTCGCGAACGGCTACACGAGCCCGGACTACGTCGGCACCGGCATCTGCGTCGGCCAGCCGAACCACCTCTTCGTGAACGATGGCACGGGCCGCTTCGAGAGCGGCGTTGCGCTCGCGCCCGCGGCGCTCGCGACCTGCCTCGCCTCGCGCGGCGTCGCGCCGTGTGACTACGACCAGGACGGCGACATCGACCTCGTCGTCACGGCGAACAATGGGCCGACGGAGCTGCTCGAGAACCGCGCGCCGCGCAGCGGCGAATGGGTGGGCGTGCGGCTGCGGCAGCCGGGCCCGAACCCCTACGCGATCGGCGCGGAGGTGACCGTGCACGTCACGACGCGCGCGACTGGCGGCACAGCAGGCGGGCGCCGCATGTTCCGCCGCGCGCTGCGCGCGGGCGAGGGCTACCTGACCGGCAATCCCGCCGAGCTGCACTTCGGCCTCGGCCCCGCGACGCGCATCGAGGAGGTCGTCGTGCGCTGGCCAAACGGCGCGGAGACGCGGCACGCAGAGGTCGCCCTCGGCGGTTGGCGCACCTTGAGCCACGATTGAGCCAGGGACCCTGAGGTCGGAGCCACCGAGCGCCCCCCCTGGGTCGCGGCGCTGGGAGGGCGGGGATCCCCGCCGCCGCTTGACCGCGAGCGGGGCCGCGGCCGAACATGCCTAGGAGATGACGCACCCCGAGACCGCACGGCGCTGCGCGGCGATGCATCGCCATCGAGGCTGGCGCCAGCAGGACCCGGGCGCTGCGAGGCGCGCCGTTTGTTGCGCGTTCCGCGGGCGCTGCGAGTCATGTGGCAGGCGCGCCGGACGTCGCTCTACGTCGGCCTCTGCGCCGCCTCCCTGACGGGCTGCGGGCAAGACGTGACGCCCCCACCGCTGCCGGAGCTCGGGCCGCTCTTCAGCGTCGACGAGGCGACGCGGAGCGAGCTGCAACGCGCGCTCGAGGCGCTCGAGGCGCGCGCGACCGACGTCAACGCTTGGGTCGACCTCGCGCGGCTGCTGGACCGCCATGAGCTGTATGGGGCCGCGCTCGCGACCTGGGAAGGGGCCGCGGCGCTCGCGCCCGGCGCGGTGGAGTGGAAGGTGCGCGCGGGCGCGGCGGCAGTGCGCGCCCGCGACTTCGGGCGGGCAGAGGCGTGGCTCCAGGCGAGCGTCGATGCGGCGCCGACCGAGCGCGGCGCCTGGCGCCGGCTCGGCGAGCTGCGGCTGGAGCAGGGTGACGCCGACGGCGCGCGCCGCTGCTTCGAGCGCGTTCAGGCGCTCGCGCCCAAGGCGCACGATGGCGACGCCGGCCTCGCGCTCGCGGCCCTCTTGGCCGAGGACGCGCCGAGCGCCTTGGCGCACGCGCGCGCGGCTCGCACGCTCGCCCCGGACGACCCGTACTTGCGGCACGTCTACGGGAGCGCGCTGCGGCTCGCGGGCCGCGCGGAGGAGGCGCTCCCCCACCTCGAAGTGGGCCTCGGCACGTCGCCAACCTGGACGGACGAAACGGCGCAGGGTGACGGGGCCGTCGGCGAGCTCGCGCTCGTCGAGCGCGCCGACGCGCTCGCTGCCGACGCGAAGCTCCGTGAGGCCGCAGAGCTCTACCGGCGAGTCATCGAGCTGCGCCCAGGTGACGCCAAGGTGCGCACGCGGCTCGCGTTGACCTTGGCACAGGACGGCCAGGTCGAAGCAGGCCTGGCCCTCGTGGACGAAGCGCTCTCAGCCTCGCCGCGGCGGTATGACCTCCTGCTGGCTCGGATCGACGTCTTGCGGATCGGCGGCCGACCCGAGGCTGCGCTGCGCGCGGCCGAGGACGCGACGCGCGCTTGGCCCGACCGTGTGCAAGCGTGGTTGGTGCGCGGCGTGTTGCTGCGCGACCAAGGGGACCTCGACGCGGCGCTCGCGTGCTTTCAATCTGCGCTGACCGCCGAGGCCGACAACATGCAAGCGACCGCCATGGCAGCGGACATCCACCTGCGAAAGCACGACTACGCCGCGGCTGCGACGGTCCTGGAAGGGCCGCTCGTCGACCGCGCGCGGCGCCCGCCGCTGGAGTACGTCCAGCTCTTGCTGCAGGCCCAGAAGCGCGCCGGCCGCCCCGAGGCCACCTTACGCGAGTCCCTCCAGCGGGCGCGCGCCATCCATGGGAACGCGGCGCGCAGCTTGGTGACGGCCGGAGGCTCGGGACGATGACGCTGACACAGCGCACTGCGTGGCTCCGGCTGTTTGGCGTCGGCGCCTGCGCGCTTGGCGCGGCTTGCGGCGGCGGAGCGCCCGCACCGAGCGTGGGCCCATCGAGCGGGGGCCCATCGAGCGGGGGCCCATCGAGCGGAGACCCATCGAGCGGGGTCCGCTCGGCCGCGCCGCAGGCGGACGGCGACGCCTCGCCGACGCCGTGGTTCGAAGAGGTCGCCGCGCGCTCGGGGCTCGTGTTCCAGCACCACTCTGGCTATTCGGGGCCGTTCTTGATGCCGGAGATGAACTCGACGGGCGCGGCGCTCTTCGATATGGACGGCGACGGCGACCTCGACGCGTACTTCGTGCAAGGCGGGTCGGTCGCGGCCCCGGAGTCAAACACACGCGGCAACGCGCTCTTCCGCAACCACGGCGACGGCACCTTCGAGGACGTCAGCGCGGGGAGCGGCGCGGACGACCGCGGGTACGGCATGGCGGTCTCGACCGGCGACTACGACGCGGACGGCGACCTGGACCTGTACGTATCGAACCTCGGCCCGAACGTGCTGCTGCGCAACGACGGGACCGGTCACTTCGAGGACGTCTCGCTCGCGGCTGGGGTCGCAGGCGGCGTGTGGTCGTCGAGCTCGGCATTTGTCGACTACGACGGCGACGGCGACCTCGACCTGTTCGTCACGAACTACATCCATTGGAGCGTCGACTCGGAGGTCCACTGCGAGAACCCGTCGCGCGTCCAGACGTACTGCGGCCCGAACACGTATGCAGCGCCGCTGCGCGACACGCTCTACCGGAACGAGGGCGACGGCACGTTCACGGACGTGTCCGCCGACGTCGGGCTCGGCGCAGCGTTCGGGAACGGGCTCGGCGTCGTCGCGGCGGACTTCGACCTCGACGGGAGGCCCGAGATCTTCGTCGCGAACGACGGGATGCCGAACCAGCTCTGGCGCTGGACCGGCAGCGGTCGCTTCGAGGAGGTCGCGCTGAAGATGGGCTGCGCGGTGGACGACCAAGGCCGCGCCAAGGCGGGCATGGGCGTCACCGTGGCCGACCTGGACGAGGACGGCGACGAGGACCTGCTGGTCGTCAACTTGACCGGCGAGGACGACTCGCTCTTCCGCAACGACCGGACGCGCTTCGTCGACCGCACCGCGGCGCAGGGCCTCTCGATGGTGTCGCAGATGCGCACGCGCTTCGGCGTCGGCCTCCGGGACTTCGACCACGACGGGCGCTTCGACTGTTACCACGCCAACGGGCGCGTCGATCACCCCTTGACGCCGCCGCCGGGCGCGGACGTGTTTGCAGAGGAGAACGTCGTGCTGCGCGGCCTCCCGAACGGGCGCTTCGAAGAGGTCCTGCCGCGGGGCGGGGTCGCAGAGGCGATGTTCGCGACGTCGCGCGCGGCGGCGTTCGGCGATATCGATGGCGACGGCGACGTCGACATCCTGGTGGTGAACCGCGACGCGCCCGCCTATCTCTTGCGCAACGTCGCGCCGAAGCGCGGCCACTCCGCGACGCTCCGCGTGGTCGGCGCGAACGGGGGCGACGCCCTTGGCGCGGCGGTCGAGCTCGTGGTCGCGGGCCGCACCCGGCGGATGGAGGTGCGCACGAGCGAGAGCTACTGCGCGGGCTCGTCCCCGAGCCTCCACGTGGGCCTCGGCGCGGCGACGCAGATCGACGAGGCCCGCGTGCGTTGGCCGAACGGCGCGCGCGAGGTGTTCGGCCCGTTCGAGGCTGACGCCAAGCACGAGGTCGTACAAGGCGCGGGGCGACCGGCGCGCTGACGCGCACCCGAGCCGCCGCGGCGCGCACGGGGCGCGGCCCGCGCCTAACAGCCTAAGGCGCTCAATGCGCCGGGTAAGGCGGCATCTCCGGCTCGAGCTCGACGTGGACCGCGTCGGCGACGCGGTTGATGTAGTTGAAGTAAGCGATGACCTGCACGGCGTCGTGCAGCGCGACATCGTCGAGGCCGTGCGCGCGCAAAGCGGCGAGGTCGGCCTCCTGCATCGCGCTGGGCGCCCGCGTCAACTGCTCGGCATAAGCGCAGAGCGCCGCGTCGCGCTCCGTCAAGCCCGCGGCGCGCCAGTCCACGCCAGCGCATGCGACCAACGCGTCGAGGCGCTCAGAAGACGCATCACCGTAGGGCGACGTGTCGGCCTTGGAGAGCTCCGACCGGAGGTCCCACTGGTGCGAGAGTGTTCAATAGTGGCACCCGTTCGTGCGGCTCACTACGACCGCGAGCAGCTCGCGCTGATACCGCGCGAGGCCCTCGTCCGCGAACATGATCCGCTGGTACAGGCCCATGGACGCGTCGAGGACCGCCGGCGCGAGGCTCATCGACTTCACGATGCCGAAGACGCGCCCGGCGCGCTGCAGCGCCGCGGCGTAGCTCTTCGCGAGGCGCCCGGTGGCCTCATCCGGCTGAAACGTGCGAATCCAAGGCATACCCAGAGGCTAACGCATTCTGCGCGCCATGTTCGACACCCACGTCCCCACCGCTTGGGCGCGGCGCAGCTTCGTCGCGCGCAGGACCTCGAACGAGGTCGCGCGGACGGGCTCGCCGATGCGCGCCAAGAACACCGCGTACTCGCCGTACCAGCGCGAGAGGGTCTCCTCTTGGTGCTGCAAGAGGCGCAGCACCGTCCGCAGGCCGACCACGTGCCGCGACGTCACCAGGATGCGCGCGAGCGCGCGCCGGCGCAGGCTCGTGCGCCGCGGGCTGCCCCCCATGTCGCGAATGAGCTGCTGCACCTCGGCGACGAGCGCGACGCCCTCTTCGTTCAGGCCGACCGCCAACCGGCGCAGCTCTACGTCGCGCACGCGCCGCGCGAGGTGATCCGTCAGCGCCCGCGCGCCGATCTCCGACAGCAGCGCGATGCGCGCGTCGAGCATCAGCGAGCGCAGCGCGCGGCGCCGCTCCGCCGGCGTCAACTGCTGTGGCTCGAGGGGCTCAGGCGCGAGGGGCCGCTGCTCGAGCGGGACCTCGTCCGCCGCGTCCGCCTCGCTCACGGAGCGAGCGCTCCCAAGATGACGTACCGCTCCCGCGGGTCGGTCGTACGCTGGAGGTGCTCGGCGAGCAGGCCGCGCGCCAGCGGGTCTTCGCTCGTCGCGAGCGCTTCGAGGGCGACACGGCGGAGCTTGGCGGCGCGGCCGGTGAGCAGCTCCGCGAGCGCTTCGAACGCGCGCGGGGCGCGGCCGAGCGCAGCGCCGAGGACCTGCGCCGCGGCCTCTCGCTCGGCGGCAGGACGCGCATCGTCGAGCGCGACCCCGGCGACGAGCGCCAAGACCTCCTCCGCGCGCGACGTCGCCGCCGAGCCGCGCGGGCCTCGCGCGCCCAAAGGGCCGAGCGCGACCTCGAGCGCGCGCACGAGCTGCGCGCCCAAGGCGCCGTGCGGGTCAGCGCCGGACGGGCGGTGAGCCGCGAGCGCCGCGACCACCACGTCGACCCCGGCGTCGGGGTCCGCCGCGAGCAGCAGCTCGGCCGCTTGGCCGCGCACGCGGAAGGTCGCGGCCTCGTCCGCGAGCAACGCGCGAGCGAACGCCGCCAGCGAAGGGCGCACCCCCGCGAGCTCGCCGCCGGCTTGTGGTCCGCCGACCAAGAGCGCCAGCGCGTTGAGCGCGGCCCCTCGGACACGCGCGTCCTCGTCCGCGCGCTCGACCGCGAGGCGCAGGGCGGACGCGACCGAGGCGATCGAGCCGACGGACGTCGGCGCGTCGCGCAGCGCTTCGGCGGCGGCGACGCGGACAGGCGCGAGCGGGTCTTCCGCAAGGATCGAACACAGCGCCGCGAAGACGTCCGACGCGCCCGCGGGACCGTCCGTACGACGCGCGGCTTCGTTTGCGCCGTACGCCGCGTTGTCTGGCGTCTCCTCACCGGTGAGGCCGCGCGCCAGCTCGCGGACGGCCTCGCGCCGCGCAACGCCGCTCGGGTGCTGCCGCGCGACGCGCAGGCGCTCAGGCGTCCCGCGCTGATGGCGTACGCGGGCCGGCCAGACGCCGGACGGGTCGAACACGACCCAGTCTGGCTCGCTCGCCGCGGGGAGCTCGAAGAGGTGACGGCGCTCGCTCACCTCGACCTGTCGCTCGTCTACGACGCCGCCGACCGACCAAGAGAGGGTCGCGACGCCGCGGTACGCGCGCGGCGCGCCGCCCTCGACGGCGTGCACTTGCTCGACGCGCACGAGCGCGCGCGCGCCGCCCTTGTCCCAGCGGGACGCGACGTCGATCACGGGGTGACCAGGCGCGAGCACCCAGTCGGCGAAGAAGGCGGCGAGGTCGGCGCCGGACGCCTCCTCGAACGCCGCGCGCAGGTCAGCGGTCGTGACCGCGCGGTGCTGGAAGCGCCCGACATAGCGGCGCAGCCCCGCGCGGAAGACGCCGTCGCCCAGCCGGTCGCGCAAGAGGTTCAAGCGCGAAGCGCCCCCTTGGTAGGCGTGGCCGCTGAAGAAGAGGTCCATCGGCGCGCGATACTGCGCGTGCACGATCGCGCGCGGCGTGCGCTCGTCGCCGTCGAGGTAGCGCTCGACCGTATCGCGCGCTGCGAGCTCGAAGACCTGGCGGCCTTCGCGCGCCTCCGTCCACAGCAGCGAGCAGTAGGTCGCAAAGCCCTCGTTCAGCCAGATCTCAGGCCATTCGGCGCACGTCAGGAGGTCGCCGAACCACTGGTGCGCGGCCTCGTGCACGATCAACCCCGTCGCGTCGCCGTCGCGGCGCCCCTGTGGCCCGCGCAACGCCGCGAGCGTGATCGTCGTCGCCGACGCGTTCTCCATGCCGCCGAACGGGAACTCGTCGACACAGGACGTCGCGTACTTCGAGAAGGGGTACGGCCGGCCCGTGAGCTCCTCGAGGAACGCGAGCACCTCCGGCGTCACGCCGAGGCTCTCCTGCAGCAGCGCTCCGTACACGTCCCGCGTGCCGGCGAGGCTGCGCGTCGGCGCGACGTATTCGAGCGCGATCCCGCCGGCGACCTCGCCGACGCGCGAGAGCTCTCCCGCGACGAGCGTCGTCAAGTACGTCGGGTGCGGCACGTCCATCCGCCATCGCTCGATGCGGCGCTCGCCGACCTCGCGGGCTTCGACGCGCTCGCCGCCGGAGACGGCGGTCCAGGCGCGCGGCAAGTCGACGACGAGCTCCGACGTGGCGCGGTCGCTCGGGTGGTCGATGCACGGGAACCACGCGCGCGCGTCGTTGCACTCGCCCTGGGTGAAGCAGTGGTCGACCGGGTCGCCGACAAAGTAGAGGCCCTTGGTCGGGGTCGCTGCGTAATCGAGCTCGAGGACGCGCTCGTCGCCCGCCGCGAGCGGCGTCGCAAGGACGACCTCGACCGCGCCCCCGTCGCCCTGGCCGACGACCTCGAATGGCAGCGGCGCGCCGTCCCCGTCGCGCGCGGCGCGGACCTCGAGGCCCACCGCGTCGAAGCGCGCGCGGGCGACCGGACGCGTCGCGCGGAACGTGACGCGCAGGGTGCCGGTCAGCGCGCGCGCCTCCGGCTCCAGCCGCAAGCTGAGCCCGTAATGGAGGGCGTCGAGGGTCAGCGCGTCCCGGCGCTCCTCCGGGTGCTCGCTGAGGGTCGGCGCGCCCGGGCCACCGGGCGGGCGAGCGAGGCCCCCCGCCCGCGGCGGCGCGTCGAGCTGGCCGGCACAGGCCGCCGCGAGCCAGAGCCAAGGGAGCGCCCCGAACAGGCGACGGTGCTCGCGGCGTTCGAACATGGCCTGGATCGTACCTGGGCCGCGGCAGGACTCGGCGCGCCAGATTTCGATCCACTTGGACACGCGCGCGAGCAGAATGTGCGCGGACCTTGGACTTCCTCTTGGAATGCATCGGCTTCCCCCCGGGGACCGACGACCAGGCGCTCGTCGCGCGCATCCGCGCGGAGGGCGAGGGCGCCCCGTGGCGCGGCGACTCCGCCCACCACCTGCGCTCGACCCTCGGCGACGGCCTTGAGCTGCGCGCAGACCAAGAGCCAGGGCAATCGTTCTGGACGGTCCTCCCGCACTACCGCGCGCAGCACCGCTTGCGGGTCGCGGTCGAGCGCGTCTTGCGCCCGGCGGAGTCCCCGTTCGACGCGCTGCTGCACGGCTGGGCCTGCCCGGCGTTCGGCGGCGGTGCGCCGTTCAGCGCGCGCCCGGGGGCGCGTGACCACGAGAGCTTCGACGACCTGGAGCGCGGCGGGGCGCCTGGGCTCTATCGCATCGCGACGTGGATCACCGACGCGCGCCGGCTCGGCCAGGAGCCGTACCCCGGCCACGTCCTCGCGATCTCGATCGCGGGGTTCGGGGTCAACGTGGACGCGGTGATCCCCAACCGCGAGGTCTCGGACCCGAGCATCCTCGAGCGGCCCAGCGGCGCCTGGATCGCGCCCCTCGGGGGCCCCGACGACCCGGGCGGCTGCTGCGACGTCTCGCTGCGCGTGCGCTCGCTCAGGCGCTCGCAGAACGCTTGGACGAAGGAGCCGGTGACGATCCTCGAGTGCGACGCGCCTGAGCGCCCGATCCTCCTCTTCGTTTCGCCCTGGCAGCTCGCGCGCGACGGCCTCGCGTTGCCGCGACCCGGCTGGCGCGTCGAGGGCACCTTCCTCTTCTCGGGCCGCCTCGAGGGCGGCATCCCGCGCCCTGGGCGGGTCGCGGGCAGGCACTTCGGCTGAGCCCGAACGCGGCCGTGGTGCGCCCGAGGGCGGCCGTCCTACCCCCCCCGGCGTCAGCCGTGCGCCGGGGTGCGCACGGTCAGCGCCGCGGCCAGCGCGCGGCGCTCGTCCGCGCTCGCGCCGACGGCGCAGGACACGTCGACGAGTAGCCCCTCGGCCACGGCCTCGGGCAGCGCGAGGTCCTCATCGATCTGCAACCCGAGCCCGAGCGCCGCGTCGACGGCGCGCGCAGCAGCCGCGAACTCGCGGGCTTCGTCCGCGTCCTCCCAGCGAGTCACGAGCCGCACGTACCACGCGCCCTCGCGGCGCGCGAGGAGCACGCGGTCGCCGTCCCACCCCTCGGCCGCGGCATTGGTGAAGCGGATCTGGGCGATGCCGAGCGGCGACGTCGCGAGGCCGCGGCGCTGCTCCGGTGGTGTGAGGAAGAGCGCCAGGACAAGCTCGCCGAGCGTGTCCTCGTGCACCACCGTCCAGCCCTCGGGCAGCGCGCCGATCTCGAACGTGACCGGGGTCGACGGTTCACGCTCCAGCGGCTCCCAATAGCGCCCCGGGTGCAGCAGCTCCTCGGTCGTGCGCGGCGGCGCAGCCAGCGCGGCGGACACGTCCGCGGCGCGCGGCGCGGCGCCGAAGGGTCCGATGCGCGCCTGCCGCGCCAAGAACGCCTGCCCCTGCGTATAGAGCCCCAAGATCGGCTTCCAGACGAACGGCGGGAGCGGCTCGGTCGCGCGCGTGCGGCGCGCCTCGGCGCTGACCATCGCCTGCACGTCCTCCGGCCCCAGATTCTGACGCACCCAAGCGGCCACCAGCAGCATGTTGCGCGCCTCGCGCACCGCATCGCTCGCCAAGCGCTCGTCCGTCGTCGCCGTAGGCGAGGCTTCGGGCGCCTCGCTCGCGCGTTGCGCGAACTCGTGCGCGAGCACGAGGCGCGCCAGGTTCAGCGTGATGTCGTCCGCGAGGAGGATCTCGTCCTCGACGCTGTCACGCACGCCGCCGACGTCGTCCGCGAGGAGGCGCCACAGGAGCTCGCCCAGGTCCGCGTCCGCCGGCAACATCCCGAGCGCCTTCGCCACCGCCTCGTCGAGGGACCGCCGCGCCAACGGGAACGCTCGGTCGACCTCGAGGCGCGCGCGCGCCTCGACGGTCGTGCGCGGGACGAGGCGCACGGTGAGCTCCGGGACCACCTGCGCGCCGGCGAGCTCGGCCATCGCAGCCGCGATGTCCTCGGCGAGCGCGCTCACGTAGGCCGGCGCGAGCGAGCGGGCCGCGGCAGCGTCCTGCTCGTCCCCGTTGGGCGCGAGCGCTGGGCGCGGGGTCAGGCCGAGGGCGCCGTCGGTCGCGAGTCCGGCCCCGCCCCCGCGGAGGTCCTCCTCGCCCGCAGCCCGCAGCGCGAGCCGCACGGCCAGACCGAAGGCGGGCACGCCGCGGCTGAAGGAGCGCTGGCGCGACCCCGCCACAGGTGCGCGACCGATCGGCGCCCGAGCCGCGAGGCCGAGGCTGGCCGCCGCCGGGGCCGCGTCATGTCCGGGCGCGCCCCATTCGACCGGCGCATGGAGCGGCCAGGCCAAGGGCGAGGCCGGCGGCATGCCGGCCGACGGCGCCGCGCTGACCGGGCGCGCAGACACGAGGCCTGAGCCCAATACGACGGCCCCGCAGAGGGCGCCGCGGAAGGCGCTGAGGACGGCGCTGAGGACGGGGGCCGGGGCGGTCATCGGGGGCGCGAGGGACAGACTTCCCCCGCGCTGTACCCTTGCGCCGAGGCCAAGTCACGCGCCTCGTACGAAGTGTCCAATTTGCGCCCCCGTCGGGGCCTGTGGCATCCTCCTAGAGCTGCGGCCCTTGGCCAC
Organism: Planctomycetota bacterium; assembly: GCA_041398605.1. Classification (GTDB taxonomy): domain Bacteria; phylum Planctomycetota; class UBA1135; order UBA1135; genus JAWKUK01. Next base: position 302,822 of record JAWKUK010000004.1, read on the forward strand.
GCACACTGCCCCGCCTCGGGGCCCCCCGGGCGCTGCCCCGTGGGCCTGCTCATGCACCGGCGAACGTGTCGGCCCCCCATTCGCGCCCGCCCCACCCCCGGCGCGGATATTCCCCCCAGAAACGATGCACAGCATTAGGTCCCTCGTCCTCGCACTGACGGCGCTCTTCGCCCTCGGCCTCACCCCCACTGCGGCCCGCGCCGAGGGCCCCTCGACCGCCCCTGCGACGGCCTCAGCGCAGGACCCGGCGCCGAGCGCCGCCGCCGCGGCGCCCTCCGAGGAGGCCGCGGCAGCCGGCCCTGGGGGGTGGCAAGCCTCGCTCAACAGCGTGATGGCGCAGGTCAACGGCGCGATCGAGAGCGTGATCTTCTTCCCGATCCCGGTGCCCTTCACGTCCAACTTCGACGCCAAAGGCGCGCCGACGAGCACGAAGTTCCCGATCTTCGGCGGCGAGACGTCGAAGATCACGATCCCCTTCGCAGTGCTCTGGCTGGTGATCGGCGCGATCTTCTTCACGATCCGCGCCGGCTTCCCGCAGCTACGGGCGCTGGGCCACGCGATCCAGGTCGTGCGCGGCAAGTACGACGACCCGAAGGACACCGGCGACGTCACGAGCTTCCAGGCGCTCTCGGCGGCGCTGTCAGCGACGGTCGGCCTCGGCAACATCGGCGGCGTCGCGACGGCCATCGCCATCGGCGGCCCGGGCGCGACCTTCTGGATGATCATCGCTGGCTTCCTCGGGATGGCCTCGAAGTTCACCGAGTGCACCCTCGGGCAGATGTACCGCCAAACGCGCAGCGACGGCAGCGTCATGGGCGGCGCGATGTACTACCTCTCGCAGGGCCTCGCGGACCGCGGTCTGCCGACGCTCGGCAAGGTGCTCGCGGTCACGTTCACGATCCTCTGCATCGGCGGCTCGTTCGGCGGCGGGAACAGCTATCAGGTCAATGCCTCGTTGGCCGCGATCGGCGAGACGATGCCCTTCCTGACGAACCACGGGTGGGTCTATGGCCTCGTGATGGTCGTCGCGGTCGGCGTCGTCATCCTCGGCGGTATCAAGCGCATCGCTGACGTCGCCTCGACCATCGTCCCCCTCATGTGCGTGATGTACGTGCTCGCGGCGCTCGTGATCATCGTCACGCACGCAGCGGATGTCCCCGCTGCGTTCGGGAAGATCATCGAGGGCGCGTTCGCACCGACCGCGATCGCCGGCGGCGCGTTCGGCGTGCTGATCCAAGGCTTCAAGCGGGCGGCGTTCTCGAACGAAGCGGGCGTCGGCTCGGCGGCCATCGCGCACTCGGCGGCGAAGACGCCGTACCCCGTGCGCGAGGGCATCGTGTCGCTCCTGGAGCCGTTCATCGACACGATCGTCGTGTGCACGATGACGGCGCTCGTCATCGTCATCACGGGCGCGTACACACAAGAGGGCGCGTTCGCGGGCAAGGCCGGCGCCGCGCTGACGTCGGCCGCGTTCGGCGAGAAGATCGGCTGGTTCCCCTACGTGCTCTCGGTCGCCGTCGCGCTGTTCGCGTTCTCGACGATGATCTCTTGGTCGTACTACGGAGAGCGCTGCTGGGTGTGGCTGTTCGGCGACGGCACGTCGCTCGCGTACCGCTGCATCTTCCTCGTGTTCACGTTCCTCGGCTCCGTGATCACAGCCCAGGCGGTCATCGACTTCGGCGACCTCATGATCCTCGGAATGGCGATCCCGAACGTCCTCGGGCTGTACTTCCTGGCGGGCAAGGTCCGGGCCGCGTTCGTCGACTACTGGGCGCGGTTGAAGACCGGCGAGATCCAGCCGATGCGCTGACCTTGCCTCGTCATCGCGGCTGGCGTCGTCACGAGGACGAGCGGGGCGCGGGGGCGCCCGAAGAGAGGCCTGAAGAGAGGCCTGAAGAGAGGCCTGAAGAGAGGCCCGAAGAGAGGCCTGAAGAGAGGCCTGAAGAGAGGTCTCGAGACCGCCCCCGGGCCCCGCGCCGCAAAAAGGACCCCGGGCGCGGGACCGAAGGGTGGAGTCCGTCGGCGATCGTGGCCGATACTATGGACGCGCCATGTCCCGTTCGCCTCGCATCCTCGTCGCCCTCGCCCTCGCTTGTACGGTCGGTCTCGGGGCCGTGACCCTCGCTGGCCCCCAGCGGGGCGGTCAAGATCGGGGCGCCCTGCCGCGGGGCACCCCAGAGCGCGGCGGCCAACAAAGGGGCGCGACCTCGCCGCGGGTGGCGCCCGCCCAGCCGGGCGCCACCCGCAGGGCGGCCGCTGACGACGCGAGCACCGAGTCGACCTTGGCGCCGCGCGAGGGCCTCCTGCGGACCTGGTTCGGGGCGATGGACCTGAACGGAGACACCTGGCTCTCGCTGCGCGAGACCGCGGCCGGCATCGGCTTCGATAGCGGCCGGTTCCGGGCCTTCGACATTGACCGGGACGGGCGCTTCGACCTCGCGGAGTACCGCCAGTTCTACGTCCAAGAGCTCGAGCAGGGGCGCGTCCCGGCTGCGCCACGGAACGCAGCCCTCGACCGGACGAGCGCGCCGCGCCGGGACCCGCTGCAGCTCCGGGTCGCGTTTGACCGCGACCTCGACCGCGCGATCGACCTCCGCGAGTTTGCGGAGCTCCTCGCCGCGTATGGACGGAGCGACCTCGACACCCAGTCCAACTTCAGGCGCGCGGATCAAAACGGCGACCAGCGCCTCGACATCAACGAGTTGACGCGCATCGCGGTCTTCTTGGACCCGATGGTCCAAGGGCGGAACCGCACGATCGCGCCCTTGGCCAAGAAGCTCGAGGAGCTGTTCGGGGCTCGCACGGAGCGCGCCGGCGTCGGCCAGCCGCCTCTGATCGAAGGGCCGGTGCCCCCGTTTTGGCGGCTCGACCTCGACGGCGACGGCTTTGTTGAAGAGTCGGACATGGCGACTCTGAACGGACGCCTGCACGTCGCGATCAGCGCGCGCGCGGTGCTCTCGGCCCTCGACCTCGACGGTGACGGCAAGCTCTCGAAGCTCGAGTTCATGATGAGCATCGACAGCAATGTCCGCCCTGGGGGCCCCGAAGGCGCGCGCTAGGAGCCTGCGTCGGCCCGGGGGCGCGTGGTGCGCGCTTGCGCGCGGGCGGGAGGCACAGGGGCGCGCGCGTCGAAGCGCGCCTCGGCCGCTTGCTCGGACCCCGGGTCAGGGCCGCTCTTCGGACTGGACCGACGCCCCGGCGCCGCCGTCCCCCACCCGACCGCCGTCGCCGGCGCTGGGGTGGCCTTCCCGCGACTCGTCGCGGCGCTGGTGCCGGATCGCCACATTCTCGCGGCCCATTTCCTGGAGCCGCACGGTCGTCTTGTGCAACCCGAGGTGGTGCGCCTTGGACACGACGCTCTTTACCGAACGCCCGAGGATTCGAGCGATCTCGAGGTTCGCCGTCTCTGGATAGAGGTCCGCAAGCTGGGCGAGCTCCGCCTTCGTCCAGCGCGGCATGCGGGTCGCGTCGCGCCCGCGGCTCTCGCGTCGCACGAAGGCTTTGTCCTTCGAGAGGCACAGCTCTGCGGCCAGGTTGCGGATGACGTCGAGCCTGCGGCCAAACACGATCGACAGGTCCTCGTCCGCCCGCGTGCCATAGACACGCTTGAACTCCAACCGGGCATCACCCTCGAGCGGCGCATCGGTGACATCGATCGCGAGCTGGACGAGCTTCGCGCGGATATCCTCGAGGCTCCGCCCGAGGACCTGCGCGACGGTCTCCAGCCGCGTCGCGCCGAGATAATGCTTCAGGCGCGCGACCTCTTCGTCAGACCAGGGGCCGGTGTGGATCTCGTCGCCGAAGAGCTTGCGCGCGTGCTTGCGCACGCTCGGCAGGGAGCGGCCCAGCTCACGCGCGATCGCGGCTTCGTCGCGCAATCCCCAGAGCTCTCTCAGCCGTTCGACCTCCTCGATGGTCCAGCGGCCGCGGCGCGGACCATCGGGTCGTTCGAATCCAAAGGGCCTAGGCAATGTGGGGACTCCTTAGCGAGGTCTGGAGTGTACCAACCTGGGCCCAGCTTGCCGCACCCACTTTGTTCGCCGCGCTCCCCCAAAAGGGAACGGCCCCCAGACAAGCGCGCGACGCGGCCCCGACCAAGAGTCCCAGGCGACCACTCGGCCGATGGCGCGCCTGGGCGCGAGCGGGGCGGGCCGGGCGGCCCGAGCCGGCCGCCTCGGCATCCCTCACTTGGCGGCGAGACAGCGCCGATGGAGCTGGTCCTGGGCCCGGGCTAAGAGCGCGCGAATCGCAGTCGGCGAGCGGGCCGCGAGCACGAGCCGCGCCAGCGCCTGCGCGTCGGTCTCCGTCGTACAGCGGATCGCCTGGCGGAGCTCACCGAGGAAGTGTGGCGCGGCGCTGAGGCTGTCGAAGCCGAGCCCGAGCAAGAGCAGGGCCATGGATTCGTCGCCTGCGATCTCGCCGCAGATCCCGACCGGTTTCCCTGCCCGGCGCGCGGCCGCGGCGATGGCGCCGAGCACCCGCATGATCGCGGGGTGATACGGGTCGTACATGCCCGCGACCAGCGCGTTGTCACGGTCGACCGCGAGCGTGTATTGAATGAGGTCGTTGGTCCCAACACTGAGAAAGTCGACGACCGCGAGGAGCTCATCGAGGATCCAAACGGTCGAGGGCACCTCGATCATCACCCCGACCGGAATCTCGAGCGCGACCTCGTACCCCTTTGCGACGAGCTTCGCGCGAGTGTCCTCGAACACCTCGCGCACCGCGTCGACCTCCTCGAGCGAGGTGATCATGGGCAGGAGAACGCGGACCTCGCCGTAGGCGCTCGCGCGCAAGATCGCGCGCAGCTGAACGCGCATCAGCTCGCGCCACTCGAGCGTGACCCGGATCCCACGCCAGCCGAGCGCCGGGTTGTTCTCGCGCGGCGTTTGGAAGTACGGCAGCTGCTTGTCGCCGCCGATATCGAGGGTCCGAATCGTGACAGGCCGCCCCTGCATCGCCTCGATCACGCGCCGATAGAGGCGCAGCTGCTCCTCTTCCGAAGGGAATTCGCGGCGCTCCATGTACAGGAACTCCGTGCGCAGGAGGCCGACGCCGTCCGTGTGGGCGGGATCGAACGACTCGAGGTCGCGCACGCTCTCGAGGTTGACCTGGACCCCGATCGAGCGCCCGTCCGGCGTAATCGCCGGGGCGGCAGCGTGCACAGAGAGCGCCGCGCGGGCCGTCACGCGCCGGCGGCAGCGCTCCAGGAAGTCCGCTTGGACCAACTCGTCCGGGCGCAGGTCCACGGCGCCGTTGTCGCCGTCGACGAGGACGGTCAGGTTCTGCTCCAAGCGCGCGAGCAGGTTCGGCACTCCGATGACACACGGGATGCCAAACGACCGCGCGAGGACCGCGCCGTGCGAGAAACGCCCGCCGGATTCGGCGACGATCGCGAGGATGCGCTCGCGCGCGAGGAACGTGACGACCTGGGGCGTCAGCTCCGCGGCCGCGAGCACCACGCGCTCATCCGTCGCCGCCATGACCTCCCGGTCGCGCTGGAGGAGCTCGTCGAGCACCGCGCTCCACGGCTCGGACACATCGGCCGCGTACGCGCGCACGCTGTCCCCCTCGAGGCCGCTCATCGTCCGCCGCAGCCGCCCGACGAGCGCCTGCACGGCCGCCTCGGCGTTGCAGCGATCGTCGTGGATCGCTTTGGTCACCTCGGCCCGCGCGCCCGGGTCCTGCAGGATCATCCGGTGCACCGCGAAGATGCCGGCGTCCTTCTCGCCGGCGAGGCGCCGGGCGGACTCCTGGTGCTGCTCGAGGTGCACGGACACCCGGTCGATGGCCTCGTTGAGGCGCGCGAGCTCGAGCTCGACCTCTCCGTCCCGAACGACCCAGGTCGGTACGACATCGGGACGCGCACGCACGACGTGAACGGGACCGAGGGCGAGCCCTGGGGCGACGGCAATGCCTTGAACGCGGACCATCGTTGGACAGGAGTGTATCTCCCCGGGAGCCCCAGGCGGTCGACGAGGTTCGTTGCCGTTCCGCTCAAGCGCGGTGACGCCGCTGCCCGACCGGAGAACCAGCGGGCGTGGCCTCACGTCGAGGTCCCGCAAGACGTGACCCCCCAATTGGGGAGGGGCAGGGCCAACACCTTCGAGGGCAGAGCATGGCGAGCGACGGTCGACAGTCGGTACGAGTGCGGGCGAGATCGTTCGAGCGCAACAGGGGCCCTTTTGTGGGGCTCGCGGGCGGCGCGTTCGTGCTGGCCGGCTTCGGCCTCGCCGCGCTCGGCGTCGCCGCGAACATGACGCCCGTCCCGCACCCGTTGCTCGGCAAGACCGCGTGGGTGTTCGGTCGCCTGGGCATCGATCTGGGGCACCTGTTGATGGCGGGGGCCGCGCTCGTCGCGGGGGGCGTCGTGCTCTTCGCGCTGCGGAGCTTCTCCGACCTGCTCGGCAACGATCGCGAGACTGCGGACTCCCTCGACGACTTGACCCGCGCCACGACCAATCAGGCCGAGGCCATCGAAGCCATCGACGAGCTCGTCGCGGCCCTGCGGCAGGAGGTCGCCGAGGCGCATGTCGTGCTCCGCGACCAAGCCGAAGTCCTCCGCGCCCGCGAGGAGCACGATCCGCTGTTCCGGCTCGCGGCCAGCCTCGATCAGCTCGGGGCGCGCATCGATCGGGGGATCCTCGACGCGCGCGACGTGGTGCTCGACGAGCTCCACCAGGCTGCGCCCGCAGCCCAGGACCAAGGCGCCCTCCTCGACAGCGCGGCCCTTGTCGACAGCGTGGACGGTGTCCAGGCCGAGCTCGTCGAGGTCGCCGCGCGGCTCGCGGAGCTCGAGCGCGCGCTGCAGGCGGCGCTGGAGCCGCTCGCGCCTGAGGTGGACGACCGCGCGCAGGCTGGCGCCCCCCGCCCGCTCCCGCCGCTCGCCCTCACGCGTGACGACGAGGACGAAGACCAGAGCGACGACGACATGTACGCAGCGGACTCATTCCACAGCGCGCCGCGGCTCGCGTCGCCGGGGGCTTGGTCGGGTCGCGCGCCCCTCGACGCGCCCTTCGACCCACGTGCCGACGACGAGCTCGACGACGCGGAGCCAGTGTTCGAGGGCCCCGTCGACGGGTCGCGCGCGACGCAGCCCGGTCTGTCTGACGCTGCGCCCCGCATGGACCTCCCCGCGATCGAGGCGCCCGCGGCTTGGCAGTCGCCCGCACCGACGCTCCGGGGCGCTGGGTCCTCTGCCGCGGACGAGGAGGCGCCCAGGCTGACGCTGGGCGCGCCGCTCGCCCCGACCCCGAGCAGGCCGCCGGCCCCCGCGGGTGGGCCGACGCCGTCCGACTCGGGGATCGACTCGGGGATCGACTCGGGGATCGACTCGGGGATCGACTCGGGTGCTCGCCCGCCGCTCACGCTGCCGCTGTCCATCCACGCGCCGCTCGAGTCCCTTGGCGCCCACGGCGACGCGGGTCACCCTGGGGACGAGCCGGCACCCGAGCGCGCTGCGCGGACGCCCGCCGCAGCCGCGCAGCCGTTCGATGACGCGCCCCCGCTCGAGCTCTCCATCGAGGTCGAACTGGACCGAGCGTTCGTCGACACGACGGAGGACGACGTGCCCGCGCCGCTGCCCGCGCCCAGACCCGAAGGGTTGGACCTCCTCGACCGCCTCGACAGCAGCCGCCCGCTCGCGCGTCAAACGCGCCAAGACGCGCCGCCCCTCTTCCCGGACCTTGGACGGCTCGGTGAGGCGGACGACGCGCTGCGCGAGCCCGAGTGAGCGAGCTCGAGTGATCGAGCTCGATCCAACGAGACGAGACGAGACGAGGCGCGCCACAGGGCGCGCCTCGTCTCGTTCCATCCGCAGCGCGGTGCTCGCGCTCAGCGCGTGTGACCGATCACTCGTTCGGCGCTGCGCTCGGCTCCGTGCTCGTCCCGGTGCTCGCGGTCTCGGGGCCGGCGGCTTCCGTCGCCGCCGCTGCCTGCTGCGGCTCCGCGGCCTCCGGTTGCGGCTCCGCGGCCTCCGGCTTCGGCTCCGCGGGCGGGCGCTTCTCCTTCTGCTTGCGCTGCGGAGGGGCGCTCGGGGTCGGCGGCTCGACCGGCTTCTTGCCGAAGAACGACGCGAAGGGATTGTTGGTCACGGCCTTCTGCGCGACGTCGTTGATCTTGCGCAGGTCAACGCGCTCGTCGCGCTCGCCGCGGTCGTCACGCCGGCCGCCGGGGCCGCCGCGGCCAGGGCCGCCGAAGCTGCGACCACCGCCGCGGGAGGACGCGCCGCCCATGCCGTCACGGCGATAGATCTGAGCCGCCGGGCCCGTAGGTCGGGGCGGGCCGTCCTCACGGCCACGTCGGCCGCCGCCGCCGCGCGCGCCACCCTGGCCGCCGCCGCTGCGCCCGCCGCCTTGACCGCCGCCGGCACGACCGCCGCCGCCGCCGCCAAAGCCCTCGCCTGCGCCCTCACCGGCGCGGTCGAAGCGCCGCGGCGCGCGCTCGGGCGGGGGCACGTCCTTCAAGGAGAGCGCCATGCGCGATCCGTTCGGGTCGACCATGCGCGCGCGCACGCTCGCGCCGACCGAGAGGATCTCGCGCGCATCACGGACATAGCGCGACGCGAGCTCGGAGATGTGCACCATCGCGTCATCGGCGAGGCCGATATCGACAAACGCGCCGAAGCTGGCCACGTTCGTGACGACGCCCTCGACCACGCGGCCAGCCTGAAGACGAATCGGGTCGGTGTCCGGCGACAGGAACTCCGGCACGCGGACCCGCGGGCGCGGGTCGCGCCCCGGATACGTGAGCTCGCGCATGATGTCGCGCCACGTGTACTCGTCGACGCCGGCCTCGACGCGCCGCAGCCCCTTGGTGGCCCCCATCCGACCGAGCACCTCGGCGACGCCGCCTGCGGGCTCGAGCAGGCGCTCGACCAGCGGGTACTGCTCCGGGTGCAACCCCGTCCGATCGAGGGGTTGGGTCGAACGATAGACGCGCAAGAACGCGACGGAGCTCGTCCATTGCGCCTCGGTCAGGATCCCCTCGGCCCGCAGAGCTTCGCGGTTCTCGAGCGGACCGGCCTCACGGCGCGCGATGAGGCGCGCGACGGCGTCCTTGTCGAGGCCAGGGATGTGCTCGAGGATGATGCGCGGCGCGCGATCGAACTCTGCGCCGACGTGCGCGACGCAGCTCTCGACCGCCTCTTCGTAGACCCGACGCGCGTTGGCCTTGCTGACGAGGCCCTGCTCGGCCCCGAGGCCGAGGTGCCTCGGGTCGACCTTGAGGATCTCCGCGAGCGGGTCCTGGAGGCGACGGCCCAGCGTGATCGCGAGCCGCACGGGCACCGGGTGCTCGCCGAGCTCCGTGCGGCCAAGCTGCCCGTTGGCGTAGCTCGCGGCGCCGGATTCGTTCACGACGAGCACACCCTCGTAGCGCCCCGCGGCCGCGAGCGCGCGCCGGAAGCGTTGCACTGCCGCGCGCGAGGTCTTGCCGTGCGCAAACGCGAGCGCCTCGGGCTGGTGCTCGTCCAACATCGGCGCGAGCTCGGCGACGAGCGTCGCGTCGTCCTTCTCGCCGACCTCGACGCGGCCCTGGCCGATGACCTGGCCGCCGTCGTCGAGGAAGGCGAGCGTCAAGTCCCCCTTGGCGTTGACGTCGACGCCCGCGACGCGGCGCCGCCCCATCGCAGGCGTAAGCAGGACTTGGCGCAGGTGCGCGTTCAAGAAGCGCAGGGCTTCCTGGTCGCTGCGCTCCTTGAGCTCGAGGCGGACGTCGCCTTCGACGACCGGCATCAGACGATCACGCAGGGCCTGCAGCGCGATCTCGCGCAGCAGGGGCTCGAACTCGGGGCGCGTATGACGACCGAGCGCGGCGCGGACCTTCGGCAACACGGCCTCGGGATCGAGCTCGACGACGGTCGTCAGCATGCGCTCCTTCTGGGCCTGACGAAGCGCAATGAGCTTGTGTCCTTGGAGCTGGCGCAGCGGGGCGCGCAGCTTCATCAACGGCTTGTGCCGGCCCGCCTTCTTGTCCTCAACGAGCGGACGCACGGCCAGGAAGCCGCGCTTGCGCAACGTACGACGCACGAGCCCACGCAAGTGCGGGTTCCGTCCGAGGCGATCCGAGAGGATGCGGACAGCGCCCGCGAGGGCCTCGGCCTCCGTGTGGACGCCCTTGTCTGGGTTGACGTAGGGCGCGCACAGGCGCACGAGCTCCGCGTTCATCGCGAGCTGGTCCTCGACCGCGACGCGCGTCGGCGTGTGCGGCTCTTGCGCGTCAAAGTCGGCGCCGGAGTCGCCTTCAGTGCCGGAGTCGCCTTCGGTGCCGGATTCGCCTTCGGTGTCAGCGTCGCCGTCTTGTGCGCCTGCGTCGTCAGCCTGCGCGTCGACACCCGCCGTCTCTTGGTGCTCGGAGTCCTCGCCGGCGGGCTCCGACCCCAGGCCCGTCGAGGCGTCGCCCGACGACCCAGCGCCTGCTCCCATGGCGTCGCCATCCACACCGTCTTCGGCGCCGCCGCCATGCGAGACGGCGTGGGCCGAGGTCGGCGGCTCGCCGTGCTCCCCCGCGACCGGTTCGTCGCCGGCACCGCCGTCGTCCGCTTCGTCCACGGAGGTTGCGTCGCCCTCGGCGCCCTCGGCGCCCTCGTGGCGCCGCTGGTCCTTCGGCACCGACTTCACGATGGCATCGGCGAGCCCGGCGAGCCCGCGGTCCAGCGCGAGCTGCACTTCGGGTTCAGGCCGACGGTGCGGCACAAAGAGGTCCTCGAGCTCGAAGCGATCCATGCAGCGACGGATCCCCTCCAAGGCTTCGGGCGAGACGTCATCCTGGCGCTCCAACTGCCGCAGGATCGTGCCGCGGCGCCGATCGAGCTCGTCCAGCTCCGCGCGCATATGGGCCATGCGGCGAATCTGGTGTTCGGAGAGTGCGCCAGTGAGCGCGCGCCGGAAGCGTCCGACGAAGACGGGGGTCAGGCCAGCGTCGAGCATCTCGAACACGGCCTGGACAGCTGAGGCCTCGACGGAGAATTCGCGTGCGAGGGACTCGAGGATCGGTTTGGCGGTCACGACTGCGACCTCACGAATGGAGGGGCGACGGGGCGCGCGGGCCTGAGCGGCACTTGCGCCCGTCCAAGATCAGGGGAGAGTGTCATACCACGAAGCGCAGAAGGCTGCCGAACAGGGTCGTCCGGAGCTGCGGAGGGCGGTTCGTGTGTGTTCCTAGCGGCCGCGCGAGGGCGCGCAAGTCGGCGCCTCGGGCGAGGGGGCCGAGCACGGCCTTCAGGCGGGCAGCTCGAAGACGGAGACGCGGGTCTCCTCGGCGAGCAAGCCGGCGCCTTCGACGACGCCCCAGGCCACTTGCTCATCGAGGCCAGGGACCGTCCAGTTGCCGAGCTGGCGCCCCGAGACGACGTCGATCGCTTCGAGGTAGGCGAGGCGTTCGACGTACAGCTTGCCGCTGTCGCCGGAGATCGACACATCGGGGACCGAGTCGACCGGCTCGGTCTCGAGGATCTTGAACCAACTGGGCTGGTCGCCTGGTTCGGCATCGTGCCGCAGCGCGACGAGGCTCAGCGTGTCGCGCGGCCCGCCCGCGGGGTGCGCGGCGAGCGCTCGCATGTAGTCCGAAGTGCTCTCCGCTGGCAGGACCCGCTCGAGGTCTGAGGTCAAGACGACGACGCCGCCAGCGGTCGCGGCGACGTCGCGGATCATCGGCACACCGAGCGGCAAGATCGTGCCGTCATAGCGCCCCGTCAGCGCGTCGATGCGATGCAATCCGTAGCCCCGGCTCGCGCTGGTCGAGACGGCCACGAAGAGGTGTCGGCCGTGACGCGCAGCAGCGTGATAGCGCTCGCCGTCCCGCGCGTAGCTCCAGCGCTGCTGGAGGTTGTCCCCGTCGTACGCGACGATGTGGCGGGCAGAGACACAGATGACACGATCGGGCCCGACAAAGGCCTCGTCGAAGGTGTCGATGCTCGCGGCCTCGATGAGCTCGCCGTCCGAGACGGACATACGAACCAGCATGTGCCCCCCCGCGCTCGGCCCGAGCACGAGCACATTGCCGTGCGGGCCGATCCCCGCGCCGAACCCGCGCCCGTACCCGACCTCGCACGGCGCGAGCCAAAGGCGCTCGCCTGTGTGTCGATCGAAGGCCCCGAGCTTGCCCGGGATCACGTCGTCGAGCCACTTCCCACCGGCCGGCGGATCGTAGCCGTGCAACAGCACAGGTCCCGTCGTCCCGAAGGCGATGCCATCGATCTGTGAGTCGAGCTCACGGCTCCAGCGGCGCTTCGCGGTCTGCGTCATGTTTGGCCCGTTACGGGTTTGCGAGCTCGACGTTCGGGGGCACCCTGCTCCAGTACGGGTCCCAAGGTACACGGAGGGTCCCAAGGTACACGGAGGGTCCCAAGGTACACGGAGGCACGAACGGTTTCCGCCCGGCCTGCGGCGTGGGGTCCTTGGGGGGCGCGACGGGACCTAGAGCTGGGGGCGGACGCGGCAGGGTCATGCCGCGCCAACCCCTAGGGACGGCCCCCTGGGCGCTCAGCCCTGGTTGGCCATCAGCTTGGCCGCGATCGACGGCGGCACGTCACGGTACTCAGCGAGCTCCATCGAGTACTGACCACGACCTTGGGTCGCGCCGCGCAGGGCGGACGAGTAGGCGAACATCTCGGCGATCGGGACCATGGCACGGACGACGCGCAGGTCACCCTGCGTCGCGACGTCAGAGACCTCACCGCGGCGCGAGTTGAGGTCTCCCACCACCGCGCCGAGGTACTGCTCCGGCACGCTGACTTCGACCTTCATGATCGGCTCGAGCAGGGTGATGTTGTTCTCGATCGCCTGACGGAACGCGAGGTTCGCCGCGGCGCGGAACGCCATCTCGTTCGAGTCGACGTCGTGCGCCTTGCCGTCATAGAGCGTGGCGCGCGTCTTGATGAACGGGATCCCGGTCGTGCCGCCCGAGTTGTGGAACTCCTCGAGCGCCTTGCCGACCGGCGCGATGTACTCGCGCGGGACGTTGCCGCCGCGGACCGCGTCGACGAACTCGAACTTCGTGAGCTCGGGGTCGTACTCGAACTTGACGTTGATGACCGCGTATTGACCTGAGCCACCCGACTGACGGATGTGGCGCGCTTCGAGGTCCTTCGCGTTCTTCAGGCGCTGCTTGAAGGCGACCTTCGGGCGCCCCGTCCGCACCGCGCACTTGTGGTCGTTCGAGATGCGGTTCACGACGATCTCGAGGTGCAGCTCACCCATGCCCGAGATGATGAGGTCGCCGGTCGCCTCGTTCGTGAAGGCGCGGAACGTCGGGTCCTCGCGCATCAGCTTGCCGATGATCTCGGAGAGCTTGTCCCGATCCGACGCCTTGTCGGGCTCGAGCGACATGGAGATGACCGCCTCGGGGAAGGTCATCTTCATGAGCGTGATGGGGTGGTTCTCATCACACAGGGTGTCGCCGGTGACCGTGTTCTTCAGGCCGATGATCGCGGCGATGTCGCCCGCGGGCACCTCGTCACACGCTTCGCGCTTGTTCGCGTGGATGCGCACGAGGCGGCCGATGCGCTCGCCCTTGCCGGTGCGGGCGTTCAGGAGGCGCTCGCCCTTGCGGAGCACGCCCGAATAGACCCGGACGAAGGTCAGGTCGCCCGTGGGTTCGGCGACGGTCTTGAACGCCATGACCGTGACCGGGGCGTCCTTCGTCGTCGGGCGGGAGAGCTGCTCTTCACCGCTCAAGTCGGTGCCGAAGATCTCGGGCGTATCGACCGGCGAGGGCAGGTAGTCCACGACCGCGTCGAGGGCGAAGCGAACGCCCTTGTTCTTCAACGCCGAGCCCGCGAGGACGGGGGTGATCGCCAGCTCGAGCGTGGCGGCGCGGATCGCGCGCATCACCATGTCCTGCGGGATCTCCTTGTCCTCGACGAACAGGTCGAGCATCTCCTCGTCGTTCTCCGCGACGTTCTCGAGCATCTCGTGGCGCGCCTTCTTGGCGGCGTCGACGAGGTGCGCAGGGACCTCTTGCTCGAAGTAGTCCTTGCCGTCGCCGTCCTCGGGGAACGTGATGTACTTCCAACGCACGAGGTCAACGAAGCCCTCGAACTCCTTCTCCGCGCCGACCGGCATCTGGATCGGCACCGGGCGCGCGCCGAGGCGATCGCGGATGGTGCTGACGGCGTAGGCGAAGTTCGCGCCGATCTTGTCCATCTTGTTGATGAAGCAGATCCGCGGGACCTTGTAGCGGTTCGCCTGGCGCCAGACGGTCTCCGACTGCGCCTCGACGCCGTTCTTGCCGTCGAACACGGCGATCGCGCCGTCAAGGACGCGCAGCGAGCGCTCGACCTCGGCGGTGAAGTCGACGTGGCCCGGCGTGTCGATGATGTTGACCACGTGGCCGTTCCACTCCGCGGTCGTGGCCGCCGACTGGATCGTGATGCCGCGCTTCTGTTCCTCTTCGAGGAAGTCCATGGTCGCGGCGCCTTCGTGGACCTCGCCCATCTTGTGGACCTTCGCGGTGAGGAACAGGATGCGTTCCGTCACCGTGGTCTTGCCCGCGTCGATGTGCGCCATGATCCCGATGTTCCGTTGGAACACGGGGTCGTTCTTCTTGGCAGCGAACTTGCGGGGCGACTCTGACTTACGTTCGGCGGTCATCACAGCGTGGGGGCTCCGGGGCGGAATGCCCCCGGTCAGAAACGAGGTGGAGGATCTCCGAGCCGGGCGGTACGGGCAGGAGGCGTCCGGGTGCGCCGGTCCGCCCTCAACCCGCCCAAGCTCTTGGATGAACCGAGCTAGGCGCGGTAGTGAGGCGGATAGGTTAGGGGGCGCGCGGTTGGCGTCAAGCTCCAGCCGGACTCTGGCGCTCGCTTCCCCCACTTTGAGGTCGGTTCCTGCCGAGCGCTTCATGCGCCGCGACGAACTCATGGCTCGCAAACGCAGCCATGAGCGACACGTCGCCGGCCAGGGCGAGGGCCCCGAGCAGCTCCGCGAAGTGGTTCCCGTGCCCCGCCCCGGCGCAGCCGAGGAGAGCGAGACACTCCGCCGCAGTGCCCTGCCCCGAGCCGCCGCCGACGGTCCCCACCAAGAGCGACGGCAGGGTCAAGGTCGCGTAGAGGTCCCCCGCCGCGTCGAGGTCCAGGTCCAAGAACCCGGTCGCCGACTCCGTCACGTAAGCGACGTCCTGCCCGCAGGCGAGGAACGCGGCCGCGAGGCCATTGGCGGTCTGGATGCCCCAGTTCTGCGTCCCGAGCTGGGCGAAGCCGACCGTGTACGTCCGCGCCAACGCCACGAGGGCCTCCGGGGTGGTGCGCGCGCGGGCCGCGAGCGTCGCGCGGGGCACGCGCCCCTCCACCACGACGCTCCTGCCGCGCCCTTCGACGAGGGCCCGGGCGTTCGCGCGCTTCTCGACGTCCTGCCCGTGGACCGCTCGATCGATGGCCCCCGTGCGCTCCGCGAGGTCGCGCGAGCACAGGTCCGCCGCATGGGCGGCCATGTTGATCCCGATCGCGTCCGCGGTATGGAAGACGAGGCGCAGCAGGAGCCGCCGGCCGTGGACCTCCGGCGCGACCTCCGTCAGGCGCCCATGGCGCGTGACCCCCGCGACGAGCGCCGCGAAGCGCTCGAAGGAGCCGCGCGCGGCCGCCGCGGCCCGCTCGGCGTCCGCGACGCACCGGTACACGAGCAGCGGGTGCTGCGAGAGCCCCTCGGCGACCACCCGGGTCCGGATCGGCCCGCCGTCGGCGAGGAGCCCCATGCCGCGGGAGTACGAGGCGACGAGGGCGCCCTCCGTCGTCGCGAGCGGGACGTAGACCGACACTTCGCCGCGGCTCGTGTCGGCCCAGAGCGGCCCGGCGAGCCCCAGCGGGACCTGCGCCCAGCCGACCATGTTCTCCACGTTTCCGGCGGCCACCTCAGGCGCCACGGGCGCGCCGGCGAGGTGGGGCAAGGGGCGGCCTGCGGCGGCCTCAGCGAGGGCAAGCCGCGCCGCCAGGGCGGGCGCGCAGTGGTCCGCGCCCGGGGTGCGCGGGAGCCGCGGGAGCCCCGTGAGCCCGGGGCGCGGCGCAGCGCCGCCAGGGGCGCTCGTATCCGTTCGATCGACCGTTGGATCGTGCATCTCGAGGTCGCGCGAGCGATCCGCCGCGCGGTGTGCGATGCTACGCGTTTTCGAGCCTCGCCGCGCCTCTCCGTCGGGCCGGCCCTTTCGACTCGACGAACCAGCACGACCCATGTCCCTCGACATCTTCGGCGCGATCACCGGCGTCTTCGTCATCGTCTACGACGGGCAGCACGCCCTGCGCTTCACCCTCGGCCGCGCCGGCGCGATCGTTGGCCCCGGCATCCACTTCAAGTGGCCGCTCGTCCAGACCTTCAAGGTCGAGGAGACGAAGCACACGACGCTCGACCTCGAGCCGCAGGTCATCCAGCTCGACGACAACCTCATCTACGAGGTCGACTGCAAGGTCGTCTACCAGATCGTCAACCTGCGCAAGGCGCTGATCGAGGTCGACGACCTCGTGACGGGCCTCCAGAACCGCGTCGTCATCGCGGTCCAGAAGATCGTCTCGCGCCGGACGCGCACGACGGTCACGGACGTCGACGGCATGTGCGATGCGATCCGTGAGGAGCTGCGCGCCGTCGAGGACCAATGGGGCGTGCGCATCCTCGAGTTCGGCTTCTCGAACATCTCGCCGTCGCCGACGACGCTCGAGATCACGCAGCTCGAGCTCCTCACCCGCGAGAAGCTGGCGCTCTTCCGGCGCCTGAAGGCGGAGGGGCTCTCCGACGAAGCGTCGGTCGCGCTCGTGTCCGGCGCCGTCGTCAGCGTTCACCCCGACGAGGACGCCCCGAGCCGCCGCCGCGAAACGGTCACGGACCGCGCCCTCGTCGAGCAGCTCGAGGAAGAGCTCGACGAAGCCGCCCGCGAGGCGCTGCGCAAGAAGCGCGCGGCCACGCAGCCCGGGATCGACCCGCCGGGCGCGCCGCCGGCCGACCCGTTCGCCGAACCCGACGACCCGGGCAAGCGCCCCTGACGCGCGCGTGGCCCCCATGGACGGCGAACCGGCACAAGGCTCGAGGACCTCGCAAGGACGGCGGCGCAGGCCGTTCGACGAGGCCCGTCCGCGGGCGCTCGACCCGCGCCCCGCGCGCGCGCCGCGCGCAGCACGCGACGAAGCACCGGCCCCTTCCCCGGGCTGGCGCCGCCTCGCGTGGAAGTTCTTCGACAGCTTCAAGGACGACCTCGCCTTCATAGTCGCTGCGTCGATCGCCGCGCTCCTGCGCGCGATGGGCGTGACCGTCGAGTCCGGGCAAACGGGCCTGCTCTTCACGTTCGGGCGCGCGAAGCGCGAGCTCGAGCCCGGCTTCCATTTGCTGATTCCGTTCGCGCAGACCGCGCGCAAGCTCCCGACGCGCTCGCGCACGATGGACCTGCCGGCGCAGCGCGTCACGACGTACGACGGGCTCGTCTACTTGGTCGACGCGAACTTCGTCTATCGCATCACAGACGTGCGCAAAGCCCTGATCCAGATCGACGACCTCGAGCGCGGCATGCTGCAGATGCTCGGGCTCGCGGTGCAAGAGGTCGTGCGCGCTGCTTCGGGCGCAGAGATCGGCGCCTCGGGCGCGCTGGACGAGCGCTTCCACTTGGCCCTCGATCGACGCCTCGCCGTGTGGGGCGTCACCGTCGAGAGCGCCGGCTTCCCGAGCATTCGCCCTTCGCCACGCACGCTGCGCATCACGCAGCTCGAGAAGACCGTCAACGAGCGGCGGCGCCAGCTCGCGGAGCTCGAGCCGCTGCTCGGCGACCGCGCGTCGGCGCTCGCGCTCGTCGGCACCCGCCGCATGCCACGCACGCGCGCGCGGGCGATGCAGCGTTTCCTGCGCGCACACCGGCGCGTCATCCGCCTGCACCGCACCCTGCAGGCCCGCGGCTGGTCCGGGGCGCGCGTCAAGGCCGCCGAGCTGCGCGCGATGGACCAGCTCGCCGCGCAGCGCCGGCCGGGCGTATTCCTGCGCTGACGCGCGCGGGCGCGCGCCCAAGATCGCCACCCTCCCTTCGCGGCCTCCGGCCACCCTCTCCCACCATGACCGAAACCAAATCCAAGCAACCGGTGACGCTGAAGAGCCTCCTCGCGCTCGTCGGCGCAGGCCTCCTCTACCTCGTGAGCCAGCTGCTCGGGATCGACCTCACGGGCTCCAAAGCGGGCGCCGGCGACGAGGCCGTCGGCTCCGGCGCTCCGACGGCGCCGGCAGATCCAGGCCAGAAGAACCCGTCCCAGAAGAACCCAATCGAGAAGAGCCCGGCACCCAAGCAAGAGACGCCGACGAAGCCGGCGCCGAAGGCCCCCGCAGCCGAGCCGTCGGAGCCGTCAAAGCCGTCGGAGCCGTCCGGGCCCCCCGCCCCAGAGGCCCCGGAGGTCGCCAAGCGACGCGACGATACGAAGCTGATCCAGCAGCTCTTCCGGACGATGGTCTCCGACCGCATCGTCGAAGCGGAGGGCAAGATCGTGCACATCCTGCCCCTCGACAACGAAGGCTCACGGCACCAGAACTTCCTCGTCGAGCTCACGAACGGGCTGACGCTGAAGATCTCGCACAACATCGACCTCGCGCCGCAGCTCCCGATCACGAAGGGCGACACGATCCGGTTCCACGGCGAGTACGAGTACAACGAGAAGGGCGGCGTCGTGCACTGGACCCACCGCGACCCGGCGGGCCGCCATGAACACGGCTGGCTCGAGCACAAGGGCAAGAAGTACGAGTGAGCGGCGCGTGACGCCTCAGGTGGGTGAAACACACCGGCGCGCCTACAATCGGGCCGCCATGCCTGCGATCGCCCCGCCCACCACGTTCGCGCCCGCCGCGGCGCGCCGCCGCCGCTCGCTCACCACCACGCCCTGGACCCAGCGTCCACTGGTCACGCTGCCCTGGGCGCTCTCGTTTGCGGCGCTGGTGCCCGTCGCCGCGTCGCAGAGCGTCGCCGAGCTGCTCGGGGCCCTGCCGCAGCGCCGCGTCGAGCTCGACAGCGCTGCGCTGGCGGACCTCACCGCCGTGGGCGCGCTGCAAAGGCTCGCGCCGGCGCTGCGCGGGCATTCCAACGGGCTACGGGCCGTCTCGAGCGCGCACGGAGCCCCGCTCGCACTGTCGTGTGGCCGCGCAGGTGAAGTGACGGTGTGGGACACTCGCCCGGACGCGGCGCTGGCGCCGCTCGCGACGCGCGTCCTCGTCGCGGACGACGGCGGGTCCGGCTGCGTCTCAGCGCGATTGATCGGCGCGGGTTCAGAGGCCGTCTGCGCGTGGAGCGACGGGTCGCTGCGGTTCGTAGATCCGCGCACCTGGGCCGAATCGCGCCGCATCGACGGCCTCTCGGAGTGCGAGGACTTCGTCGTCACGCGGGCCGGTGACCTCGCGCTGACCCTACCGCGCTTTGATCCATTGGGGCCGGCGCTGCCCGCCCAATGCATCGACCTTGCGACCGGCAAGGTCATCGGCGCGCTGCAATTCGACGCGGGACACGTGCTCTCCGTGGCGCTCTCCGGCGACGGCTCCACGCTCGCGGCGGTCGGCATCGTCGGCGGGCGCCGCGTCGCCGAGGTCCGCCAGTTGCCCAAGACCGGCGGCTTCGGTCCGCCGCTGCACGCAGGCGTCCTGGCGGGGCTCGCGGGCCACGAGGACATGCTCGATCCGTCCGCGGTCTCGGTCGCGCTGTCGCCCGACGGCGCGCTGCTCGCCATTGGCGCCGCCTCCGAGGTGCTGGTCGTCGACCTCGTGCGTGGAAAGGCCCTGCGCGCGCTCGGCGAGGACCAGGCCGATGGCTTTGGCGCCGTGGTGGACCTCACGTTCCATGACGACGGCCAGCGGCTCTACGCTGGGACGGACAAGGGCGAGCTGCTCGCCTTCGACGTCGCCGCGCGCCGCACTTTGTTCCGCGCCCAAGCGCAGGTCGAGGGCATCGCCGACATCGCCGTGGGTGCCGACGGAAGGTGGCTCCTCTGCGGGTCGCTGGGCGGCACGCTGCGCGCCTTCGACGCCGACAGCGGGCGCGAGCTCTTTGCGCTCCCTGGCGCGCACGGCCCTGCCGTCGCGGTCGCTTTTGATGACTCAGGCGCGGCGGTCTTCACGGGCGCGCCGCGCGGAGCGTTGACGCGCTGGGACCTCACGAGCGCGCAGCCGGAGACGCTCTCAGAGGGGCACGCAGCGGCGCTGCTCGGCCTCGGTCGCGACACGGATGGGGCGCTGCTCTCGGCGGACACCGGCGGTGTACGGCGCGGCTCGGAGGCGGCGCCGCTGCAAGCCGCTCCGTCGCCGCTCACTGCATTTGCAGCGGCGCCGCGGCCCTCTTCGAGCGGCGCGCGGTACCTCACAGCGCACGCAGACGGCGTCACGCGCGTCTGGGGCGACACGGGTCCGGCCATCGAGCTGCAGTGCGCCACCCCGGTGATGCAGGGCGCGCACGGGCCGAGCGCCGTCGGCCTCTCGCCCGACGGGCGGCACGCGATGACGTTGACGGCGGACGGCCGACGCCACGTATGGCGGATCGATGGCGCGCGCTCGAGCTATGAAGAGGGCGCCCCTGCCGCCGGCGCCGCGCGCCCCGTGAGCCTCACATGGATCGACGATGGACGCGTCGCAAGCGCCTTCAGCGACGGTACGGTGCGCGTGATGCGAATCGACGGGGTGGCGCTGCAAACGCTCGCGATCGGGCGCGAAGAGCGGCTCTCCGGGACGCCCCCCACGATCGCGGTCGCGCCCGATGGGCGCTGCATCGCCGCGCTCCTGGAGTCGTTCGGCCTGGCGCTTTGGGACGCGGCTTCCGGCGAGCTCTTGCTGCAGGCGCGCTACCTCACGTCGGCGGCGCGGGGCCTCGCGTTCTCAGCCGATGGCATGCGCCTCGTCGCAGGTCACGACGACGGGAGCGTCACGGTGTGGGACCTGGCGCTCCTCTCCGCGCGCCTCGGCGCAGGGGCGAGCGAGGGGGTCGCAGACGCCCGCCTTGGGGCCGACGCCGGCGAGGGCGCCGCGCCCGCGGCCCTCGAGCTCGGCGGCGAGGGCGCGGCGCCGAACTCAGGGGAGCCGCGGCCCGACCCTGACACGACGCGCCCGCGTCGCCGGCGCGTGGTCTCGTTCGACGCACGCCTCGCGGCCGCCCAGGACGCAGCGGCGCGCGGCGACGACGACAGCGCCGAGGAAGCGCTCCTGCGCGCGCTCGCAGACCTCGAGTGGGAGCTCGACCCCGCGCAACGCGCCGCGCGCGCGCTGGAAGCGCACACTCGCCTCGCGGCGCTCGCCGGGTTCGACGGCGCGCCGTTCGCCGCGATCGCCGACGCCTACATCGACCTCGCGCGGGGGTACCAGCGCAAGGAGTGGTTCGACATCGCGGCGAGCTGCATCGACATCGCCGATGTCTTCGGTCCTGGCAAAGGCGAGCGCGTCCGGGCCGCGTTGCTGCGCGCCAAGGAGAAGGCCAAGCCAGCGGCCAAGCCGAAGGCGGCGCCGAAGCCGAAGCCGAAGCCTGCGCCAACGGCCCCCAAGCCGGGTCCCGCGCCGGGTCCCGCACCTGGGCCTCCAAAGGCTGGGCCCGCAGGTGCAGCGACGCGGCCCGGAGCGCTGCTCGCACTTCAAGGCGCGCCGAGCGGCTGGAAGGTCGAAGGCGATCGTGTGCTCAGCACGCCGACCCCCGACGATCCAGCGGTCGTCCTCGTCGATTCAGCGCCGAGCGAGGACGTGCACATCGAGTTCGAGGTCGAGGCTGGGGGCGCGCGGCGCAGCGAATTCGGCGTCGCGTTTGGGGCCGCCGAGGGCGGCTCATCGGGCTATGTATTCATGGTGCTGCACGCCGCCGGCACGAACGTCGTCCAGTACTGGGTGAGCGAGCTGCGCGGCGGAGTGCTGGGCGATCGCATCGCGCAGCGGCGCGTCACGCTCGACAAGCTGCCGCCGTCGTGGTCGATGACCGTCGACGTCGAAGGCAGCGAAGTCTCGCTGTCCCTCGCGGGCGAGGCGAAGCTCACGCTGCCCCTCGACCACCCGGCGTACGGGTTCCACGGCTTCGTGCGCACGGCCGGCGGCTCGACGGCGACGGTCTTCAAGCGCGTCGCGATCAGCCCGGCGCCAGGCGCATCGAACATGACCGCCGCAACGGACGGGCCGCCGCGCGTCGCGGCCGACGCGTCGCTCGAGGAGCGCATCGCTGCAGCGGACGCGTACGTCGAGTACGGCGACGTGGAGGGCGCCGTCGCGCAGCTCCTGCGCGCGCAGCAGGGCGCGCCGCACCTCTTCGATGCGGCGACGGCGCGCGCGCTCGACGCACGCATCGACGCGCTGCTCGCGACACATGACCCCCTGGATGCGCGGCGCCAAAAGGTGCGCGCCGAAGCCACCGAAGCCCTGCTCGGCGCGGCGCGGGCGCGCCTTGACGCAAATCGAGGTGCCGCCGCGCTCGCCTGGTACGAGCTGGCACGACGGCGCTCGTTGCCCCTGGCCAGCGCCCCGCTCGAGGCCGCGCGACCGAGCCTCGATCTCTTGTTGACGAAGGCTCGCGGGGTCCCGGCAGAGCCGCCCTCCGCCGCCGAGACCGGGGCACCTGACACGGGGACCCTGGCCAAGTGGTTCGGGCTCGCGGCAGACCGCGAGGAATACTGGGTCGGCGGTTGGAGCACCGTCGGCACGAGCCTCGCGAGCCCCCTCTTGGTCGACGCGTCGTCGCTCTTGCGCACCCTCGCGCCCGTCCCGGAGACCCTCAGTGAGGTGTCCGTCGAAGTGCGCCTCGAGAACCGTGGCGCCGCCGCCCTGGCCGTGGGCATCAAGGACGACGGCAGCTTCCTCGCGATCAGCTTCGACCCCGAAGACGAGCGCAGCTCCATCTCGATCGCGCGCTGGACGGCCGACGAGGGCAAGGGCTGGGACGAACGCGGCGCCGCGCGCGTGCGCTATTCCCCCGAAGCGATGGATGGCTGGATCACGCTGCACGTCACGATCGACCGCACGACCGTGACCGCGCGCATCGGGCGAGGGGACCCCGTCACTGCGCAGGTGCCGACGCGCTGGACGCAGGGGCAGCTAGGCTTCCTCGCGATCGCGCAGCACGGGCCGCAGCGCATCCGCTTCCGGAACCTCAAAGTGAATTGAGCTGCGATGTCGGGGACTCGCTCGCGACACGTTGGTCGGCGTGGTACCAAAGGCGGCCGATGAGGGCGCCCTCCTCGTCATACAGCCGCCATTCGCCTTCGCGCTTGCCGTCGACGTAGGCGCCCTCCTTCGCGAGCACGCCGCCCCTGTGGTAAAAGCGCCACTCGCCGACACGGACGCCGAGGAGCGCCGGCCCCGTCGCCGTGATCGCGCCGTCCGGCGCATAGAAGGTCATCGGAGTCGGCCCTTCACCGTGGACGTAGTGCGAGCGCACTGTGCCGTCCTCGTACCACTGGGTCCATTCGCCGACAGGCACGTCGCGTTCAAAGTGACGCTCTGCACGCCGGGCGCCGCCGGAGTACGACTCGCGCTCGGTTCCGTGTCGCAGCGCACCACCGTCCGGCAGCAGCAAGACCTCGCGTGTCATCGCCCCATCGGCGAGAGCGCGGCGTTGCACGCCCGGCGTCTCGACCCTTGGGCGCCCCTCGCGCATCGCCTTGAGCTGTGCGTACTGCAAGTAAGGCGTCGCATCGGGCGTCGCGCACGCAGCGAGCCCAACGAGAGCGAGGGCGCAGCCCAGCCGCGACCAGACAAGGGCAGCGCTCATCGGAACACGACCCAAGTCATCGGCTCGCCCGGTGGGATCGTCACGGCGAGGCGCACCCGCCCACGCGGATCGGGGTTGACCTCACGGACGTCACCCGAGGCGAGCTCTGCCGTGATCCGGTGACGCTGCGCGAGCCCAGCATAAGTGAGGTCGATCGACAGCGTGCGCGTCAGCGCCTCGCTGTCGTCCTCGGCGTCGGGTCGGTAGACGCACAAGATCGCTTTGTCCCCAGCCAGGCGCGGGTCCGCGTGCAAGAGCCAGTCCACGTCGCGCCCGTCGGCGCGACGGCTCGCGGAGTGCACGATCGGCGCCTCGAGGACGTCGCGGTGCAGTGTGTACCAACCGACCCACCGCTCCAGGAGCGCGCGCGTGCGCTCGGTGTCGTACAGGCGCGGGCCGCGATGGCACGCTTGAACGCCGGCCCCCAGGTTCGCCGCGAGCATCGCGGCGTAGTGCGTGTGGTGCTCGTCGAGCGGCTCGACGGTCGCCGCGGCGCCGCCGCCGTGGTACTCGGTCAGCGGCACGAACATCCAGCCCATGCTCGGTCGCTTGAGGCGCGTGCCATCGAAGACGTTCTGCCGCGCATGCAGGACCTGCAACGGCCGCGGGAGCGACCAGTTGGTCTCGCGGTACCCCATGCCCGTCTTGCTCGCGCCCACCAGAAAGTACCAATCAGGCTGGTTCACGTAGACGCCGCTCGCGCGGCACCAGCGGTACAGGTCCGCCGCGAGGCTCCACTGCACGAAGCGCGAATCCTCCGCGCCACGCTGCAACGGCGGCCGCGCGGTCGCGTCGCGATCGCCCGGGTACGGCCCGTCCTGCTCGATGAGGTCGAAGCCGGTCTCAGCGAGGAAATGGCGCACGGTCGCGAGGTAGCGCTGCCCCCACTCCGACGCGAGCGCCGGGCAGCAGCCGTGTGTCTGCACGTCCGTGCGCCCGGTCTCCGGGTCGACGCACATGTCCGACTCCGGCTGCACGCGCCGGCTCGACAGCAGCGTGTAACCGCCGAGCTGCACGCCGCGTGAGTGCGCGTAGTCCGCGAGGCCGCGCCAGCGCGCCAGCGACTCCGGCGACGTGTCCTCCATGTTGAAGCCGCTGCCAAACGTCAGGATGACGACCTCGAACCCAACCTCGGCCGCTTGATCGACCGCGAGCTTCACCGCCGCGTCATCGGAGTGCCTCACGTGCATCATCAGCGGGTTCTCGGTCACCCACGGCGCGATGACCTCGTGCACACGCGCCATCGTCAGCGCGCGGCGCGTCGCGTCCTCTGAGTCATGGACGACGACAAACGCCATCGGCGCGCAGTACGACGCGCCGGGAGCGACCGTCTGGTTCATCTTGCCGTCGGGCGCGACGTCCAAGAGGCACGGCGTCGTGCGCAGGTAGTTCACCTGGGTCAGGTGGTCGGGGTCGGGCAGCCACCGCACGCCGAAGCGCTGCGCGTTGGCGGGCTCCATGCCGCCGAGCGCGTATTCGGAGTGCGCTTCGATGCGGCTCGGGGAGGGCACCGCCACGCCTGCGCGCGACTCCACCCACGACTCAGACTCGACGCAGGCGAGGCGCTCCGTGACGACGTGGTCGACCGTGAACGGCGCTGGGCCGTCGTTCACGACCTCGACGCACTTCGCGACGACAGGCACGCCGTCGTAGAGCTCGTGATGAACGAGCACGCGCAGCCCGGGGAATGGGCGCTGCTGCGCCGCGTCCGACGCGGCGCCCAAGGCGTACTCGAGCGTCACGCGGACCCCGCGCGGCGGCCACGTCGCGAACGGGGAGGCATGTCGCACGCGCTCCCACTCGAGCCGCGCGCGTGGCGCGCCGACGCTCGAGCCGACGAGGGGCAGCGCCTCGCCCCCGACGTCGAGGTCGACGCCCTCGATCGTCACCCGCGCGGCAGGTTGCAGCGCGCCTTGCCGCAGCGCGGAACCCTCGAGCGGGACGCGCAGGTGCGAGGTGTCGTCGCGCTCGTCGTCGAGCGCGACCGTCGCGCCGCCCCGGGTCAGATCCAGGCTGCGCCGCAGGAGGCCGTTCGAGAGCTCGATCCAGCCCCGCCCAGCGTCGCGCGTCACCTGCGCCGGGAAGGCCTGTGCCGTCGCGAGCCAATCGACGTCGATGCCGCCGAGCACCGCTTCGCGCAGGTCCTGGGCGCGCGCCGCCTCAGCCTGTGACGGAGCGAGCGCGAAGGCCGACATCGGGACCACAAGGAGCGCGGTCGGGACAACGAGCGCGACGCGCCGCGCCCGTGAACGGACGCCCGCCAAGGCCCCGCTGGGGCCCCGCAGTCGGGCGGCAATGAAGGGAGAGCGTGCCATGGATCAGCGAGCCTAGCGATCTCATCCATGGACCGCTGCAGCGGCTGAGGCCGTTAAATGCAATTTCCTTCCAGATACCGCGGTCGCGCGCCCGATCAGGCCTTTCGAGCGCCCCGCAGAGCGGCGGCGGCGGAACGAGGGGCACACATGAGGGCAAGTCGAACGGGGCGGAGGCGCGGCGCGGAGCGTGCGCAGGCAGGCCTCACGTTGATCGAGGTGATGATCGCCTCGGTCGTCGTGACGATCCTGATCCTCGGCGCGGCCGCGGCGTTCTCCGAAACGGTCGGCGGCGCCAATGCGGCCAGGCGCATGACCAGCGGCGTGCTCTACCTGGAGACGATCTCGGAGAACATCAGCGCCCAGCCCGCCGCGAACCTCCTGGCGCTCGACGGCAACCAGCTCTTCGACGGCACCGACGCAACGAACAGCCAATACAGGGTCGACGTCACCGTCTTCGAAGCCGAGACACAGCTCGCGCAGGTGGAGCTCGCGCTGTTCGACCTCGCGACCAATCGCCAGCTCGGCACGGTCGTGACACAACGGACCTTGCGTTGAGGGATCATCGATGAGAACACCCACGAACAGGGCCCGCCGCGCGGGCTTCAGCTTGACGGAGCTCGTCGCCGCGATCGCGGTGTTCAGCGTCGTCGGCTACGCGCTCGCGGGCTCGGTGGACCTCGCGAATCGCGCGCAGGTGACCGTTTCTAGCACGATCGACCGCAACGTCGCGCTCC
The DNA here is from genome assembly GCA_041398605.1 of Planctomycetota bacterium. Taxonomy (GTDB): domain Bacteria; phylum Planctomycetota; class UBA1135; order UBA1135; genus JAWKUK01. Next base: position 329,541 of record JAWKUK010000004.1, read on the forward strand.
GGAAGGCCGCGACCCGTCTGCGCGCTGAGCTCAAGTCGACGGGCGACGCGCGCATCGCGATCGCGACGCTCCAGGACCAGAACCATAGCTTGACGTTCCAGGTGCCGATCTCCGTCGCGGGCGTCGCGGGCTGGGGCGCCTTCGACCCGCGGCTCGGGCCTGCGGAAGTGCACCAGAACCTCGTCAATGGCGTGATCCGCTACACGGTGACCGTCGCGCCCAACAACGGCGCGCGGCAGCTCGTGCGGCAGGTGATCGACGCCGGCGGTGCGACCCGCAGGAGCGACGTCCTCGTGCGCAACCTCGCGCCTGGGGGCGGCACCGCGCCGGGCTTCTCGCTGCAACAGGTCGGCGACCTGTGGCAGGTCCAGATCACCCAAGAGCGGCGCGACGGTGGCGCTGCAACGACCGAGGAGTTCCATGTACGTACGCGCAACGAATAGTCCAGTGAATCTCCGACGGGGGACCGCGCTCGTGGGCGCGCTCGTCGTCTTCATGGGCATCGCAGGCCTCGTGGCGGCGACGACCACCTTCACGCAGGTGGAGCTCGGCGCCTCGCGTCGCTCCTTCGACAGCTTGCGCGCCGAGGCGCTCGCTGAGGCCGGCATCGAGCGCGCGAAGCACCTGGTCGGTGACGCCCTCTCCAAGACCTCTGTCTACGACCCGCTCTGGGGCGTCACGTCGCTCTTCCAGGGCGAGGACTCGCTCGCCGCATTCCACGGCGAGCCGATCGTCAGCGGGGGGGCGCGGGTCGGCGCCTGCAGCGTGACCCTGGAGCTGCTCGCGCAGAACGCTGACGAGGTGACCGTGCGCGTGACCTCCACGGGCTATGTGCCGGACGCGCCGGAGAACCTGCCACAAGGGCGCGCGCCCGAGGCCTGGGCTTCGGTCGAGGTGACGCTCCGTTACACCGTGGCTCCGAGCCGCGTCTTCGACAACGCCTATTTCATCAACAACTGGGGCTGGTTCTACGGCAATACGATCCTCTGCAACGGCAACGCGAGGAGCAACGGCCAGTTCGACTGCGCCGGCTATTCGCCGCTGATCACCGGGCAGCCGATCTATGAGGGCGCCAACGTCTCGGGCAGCGGCGCGACGTTGAGCGGCTACCAGGACGACAACGGCGACGGGCTCATGGACGGCAACGACGGGGGCGTCTTCTCCGCCTGGGACATCCGGGCCGCCCAGAACGTGCGCGGCAACGGCGGCGACGTCGAGAACCAACACGACTACGAAGACGCGGTCGAGATGCCGAACCTGACGGACCTCTCGCGGGTCGAGGAGCGCGCCATCGCGGCCGGAGGCGGCGTCACGATCGCCGGGGCGGCGATGACCAACGCCGTCTACGGGGACGAAGGCGGCGAGCTCGAGAACCTCTACCTCGTCGGCACCGCGGCGAACCCGATCGTGATCGACGGCAAGGTGGTCGTCCGAGGCGACCTCGTCATCAGCGGCTACGTCTCGGGCCAAGGCGCGATCTACGCCGGCGGCAATGTCTACGTGCCCAACTCTCTGCAGTACGTCGACGGGCCAACGACACCGCGGCCGGCGAGCAACTCGCAGGCCGACACTGAGGCGTGGCTGACCGCGAACCAGAACAAGGACTTCCTGGGGCTCTTTGCGCGCGAGCACGTGGTCGTCGGGGATCACACGCACTGGCTCTGGAGGCAGTACGTGAGCGGCTGGATGTCCTCGTCGATGAACGGCTCGGCCGAGGACGCAGGGGAGGACGGGATCCCGAATACGACCGCGGGGCGCGACGGCATCTTGGGCACGGCCGACGATGACGTCCTCGAGGGCGACGGGGTCTTCACGACCGAGTACTACACCGCCGAGGACGACGCGCGCGGGCTCATCCCGCCCGGCCACAGCATCGGTGACCGCGTCCCCGGCACAGGCGAGGACATCGACGGCGACGGGGAGTTCGACTCGACGACGACGCTCGCGGACATCGACTTCGACGACGCGCTGGACCCCGCCTTCTGGGGCGGGAACATCCCGCCGGGCGGCGTGCCGTCCTACGACTCGATCGCGTCGCTCTACGCCAACCACCTCGACGCAGCGTTCTACACGAACCACTCGTTCTCCTACGTCGTGCTGGGCAGCCAGGCCGCAGAGATCAACGGCGCCGTCATCAGCCGCAACGAGAACATCGTGTACGGCACGCCATCGGTGGCGATGAACTACGACAGCCGCATGCTCGGCGGCAACTCGAGCTTGACCGCGGACCTCTTGCCGCGCGTCGCCGCGGCGGTCGAGGTCGTGAGCTGGCGCGTCCTCACCGAAGACCCCCACCGGATCGTCACCCCGTGACACGCAGCGAACACTCCTTGGGCGGGCGCACATCGAACGCGCTCGCTGGGCTCCTCTGCCTCGTGTGCGCGGCGCCGGCCGACGCGCAGCGCTCCCGCGAGGAGGACGAGCTCTTCGCCGAGCGAGCGGTGCTCCAGCAGCGCGGTCGGCCCGTCCTCCACCCGGGCGAGCCGCTGCAGCTCATCGGAGTCGGCGAGGGCGATTCGGAGGTGCTGTCGCGCACCCCTGCGCTCGCTGACGCGACGCTGGGCCTCGTCCGCGTCGACCGCGACGAGCTCCGCGCGCGCAAGGTGGCCTTGTACGAGGGCGGCGCGACCTTTGACAGCCCGCCGCGCTCCAGCGCGGCGACGCGGCCGGACGCGACCGCCGAGCCCAAGGCGCGGCAGAGGTCCGGCCCGGACCCGGCGGCCGCTGACGCGCGGGACAAGGGCAGCACGCGCTGGCCATGGATCGTCATCGCGCTGGCGTTCGGGGCCTACGTCGCAGCGCGCGTCGCCGCGGAGCGCCTCGGCCGGCGCGCGCGCGGCGCCCCACAGACGAAGCTGCGCGCCGCTCGCGGCGGCGCACGCTGAGCTGGCTCTACAGCGGCTTGAGCCACCCGCCGCGCTCAATCAGGAAGACCCATTCTCGGGACTGCGCGCGGGCAGCGCGAGCGCTCCTCAGGCAGGGCCGGGCAAGCCGCCTGTGAGAGACGCTCGGACGCTGCGACAGGCCGCGGGGACACGGCTTGCAGTTCCGGAATTCAACTCCGAGATTGCAAGGAGGCTGGCCCGCCGCCTCGTCCGCTCCCTGGGAGGGTTCACAGAGGCCTACCCCCGCCCGACTCGTCTGCGGCCCTCGCCAGTCGGGCAAGACGACCCTCGCGCGGAGTGTCTTCGCTGACCGCCCAGACGTGCGCCTGGAGGACCCCATCGCCCGGGCCGAGCTGCGCCTCGACCCGGTCCGGTTCCTTGAGCGCTCCCCGCGAGGCGCGGTGCTTGACGAAGTCCAGTCCACCCCGGAGCTCCAGAGTCACCTCCAGGTCCGAATCGACGCCGACCAACGGCTCGGCGAGCGGGGGGGACGTGACCGCGGTCCACACCCCCCGCGACCGCGCAGCGTTCGATCGGTTCGTGCGCCTGTGCGCCGCGCGCACCGGTCAGCTCCTCGTGATGTCGGAGCTCGCCCCCCTGTGCGCGGTCGACGAATGGCATACGCCCGGCCTCACCCCGACATGGGTCGGCTGAGCCACGCGGCGCGCACGCTCGGTGCGCGGCGGGATCGGCTTCGGGAGTAGACTGCCCCGCCCTCTCCGTTGCCCATGCCCGAGCCCAGAGACGAACCCAGTCACGAGCGCCCCGCCGCGTCGACGGCCGAGCGTGAGTCGACCGACTCCCGCGGCATCCCCGATGCCCCCGCGGGGGACCCGACCTTCGACGCCGAGGCCGCCGACGACGGCACCACGCGGCCGCTCGCGGCGCTCCCCGACGCCGACTTTTGGGGCACGCTCTACGCGCGTCGGTCCATCCGCAAGTTCAAGCCGGACCCCGTGCCGCGCGAGCTCGTGGACCAAGTGATGCACGCGGGCATCTGGGCGCCGAGCTCGTGCAACTACCAGATGTGGGACCTGGTGGCGGTCGACGACCCCGACGTCAACGCGCGGCTCGCCGCACTGTCGACGCAGATGGCCAACGCGCCGGTCAACATCGTCGTCTCGTACGGGCGCGACTTCTCGGAAGAGGCGTGGGCCAACATCCAGAGCGCGAGCGCCCTCGTGCAGAACATGAGCCTCGCGGCGCAGGCGCTGGGGCTCGGCACGTTCTGGATCACGCAGACCGGCGGCGCCGAGCGCGTGCGCGAAGCCGTCGGCCTCCCTTACGACCGCATGGTCATCGCAGTGCTCGCCGTCGGCTGGCCCAAGGTCGTCCCGAAGCGCGGCCCGAAGCGCCGCCCGCTGCGTCAAGTCACGCACTGGAACCACTACGCGGGCCGCCCGATCCCGAGCTCGACGCGCCCCGCGGACTGGGCGCCGGACCTGCTCGCGATCTACCAGCGCGCGCGCGTCTTGAACGGCCTGCGGCACAACAAGCCGCGCGCCTGGGAAGTGCGCGCGCTCGACGAGGCGCTCGACGCGCTCCTGCCCGAGGGGCAAGAGCGCGCGCCCGGCGCCGCGCCGACGCTGCGCTGGCTCGACGTCTTGCCCTGCACCGGCATCGTGACCGCGCGGCTCGGCGTCAAGCGCCCGGCGTATCAGATCGACGTCGTCGAGCGCACGCGCGAGGTCGCTGAGTTCGTCGCGCAGCGTGTCAGCCCGCCCGGCGCGACGTTTGGCTGGCCCGACACAAGCGCCGAGCTGCCCGACGCCGAGGCCGGCGCGTACGACGTCGTGTCGTGTGTGCACCGCCTCGAAGGCCTCGACGCCGCCGGGCAGCGCGCCCTCTTCGCGGCGCTCGCGCGTTGGATCAAGCCCGACGGGCGCGTGCTCGTCGCCTACGTCTCGCGGCGCTCGTACCACGACTGGACGGAGCGCTTGCGCGCGCGCCGCGGCGGCCCGCGCGGCGTCGAGTACGTGCTCTCGCCGGACCCGAACATCGGGCCGTTCGAGACGCTGGAGCCGAGCGCCGTCGAGGCGCTCGCGCGTGAGGCCGGCTTCACCATCGCTGGCGAGTTCACGGCCCAAGCCGCGCCCTCGCCTGAGGAGGTCGAGTTCCGCGCGCGGAACTTCTCGGCGCGGACGAAGCGCGTCGCGCGCGCCGCGGGCACAGCGCTCCGCGCCGCGCTCTCGCTGCCGGGGCTACGCACCCGGCGCGCGCGCCTGCGTTACCTGCTGCTCCGGCGCGCCTGAGCCCCGCCGCCGGTCACTTCCACCACGTGGCGCTCGGACCGCCATAGCGCTCGCACCACGCCATCACGTGCAGCGCCTTCGCCATCAAGCGGCTCGGGCGGGACGCGATGCCGTGGCTCGCCCCGGGGATGCGCACGAGCGCTGTGTCGACGCCGCGCAGCTTCAGGGCTTGATAGAGCTGCTCGGACTCGGAGATCGGCGTGCGGAAGTCCTGCTCGCCCGTCATGACCATCGTCGGCGTCGTCACCGCGCCGACCTTCGACAGCGGCGAGCGCGCCCAATAGCCCGCGGGGTCCTCCCACGGGAAGCTCGCGAACCACCAGCGCGTGAAGTACCCAGACGCGTCTGCGGTCAAGGCGAACGACGTCCAGTTGATCACGGGCTTGACGACCACCGCGGCGCGGAAGCGCTCGGTCGTGCCCACGAGCCACGCCGTCAGCACGCCGCCGCCGCTCCCGCCCGTCACGAACTGACGCTCGGGGTCGACGCCGCCGCCCGCGATCGCGGCGTCCACGAGGTCCGTCAGGTCGTTCGCGTCATAGGAGGGGTACGCGTGGTGGATCTGATTCGCGAACTCCGCGCCGTAGCTCGTGCTGCCGCGCGGGTTGCCGTACACGACGACATAGCCCGCGGCCGCGTAGAGCTGCAGCTCGAAGGAGAAGCACGGGCCATAGGCCTGGAACGGGCCGCCGTGGATCTCGAGCAGCAGCGGGCGCTTGTCCTCGGGCTGGAAGCCCGGCGGAGTCAGGACCCAGCCAGAGAGCGCGCGCCCGTCGTGCGACGACCGCGCCGAGATCGCGCGCAAGGGCGCGAGCTGGCGCTGCGCCATGAGGTCCTCGTTCAGCCGCGTCAGCCACCGCAGGCGCCCCTCGCGCTCCACGACGGCGAGGTCCGCGGGGCGCGTCGCGTCACCGGCGGTGACGACGAGCACGCCGCCGCCCTCGACGAACTCGCCCTCGGCGTAGGGCCGCCCCGAGCCGCTGCCCGCGAGCCCCTGCGCGAGCACCCGTGGCACGGGCGTGGGAGACGCGGGGTCGAGCTGCGCGACGTAGGGCACGCCGTCGTCGACATAGCGCACGAGCAGCGCGTCGCCCGCGCTGGACCAGCGCACGGCGTCGATCGAGCGATCGAGCTCGGCGCCCAGCGCGCGCGTCGTGCCATCCAGCTCGCGCACGTAGACGAGCCGCGATTGGTAACCGAGGCGCGCCTCATCGTAGCCGAGGTACACGAGCCGCCCGTCAGGCGCGAACATCGGGGACGAGTCGGGGCCGTAGCGGGTCGTTAGCTGCGTGAGCGCGCCGTCGGCGAGGGTCACCTGCCACAGCTCACTGTCCGTCGGCTCGAGGTCCTGGTCCGCGCGCCGGTTCGACGAGAACACGATGCGCTGGCCGTCGGGGCTCCACGCGAGGGGCCCGTCGACGTCGAAGGGGCCGCTCGTCACGCGCCGCGGGGTGCCGCCGTCGGCGGGCACGAGGAAGAGCTGCGCGTCCGTATCCTCGAGGTAGCCCGCGCCGTCCGCGCGGTAGTGGAAGCGCTCGATCACGACGGGCGGCTCGGCCCAATGCGCGCCTTCCGGCGCCTTCGGGAGCTCGACAAACGACGCCTTGGTGCGCGGCTCATCCATCACGAACGCGAGCGAGCCCCCGTCGGGTGACCACGTGAGCGCCCGCGGCGCGCGCGGCAGGCGCGTCACCTGAGCCGTGTCGCCGGAGCTGAGCCAGCGCACGAAGATCTCTGCGCCCTCGTCACCTGCCGCCGCGACGTACGCGAGCCGCTGCCCGTCCGGTGCATAACGCGGGCTCGACGCGTTCTGGACGAGCGGGCGTTGCCACGAGCCATCGACGGCCACGCGCCATAGGTCGCCGCGGCGCTTGTCCGCGAGGCGATCGAAGCCTGCGCGCACGTACACGAGCTCACGCCCGCTCGGAGCGATGGCCGGGTCCGTCGCCCATTCGAGCTCGAAGACGTCGATCGGGCGCAAGAGCGTGGGCGCCGCGCCGCCAGCTTGGAGCGCGAGGAACGCGAGCGAGGAGATCATGGGCATGGTCGATTGCGCGGCGGTTCGTGAGGCAAGAGCGGCGGCCGCGGGCGCGGGGCGCCAAGGAGCGATGGTCCGACACAGGCCCGTGGCGCAGCGGGCGGCACGCCGTGCCGGACTGGGTTCACTGTGCCGGGTTCACTGTGCCGGGTTCACTGCGCCGGGTTCACTGTGCCGGGTTCACTGCGCCGGGTTCACTGCGCCGGGTTCATTGCGCCGGGTTCATTGCGCTGGGTTCATTGCGCTGGGTTCACCATGCTGAGCCCTCGTCACGCGCCGTCGCGGGCGGACAGGCGCTGAAACGTCGCGATGCGCTCGGGCCACGTGCGCTTCGTCACGGGACGCGCGACGGGGCGGTCCTCGACGAGCTCGAACATCTCGCCGAGCGCGTCGGCGACAGCCGCCGTCGACATGCCAAAGGGCGGCCCCCCATCGGCGACCGGCTTGCCCGTCGGGAACACCAGCGAGACGTAGCGCCCGCCGACCGCGACGAGCTCGCGCGCCCGGGCCCCCCAGGCGGCCCGGAGCTCGGGGTGCAACGCGCAAAAGAACGTGTGGTCCCAGACGAGGTCGAAGGGCCCGCCGATCGCGTTCGGCCCCTCGGCCCCGAGCTCCAGCTCGAGCGCGTTGCCCTGGACAAAGCGCCCCCCACGGCGCTTGAGCTCCTGCCCGAAGGACTCGGCGAGCTCCCCGACCAGGTCGACGGCAGTGACGAGCCAGCCACGGCGCAGGAGCGCGAGGGCGTCGTGGCCACGCCCGACGCCCGGGACGAGGGCGCGCGCGCCCTCGCTCGGCGGCGCGAGCCCGCCATCCGAGAGGCGCTGCGACAGCTCTGGGTGGGGCCCACCGAGGTCCCAGGGGGTGTCCGCAGCCGCGTAGTGCGCGGCCCAGCCGAAGTCATGTACGTCCTCCATCACGAGCGATCGTACCCGGCGCGGCGGACCGCGCTCAGATTCCGCAGGCCCGCCAAGAAGGCCCAACTAGGGGGCAGGGGACCACCTCTGGCCCCAACCCCTGGAAAGCCCGGGGCACTTCGAGTGGGATGAACCCATGCGGGTCCTCCTCGCGTCCGCCCCCCACGCCGACACCTTCGGATATTCGATGCCGCCGCCCGGGCTCCTCCGCCTCGGGGGCGCATTGCGCAGCGCCGGCATCGATGTCGCGCTCGAGGACCTCGCGTTCCGGGTGACGGAGGGGACACTGCCGCTCGACGACCGCCTCGCGGACGCGAGCGCGGCGTGGCTCGTTCGGGGCGGCGCACCCGAGGTCCTAGGGCTCTCTGTCATGGGCGCGACGCTGCCGATCGCGCTCGCGATCGCCGAGCGCGTCAAGCGCAGCTCGCCCTCGACTTGGATCCTCATCGGCGGGCCCGGGACGACCGGCGTCGACGCCGCGCTCATCGAGCGCTTCTCCGCCATCGACGTCGTCGTGCGCGGCGAAGCAGAGGTCACGCTGCCCGAGCTGCTCACCCGCCGCGGCGCGGCGCTCGCCGGCGTGCGCGGGGTCACCTGGCGCGGGGAGCACGGCCTGGCGGTGCGCGAGCACGAGCGCCCGCCGATCGACGACCTCGCGGCGCTCCCCGACTACGCCTGGGACCTGTTGCCCCCCATCGCCCGCTACAAGGAGCTCACGGGCGAGGCTGAGGGCCTCGTGCCGATCGACTCAGGCCGCGGCTGCGTCTACGACTGCAGCTTCTGCACGATCGGGCGCTTCTGGGGCCGGCGCTCGCGGCCCTTGCCGGCGGCGCGGCTCGTCGACGAGGTCGCGGCGCTCGCGCACATGCCAGGGGCGCGGCGCGCCTACATGTGCCACGACCTCTTCGGCGCCAACCGCAAGCACGCCGTCGCCTTCTGCGAACGCATGCTCGAGCGCGACGTGCGCGTCCCGTTCGAGGTGCGCGCTCGCGTCGATCACCTGGACGCGGAGCTCATCGCCCTGATGGGGCGCGCGGGCTGCTACCGCGTGCTGCTCGGCGTCGAGTCCGGGGACGCGGAGGTCCGGCGGCTCGCCAACAAGGCCACGGCGGACGACCTCGACGTGCTCGGGGTCGTCGACGCGTGCACGGCGGCGGGCATCACGCCGATCCTGTCGCTCATCCTCGGGCTGCCGGGGGAGGACTGGCGCGGCCTCACGAAGTCCCTCGACCTGTGCGCGGACGCGGCGCTGCGCGGCGGCGTGAACCTCTCGCTGCACCTGCCGAACCCGCAGCCCGGGTGCGCGCTCGGGGAAGAGCTCGGGGCGGACGCGCGCCCGGTCGATGGCATCCCGCCCGACATGGCGTTTGGCGCCGGGACGACGGCGGCAGAGCGCGCGCTGATCGCCGCGCACCCCGATCTCTTCACGACCTGGGCGCTCTTGCCGTTGCCCGAGAAGCGCCTGCGCGACCTCCACCGGCTCGCGACTTCGTTGCCGGACGTCTTGATGCGCTACGGCCGCACGTTCACTGCGCTGCGCCGGGTGCGCAACGAGGACGCGCTGGCGCTGTGCCGAACGGTCGACGCAACAGGGCGCAGCTTCGAGGCGTTCGCGCTGGCGCACAGCGAGCACCCGCTCGTCGCCGACGTCTTTGCGTGGGAGCGCGCCGCCGTCCGCGCTGGCGCGCGCGGCGCCGCTCCGCAAGCACGGCCTGCGTCCCACGCAGTGCTCAGCGCGGCGCCGCACACGCACCGGGACGAGCTCGTGCCGCGCGCCATCGCCGACGTCTTCACCGCGCGCTTTGACCTCGACGTGCTGACGCGGACCCTCATCACAGGCGCGCCTCTGCCCGAGCCCGGCGAAGTGCGCACACACGCGACCGTCCCTGCCAGCGGCGTCATGCCTGGTGTACGGACGCTGAAGATCGGGGCTGGCGTCGCGACGGCGCTCGAGCACGTCGAGCGCGCGTTGCACGAGGAGCTGACGCTCGGCGCGCTGCGCGCGACGCGCCCCGGATTCACCCAGACGGTCGAACGCCTCGTGGACGCGGGGCTCGTCGCCCTCGTCCCCGCGCGCCGAGGCGGAGCGCGCGCAGGGATCGACGCTCAAGAGTGACCGGGCCGATCGATCACGTTCAGCCCGTGTGATGCCGCAGCGCTGGCGTCAGCGCAAGCGCTCGATGCGCACGCCGTCGACCCACGTCCCTTCGCTCGCCGTCGGACCGCCGGCGTGATTCTCGCGGAACCCGACCTGGAACGCGCCCTGGACGGGGCTGCCGGCCGGGAGCGCGCCGGAGAACAACACCTCGCCGTTCAGGCGGACCTCAAGCTTGCAGCCGCCCGCATCGTTGGGCACGAGGTCGAACTCGAACCTGGACCACTTCCCAGGCACGACACGCAGCGCTGTGTTGCCGAGGGTCGCGAGCAACGTCACGGGGGCCCCATCCATGTTGTCGTGGGTCGCGTGCACGAGCTCCCATGCGCCTGGGTGGTCCACGCGACCGTCGGCGAGCTGGACACCCGCGCGGTTCTCGTAGATGAGCCAATAGCCGGACTCGTAGCCGCTCGCCGCTGGGGCGGCCGTAAAGAAGGTGCTGCCCTGCGACCCCGCAATGCCGACCGCGATCGCCTGCGCCGGGGCGCTCGCGCTCGGCACGTAGACCTCACCCGAGACGCGCAGGCCGCTGGTGGCGCCGAGCGCCGCATCGCCGAGCGCGCCGATCACGCCGCCGCCCGCGGTGTCGACGCAGCGCCAAGCGAGGCCGCCGTTGGGCGACGGCGGCAAGCCTGCGCTCGTCGGCGCGACGCGCCGCATCTGATCGTACGTCTGAAAGCCGGTCGTCAGCGGCGCCTCGAAGTCGATGCTCGCGGGCAGCGGCAGTGAGTCACCGTTCGCGAGGCCCGGCGAAGCGAGCAAGAACGAGAAGTCGGCGCGGTTGCGGCGGGTATCCGCCCCGTCTGGATAGCGCCCCATGCTGTACGGTTGCCCGTTCACGCCTAGGCCTGGCCCTACTTCGCCGATCCACGGCCAGCCGTTCGCGGTGACGCCGTGTGTCTCGCGCCGCGTCAGCTCATCGAGGCCGCCGAACGCCTCGTAGACGACCGAGTCGTACACATGGCCGCTGATCCCGTCGCGCAGCTGCAGCGCGCTCGGGTCGACGTTGAAGAGGTCGTCGCGGCCCGCCGCGAAGCCGAAGGTCGAGTCGACGTTCGCGACGGCAGGGTCACCGAGGACGAAGTGACCGAAGCCGCCGCCGTCATCGGGGATCGCGCCGAAGAGCGGGAACGAGGCCGCCACCGAGCCATCGCTCGAGTCGTACAGCCGCAGCTCGAGGCCAAAGGGCAGCGGGCCGGCAGGGCCATAGAGCTCCACGAACTCTGCGCTCGCGTCGGCGTAACGGAGCTCATTGATGCGGTACGCGCGGCCGCCCGGCTCTGCTGCGTCGTAGGCGACCTCGTCGACGTCGAAGCGCCCTTGGGCGGCGCCGTCGCCTTCGACGACGAAGCCATAGAAGCCGATGTCCGCGCCGCCGAACGAGTCCAGGATGCCGTCGCCGTTCGAGAACGCGGGCTCGGTGGTCGCGAACGCCGTCGTCGTGAAGGGGTCGCTGAGGTCCCAGATCAGCTCGCGCTCGCCAGTGGTCGAGAGCGCGAAGGGCGGCGACGCCTCGAGGTGCCCTTGGGCGTCGACGGCGAGCATCCGGACGCTGTATGCGGGCTGCGCGACGCCGACCTGGACGCGCGCGATGAAGCGCGACGTGCGGTCGACGTGCCCCAGCGGCGCATTGAGGTCGGTCACGGACGACGCGAGCGGGCTCGCGAGGAGCTCGTGCGCGAACACTGCGCGATTGCCCGTCGCGCCCTCGAAGTCGAAGACACAGCGCAGCGCCCCGCCGTCGAGCGACGGGACGAGGCTGCGACTGGAATCGAGGTCGACGTCGCCGCGCGTGTCGCGCGCTTCGTTCGGGTCGCGCCAGCGCGGGTCCAAGCCATCAAAGCCGTCGAGCACAAACCGCGTGGTCCCGGCCGGAGCGAAGGCCTCCTGGCATAGCTGATAGATGTGCGGGTAGGTGCGCGTGCGCGCGACCGAGCCGCCCGTGCGCGGATCGATCGACGTGAACTCGGCCATCCACATCAAGGACCAGAACCCGACGCCGCCGAGCCGCCGCCCGGCCCAGGTGTTGCCCGGGTCGCGCATGCTCAATGCGTGCCGCACCTCGACCTCGAGGGCGTCGAGCGCCTCGAACGTCCGCACGCGCTGCGTGCCGTCGTTCCAGGTGTACCAGCCGGCCTCGTCGCCGCGCTGGTAACGCGCGGCGACGGGCCCGATCGCAGGGTTGAGCGTCACGTCATAGAGCGCGTCCGTGAAGCCCCCGGAGGTCGCGTTCGAGCCGACGCCGTTGTACGCGCTGACCCCGTCCCAGCGCCGCGAGTACGCGGAGATCACCGGCACGAGCTTCTCTGGGGGGAGCCCCGCGTTCAAGTACGCGTGCATGCGCGACGCGCCGAGGCAGTTGTCGAAGTCGCTGATCGCGTGCGCGGTCGAGCCCGAGGCCCAGTCGTACATGCTGTACAGCATGTAGTCGATCGCCGGTGTGATCCCGCTGGTCGCGTTGAAGTTCCACTGGCTCGAGCTGAAGATCGCGTTGGTGTAGATGCTGAGTTCGTAGTCCGGCCCGAGCGTGTCCAGCCCAGCGCGCAGCTCGTGCGTGAACGCCGTGATCCCGTCGCGGACGGCCGTACCCCAGGAGAACTCGAGGTCGAGGCTGACGCCGTGCGAGTAGCTGTCCGCGGCGAGGATCGCGACGAGCTCGTTGACGAGCGTCGCGCGGCGCGCAGGCGAGGTCATCACCGTCGCGAGCGAACCGCCCGCCGCATCGTCGAAGTTGGCCAAGACGAGCACGACGCGCACGTCTGCGGCCTGAGCCGCGCCGCCGGCCTTCAGATACGCTGAGCGGCCGGTGAACGCGGCCGTCCCCGTCAGGTGCCCGCTCGCGTCGAAGCCGACAAACCGCGACCCGACGTGGGTCAGCGAGCGCCAGCGCAAGTGCGGGACCTGCGTCTCGCTCTGCAAGTAGCCGAAGACGACAAAGTCGCGCGCGAGGCCCGAGCTCCCGGCCCGCAGTTGGCGCGGACCGAGCGGGCTGCCCCCGCGCCGGGAGGGGGCGGCGGCCGCGCTGCGCTCGAGCGCGGCGAGCTCCGCGTCATCGTCCGTCGGCGGCTGCAGGTCCGCGCCGAGCTCGAGGAGCTGCGCGCGGTGGACCGAACCCGCTCGCTCGACGCCGCGCCCGATGGGGTCGGCGGGCCCGGCGGGCCCGGCGGGATCAGCGGAAGCAGCGGAAGCAGCGGAACCGGCGGCTCCGACGCGTTCAGCGGGTGCGACGGGATCGGCGGCCAGAGCGCGCTCCGAAGCGCGCTCTTGCGTTGAGGGGAGCGAGCTCGCCAAGAGGGGCTGAGCCAACGCCGAGAGCGAGAGGAGCAGGGCCACCGCGAGGCGCCCTGTGCCGCGCTGAAGTTGCGTCGAGAGCATCCCACTACTGTAGGTGCTGCGCACGTTTCGCGCTGGCAAGGCGCGCCGCGACGAATCGCGCGCCGGCAGCGCCGAGCCGCGGTTGAATCTGGTTGAATGGTGCCAAAGCGAGGCACCCGCCCGCCCACCGCACCATGATCTCGACCCGCACCGCCGAGTTCCCGGTCCTGCTCGCGTTCCCGCCCCAGGGGCACTGGACGCAGCCGCACCTCGCCATCCCCTCGCTCGTCGCGTGGTTGCGCGCGCAGGGCTACGCGAATGTCCAACAAATGGACCTGTCGGTCGAGGCCTTCGACCACTTCCTCTCGCGGCGCTACCTCGAGCGCGCGCGCGCGATGGTCGCTGAGCGGCTCCAATTGGGGCGCCTACAAGACGCGGCGTCATTGGGGCTCGGGGACGCGCGCGCGTGGCGCGCGGCGGTCGAAGCCGCCGCGTCCGCGGACGCCCTGATCGAGCGCGTCGAGGACGCGAAGCGGCTGGTCCGCGGCCAGGACGCCGAGACCGACGGCGAGCGCGGGTTCTGGGAGCCTGACCGGTACTTGCCGGCCGTGCGCACCCTCTATCACGGCCTCCGGCTCGTCTCGGCGGCGCACTTCCCGAGCGAGCTCACGCCCCACAACTTCACGATGCGGTACTCGAACGATCGCTCGTTCGAAGTGCTCGCCGCGACGTTCGATGAGGACGAGAACCCCTTCATCGCGTTCTATCGCGAGCGCGTGCTTCCGCGCATCATCGCGTCCAAGCCGCGGGTGCTCGGGTTGTCCGTGCTGTACGGGAGCCAGCTCGTGCCCGCGTTGACGCTCGGACGGATGGTGAAGCAGGCGCTGCCGGACTGCCACGTGACCGCAGGCGGAGGCTACCTCGCCTACGTCGGCAAGAAGGTCATGCAGGCGCCGGGCGTCGACGCGTGCCTCGACTCGATCGTGTTCCACGAGGGCGAGGCGCCGCTGCTGGCGCTCTGCGACGCCCTGCGCGAGCTCGAGTCGGCGCCGGGCGTGACGCCGAGCGTCGGCTCGCGCGCGGACTTGACCTCGGTCGGCTCGCTCGCCTGGTACGACCGGCGGGGCGGCGGCGCGCGCCCGACCTTCAACACGCCGGCGCACCCGATCAAGCTCGATGACGCGCCAGCGCCGGAGTTCGACGGCTTGCCGCTCGACAAGTACTTCTCGCCGCGCCTCGTCGTCCCCTACGACGTCAACCGCGGCTGCTACTACGGAGAGTGCACGTTCTGCACGCTGCCGACGGTCATCGGCCCGGGCTACCGCACGCGCAGCGCCGAGACGATCGCGCGCCACGTGTTGGAGCTGCGCGATCGCTACGCGACGACCCACTTCAACTTCATCACCGACTGCATGCCGCCGGGCCTCCTGGAGGAGCTGCCGAAGCGCCTGATCGACGGCGAGGCTGGCATCACGTGGTGGGCCGACGCGCGCGTCGAGCCGAAGGCGTACACGCCGGCGGGCACGCAGCTCTTGTACGACTCCGGCTGCCGCAAGCTGCTCTTCGGCTTCGAGTCGGCCTCGAAGCGCATCCTCAAGATGATGATGAAGGGCCAGAGCCTGAAGACCGTCGCAGAGGTCGCGCAGAACTGCGCTAAGGCCGACATCTCGGTCACGTTCTACGCGATGGTCGGCTTCCCGACGGAGACGCGCGAGGAGGCGCGCGCGACGCTCGCGTTCCTCGAAGAGCACGCTGGGACGGTGCGCGAGGTGTCGCTGCAGACCTTCCACATCGATGAGGTCGCCTTGACCTACCGCGACCCCGAGCGGTTCGGCCTGAAGATCCTCGACGACCCCGGCGCGGACCTCGCCCTGTACCACGACTACGAGGCCGAGTCGGGCATGACGCAGGAGGAGGCCGCCGAGATGTTCGAGGAGCTCATGGCCTCGTTCCGGCGCCATCTGCCCCTCTTCGCGGGGGACAACGTCTTCTACTTCATGCAGAAGAGCCACTACTTCCTGCACCTCGCTGGAACGCCTGAGCGCGCGCCCGAGACGCCGGACTCGTTCGAGCAGCGCCTGCGCGCCCGGATGACGGCCAAGGACGCGCGGAGCGCGAGCGGCGCGCTGCGCGTGCGCCCAGGGCTCGCGTCCGTTCCGCTGTCGTTCTCGTACAAGGGGGCGCGCGACCTGCTCGCCCACCCGCTCGCGCGCGCCTCGCGCCCCGACTTCCTCACCGGTCGGTACGTCGGCGAAGCGGAGGCGACCGCCGAGGCGCGCCTCGGGCACCTGCCGCGCACGTCGAGCGTCCTCGTCTACGACGGCGACAGCGCCGAGTTCGTCGAGCTGCGCCCCGACGGCCTCGCGGTGCTCCGTGCGCTCGAGCGCGCGGGCAGCTTGGAGGCGCTCGCGCGCACCGCCTCGCCCGCCGGCCGCGCCCGGCTCGAGGCGTTTGCCGCCGAGCTGCACCGGCTCGGCATCTTGACCACCGAGCGCGTGGGCGACGCGCCCGAGACCCTGCGCCCTGCGCCGCGCGGCGCCGGGCAGAGCCTGATCCACCCGACGTTCATCGAACCCCGCGAGGAGAGCCACCATGCACCGCAAAGCTGAGACCAAAGGCGCCGCCGAGGCCCAAGACCAGTCCGTGTCCACCGACCAGGCGCAGGGCGCCGCGCGCTCGGACGGCCCCCCGAGCACAGGGGGGGACCTCGATTTCGAGGCCCTCGACCTCTCGATCGAGACGGTCGAGGAGCGCATCAGCCCGAGCGAGACGAACGTCTTCGACAAGTAGCGGCCGACGGCGCCCGTTGGGCTCGCCGGCGCCGCGCTACAGGGTTCGCGCCCAACTGCCGACATGGGGATTGACCCGGGCCTCCGCCCGTGGCCAACCTGGAACCGGTGAGCGACCGTCAGGCAGCGACCACCAAGCAGCAATGAGCGGCGAGACCACCGAGAGCGTGTACCTGACCCACCCGCAGACCTGCGCGGCGGACGACTACTGGGGTCAGGTCCGGCGCACCGTCAATGGGCAGCCGCTCCCCCAGCGCCAGATCGACCTCATCGTCGACGCCATGGCGGAGGCGCTCGACCTCGGCGCGCAAGACCGGCTCTTGGACCTCTGCTGCGGGAACGGCGCGCTGACCACGTACTGGTTCGCCCGCTGCGCGGGCGGCCTCGGGGTCGACTTCTCGCCGTACCTCGTCGACATCGCGCGCCAGCGCTTCAGCCATGGGCCCCACGAGCGCTACCACATCGAGTCGGTCCTGACGTTCGCGCAAGGGCCGCAGCCCTATGGGGCCTTCGACAAGGCCGTGTGCTACGGCTCGCTGCAATACCTGCGGCGCAGCGACGTCGCAGCGCTGCTCCGTGGCTTGCGCCGCGCCCAGCCGACCCTCCAGCGCCTCGTGCTCGGGAACGTCCCCGACCGTGACCTCGTCGCTGCGTTCGCCCGGCCTGGCGTCGACGTGCCGCTCGACGACCCGGAGAGCGCGATCGGGTGCTGGTGGGGCGCCGCGGACCTGCGCGCCGTCGCCGAGGACGCGGGCTGGGACCTCCAGGTCCGCCGCATGCCAAGCGAGTTCTATTCCGCCCACTACCGCTTCGACGCGGTCCTGACGCCGCGGCCCAACGAGCGCGAGGGAACCTGAGCGATGTTCGAGTCCGTCCTCTGGCTGACCGGGATGCCGCGCTCCGGCACGAACTGGGTCTCGCAGATCCTCGCGTCGTCGCCCGCGGTCCGGATGAAGTTCTGCCCCCTGTTCTCCTACGAGTTCAAGAACCGGCTCGACGCGCGCAGCAGCGCCGCCGAATGGGCGCAGCTGCTCGCGGAGGTGTACGAGACGCGCTCCGACTACCTCGACCAAGAGTACCTGCGCAAGGACGGGCTCGTGCCCTCGTTCGTCGAGCGGCTCGCGGCGCCGCCCGTCCTCGGCATCAAGTCGACGCGCTTCCACGACCTCGCGGAAGGCCTCTTGGAGAAGGTGCCGAAGCTGCGGTTCATCGCGCTCGTGCGCAACCCGGCGGCGGTCGTGCATAGCTGGCTGACGAACCCGCACGAGTTCCCAAGGGACGCCGACCCGCGCGCGGAGTGGCGCAGCGGCGCGTGCCGCAACCGCGGCGCCGACGGCCGACGCGCGGTGGGCGAGTTCTGGGGCTTCGAGGATTGGAAAGAGACGACCAGGCGCTACCTGCGGCTCGAGCGCGAGGCGCCCATGCGCGTGCGCGTCCTGCACTACGAGGCGCTCGTCGACCAGCCCGAGCCCGTGACGCGCGACCTCTTCGCGTGGGCCGGCTTGCCGTTCACTGGGCAGACCGCGGCGTTCCTCGCTGCCTCGACCAAGGGCAGCGACTCGCACAAGCGCTCGGTCTTCAAGTCGTCCGACGTCGCGGACCGCTGGGTGCACGAGATCGACCCATTCATCCTGCGGGCGATCGAGGAGGACCTCGACGGTGACCCGCTCTGCCGCTTCCTCTCGACCAGGGTCTAGCCCATGCCTGCGCTCGCACAGCTCGCCCGCTTTGGCGGGCGCCCGCGCTTCGACCGGGTCCGGCCGATCGGGCAGCTCTCCGTACCCGACCGCGAACGGTTCCGCGCGAACATGCGCGAGCTGTACGCCGGCGGCGCGTCAGCGGGCAGCCTCGGGCTCGTGCAACGCTTGGAGCGCGAGCTCGCTGCGCTGCACGGCGTCGAGGCTTGCGTCGCTTACTCGAACGCGTGCGTCGCGCTCATCGCGCTGACGGAGCTCGTCGCCGTCGTCCCGGGTGGCGAGGTGATCTTGCCGGCCTTCACCTACATGGGCCTGCCGCACCTCGTGCAATGGACCGGGCACCGGCCGCGCTTCTGCGACGTCCACCCGACGGAGCACACGTTGGACGTGGACGCGGTGCGCGCGTGCATCAGGCCGAACACCGCAGCGATCCTCGGTGTGCACCAAGTCAATGCGACGTGCCGCGTCGAGGCGCTCGACGCGCTCTCGCGCGAGACGGGTGTGCCCGTGATCTACGACGCGGTGCACGGCTTCTACAACACACACCGCGGCGCCCACGTCGGCAGCTTCGGCCGCGCAGAGGTGTTCAGCCTGCACGCGACCAAAATGCTGAACGGCTTCGAGGGCGGCTACGTAACGACCAACGACCTCGCGCTCGCAGAGGACCTGCGCGCGCTACGCAATCACGGCCTCGGCGCAGACGGGCGCCCGCAGCGCTTCGGGCTGCACGGCGGTCTGAGCGAAGTGCACGCGGGCTTTGCCCTGGCTGGGATCCCGGAGATCGCGGCCGCGTGCGCGCGCAACTTGCGCCGCTACGAGCGCTATCGCGCTGGCCTCGCAGGCCTCCCGGGCCTCTCCGTCGTCCCGTACCCGGAGGACGGCGAGCGGCGCAACTACGAGTTCACGCTCGTCTGGGTGGACGCGGAGTACGGCTTGGAGCGCGATCAAGTCGTCGAGGTGCTCTTGGCGGAGGGCACGCGCGCGCGGGCCTATTACGGGCCGCCCGTGCACCTGACGGACCACCGCCCCGACGACATGCCCGCGCCCTCTCTGCCCGTCACCGAGCACCTCGCGCGCCACATCATCCAGATGCCGGTCGGCGAGCACGTGTCGCTCGAGGACATCGACGAGATCTGCGCGGTGCTGCGCACTCTGCACGAGGTGCGCGACGCGGCGCGCGCGGGCTTTGCCGCGCGATCGGACGCGGAGGTGAGCCGATGAGCGCGCCTCAACCTGGGCCGCGGGTGCGCCTCGGCCAGCACTACCTGCCCGCCTGGGACAGCTTCCTCGCGGACTTCGACGCGCTGTTCGAGCGCCGCTTCTTCGCGAACAACGGGCCCCTCGTCGTGCGCCTCGATGCGCGCTTCGGCCCGTTTGTCGGCGCGCGCGAGTCGGTCGCGGTGACCAACGAGACGCTCGCGGCGGCGATCGCGACGCGCGCTCTGGGGCTGACGGGCCCCGTCGCGGTGCCCGCGTTGTGCAGCGTATCGCTCTTGCAGGGGCTCGCCTGGGGAGGCGCGCAGCCGGTCTTGTGCGACGTCGCCGCGGACGACGAGGGCATCGATGCGGGCCTGTTGGCGGGCGACCCGCGCCCGTATGCGGCGCTCGGCGTCGTCCTGAGCCCCCATCAGCCGCGCGTGCCCGACGCGCTGCAGCGCGAGGCTGCGCGCCGCGGCGTGCCGCTGCTCGTCGACGGGAGCCGCGCGCTCGGCTGCTTGGTCGATGGCGACCCACCGCGCCTGGGCGCAGCCGTGCGCTATCACTCGTTCCACTCGCGCCACATCGTCAACGGCGGCGAAGGCGCGAGCATCGTGACCGACGACCCGGAGCTCGCCGAGCGCCTGCGGTATTGCCGCAGCTTCCACGCGGCCTCCGCGACGGCGCGGGTGATGCCGCGGATCAACGGCAAGATGGCTGAGGCGCCGGCGGCGCTCATCCACCGCGGCCTCGACGAATTGGAGGCGCGGATCGCGCGCAACCGGGCGCTCTTTCTCCGCTACGCCGAGCTGCTGGCCGGCGCGCCGCTGCGCGTGTTGGCGCCGAGCGCTGAGGTGCGCTCGAACCACGAGGCGCTCGAGGTGGAGCTCGCGGGGCCCGAACCTGCCGCGTGGGCGGAGCGCGCGGTGCGAGCGCTCGGCGCGGTCGGCATCGAGGCGGCGCGCCCGTTCACGCCGCGCGAGCTGACCGTCGCGCTCGCGCGACCGAGCGAGGGCCCGTCGCGCTGCGACGCGAACGTCGACCCGTCGCGCTGCGACGCCAACGTCGACCCGTCGCGCTGCGACGCGAAGATCAACCCGTCGCGCTGCGACGCGAACGTCGGCCCGTGGCCCGTCGCCGAAGCGCGCGCGCTGCGGCGCCTCGAGCTGCCGCTTGGGGCGGGCGTGACGACCGAGGACATCGGTGAGGTCTGCGCGCTCGTGTTAGGCGCGCTCGACCCTCACCACGCTCACGCGCAATGCAACACATGATCGAGCGCGAGCTGGTCCTGCACATTGGCGCGCCGAAGACGGGCACGACGGCGACGCAGCGCTTCTTCACAGAGGCCGCGCCGGCGCTGGCGCAGCGCGGGGTCCTCTACCCCGACGTGTGCCTGCGCGGTTATGGGCACCATGACCTCGCGTTCCTCATCGGGGGCGGATACCCGGCCTGGGCGACGCCGCAAGCGCGCGACCTTGAATCACTCGCGGTGGACCTGGACGCGGCGCTCATGAGCGACGCGCCGCAGGTGATCCTGTCGAGCGAGGACTTCTTCTTGCAGCCGGATCCGGCGGCGTTGAAGGCGCTCTTGGAGCGCTCCCCCTCGGGCCGCAGGACGCGCGTCCTCGTGCATGTGCGGCGCCAGGACCACATGGCGCTCTCCTGGTACAACCAAGCGGTGAAGGCGCAGGGCTTCACGGGGACGTTCGCAGAGTGCGAGCGCGAGACCGCGCACCTCTGGGACTACGCGGCGCAGCTCGAGGCGTGGGCCGCGGCCTTTGGCGCGGACGCGTTGATCGTGCGCGTGTACGAGCGTGGCGCGCTCGTCGCGGACGACATCGTCCTGGACGTGCTTGCAGCGCTGGAGATCGACGCCGCGGGGCTCGCGCGCGTCGCTGCGCCGGTCAACACGCGGCTCGTGCGCGACATCTTGGAGTTCCAGCGCCAAGTGAACCGGTTGCCGCTCTCGCGCGAGCAGAAGCGCCGCTTCCACAAGCAGCTCATGGCGCTGTCCGAGGCGACGCGCGAGCGCAGGATCTTTGACGACGCGCCGCTGATCGGACCGAGCGAGCGCCGGACGCTGATCGAACGCTATGCCGCGAGCAATCGCGAGGTCGCGCAGCGCTGGCTGGGTCGCGACGAGCTCTTCTCGGAGCCGCTGCCGGGGGGGCCGGAGCCGGCGCCGTGGCCCGGCGCGGACGCGACCCGCACGCAGCTGATCTTCGGCTGGATCCTCTCGAACCTCTAAGAGCCTGCGCCACAGAACGCGGTTCGCAGCGTGGTGCTCCCGTGCGTTGGAGCAAGGCGCAGCAAGTCCCTCATAGCTTGACGCCATTTGGAACCTTGCTGCAACGCGGCTCCGGCGCGCGGGCGCGCCGCGCTGCGAACCGCGTTCTGTGGCGCAAGCTCCTGGGTGCAATCGGACGCCGCGACCGCTATCGGCGAGCAGCGCGAAGGCAGGAGCGCACCTGGTACGGCGCCGAACCCTCGCGGCGCATGGCGCTGACTGCCGTCCGCAGCGGCGCACGCAGAGGTTCGATTCAATGCCCGAAGAGGTCGAGCAAGGTCGTGCACACGAGGTCCAGATCCTCCTCGCCCAAGTCGTGGTGGATCGGCAAGCACAGCACGTTCTGTGACGCCTCCAACGCGCGCGGCGTGTCCGCTGCGCGCAAGTACGGCGCATAGATCGCGCTCTTGAAGGCGCGGTCGTCGAAGTAGCGCCGCGGCAAGACGCCGACCGCCTGCAAGCCTGCAGAGAGCTCCTCCGGACCCAGCCCACACTCCGGCGGGAACAGCACCGGGAAGTACGCGCCGTTCGGGGTCCAAGCTGTGTCCTCGAAGAGGCCGCGCGGCAACGCGACACCATCGCCCTCGAGCGGCGCGAGGCGCTCGAGGTACTGCACCCCCACCGCCACCCGCCGCGCGATGGCGCCCTCTACCAAGGGCAGCACGCTGAGCCCGAACGCCGCGCGGAACTCGTCCACCTTCGCGTTGGTGCCGAACTCGGTCTGGCCGTCGAGGCCCGCGAAGCCGAAGTTGCGCAGGCGGTCGACGTGCGCATTGACCTGCGCGTCACGCGACGTGACCGCGCCGCCCTCGAGGGTGCTGAACACCTTGGTCGCGTGGAAGCTCCAGGCGCTGCCGTCGCCGAGCGCCGCGAGCGACCCCTCCTCGAGCGCCACGCCGAAGGCGTGCGCCGCGTCAAAGACGAGCTTCAGCCCGTGGCGCGCAGCCAGCGCGCCCAACGCCGAAGAGTCACACGGGCGACCGTACGTATGCACCGCGAGGATCGCGCTCGTCCGCGGCGTGATCGCGGCCGCGACCTGCGCGGGGTCCACGCAGAAGTCCGGGCCGATGTCGACGAAGACGGGCGTCCAGGCGGGATCACGGCATAGGAGGTTCCAGGTCGCCGGGAAGCTGAACGCGGGCACGATGACCTCGCCGGGCGGCACGGCGGCGCGCAGGAGCAGCTCAAGGGCCAAGGTGCCGTTCGAGACGAGGCTCAGCTCCGGCGCCGACATGACCCGCTTCAACTCACTCGTCAGGGTCTGCGCGTAGTGCCCCTGGTTCGTGAGCCACCGCCGACCGAGGACGTCCTGCAACAGGGGCGCCAGGGCCTCCCACTCAGGCACCAGCGGCGCCGTGACCGTGACCAGCGCTTCGCCCGCGCCGCGCCCGGGCACGACCGTCCGTCTCCCGACGGGGGGCACCTCGGAGCCAAGGAGCGGGGCCAACGCGTCGGCGCTGTTGGGCCGGGGTGAGTCGACCGAAGGGACCGGAGCAAGGTCATGGGGCCACATACCCTGGGCGTATCGGCCGGATCGCGCCGGAGGTGTAGGCCATCGAGGGGGCGCAGCCCAGAACCCGGAGGTGCGCCGGACGGTCGCGGAGGGCCGAGGCCAGGCGGGCAGGCCGCGCTCGCCCACGACCCAGTGGACCCCAACGAGCCCAGAACGGTAGGCTCGCGAGCGATGGATCGAATCCGCACCGCAATCGACGGCGAGGCTCTGCGCAGCGGCGGCGGCGCGCCGCGGGTCGCCATGCTCATGACGACCTTCCGGCATGGGGCGTTTGTCGGCGAGGCCCTCCGCGCCGCGCTGGCGCAGACCTGGTCGGCGCTCGACATCGTGGTGTCCGACGACTGCTCCGATGACCAGACCTGGTCGATCGTGACGGACATCGCCGGCCGCTACACGGGGCCGCACCGCCTCGTGCTCATGCGTCACGGCCAGAACGGCGGCGCCGCCAAGAACCTGCTCGCGGCGATGGAGCGCACGGACGCCGCGCTGCTCCTGCTCGCCCACGGCGACGACATCTCGATGCCCAACCGGGTGCAGCGAGTGGCGGAGACCTGGATCGCGACCGGCGCGAGCCTCATCTCCCATCAGGCCATCTCCGGCCCGGACCCCGCCGAAGCGCAGCCCTTCGCCGCCGAGGGCAGCCGCAGCGGCCCGGTCTCCCTCGCCGCTCTCTGCCGGCATTCGTGGACCCCGCACATGCTCGGCGCCACGTTTGGCTTCGAGCGCCGGATCTTTGACGAGTTCGGCCCGTTCGACCGAGCGCGGCTGCCACGCGGCGGCGATCACGTCCTGCCAACGCGCGCTGCGTTGCTCGGCGGGTTCTACTACCTCCACGAGCCGCTCATGTTCTGGCGCCGGCACCCGGGACAGATGACCCACCACACGGCCGACTTCGCCGGCGGCGGACTGAGCCACGCGGAGACATGGAAGGCGTACGACTTGAACGCGCTCCTGTACCGCCTCGACGAGATCCGCGGCTTCGCGGGGCGACATGGCTCGACCCCGCTGCTCGCGCAAGCCGAGCGAACGCTCATCGCCACGATCGCCAAACATGTCCGCGACTGGTCCGTGGCGCGCGGCGCCCTCGAGAGCCAGGGCCAGACGCTGCGCTTCGAGCGCCGCCAACAGCAGGTGCAGGGGGCGGGAGCGTGAGGCTCGAGGTCCTATTGCTCGACGACCGCGTCGAGCGCGAGGCCCTGGCGGACCTCGCGTCGCTCGCCGCGTTCCCCGAGGTCTACATCCAAGCCTGGGTCCCTGCCCGTGACGTGCTGCAGAAGGACCGGATCGCGCAGGCCGCGCTGGACGATCCGCGCACGCTCGTCTTCACCCAAAACAACGTCGCCCGACGGCAACGCCTCGCGCACGCCGCCAAGGTCGCGCGTGGAGAGTGCCTGCTGGTGCTGCCCACGGGCCGGAGCCTGAACCCGGACGGCCTCGCCGAGCTCGCCCAGCTCGCAGCGCACGGCGGTCCGCGCTTCGTGCTCGCGCCTGGCTCCGCCCCTCGCTCTGCGTCGGGCATCGACCCCGGCGCTACGAGCGCCGCGCCGCTCGCGCCACGCGGTCGCTTCAGCCTCGCAGAGCTGCTGCGACACCTCGACGCTGGCGCGACCGTCGCCGTCGCGCCCGACGCGCTCTTGGAGCTCGACGCGCTGCCACGCAGCGCGGACGACGCGAGCCTTTGGGGGGCGTTCTCGGCGCTCGAATTTGCGGCTTATTTCCTCGAGCGCAGCGCCGGGCGGGAATGGGCGCTCGGGACCCCGCTCTTGGCCGAGCCCGCGCACTCACACGCGGGCGGCTTCGCCGAGCAAGAGGCGCGTGCCGCTTGGAAGTTGCAAGTCTTGGCGGCGCTCTCGTTCGCCGTCGACCATGGCGACCCAAGCCCGAACGGCGTCACATACCGCGAGGCGCGACACGAACGCCTCGGTGGCGCGCTCGTCGAAGCGGTGCGCACACTGTCCACGATCCGTAACCCAAAGGTGCTCGCAGGCCTCCCGCCCGCGTGGGCCGCGCCTAGGGTCCCCGTCGGAGGCGCGTGGTGAGGCTCGGCTTCATGCAGCCGTACTTCTTGCCCTACCCTGGGTACTTCGCGCTGATCGCGCGGTCGGATCGCTGGCTCGTCTTCGACGACGCACAGATGATTCGCCACGGCTGGGTCAACCGGAACCGTGTCCTGCATCCGACGGAGGCCTGGCAGTACATCCGGGTCCCGGTGGTCGGGCATGAGCGTGGCGCACTGATCCGTGAGATCGAGGTCGCCGATCTGACCTGGGGCAAGCGCATCGTCGGGCAGCTCGCCCCGTACCGCCGCGCGCCGCACTACGCTGCCGTGGTGGCGCTGCTGGAACAGGTCGCAGCCAGAGAGCTACCGAGGCTCTTGGACGTCAACCTGGCCTTGCTGGCGGCCATCTGCGAGCGCATCGGCGTCCGCTTCGCTCCGGAGCTGCACAGCGAGCTCACCTACGACCGCGCCAAAGTGCAGGGCCCCGGCGACTGGGCGCTCGAAGCAGGTCGTGCGCTCGGCGCCGCGAGCTACATCAATCCGCCTGGCGGCCGCGAATTGTTCGATCGCGCGCGCTTCCAGGAAGCAGGCATGCGACTCGAATTCCTGACCTGGGAGACGCCGCCGTACGCGCAGGGCGCGCGGCCTTTTGAAGCGCACTTGTCGATCATCGACATGCTGATGTTCCTCCCGCCGGAGCAGGTCCGCGCGCGGCTAGACGCGGCGCAGGTCGAGGTCGCGACCCCCGCCTGAGCTCACGCCCGCCGCGCGCGCGGCGAGGCACCCGATGGCACGCGGGCGCTAGCGCGCGACGCGCCGCAGGCCGTTGCGGCCGCCGACGGGCGCTTCGCCATCGTCCTCGCGGAGCACCCCTGAGATCAGCTCGCGGAAGCGAGCGCGCATGTCGGCCAGGGCCAGGTGGCCCGCATCGGTCAGGGTGTAGTACTTCCGGGTCGGCCCCTCGCCGGAGTCGCGGGTGGTCGTCCGCAAGAGTCCGTGGGTCTTGAGCCGCGAGAGCATCGGGTAGACCGTTCCCTCGGCGCCGCCGAGGGCCGGCCGCGCCGCCATATCGCGCACGATCTCGTACCCGTAGCGCTCTTCGAACTCGAGCGCGGTCAGGACACTGAGCTCCAACAGCCCCTTGCGGGCCTGCACGATCCAGTTGCCCAGGAAGGTATCGACATCCGTGGTCGTCGAGAACGTTGACGCCAGCGGCGCCGGTCGCGCAATCTCCTCGCGCATTCGGGCTGCAGGTTCCATCTGGAATTCCATCTCTCGGGTGGCGCCCGAGTCGCGTCGTTGGTGGGGACCGGCTGCGCGCTCCCCCTCCAAGGCGAAGGACGGGGGCTCGGCCGTATCCCGGAAAGGGAAAGGAGCGTGGCGTGCGGGCCGGAGAGGGCGTCCTGCAGCGAGTCACCTCCCTGTAGGACGCCCAGCAACCTCCAAGCACCCCGCCCCCCAAATGCCTGCCGAGGGGACGGGTTGCGCGATGGGACACCACGCCCAGGGGTCACCGATGGTGCATCGGTCGATTGCCCAGAGCGCGAGGCCTTGACGCCGGGGGTTCATAGCCCGCCCGACTCGGATGACTACGGAAAGGCTCGGTAAGCGTTTCGCTACGGCCCCCAGGCGGGGGCCCTTTGACGCGAATTCGACATGCCCTGAACAATCGACGTGCCCGGTACGCTCCGGGACATGCTCCAGGTACAGCGCCTCGAAGGCTTCTATTGGGTCGCGCGTGAGGGCGGTTACGCCCGCGCCGCGCGCGCCTTCCCCCACCCGATCACCCAGCCCGCCGTGCACCAGCAGGTCAAGAAGCTCGAGGGCGAGCTCGGGGTCGCCCTCTTCGAGCGGGTGGCCAAGGACCGCGTCGTCTTGACCCCCGCCGGGATTCGGCTCTACGACTTCGTAAAGCCGTTCTTCGAGGGCCTGCCCGGCCTCGTGCGCTCGATGCGCGACGGCGAGTACTCCGGAGAGCTGCGGATCGAGACGTCGAACCTCCTGCTGCGATACATGCTCCCGGCATGGATTCGACGGCTCCGCAAGCAGCACCCGCGGATCCAGGTCCAGGTGTCGGAGACCCGGCACCCCGAGCTCGCTGCGCTCCGCCGCGGCGACGTCGACCTCGTGATCGAGCACCTCTACGAAGTGCCCGACGACGTCGCGACGATGCGCGTCGGCGTGGTGCGCCCGTATGTGGTCCTCCCGCGGAGCCACCGGCTCGCGGGGAAGAAGCGCGTCGAGCTCGCGGCGCTGTCCGAGGACCCGTTCATCTCGTACGTGCCGAACCAGCGGGCGCGGGAGCTGCAGCTCGAAGCGCTCGCCCGGCACTCCGCGACGCCACCGCACCTCCTCTCGGCGTCGTCGGCCGAGGGCATCCTCGGCCTCGTCGAGGCCGAGCTCGGCTGGTCGATCCTGCCCTGGCTCGACGCCTCCGGGCCGCGCAGCAAAGGCGTTGTCGCCTTGCCCCTCGCGGCGCCGAAGGTCGACTTCCCCGTCGTCGCCGCGTGGCGCAAGGACGCCGCCGTCAACCCGCTGCTCGACGCCGCGCTCGAGACGGCGCCGCGCGGCGATACGGACTGAGCTCCCGAGGTCGCCAACGCTGCCGTCGCCGCGCTCTCAACTGCCCCCGGGCGCGGCCCTTCGGGTCGGCGGCTCCGCCGGCCGCTCAGGCGGCACGCCGGCCTCAGGGCGCTCACTGGGCTGAACCTCCAGCATGCGCTCCAAGCGCTCACCGACCTCGCGCACGACAGGCGCGACGCCATCGAACGCGCGCTGCACGTTCTGCGAGAAGTTGTCCTGCATCGACTTGGGGTCGGCCGTGAGCTTCGGCGCGTTGATCGAGCCGTTGATGCTCACCGCGACGGGCAGCTCCGAATCGATGAGCAACCGGTCGATCTCGGGGCGCCCCGTGAGCTCACGCGGCACGAGGCGCGCGGGCACCTCACCGCCTTGCAGCGCGAGGATGCGGGTCCCGCGGTCGAACGAGCTGTCACGGAACTGGAACGCCTCGCCGCCGAGGGGCAGCTCGATCGCGGGGTACCGCACCAGCTCCTGCTGCAGGTCGATCTTGAAGCGGCGCGGGCTCCAAACGCTCCAATGCGGCTCGTCCTCGTCAAAGCCGAAGAGCGCTGCGATCTTGGGCGCGACGAGCACGCGCAGCTGCGGGACCTCGAATTCAAGCTGACCGACAGGGCGCAGCGCGCCCCCGTCGAGCGGGATCGAGAGGCGCTCGAAGGACACGACCAGCGCGCCCCCGCGCGGGGCTTGGAACCCTTGGAGCCAGGGCAGGACGGGGCCGAGCACGCGCTGCAGAGTGTCGTCGTCGGCCCGCAACATGATCGACTGCGGCCGATCGCTGTCCGCACGCGCGACCAGGTCTGAGAAGTGGCCGCGCACCGGCGCGCGATTGTCGGCGGCGAACAGCGCAAACTCGACCGATTGCCGCGCGCCGGGCGGCAAGTCGGCCCGCAACCCGGAGACCTGCAAGCGGACGGCCTCGCCGAGCAACGCCGCGCCGTCGAGCGGCATGTCGACGCCGACCTGCAAGAGCGCCACAGGCAGCTCGGGGAGATCGACGTCGTAGGTGGCGGACGCGCGCTTGAACTCGACCCGCCCGGGGCGCCCCGAGGCGCTCCGCCAGACCGAGCTCACCGACCCCGCGGCGCTGCCAGCGGCCGCGTCTGCCCCCCAACGCACGTACGTCACCGGGTCGTTGATATGGAACGTCGCGCCGCTCAGCTGCGCGGCGTCAACGACGGCCAAGTCCGCAGTCGACGCGACCTCGGCGTCGATGCCGCGCACCTTCAAGCGCGGGGCCCAGCCCGCCGCGAGCCCGGTCTCGCACGTCACAGCCTCCAAGCGCGCGCGCACGCGCAAGACCTCGGGCCCGCCTAGGTCCGCTGCGCCCGCGGACACGTCGATGCGCCAAGCGTCGGGCAACAACGGCCGAAGGAGCCGCTCAACGAGGCTGGTGGGCACGAGCCAATCCACGTCGTCACTCGCAGCGCTCGCTGTGTCGCGCCCTGCGTGGTCACGTGTGAGGCGCAAGACTCCGTCGGCGACCGCGCCCGTGAAGCGCAAGCGACTCGAGTCGCAGTCGAGCGCCAAAGCGACCGCGCCCGCGCCCGACTCGTCGAGCGCGGCGTCGAACGTCAGGTCGAGGCCCGCGCCCACGAGGCCCTCGAGCTCGGCCCGCTCGAGGCCCTCGACCCCGAGCTGCTCGAGCAGCAGCGCGAGCACAGGCGCCTGCAAGCCCCGCGCGACGATGTGCGCTTCGCAGGCACCCGGCCGGTCAAGCTCGGGCGCCGCGATCGATGCGCGGACCTGCAAGGAGCCGACCGCAGCGGGCGCGGCGGCCTCGCCGCGCTCACCCTGTGCGCTTGCGGCGGCCGCCGCCACGCCGATGAAGACACCACACGACAGATGGAGCTCTGCTGGTCCCGAGCGCGTCGTGCGCCCGACCTCGAACAGGAGGTCCGTCAACTCGATCGGCCCCGCGCCGGGTCGCCGCAGATCCCGCAGGGAAACAGGGTGCGCATCGACCTCCAATTGAAAGGGCGCGTGCCTCCCGCGCCCGACGTCAGCGAGGCGCCGCCATAGCTCCGTCAGCGGCTCAACCCGCTCGGAGGCAGCGCGCGCAGCATCCCAGCGGAAGGCGCGACATAGGTCGAGCACGCCGGCCTCGTCGAGCGCGAGCCGCGCCTCCTGCAGCTTGACTCGGACGCGCATCAAGCCGGCCTCGTCGCCCGACACCAGCTTGGCCAGCGAGGGCACACGCAGCGTGCCGCGCAGCATGGTCGAGCCCGTGATGTCCGCGACCACCACATCGCGCAGGCGCAGGTCTTCGCGCCACGTCAGCTCGGCGCCGCCGACCGTGATCAGCGCGTCGACGCGGTCCCGGAGCAGGCCCTCCGCGAGCCGCGCGCCCCACCCGCCGAGCAGCTGCGGCGCAAAGAGCGCGACCGCGAGCACCGCGCCGAAGAGGAACGCACCGCAGCCGAGCCCAGAGGACACGAAACAGCCCAAGCAGCCGCGCGCCGGAGCCGCCCCGGGGACGCCTGCGCGGGCGCCCGCGCTGGTCTCGGGGGCTAGGGGCTCGGGGCTGGCGCTCATTCCTGGGGTGAAGGGTATTCGGTGAAGGGCCGCGGCGATTGCAAGTCTTCGCGCCGAGGCCCCACGCCGACTTCGAAGCCTGCCCCAGGACCTGCGGCGGCCGGTGATTGGGCCGCTCCCGGACCTGGGCCTGACCGCGCCTCAAGCGCCCTAAGGGCCGCCACAGCGGTCAATTCCAAGTCGGATCGGGGGGCTGGCTCGCGAGCCCGACCCCCGACTCTCCCAGGCCGCGCAGGGCACGTCGCCAGACGGCCTCGGGGGTGTCGTCGGCGAAGACCAACTCGAGGTCCAACGCCCGCGGGACCCACGACCCGGCGCGCAGCTCCTCGTCGAGCTGCCCTGGACCCCAACCGGAGTACCCCACGATGAACCGCAAGCGCTCCGCCGCGGCCGGGCCCGCTTGACTGGCTTGGTTGCCTTGACCGGCTTGGCTGCCTTCACCTGCTTCGCTGCCTTGGCTGGCCTGTCCCGCGGCGACGCCAGCGCCGTCGACCCCGGCCAAGAACTGCGCGATGTCCTCGAGGTCCGCGCCGAGGAAGAGGCCGCCGCCGATCGCGACGCCGCCGCGCAAGGCGTCCGGCGCACGGTGCAGGACCTGCAACGCGTCGAGGCCCACCGGCCCACCGCCGTGCACTTTGGCTGCGGCCCCGCCGAGCTCAGGGTGCTCGGGCAGCAGCTCCCCGAGCGTCGCCTCGGTCGGGCGATTGACGACGAGGCCAAAGGCGCCGTCGTCGTCGTGCTGCACCACGAGCACGACGGTGTGCATGAAGTTGGGGTCCAAGAGCGCCGGCGCGGACAGCAAGAGGCTCCCCGGCGCGATGCGCAGGGTCACGTCCGCGTCGCCAGGCTGGCCAGCGCTCGCCCCGGGCTCGGCGTCGCTGCTCAAGGCGCGGCCTCAATTGCGTCCGGCGTTGCTTCGTGCGGCGCTGCTTCGTGCGGCGCTGCTTCGTGCGGCGTTGCGGCATCGGGCGCGCCGATCCAGCGCAGCGAGATCACCGTCTCGATGTGCGGCGTGTGCGGGAAGAGGTCGACGGGGCGCACGCGCTCGAGCGCGTAGCCGCCAGCGAGGAGCTGGGCGAGGTCCCGCGCCGCGCTGTCGGGGTTGCACGACACGTACACGATCCGCGGTGCGGCGAGCGCGAGGACCGCCGGCGCGACCTTCGGGTGCAAGCCGACGCGCGGCGGGTCGAGCACGATCAGGTCCGGACGCGGACCGGCGGGCGCGTCCGCCGCCGCGACGGCGAGCGACGCGAGCACGTCACCCTCGACAAAACGCGCGCCGACGACGCCGTTGCCCGCGGCGTTCGCGCGCGCGTCGACGATGGCCGGGCCGACGCTCTCGAAGCCGACGACCTCGCGCGCCTGGTCCGCGAGGCAGAGTCACGGCGACCGCGCACGACGCGACGACGACTGTCGAACAGGCGCTCGGCCTGCAGCGTGTTCGTCTGGAAGAACGAGTGCGGCGAGAGCGTGAACGTCCGGCCGCAGAGCTCTTCGCGGATCACGCCTGGCCCGTGCAGCACAAACTGCTCTTGGCCGATCGCGACCGTCGCGTGGCGATCGTTCACGTCCTGGACGACCGTCGTGAGCTCCGGGTGCAGCGCGACGAGCGCCTGCGCCAAGGGCTCGACGATGTGCGCCGCGCGCTGGGAGGTCACGAGCACGAGCATCGTCTCGCCCGTGCGCACGCCGCGCCGCAGGACGAGGTGCCGCAAGAGGCCCGTGTGCAGGCGTGTGTCCCACGGCAAGAGGCCGCGCTCGAGCGCGAGGCGACGCACCGAGTTGAGCAGCGCGCCGGCGCCCTCGAAGGCGATGCTGCACGGTGCACATCGAGGACCTTTGCTCCACACGCCAGGCACGTGGAAGCCGAGCGCGAAGGCATCATCGAGCGCCGCCTCGGCCGTGCTGGCGCCGTCGCCGGCTCCCTGCGCGGCCGCGGCGCCCAGCGCCGGCTCGTCGTCCGTCCGCCAGCGGCGCGCGCCGAAGGTGAAGTCGAGCTTGTTGCGATAGTGCTACGGCTCGGCCATGCCGAGGACTGGCTCGACGGCGTGCGCCGCGCTCAGCACGGGCGCAGCGCGGTCGCGACACGCGCGCGCTTGAGCTCGAGCTGCGCCTCGTAGCCGAGGTGCTGAAACGAGCAGCCACCGCACGGACCGAAGTGCGGGCAGCGCGGCGCGACCGCCGCAGGCGCAGGCGCCAAGACCTCGACGATCTTGGCGTCGACCATCCGCCGCCGGCGGGCGACGACCGTGACGCCGCAGCGCGCGCCGGGGAGCGCGCCGCGGACGCGCACTTCGCACTCGCCGTCTTCGCCGCGCGCAATGGTGCCAACGCCGTGACCCTTGTCGTCCAGCCTCTCAAAGGTGACCTCGAGGCGATCGCCCCAGCGGGGCAAACGCACCTCCGGGGTCCTGCGCCGCGCCGGGGCCCCCGGCTCATCCGGGGCGCTCGGCGCGGCTCCGGGCGCGGCAGCCGGCTCGACCTCGTCCGCCGCGTTCGCCGTTCGCTCTGGACGTTGCATTGCGCCCAAGGATCCACGCCGGACGCCGCGGCGTCCACAGACGATGCCGGATTCGTGGGCCTCCAACGCGACGCGCCGGAGCGAGGCGCGCGGCGCCCGGTCGCTACACTGCGCGGATGGACGACGCGCAGCGAGGACTGGACCTTGGGCAGGCAGAGTCCCGCGCTGCGGTGTTCCGCGCGCGGACGCGGCGCGCCCTGCGCGCAGCGCCGCTGCTCGTCGCGGCTGCCGCGTTCCTCGCGCTGCTTGTCCTGCGCGCAGACTTCCTCATCGATGACGGGTTCATCGCGTTCCGCCACGCGCGGAATTGGGCCGAGCACGGCGTGCCAACGTTCAACCTCGGCGTGTCGCCGCCGGTCGAGGGCTACAGCGATTTCCTGTGGGTCGCGCTGCTCGCGGCCGCGCACGCGGTCGGGCTGTCGATCCCCGCGACCGCCAAAGTGCTCGGGGCGCTCGCGGGCCTCGCGACGCTGGCCCTCTTTACGCGACACGCGCGGCGCCATGAAGGGCTGACCGGCGCGCCGCTGCTGCTCGCGACGCTGTTCGTCGCAACAGCGCCGGCCTTTGTCGTATGGTCGAGCGGCGGGCTCGAGACGGCGCTGTTCACGTTGCTCGCGTTCGCGACGTTCAGCGCCCTGGTCAGCTCGGGCGGCTCGGCCCGCTCTGGCAGCTCGGGCAACTCTGGCAACTCTGGCAACTCTGGCAGCCCTGGCAGCTCTGGCAGCTCGGGCGGCGCGGGCGGCGCGGGCAGCGCGGGCGCATCGAGCCCGGGCGAGGACGCGCACGACGCGGCGCAGTCGGCCGATGAACGCAACCCGCGCGCGGCGTTGGTCGGCGGCCTGCTGGGTGGCGCCGCGGCGCTCGGGGTCGCGCTCGTGCGGGTCGAGGGGTTCCTCTGGGTGCTCGTCCTGTTCGCGGCGGCGGCCGCCGCGCGCGGCGCTCGGGCGGCCAGCGGCCGGCGCTTCGCCACAGCGTTCGGCGTCTATTTGGTCGGCTTCGTCGCGTTCCTGCTGTGGCGCCACGGCGTGTACGGCGACTGGCTCGCGAACACCGCGGGCGCGAAGCTCGGCGTCTCCGCCGAGCGCCTCGCGCGCGGGGCGAAGTACAGCGCCACCTTTGGCCTCGCGGCGGTCTCGCCCATCGCCGCGCTCGTCGGCGGCTTTGCGCTGCTCGCGCGCGGTGTCCGGCGCGAGGCCACGGGCGCCCTCGTATGCGTGGCGCTTGCGTTCCTCGGCTACACGGTGCTCGTCGGGGGCGATTGGATGCCGTTCTGGCGCTTCCTCGCGCCCGCGACGCCGTTCTTTGCGCTACTGCTCGGGCGCGCGCTCGCGGACCTGCCGCGCAGCGCCGCAGCGCGCGCCGGGGCGACGCTCGTCGGCGCGCTGCTCGTCGCTGTCCAGACCCTGCCGCTGTTCGATGCCAGCGTCGCGCCGCGCGCTTGGCTCGAGGCGCTCTCCTATCGCGGCTTCCGCGGGCCGTGGAAGAGCGAGTGGGAACGCCTGGTCACTGCGCGCGAGAACGGCGCGCAGTTCGAGCAATTGGGCCGCGCGCTCGCACAGGTCGTGACCAAGGACGACAGCCTCGTCTTCGGCGCGATCGGCGGCGTAGGCTGGCACGCGCCGGACCTCTTCCTGCACGACCGCAACGGGCTCGTCGATCGCGAGGTCGCCGCCCTCGAGGGGCGGCTCGGGACGGGCATCGACGCTGCAGGCCACGACCGCCGCGTGCCGCGCGCCTGGTTCCTCGCGCGCACCGAGCCGCGACGCCCGACGCTGTTCCACGCTGCGCTCATCGGCCCAACGCCCGCTGGGCCGATCACAGGGCCCTCGTCGCCAGGCTTCGCCGACGCGGTGCGCGCCGCGATGCGCAACCAGGTCCTGTCGCAGCCCGGCGAGGAGGCGCTCCTCGCGCAGACGGTGGTCGAGGTCGCGCCGCTCGCGCCCGACCCGGAGCTGCCGCCGGGCGCGGCGCTGCTCCTGTGGCGTCGCGCGCCCGACGCCGCGACCGCGCGGCGCTTCTGGACGGACCTCGGGTTCACGCTGCCCGAGGGGCCCTGACTCCGGCGCTGCGCGCCGCCGATGCGCTCACTCGGGCGCCGCGAACGGCACATAGGCGCCGTCGTTGGCCGGGAACGGCACGCCCGCGCGATGCAGCGCGGTGAAGAGGCCTACCGCGACGACGTTTGCCAAGTTCAGGCTGCGCACACCAGGCCGGATCGGCAGGTACACGCGGCGCTCCGGGTGCGCGGCGATGAGCGCCGGCGGCAAGCCGCGCGACTCGCTGCCGAAGAGCAAGACGTCGTCGGGCGCGAACGGCACGTCAAAGAGCGTCGTCCCGCCCCGCGCGCTGAAGAGCCTCAGGCGCTCGGCCAGGGGGCGCGTACCCTCCGCCGCGAGCGTCGCGAGGCAGGCCTCGAGGTCCGGGTGCACGACGAGGTCCACCTGGGGCCAGTAGTCGAGGCCGGCGCGCTTCAGATAGCGATCCTCGAGCGAGAAGCCGAGGGGCTCGACGAGGTGGAGCCGCGTGCCGAGCGCCGCGGTGAGGCGGCCGGCGCAGCCGCTGTTGTGCGGGATCTCGGGGTGTACGAGGACAACTTCCACACGCGGATCGTATCCGGCTAACCTGCGCCCATGGCCGTCGAACTGAATGCGCACGAAGCCCGCGTCCTCGGGGTCCTGATCGAGAAGGCGATGACGACGCCGGACTCCTATCCGATGACGCTCAACGCCCTCACGAACGGGTGCAACCAGAGGTCGAACCGCGACCCGGAGCTCGACCTCTCCGAGGCCGAGGTCACGGTGACCTTGACCGGCCTGCAAATGAAGCACCTGGTCGGCGGCGTGACCCCGGCCGGCAGCCGTGTGCAGAAGTGGCGGCACAACGCCAAGGAAGTGCTCGGCATCGACGATCGAGAGGCGGCGGTCCTCGCGGAGCTCCTGCTGCGCGGCGCGCAGACCGCGGGGGAGCTGCGGACGCGCGCGAAGCGCATGCGCGACCTGCCGAACCTCGAGGTGCTGGACGAGGTCGTGCGCGCCCTGACCGACAAGCGTTACGTGCGCCCCGTCGCGCCCGCGCCGGGCTCGCGCGCAGGGCGCTTTGCGCAGACGCTGGCGGCGTCGCGCCACCTCGACGGGACAGCGGACGAGGACGCGACGGTGCTGGGCGGCGGCGCACGTGAGGCGCACGACGGCCCCGCGCCGACGCCGCTCGGCGAGCGCGTGGGGGCGCTCGAGCGCGAGGTCGAGACGCTGCGCAAGCAGCTCGCCGCGCTGGCGGCGGCGCTCGGCGAGCCCTTGCCCGATGTCGAGCAGAGGCCCCGTCGGTTGGGCCTCGACTGAGACACCGTGAAGCGCCCGGGCGGGGCTCACATGTGGCGAACGTGAGCCTCGCGCGGGGTCCATGCTGAGGCGCGGCGGGCGCGGCTGCGGCCCCGGCGTAGAGCAGCGCAGCGGACGCGCACTGGTGACGCCCTGCTGACGCGGTGGGATACGCAGTGGGACACGCAGTGGCATTCGCGGCGAGATACCCGGCGGGATGCCGCGTGGGCTACGCTGGAGGACGCGCGCCGCCGCGCGCATCGCCCAGAGGCGCACCCCGATGAAGCACAAGACGTCCTCGCCCTCGCTCTGCGCCGTCGTCGCGCTGACCCTTGTCGCGTGTGGCGGCGGCCGCGGCGCGCTCCACTCCGGTACGGCGCGCGAGCACGGCTCGCTGGGCGCTGGGGATCACCCGCGCCCGTCCGATCCACGCGAGGCAGCGGAGGGCGACGAAGGCGAGCGCGACCTCGAGCGCCAACGCTACATCGAGGCGCTGCACAAAGCGGCGCCAGGCGTGGACTGGCGCGCGATCGAGGCCGCGAACCACGAGCGCGAGCGCCAGCGGCGCGTCGACGCCGTGCGCAACATGGGCGCGGGCGCGGCGCTGCGCACGGGGTTCGTCTGGGAAGAGGTCGGCTCGCGCAACCTCGCCGGGCACACGCGGACGGCGCACCTCGGGCCGGACCTCGGCGCAGGGCGCGCGCTCTACCTGGGCTCTGCGAACGGCGGCGTGTGGCGCTCGGACCCGACGGGCGGCAGCTGGGCGCCCATGTCGGACGACGTCTTCGGCGGCGCGGATGATGTGCTCGCCCTCGCGCCGCCAACGGGCGCGGAGCCCGTCGTCGTGTTCCGCAAGGGGACCAACGTCTATCGCAGCGACGACGGCGGCGCGACATGGGACCTCGCGGGCGGGCTCGGCGCCGTCGCAGAGGGCCGGCGCCTGATCCTGCTCGCCGATGCAGGGCAGACCCTGCTGCTCGCTGCGCGTGGGCCGTCAGGTGGCGGCACGAAGTTAGGCGTGTGGGCCTCGTCGGACCAGGGGCGCACGTTCCAGCGCCGCAAGTCGTTCGCGACAGACTTCCCCGGCGACATCTGGGCGCCGCGGGTCGGCGCAGGCGCGGGCACGGACCTGTTCGCCCTCGAGCGCGGGCGGCTCTGGCGCTCGACCGATGCGGGCGTGAATTGGACGGCGCTCGCTGCGACGTCGACGACCGCAACCGAGGGCGTGCTCACGGGCTCCGAGGCCGGCGCGCCGCACCTCTACGTCGGCCTGCGCGAAACGGGCTGGGAGCTCTTCCGTTCGACCGATGCCGGAGCATCGCTGCAAGCGCGCGGCGCGCTCGTTGGCTATTGGAACGGCACGCGCACGCTCGTCGCGTTCCCCGACGATCCGAACCGTCTGCTACACGGCGGCGTCGAGTGCAAGCGCTCGTCAAACGGCGGCAGCACGTGGACGCTCGTCAACTCGTGGGGCTCGTACTACGGGAACCCTGCGCAGCGGCTGCACGCGGACATTCGGCACATCGACGTGCAGCCCGACCCGGCGCACCCGCCGAACCCACCGACGAGCGCGGGCGGGCACCTCGCGTACATCCACACCGACGGCGGGACGTACGTGTCGACGGACTTCGGCCAGAGTGTGCAGAACCTGTGCCTCGATGGCCTCGGCGTCGGGCAGTTCTACGGCACGCTCACGTCGACCGCGGACCCCGACCTGATCGTCGGCGGGACGCAGGACCAGGGCTATCAGCGCGGCGCGCGGCTGCCCTCGACGGGCCCCGGCCCGAGCACGCCCTTCACGCAGCTCACGAGCGGCGACTATGCGCACCTCGTCTCCCCGGACGGCACGCATCGGCGCGTCTACAGCGTCTACCCGGGCTTCGTGCTCGTGCAACGCGGCGAGGCGAACCCAGCCCTCTCGCAAGCGAGCTTCCCGGCCTTCGGGAGCGCGCTCTGGTTGCCCCCTCTGGCCGCCGAGGCCACGGACACGGAGGCGTTTTACATCCTCGGCGAGACGCTGTGGCGGTGCCGGTGGAACGGCTCGTCGTGGACCGCCACGCAGCGCTCGACGCAGAGCTTCTCGGAGGGCCCGGCGAACTACGGCTCGGCGCTGGCCTTCGCGCCGAGCGCGCCCCTGCGCGGCTATGCCGCCAACGACGATGGCACGCTCTTCCGCACGCTCAACGGCGGCGTGACCTGGACCGCGGCGACGCAGACGGGTCCGGACCCCCACTACGTCCACGGCCAGTCGTTCGCGATCGACCCGGCGAATCCGGACCTCGTCGCGGTCGGCGGGTCGGGGTATTCCACCCCAGGCGTGCGGCTCTCGACGGACGGCGGGGTGACATGGAGCGCCCACCACACCGGGCTGCCGAGCACGCTCGTGTACGACCTCGCGTGGGCCGGCGACGGGTCGGGCGACCTGTACGCGGCGACAGAGGCCGGCGCGTGGGTGCGCCGCGCTGGCGCGGCGGCCTGGGAGAGCGCGATGGGCCTCGACGCGCCCTCGACGACGTACTGGTCGGTGGAGGCCGTCCCCGGCGGCGAGCGCATGCGCTTCGGCACCTATGGGCGCGGGATCTGGGACCTCTCGCTCACGCCGAAGCAGCTCGGCGTGCGCTACTGCTCGCCAGCTACGCCGAACGCGGTCGGCGTGCCAGGCGAGCTGACGGCGACCGGCAGCGACGTCGCGAGCGACAACGCCTTCGTGCTGAACGCGAGCGCATTGCCAGCGGGGACGTTCGGGTTCTTCTTCACAGGCGACGCGCGCGCCAGCGTCACTCAGCCGGGCGGCAGCCAGGGCGTGCTCTGTGTCGGCGGCGGGATCGGCCGCTACGTCGCGCCGGGGCAAGTGCAGCAGGCAAACGCCGCGGGTGAGTTCTCCCTGGCCGTCGACCTGACGCAGCACCCGCGCCCGATCGGCGTCGTCTCCGTCCAGGCGGGCGAAACGTGGACCTTCCAGGCTTGGTACCGTGACACGTACATCGTGTTCCCGACCTCGAACTTCACGGACGCGCTCGAGGTCACGTTCCGCTAACCGCGCCGTAGAGATCGCCATGCCGCCCCGCACCCAGAAGCTCGTGTTCCCCGGCGCCCACGGCGTCGAGCTCGCCGGGCGCCTCGAGCTCCCGCGCGGCCAGGTGCGCGCGTACGCGCTGTTCGCGCACTGCTTTACCTGCGGGAAGGACGTGGCGGCGGCGACGCGGGTGTCGCGCGCGCTCGCCGCCCGCGGGTTCGGCGTCTTGCGCTTCGACTTCACGGGGCTCGGGAACAGCGACGGCGACTTCGCGAACACGAGCTTCAGCTCGAACGTCACGGACCTGGTCGCTGCGGCGGCGTACCTGGCCGAGCACCACGGCGCGCCGCGGCTCTTGGTCGGCCACAGCCTCGGCGGCGCGGCGGTGCTCGTCGCGGCGCGGCGCATCGAGTCGGTCGAGGCCGTCGTCACCATCGGGGCGCCCTCCGACCCGGCGCATATCAGAGAGCACCTCGACGTCGCGCAGATCGACGCCGTGGGCGCGGCCGAGGTGCACCTCGGCGGGCGGCGCTTCCAGGTGCGGCGCGAGTTCCTGGCGGACCTCGATGAGCACAACCTCGGCAGCGCGCTCGGCGCGCTCGGCAAGGCGCTGCTCGTCATGCACTCGCCCGCGGACCACGTCGTGCCGATCGTACACGCCGAGCGCATCTACAAGGCTGCGCGCGGCTTCAAGAGCTTCGTCTCGCTCGCGGACGCGGACCACATGCTGTCAAAGGCGTCGGACGCGGAGTATGCCGCGGACGTGCTCGCGGCGTGGGCCAAGCGCTATGTGACGTTCGACGAGGGGGTCCAGGACGCCCGCGCCGACGCCGAGGTAGGCCTGGTGCGCGTCGAAGAGCTTGGGGTGAAGTTCACGAACCGCGTGACGGCGCGCGCGCACGAGCTGCTCGGCGACGAGCCGCGCAAGGTCGGTGGCCAGGACGCGGGCCCTGCGCCCTACGAGTTCCTCATGGCGGCGCTCGGGACGTGCACGTCCATGACGGTGCGCATGTACGCGGACCACAAGGGCTGGCCGCTCGAGCGGATCGCCGTCGACGTCGAGCACTCCAAGGTGGAGGTGGCCGGCGCGGCGCCGGACGCGCCGAAGGCCAAGCAGGACCTCTTCGTGCGCACGCTCGAGCTCTCGGGGCCGCTCGACGCGGAGCAGCGCGCGCGGCTGCTCGAGATCGCCAACAAGTGCCCGGTGCACAGGACGCTCGAGGGTGCCAAAGAGATCCGCACCGTCGAGCGTCCTTGATGCATCGCCGGCGCCGTAGCGCGCGCGGTGGCGTCTCGGGCGCAGCAGCTCGCGCGGTGGCGAGTCAGCCCCTCACGCGCAGCTTGTACTTCTTGATATCGGCGAAGTGACCGCAGATCGCCTCAGGCGTCGGGTCCCCCTCGTCGAGACCGACGGTCGCCGTCTTGCCGACGTCGTCGATGATGATGTCCTGCTTGTCGATCCCGTCCAGCTCTGCGATGGCGTCACGCACCAACCCTGGGCAGCCGGCTCATGTCATGCCGGAGACATCAAACGTGACGACCTTCGCCTTGTGCGAGAGGTCGACGGCGCCGGCGTCGGAGGAGGTCTCGGTGGTGCACGCGGCGAGGGCGGCGAGCGCCGCGCTCATGGCGAAGAAGCGGATCGGGATCATGGTTGGGCTCAAGGAGTGATGGCGCGTCAGGACGGCGCACCCGGTCAGCGGAAAGTAGGCCAAGGGATCGACAGACGCAGCCCCCGAGGCGCACGGAAATGGATTCGGGCTCCTACACTCTCGGGATGCGCGTTTCAGTCCTTGGCGGCGGCCCCGGCGGGCTCTATTCGGCCATCCTCCTGAAAAAGGCCTTCCCGAAGGCTGAGATCACCGTCCACGAGCGCAACAAGCCGGATGACACCTTCGGCTGGGGCGTCGTGTTCAGCGACGAGACGCTCGGCACCTTCGAGGAGCGCGACCCCGAGAGCATGGCCCGGATCCGCGCGGAGTTCGCCTACTGGACCGACATCGAGACGTACCTCGGCGGCGGCCCAGACGGAGCCGGGGGCTTCAAATCCGAGGCGATGGTGCGCTCGACGGGCCACGGCTTCTGCGGCCTGGCGCGCAAGACGCTGCTGCAGATCCTCCACGGCCGCGCGCGGGAGCTCGGCGTCGAGCTCGTGTTCGAGTCCGAGCAGTCGCGCGCCTCGCTCGAGGACGGCTGCGACCTGCTCATCGCGAGCGACGGCATCAACAGCCCCGTCCGCGACGCAAAACCCGAGGTGTTCAAGCCGGCGCTGGATTGGCGGCGCTGCAAGTTCGCGTGGCTCGGGACGAACAAGCCGCTGTCGGCGTTCACGTTCGTGTTCCGCGAGAATGAACACGGCGTGTGGAACATCCACGCCTATCCGTTCGAGCGGGGCACGTCGCCGCGCTCCACTTGGATCGTCGAGTGCCCCGAAGAGACGTGGCGCGCCGCGGGCCTCGACCAGGCGAGCGAAGACGAGACCGTGCGTTATGTCGGCGAGCTCTTCAGAGATCACCTGGAGGGTTACGACCTGCTGACGAACCGCTCCGTGTGGCGCACCTTCCCCACCGTGTCGTGCGACCGCTGGGTCGATGGCAAGGTCGTGCTGCTGGGCGACTCGGCGCATACGGCGCACTTCTCGATCGGCTCGGGCACCAAGCTCGCCATGGAGGACGCGATCGCCCTCGTCGACGCGCTCGTGGCCCTCGGCGTCGCGGACCCGACAGAGGCCGACGTGCGCCGCGCGCTGGAGGCGTATCAAGAGGCGCGCCACGTCGACGTCATCAAGACGCAGAAGGCGGCCCAGACGAGCCTCGAGTGGTTCGAGCACTCGGGGCGCTACTTTGGGCAGGACCCAGAGCTCTTCACGTTCAACTTGATGACGCGCTCGAAGCGCATCACGTACGACAACCTCGCGCTGCGGGACCCGGCGTTGGTGCAGCGCGCGACCGCGCGTTGGAACGAGCTCGAGGGCGCGCCGCGTCGCGACACGCCGCCGATGTTTGCGCCCCTGAAGCTCGCGGGCCTGACGCTCGGGAACCGCGTCGTCGTGTCGCCGATGTGCCAATACAGCGCGACGGAGGGCGTGCCGAACGACTGGCACCTGGTGCACCTCGGCGCGCGCGCGTCGGGCGGCGCGGGCCTCGTCATCACAGAGATGACCAACGTCGAGCGCGACGGGCGCATTACGCACGGCTGCGCGGGGCTTTGGAACGACGAGCAGCTCGTCGCGTGGCGGCGCGTCGTCGACTTCGTGCACGCCCGCACCGCGTCGAAGATCGGGATCCAGCTCGCGCACGCGGGGCGCAAGGCCTCGTGCAGCCTGCCCTGGGAAGGCGACGCGCCGCTGCGCGACGAGACGGCCTGGACGGCGCTCGGCCCGTCGGCGGACCCGTTCGGCCCGGGTTGGCCGACGCCGCGCGCGATGGACGCAGCCGACCTCGCGCGGGTCAAGGAGAGCTTCGTCGCGGCGACGCGGCGCGCCCTCGCTGCCGGCTTCGACCTCGTCGAGCTGCACATGGCGCACGGGTACCTGCTCTCGAGCTTCCTCTCGCCGCTGTCGAACCGCCGCACGGACGCATACGGCGGCGCGCTGGCGAACCGCATGCGCTATCCGCTCGAGGTGCTCGACGCGGTGCGCGCGGTGTGGCCCCGGGAGCGCCCGCTCTCCGTGCGCGTCTCCGCGACGGACTGGCTCGGGGACGAGGGCCAGACGATCGCAGAGACCGTGGTGTTGGCGCGCGAGCTCGCTGCCCGCG
Organism: Planctomycetota bacterium; assembly: GCA_041398605.1. Classification (GTDB taxonomy): domain Bacteria; phylum Planctomycetota; class UBA1135; order UBA1135; genus JAWKUK01. The sequence continues at coordinate 372,309 of JAWKUK010000004.1, forward strand.
GCTGCGACGTGCTGGACGTCTCGACGGCGGGCAACTCGCCGCGCTCGAAGCCCGACTACGGCCGCATGTACCAAGTCCCATTCGCGGAACAGATCCGCTATGAGACGGGCATGCGGGTGATGGCCGTCGGCGCGATCCAGGGCGCGGACCACGCGAACACCGTGCTGTGCGCAGGCCGCGCGGACCTCGTCGCGCTCGCGCGCCCTCACCTCGCGGACCCACACCTGACGCTGCGCGCGAGCCTCGACTACGGCTGCGCAGAAGCAGCCGCGTGGCCGAACCAATACCTCGCGGCCGCGCCGAGGCGCCGCCCGTAAGCACAGCACCACGGACCGCTGAGCGCGGGAGGAGCCCGCCCAGGCCCGCGGGCGCGGCGTGCGACGGCGTGCGAGGGGCCGACCAGCGGGTTTCGCGGAATTGGCGTGACTGCGACGACCGCTTGTCGCCTCCCCTGCCGGCGGCGTGGATCCCCTCGGCGCCGCTCACCACTCGCCACCAAGGAGTCTCAATGCCCCGTCTCACCCGCCCCTGGTTCGCGCTCGTGGCCCTCGGCGTCGTCCCGACCATCGCCTCCTCCCAGACGTGCCCCGAGGCCTTCGCGCCCCGCACCGCCTTCGAGGCGCGCGCCGACTTCAGCGCGCCGGGCGCGGCTCAGATCCGCGCGCACCTCGCAGACGTCATCGCGTACCTCGAGGCCCGTGACGTCTCGGGCCTCGCGCCGGCCCAGCTCGCCGCCCGCCGCGAGCGGATCGCGCACCTCGCCGACTACGCTGCAGAGGGTGCGTTCCCCATCAACGACCTCTGGCCGAGCCCCACACCGATCTTCATCGACGCCCACGACCGCGCGTGCGCCGTCGGGGACCTGATGCGGCGCTCGGGCGCGCGCCCGCTCGCGTATCGAATCGCGCTGCAGCAGAACTTTGCCTACGTGCCCGAGATCGAGGAGCCGGGCGTGGCGGAGTGGGCCGCGGCGTCCGGATTGACGTTGGACGAGTGCGCGCTGATCCAGCCAACGTACGGCCCCTGCGGGGGCTCCGGAACGGCGCTCCAGTATCGCACGCTGTGCAACCCCGCGGCCTTGAACTCCCTGGGAGTGAGCGCCTACATGAGCGCCTGCGGGTCGAACTTCACGAGCCAGAACGACCTCGTCATCAACGTGAACAGCTTGCCGCACCAAGCCACGTGCATGCTGCTGTGCTCGCGCGATGCGGGCTTCACAGCGAACCCAGCTGGCAGCCAGGGCAACCTGTGCCTCGCAGGCACGATCAGGCGCTCACCAGCCTTTACGGCGAGCTGGGGGCCGTGGTCCGCGTGGGCCTCCATCCCCCTCGATCTCCAAGCGCTGCCCTTCTCGGGCGGCACGGCCGTCGTCGTACCGGGCGACACGTGGGTCTTCCAGCTTTGGTACCGCGACTCGATTCCGACGCCGACCAGCAACTTCTCGAGCGCGGTCGCCATCACATTCCAATAGCCGGGAGCGTCAAGGGCCTGCACCGCTAGCACGCGCAGCGCCGTTCACTGCGCAGCTCGTTCCACTGCAGGCAGCGGCTCGCCGAGGCAGACAGACTGCAGCCAGAAGCGGGCCTGGTCGAACCACGTCTTCCATGCTTCGATGGCGGCGTCGCCAGCGTCTGCGCTCACGACGGCGTCGAGGCGCATCTGGCGCTCCAGGTTGAGCGACGCTAAGTGACGCGCGAGGTCGCTCGGCTGGCCGTCCGCCACCGTCAACGCGCCCGCCATCGCGGCGACGGCCGTACGACGCAGCTCGTCGGGGTCGACCATCGCCATGCGATCGAGGCTCGTCGCGTGGGCAAAGTCGGTGAAGTGCCAGAGGCGGCACGCTGCGATCCCTTGGGCGAGGTAGGCGTCCTGGTCGCGCCCGCCCTCCCACGGGTGCTCACGCGTGAGCCAAGGCGCGCGCACGCCGCCGCGGCTCGCCTCGAAGGCTGCGACATCGATCAGCGCTTGCCGCATGACGATCGAGAGCCCTGTGCCAAAGAGGTCTCCTTCCGCGACGTTGCCGGGGCCGAGCGCGGTGTGACGGTCGGGGGGCAGCGGCGCGATCGCCGCGGGGTCCCAGCCTCGCTCCAGGAGGCACACCGCACCCGTCTCCGCGGCGCTCGCGCCGAGCATGTCCGCGACGATCGCCGCGACGACGGGCCCCGGCGCAGCCTTGATCGCTGCGCCGCCGGCGCGTGCCACCTGCCCGAAGACGAAGGCCAGCGTACGGCGCGGCCTGGGCAGGAGCCGCTGGTCGATGAGGCGCTTCAGAAGCAGCGCGCCCTCGACCATCGCGCCCACCCCGGAGGCGTTGTCGTTGGCGCCGGCGCCATCGATGTGCGAGAGGAGGTGCACAGCTTCGTCAGGGCGCTCCGCCCCCGCGATCGTCGCCACGACCGTGCGCAGCGGGCGCACCGCGAAACGCGCGCTGGCAACGAGGCGCACATGCCCGCCCACACGGGCCGTATTGCGGATCGCGTCCCCGACCTTGGGCGAGACGTAGAAGCTCGGGAGCTCCGTGCCGGGGCGGACGTCGCCGTGGAAGATCGCCTCCAGGTGCCGTTCGCGCCCGGTCGGATCGACGCAGTACGACGGCAGGTAAGTCGAAATCACCGCAGCCGCGCCACGCGCGAGGGCGTCCAGCTCGACGCTGCGAATGGGCTGGTCCGTCAAGAGGACCATCCCAGGCGTGGTCAGCGCATCGATGCCGTCCGCGATCGCGCCGACCAGCTCGCAGCCGGGCGCATTCGCCGGCTGGATGACCCGCGCTGCCGCCGCAGTGCCATCGACGCTGACGACGTTCAGGTTCTGGATCGGCGCGCCACGCGCGTCGACGCGAACGAACTCGATGACCGCTGAGAGCGGCGTCCAAGACGGGTCGGGCAGCGAGCTCTTTCGAAGGTCCAGGCCATACCCGGCCTCCGCGCCAAAGCCCGCGGCGTAGAGGTCCGCGACCAGGCGATCGACCACCCGTTCGTAGCCATCGCTCGCGGGCTCGCGGTACTCCTTGTCGACGAACGCCGCGATCCCCATCGCGCGGTCGCGGTCGAACCTCGCGAACAGCTCGGGGACAAACCGCGCCGCGCCCTTGCGCGCTGCGAGTGAGGCATCGGTCACGCCGCCCGGCGCGACGGCGGGGCCATTGTGCTCGAGCGCGATGGGCAGGTTGTCCGTCAGGTCCGTCGGCACCTGCAGCTCCTCGGGTCCGCCAGCACACCCGAAGAGGCCGGAAGTGACCAGGAGAGCCGCGGTCCAGAGCTTGGGCACAGGTTGCATCAGGGGCAGGTTCCCTCGTCTCGGTCAATTCGATCGTTCGTGTCGCGCGCAACGTCGAGCGCGCGTCCCCGCGCTCACTGGGCGAGATAGCGGTCCAGTAAGAGGCCGAGCCGCAGGCGCGCGTCCGCGGAGATCGCACGCGGCGCCGTCAAGAGCGCCCCGCGCAACGCGTCGTGGGCCGCGACGCGCCCCAGGCGCGCCGCCCGGGGCGCAGCCAACGTCAAGATCTGCTTGGCCGCGGTCACGTTGCGCGCCATCACGGCGAGGATCGCGTCCACCGTGACGTCGTCGTGCCCGGTGTGCCAACAGTCGTAGTCGGTCGCCATCGCGAGCGTCGCATATGCGAGCTCGGCTTCGCGCGCGAGCTTGGCCTCCTGCAGGTTGGTCATGCCAACGACCTGGCAGCCCCACGCACGGTAGAGATGGGACTCGGCGCGCGTCGAGAACTGCGGTCCCTCCATACAGACATACGTGCCGCCATCGTGGGTCGTGACACCGACCTCGCGCGCGGCGTCGCGCAGCACCTGGCGGAGCTCTTCGCAGACCGGATCCGCGAACATGACGTGCGCCACGACGTCTCGATCAAAGAACGTGTCCACGCGGTGGCGCGTGCGGTCCACGAACTGGTCGACGGCCACGAAGTGCCCGGGGACGATCTCCTCTGCGAGCGAGCCGACGGCGCCGAAGCCGATCAGGAACTCGACGCCGAGCTGCTTCATCCCCCAGATATTGGCGCGGTATGGGATCGCCGACGGGGGCAGCCGGTGGCCCCGCCCGTGACGGGGCAAGAACACGAGCCGTACGCCGTCGAGCACGCCGGTGACAAAGGCGTCGCTCGGCGCGCCAAAGGGCGTCGACAAGGTGACTTCACGCACGTCCGTCAGGCCGTCGAGCTCGTAGAGGCCCGAGCCACCGATCACACCGACCGTGGAGAGTTCGCTCATCCGACCATGTTACGCCGACGCGCCGTGCGAGGGCGACCCCGAGCCGATGGACGCGCGCCCGCGGCCGAAGTCGGGCGCCGGGCGCGCGGTGGCTCAACGCGAGGAGCGTCCACGCGAGCCGCCGCGACGCGGTCCGCCGCGACGCGGGCCGCGCCCACGCGGACCGCCGAACCCGCGCGCGCCGCCGCGCGCGCCGCCGAACCCGCCGCGCCTTGTCGTGCCGCGGGGTGCGCCTTCCAACCCGTCCGCAGCGGCACGGCGCCCGTCCCCGCCGTCACGCTCGTCGCCTCGACCCGTCTCGGAGCGGCGATCGCGACCGCGATCGCCGTCGCTCTGCCCGCTGCGGTAGCTGTCGCTCTGTCCGCCGCGGTAGCCGTCGCTCTGGCCGCTGCGGTAGCCATCGCTCTGCCCGCTGCGGTAGCCGTCGCTCTGCCCGCTGCGGTAGCCGTCGCTCTGGCCGCTACGGTAGCCATCGCTCTGCCCGCCGCGGTAGCCGTAGCTCTGGCCGCTGCGGTAGCCATCGCTCTGCCCGCCGCGGTAGCCGTCGCTCTGCCCGCCGCGGTAGCCGTCGCCTCGTCCGCCGCCGTAGCTGCCACGCGGCCCACCGCGCGCGTCACCGCGCGGGCTCGCGTAGCGATTCGGCGCCTGGCCTCCCCAATCCGATCCGCTGCGCTTGGACCGCAGCTCGGCCTCGTCGGGCCCGTGTGACGGCCGCGGGCCGACGAGGCGCTGCACGACGAGGGTCGCGTACGCGCCTCGCGGCAGCTCGAACGAGAGCTCCACCATGTGGCGTCCCCGGTGCAAAGGGTCCGGCTGCGCCGGGCGCATCCGCAGCTCGCGCGGGATGACCACCGCGTCGCGCGGCTCAGCCGCGAGGTGGAACCCAGGGACATCCTCGACGACAAACTGGTTGGGCTCGAGCCCGTGCAAGCGCAGCGCCGCGGCGAACGCTGCGCGCTGCTCCGGCAGCTCCACGCCCTCGAGGCGCGGCCCCGGCAACGGCAACGTGCCGCCCCAGCTCTCCGGCAGGTCCAACGCGCCGCGCGGCACCACGAGCTTGCCCTCGACGCCGCGCAGCGTGAATGCATCCCGCGCGTGATCGCCGAGCCAGCTCGACAGGGCCCGGTTCCAGAGGTGCGACTGGAACGCGAAGAGGTGGATCAGCCGCTCCCGGCTGCCGACCCGGTGCAAACCGCCGATGTAGTCATCGGGCTCGCGCTTCAGGTGTTCGAAGACCGAGTGGTGCCGCCCCATCTGGCCCGCGATCTCGCGGCAGGCCTTCCAATCGCCCCAGCGGCGCCAGAGCGCGGACTTGAGCCGTGTCATGTCCGCCTTGTCGTGGGGCGAAGAGCTCGCGACGAGGCGCTTGAGGGCCTCCGAAACATCGCCGCGCGCGAGGTCGACGAAGATCCACCCCTGGCCGTGGCGCAGGTTGCCGAAGCGCTGCTCGTCGAAGTAGTTCGGCAAGCCGAACTCGCGCACAGCGGAGAGCGAAGCGCGCATCCGGTGCAGCTCCGTGTCCCCGAGGTCGCGCACGATGATCTTGAAGCCGTTGCCGTCGGAGTCCTCGCTGGAGATCGGCCGCGAGAGCGCCCCGGCGGGCTGGATCGACAGGTCGTTCCCGTGCAGGCGTACGGCATCGCCGCCCGGGACGCTCATGTACTGGTGCGTCACGCCTTGGCGGTCCTTAAGGCCCGCCATCGCGACCTCTCCGGGCAGGACGCCCGCGCGGCGCGCGAGCTCCGAGGCCGCCTCGATCGACGTCAGCTTGCGCTTCGTGACGCGGTAGACGCGGTGCGGCCCGCGCTCGAGCAACAGCCCTTCGCGCAGGAGCTCGGTGACCTGGAAATCATTCGGGCGTTCTTTGAGTTTCATCGGCGCCGCTCGCGGAAAGGGCGAACCTTACGGAGCTGCTTGAGGACCCGCCCGAGGTCCGAAGGCAGCGGTGATTCAACGCGCGCGCCGGGGCTCCCCGGCGACTCATCCGTCGCGGCCACAGCAGGCAGCGTCAAGACCTGCGCATGCAGCGTAAGGCGGTCCATCAGCGGCTTCTCGACGACGCCGCGCTTCGGACGGTACCCGGTCTTGAACTCGGAGAGCTTGAGCTCGTTGCGCCGCCCGTACACGTGATCGATGACGAGGGGGAACCCCGCGTCCGAGAGGTGTACGCGGATCTGATGCGTTCTCCCCGTGAGGGGTTCCGCGGCGAGCAGCGTGTAGCCGGCGAAGCGCTCGACCACCGACACGCGCGTCTGGCTCGGCTTGCCGCTCGCGTGCACCATCATGCGCCCGCTCTTGCGCTCGTCGGGCCCGATCGGCCGGTCGATGACCTCGAACTCGCCTTCCTCCAGCGGGTGTTCCCCTTCGACCAGGGCGAGGTAGCGCTTGCGGACGGTGCCCTCCTCGAACGCTGTCCGCAGCGCGCGCTCGGCGTCGAGCGTCTTGGCCGCTGCGATCGCGCCGGTCGTGTCCTTGTCGAGGCGGTGAACGAGGCGCGGGCGCCACGCGACGCCGCGCTCTTCGGCGAGGGCGAGCAAGCCCCCGGCGAGCGTCGGGAGGTCGGGCGCCCAGCGTTCGCTCTCGACGGCGAGCTTCGCCGGCTTCTCGACGACGAGCACCGCGTCGTCCTCGTAGAGGACGGTCAGTGCAACGACAGGCGCGGCGGGCGCGCTCGGCAGCTCGTCCTCATTGAACGCGCAAATCACGACGTCGCCGTCACGCAAGCGGCGCGCCGAGTGCACGTCCGCGCCATCGAGCAGGACGCGACCGGCGCGGACTTGCGCGCGCAGCGCGCCCTTGGGCACGCCCGGGAACATCACACAGAGGAACTCGTCGAGCTCGAGGCCCGCCCGCTCCGGTGGAACAACGAAGGTGTACTGCACGGGTCCTACCTCTCGGTCGGCGCGGCGTTCGAGGCCCCAGCGCGCGTGTAGATCTCGGGTTTCAGCACGCCGACGATCGGCAGGTTGCGATACATCCCCGCGAAGTCGAGGCCGTAGCCGACGACGAAGAGGTCTGGCACTCGGAGCACGTGGAAGTCGGCCTCGAGCTCCACCGCGCGCCGCGCAGGCTTGTCGAGGAAGACGCAGGTGCGCACGTCGCGCGCGCCCCGCGCGAGGAACTCGCGCTTCAGGCGGTGCATCGTCTGGCCCGTATCGAGGATGTCATCCACGAGCAGCAGCCGCCGCCCCTCGATCTCGCTGCCCGTCGGCAAGTAGTTGACCTGCAGCTCGCTCGCCGTCGTACCTGCGCCATACGAGGACGCCGCCACGAAGGCGAGCTGCAGCGGGATCGGGAGCCGTCGGATGAGGTCCGCGCAGAACACACACGAGCCCTTGAGCACGGACACGACCGTGAAGTCGCTGCCTCGATACAGCTCCGTCACCTGCGCCGCAACGCGTTCGATCCCGGTCAGGATCTCGGCCTCTGTGAAGAGAACCCGTTCGAGGTCTTCGTGCACTGCGTTGGGACACCTAGGAACAACCCGAGGTGCGAGGGTCTTCGAGAGGGTGCGTCGGGGCGACGCAGCAGGTCCGCGGCCGACTCGAGGCGCGCGAACGGGCGGGAGAGTGTAAGGAACGGACACGAACTCGCCAAGTCTCGACGCTAATCAGTAGAAAAGGACGCTTCGAAACACTACAAGTCTCCGGAGCTGGTTCGAGTGACCTCGCCGTTTCAGGCGGGCGGCGTGCAGCTGCGCTTTCGGCGCCACACCATGTGCGCCTGCGCAGATGTGCTTCGAGCAGAGTCGCTCCAAGCGGGGACGCTTCACTTCTGCCGCTACGACCTGCGAACGAAGTCCGGCTCCTGCGAGCCAGGCATGAAGCGAATCAGACCCGGATCGAGCCATGGGCTCAGGTTGCTCGACTCGATCCTCGACTCGAATTCAGACTAGACCTCAAAGCTCCGAATCCATGGCCATTCAGGAACGGACCGAGAGCGGACGTAAGCGCCGCGACGAAATCGAACTCATCCGCGAGCTCGAAGCGAAGATCAAGGAAGTCGAAGCGCGTAAGGAGCGGCGACGCAAACGCGCAGAATCGCCGGTCCTGAAGGATTTCGAGAAGCTCAAGAAGCAGATGGCGCGCTTCGCCCAGATCTGCATGGACCGTCAGCGCGGAGACATCGCGAACTCCGTGCTCGGCTTCATGAACGTCCTCGAGCGACAGTCACGTGAAGTGCGTGACACCGATTTCGAAGACGACGACGAGGGTCCGAGCACCGCTTCCGACCTCGACGACATCAACGATTGACGTGAAGCTGGTCGACGCAGAGTCGAGTCGACGGACGCCCAAGCGCCCCAAAGCCGCATGACGCTGCCTTCAGACGCGACCTATGCGAGCCTCGCGCGACGCGAGCTCGCGCACGGGGCAGGTGTACGCGACCTCGGCGTGGAGGCGCTGCACCACGGGCGCGTCTTCGACGTCGCGCGCGCGCGCGTGGAGCTTCCTTCCGGGCTCGAACAGCGCTACGACGTCGTGCTCCACGCGGGCGCGGCGGCGGTCGCGGCCGTGACCGACGACGGCCGGCTGATCTGTGTCCGTCAATACCGGATCCCGGCGGGTGACTGGTTGATCGAGGTGCCGGCTGGCCGGTTAGAGCCGGGCGAAGACCCGCTCGCCGCCGCGCAGCGCGAGCTGGAAGAAGAGACCGGTTATCGCGCGGCGCATTGGACGCTCATGCGACGGTTCTTTCCGGCCGTCGGCTTCTGTACCGAGGTCATGTACCTCTATCTCGCGACGGGCCTGACCGAGGTGGGCGCAGACAAGCTCGCAGCAGACGACGACGAAGAGCTCGACCTGGTCTTCGCGACGCCCGCGGAGCTCCTTGTTGCAGAGCCCGCGGACGCCAAGACCCTGGTCGCTGCGCTGCTCGTTCAAGCCATGGGGATGGCTGACGCGAGCGAAACGACGTGACCGAGGCGCCCTTGGCCAGGGCGCGACTCTCCGCTGGGCCCGACCCGTAGGAGCGCCCCAGCCGCCGCGAACCATGCGCCCCCATCGGCGTGGGCGAGCACGTCCTCGATGCCCTCGCCGGGCAGGTCCGCCCGCCAAACGGTGACCCGCCCCTCGCCGGACAGGGCGACCGCACGCGGCGCGCGGGCGTCGGCGATCCAAGCGCATCCCCCGCGGGTCGCCGCGATGGCGGCCGCTTCGAAGGACAGCCACCTGAGCCAGACGCGGCGCGGCGTGCCGTCCGCGTCCAAGTGCCAGCGCCCGATGCACGAACGCCCGGGGGTCCGCCCGAGGACCCAAGCGCCGCGCCCGTCGTGATCGAGCGCGAGGTCCAGGCCGGTGGCCTCGCGCGGGAGCCGGTCGGTGGCGCGGCTGGAGCATCGAGGCAGCTCGACACCGGCCCCCATCCCGATCGCAGCGCCCGACATCCGCAGCGCGACCAGGTCCCCACGTTCGCCCAAGCACCAGAGAAACCCTCGCCGCGCGGCGATCGCCCGCGGCTCGCAGCCCAAGGGGGACGCGCAGAGCCCTTTCGAGGTGAGGCTCGACGCGACCGCGCGACCGCCGACGCCTTCGATGACAACGACCCGCTGCCCCGCGGCGCACACAAGGATCCGCGGCCCGTGGCGCAGAGGCGGCGGCGCGCAAGGTGTCCGTTCCATGAACGCGCCGTCCGGCGCGAGGTGTAGGAGTTGATGCGCGGCGAGCGGGACCCCCTCGAGCGCGCTCACGACCCAGACCCCACCCGTGCCATCCGGAGCGAGCGCGATCGGCGCCGGCACCTGGACCCGAGCCAGGAGCCCCCCGTCGCCGTCACAGGACCAGACCGCACCGGCGGCGCGATCCGCGAGCCAAACCTCTGCGGGGCCGCGCGCCGCGGGCCCGCGCCAGATCGCTCCGAAGCGATGCCCGACGCCACCCATTCCAAGGGCCGCGCCCACCCCGCCCCATACGACCTCGCGCCGAGTGATCATCGAGCACGAGACCACAACGCACCTCCTGGGGTTGCGAGCGAGTCACGCGATTCCGCGCTCGATGGGCTTCGTGACATCGGTGCAAGTCAAAGGCCACACAACGGATCCCCTGGAAGCTGGACCCCATGATTGGCAAGACCCCATTCTGAGCGCGGAGTGAAGGATGCTGTATTGCGCCCAAGGGCCATGGTTGAGGCACCCTCGACGCTGGCCCTCTGGCAACCGCTCGGCGCGCTGCCCGCGGCGCCTCTGAGGCCTGCTCGGGCGCGCGCGTCAGGCCCCGATCAGCGCCGGGACCCAGCGCGGGCGCCACAGGATCAGCTCCGGGACCGTCAGCTGCCGGTCCGCGGCGCCGATCTTCATCGCGGGCGTGACGTGGCGCTCCGCGTTGGTCACCCCGCGGACGTAGTTGCGGTAGCTGATCCAGATCCACAGGTGGCGCTTCAGCCACCCCGCGCGCTTCGACGCCGCCCACGTCTCGCGCACGAGCCGCGAGATGCCGTCGCGCATCAGCGCGAACGTGTGGTTGATCTTGAAGAGCGGGTTGTCAGTCCCGCGCGGCACCGTCGACAGCGTCTCCGTGTGCTCGACGCGCTCGCCGAAGGCCTCGCGCACGAGCACCGGGTAGGTCGCTTTGCAGTCGGTCGCGATGCGCACCGCGCCTGTCGGCGGCGTGACCTCCTGCAGCCGCTCGAAGCACGCCCTCACGGCCGCCTTCGAGCCGAGGCGCCGCGCCTCGTCCTCCGCCTCCGAGAGCGGGTCAGGCGCCGCTTCATCGCGCCCCAGGCCCCCGCGGCGTGGCAAGAGCCCGACCTCCGTATGGACGACGAAGAAGCTCTCGCCGTGGATCAACACCGGCACGGTCAAGGGGTTGTTCCGCCGCGACGTCGCGTACGTCTCGAGCTCGTCCAACAGGAACGTGCCGGCCATGAACCGCGCTTCGTCGCGCTTGGGCGCGAAGTGCCCGTGGGTGGCCTCGCCGATGTCGCCCAGCAGCAGCATGCGGCGGCGGATGGACTTGCGGTTGCAGAGCAGCGTGCGCGACGCCTGGCGCATCGTCACCTTCGCGACAAAGAGGCGGAAGCAGGGCTCGTTCAGCTCCGGGCGCTTTTGGCGGTAGGTCGCTTTGAAGGTCTGCTCGGAGAAGCGCTTGCCACACACGCAGCACCGGAAGCGCTGCACGATGAGCCCGTCGCACTTGCGCGAGAACCACCCCGCGGGGCGACATGCAAAGGGGACCTCGCCGCTTTGCGACGGGCAGGGATCAGGGTTCGGGCAGGCCGGCGGTTCGAAGGTCATCGGGGTCCTCGTCAAGGGCCCCAGAGGGGCCATGACGATGACTGGTCTCGACGACGAGGGTTACAGGGTGTTTGGATGACCCTTGCCAGTCATGGGGTCCAGCTTCCGGAGTGGTCAGCGCGGCGGCCCGAGGGACCTGCGCACCACCGCCAACGTAAAGAGCGTCGGCACCAGGACGAGCACGGTGACGAGGAGCAGCCCGATGCTCCACGAGAAGCCCTGCGCCAACAGTGGCTGTGCGGAGGCGACCGCCTCCTTGCAGCTGTCTCAGAAGAATGGCGCGGCCAGCAGGAGCGTCGGCATGTTCGAACGGCCTACGCCGCCGGATTGAAGGGGTACAGCACGAGGTACACGATGACCCCGGTGATGGACACGTAGAGCCAGATCGGCAGCGTGAGCTTCGCCATCCGCTTGTGCGCGTCCCAGCGCCTGCGGTGCGCGAGCCAAAAGGTGCGCAGCACCATCGGCAGGTTCACGACCGCCAACACGACGTGCGTGATGAGCAGCACGAAGTATGCCGTGCGCGCGGCGCCGACGCCGTTGAACTTCATCGGCCCGTTCTGGCGCTGCACGACGCCGTGGTAGTAGAGGTAGCTGACCAAGAAGGCGGCGCTCGCGAGGAACGCCAGCTTCATGAGGTGCTCGTGCGCCTCCCTTCGGCCGCGCTTGATGGCGATGAGGCCGAGCACGAGGAGGACAAACGCCGTCCCGTTCAAGCACGCGTTCACCAGCGGCAGCGGCGAATAGGGCCGCGGCCCCACCCGCGGCGGGTCGCCGTACGGGAGCCCCGCGAGCGCAAAGAGGCGCGCCTTCAACAGCGCGTAGTGGGCATCGATCACGTCCCCGTGCAACGTCGAGTCCTCGATCTCCTTGACCATCGTCGGCGCCGCGAGCTCATACCAACCCGCGATCTTGCCCGCCGCGTCGATCACGGGCATGCGCGTGCCGTGGGTGATGCTCTGGCCGTAGTCGACGGGCGCGTCCGCGCGCTGCGCCGGGACCTTCAAGCCATCGCTGAGGAAGCGCTGCATCGCGGCCTCGTCTTCGCACGTCAAGAACCACCACCGCGCAGGGTCGATGCGACGCAGCTGGCGATAGTCGGCGAGCTCCGCCGGCGTATCGAGCGTCGGATCGAGCGAGAACGAGACGATACGGATCGGCGTGCCCGCGAGGTCGTCGTGCAACCGCGAGCGCAGGTCCGTCGTGATCGACGGGCACGGCCCCGTGCACTTCACGAAGAACGGCACAGCGAGCCACGGCGCGCCCAAGAGGTCCGCCCGCGTGACCGTCCGCCCGTCCGCCTCCGTGAACGAGAAGTCGGGGACGTCTCCGAAGCGATCGGGCGAGCCGGGCTCCGGCGCCGCGGCGCTGGCGCCGACCCAACCTTGCGCCGCGGCGGGCGCCGCAAAGACAGGCCCCGCAGAGATGGGCGCCGCAGAGATGGGCGCCGCCGAGATTGGAGCCGCGGAGCCAGCGAGCGCCGCGACGACCGACGCGCACAGGGCAGCGCACCAACGCGGAATGTCGCGCAACATAGTGGGCTTCAGCCGACGAGATAGAGGGCAGCGAAGACACCCAGCCAGACCACGTCGACGAAGTGCTGGTAGAGGGCGCCGTACTCGACGTGGCGCGCGCGCCAGCGAGGCAGCCGGCCGCGCCAAGCGCGCCAGGCCAGGACAAGTTCCACACGACGCCCACGAGGACGTGCGTGCCGTGCGCCGCGGTGATCAGGAAGAACATCCCCCACGCGACGTCCGTGCGCGGCGCGATACCCTCCCGCAAGAGGTGCGCGTATTCGTACGCCTGGCCGCCGAGGAACGCAGCGCCCAGCGCCGCGGCGACGAAGAGCCAACGCGTCAATCGCCCGCCGCCAGCGGAGTCCCCCGCGCCGCGCCGTGCAGCGCGCGTCGCAGCGCCCGCCGCCACCGAGGCGAGGAGCAGCACCACGGTGAACGCGATGCCGAGGTTCAGGTCCACCCGCGGCGCCGCCGGCCAATCGCGCGCGCCCGCGCGCAGCACGAGCCAAGCGGAGAAGAGCCCCGCGAAGAACATCACCTCGCCGACGATGAACAGCCAGACGCCGAGCCGGCCGCGTTCGATCGGCGGGCCGCTCTCGTAGTCGTAGGCGACGGCGTGCGCGCTCATCCGCGGACCACCGGGTCGACCAGCACGAGCAGGAAGTACAGCGGCAAGTAGAAGAGCGACACGAGCAGCAGCGCGCGCGCGCGCGGCGCGTCCTCGCGGGCGGCAAAGCGCGCCGAGGGCACGATGTACGCGAGCCCCAGGCACAGGGCGCCGACCACATACACGAGGCCCGCCATCCCCCACATCGCAGGCAGCATCGACACCGGCACGATCGCGAGCGAATACACGAGCGCCTGGCGACCGGCCATGCCCTCCGAGCCCGGCACCGCGCCGACCATCTTGTGACCCGCGCGCGCGTAGTCTTCGCGGCACCGCCAAGCGATCGCCATGAAATGCGGGAACTGCCAGATGTACAGGACGCCGAACACGGCCCAGGCCCACGGCCCGACCTCGCCCGCCAGCGCCGCGTACGCGATGAGCGGCGGCGCGGCGCCGGGGATGGCGCCGAACGCGGTGTTCAAGGTGCTGACGCGCTTCAGCGGCGTGTAGATCGCCACGTACGAGACGAGCGTCGCGAGCAGCAGCACCGCCGACAAGAGGTTGAAGCGCGTCGCGAGCCCGACGGTGCCGGCGGCGGCCGTGAAGAGCGCGACCCAAGTGGCCGTGGCCACGGACACGTCGCCGGTCACGAGCGGGCGGCGGCGCGTGCGCTCCATGAGGCGATCCGTGTCGCGCTCGAACACTTGGTTCAAGATGCTGGCCGACGCGGTGACGAGCAAGATGTAGACGGCCGCCTCGAAGCCGCGGACGAGCCCGTGGAGGGTCGGCTCAGCGAGCCACGCGCCGAGCAGCGCCGTCAGCACCACCATCGACGCGATGCGCACGCGCAAGAGCTCGCCCCAATGGGCGAGGAGCGTCGTCTCCGCCGGGGAGACCAAGGGGGCGACAGCGGGCGCCGCAGGCGACGCCACCGCGAGCGGAACAGGCGGAAGTTCGGTGGTCGTCACGACGCACCTCCAATGGACTGGGGACGAACGGACCCCGGCGCGAGCAGGCGCCAGGACCAAAGCGAGCCCGCGACACAGGTCGCGAGGAGCACGGCGCCGCCGGCGACGTGCAAGCTGGCGAACACCGCCTCGCCGACGGAGACCTGGGCCTCGAAGCCGCCGGACAGCATGAAGATGCCGACGGTCACGAGGATCCCGAGCAGGATCTGAGTGTGGAGCGCCGCGACGGTCGCGATCCGCAGCGTGCGCAAGACGCCGCGGTCCTCCCCCGCTTCGACGCCGCGCTGATGCGCGCGCCCCAAGCGACCGATCAGGATCGTGACGAGCACGAGGACGCCGATCGCGAGCGTCAAATGGAGCCCGAGCGGCAAGTTCGCGCCGGAGTGCCGGGTCGCAGCCCCGAGGACGATCTGCACGTAGACGAACAGCGTCGCGAGCGCCGCAGCCTTGCGCAGCGGCGCCGCGTCCTTGCACGCGAACTGCGGCGCGGCGCGCCAACGGCGGCTGGAAACGATCAGCCCCACAACGACGACCGCGAAGACGGCCTGCGCGAGCGCGCCGTGCAAGAACGCGAGGTGCTGGCTGTTCTCGAGGACACGCGTCCCCCCGAGGAGCCCTTGGAAGCTGATCGCGACGAGCGCGGCCCAAGACAGGGCCACGACCGCGCGCCGCTCGCGCTGGATGTGGGCGACGAGGACCTGGCAGATCGCGACGAGGCCGACGCCGCTCGCCCAGAGGCGGTGGGTGTGCTCGAGCGTCACGCCATAGCCGCGCTCGAGCATGTCCGAGAGCGGGAACGTCCACATGTTCTCGCTGAACGTGCCGGGCCAATCCGGCACGGCCATCCCGACCCGATAGGTCGTCACCGCCGCCCCGAGCATCAAGAGCAAGAGGACAGCGGCCGTCTGCACACGCGCGACGGTGTGGACGTTGCAATAGAGCAGCGCGAGCGGGATGAGCGGCTGCCAGACGAGCTGCCAGCTGCGGGCCGCGGTCAGCGGCACGGCGAGCAGACAGAGCACGACGATGGCCTGACGCAGCCGAGCGCGCGGCGCGGCGAGGGTGCCCTCCACGCGCGTCGCCGCGGTGGGCCGGTCGGCGCCCGGCGCCAAGCCGGGACGCAGCGCGTCGGTCGTCACGGAGCTCATGCTTGCCCTCCTGTTCGCGCGACGTCGTCCTGAGGACGCGCCGCGCGCAAATCGTCATCGAGCCCGAGGCCGTACGCGTACGGCCCAGCCCCCGCCGCGACCGGCGCATCGAAGTTGCCCGGCCCAGGCGGCGATGGCGCCCGCCATTCAAGGCTGCGCGCGCGCCAGGGATCACGTCCAGACGCCGGCCCCGCGACGAGCGCGAGCACGACGTTGACCAGGAACCAGAGCTGCCATAACCCGAGCAACATCGCGCTCCACGTCACAAACGCGTTCAACGGCTGGAGCGCCTCCATGCCCGGCAGCGTGTATGGGTCGTAGGTGCGGCGGATCATCCCAGCGAAGCCGAGCTGGTGCATCGGCAGGAAGACACAGTTCAACAGCACGAACGTCCCGACGAAGTGGATCGTGCCGAGGGACTCCGAGAGCCGCCGGCCGACCATCTTCGGGAACCAGTGGTAGATGCCGCCGAACATCGCGAGGAGGGAGCCCCCGACGACGATGTAGTGGAAGTGCGCCACGACCGTGTAGGTGTCGTGCAGGTACGCGTCGTTGGGCGTCGAGGCGAGCCAGAGCCCGGACAGGCCGCCGATGATGAACAGCGCGACGAAGCCGATCGCGAACTGCATCGCCGCCGTCAAGCGAATGCGCCCGCCCCAGAGCGTCGCGATCCAGTTGAAGACCTTGACCCCCGAGGGCAGCGCGATGAGCACCGTCGAGGACAGGAACCCGAGCTCGAGCCGCGGGTCCATGCCCGACGTGAACATGTGGTGGCCCCACACGATGAAGCCCAAGCCGGCGATCGTCAGCATGGACATCACCATCGCGCCGTAGCCGAAGATGGCCTTGCGCGCGTGGACGCTCATGATGTCCGAGACGAGCCCCATCGCCGGCAGCACCATCACGTAGACCGCGGGGTGGCTGTAGAACCAGAAGAGGTGCTGCCACAAGAGCGGCTCGCCGCTGCCTTGCGACGGCGAGAAGAAGCCCGCCTGGAAGACGCGGTCCATCGCCATCATCGCGGCGCCGGAGGTCAACACCGGCAACGCCATGAGCTGGATCACCGCGGCGATACAGAGCCCCCACACCGTCAGCGGCAGCTTGCCGAGCGTCAGCCCCGGGGCGCGCATCTTCACGACGGTGACGAGGTAGTTGATCGAGCCGACGAGCGACGAGAGGCCCGCGAACGTGACCGCCAGCAGCCAGTACGTCTGCCCGTCGAGGCTGCCAGGCGCATAGGCGCCGATCGTCGAGAGCGGCGCGTAGGCCGTCCAACCCGCGCCGGGCCCGCCGCCCGGGGCGCCGAACGCCAGCACGATGAACACGATCCCAGGCCACAGGAGCCAATAGCTGAGCGCGTTGAGCTTCGGGAACGCCATGTCGTGCGCTCCGATCATCAGCGGGATCAGGTAGTTGCCGAACGCGCCCGTGAGCAGCGGGATGATGACGAAGAACGTCATGATCGTCCCGTGCAGCGTGAAGAGCGCGGCGTACACGTCCGGCGGCACCGAGCCGCCCGTCCCAGGGAACAGCGTCGCGCCGACGATCGGCACCTCTGCGCCCGGCCACGCGATTTGGACGCGCATGATCAACGCGAGGAGCGCGCCGAGCAGCGCCATGAACGTGCCCGTGATCAGGAACTGAATGCCGATCGTCTTGTGGTCGGTCGACAGGATGTAGCGCCGAAAGGACCCCGCCGGCGCGTGCGCCGGCACGACGCGCACGCGGCGCGTGTCGTCGGTCATCCGGTGCGCGAGTCGTGCGAGGGGTCCCATGATTGCGTGTTGGTGCAGCGGAGAGGGCGGCGCGGGCGTCAGTCGGTCGCGAGGCGCTCATCGGAGCGCGCGGTCAGCCAGCGCGTCAGCGCGTCCGCGCCGAGGACGCGGATCCGCCCGACCATCGCGCCGTGCCCCCAGCCGCACAGCTCGGCGCACTCGAGGCCGAGCTGGGCCTCCTGGCCGGAGGTGAAGCCGAGCGGGAGGTCCTCGGGGTCGATGACAAAGGCGAGCCGCGTGTCACGGCCGGGCACGATGTCACGCTTGGTCCGCAGCGCCGGCGCGAAGAACGAGTGAATGACGTCCCGCGAGCGCATGACGAGCTCGACCGGCCGGCCCGCGGGCAGCGCGAGCTCGTTCACCGTCACGACATCGTCCGCCGTCCAGACGGCGCCGTCTCTGCCGGGGTAGCGGAACCGCCACTCGAATTGGTGCGCGTCGACGCCGACGACAAAGGGCGCGCCGAGGCCCTCGGCGCTCGGCGCGTCGGCAAGGACCTTGCGCACCTCGAGCTGGCGCACGAGCAACAGCGCCAGCGCGACCGCGGGCAACGCGGTCCAGATGAACTCGAGCGCGGCGCTGCCCGTGCGCTCCGACCCCAGGCCGTCGCGCCGCCCCGCGCCGCGCACGACGACCCACGCGATGAGGCCCGCCGTCAGGAGCAACAGGAACCCCATGAGCGCCGCGATCTCGTCGAAGAGGCGATCGACGGCCTCGCCGCCGCGGGTGACCTCGTCGGGGAACACGGCGGCGCCGAGGCCGAGCTCGTGGGGCGACAGCACGCTCCAAAACGCGGCGCCTGCGCCGAGGAGCACGAGCAGCGGCAGGACGTAGCGCATCATCGCGGCACCTCACCCGTGGCCGGCGCGAAGCGCGGTCCGCGCAGGGACAGGACATAGGCGACGAGCGCGAAGACGTCGTCCTCCGAGAGCCCCGGGTCCGCGGCCGGCATGATGGTGCCGCCGATGCCGTACCTGATCCGACGGTAGAGGTCCGCCGGGCGATCGCCGCCGTGGAAGACCCCGAGCGTCAGGTCGCGCGGCGCGCTGGGCGCGCCCCACAAATCGAGGCGCCGCGTCCGCGCGCCGTCCTCGTCGAGCTCCCAGATCGCGTCGCCGTCGCCGTGCCCGGCGGCCCCGTGGCACGTCGTGCACTTGGCCGTGTCACCGGCGAACAGCGCCGCGCCGCGCGCGACGTCCTCGGGCGTGAACGCGTCCGGATCGCGCATCGCCGGGACCTCGGCCAGGCGATCCGCGGCTTCGTCCCAGCGGCTCCAGGTGCGACCGTACGCTTGGGTCGCGAGCTCCGGGGTGACGCTGCCGCGCTGCGCCGCGAGCGCCGTCACGAGCAGCTCGGTCTCGCCGCGCACTGCGAGCAAGCGCACCCAGTCGACGAGGCCCTCGCGCTCCGCGCGCGTCAGGCGCGCGAACGACGGCATCGCCGTGCCCTCGACGCCGCGCTCGAGGACGCGCAAGAGGTCCGCGCGACGCGGGCGATGGCCGGCCTCCACGGCGCTCCATTTGAAGACGCCGCGCCGGAAGTCACGGGGCGCCGGCTCGAGCGTCACGCCGCTCGGCCCATCGCCGGCGCCCGTCACGCCGTGGCAATGCACACAATGGCGCTGGTAGAGCGCGGCCGACTCGACCAGGGCGGGGTATTGGCGCTGCCAGAAGCGCTCGGCTTCGTCAGCCCAAGTGAACGACGGTTCGTCGCTGTCGCCCGGAACGGGCGAAGACGGGTGCAAGTTGGACGGGTCGACCCGCGCTTCGATCAGCGGCGAGAAGGCCCACTTCCACCGCGCCCAAGTGGCGACCGCGCCCCATGGGCGCGGCACTTGAACGTGATCACCCTTGCGGACGGCCTCTAGCTGGCGCGCGAAGCGCACCTCGTTGTCGCGGGCGACGGCCTCCCAGGCCGCGTCGTCGAGCTCGTCCTGGCCGAAGTTCGGGTCGCGCTCGTCCGCTTCCCACGCTTCGAGCACCAAGTAACCCGGCCGCGCGGGCGACCCGAAGAGCAGCTGCAGGGCGCCCTCGACCTGGCCCGCAGCGACCGCCGCATCCGCCGGCTCGAGGCCTTCGTCCTCGAAGGCGAACTGCGTGTCGGGCGAGACCGTGAACTCCATCACCGGCGGCACCGGCTCGAGCCCGCAGCCCGCGCCCAGCAGCGCCACGAAGCCGCCGAGCGCCACCAAGCCGCTGAGCGCCGTCACGCGCGCGCGTCGGCCGCGACCGCCACGCGCACAGCGACGAAACGGTGCCCCGTCAGCTCGATGCGACGGACCGCTCGCCCGCCAACGGGCCCACTCGGGAGGGGGGATCACGACTCCAACGGGACCGGCGGCGCCCCGTCGAACGTCGAGGGCAGCGCGCCAGCACGGAGAGGATCGCACTCGCGAGGGGGAGGGTCAACGGGGCTCCTCGTCGCTGTGGCGTGCTGTCGCAACCAGGGCGCGCCATACGGCTGCTCGGCGGGCGCGCTGCGGAGCGCCTTCTCCTGCGCACCGCCCCCCCTGTGGCCGTACGCCGCGGCGATTCGCTATGGTCGGGCCATGACCCGTCGACCTGCCGCGCCCTGGTGGTCCAAGCTCGACCAAGAAGAGCTGCTCGACGTCCGCCTGTGCGACCTCGGGATCGACATCCCGGGCACGGCGCTCGAGGCCCGGATCGCGCGCTTGTGGCGCGAGCTCGAACGCGCCGGGCTGCGCTTTCGGCCCCACGTGTGGCTCTCGACCGGCTGGTTCACCCCGGACGGCGTGCCCGGCTTCGCGGCGCCCTTCTACCTCGCCCACCCGCGCCTCGCCCGGCTCGAGCACAAGCAGATGTACGAGGTCGAGGGCGGAACACAGCGCTGGTGCATGAAGCTCCTGCGCCACGAGGCGGGGCACGCGTTCGACAATGCCTACGGGCTGCACCGCAAGGCCCTGTGGCGCAAGACCTTCGGCAACTACTCAGAGCCCTATCGCTGGCAATACCGGCCGAACCCCGGCAGCCGGCGGTTCGTGCAGCACTTGGACTTCTGGTACGCCCAGAGCCACCCGGCCGAAGACTGGGCCGAGTCGTTCGCCGTGTGGCTCGGGCCCCGCGCGACCTGGCGTCGAGAGTACGAGGGCTGGCCCGCGCTGGCGAAGCTCGAGGCCGTCGACTCGATCGTCGCAGACCTGCGCGGCGCAGCGATGGTGACTCGCACGCGCCGCAAACCTGGCGCCTTGAGCACCGAGCGGATCACACTGCGCGAGCACTACAAGGCCCGCAAGCGAGCGTTCGTCAAGGACGAGCCGGCAGAGATCGACACGGAGCTCCTTCGGCTCTTCTCAGACGAGCGCATCCACGCGCGGCGCCCAGCCGCGGCCACCTTCCTGCGCGAACGGCGCCAGGAGCTGCGCGCGCGGGTCTCGGAGCTGACGGGACAATATCGCTACGACGTCGATCAATCGCTGCGCATGATGATGAGCCGCTGCAAGGAGCTCGGGCTCCGGCTGTCTCGCTCGGAAGCGGAGAGCCGCATCGGCGCAGCGATCCTCCTCACCATGCTCTCCACCCTGTCCGCGCGCGGACGCCAGGAGTTCCACAGATGAAGCAGCTCAAGGTCTTGGCCTTGCTGCACGACAACCTCGTGCCGCCGGAGAGCATCGAAGGGCTCACGATGGCGGAGGTGCGCCCCTTCAAGATGGAGTACGACATCATCGTCTCCCTCGAGGCCCTGGGGCACGAAGTCATCACGATACCCGTCGGCGACGACTTGTCCGTCATTCGACGTGCGATCAAGGAGCACGAGCCGGCCGTCTGCTTCAATATGCTCGTCAACTTCCACGGCGTGCGCGCTTATGACGCCCACGTCGCGAGCTACTTCGAGCTGTTGAAGGCGCCCTATACGGGCTGCAATCCGCGCGGGCTCTTCCTGGCCGGCGACAAAGAGCTGTCCAAAAAGGTCCTTACGTATCACCGCGTGCGGGTGCCGCGCTTTACGGCGTTTGCGCGCGGTCGCAAGGTGCCCTCACGCCTCGCGCTGAACTTCCCTGTCATCGTCAAGTCGTTGTCAGAAGAGGCCTCGCTAGGCATCTCGCAGGCCTCGATCGTCTATGACCTCGATGCGCTGCGCGAGCGCGTGGCGTACGTCCACGAGCGCATCGGCACGAGCGCGATCGTCGAGGAGTACGTCCAGGGCCGCGAGCTCAGCGTCGGCGTCCTTGGCAATGAGCGCGTGACCGTCTTTCCGCCGATCGAAACGATCTTCGCCAAACTTCCAGCCGGCTCCGAGCCGATCCTGACGGAGCGCATCAAGTGGGACATGGCCTATCAAGAGAAGATCGGCCTGACCGCCCGCCCTGCGACAGACCTCGACCCTGGCGTGGGAGAGCGGATCAAGCGCACGGCGCGGCGCGTCTACGCCGCGCTCGACCTCTCGGGCTATGCGCGCGTCGACCTGCGCCTCACGGCGGATGGCGCGGTCTACGTCTTGGAGGCCAACCCCAACCCCGACCTGGCATACGGCGAGGACTTCTCAGCCGGGGCGGAGCTGGTTGGGCTGAGCTATGAACAGCTCGTGCAACGCATCACGACCCTCGGCATCAAGTACTCGCCGCCCTGGGTCGACTACGTCGAGTGACACCGAGGCGGCGGTCACGGCGTGAACGAGAGCGTCAACCCCGAGCTCGCGCGCGCCCCGCGCCACGCGACCTGGAACGACCAAGCGACGCCCGGGCTGCGGGCGTGGAGCCGCGCGGCGTAGGGATGCGCAGCGAGCTGCCACAACCCATCGGCCCCCGACTCCGCGGCGCCGACGCGCAGCACCGGAGGCGCGAGGCAGACACACGAGCCAGACGCTGGATGGACGCCGCCGAGCGCGGCGTACAGCACCCCCACCTCGTCGGGGGGCGCGTCGCCCGCGAGCAGCATGAAGCGGCCGTCCGAGAGGCGCCCGCTGCCGAGCGCCTCGAGCGTCCCCGTCGCGCCCCGCTCGCAGAACGCGCGCGCGGGCGGCTGCGTCGCGAGGACGAGCGCCGCGCCTACATCGCACGCCGCGCCTGAGCCGCAGCCGAGGTCGCTGCTCGGCGCAGAGATCACCAGCGCCGCGCCCCCGTGCCCGAGCGCGAGCGCATGGCCGAGCTCATCGCCATCGGCCCCGACGATCGCGCCCAGCGCCCCGCCGCCCGCGCCAGCACAGGCCAAGGGCCCGAGCGACGGCGCGCTGACCCAGGCGCCGCCGCTGCGGTGCAGGACGAACACGCGCCCGCCGCCGAGCACGGGGTCACCGGGCCCTGGGCTGCCTTGACCTGGGTCGCCGGGTCCCACTGCGCCGGGCCCCACAGCGCCGGGCCCCGCGAACGGCGCGCCGATGATCAACGTGTCCCCAGCGCCAGCGAGGCCGAGGCCGAAGCCGACGATGGGCGAGCCCTCGAAGAGCGCCTCGCGCACGAACATGCCGCCCTCGACGCGGCAGACCTCGACCGCGCCCCGCGCTGGGGCCGCGATCGCGAGCCGCCCGGCGCCGAGGGCCGCGATGCGCTCGCCGTAGCGCGCCCCTTGGGGCTGCCCGCGGTGGACATCCGGCGCGGCCCGGCGCACGTCGAGGAGGTGCCCAGCGAGGTCGAAGAGGTACACCGCCCCCGCGCCGGGGCCCCCGCCCGCGTCGCCCGGCGCAGCGACCGCGACACACGTCGCTGCAGGCCCCGCGCTGAGGCCGTTGGCGTCCCCCACGACGGCGACGGAGGCGCCGAAGTGGCCGACGACCGTGCGCCGCGGCGCTGCGAGCTCGAGGTGCGGTGAACCCCGCGGCGCCCTCGACAAAGACCTGCGCGACGCCCGCGAGCGTACCCCCGCGCTCGTCGCGCCGGGCGCGCCGACGACCAGGAGCCGCCGCCCGAGCAGCAGCCCGCCCGGCGCCGCGGCGCCGAGCGCCAACGCCGCGCCAAAGCGCGCCCCGGAGGACGGGGCGCTGGCCTGCACATCTCCCAGGAGCCGCCACCCGCCAGGCACGCTGCGCGAGGGTGACGCCGCCGGCGTCCGCGACGACGGCGCCGCCGCGCGCAACGTCGCGCCCCGGCGCGCCGATCGCGACGAGGCCCCCAGGCAGCGTCGCGAGCGCGCTGCCGAAGCGCTCTGCGACGCTGAGCGTCGCGGGCGACTGGCCCTCGCTGCGCGGCGCGAGGTGCCGCTCGCGGTCAAAGCCTGCGGCGCGCCGCACGAAGACGTGCACCGCGCCCCGCGCCGTCGCGCCGACTTGACCGGCGGCCGCCGCAGCGTCGAGGGGCGCCCCGATCAGCACGACGTCGTCGAGCGCGAGGGGGTCCGCCGGGGCGCCCGCGCCGGCGGCGCCGCTGCTCGCCGCAGCTTCGACATAGGCAACGGCCGCGCCGAACCCGACGGCGGGCACGATCCCCGCCCCGAGCGGCTCGAGCACGGCGCGCACTTCCTGCGCACAAGGTCGGAGCGCCGGCGGCGCGAGACAAGCGAACCTCAGGCCGGCGAGCGCCGGGCGTGCCCACCCATGGCCCGTGGGCGCAGTGGAGCTGGCGGCCGCGAGCTCGGCGCTGCCACCCAAGAGGCAGAGGCCGCACAAGAGAGTGAACGGACGGGTGAGCGCGGCCGTGGCGTCGTGTCGAACGTGTCGCATGGGGTCCCTCGATCGAGCGCCCGGGGGCGCCCGCGCGGGCGCCCCCGCACCCGACCTTTGGGCGGGCGCTCGCAGCTAGGACCGACGCGCGCGGCGCGGGTTGCGTACATTTCGCCCATGAGTCGCACGCGCCTCGCCGTCGGGAGCGTCCCGTACCTCGTCGGCCGCCCCCTCGACCTCGGCCTCGAGCACGAGCCGGGCCTCGAGTTCCGCCGCGAGGTGCCCGCGCTGCTCGTCGACGGGCTGCGCAACGGCGCCCTCGACGTCGCCCTCGTCAGCTCGATCGAGCTCTTTCGCCGGCCGGGGTACCGCTACCTCGACCGCTTTGCCGTCGCCGGACGCGGCTTCGTGGGCAGCGTCCAGGTGTTCCTACGGCGGCCGATCGAGGACGTGCGGTCGATCGCGATGGACCCGGCGAGCCGCACCGCGCAGGCGCTCGTGCGCACGCTCCTGCACGACCGCCCCGCCAGCGCGACCCAGCCCGGCGGCGCGCCGGAGTTCATCGAAGTCCCGCGCGGCACTGACCCGCGAATGATCGAAGCGGACGCCTGGCTGCGCATCGGCGACGAAGCGCTGCGCGAGACGGTCGGCGAGGCGCTGCCGGCTTGGAACCCCTCGCTGGAATGGACCCGCCGCACAGGCCTGCCGTTTGTGTTCGCCGCCTGGATCGTTGCCCCACGCGCGGACGTCGCGCCGCACCTCAGCGCGTTCCGTGCGGCGCATGAGCGCGGGGCGGCGGCCAAGCGCGCGCTCGCGGACGAGGCGGCCCTCGCCTGGCGCCTGCCGGTCGCGGCGTGCCGCGAGTACCTCGAGGTCGAGTGCCTCTACGAGCCGGCCGGCGAGCTGCGCGCCGCGCTGCGCGCCTTCCGCGATGGCGCAGCGCGCGCCGGGATCTGCGACGGCGCGCTCGACCCAGGGCCGATCGAACTCGGCTGAACCCAGCTCGGCTGCAGCGACGGACGGCGCGGTCGGCGCACGGCCTGCGCGCCGGCAGGCGGGCGGGCGCCGCTTGGAACGGCGTGCCGTGCAAGGGCGTGCCGGGCAAGGGTGTGCTGTGGAAGGGCTTGCCGGGCAAGGGCGTGCCGGGCGACGGAGGCGCATCGGCCGCGGAATGTGTGTGCCGCGCGGAGCGCACACGACGGTACGCTACGCGCGTGCCGCGCCTCATCGAAGCGAAGACGTGCCCCCACTGCGGCGCCGCGCTGCCCAAGCCCGTGCCGCGCTCGTGTCCGGTCTGCGCCGGCTCGTTGCAGCAGCGCTTCCTCCGCGCGGGTTGCTTCAGCAGTGCGCCGATCTGCCTCGCGGCGCTCGTCGGGGTGTGGCAGCTCGTGGACACGGTCCTGCGCTGGTAGGCGGACGTCCGGCCGCGCGCCGGCCCATGTCCGGGACCCGTGACCGGAATGCGACTTCGCTCGCGCGGCGCGCCGTCGCGCGGCCCATGGCGCAGCTTGTAACTGGTCGCGGCGACACCGTATCGTCGGCGGTCCGCAACCCTCGCCCGTCTACTCTGGTCCATGGGGCACCCCAGGGCCCGCTCTCCCGGAGGCCTCGACGCTTGGCCCGCAGCCGCTCGAAGAACGACAATACGATGCTGGACACCGACGACGCCCCGAGCCGGGGCGGTAGCGGAGGCGACGGCGCCCAAGGCTCTGGCGGCGGCGCGAGCGGCAGCGGCGACTCAGGCGTCGCCCTGCACGAGGCGGCCCAGGTGCGCTACCTCAACTATTCGCTCTCGGTCATCACGAGCCGGGCGCTGCCCGACGTGCGCGACGGCCTGAAGCCGGTGCAGCGGCGCATCCTCTACACGATGCTGCGCGAGCGGCTGCTGCCCGACGCAAAGCCGCGCAAGTGCGCCGGTGTCGTGGGCTCCGCGCTGCGCGACTTCCACCCGCACGGCGACACGGCGCTGTACGACGCGCTCGTGCGCCTCGCCCAGCCGTGGGCGATGCGGCACCGCCTCGTCGATGGGCACGGCAACTTCGGCTCGGTCGACGGGGACGCCGCGGCGGCCTACCGGTACACGGAGTGCCGCCTGGCGCCGCTCGCGTCGCCGCTGCTGGACGACATCAAGAACGACACCGTCCCCTTCCGGCCGAACTACGACAGCACGAACACCGAGCCGGTGGTGCTGCCCGCGCGCTACCCGAACCTGCTCGTCAACGGCGGCACGGGCATCGCGGTCGGGATGGCGACGAACATCCCGCCGCACAACCTCGGCGAGGTGCTGCGCGCGTGCCTCAAGCTGCTCGCGGAGCCGGAGATCCAGGACTATCGCCTCGTCGCGAACGACGCGGTGCAAGGGCCTGACTTCCCCACCGGCGGGCAAGTGATCACGTCGCGCGACGAGCTGCGCGAGATCTACAAGTCCGGCAGCGGCTCCATCAAGCTGCGCGCGACGGTCCTGAAGGACTCGAAGGCGACCACAAAGACGTCCAAGACGCTCGTCGTGACGAGCATCCCATACGCGGTCAACAAGTCCGCGCTCGTCGAGCAGATCGCGCAGATCGTGCTCGACCGCAAGATGCCGCTGCTGCTCGATGTGCGCGACCTCTCGACGGACGACATCCGGATCGAGCTCGAGCTGCGCGCGGACGCGGACGAGGCGAAGGCGCTGGCCTACCTCTACAAGCACACGCAGCTCCAAGTCAGCTTTGGCTACAACCTGACGTGCCTCGTGCCGACGGAGAACCCCGAGGTCGGCGCGCCCGCGCGCCTCGGCCTGAAGGAGATCCTGTGGCACTTCCTGCACTTCCGGCTCAGCGTCGTGACGCGCAGGCTCGAGAACGAGCTCGCCGGCCTCGAGAAGCGGATCCACATCCTCGAGGGCTTCGCGCTCATCTTTGACGCGCTCGACGAGATCATTCGGATCATCCGTGCGTCCGAGGGCAAGGCGGACGCTGCGGCCAAGATCATGAAGCGGTTCGCCCAGCTCGACGAAGAGCAGACGGACGCGATCCTCGAGCTGAAGCTGTACCGGTTGGCGCGCCTCGAGATCAACCTCGTCACGGACGAGCTGAAGAAGAAGGCGAAGCGCGCGAAGGAGATCAGGAAGCTCTTGGAAGACGACACGGGCGACACGAACAAGTCGGGCCGCTGGGGCATCGTCCGCACAGAGCTGACCGAGGTCCTCGAAGCGCACGGCAAGGGCCCCGAGGCCAAGCGCCGCACGGTGATCGAAGCGCCGGAGGAAGAGGTCCAGTACGCCGAAGAGGACTTCATCATCGCCGAGGACTGCCACGTGCTCGTCACGGCTGACGGTTGGATCAAGCGCCAGAAAGAGATCAAGGAGCCGTCGAAGTCACGGATCCGTGAGGGCGACACGGTGCTCGCGTGTGTCGCGGGCTCAACGCGCGCGACGCTGGCCTTCTTCTCGAGCCACGGCGCGTGTTACACGTCGCGCTTCGTCGACATTCCGGCCTCGACCGGGCACGGCGAGCCGATCCAAAAGCTGTTCAAGCTGAAGGACGGCGAGCGCATCCTCTCCGTCGTCAGCTTCGACCCGCGCGCGCTCGCGGGCTCGATCGCCGAGGACCCGAAGAAGCCCGACCACTGCCCCGTGTTGCATGGGTTCGCCGCGACGAGCGATGGCTTCGCCCTGCGCTTCGGCCTCGACAAGTACGCGGAGCCTTCGACGCGCTCCGGCCGCCGCTACGCCAAGCCTGCGGACGGCCACGTCGTCGTCAACATGTTCCCGCTGCACGGCACGGAGACGCTCCTGGCGATCAGCGAGGGCTGCCACGCGATGGTGTGCCCGGCGGACGAGGTGAATTACCTCGGCGGCCCGGGCAAGGGTGTCATGCTGATCAAGCTGGGCGACAGCGACCGCTTGATCGGGGTGAAAGCGAGCACGGGCGACCGCGACCTCATGGTCGTCGAGACGAACCGCGGCGCGCAAAAGACCATCTCGACCGCGAAGTACCGGATCACCGCCCGCGGCGGCAAGGGCACCGAGATCCAGAAGAACGGGCGTATTGCACGCATCGTGCTCGACCCAGTCAGTGCGCCCGTTCTCTAGTGCGCCCGTTCTCTAGTGCGCCCGTTCTCTAGTGCGCCCGTTCTCTAGTGCACCCGTACTCCAGTGACCTCGACCTCCGGTGATCCTCGGCCGCGTGCGAGCGCCCCCCGCCCGCCGCGCCTGGCGCGAACATGAGCTACAACGCCGACCAACTGACCGTCCTCCAGGGCCTCGAGGCCGTGCGCAAGCGCCCCGGTATGTACATCGGCGGCGTCAACGCCGCGGGCCTGCACCACCTGGCGTGGGAGATCTTGGACAACTCCGTCGACGAGGCGATGAACGGCCACGCGACGGAGATCACGCTGACGCTGCACGCGAGCGGCGACACGATCACCGTCGCCGACAACGGACGCGGCATCCCGGTCGACAAGAACAAGCAGACGGGCAAGACCGGCCTCGAGCTCGTGCTGACAGAGCTGCACGCGGGCGGCAAGTTCCAGAACGACGGCAAGGGCAACTACAAGACGTCGGGCGGCCTGCACGGCGTCGGCGCTTCGGTCGTCAACGCGCTGTCCAAGAAGCTCGTCGCCGTCATCAAGCGCGATGGCGCGCAGTACAAGATGGAGTTCGCGGCGGGCCAGCCGACGACGAAGCTCCTGCGCGCCGCAGGGGACGGCAACGTGCGCGGGACAGGCACGGCCATCACCTTCACGCCGGACCCGAAGATCTTCCCGCGCATCGAGTTCAACCCCGAGACGATCAAGGCGCGCCTCGAGACGGTCAGCTTCCTGCACCGCGGCGTCAAGGTGACCTTCGCCGACGAGGTCAACAAGACGCGCCAGACGTTCCAGCACAAGAACGGCATCGTCGACTACCTCGGGCAGGTCCTCGAAGAGCGCAAGGCGCGGCCGATCCACGAGGCGGTGTTCCAGCTCGCCCGCGAGGGCAGCGAGCGCCTCGAGGTGTGCATGAAGTGGACAGAGTCCACGGACGAGCACGTCCGCAGCTACGTGAATGGCATCACGACGGCCGCCGGCGGCACCCACGAGAACGGCTTCCGCGCGGGCCTGATGAAGGCGGTGCGGAACTACATCGAGACCCACGACCTGACGCCGCGCGGCGTGAAGATCGGGCCCGAGGACATCCGTGAAGGGCTCGTCGCGATCCTGTCGGTCTTCATCGCGGACCCGCAGTTCCAAGGCCAGACGAAGGACCGCCTCAACAACAGCGAGGTCCAGGCATTTGTCGACGGCGCGGTCCGCCCGGCGCTGGAGCAGTGGCTCAACTCCAACACCACAGTCGCGGAGTCGATCGTCGCGCGCATCATCGCCGCGAGCCGCGCGCGCGCCGCGAGCCGCGCTGCGTCCGAATCGATCTCGCGCAAGAGCCCGACGAACCGGCTCATGCTGCCGGGCAAGCTCAGCGACTGCTCAGGGCGGTCGAAGAACGACACCGAGCTCTTCATCGTCGAAGGTGACTCGGCAGGCGGCAGCGCCAAGCAAGGCCGCGACCGCGCCCACCAAGCGATCCTGCCGCTGCGCGGCAAGGTGCTGAACACCGAAGACGCGGGCCTGAAGAAGGTCCTCGACAACAAGGAGCTCGCGGACCTCGTTACGGCCCTCGGGTGCGGCATCGGCCCGTCGTTCGACCTCGGCAAGCTGCGCTACCAGCGCATCGTGCTGCTCGCCGATGCCGACTCGGACGGCCACCACATCACGACGCTGCTGCTGACGTTCTTCTATCGACACCTGCCGCAGGTCATCAACGGTGGGCGCCTCTACATCGCGCTGCCGCCGCTGTACCGGGTGGACATCGGCAAGGAGACGTACTGGGCCGCCGACGACGCGGACCGGCGGCGGATCCTGGCCACGCACGGCAACGCGCGCAGCGCGCCCCAGGTCACGCGCTTCAAGGGCCTCGGCGAGATGATGCCCAAGACGCTCTGGGACACGACGCTCAACCCGAAGACGCGCCGGATGCTGCGCGTGGACATCGCGGACGGCCTCCTGACCGACCGCGTGATGAACGAGCTGATGGGCAAGGACCCCGCCGCGCGCTTCCGCTTCATCATGGAGCGGGCCGAGGACGCCGACGAAGTCGACGTCTGAACGCCGACGAAGGCGGCGTGAGACGCCCGACGCAGGCGAGCGGGCCGCGGCGCCCGCTCGCTCATTCCGACAGGGTTCCTCACGGCGCGCTCGGGAGCGCGCCGCGCTCGCGCAGCGAGACCCAGCGTGCTTCGCTGGCTCCTTGCTGCCCTGCGGTTGGGTGCCCGAGGACGATGTGATCCAGGAGGGCACACCGAGGAGGCGGCCCGCCTCGGCCAGGCGGCGCGTGACCGCGATGTCCTCGGCGCTCGGCTCGGGGTCCCCCGACGGATGATTGTGCGCGACGATGATCGCCGCCACGGCCCGGCGCAGCGCCGGGCGGAACACCTCACGCGGGTGCACCGGCGCGGTCGTCAACGTCCCCATCGCCACCACGTCGTGCGATACGAGCGCGTGCCGCGCGTCGAGCGCGAGGGTATGAAAGGTCTCGACCTCCAGCCCGCGCACCTCCGGCGCCAGGAAGCGCGCGACTGCGGCAGGCCGGTCGAGCCGCGCGCGCCGCGGGCGCGCGTCGCGCTCGACCTCCCGCCCGAGGGCAAACGCCGCGGAGAGGCGCCGCGCCTCGACCGCGGAGAGCCCGCCTGCGACGCGCAGCGCGTCGGCGTCGAGGCGCGCGAGCACGCTCAGGGGGTGCGCCGCGAGCAGCGCGTTGACCGTCGCGGATGCGTCGCCGCGCCCGCCAAGGACGGACGCGAAGAGGGACACCAACGCAACAGGACACGGGTGCAAGGCCATGTGCCCTGGACCGGCGGAGCCCAGCCCGGGTGACACGTCGGCGCGCAAATCCGCGCCAGCAGCGTGAGGCGCCGACGAGCGAAGCCGCCGGAGCGCCTCAGGAGAGGCCGGTGACGCGCCCGTCCGCGTCGACGTCGACGCGCTTGTAGCCCGGCGTGCGGCCGAGCCCCGGCATCGTCATGATCGACCCCGCGAGCACGACGACAAACCCCGCGCCCGCGGACAGGCGCGCCTCGCGGACGGGGAACGTGAACCCGCTCGGGCGCCCCTTCAACTTCGGATCATGCGAGAGGCTGTACTGCGTCTTGGCCACGCACACAGGCAAGTGCCCAAAGCCCTGCTCTTCAAAGCGCGCGAGCGTCTTGCGCGCCGCGGGCTCGAACGAGACCGCGCTGGCGCCATAGACGCGCTTCGCGAGCGTCTCGATCTTCTTCGCGAGCGGATCCGAGTCCTCGTAGGCAAACCGGAAGTCGGCCTCACCGGACTCCGCCGCGGCGATGATCGCGCGGCCGATCGCCTCACCGCCGGCGCCGCCCTTGCCGTGCACTTCGCTGACCTCAGCGGCGCGCGCGCCGGCCGCCAGCGCGCGCTGGCGGATGACCTCGATCTCCGCCGGCGTGTCGCTCGGGAAGGTGTTGATCGCGACGACGACCGGGACACCGAAGGCGCGCACGTTGGCGATCTGCGCCTCCAGGTTCGCGCAGCCCGCCGTCACGGCCTCGACGTTCTCCTCGAAGAGCTCCTTCGGGAGCGGACCCGGCTTCAGGTCAAACGCCGGCGAGTGCGCCTTCATCGCCTTCACCGTGACGACGAGCAGCGCCGCGTCCGGCCGCATGCCTGACGCGCGGCACTTGATATCGAAGAACTTCTCGGCGCCCATGTCCGCCGCAAAGCCCGCCTCGGTGACGACATACTCGGCGAACTGCCGCGCGACGCGGTCGGCGACGATCGACGAGTTGCCGTGCGCGATGTTCGCGAACGGGCCGGTGTGGACGAACGCGAGGGTGCCCTCGGTCGTCTGCAGGATCGTCGGGTCGATCGCGCGCTCGAGGATCGCGGTCATCGCGCCCGCAACCTCGAGCTCTTCGGCGGTGACCGGCGCGCCCGAGCGCGACTCGCCGACCACGATGCGCCCGACCCGGCGGCGCACGTCCGCGAGGTCCTCGGCCATACCGAGCACGGCCATCACCTCAGACGCGGACGTGATGTCGAAGCCGGTTTGCGTCGGCACCCCGTCGGCCGAGCCGCCGAGCCCGGTGATGATGTTCCGCAAGGAGCGATCGTTGACGTCGAGCACACGCCGCCAAGTGACCTTGGACGGGTGGATGTCGAACGGATTGTCGAGCAAGACCGACGCATCGATCGCCGCGGCGAGGAGGTTGTTCGCGGCGGTGACCGCGTGGAAGTCGCCGGTGAGGTGCAGGTTGAGCTCCTCCATCGGCACGACCTGGCTGTGCCCGCCCCCCGCTGCGCCGCCCTTGATGCCGAAGACCGGGCCCATGGAGGGCTGGCGGATCGTGCACACGGCGCGCTTGCCGAGCTTGTTGAGCGCGAGCGAGAGGCCGACCGTATGGACGGTCTTGCCCTCCCCCGCCGGGGTCGGGGTCACCGCGGTGACGAGGATCAACTTCGCGTTCTTGGCCGCCGGGCCGTCGGCGATCCGGTGGTCCACCTTCGCCATGTGGTGGCCGTAGGGCCGCAGCGCGGCGGCGGGGATGCCGTAGTCGGCGGCGACGTCCTGGATCGGACGCAGGGTCGTGTCACGGGCGATTTCGAGGTCGGTGCGCATCGCCCGGAGGGTAGCGACCGCGGCTGCGGCTGCCGCACGGGTCTCAAATGGATTCATCGGCCCCTGACCGAGCCGCCCACCCGGCCGCGCCATAACGTCTATCCAGGGCCTTAACTCCACAATGACCCTTCCCTAGACTGATGGCATGCCCGCTCACCTCGACCAAAACGCCACGACCGCGGCGGCACCCGAGGCCGTGACCGCGATGCTGCCCTGGCTCGCCGCGCCCGCTGCGAACCCCTCGGCCGGGCACCCCGCCGGCAAGGCCGCGGCGGACGCCCTGCGCGCCGCGCGCGGCGAGGTCGCGCGCCTCTTCGGCGCCCGGCTCGCCAGCGAGGTCGTCTTCACCGCGGGCGGGACCGAGGCGATCAACGCCGCGGTGCACGCCGCGTGCGCGCGGACGCCCGGGCGGCGCAGGCTGATCACGAGCACCGTCGAGCACAGCGCCACGAAGCGCGCGTACGACGTGCGCGCCGCCGCGGGGACCCACGACGTCGTCAAGATCGGGGTCGATGAGGAGGGGCGCCTCGATCGCGCCGCCCTCTTCGCTGCGATCGATGCACACACGGCCTGCGTGAGCCTCATGCTGGCGAACAACGAGACCGGCGTGCTGTTTGACCTCGCCGGAGTCGCCGCCGCGTGCGAGGCCGTCGGCGCGACGTTCCACATCGACGCGGTGCAGGTGCCAGGGAAAGCGCCGGTCGATGTGTACGCGCTCGGGTGCCACATGGCGTCCATCTCCGGGCACAAGTTCCATGGGCCCCGCGGCACGGGCGCGCTCTTCGTGCGCGACGGGTTCCCGTTCGCCCCCACCGTCGTCGGCGGCCCACAAGAGGGCGAACGGCGCGCCGGTACGGAGAACACGCCGGGCATCATCGGCCTCGGCGTCGCCGCGCGAATCGCGCGCGAGAAGGCGAGCGACGCGGCCGCGTGCGCCGCGCTCGCGGCCCGGCGGGACCGGCTCGAGGCCGGGCTCCTGGCGGCGCTCCCGGGCGCGCGGGTCAGCGGCGCCGCCGCGCCACGCGTCCCGAACACCTGCAACGTGACCTTCCGCTTCAGGGGGGACGGCGACGGCGCGCCTGACGCGGCGCCCGATTCGGCGCTCGTGCTCGCGCTCCTGTTCGAGGCCGGCGTCGAGGCCTCCGCCGGCTCGGCCTGCAGCGCCCTGAAGGTCGCCCCGTCCCCGGTGCTCCTGGCCATGGGACGCACCCCCGACGAGGCTGCCCGCGGGCTGAGGTTCTCGCTCTCCCACGGGACCACCGACGCTGAGATCGATGCGGCCTTGGCAGCGGTCCAGGGCGCAGTTGGAGCCTTGCAGGCGCTCGCTTGAGCCTCACGAGGGCGCCGGATCCACCCCCTGAACGCGATCCGCTAGACTGCTAGGTCGCCTGCTGCCGATAGAGCTTTGAGGTGGCACCTCCCGCCACCGTCCGCCCCAATGTCTGAGTCGATCGAGACCTACCGCACCCGCGTTTCCGGGTTCTGGAGCCCGAAGCACACCGTCCTGGACGGCGCGGGCAAGCCCCTCGGGGTCCTGTCCGTGCGCCGCAACCGCGTCGGGATGATCGTCGGCGCGGACTACCGCCCCGAGGCCGGTGAAGTGCTGCACTTCCGACGCGAGCCTGGCCTCCTGCGGGCCCAATTCTCGCTCTGGACCGACGGCAAGGAGTGGCTCGGCTCCTCGATCCGTCAGGGCATCGTCCGGCGCACGATCGAGCTCTGGACCAGCACTCGCCCCTACCGCCTCGTGCCGCGCCGCGGCCTCGGCAAGGGCTGGCGCATGGTCGCGACCAAGACCGGCCAAGTGGCCGAGATCGCGCACCCGTGGTTTGGCCGTGGGGCGACCCTGACCGTGACACGCAAGCTCGACTTCGAGCTGCTGCTGCTCGGCTACTTCGTCGGGACCCTGGCGCTTTGGGAGACCGTGCCCCCGACCTCCCTCGAGGCGGTGGATCGCACCCATTCCGGCGCCGCGCCGGCCCACGGCTGAGCAGCCAGCGGCTGGGCCTCCAGCGGCTGGGCTTCCGGCGGCTGGGCCTCCGGCGGCTGGGCCTCCAGCGGCTGGGCGGCGCCAGAACGGGCGCGCCCCCGGCCGCGCTACGGGTTCCGCCCTCCGTGTTTCAGGTCAGGGCCGTCCCCCGCTCGAACACTCCCCATACGAATTACGCCCTGGCCGGGAAGAGGCCCCGTGAACAGGCGTCGGACCCCTTGGC
This sequence comes from Planctomycetota bacterium, assembly GCA_041398605.1. GTDB lineage: Bacteria > Planctomycetota > UBA1135 > UBA1135 > JAWKUK01. The sequence goes on from JAWKUK010000004.1 coordinate 407,184, forward strand.
CCTGCGCCAATCGAATCTCCGCTCCTCCTTCGACACGAACTCCCATGCGTTCCGTCCTCGTACTGCTCCTCGTCATCGCCGCTGCTGGGGGCCTCTTCTTCGTCCTCAATCGGGACGGTGGCAAGGCGCCCGGAAGTGGCCCCGCGATCGTCGGACCCGCGACCCCCGAGGGCCCGGCCGTGGCACCCAAGGTCGAGACCGAAGAGCTCGTCGACGTCGCCCCGCCCACCTCGCTCCGGAAGGACATCCCGGAGGCCGTGACGCCCTCGGCGGCGGACACCTCCCTCGGGAAGATCCGGCTCGACACGGGCCGCGGCGCCGTGCTGGGCAAGGTCACGGGCGAAGGCGGCGCCCCCATCAAAGACGCCGAGGTGCGCCTGACGCGCTACGGCATGGAGAACCTCTTCTTCCTGGATCCGGGCGCCGACCGTATCCCGGATATCACCGGGAAGTCCGAGGCGGACGGGACCTTCCGCCTCGAGAACGTCCCGGTGTTCGACCAGTACTCCTTGGTCGTCACGCACCCGAAGTTCAGCCGCTACGAGCGCAGCCCCGTCATCGTCCGTGAAGGGCGCACGACGGAGGAGCCGAGCGTCGTCCTGATGCCGGGCGTGGGCCTCTCCGGCCGCGTCTCCGACACGGGCGGCAACAACGTCCCAGGCGCGGTGATCCGCTTGAACTACTCGGCCTTCGCCTCGTTCCTCGGTGACGCCTCCGAGAGCGTCGAGGCGACGAGCGACGCCGAGGGCCGCTACGCCTTCATGAACCTCGCCGCCGGCAACTACAGCCTCAGCGCGACCGCCGACGGCTACGGCCGCATCGACGTCCAGAACATCAACGTCGACGGCAAGGAAGCGGCGACGAAGGACATCGTCCTCGAGGTCGCGCACATGATCGCGGGCACCGTGCGGACGGTCGATGGAGTGCCGCTGGCCGACGTCGAGGTGAACGCCTACTCGATGGACAATCGCACGACGCAATCGCGCTCGCAGGTCCGCACCGACGAGCAAGGGCAGTTCGTGATCCAAGACGTCCCGCAAGGCCGTTACCTGATCCAAGCCGTCCACCCCTCATACGAGATGGTCGAGCGCCAGCTGCGCGTCGAGACCGGCGACATGTCGGTGCAGGTCCTGATGCGCGCGTTGCCGCGCGTCCGCGGCCAAGTCGTCGCGGCCTCCTCCGGCCAGCCAGTCACGTCCTTCACGGTCCAGCTGCGCCAGCCGGTCCCGAACTCGAACCCGCCGGCGACGACCGCGATCCCCGCGTCGCGCATCAGCGTCGTCGACCCGGAGGGGCGCTTCGAGCTCGGCGCCCCGAAGGCCGGTGAGTACCGCGTGCACGTCGTCGCCGAGGGCTACGCCGACTCGCTCTCCCCGACGTTTGTGATCACCGCCGGCAGCGACGCGAACAACATCACGGTCGCCGCGATCAAGGGCGGCGCGCTGCGTGGCCGCGTCATCGACTCGAACGGCGAGCCCGTCGTGGGCGCGCGCGTGACGAGCCACCACAAGGACTGGTCCGACGACTTGTTCGCCCAGTCGCTGGCCGAGCTCGGCCCGTGGCTCGCCACCGAGACCGCCGCGGTCACCAACGGCGAGGGCGTATACGTCCTGAAGAACCTGATGCCTGAGACCTATCAGGTCACGGTCAAGCACCCCGACTACGCAGGGGCGGGCCAGACCGGGCTGCTCGTCAGCGACGGCAACGAGACCCTCGCGCGCGAAATCATCCTGCCGGCCGGGTCGACCATCTCCGGCGTCGTCTATGGCCCGAACGGTCGGCCGTTGCCAGGCGCGCTCGTCCGCTTGCAGCCGGAGGGCCAGTTCTCCGGCTCGACGCCAGGCGGCCCCTACACCGCGCGCGCGGACGACGCTGGTCGCTATGAGATTCGGAACGTGAAGCAGGGCTCGTACGGCGCCTACGCGACGCGCCCGGCCTCGCAGGGCGGGAACCCGTTCCAAGAGAGCTTCGACATGAAGTTCACGAAGAAGACCTTGTCGGTGCGCGAAGGCGGCACCTACGAGAGCGAGGACTTCAAGCTCCGCGATCAGTGAGATGCGCTGGTCCACGGCGCGCCGCGCCTCCCCGCAGCCGGGAGGCGCGGCGCGCCTGTTTTGGGGGCCGAACGCCGTGTCCGGCGCCATGGTGACGCGCACGACGCACGGCGTGTATGCTCGCAGGGGGGAGGGCGCGAGCTGGACACACTGCGAGAGCGTGATGGGAGCGAACGGCGAGGCGGCGACGCTCCGCCGTTGGCGCTCACTCGCGACGCACGTGGCACCTCGAGCGCGGCGCGGCGCGCGGACGCGAGCGAGGCCTGGGGGGTCTGGCTGAGCACGATCCTCGGCGACCGGTGGACCGTCCAATTCGGCCGCGCACGCGCGACGCCGGTGCAGGCGCGACGCACACGCCACGCGAGCGAGCTGAGGCTGCACGAGATGTTCCTCGAGGCGCCGGACGACGTGCGCGAGGCGCTCGGGCGTTGGCTGCTCGTCGGCCGCCGCGCCAAGCGCGCGAGCGCGCTGCTCGATGCCTGGATCCACGACCAGCTCGCGCGGACGCCCGCGCCGAAGCGCGCGCTGCGGCTGGCGCCGCAGGGCACGACACACGACCTCGCCGATTTGGCTGAGGCGCTCTGCGCGAGCGAGTTCGCCCAGGACTTCACGGAGGAGCGCCCGCGGCCCGGCTTGACCTGGGGCCGACGCGCGGTGAGCCGCTCGCGGCGCTCGCTGCGGCTCGGCTCATTCGAGCCGGAGCGGCACGTCGTGCGTGTGCACCCCGTGCTCGACCAGCCCGCCGTGCCGAGCTGGTTCGTGCGCTTTGTGCTGAAGCATGAGCTCCTGCACGCCGTCATCCCCCCCGTCCGAGAGCCGGACGGCCGCTGGGTGCACCACGGCCCCGCGTTCCGGCGCCGGGAGCGCGCGTGGCCGGATTACGCCGCTGCCGTCGCCTGGGAGCGACGCAACCTGCCGCGCCTGATCCGGTCGGCCCGCGAGGGCAGCGCGCTGCGCGTGCGCCCAGAGGACCTCGCTGCGCCTCTGCCGCGGCAAGGGACCTTCTTCGACCTGGCCGCCCCCTCCCCTTCTCCCGGGGGCTGAGCAGGGCGCAGCCAACGACCCGAGCGGCGATCAGCGATCGGCGTAGGCCTTGGACGTGTCCTCGAGGTTGGCGCCCGTCAGGCACGTCCCGAGGACGTTGCCGCCGAGGGCCTCGAGCTGGTTGACCGTTTGCTCGACGTAGTGGCGCGGCGTCTCGCGCAGCCGCACGACGAGCAAGATCCCGTCCGCCATCGCGCCCAACAAGCTCGCATCGCTGATGGTCATCGCCTCGGGCGTGTCGACGAGCACGTACGAATAGCGCTGCCGGAGCTGGTTCAACACCGTGCGCATCCGGTCCGAGCCCAGGAGCTCCGACGGGTTGGCCGGCAGCTCGCCGGCGCCGAGGATCGAGACGCCGCGCGCCGCGGTGCGGCGGATCCCTGCGTCGAGGGGCAGCTTGCCACGCAGGATCTCGGTGAGGCCTTGCCGCCGCGGCAGGTCGAGGTAGGACTCGAGCGCGGGGTGGTGCAGGTCAGCGTCGACGACGAGGACCTCGGTCCCGGGCAGCTCAGCGAGGGCCAACGCCAGGTTCAAGCACGCGACCGTCTTCCCTTCGCCGCGCAGGGCGCTCGCGAGGACCAGCGTGTGCGACGCGCCATCCGGGTTCAACGCATGGACCTGGTTGCGCAGGCTGCGGAACTGCTCCGCGATCTGGCTGCGCGGGTCGGTGACGACCGCGAGCTCCTCGCGGCGGATCGCGACCTTCCGGGCCTCCTCGGGGTCGGCCGGCTGCAAGCCGCCGGTGGTCGAATTCGGTTTGGGGCTCATCGCTTCTGAGGTCCGGCTGGGGCAGGGTCCGCTACGGACCCGACCATGATCCCCATCGGCGATTCATGGGGAAGGGCCTGAGCTTCGGATTCTGGAATCCTCACGGGCAGCCTAGCGACCGCCGCGGACGGCAGGGCCGCTCAGCGCCCGTAGCGGCGCTCGAGGGCGTCGAGGTCCCGCGGCGCAGGTGGCGTGAGCGGCGGCCAATCGACGCCATACAGGACCGCCGCGAGCTCAGGCCAGCTCCGGCCCGCGCGGCCCCTCAGCTGTGAGAAGAAGGCCTCCGACTCGAGGTCGAGGCGGGCAGCGGCGAGCAGGCGCGCGACCCGCCTGAGCGCGTCGCGCACGGTGGCCAGGTCGAGGTCCTCTCGCGCCGCCCCAGATGCCCCAGACGCTCCAGACGCCTCCGACGTGACCTGAGCGGCGCCCGGGTCCGTGCCCGCGGCTGGCCGCGGGTCGCGCTCGCGCTGGGCGTCGATCCTGCGCCCGAGGACCTGAACGAGGATGGCGCGCGCCTCAGCGCCGAGCTCCGGGTCCGCCGCGAGGCCCGCCAAGAGCGCGACCGCCTCAGCGAGGCCGCGGCGCGCCGCGCGCGCGCGCTCGAGCAGCGCCGCGCGCTCGGCCGGCGTCGCGAGCCCGCTGTCGCAGAGCCACGCGTCCGCGCTCCATGGCGCGGCGCCCTCTGCGGCCCTTCGAACGAGCGCGACGAAGGCCGCGGGGTCGTCCGCTTCGAAGAGCCCGAGCTCGAGGGTGAAGCGCGCGAGCTCGACGAGCCGCTCACGCCCGGCCTCATGGGCGAGCTCGTCCGCGAGGGGCGCGAGCCACACCGAGCCTTGCAGCGCGGGACCCTGCGCCGCCGACGCGGCGACCTGATGCAGCGCCCCGATGCGCGCTTCGAGCGCGCCGCGCTCGACGCCAGCCTCGAGCGCTGCGACCGTGGCCGCCGTCCAAGCACACTCGGCGCGGGCGGCGGCGAGCCAGCGTCCAGCGCTGCGGGCGAGCCCCGCGTCGTGCGCGGCGAGGAGGAGCACATCGGGCCGCGCCACGCGCGGGCCCGGCTCCGACGGCGTCGAGACCGCGCGCCACGCGGCCAAAGCCTGAACGGCGAGCGGGCCCGGCGTCGCGGGGTCCGCGAGCAAGCTCCGCACGAGCGCAGCCGCGCGTGGGTTGCGGCGCCCTTGGCCCTCGAGCGCGACGAGGCGCAGCCAGCGACCGACCGCGTCGGCGCCGTCGAACCCCTCCAGGACGATGTCGCCGAGCGCTTCTCCCGCCCGCGCGGCGGCGTCGCCGGAGCGCGCGGACCCGTCCCGCGGCGGCTCCAAGGTGAGCTGGACCGGCGGCAACAGGGCGAGGGCGCGCGCGACGCGCTCCGCGAAGCGCTGCGAGCCCGCCTCATTCGCCGCGAGCCGCCGGTCGGCCTCGGCGATCAGGGTCCGCACGACCCCCGGCGTCACGAGCCGCGGGTCGACGACGCCGCGCGCGAGCGCGGCGAGGGAGCCCTCGAGCGCCGCGGGGTCGCCCGTGGCGAGCCAGCGCTCGGCCAACCACCCGACCGCCGCCGGCCAGCGCGTCGCCGCGAGCGCGCGCGCGCACGCGAGCCGCAGCTCCGGGTCGCCGCCCTCCGCCGCCACCACCCGCGTCCACACGACGAGTCGCTCGGCCAACGGCGCCTCCGCGCCCCGGCCGCGCGGCCCGATCCAGAGCAGCGGCGCGCTCGTCGCGCGCGCCTCGAACGTCTCGCTGCGCACGAGCTCGAGCGCGGCGTCGATGCGGGGGTCGAGGGCTGTGTCCTCGGGCTCTGCGAGCGCCCGGAGGTCGTAGGGAGCCTCGCCATGGACGCGCAGCGAGAGGCGCTGCGCCTCGACCTCGCTCTGCAAGAGCTCGAGCCAGGGAGCGACGAGCGCTCGGCTCGGCCGCGGCCGCTCGAGCGAGCCACGGCGCACGCCCGGGTGCAACGCCGGATCGAGGACGATCGGCGCTGGCGCGCCCGCCAGGCGGTCGAGGCGATCGACGAGGTCCGCGAAGGCGCCGCGGTCCAACGCGAGGGCGACCGTGCGCGCGAGGGCGGCGCTATCGACGAGCCGCTCGCGCTCACGCGGGTCGAAGCCGAGGTCGCCAGGGACGTCGCCCTCTGCGAGCGGCGCGACCGCGAGCGCGTAGGACCACCGGCGCGCTTGGCCGAGGAGGGCCCCCGCGCCGAGCTCAGCCACCGCGGGGTCCGGGTCGCTTGCGACGAGCGCCGCGAGCCCGAAGAGGGCGTCCTCCGAGGCGAGCACGCGACGGAGGGCGTCGCGCTCCGCGGCGCCGCCCGCCTGGGCCGCGGCGGCGACCTCGGCCAGGTCCTCCGCGCGCAAGTGCGAGGCCAGCCAGCGCTCCGCGGACGCGCGCCGGCGCGGCTCCGGCGCCGCGAGCGCCGCCAGCGCGGCCGCGACATCGGCCTCGACAGTGACCCCGTCGGTGACCCCGTCGGTGACCCCATCGGTGACCCCAACCCCGTCGGTGACCTCGCGCGGACGGCCTGCCGGCGTCGCGTCGGACACGGAGCTGTGGGCAGCGGGCCCCAGCCCGAAGAGGGGTCCGGCCCCCAAGGCGCACGAGGCGAACAGCGGCACAGCGAAGGACATCGCGCGCCATTGTAGGCCCAGCGCGCGACCTGGCGGCCGGCCTCCCCCCACGAGCCCCACCTCGGCCCTTGCGGCGCCCCAACGCGGTCCCTGCTGGGCGCCGCTGCCGGATCGGGTCGGTTCGAGTGGAAGCCCGCTTCGATCCGGTCCAAGATCGCGGGATGGACCCCGCAGCGCGCACCCCGCACGAGCCCTCGGTCTCGCCCTGCTTCGATGGCGGCTCTGATGGCGGCTCTGATGGCGGCCCCGCTCGCGGCCTCGACCGGCTGAACTTCGACAACGCCTTTACGCGCGAGCTGCCCGCGGACCCGGAGACGGGCGGGCGCCGCCGGATCGTCGAGGGCGCGTGTTACTCACGCGTCAAGCCGCGCCGCCCGCGCGCGCCGGAGCTCGTCGCGCACTCGCGCGAGGTCGCTGCGCTGCTCGGCCTCGACGACGCGACCTGCCGCTCCGAAGCGTTTGTGCGCGTCTTCAGCGGCGCTGAGGTCCTGCCGGGCATGGACCCGTATGCGATGTGCTACGGCGGGCACCAATTCGGCCACTGGGCGCGACAGCTCGGCGACGGCCGCGCGATCAACCTCGGGCAGGTGCTCGTCGACGGCGCGGCCGCGGGGGACGCCGCGGCGACACAGGGCCCCGAGCGCTGGATCTTGCAGCTGAAGGGCGCGGGCGCGACGCCGTACTCGCGCACCGCGGACGGGCTCGCTGTGCTGCGCTCGTCCGTGCGCGAGTTCCTCTGCAGCGAGGCCATGCACCACCTCGGCGTGCCGACGACCCGCGCGCTGTCGCTCATCACGACCGGCGACCGCGTCGTACGCGACATGTTCTACGACGGCAACGCGGAGGAGGAGCCCGGCGCCGTCGTGTGCCGCGTCGCGCGCTCGTTCACGCGCTTTGGCAACTTCGAGCTCCCGGCGTCCCGGGGCGACGTCGCGCTCTTGCGCGCGCTCGCCGAGCACACGATCCGGCGCGAGCTGCCCCACCTCGACGCGCCAAGAGAGGGCGCGCTCACGCCCGAGCACTTCACGCGCTTCTTCGCGGACGTCGCGCATACGACCGCAGAGATGGTCGCGCAGTGGATGCGCGTCGGCTTCGTGCACGGCGTGATGAACACGGACAACATGTCGATCCGCGGTGAAACGATCGACTACGGCCCCTATGGCTGGCTCGAGGGCTACGACCCGAGCTGGACGCCGAACACGACGGACGCGGAAGGACGGCGGTATGCCTTCGGCAACCAGCCTGCGATCGCGCACTGGAACCTGTGCCGCCTCGGCGGCGCGCTCGTGCCGCTGATCGGGGACGTCGCGCCAGTGCAGGCGCTCGCGGACGCGTTCCCCGCGCGGTTCGCGGCGCGCAACGCGGCCCTCACGGCGGCCAAGCTCGGCTTCGAGTCGTTCGAAGAGGCGCTCGACGGGCCCCTCTTCGCCGAGCTGCAGCGCGTCCTGCAGCTCGCTGAGACGGACATGACGCTGCTCTTCCGCGCGCTCGTCGACGTGGACATCACGCGCGTCGAGGTCGCCGCGGGCGAGGCCCTCGCGCCGCTCATGGACGCGTTCTACGACACGGCCGCGCTGACCGACGACGTGCGCGGCGCGTGGGCGGCGTGGCTCTCGCAGTACCGCGCCCGCGCGCGCCAGGACGACTCCACGCCCGCCGAGCGCGCGGCGCGCATGTGCGCTGCGAACCCGCGCTTCGTGCTGCGCAACTACCTGGCGCAGGTCGCGATCGATGCGGCGACGAAGGGGGACCCGTCCCAGGTACGCGACCTGTTGGAGACCCTGCGCCGCCCCTATGCCGAGCAGCCCGAGCGCGCGCACCATGCCCTGAAGCGCCCCGAGTGGGCGCGCCACAGGGCGGGCTGCTCCATGCTGTCCTGCAGCTCTTGAGGCGCGCCGGCAGCCCTGCGCGCCGGGAGCAGCGGAGCGCAGGGCGCCCGGGCGCCTAGGCGCACAGCCGCGGCCCCCCAGCGGCGCAGCGAGCGGAGCGGAAGTCCCCGCTCTGTCGGCTCGGACGCTACCCTGTTCGCCTCATGTTCCGTCGCCTCCTCGTCGCCAACCGTGGTGAGGTCGCCGTGCGCGTCGCGCGGGCGGCGCGCGCCCTCGGCATCTCACCCGTCGGGGTCGTGTCCACCGCCGACCGCGGCGCCGCGTGGACCCGCCACTTCGATGACATCGTCTGCCTCGGGCCGCCCGCGCCCCGCGACAGCTATCTGCGCGCGGAGGCCATCGTCCAGGCCGCGCGCCAGACGGGGTGCGCGGCGGTCCACCCCGGCTGGGGCTTCCTCGCCGAGAACCCGCGCTTCGCGGCCCTCTGCGCCCAACACGGCCTGACCTTCGTCGGCCCCCGGCCGGAGGTGATGGAGCGCATGGGGCTCAAGTGGCCGGCCAAGGCGGCGATGCGCGCCGCGGGCCTCGCCGGGATCCCGGGCAGCGAAGGGCTCCTGGCCGACGTCGACGAGGCCGCGCGCGTCGCGCTCGAGGTCGGCTACCCGGTCATCGTCAAGGCCGACGCCGGCGGCGGCGGGCGCGGGATGCGCCGCTGCGCGGACGAAGCCGCCTTGCGCGAGGGCTTCCCCGCGGCGAGCGCCGAGGCCCTCGCCGCCTTCGGCAGCGGCGCGATGTACCTCGAGGGCTACCTCGTCGGCGGCCGCCACATCGAGCTGCAGCTTCTGGCCGACGCCTTCGGCAACGCGGTCCACCTCGGCGAGCGCGAGTGCTCCATCCAGCGCAATCACCAGAAGCTGATCGAAGAGAGCCCCTCGCCTGCGCTCACCGAGGCGCAGCGCAACGAGGTCGGCGAGCGCGCCGCGGCCGCCGCGGCAGCGATCGGATACACCGGGGCGGGCACGATCGAGTTCCTGCGCCACCCCGCCGACGGGCGCCTGTGCTTCATGGAGATGAACACGCGCCTCCAGGTCGAGCACCCCGTCACGGAGCTCGTCACCGGGATCGACATCGTGCGCGAGCAGCTGCGGATCGCGGCGCACCACCCGCTGTCGATCACGCAGGCCGACGTCGTGTTGCGCGGGCACTCGATCGAGTGCCGCATCAACGCCGAGGACCCCTTCGACCACTTTCGCCCCGCGCCCGGCACGCTCGCCGCGTTCGAAGTCCCGACGGACCTCGGCCCCGGCGCCGTGCGGATCGACACGCACGTCGAGGCCGGCGACAAGATCCCGCCGTTCTACGATTCGCTGATCGCGAAGGTGCTCGTGCACGCCGAGACCCGCGAGGCCGCGATCGAGACGATGCTGCGCACGCTCCGCGCTGCGCGCATCGAGGGGGTCCCGACCACGATCCCGCTGCACCTCGCCGTGCTCGCGAGCCCTGAGTTCCGCCGGGGCGAGTACGACACCCGCGCGATCCCCGGCTGGCCGCCCGCGGCCGCTGCCCATAGCGCGAAGAGCTGAGCCATGGCCCACGTCCCCCTCACCCCCATCGGGCGTCCGCGCGACGGGTTCCTCGATTCGGGCACGTTCCAAAAGAACCGCGCCGCCATGGCCGCGCGTGAAGCGACGCTCGCCGAGCGCCGCGCCGCCGTCGCCGCCGGCTGGGGCGAGAAGTACGCCGAGCGTGTGCGCGCCAAGCAGAAGCTGACCGCGCGCGAGCGCCTCGACGCACTGATCGACCCGGGCACGCGGGCGTTCGAGGTCGGGACGTTTGTCAACCACGGCCTGAAGTTCGGCGAGCTCGAGAGCCCCGCCGCCGGCGTCGTCACCGCGTTCGCAAGAGTGTGCGGCCGCTGGACGATGGTGATCGCGAACGACAACACGGTCGCCTCGGGCTCGTGGTGGCCCAAGACCCCCGAGAAGATCGAGCGGGCGCAAGAGATGGCGCTGCGCCTGCGCCTGCCGGTGATCTACCTCGTGGATTGCTCGGGCCTGTTCCTGCCGGAGCAATCACGCTCGTTCCCCGGCGCGACAGGCGCGGGGCACATCTTCAAGAAGAACGCGGACCTGTCCGCGGCCGGGGTGCCGCAGATCGCCGGCGTGTTCGGCGACTGCATCGCGGGCGGCGGCTACATGCCGATCATCTCGGACCGCGTCTACATGACTGAGCAGGCGTACATGGTCATCGCCGGCGCGGCGCTCATCAAAGGCGCGAAGAGCCAGAAGCTGTCGAGCCTCGACATCGGCGGGCCCGAGGTGCACGTGCACCAGTCGGGCTGCGCGGACGTGCGCGTCCCCGACGACCAGACCGCGCTGCGCTTCATCCGCGACGAGGTCGCGCGCATCGGCACGCCCGCAGCGGATTATTACCGCGGCGGCGTCGCGGCCGCGGCCCCGTTCCAGCCCGCGGACGAGCTGGACGGGCTCTTCCCGGCCGACCACCGGATGACCTACGACGCGGACGAGGTGGTCGCGCGCCTCGTCGATCGCAGCCTGTTCTGGGAGCTCCTGCCCGACCGCGGGCGCGAGATGATCGTCGGCGTCGGGCGCGTGAACGGGCTCTACATGGGCTTCGTGATGAACCGCCAAGGTGTCATCGACGACCCCGAGCACCACGGCGCGAAGAAGCCCGCGGGCATCCTCTATCGCGAGGGCATCGCCAAGGTCGCCGCGTTCAGCCGCGCGTGCAACGACGACGGGATCCCGATCGTGTGGCTGCAGGACATCTCGGGCTTCGACATCGGCGTCGAGGCCGAGCGCCTGGGGCTGCTGGGCTACGGCTCGAGCCTCATCTACACGAACAGCACGAACAGCGTGCCGATGTTCACCGTGCTGCTGCGCAAAGCGTCCGGCGCGGGCTACTACGCGATGGCAGGCTTGCCGTACGAGCCGGTCGTGCAGCTCTCGACGCCGATCACGCGTCAGAGCGTCATGGAGGGCCGCACGCTCGCGATCGCGGCCTTCAACACGAAGCTCGACGACGACTTCGAGATCGCGGTCAGCGACCCCGACGAGCGCGCGAAGATCGAGGCCGGTATGCGCTCGACCGAGGCCCGCATCGAGCGCGACATGGACCCCTACCAGTCCGCGTCGCAGATGGACACGGACGAGATCGTGCGCTTCGGCGAGCTGCGCGAGTGGCTGCAGCTCTTCGCCGAGGCGAGCTACCAGTCCATCGGCTATCGGCGCGTCAAGAACCCGCGCATCTGGTCGCTGCACGACCTCGCAGCGCTGACGGAGGCCCGCGGATGAGCACGCACACCATGGAGTTCGGCCGGCGCGAGGCGCAGCGCGAGAGTGAGAGTGACGGCGCGCTGGTCCAGCTGACCGCGCCGGACGTCGGGCGCTTGACCTGCACGCTGCCGCGCGGCGCTGCGGTCGCGCCGGGGCAGGCCGCCGGGACGCTCGTCTGCCTCGGCCGCGCAGTCACGCTCGTCATCCCGGCCGGTGTGTACGGCGTAGTGGTCTCCGAGCGCCCCGACCGCGTGCTCGCGCCCGTTGGCTTCGGCGACGTCGTGTTGGAGCTCGACACGAGCGGCGTCGCGGCGGCAGCGGGCAGCCTCGCGCCCGAGGACCCCGGCGGCGCAGGCCTCGTCGTGCGGGCGGACCAGAGCGGTCGCTTCTACCGCCGCGCAGCCCCGGACCAGCCGGCCTTCGTCGAGGTCGGCGCGGTGATCGAGCGCGGCGCTCCGATCGGGCTGATCGAGGTGATGAAGACCTTCAGCCATGTGACCTATCACGCGACGGGCGGCCTCCCGGCGCGCGCCCGCGTGACCCGCGCGCTCGCTGCGGACGGCGCAGACATCGAGGCGGGCGCGGGCCTGTTCGAGGTCGAGCCAGCGCCGTGACCGAACCTGGACACCAGCCCGAGGGAAGTGCCGGCCGGGCGCGTCGTCCCACCCCGGAGGGCCTTCGACGGCCCCCGCCCAGTCCCGGGACTGTGCTCCGCACCCGCTCCTCCACGCGCATAGACTTCAAGCGATGAACTCGCGCACCCTCTCCCTGCTCCTCGTGGTCGTGGCCCTCTGCGGCGGCCTCGCGTTCGTCGTGCTGAGCGGTCCGCAGACGCCGGCGCGGTCGGGTGGACCATTGGTCTCGGATCTAAACACCACCGGGCCTGGCCCCGCCCGTGACGACCAAGGTGCAAGCCGCAGCGCGCCCGCGGCCCGCGCCCAGCTCGTCAGTCCGGCGGACACCTGGACGGTGATCGTCGTCGGCCCCAAGGGCGAGCCGCTGCCCGACGCCAAGATCGTCGCGCGCTGCGACGGTACGACCGAGACCTCCCGCGGCCGCGCGCTCTTCACGGGCCTCGAGTCAGGGACCTGGACGCTGACGGTCGAGTCCGAGGGCCTGCCGACCTACCACGAAGACGTGGTGCTCATCCCAGGCAAGCCCACGCGGACGTTCGCCCAGCTCACGAACAAGATCCGCGTGTCCGGCTTCGTCGTCGACGAGCGCGGCGAGCCCGTCGGCGGCGTCAACCTCTGGCTACTCGCTGAAGGCACGGAGCACCCGAAGGACGGCAAGGTCGCCGCAGACCTGGAGCACTCCATCGCGACGAACGACGGCCGCTTCAAGCTGACCGCGGACGAGCCCGGCCGGTGGCGTCTGACCGCCGGTCGCCCGGGCAATCGCCCGCGGTTCGAGAGCGAGCCCTTCGACCTCGACTTCGGCCGCGAGCGCTCCGTGCGCGTCGTCGTCCCCGCCCGCGCGCGGCTGCGCGTCGAGGTGGCCGCGGACGACTTCAAGGGCAAGAACGTGATCTCGGTCCTGGGGCAACGCGAGCAGGCGCCCCCGGCCGAGACGACGGTCAGCGATGGCGGCGAGACCAAGACCCGCGACGGACAGAAGCGCGGGATGACCGACGAGGAGATCCTGCGTCGCAAGAAGGAGGCGCTCGGGGACTCGGGGAGCGACGACGGCAGCGACGCGGGCAAGCCGCTCAACCTCGCGGAGCTCAGCGCGCAGCAGCAGGCCAGAATGCGCGAAGCCGAGGAGCGGGCGGAGCGAGAGCGCCAGCGGCGCGCGCGCTTGATCGAAGAGGGCTGGACGAACTTGCGCAGCGCGCGCGTGGACTCCGGCGGCTTCGACGTGATCGACGAGCTGCCCGAGGAGAAGCCGCTCCGCTTCGTGCTCTACCGGGGCGCCGAGGGCCTGCTCATCAACGAATCCGTCGTCGCCCCGAAGGGCTGCACGTTGACCCTGACGCTGACACCGCCCCCGCCGCTGCCGCCGGGCACGGACCTCCCAGACTATCCGCGCACGACAGGCAGCCGCCTCGACATCGGCCGGCTGGGCAAAGAGGCGCTCCCCGTCGGCCTGACCTTCGAGAACTGAGCTGCACGGCGCTGCGCCCCGCGGCGACGGCGCGCGCGTCCCCCACGGACCCCGGCTCCTTCTTCGACGGGGGGCGCCGGCGGCGCCTATACTCTCCGCCCATGAAGCGGTCGGAGAAGGCGGCGCGCATCGCCGCGCAGCTCATGGAGCTCTATCCGGACCCGCCGGTGCCGCTCGACCACAGCGACCCGTTCACGTTGCTCGTCGCCGTGCTGCTGTCGGCCCAGACGACGGACGCGAGGGTCAACCTCGTCACACCGGCGCTGTTCGCGGCGGGCCCGACTCCAGCCGCGATGGCGCGCCTCTCCGAGGAGGAGATCCTCGGGCATATCAAGACGTGCGGGCTCGCGCCCACGAAGGCCAAGCACGTCAAGCGGCTCGCTGAGCGCCTCGTGTCCGAGTTCGGAGGCGCGGTGCCCCGCGACCTCGCGGCGCTGGAGACGCTGCCCGGCGTCGGGCACAAGACGGCGAGCGTCGTCGTCGCGCAAGCCTTCGGTGAACCGGCGTTCCCCGTGGACACCCACATCCACCGCCTCGCGGCGCGCTGGGGCCTCTCGGATGGCTCGAGCGTCGAGCGCACGGAGCGCGACCTGAAGGCGGTCTTCCCGCGCGAGGCCTGGAATCCGCTGCACCTCCAGATCATCTACTTCGGGCGTGAGCACTGTCCGGCGCTGCGGCACGACCCGGCCGCGTGTCCGATCTGCAGCTGGTGCGCCCCACGGACTCACCGCGGCAGGGCCACAAAGGGCGCCGCGAAGGGCGCCGCGAAGAGCGCCGCGAAGGGCGCCGCCGGACCGAGCCGCGGCCCGACGCGTGCCCGCGCGCGGAAGCGAGCGTGAACCCGAACATGACCTCGAACCAAGACCAAGACGACGGCGCCTACGACGAGCAGCTCGACCAAGCCTGGGAGGCGCTCGAAGACGGCGACCCGGAGGAGGCGCTCGCGCTCGCTGCGAGCGTGCCCTCGCACATCGGTGAACGATCGCTCCTCGAAGGCCGCGCTTACCTCGACCTCTGCATGGCCAACGCGGCCGCGGGCGCGCTGGCGCGGGCGACCGACGCGCGCGGCGCCGAAGACCACGACGTGCGGGCGCTCGACGCAGAGCTGCGGCTCTTGTCCTGGGACCTCGCGGGCGCGCGCAAGGTCCTCGACCAGCTCGCGGACGAGGCGTTCGACGTCGATTGGTGGGAGCGCCGCGCGCTGCTCGCGGACCTGGCGGGTGAACACCATCGCGCCGAGGTCTTGCTCGTCGAAGCGCGGCGTGAAGCGCCGGAGCTCGTCGAGCGCCCCGTGCGAGTCACCGACGAAGTGTTCGACCAGGTCGTCGAGGAGGCGCTCGCGAGCCTGCCGGAAGCGTTCCAGCGCGCGGTGTCCGTCGCGCGCATCGTGCGCGAGCCGATGCCCTGGGTCGAGCTCGCCGGCCCCGAGCCTTTGGCCGTCCCCCCCGACGTCCTGGGGCTCTTCGTCGGCCCGACCCTGCACGAGCTCGCGGAAGAGCGCAGCGGCGAGCTGCCGCCCGTGATCTACCTCTTCAAGCGCAACATCGAACGCGCCTCGAGCGACCGTGAGGAGCTCTTCAACGAGATCCGAATCACGCTCTTCCACGAAATCGGCCACCTCCTAGGGTTGGACGAGGACGAGGTCGCAGCCATGGGTCTCGAGTGACCGCGCCCTCGCCGGGCGCCTACTCCGCAACGACAGCCCCATGGACAAACAAGCCTTCCTGAAGCTCGCCGACACGTGCCTCGCCCAAGTCACGACGTGGCTGGAGACCTTCGACCCCGACGAGGTCGACTTCGCGGAGTCCGACGGCGTCGTGAAGATCCAATTCCCGGACGGCGTGACCTTCGTGCTGAATCGCCAAACGGCAGCGGACCAGATGTGGTTCGCGGCAGGTGTCCGTGCCTGGCACTACGTCTACGACGAGCGCTCGGGGACGTGGCACAGCGACAAGGACCAGCACGAGCTGCTGGCCCGGATCGCAGAGGTCGTCGCGGACGCGCTGCAGCGCGAGGTCGCGCCGATCGGGCCCGCTTAGCGCTCGGCCTGGGTCCGCTCGCGTTGCGCGGCCGTTCCAAGCCCGAGCGCCGCGTCAGGAGCTGCGCGGCGCCCGGCGGCGCCGCTCGATCCCCGCGTTGCTGCCGCCGACGGACGGCAGGATCGACGGCGGCTCCGACGCCTGGGGCTCGTCGTCCACGGGCGGTCTGTACGGCAAGCGAAGCTTGAACGTCGCGCCAGTGCCTGCCCCCTCGCTCACCGCGCCGATGGAGACCCCCATCTCGCGGCAGAGGTTCCCCGCGATGTGCAGCCCCTCGCCCGCCGAGCCGGCCTTCGTTGTGAAGCCAGAGGTGAAGATGGAGTCGAGGTGCTCGGGCGGGATCCCCATGCCCGTGTCGGTGATCTCGATGACAAAGCGATCGTGGCCAGCGGCAAACACGGCGATCTCGAGGCGCTTGTCCGGCAGCGGCGACGCATTGAGCGCGTCGAGCGCGTTCGAGATGAGGTGAATCAACACCGTCGTGAGCTTGTGGCGATCCATCGTCGGGCGCGGCACCGGCCCGAACTCGCGCACGATCTCGATCCCGTGCGCCCCGCCCTGTGCGAGGCACGCGATGCCGATCGCGGCTTCGACGATCGTCTCGACGTCGAACTCCTCGACGAGTGAGCCGCCGGTGGAGTAGCGGTCCATCGAGCGCACGAGCTGAACGACGTGCTGAATGCCCTTCTCGATCGCCTCGAGCTCCACGGCGCAGCGCGACTGGAAGTCCTCGAGAGAGGTCGTCATGGCGTCGAGGAACGGCAGGAGGAAGCGCCCATTGGGGTCCTCGGTGACGTACGCGCCGAGGTCAGCCTGATGGCTACGGAGCTCGTCGATCAAGAGGCGCATGTCGCCTGCGCCTGAGTTCGCGAGCTCGCGGATCAGGACGTGCGTGGAGACATTGACGCTCGTGAGGACGTTGCCGATGCTGTGCACGACGCCCTTCGAGATGTCGGACATCCCCATGTGACGCGCGCTCCGGACGACCTCCTGCCGCGCGACGTCGAACGAGCGCAACATGCCATTCAAGGAGCGAGCGAGGTCCCCGAGCTCGTCGTTGCGGTCCAGGTGCATCTCGACGCGTCCGTGGTCAGTGCGGCCGATACGGGACGCGTGTTGCTCGAGGACACGCACCGGGCCCAGGACTTGCGTGTCGAGGAACCGCAGCAGCGAGAGCAAGCCAACGAGCGCGACCACGAGCATCCACGCCGTCGTGTCGCGGACCCAGGCGCGCTGCAGCGTGATATCGGCGCGCTGGGCACGAGCGCGCCCGATCAGGGCGACCTGGCCGTCCGGGCCGCTGAGCCCGCAGAGGCTCGTCGTGCCCCGCTCGTCATCGAGCGCGACATGCCGCCCGGAACTGAGCACGGGCGCGAGCACGCTCTGCTCGGCTTCGGAGAACGAGCTCGGGTCTCTCGGGAGCACCTCGACGGCAACGCCGCGGTGCGCGTTGAAGACAGGTTGGGCCTCAAACGGGCGCAAGAGCACAAGCTCGCCGCCCTTGCGGCCGATCGGCGAGCTGACCCCGACCATCGGACCGAGCGGCGAGAGGATCACACCGCGCCGGACACGGGCGCCACTCGCAGCGGGCGGGTTGGCCCCGGGAGTCGGGCGCCCCTGGATGAGCGAGGACTCCGCGAGCCAAGCCTCGAACTCTGCGGGCGTCGTTGGGTCGCCGCTGCGGGCCAGCGCAGCGGCCACGCGCGCGGAGCGCCACGCGACAGTGCCGTCCGCGTTGCAAACGAAGCCCAAGGAATCGATGCCGAGTTGCCGGTCGAGGTCGGCCAAGGCGTCGACGAAGCGGCCCGCCTGCGTCAGGTCCTCCGCGGCGGCGCCCCACGCCGTGAGCTCATCCATGCGACGCTGGAGCGACCGCTGGAGCTCCTCGACGGCGCCCCGCGCGCTCGCTTGGGACTCGATGCGCGCGTGGCGCCCGAGGATCGCCGACTGCAGCACCACAGCGACCACGAGGATCGCGGCGGCGCCTGCGCAGAAGACGAGCGTGAGTCGGGTCCTGAGTCGCATGGGGTGGGTTCGAAGTCCCGGATGGTGCGCCGTGGTCGATCGGTAGTAGGGCGGTCGCGCGCTGCGGGCGGCGCGTCCGTGCAGCCTCGGTGGCGCGCTCGAGCTCGCGCTGCGGGTCGCGCACGGGCTGGCCTCAGGGCCCGATGAACTCAATCGCCCAGCCGCTGCGTGTCCCCGAGAGGCGCTGACAGCGCACGAGGCGCGCGCGACGCGAGACGCTGCGCCCGCTGTCCTCGAACTCGACGTCGAACTCGAGGTCGCCGTCCATGTCGAGGAAGAGCCCGCCCGACGAGCGGTCCCGCAACTTGCCCAGTGACTCCGCGGCTGGGATGCGAACACGGACGGGTCCGTCGGTCGGCCGGCGGTCTTCGCGGCGACGGTCCTGCTCGCTCGTCGTGCTTGCAGGGAGGGAATGCTCGGACTCGGACATGGCTCGGGGTCTCCGGATGGCGCTTCGTCGAGGTCATCGACCCTGAGGGCGCCTCGGCTTGAACCAGAACGAAACCGGCGCCGCGTTGCGGCATAGAATCGACCGTCCGGCCAGGGTCCAAGCTCTGGGCCCAACCACCGATGCACACCGCCGACGAATCGAGCCACACCGCGCGCCTGGATCGGACCCAAGGGGGCGCCGCGGACCCGGCGCCGGTCGCCCAGGCTCTCCGAGAGGTCCGCGCGGCGCTCGAGGTGATCCTGAGGGGGAAGGAGCGCGCCCTCGAGCTCGCTCTGGCGTGCCTCATTGCGCGCGGGCACCTGCTGCTCGAGGACGTCCCCGGGACGGGCAAGACGACGCTCGCCCGGGCGCTCGCGGGCGCGTTCGGCCTGCGCTTTGCCCGGGTGCAGTTCACGTCGGATCTGCTCCCGTCCGACGTCCTCGGCGGCATCGTGCCCGACGGCGTCGGAGGCCTGCTCCACCGCCCTGGGCCAGTGTTCACAGAGGTGCTCCTCGCGGATGAGCTGAACCGCACGCCGCCGCGCACTCAATCAGCGCTCCTCGAAGCGATGGCTGAAGGGCGCGTCACGATCGAGGGCGAGGCCAAGGCGCTGCCCGAGCCGTTTTTTGTCGTCGCGACCCAGAACCCCGCGGCGTTCGAGGGGACCTACCCGCTGCCGGAGTCCCAGCTCGACCGCTTCC
Source organism: Planctomycetota bacterium (assembly GCA_041398605.1). Classification (GTDB taxonomy): domain Bacteria; phylum Planctomycetota; class UBA1135; order UBA1135; genus JAWKUK01. The sequence goes on from JAWKUK010000004.1 coordinate 426,098, forward strand.
TCGCGCGGTTGCGCCTCGGCTACCCGCCGCCTGAGAGCGAGCGCGCGCTGCTGCGCGCGCGCCGGACGCTGCAGCGCCCGCCCGAGGTCCAGAGCTTCGGTCGGGCGCCGCTCCTGGCAGGGATCGACGCCGTGCGCCACGTCCACGTCGACCCGCGGATCGAGGACGACCTCCTCGCCATCATTTCGATGACCCGCACGTCGCGCGCCTTTGCCCTCGGCGCCAGCCCGCGCGCTGCGCTCGACCTCGACCGCTTCGCGCGCGCCCTCGCCGTGCTGGACGGGCGCGACTATTGCGTCCCCGACGACATCCGGCGCGCGGCCGTCCCCGTGCTGGCGCACCGCCTCGTCGCGGCGGAGCCCGCGTACCACGAGCACAACACAAACGACCCGATCGAACGGCTCCTCGAGGCAGAGCTCGAGACGCTCCCCTTGCCCGACCGCGTCGGCTGAGGACGGCTGCGGAGAGACCTTGCGACGTACTCCCACAGCCCAACGGCCCCCCTCCCCTGGGAGGTCAGCCAGCCGGGAGGCCGCTGCTCGGAGACGGGCGCAGGCCCCTGCGCTCGCCCTGCGCTTTGAGTGGCCGTCCGGGTTGGCGCTCCTGTGCGCCAGCTTGGCGCTCGGGCTCGGGGCATTGGGCCTCGAGCCGGCTTGGCTCGTGCTCGCAGTGCTCACGCCCATGCTCGTGCTCGCGCCGCTCCTCGCGCGCGCCGAAGCGCGCGGGATCGCGGTGCGCGCTCCATCGAGCTTGACGATCCAAGCGGGGCTCCCCTCGCGGGTCGACCTCAGCTGCGAAGGGCGTGGACGCGACCTGTTGCTGCGCATCGCCCCGGTCGACCGCTTGGACTATGCGCGGCGGCTCTCCCTCCCCCAACTGAGCGGCGTGGCTCTCATCCAGCTCGATGTGCGCATCGATCGGCGCGGACGCTACGACTCGCTCCAGTTCGAGGCCGCGTCGTCGTTCCCATTCTCGATGTGCGAGGCTCGCGCGACGCAGCGGGTGGGGTGCGACATCGTCGTCGTCCCTCGCCCCTTGCGGCGCGGCCTTTGGCTCGCGGACGCGATGGGCGCTGCGCTCAGCGAGCGCCACGGCACGTCCGATGATGCGAGCGGCGAATTCCATGCGCTGGTCGACTGGCGCCCAGGTGAACCCTATCGCCGGCTCCACGCGGCGGCGTCGCTGCGGCGCGGTCGTCCGATGCGGGTCGAGGCGCGGAGCGGCGCGCAGCGAGCCACACGGATCGTTCTGCTCACCGCGGCTGGAGGGACGGACGCGGCGTTTGAGCGAGCGGTCTCGGCGGCAGCGACGCTGGCCCTGGAGCTGACGCGCGCCGGGCGGCGCGTCGAGCTCGTGCTGGACCCGGGCGAGGCGACGGAAACGCAGGGACACGTTGGCCTACGGCCGGCGCTGCGCGCGCTTGCGACGGTGGCGCGCGCCGATCCGGCGCGGGCTGCGAGCGCGTCCGACGGCGCCTCGCCGCGCGGGCTGCGAAGCGGCGGGCTGCGATCGATCTGCGTGAGGACACTCTCCGCGCAGGACGACCCCCAGTCGCTCCGCGACGCGTACGCCGGGCGCTTCGGGAGCCTCGTCCTGTGCGACGGGAACCAGGCCCCCATGGTGTTCGACACGGGGGGCCGACCGCGGTCGCAGACGCGCACGCGCGCGGCGCTCCGTACGACGCTGGCGCGCGCGAGCACGGGGGGTCAGCCATGAGCTCCGGCGACGGCCTGGAGGTCCGCGCGCGCGGGGGTCCTCCGCCGGGCTCGGACGGGGGCCGAGTGTCGTTCGCGGTCAGCTTGACGAGCACCGCATCGGTGGCGCTGGGCGCTGTCGGCGTGCTCGCTTGGCTCGGCGACAACGTCAACGGGCCAGAGCGCGGAGCGAGCCTGCTCGCGCTCGTGACGCTCGCGGTCGGCGCGCGCGCGATCAAGCTTCGGCGCCGCGACGAGGTCGCGCTCTTGGCGCTCGGCCTAGGGCCGCTCGGGGTCCTCATGGGCGCGTGGCACTCCGAACGCCCAGCATTGATGTCGCTGTTGCCTGTCGCCGCGATCGTCTCGGTCATCGGCCTGACGTTCGTGAACAGCCGCGCTTCGAGGCGGCGCGCGGCGCGCTCGACGGGCGCCACGCCCGTGACGCGACGCGTGCTGACCGGGTTCGGGCTGGCGTGCGCGCTGGCGGCGCTCGGGCTCGTGACCTTGGCGTGTTTCGACGTCGCACGCGCGGCGATCCCGTCTATGCGCGCGGACGCGAGCCCACGACAAGTGACCGCGGCCCAGCGCGACGACTCACGCCCGTCCGCTGGGTCCAGGGATCGTGCGGCGACGACCCTCTTCGCGGAGACGAGCCTCGGCTTCACTCGCTCGGACGCCGCCTCGCTCGTATCGAACGCCGACGTCGTCCGCGTGCGCTCCGTCAGCCCGCCCGTAACGGACTCGGTGCTGTATCTCCGACATATGGTGCTCGATCGGATCGGGCCGGAGGGGTTGTCGTCGAGCGAACGCCGCGTGCCCGCAGCGCGGCGCGACGGAGACGACGGCGCGCGCGATGGATGGGTCCAGCTCAGCAGCGCCAGCGCGGGGACCCGCCCGGGGGCCCCGACGACCGTGCGGACGTACCTCATCGAAGCGCGGCCGCTGCGCATCGAGGACCGGCCATGGACCCTGATGCCGCTGCCTCAGCCGGCGCTCGCGGTGACGCTCGAGCCCGTGCGGTACTCGCCAGATGGGCCGTCGCTGCTCGTTGGTTCGCCGACGGAGTGGTTGGAGTACAAGTGCCAAGCGGCGCCGAGCGCATGGACGCGGCGGGAGCTCGGGCGGCAACACACGACGCGCACGCCGCGCGCCCTGCAGCTGCCGCCGGACTCACGGGAGCTCCGCGCGTTGGGCGCGCTGGCGCGACGCATCACGCGGGACGTCGACTCGGACCTCGACAAGGTCCTGGCGGTGATGGATCACCTGCGCGCGTACGACTACTCCCTGGAGCGCACGGAGTTCGGCGGCGTCGCGGCCCTCTTGGAGCTCACGCGGCGCCGCCGGGGTTACTGCACGCAGTTCGCGAGCGCCGCGACGCTGATGTTGCGCCTGGTGGACGTTCCCGCGAGGGTCGCCGTGGGCTCGCTCGCGCGAGCCACCGAAGATGGCGGCTGGGTCGCCCGGGAACGGGACACCCACGCCTGGATCGAAGTGCCGTTCGACGAGGCCGGGTGGCTCACCTTCGACCCGACGCCGTCCCAGGGGCGAGCGGGCGGGAGCAGCCAAGGCTGGTCCCCGCTCGTGGACGAGCCGCCCGACCCGGGCAGCGATCGCTCTGCGTTCGCGCGCTTTGCGCAGGCGCTGCAGGCGGCGTTCCTCCAATGGCGCGACGGCGGCGTGGAGCTCTCCCAGGCGCTCCTCGAGCCGCTCGGGGCCGCGCTCCTGGGCCCCGTAGGCGGCAGCCTGGCCGTGCTGTTCGCCGGAGTCATGGGCGGCGTCTGGTGGCGGCGCCGCGCGGGGCGCCGGGCGGCGGAGGCCCCGCTCGAAGCCGGGCGCCGCGCTGCTCGGCGCGGCAGGAAGACAGCCGACGACCTGTTCGCGCGACTGGACGCCGTCCTGGCAGCCACCGGACGCGTCCGACCCGCGTCCCGCACCCTGGCGGCGCACGCGCAGGCCCTCGTGACGGCAGGACGGGCCCCCAAACTGTTGCCAGAGTTCGTCCGTGCCGCGTATCGAGAGCGCTTCGGCCCGGGCCTCAAGACGACACAACTTGCTGCTGTAGAAGAGTTTATGCTCGACCTAGCGCGCGAGCCCCGGGACGGAAACATCCGTTGACTGGACCTCGCTGACAGGTTCGTCAGTCTGACCGCCGTGGTCGCGTCAGGGCAGCGTCTCGTCAGGGGCGGCGCCCGACTTCTCCGAGTCGCGGTCCCCCAATCTCCATGCAGTTCCCCCACCAGTTGAGCCCCTGCGACCTCTCCATCGCAGGGCGCACAGCGAACCACGCGGTCGTTCGCAGCGCACCGCGTCGGTCGTCCGCCCTCTCGTCGCTCCTCGCCGCGGTTTTGGCCGCGTGCGCGCTGTCCGCTAGCAATGTGCAAGCACAGTGCTCCGGCCCTGACGACGCCTTCGAGGACAACGATACGTGTGCCACGGCGCTCCCCGTCGGGCTCCCGTTCGTGCAGTCCAACCTCTGGGTGCACCGCTACGACCCCGACCTGTTCTTGGTGACGGTGCCGAACGGAAGGCAGCTGCGCGTGTTCGCCGACTTCGTCGACGGTGAAGGGGATGTCGATCTCGTGCTCTACGAGGTCGGCGCGGCCTGTGGCGACCTCTGGAGCAACTTGCGCAGCGGCCGCTCCAACTCGAACGACGAGACGATCCTCTGGACGAACTCGACCGGCGCGCCGAAGTCGGTCATCGTGCAGGTTGAGATCTGGCGCGGCTCGATCCCCGAGTGCAACCGATACAACCTCTCGATCTCGGCCGAGGTCCCGAATGCCGCCTGTGAGCCCCTGCTGCAGGATGACGGCCTAGAGGACAATGACACCTGCGCGACCGCCATCCCGCTCCCGTTGGGAATGACCGTCGGCCTCTGGGCGAGCAAGACCGACGAGGACTTCTACAGGATCGTGGTCCCGCCGAACGAGACCCTCGATGTCACGCTGAACTTTGACCATTCGCGGACCGACGTCGACCTCTTCCTCTTTGACGCCGCCGGTCCGTGCGGCGGCGGATACGGCTCCGGCGAGCTCGAGAGGAGCTTCACCGAGACGAACGAGGAGCACATCGCGTGGCGCAACACCGCGACCGCGCCGCGGGAGGTCATCGTGCATGTCGACGTGTACCAGTGGCACTCGTGCAACAGCTATTCCATGACGGCGAGCCTCTCGGGCGCGGGTGTCGGGGTGAACTATTGCACGGCCAACCCGAACCAAACGGGCGTCGCCGGGCGGATCTCCGGCCTCGGCAGCGACCGGGTCGTCGACAACCACTTCATCCTCCAGGCCGACCGATTGCCGACGAACACGGTCGGGTCGTTCATCGCCAGCCGGAATCGCGGCTGGTCGCCCGGCTCGGGCGGCAGCGCGGGCGCGCTGTGCCTCGGTGGTGAGCTCGCGCGCTTTGGCGCTGTCCTTCCGACGGGGTCCCTGGGGCGGATCGAGAGCCAGATCAACCTCGGCGCGATCCCGCTCCCCAGCGGACCGGTCGGCGTTCTCGCTGGCGAGACTTGGCGGTTCCAAGGGTGGTTCCGCGACCGGGCAGGGAATGTCCCTACATCCAACCTGACGGACGGGCTCGAAGTCACGTTCCGCTAGGAGCCTGCGCCCCAGTACGCGGTTCGCAGCACCGTTCCCAAGCCAGGCCCCGGGCAGTCGCCAATGACTGCCCGGGGCCTGGTCCGTTGCGAGACCGCCCGCGGTCTGGGACACGATCGCTGGCGTAGAGGGCGCGCATCGTGCCCCAGATCGGGGACCTGGGCGGAGTCCGGTGGATGGAGAGTTCCATCCTGCCGGTTCCCCGCCTTTACCGGGAGCCCCGATGGAGCCGATCAACCCAGCGGCTCCTTCGGCACACCTCCCATGCGACTGCACCACCCCCTCACCGATCTCGCCCCCCACCGACGGGGCATCGCGCTCCTGGCATTTGTGCCAGCGATGGTCGTCATCGTCGTATTGATGGTGGCCTTCGTCGGTGTGACCGTTGACTCGTCGCGCTGGTCGGAGCGACGCCTGGACCTGTTCCGCGTGCGCACGAGCGCAGACACCGCGACGCAGCTTGCTGTGGAGTCGCTCTGGTCGGACTTCGAGGCCGAGTTCGGCGCAGGTGAGGTCCGCATTGCCGATGCAAGGCTCTTCCTGGATCGCCTCGGGATCACCAATCAGTCCACCTTAGCCAACCCGACGGACGTCGACCTCCTGCCGCGCATCGGGCTGCCGACCGATCTGAACAACGAGGTCGCGCTCGACGGCACGGTCATCGAGAGCGTACGGGTGCGGCGGATGGACGACCTGCGGTCGACACGCCTCGAGTTCTCGACCACTGCAGTCGCGCGCCGCGGGAGCGAGCGCTTTGAAGCGAGCAACACGCGCAGGACCCTTCAGAACATCTTCGTCATCGAGCCGCCGCCGTTCGAGGGCCTCGACTACGTCCTGCTCGCGAACAACATCAACTGCATCATGTGCCACACCAGGGTCGACAACGTCGAACGGGTGTACAACACAGATGAATCGCGCCGCAGCCAGTTCGCGCGCGTCAAGACCGGCTCGATCGAATCGTTCCTGTTCCGCGATGATCCGGAGTCCAGCATCTCAGGGACTCTCTACCTCGGCGCAAGCGCGCTAGATGAGTCAGGCGCTCGGATCTCGAACTGGAGCGCGCTGAGCCTCGAGGCGCATGAATTCGACTCCAACGGCCGAATCCTCGAAGGTCCCGGTGGGACCTTGACCCCAACGGCCCTCCGGCCGGCGGACGCGGTCAACCCACAGCCGCTCGAGAACCTCTACGTCGACTACTTCAACTTCGAGGGAGACGCGGATCGGTACCAGATCGACGGCGCTCTGCCCCGCGAGTTTCCGCTGCCCTTCCCGGACGACGGTGGCTATGACCCGTCCACGTTCGTCGCGACCCCAGCCGGCGCCGACAATCGAATCGTAGACGACAACGAGTTCACCTCTTCGCTCGCGGGGGTCGAGGGGAGCGCCAGCGGCGGCAACATCAAACTCATCCCAACAGGGAGCGTCGTGAATACCCCTGCCGAGCTCGCAGCGCTACGCGCTGGGACGGACACGCTCGAAGGCGTCGTAAGCGGCAACGTCTACATGCACGGGACCGCGACCAATCCGATCCGTTTGGACGGAGACATCGCGGTCAATGGCGACGTGATCCTGAGCGGAGTCATCCTGGGTTCCGGCAGCTTGCGTGTCAAAGGCAACGTCTACATCACGGGCGACCTGACCTACGCTGACGTGCAGAGCGGAGGCGCGCGACAGTTCGGAGTCAACGCCAATGGCGGTCAAAACCTGCTTACGATCGCCTCGGGGAAGAACATCATCGTGGGCGACATGTACCACGCAGCGTGGGGCTCGGGACCGCCCGCAAACGGGCTCGAGACCGGCTCGTGGAACTTCACGATGGAAGAGATCTCGATCTTCAACCGCATGGAGTGGATGAAGACCCAGCCGACGCTCCCGGGGCAGCCTGAGTACCTACAGACCGGGTGGTCTGCGCCTTACCAGCGCGAGCTGTTCGAGACAGTCAACGTGACGACGGACGAGCCCGTGTATGAGACGCGTGGAACCGGGATGTTCACAACGGTGCCCGTCTATGAGAGTCAGGCAACAGGGTCAACCAGCGTCCCCATCTACACGACCATCACACACCCCGCAGACCCTCCGGAGCCCTATGGCTCGCCTTGGACTGAGAGCGTCATTACCGGTTACACAAATCAGACGGTATACACGAACGTTCAAGTAGGGACCGAAGACGTCGAAATCACTGAGACGGTACAAGTCGGGACTGTCCCCGTGACACGTTCCGTGACCCGGTCGTTCTCACCGCAGCAGTTCGAGACAGTCCAAGACCCGATCATGGAGTGGGTCACGCCGTATCACCCCAACCCGCACTATCTCGGCGCCGATTACCTGCCTCGGTACTACGCCTTTGGCGAGGACACTCCCGTCCCGATCTTCAACAAGGGTGGTTACTTCGACCCGCTGCGCGAGGTCTGGACCGCGCCTGAGCACCCAGGAGCCTGGGACGACTCGCTGCTCACCTTCGCAGACTCCGGTGAAGTGTCCGACCCGATCCTGTTTGACAGCCTAGGACAACCAAAAGCCGTGGTGAGCACGCTCGCGCCGACCGCGGGGTGGATCAGCGACAGCCTGCTGCGGAGCCTTACCGAGCAGCAATTCTCCACACGCGACTCCGCGGAGCCGTTCGCGGTCGACGCCTGGCTGTATAGCTCGAACAGCGTCTTCGGCGTCATCCCACCGCGTGGTACGCCTGGTGTCAACGGCCGTATGCGAGTCAACGGCGCCGTCATCGCGCCGGACGTCGGCCTTCTTGCACCCAACGGCATGGACATCAACTTCGATCGGCGTGGGCGAAATCGGCTCGACGTTCGCTCGACGACGCAGCTCGTGATTCGACGTCAGCTTTGGGCCGGAGGCGACAACGCGCGCCGCGGCGTCGTCAGCGCAACGATTCCAGAGTGACCGAGAAAAAGATTCCGCATCGGATCCAAGCATAACCTGGCTCGTGCAGGCGGGAGCTCCAGCCTTGGCGCACCACGACCAAATATGAACCACCTTCACTTCCAGACCGAAAAGACGCGCGCTAGCCAGAGGGGATCCGCGCTGCTCGCGGTGGTCCCGGCGATCGTCCTGGTCATGGCTCTGCTCATGGCATTCGTCGGCTCTGTGACGAGCGCCTCGCAATCGGCCGAGCAGGAGCAGACCAACCTGGCCGCCGAGAGCGCAGCGCGGGCGGTCATCTCGCTCGCGGTCGAAGGCGTCTGGTCCGACTTCGCCGCGGTACAGAATGTCGACACCGCTCAACCATGGGACTTCCAGCAGTTCCTAGAGCAGCTCGGCTTTCCCGACCAATCAGAGGTCGATGCGCCACAAGGCGTGGACATCGCGCAGCGTCTTACGCTCCCCGTGGACGACCGAGGCCGCGCGACGTTCGGCGGCGCGATCATCGAGTCGATTGAAGCCTACCGGATCGACAACTGGGACTCGACCGCCTTGGTCGTTGAAGTGACCGTCGCGCAGGTGCGCGGCATGGAGGACTCGAGCCGTACGATGCGCCACGCTGTGCGCGAGATCTTCACCATCGCGCCGCCGGCCTGGGACGGCCTGGACTACGCGCTCCTCGCAACGAATATCAACTGCATTCTCTGCCACACGAACATCGATAGCGCCCAGCGCTTCTACAACACGGATCCGGAGCTCTACGGCACATTCGACCAGGTCAAGCTAGGCACGATTGATTCGCTGCACTTCCGCTCTGACCCCTCTTCATCCATCGCAGGCTCGCTCTACGTCGGCGGTGACGCCATGGAGGGTGACGGCGAATCGATCTCGAACTGGTCGAAGTTCAACTTGAAGTCGGTCGAGGTCGACGCCGACGGGAAGATCGTCCAGGACGACTGGGGCGGGACGCGTACGACCAACATGGCGCGCCCCGACGCGAGCGACCCAGACAAGGCCGCGAACCTCTATCTCGGCGCCGACAACGAGCACAGCGACGGCTTCCTCCCGAGCAGCTTCCCGTCGCCCTTCCCCGACAACGGGGGCGTGGACGAGGCCACCGGCGAGGTGCTGGCCGCGCAGGCGGGCAACCGGATCGTCGACGACGAAGAGTTCATGACCACGGTCGCGCGCTCAAAGGGGACCGTGAGCGGCGGGCGCATCAGCATCGTGGAGCCAGGCTCGAGCATCGACAAGTCCTCTGAGCTGAGCGCGCTTCGCAACGGCGCAGGCGACCTGATCGACGGGCTCGTCAACGGCAACGTCTACCTCCATGGCGAGAAGAACGATCCGCTCCGGCTCGACGGCGACATCGCGATCGACGGCGATGTGATCATCTCGGGCTACGTGCTCGGTGATGGCGCGATCCGGGCGCGGGGCAACGTCTACATCCCCGCCGACCTGATCTATGCGGATGGTTCGAAAGGCGGTGATCGCACCTACGGCAAAGCAGCCGATGGCTCACCGAACAACCTCGCCATCGCTGCGGGTGGGAACATCGTGGTCGGCGACTTCTACCGCCCCGCGTGGGGCAAGGGCTCGCCGGCGACGGGGGGCAAGGACGGCTCGTTCAACTTCGTCATGGACGAGGTCGCGATCTTCAATCGGATGGAGTGGATCAAGACCCAGCCGACCTTGCCGGGGGCAGCGGTCAAGGTCCAAGTCGGCACCAAGACCGTAATCAAGGACGAATACAAGACCGAGACGTATGTCCAGGTCGTGGCGGTCTACAAGAACCAGAAGACGGGCAACAAGATCCAGCAGCCCGTCTACAAGAACGTCACGACGACGACGGGCAAGCCGCCTTATCAAACGACGACGACCACAAAGGTCCTCACGGGCTACAAGACCGTCGACGAGTACAAAAAGGTGCAGGTCGGGACCAAGTCCGTCACAAAGACCAGGAGCGTCAAAACGGGGAACAAGATCACAGAGATCCAACCCGTCTACGAGTGGCAGACCCCGCAGCACCCGAATCCGTACTACGCGGGGGCAGACCATATCGCGCGCTACTACACGTTCGACGAGGGGCAGCCTGCGCCGATCTTCAACAAGCAGGGCTACTTCGACCCGAACACCGGGCACTGGATGAGCGAAGAACGCGCGGAGGACTGGGACGACTCCAAGCTCAGCTACGCGGACCCGAGCAAGGCGAACGACCCGTTCCTGTACGCCCCCGACGGCAGCCCGATCGCGGTCCTCTCGACCCTGACACCCACGGGCGGCTGGGTGGCGCCGGACGAGATGCAGAAGCTCATCGACTTGAACCTGGCGCAGCGCGGACCCAAGAAGACGCCGTTCGAGATCAATGCCACGCTCTACAGCGCAAACGCGATCATGGGCGTCGTCGGCAACCTGGGCTCGGACCACACCGACGGCCGCTTGCACGTGAATGGCGGCCTGGTCGCGTCGGACATCGGCGTTCTCGCTGCGGAGGGCACGCAGATCAACTACGACGGGCGCGGCTCCGAGAGCCTCTCGATCACGTCGGATCGAGGCCTGACGATTCGGCGCAGCGCCACGCTTCCGCTGCCTAGGAGCTGATCCGACGTCGCACGGGGGCCCGCGAGCGGGCCTGAGCCAGGCACGCGGCCCGCTGCAGGATGCAGCGGGCCGCGTTCGTTCGCGCGATTAGACGCGCCCCCGGGCTCGAGCGCGGCTCAACGCAACCGCACCAGCGCCTCGCCAGGGAACGGCGCCACGTCCCGTCGCCTGAACCACTCCGCGACCTCGCCGGCGACCGTGACACGCACTTGCACGTAGGCCGCAGCGAAGCGCGGGTCGAGCACGAGCTGGCGCTCCCATGGATTGACCGCGAGGCGCCCAGTGTCCGGCTGCACGACGCCATTGCCGAGGAGCACATACTCCGGGGGATCGCGCAGCACCCAGTCAGGGTCGTGCCGGTGGTGCCCCTTCATCTTCACACCGGCGAGGTCGGGCTCGACATCGAGGAGCGCCGAATGGGTCAGCCCCAGCAGGTCTACGATGGGGAGCCTCGAGCGCAGGCCGAAGGCTCCAATGGGCGAGAGCGCGACGCGCGCGCTGGGGTCCGCGCGCTCCCTGAAGTAGTCGCCCAGCTCCAGCCAGCGGCGCTCGAAGAAGCTCCAATCGAAGAGCACGGCCCCGCGCTGCGCGCCGCCTAGGGCCAGCCCACCGGCGGCGATCAAGGCGCCGATGCCACACACGACGGCCTGCGACCCGACGGAGCGCCGATGGGTCGCGCGCGCGCCACCGGCCGACGCGGCGCTGTGCAGCGCATAGGCCGCGAGGAGCAGAGCCAACGGCAGGGTCGGCACGTAGAAGCGCGCGAGCGGCATCCAGTCGCCGCCGACAAAGACGACGAAGACGCCGTGCAGGATAACCCCGAGCGCGACGGCGCGCACCACGGGCCGAGCACGCGGCGAGAGCGCGACCCCGACCGAGAGGGCCAGCAAGAGCCCGACAAGCCCCTCGCTGGTCGCGCGGTGGAGGTACGCGAGCCCATATTCGAGGTCCGCCACGAGCGGCAGCCGCTTCACGGCGTGCGTGATCGGGTCGAGCCGCCCGAACACCGCCCAGCGCAGGGCGCTCCAGCCGAGGAGGGCGACGAGGGCCGGCACCAGCGGGCCGTACTGACCGCGGCGCGCGAGGACGACCGCAAACGGCAACCACAGGAGCGCGCACTCTTGGCGCATCAGGCATGCGAGCCCGAGCCAAAGCCCCGCGGCGATCGGCGACGACGCCGCCTCGTCCGCGCGCCACCACGCGCTGGCGAAGAGCGTCAGGAGCAACGCCAGCGGCACCGTTCCGAGCCCCGCGACCGCGTGGAATGCAACGGCAGGCGAGAGCGCTACGGCGAGTCCCGGCCAGGCCGCACAGAGGGCGGCAAAGGGCCCCCGCCGGGGGCCATCCATGGGAGCGTCGCCGGCGACGGACGCGGAGGCGCGCCCGCCCCGGGCGAGCCGCAGGCCTGTGCGCGCCGCGATCCATGCCAGGCAGGAGGCGCTGAGCGCTCCACACCAGAACGTCAGCGCCTCGGGAGCGACCCCGAGGGACTGGGCGAGCACCGAGCACAGGAGCCACAGTGGCGCAGTGAAGCCTTCGGCGACCTCGCCGCCAGGGTTGAACACGAAGCCGTGTCCAGCGAGCAAGTTCGCGGCGTACCGGTGCACGATGTAGTCGTCGTCGATGGGCCCAGCCATCCGGTACGAAGCTGCGTGCGCACCAGCGATCGCCGCGCACACGAGCGGCACGATCCACCCGCGAGAGGCGCTCTCTGACGTCGACATCGCTGCCGATAGTCGCGCCCGCCGAGCCGCCTCGCAAGCCCGAGGGCGCGGCCTTCCGAGGATTCCCCTCCCTTAGAAGCGTCAACTACTTGGCGCCGCCCTCAGGCGGCGAGAAGCTCACCGCGAGGAGCCGCCCGCCAGTCTCGTCGGTCAGGCGCTGCCAGCGACGCGCCGTGCCTCGCGGCGCGTCGACGAGCACCACATCGAAGATCACCGGCCGCACACGTCCGGCTTGGAGCAAGAGCTCCACCATCAATGGCAAGTCCCACCGCCGGCCGCCGGTCGGAGCCCCATCGGTGAGCAGCAAGACGCGGTCCACCTCTGGGTCGGCCAGCGCGACCTCGATCGCGCCGAAGGCGTCGCCCTGACCCCGCATGGACCAGCGCGAATACGTGTCCTGTGCCTCCTTCACGCGGCGCGGATCGGCGGAGATGAGCCCGTCCTGCCACGGGTGCGGCACACCGGTGAATGGAACGACATTGAACCGGGCTTCCTTAGAGAGCCCCCCCACCAGCTTGCGGAACTCAGGATCGAGGAGCTCCTTGCGCGTCTTGCCCTCCGCCTGGACGTTCCATAGCGACCCGGAGAAGTCGATCAAGATGGCCAAGCGATCGCTGAGCGGCTCGAGCCGTCCGATGGTCGCAATGCTGCGCTCGCCGACGGACGACGGCGCCTCCCGTGCGACGACCGGTCGCCCGTCCCAGTCATCGGGCAGCCGCGCGAGCGCCATGGCCCAAGCATCGGGGTTGGCGCCGTGCTTCCAGCCCGTGGCCGTGCGTAGGACGTCAAGCGTGCGGATCCGGAGCGCGAGGCGAGGCTCACGGGTGAGCTGCTGCGCCACGAGCGCGAGGGTCGAACGTGTGGGCGCCGCCGCGACACACGCGAGCCCGACGGCGCGCACTTCCGGCGCCGAATCCGCCAGGCCGCGTTGGAGGACACGCGTGAACGCCTCGATGCCGTCCGCGCCGTTGCGCCCCAATCGCAGCCGGAGCGCGGCTGCGCGCACGAGCGCCTCGCCGTCGCTCGCGAGCGCCTCCGCACGGGCGCCTGCGAGCGTCGAGTCCAGGGCCTCGAGCGTCAGGAGCGCGTGCGCGCGTACCCGAGGAGCGCGGCCCCGCGCGGTCTCGCGCTCGACCTCACGAACGATCTTGGCGCGCTCGTCGGCGACGCGCCCCGCCACAGCGAGCCGCTCGAGGCTCCACAGCGCGGCGATCGTGACATCGGGCTCCCGCCGATCGAACGCCCGAATGAGCTCGTCCGGGTCGAACAAGGGCGCTGCGATCCGCCCGAGCGCATCCGCCGCCCGCCGCCGCACCCACGGATCGTCATGCCGCAAGCCGCGCGCGCCGATCAACTCGCGCACTAAGCGCTCGCGGTCCAGCCCAGCGAGCGCGAGCTGCGCCGTGTCCGCGACCTGACCGTCGCGATCCTCGAGGGCGTCCATGACCAAGCGCCACGCTTCATCCGTCCCGAGGGCCGCGAGCCCCTTCACAGCCCTGCGCCGCGCGTCGGGCCAAGGTGCCCGGAGGTCCTTCTTCAGCGCGCCGATGCCCTCGGGCTGATCGACGTCATCCGTCACCGCGCGGAGCTCCGATCCCAACTCGGCCCCTTCGTGAGGCTCCGACTCGACAGACGACGGGCACTCCGAGCGCGCGCTCGCCACCGCACAGAGCGCCGCCCAACAGCTCAGCCCCGCGATCAGGCGCGCGCTCCAGACGCGCCTTGACCGGCGACTCCAACCTAGGCCGCCGGCCCGCGCTCGATCACTCTGTTGCATCACTCGCACCTTGGAAGGACCCCCGAACCACGCGGGCCACACGCCCGCGCATGGGATGGACGAATGGCCCCAGCCACGGTTGCGGTAGAGCCGCGGTTTCTCAGTGAGACGCGGCGAGGACACCCCGGCTCAAGCGTCGCCCCCCTGCGTGTCGACGACGACCAGCGGGGGCGAGCACGGGGTTCCGGCTCGAATTGGGCAAGTGGACGATCGGAATGGAGTCGAGAGGGTGCGCAGCGGCGCCGTGTGGGTGCGCGCGGTCGGGTTGGCGCTGTGGCCGTCAGTGGCGCTCGTCGCGACGGCGCCACTGGGGCTCGCCGGCGCGCGTGAGCACAGCGTTGGCGAGGAGGCGCAGGGCGCTCCCCCGGCAGCGCTCGTCGCGCTCCTCGACTCCAACCCAGGCATCGGCGACGGCTGGAGCGCGACCCTGGCGCGGGCCGCGGGCTCACCAGCCGGCCTCCTGCGCGCGCTCGCTGCCGTGCAACCAGGGGCGCGCGCCGAGCTCACCTATGGCGAGCGCTGGGGCCGCGAACAGCGCCACGCGCTCCTGACGACGCTCGCTCGCTCGTCACCGAGCGAGCTCAGCGCAGCGCTCATGACCTTCGATCGCGGCAGCCGTGCGAAGGCGCTCGCGGTCATCGACGCCATCGGAGCGCTCGGCTCGGACGATGACGCTGCCACGGTCGCGCTTGCCCTACAGGAGCTACGCAGGCTCTCCCAGGCCGAGTCGCGGACCATCGGCGACGCGCTGGCGCGCTTCTTGCACTCGGCCCCGAACCACCCCGACACGCTCGCGCGCGCATTTGCGACGTTCCCCGACGACGCGCAAGCGGCCGTCCTGACCGGCATCGCGAGCATGCCGTCGGACACGTCGTTCCGCTTTGCTCGCCAAGCGCTCGACGCGACGGCGACGCCCACGCCGCACTTGATCGCCGTGCTGACCGTCACGGCTCCGACGACGTCGCGTTTGGAGCGCGCCTACGCCGCGGCGACCGTCCGCCAATCCTTGGCCTCAGAGGACTCAGGGCTCGTGCTCGCTGCGGTGCAAGCCACCCGCGCGCTGGCCGACGTCGAAGCGTCGGCGGAGCTCGTACGCCTGTTCGGTCATCGCTCCCGCGAAGTGCGCCGGGCGGCGCTCGAAGCGTTGGTCGCGTTGACGGGCCGCGCGAGCACCACCGACTCCGCCGTTTGGCAACAGTGGCTCCAACAAGAGTCGAGCTGGGCGCGCGCCTCCTACCACCTCGGCGCCGTCCTCGTGCGCGGCAGCGAAGAGCGCGCGCTCGGCGCCGTGCGCGAGGTCGTCGCGCGCGTGCTCCACCGCAAGGAGCGCGAGCGCTTGCTCGAGCTCGGCCTCACCCATCGCTCGCCGCTGGTCCGAGCGGCGGCGGCGCGCGGCCTCGCGCAGATCCCGACCGAGGACGCGCTCGCCACGCTCGTGCGCATCGCCGAGCGCGATCCCGTGGACGTCGTCCGCGAGGCGGCGCGCAGCAGCGTCCAGGGCTTGACGCACCTAGGCGCCGAGCCACTGGACCCCGCACAGGACTGATCAGCCCTTGGTGGCCTCGGTCATCGCGCTGCGCGACTTCGAGGCCGAGTTCCCGGCCGTCCCGGTCTTGTGCCCCGGGTCGACCCACGAGCGAATCGTGTCGGCGCCGCCGAACAGCTTGCGCGAGACCTTGCTGTACGCGCCAAACGCCTTGGCCTCGAGCCTGCCGCTCATGAACGAGCCGTCCTCGAGCCGACGCTGCGCGCGCCGCTCCCACCAACCGATGCGACCGCGGGCGAGCCCGTAGGACAGTGTCGCGTAGTGCTGGTACATCATCCGCGCCTGGGCGACCCGCGGCGGAATGTTGCCGGGCCAGGTCTCTTCGAGGTGATACTCGCCGATCGAGCCCCACTCGGGGATCGTGCGCGGGCCCTCATAGCCCAGCGCGATCGCCTCGTCCCACATCACGGTGCCCGGGATCGGGCGATACGGCCAAACGTTCGGCCGCGCCAGCGGCGCCGCGTTGTGCAACCGTCGGCACTGGTCGATCGTCGCCATCATCGACTCTTCGCTCTCGCCTGGGTAGCCGATGATGTAGGTGATCGAGCCCTGTACGCCGCGCCGATCCATCTCGACTGCGGCGGCGATGTTGTCGTCGCCTTTGATCGGCTTGCCGATGCGCTTCATCATCTCGTCGAGGCCGGCCTCGGCGCCGATCTCCGCGACGTACATCCCCGACTCCGCCATCATGTCGAGCGTATCCGGCTTGTACTTCAGGATCGAGTTCGTCTCGATGAACGCGTTCCAGCCGATGCGCAGGTCGCGGTTCAAGAGCCCCTCCGCGAACTCGCGGCTGCGCTTCTGCATGACCCCGAAGTTCGCGTCGTGGAAGCGGATCGAGTCAAAGCCCCAGCGCTCGTGCAGCTCCTGAATGTCGTCGAGCATGCGCTCGGCGCCCATCGGCTTCCAGCGGCGCATCGTGAGCTCCGGGCTGCAGCAGAAGCCGCACGGCTCGGGGCAACCGTAGCTCGAGAAGTACGTGATGCCGAAGTACGGCTTGCCCGCGCCGATCCACGGCGGCGTCGGCAGGCGCAGCACGTCGCGCGCCGAGTTCGCGCGCATCTGGTGCTCGCGGTACGGCGTCGGGTCGATGAGGTGCCACGGCACGTTCGGGACCGAGTCCCAGCCGGCGACGGCGCGCCGCGGCGTGCGGATGCACTCGCCGTCGCGCATGTACGCGAGGCTCTCGATCCCGTCGAGCGGCTCACCAGCGTCGATCGCGCGCACGACGTCGCGGAAGACGAGCTCGCCTTGCCCGATGACGACACACTCATAGAGGCCCGTCGCGAGCATCAGGTCCGGCTTGACGCTGGCGAACCAGCCGCCGATCACCGCGGGCACGTGCGGGTGCTGCGCCTTCACGCGCTGCATCGCGAGCCAGCTATCGGTGACCATGTAGCCGAGGATGGCCGTCGTCGCGACGAGGAGCGCGCCCTCGGCCGCCGCAGCGAAGCGCTCGTGGCCCTCGGTCCCGCGGTACAGCGAGCCGTCGATGATCTCGACGTCGTAGCCGTCCTCCAGGGGGAACGCCGCGATCGTCATCATCTCGAGCGGGAGCATGTCCTTGCTCGACTCGACGCCCAGGGTCTCGTCGACCTGCTTCGGCTGGTAGAGGACGATCTTTTTCTTGCGCTGGATCATGATTCGGTGGCGGGGAGAGGCCGCCCGCGGCCAGGGAGGGTCGCACGCCGCGTGCGCCGGCCCCCACTGGCATCGACATTCTAAGCCGCTCGACTGCGGCGGATCGCGTGAAGCGGACGAAGGTCGCATTGGGAGTTCGTGGAATCCCAAACGACTTCGAGGTCCGGTGGAGCTTCAGCGCGACCCAGGCGCGCCGCCAGGCGCGCCGCCGGGCGCGCTGTCGGGGGCGCCGTCGAGGGCGCCGCCGGGGGCGCCACCACCCGACCCAAGCCCAGCCGCTCCGCCGCGCCGAGCGACGAAGTCGGCGGCGCGGTGCAGCGCCTCGATGAGGTTCGTGGGGTCCGCCAGCCCCTGGCCCGCGATGTCGAAGGCCGTGCCGTGCATCGGACTGAGGCGTAGGTACGGCAGGCCAGCGATCACCGTCACGCCGCGCCCGTTTGATAGCAGCTTCAGAGGGATGAAGGCTTGATCGTGGTACAGCGCCAGGACCCCGTCATAGCGGCCTTGCAGCGCCTCATAGAAGACCGCGTCCGGCGAGACTGGCCCGGCGACGTCGAAGCCGCTGGCGCGGGCGCGCGCGACGGCGGGCGCAAAGCGCTCGAGCTCGTCACGGCCAAGGATGCCGCCCTCGCCCGCATGAGGGTTCAGGCCCGCGACGGCCAAGCGCGGGCGATCGATCCCGACCAGCGCGCGCAGCGCCTCGTCAAAGAGCGCGACGTGGCGCTCGAGGAGGCCGCCGGGGAGCGCAGCCTCGCGCGCCGCCTCGATCGCGGCGACGAGCGGCATGTGACGCGTGAGCAGCATCACCCGCAGCGCGCCCGCCATCCCGATCATCTCGTAGCGCGTCACTTCGCACCACCGCGCGAGCAGCTCGGTCTGCCCTTCGACGCGCGTGCCGGCGAGGTGCAACGCCGCTTTGTTGACCGGCGCGGTCACGAGCGCGTCGACCGCGCCCGCGAGCGCGTAGCGGTGCCCAGCTTCGAGGGCTGCGACGGCGGCCGCGCCGCAGCTCGCTTGCACTTCCCCGAGCGACCACTGCGTCGGCCCAGGGGTCGCGAGCCACGCGACGTCCGCGACCGCCCGGGCGGCGCGCACCGCAGCTTCCGGGAGCGGGCGACGCGCGCGTGCGTCCGCGCCGGCACCATGGCCGGGGCCGCTGCCACCTGCGAGGCCAGCGTCGAGGTCGGGCGCGGCCTCGGCGTCACCCATGAGCCGGGGCACAGTGCGAGGGCGCAGCGCCTCCGGCCCGATGACGAGCAGCGCCATGCGCTCGCGCAGCTCCGGCCGCGCGAGCGCCGCCGCGACGGTCTCGGGCCCGATGCCCGCGGGGTCGCCCACCGTGAGCGCGATCAGCGGCCGCGCCGCGCCGCCGGTCGTGTGCGCGCTCATGGAGTGAACGTGACGACGAGGGCGTCGCTGAAGTTGTAGCCCGCGCCGACCGCGTCGCGGTACCAGAGCTGGAAGACACGTGTATCGCCCGGCTGCACGGGCGCGCTCGCCGCAGGCGGCTGCGCGAGGTCGAGCGCGAACGACGCCGCCCCGCCGACGCTCGCCTGCACGACGCCGAGCCGCGCGTGGTTCGCGCCGACGCACAAGAAGCCGTTGCCCGCGGGCACCCGCGCGACGCCCGTGCCCTGGAACACCAGCCCGAACGCGCTCGGCGGCGCGCCTGCAAAGCCGAGCGTGAGGTCGTCCGCCGCGATGCTGGCGCTGCCGCTCCACCCGATGCGCGCCCCGGGCGTGAACGCGTTCGCCGCAGCGCTGCAGGCGAGGCGCGCGTCCACCTGGCCGTCCGCGTATGCGAGCTGCACGATCGCCCGCGCCGACGTCCCGCCGGCCGTCGTGACCTCGAAGCCGACGAGGTCGATGCCGCGCGCCGTCGCGAGCGGCGCGAGCACGCGGTACGGCGCAGGGCTCGGGCCGCCGGCGCCCAGCAACGCCGCCTGCGCGGGCGGAGCGACGAGGGCGTAGCTGGCGCCCGCGAGCGCCGCCTCGAAGGACGCGGGCAGGTCGAGCACGCACGGGTCATTCGTCGCGAGCGCGCGGCGATAGCCGTACGCGATCGGCGCGCTACCGACGAGCGCTTGTTCGCTGTCCTGGACGTCCAGGAGCACCTCGGCGCTCCGCACGCGGCGCCCGTCCGCGAAGCGCCCCTCGGCGACGAGCCGCACGGTCCCAGCGCCGACGTTGCGGCCGTGCACGTGCACTGTACCGCTGGCGCCGCCGCTGCCGCCGCCCTGGACGCTCGCGCCGTCGAGCCGCGCGACGACCCGCGCGCCTTGCAGGACGACGACCTCGTCCACGTCACCGCCTTGCACGTCGAGCGCGAGGTCGAAGCGCGTCGAGAGGTCTCCTGTCGCCACGGCCGGCGTGCACGTCGCCGAGGCATTGGAGTTCTGCACGAGCGCCCAGCCCTGCCACACGCCAGCGTTGCGGGCCGCGCTGTCGTCGGTCGCGCGCACCCGCACGTCGTGCCAGCCGTCCGCGAGCGCCGCGGTCTCGAGCGTCAAGCCCGCCGCGAGCGGCCCGCGGGCGACGCGCGCCCCATCGACGAACAGCTCGACCTCGGCGATCGCCGCGCCGCCGAGCGCGTCTGGCGCAGCGACGATCGTGAGCAGCACGCTCCCGGAGACCGCGCCGTTGCCGAGGCCCGAGACCTGCACGCTCGGCGCGAGGCTCCACGGCGTCGTCAGCGGGTCCCCCGTGAACAGCGTCTGGAACGGCACGCCGGACATCGACCGGAACCAGGCCTCACCCAGCGTCGCGCCGCGGCGATACAGGACGTGCAAGCGCGGGCTCGGGAACTTCGACGCGTAGTTGCAGGGCTCCTCGACCGTGCCCGCCGTGCCGCTGGCGCCCTTGGCGATCCAACGCGACATCTTCACCTGGGACGCGGTGTCGAACGTCGCGGCGTAGCTCGTCAGGTGATCGCAGAACGCGCCCGGCAACAGCGTGAAGGTGCCGCCATCGATGTCGGGCGTCGCCCAGCCGGTCATGACCCCGAGCGCGTCGAGGCGCCCGAGCGGCAGCACGTCCAAGAGGTGCTCCGCGGCGCCGCCCGCGCTCGCCATCTGAGTGACGGCTGACGGGAAGAGCCCATGCCGCGGCGCCGAGCGCGCCGGGTCCGTCGTCTCCATGTAGTAGGCCGTGCCGGTCGGCGCAGTGCCATCGACCGCGACGCTGCGGTCGATCATTGCGAGCAGCTCAGCCTTCGTGTTCCCGCGCGCGCCCAGCCAGCCGAGCGACGCTGGGATGTAGTAACGGCGCGCGGACGCGCCGGTGCTCGGCAGGCCATTCCACCACGCCAATTCGCTGCGGAAGCCCTCGGCCAGCCACGTCGCCCGCGCATAGCCGTTGACCTGTTGCGCGCTCGGCGTGCCCGGGCCCAGCAGCAGCGCTTCGTAGTCGTAGAGCCCGTACGCCGACGGGAGCGCCATGCGCGTGACCGGCGAGCACGAGTCCGCGAGCAGCCCCGCCGCCTCGACGAAGAACGAACCGCTCGGAGCGAGGACGACGAAGTCGATGGACTCTGAGAGGCCGCGCTGCGCGAGCTCGCCGCGCAGCGCCCGCAAGGGCTCGGCAGCGAGCGCGGCGTAGCTCACCGCGTCCGGATCGAGGTACAAGACATTGACGGGCGGCACGTCACGCAGCGCGGCGTAGTGATTGGCGAGGTGCAGCGCGTCGGGGTCGGTGGGATCGACCAGCAAGAGCGCGCGCTCACCGCCGTGCTGCGCCGACGCAGACGGCGCCAGCAGGAGCGCTGCGCACACGGGGAGGGACCTACGGAGTCGGGCAGAGCTCGGCGGCATGCGACGGCGCAGGGAGAGGCGCGCCAGCCTCGGGGCGCTCAACGCGGGATCGAGAGCAGGAACTCTTCGAGCGGATAGCCCGGGAAGCGGCTGAGAAAGTATGCCTCGGGCCCTTCGGGGCCGCCGGTGAGGCACGCCTTCACGAGCGCAAACGTCAGCGCTTCGCCCTTCTCGTACACCAAGTGGTCGACCAAGACGAGCGCCTCGGCGTACGCGCGGGCGATGGCCTCGCGGTCGCTCCAGGCTGCCAGGGTCCCGCGCAGCTCCGACAGAGGGAAGAGCTCATGACCGCGCAGGCGATTGCGCGCCAGCGCGACGTCCAGCTTGCGCCCCTCACCCGGTCGCTCGATCCACTGCGCCAAGCCCTCGTTCAGCCAGGCCGGCGCTTGACTCGCGCTGAGGTGCTGGATGAACGCGTGCATCAGCTCGTGGCGCAGGACCGAGCGCAGCCGCTCGCGCTCGTCTGCCAGCGACTCGATCGGGACGCGGATCGTGCCGTCGAAGACGCCGCCAGCCCAGTCGCCGAGCCCCGTGACGTGATCGAACGTCGAGCGCGCGTAGAAGACGACGCGCAGCTTCGTGCGCGTGCGATCGGGCGCGCCCGGGTCGACCGGCCCTGCGCCGAAGAGCTCGAAGTACTCGCCGTAGTAACGATCGAGGTCCTCGAGCACCTCGTGCACGTGGTTCATCAGGTCGACGCGAGTGCCATCGAACGAGACGGCGAAGTAAGGGCTCGACTCAGTCCAGAAGCCGTCCTCGGCCGCGCGCGTACGAAGCCAGCGCTCGCGCAAGGGCTCGAGCTCCTTGCGCCGCGCGTCATCGCGCAGCGCCAGCAACGCGCGGTCGAGCGTCGCGAGCGCTTCGTCCGGAGCCTCCTCCCAGCGCGAGCGCGCCAGCCGGAAGAGCGCCTCGGCGAGGTTGTTCGCGTAGACGTCGACCTCAGGCCAGAGGGCCGACGCGGCCTCGAAGCGCTCGACGGCGCCCTGCGCGTCGCCGGCCGCCAGCAGCCGAAAGCCCTCCTCGTTCCAGCGCAGCCCGTTGTCGTCCAGCGCCGGCACGACAGCCGTCATGGGGCTGACCTCGACCGTCGAGGCCGTCGCCCCTGCTGCGCCTGTAGGCGCTGCGGTGACGGCGTCGGGGACGAGCGCGCGCGCCCCCCCGAGCGGCGCGGCAGGCGCAGGCTGCGCGCCACGGTCAGCGTTCGGCGCGCGGAGCACGTACCAGCCGCCCGCCGCGGCGGCCGTGGCGGCAAGGAGAACGAGGAGCGCCTGCTGACGGCGTTGCGCGGGAGGGGTGGGCATCGGGGACGGCCGTGGCGACGCAGGGATGAGCCTACCCGGTCTCAGACGACCCGTGCGATTCAGCCTTCCCCGCAGGGTGAGCCGATTGCGCCGGACCGACGCCGCGCGCCGCAAGGAGCGCCGGGAACTTGGCGTAGACCCGCGGATAACCGAGGTCCGCCTCGATCTGCCGGATGTCTGCGAGCAACCGCTCGTGGGTCGCCTGCAGCGCGCCCTCGAACGGTTGGTCGCAGTAGTACGTCCGACACCCGAGCGGGCGCCCAGCGCGGGCCGTGCAGCGGCCTGAGACGTGGTACGGGCAGCGACCTGGGGCCTCTGGCGGCGGCGCGCTCGGGTGCTGGGCGGCCGCATAGTCCGCCTCCAAGGCCGTCGCGTAGAGCTCGTGCCCCGCGTCCTCGAAGCGACAGCACACGCCCCGCCCGATACAGACGGGGCGGACGGCGGCGAGCAGCGCATCGAGCTCGGCGTAGACCGCAGCGAGGCGCGCGAACGCCGCTGCGCGAACCTCGGGCGTAGGCTCAACGCGGATCCCGGGGCAGACCTCGGCGGCGCGCTGGAACCCCGCTGGGTCCGCGAGGACGCTGGGCCAATACGGGAACGACGCGCAGTGCGCGGGCCGGTCGGTGTAGACCGAGCACTCGTTCGCCCCCTCGAGCAGCGGGCAACGGCCGTCCGGGCGCTCCCGCAGGGACTCCTCGAGCGCGCCGGTCTCTGGCCGGAGCACATGGGTGACGTAACGCGCGCGGAACGCCTCCGGCGTGGCTCCGAGGCGGGCGGCGAGCCGCTCGACCTCGCCCGCCGCGAGCCACACGTGCCCGCTGCCATGGGAGCAACAGTGCCCGCAGCGGTGGCAGCCGAAGGTGAAAGGCACGACGCCGGCGAGGCCAGGGTCCGCGCCGTCGCCCGCGCTCCGAGCCGGCGCGCTCATGGCCGCGGCGGCCGGCGCGCGCCCCGGGGCGGGGCCGGGCGGCCCACTTTGTGCCGCGTCCGCCCCGTGGTGTCCGCGCGGAAATCGAGGCTCGCGCGGCCCTCGACCTGGCCCCGAATGTCCTCGATGAGCTCCTCGAAGTTCTGGTACCGGAGCTCCGCCTCCTTGGCCATCATCTTCTCGATGAAGTACTGGACGTGCGGCGAGAGCCCGCGGCTCTTGAGCTCCGGTGACGACAGGCGCTCCATGACGTGCATGCGCAGCGTGTCGTCGTTGCAGTCGCCCTCGAACGGCAAGCGCCCGACGAGCAGCTGGAACAGGGTCACGCCGAGCGAATAGACGTCGCTGCGCACGTCCGCGCACGCGCCGCCCTCGGCCTGCTCGGGAGAGAGGTATTGCACGGTGCCGCGGGCCGTGTCGGCGGCGTCGACGGCGTCCTGGGCAGCGCAGAAGCCCAGGTCGATCAGCTTCACCTGGCCATTGTTCCCGAGCATGATGTTGCCGGGCTTCACGTCGCGATGGACGAGGCCTTCGCTGGCGAGGTAGGCGAGGACCTCCGCGACCTCCAGGATGATGCGCAGGGCGCCCTCCTCCTCGAGCCCGTGGCCCTCGTCGAGGACCTCCAAGAGCGTGCGCCCATCGACGAGCTCGAGCCGCGCGAAATAGGTGTCACCGCTCTTCGCGGCGCCGTGCCCCGCGACGAGACCGGGGTGAGACAGGCGCTGCAGGGTCTTCGCCTCACGCACGAAGGCCTCGAGCTCGCTGCGCTTCATGGCCACGTCGGGGCGCAGCACCTTCAGCGCGAGCCCGCGCCCGGTCGCGAGCTCGCGCACGCGGAACACGTCGGCCGTCCCGCCGGTGCCAAGCCGCCCGAGGACCTCGTAGCCGGGGATCTCAGGGATCTCCCCAGCCCGCGTCCGCCGCAGCTTGGCGACCTTGCGCGCGTCCCAGCCGCTCAGGCCCTCGAGCACACCGTCGAGGGCCTCACCGCTGCGCAAACGAGGCACGATCGTCTCCGCTTGGGAGCGGGAGAGGTGGCCTCGGTGCACGAGGAGGGCGAGGAATTGGACGTCTTCTGCGGCGCTCATCTCAGCCGCGATTGTAGGCGCCCTGCGCGCCACTTTCGCGCCCGATTGCCACATCCCCTGTACCCCGCCGGGACGCGGCGTGAGCCAGTACGGCGCAAGTTGCACGCGACGCGGGTGAAAGGCAACGAGCCGTCAAGATCGCAGCGCGGGGGCGCCGAACGGAGGCCTACACCGCGACCGGCGGTCATCTCTCTCTCTCGCTCACCACTCTCCCACGCCCCACCACCCTTGGCCGACCCCGCCCACGAGCGCAGCGTCTGGCGCTACTTCGACCTCGCGGACTGCTTCGTGCAGATCCTCCTCGTCGACGAGAGCGCCCTCAAGCTAGCTGACCGCCCCGGGATCAACCGCGCTGGTTATCGCCGGCTGGTGATCGACGCCTGCATGCCCGAGTTCCGCGGCGACGTCGAGCGCGCGATCGAGCGCCTCTTCCCCGAGGACCCGCTCATGGTCGAGGACCTCCTCTACCAGCTGTGCATCGAGGTCAACCCGGGGCTCGACATCCACGAGGTGCGCCTGACCGTCGACGCGCCGAAGCATCGCCCGTCAGCGGCGCCGCGGGCCGTCTCTGAACACCACTCGCCGGAGGTCGAGGCGACCCTCGACCGCATCCGCGCGCGGGCTGTCTCGCTGGAGCGCCGCCTGCTCGACGAGGTGCTCGGTCAAGAGCGCGCCGTCGCGACGGTGGCACGGGTCGTGCGCGCCGCGGCGGCGGGCCTCAGTGAGCCGGGCAGGCCGCTGGGTTCGTTCCTCTTGACGGGGCGGACCGGCACGGGCAAGACCGAGCTCGCGCGTTGCCTCGCGCGCGGCCTGTTCGAGGGCGCTGAGCGGTGCCTGGTGCGGATCGACTGCTCGGAGTTCGCGCTCGCCCACGAGTATTCGAAGCTGATCGGATCGCCCCCCGGCTACGTCGGACATGACGATGGCGGCCAGCTCACCGACGCGGTCTCGAAGAACCCCGAGTGCGTGGTGCTCTTCGACGAAGTCGAGAAGGCGCACCCGAAGCTGCACAACCTGATGCTTCAGGTGCTCGAGGACGGTGCGCTCACAGACGGCAAGGGCCGCCGCATCAGCTTCGCGCGCACGCTCGTGGTGATGACGTCGAACTGCGGCGCAGAGGACGTCGTCGCCGCGTCGAAGGCGATGGGCTTCGGGCGCGGCAGCTCTCTGACCCGCGCGAGCCTCGGGGACATCACGCAAGAGGCGTTGACGCGCACGTTCCCGCCCGAGTTCCTCGGCCGCATCGGCGACGTCGTCCTGTTCGACGAGCTGACGCCGGCCGTCGTCGAGCGCATCGCGTCGAAGAAGCTCTGTGAGCTCGGCAAGCGCGCGGTGTCGCGCGGGCTCGCCGTGCGCTTCACCCCGGCGGTCGCGCGTTGGCTCGCCGAGCGTGGCTACGCGCCGGACTCGGGCGCGCGCGAGCTGCGGCGCATCCTCGCGCGCGAGGTCGAGCCGAAGCTGTCGGAGCTCCTCTTGTCCGTTCGGCCAGGGACGAACCGCCACGCGCTCGTCCGCGTGAAGAGCGGAGCGCTCACGTTCGACTTCGAGGACCGCGCCGCAGCGTAGCGGCCTGCTTCGACGCGGGCCTCGGGCGCCCCCGCGCGCTCCTAAGCGAGATTCGGACGCGACCCTGAACTCGCCTTGAACGAGGGCGGTAGGCTCGGCGCCATGCTGAGCCCCGCCCTCCTCCTGATCGCATGCTCGTTGCAGCAAGCGCCGCCGACGACGCCCGCCTCCGAGCCCGTGGCGAAGCGCGGCGCCGACGACTTCCGCACCAACCGTCAAGGCGCCCGCGAGGTGCCGCTCACCGTCGAAGAGGACGCCTTCACCTTCGTCGTCTACGGCGACCGGACGGGCGGGCCCGCGGACGGCGTCAAGATCCTCGCGGAGGCCGTCACCGAGACCAACCTGCTCGGGCCGGACCTCGTCATGACGGTCGGCGACCTCGTGCAGGGCTACAACGAGCGGCCAGAGTGGCTCACCCAGATGCGCGAGTACCGCGACATCATGGACCGCCTCGACTGCCGCTGGTTCCCGGTCGCAGGCAACCATGATGTCTATTGGCGCGGCGACGGCGAGCGCCCGGCGGCGGAGCACGAGGGCGACTTCGAGGCGCACTTCGGGCCGCTCTGGTACGCGTTCCGGCACAAGACGGCGTGGTTCATCGTGCTCTACACCGACGAGCCGAATCCGGCGACGGGCGAGCGCAACTTCAGCAAGCCCGAGAGCCAGAGGATGAGCCCCGAGCAGTTCACGTGGCTCGCAGAGACGCTCGAGCACACGCGCAGCGCGGAGCACGTGTTCGTGTTCTGCCACCACCCGCGCTGGACCGAGGGCAACTACGGCGACGATTGGCGCCGCGTGCACGCGCTCCTCGTCGCGGCGGGCAACGTGACCGCCGTCTTCGGCGGGCACATCCACCGCATGCGCTACGACCCACAGGACGGCATCGAGTACTTCGCCGTCGCGACGATCGGCGGCGCGCAGAGCGGCAGCGTCCCCGAGGCGGGCTTCCTGCACTGCTACGACGTCGTGACGGTGCGCAAAGGCGGCATCGACCACGTCACCTACCCCGTCGGGAGCGGCTTCGACCCGCGCACGATCACGGGCGAGGTCAGCCTCGAGGCGCCCAAGCTCACGCGCGTCGAGCCCTTCTACCACGCGCGCCCGACGCTCTCCGCCGACGGCGCGGTCGCAGGCGCGTGGCGCGTGCGCCTCGCGAACCCGACCTCGCGCCCCGCGGAGCTCACGCTCACGCCGACGGCGAAGGACGGGCGCTGGACGCTCAACCCCGCGCGCATCGAGGCGGTGCTCGCGCCCGGGGAGCAGCGCACGTTCGACATCAGCGCAGCGCGGCGCGGCCCGTTCGACGCGGCCTTCGACGTGCCGGAGCTGGCGCTTGATTTTCGCTACCTCGCCGAGACGCGCGCGTTCACGATCCCGACGCGGCGCGTGCCGCTGGACCTGGACACGTCGGCGCTCGATATCGCGGCGGCATTGCCCGCGCCGGAGGGTGAGCGCGCGCTGGAGCTCTCGGGGGGCGCGTACGTCGGGTTCCCGGCGGCGGAGGTGGCCCTGCCAGACGGGCCGTTCACGCTGGAGACCTGGGTGCGCGCGGAGCGCTTCGCGAGCCGCCAGGGGCTCGTCGCCAAGACCGAGGGGTCCGAGTACAGCCTCTTCGCGAACGACGGGAAGCCCTCGTTCTCGGTGCACCTGTCCGGCGCGTACGTCGAGGTGTCCGCGGAGACGACGCGGCTCGAGGCGGGCCGCTGGCAGCACGTCGCGGGGGTCTTCGACGGCCAGGAGCTGCGCCTGTACGTCGATGGCGCGCTGGTCGCGAAGCGCGCGGGCGCAGGCCCTCGTAAGACCAATGAGCTGCCGCTGATCGTCGGCGGCGACGTCAGCAAGGACGGCGGCGCGAACTCGTGCCTCGACGGCGCCTTGGATGAAGTGCGGCTCTCGACGGGCGCGCGCTATACCGGGGAGCGCTTTACGCCGTCCCGCCGGCACGCGGCGGACACTGAGACGGTGCTCCTCTTGCACATGGACGGCGCGCTCGGACCGTGGCTCTTCGACAGCTCGGCGCGCGGGCGCCGCGCGACGCTGCGCGCGGGCGCGCGCATCGCGGATCAAGTCGTGGCCGGCGCCCATTGATCGCCCCGCCGGGTGCGCTGCTGAGGCGAGGGCGGGGACCCGGCCTGCGCAGCGCACTCAGCCCGTGCGCGCGGCCCTGCCCCGCCCCCAATCTGCTCCGACCCCACTCTGCTCAGACCCCAATATGCTCTATCCCCGCGCCCCCGAGGGCGCCCCGTGACGCCGACGCGCAGGGCGGCTATGCTCCCTCCCCGCCGATGTTCCACACCTTCGCCCTCGGCGCCGTGCTCACGGCGTCCGTCGTACTCGCTGCGCCTTCGGTGGCCACCCCGCCGCAGGACCCCCCCATCGAAGCGGACCAGCCCGCCGCGCTGCCGCCCGACGCCGTAGCTGTCGCGGAGGGGCTCGCGCCGGTGACCGTCGCCGAGCTCGATGAGACGCTCCTGTGGCGCCACGCCCTCACGCAGCCCGGGCGCGCTGCGCTCCGCCAGCTGCTCGAGGTGCGGGTCCTCGACGCGCTCGCGGCAGAAAAGGGTGTGACCGTGACGCCCGCGGACCTGAACGCGCGCTTCATGCAGCTCGACGCCGAGGCCCGCCAGTCGGGCGAAACCGAGGGCCTCGAAGCGTTCATCGTCGAACAAGGCGTCGACCGCGAGCAGTTCCGCGAGTACCTGCGCCTCGCGATCGTGCACGAGCGCCTGACGCGCGAAGCGCTCGGCCTGGACAAGGACGCCGTCGTCACGGCCGCGCAACAGGACGCCTGGCTGCGCGGCGCGCTCGAAGCGCGCCCGTACTCCGAGGAGCCGTTCCCCTACACAGACGGCGTCGTCGCGCGCAGCGGCGACGTCGCGATCGCGCGCGACGACTATCTGCAGCACATCCGCGGGCAGATGGAGAACGAGGTGCTGCGCGAGACCTGCTACCTCATGCTCCTCGAGCGCGCCGTCCGGCGGCGGCTCCCTGACCTCTCCGACGAAGGCGTCGTGCGCGCGCTCGACGCCGAGCTCGGCCGGCGTCGCGTCGAAGCCGGCGACGACCCGCGCTACCAAGGCGTGACCTACGAGCAGCTGCTCGAGGCCAAAGGGTTATCGCTCGACGCGCTGCGCCGGGACCCCGCGATCCGGTCCGCGGCGCTCGCCCACATGTTCGTCGATCGCTCGCAGGACGAAGCCGCGCTGCGCGCGACCTACGAGGCCGAGCGCGACTTCTTCGACGGCCTCTACGGCATGGGCGTCGAGGTCCGCGCCATGATGCTGAACGCGACCGAGCGCCCGAACGAGATCCTGCGCCGCTCGTTCGAGGAGGCCGACGCGCGTCTGAACGAGCTGAAGCGGCAGATCGAGACGGCGGCGGACTTCGAGCGGATCGCAAAGGAGGTCAGCGACGACCGCGCGACCCGTGAGCGCGGCGGCCTCCTCGGCACGATCACGCGCGGCAACGTGCAGCTGCCCGCCGCCCTCAGGACGCCGATCTTCGAGCACCTCGACTCGCACGAAGGCGACGTCTCGAACACGATCCTCGGGCCGCTGCGCCTGCCGGGCGGCAGCGTCCTTGTGATGCTCGGCGCGCGGCGCCCTGCGCCGACCTGGGAGGGCATGCGCGAGAACGTCCACCGCGAGCTGCGCCGGCGCTTCCTCGAGGAGTGCCTCCCGCGCAACGTCGTCCATACCGCTTTCGACTGACCCCACGCCTCAACCGTACACTCACCGCCATGCTGATCGGAGAAGTCGTGGGCAGCGTCGTCGCGACGCGCAAGGACCCCGGGATCGGCGAGCGCAAGCTGCTCGTCGTGCAGATCCGTGACCACCTGAACCAGCCCAAGGACCAGTATGTCATCGCGGTGGACGCGGTCGGCGCCGGCCCTGGCGACATCGTGATGTACGCGGCAGGCTCCAGCGCGCGTCAGACCGAGTGGACGAAGGACAAGCCCTGCGACGCGGTGATCATGGCGATCATCGACTCGTGGGACGTCGGCGGCGAGAACGTCTACGAGAAGTGGTCGGAGTAAAGGGCCACCCATGTACCTCGCGCGAGTGACCGGCCGCGTCGTTGCGTCGACCCGCTACCGCGGGCTCGGCGGCGTCAAGCTGCAGTGGATCCAGCCGCTCGACGAGCGCGGCGCGCCGGAGGGCGCGCAGCTCGTCGCGTGCGCAGCCCTCGATGTCGGCCCCGGGGACCTCGTGCACTTCATCGACGGCCGCGAGGCAGCCCTCGCGCTCCCAGACGAGACGTTTGTCCCCGTCGACGCGACGATCACAGGTTACGTCGAGCAGGCGCACGTGTTCGGGCGCGAGCTCACGGACCTTGACCCGGCGCCGGCGGGCAACCCACACGAGGGGCAGCGCTGATGTTCCTCGCCGACGTCATCGGCACGGTGGTCTCACGCACCGAGCAGATCCCAGCCCTCGAGCGCCGCAGCTTGCTGCTCGTGCGCCCCGTCAAGCCCAACGGCGACGCGGCGAGCGCGCGCCCGCGCATCGCGATCGATACGATCGGCGCAGGCGTCGGTGACCGCGTGCTGGTCATCGACGAGGGCAACTCGGGCCGCCAGATCCTCGGCGCGCCAGGCCCGCCACTCAAGGACGCGCCCGTCAAGACCCTCGTCGTCGGCTACGTCGACGCGGTCGAAGTGCGCGGCGCGGTCGTCTACGACCCGGCCACCGCCGCGCCCCCACGCCCATGAGCACCCACCCCGCTTGGAGCGACGAAGAGGCGCGCCTCCGCGCCGCGATCTGCCGCATCGGCGCGCTGTCCTACGAGCGCAACTACATCGTCGGCGCCGACGGCAACTTCTCTGCGCGCCTGCAGGACGGCGCGATCTTGATCACGCCCACCGGCGCGATGAAGGGCTTCCTGGAGCCCCACCAGCTCGCCAAGGTGGACCTGAACGGCCAACCGATCGACGGCGGCCCGCGCGCCTCGAGCGAGGTGGGGATCCACCTGATCGCCTACAAGCAGCGCCCGGACGTCCGCGCGATCTGCCACGCGCACCCGCCGCACGCAGTGGCGTTGACGATCGCCGGGATCGACATGCAGATGCCGATCATCCCGGAGATCGTGACGACGATCGGCGGCATCCCGACCGCTGCGTTCGGTACGCCGGGCACGCCCGAGCTCGCGGACAGCATCAAGGACCTGGTGCGCTGCTCGGACGTCATGATGATGACGAACCATGGCTCGGTGACGCTCGGCGCGAACATCCTCGACGCCTACAAGAAGCTCGACATGCTCGAGCACACCGCGCGGATCCTGTGGCTCGCCCACGTGGCGAAGGGCGGCCTCGAGCCGCTGCCCGACGAAGCGGTGCGGAAGATGCTCGCGACGCGCAAGATGCTCGGCATCACGACGCGCAACACGCTCGAGAACGGCTGCGGGCTCTGAGCGGCCGGGCGTGCCAGGCGCGCCTCGAGCCAAGCGCGCCCACCCCGGGCCTGCGCGCAGCCTCGACAGAGGCCGCGCGCGCCCTCTGACGCCTACTGGAACAGGACCGCGGTCGCGTCCGTGAAGTTGGACGTCGCCGCCCCGCCGACCGCGTCGCGGTGCCAGCATTGGTAGTTCCACGTCTCGCCAGCTGCGACGGAGACGAACCCGGTCGGCTGCGGCGTCAGCGTCAGGTCGAGGACCAAGCTGAACCCGCCATTCGTGCCGGTGTTCAGGATTTGGCCTTGGCCGACATAACGACCGATCGACCCGCCGAGGCACAGGTTGCCGACGCTACCACCCGGGCCCGTGATGAAGGCCTGTGTGCGGCTCGTGAGGAAGTACCCGAATGCGTTGTTCGGCAGCGAGGCCGCCGTAAGGGTCAGGTCGTTGTCGACCGCCGCAGCGCTGCCGGCGACGCTGATCACGCCCGACGCGCCCGTTGAGTTCGGAACGCCCGGGCCGCAGTAGTTCACGCCGAGCGGGCCCGACGTCTGCCCGAGCGTCGTGTCGTTGGAGACCAGCAGGTTCCGAATGCACCCGTTGTGCGCCGTGCCGTTGCTGAAGTTGTTCGTCGTGAAGTTCAGGTTGTTCCCGGTGTTGAGCGGGCCGATCATGGCCTCGTGTACCTTCACGCCGTCGAGGTACAGCTCGACCATGCCGGCCTCGTACTTGATCATCCCGCGGTACCACGTTCCTGTGGTCAACACCGTCGAGGACCACTCTTGCAGCGCGTTGTTGTGCAGCAAGCCGTAGGTCCCGTTGGTCTGGACCAAGAAGCCGATCCAGCGCCAGCCGTTGCCTCCAACGAGGATCGGGCGCGTGCCCGCGCCGAAGGCCGTGATCTGGAACTCGACCTCGAGTTGGAAGTCGTTTGTGTCGAGGCTCGAGATGACCGGTGTCCGGGCGTCTTGGCCGCCGTTGAAGAGGTACACACCGTCGACGCAGACGCCGTTGGCGGGCGGCGCCGGCGGCGTGTTGCCCATCAGCATCAGCGGCCCGTAGGCCCCTGTCGCGTCGTTCAAGTCGGTGAGGAGCGGGTAGCTCGCCTGCGGCGACTGCGCCATCAGCGGAGCCGCCGAAAGCGCGGCGGCCAAGAGCGCGGCAGCGCCGCTCAGCAAGGCGCCGCCGCGCCGAACAAGGTGAGGGGTCGGCAGGGGTCGAAGCAGCGAAGTGAAGTGGTTCATGGCAGTCCTGGGGCACGTTCCACGGGCGGGCTGCTCGTGGTTGTGGCTTGAGTCTAGTTGCGGTGCGTCACCCTGCCGGCGCCCGCTAGAAGATTTACACCAGAGACCCACGCGAGCTCCTCAGCACGGTCGTACGCCTCCGCTGCCGCGACCGATCGTGAGCAGCGGGTTATCCTTGAGGCGATGTCCGCCCCCCTGCTGGCGCTGTACCTCGCGTCGCTCGTCGTCGCTCCGGGGTCGAGCGCGCGCGCGCTGCTCGCGCCCCATGCTGGCGCGCAGTCGGCGCAGACCGTGCGGATCGGGGCAGCAGCCGCGGACGCCGCGCGCGCGAGCGGAGCGCCGGACGTCGTCATACTGCGAGACGGCAAGGAGCTGCGCGGTCGGGTCGTGCTCGACCTCCCATCCAAGCTCGTCCTACGGGCGAGCGGGAAGGAGCGCGAGTTCGCGCCGGCCGAGCTCGCAGAGGTGCGCTCGCTCGAGCGCAGCCAGCGCGAGCTCTTCGAGCAGTTCGGACGCCTCGCGCGGCTCGGCGCCCGCGGCTTCGCGACGCTGGCGACCTTCTGCAGCGACGCCGGGCTCCCAGGCGAGGCGCAGGTGCTGTGGCTGCGCGCGCTCATCGCCGACCCCGAGGACGAGCGCGCCTGGCATGAGCTCGGCGGTGTGCACACGCCGCGCGGCTGGCGCCTGGTCGTCGAAGGGCGGCACGCGACGCTCGACGAGCTCGTGCAGCGGGTCTCGACGGACGGCGGCGCGCTCGCCGTCACGACGACCCACTTCGTGCTGCAGGGGTCCGCGCGCACGCTCGACGACATGCGCGAGAACCTCGAGCTCGCGCTCAATCTCGAGCGCGCGTACCTCACCAACATGGACCTCCTCGGCCGCGCGCTCGCCCTGCGCGTCGTCGAGCAAGCGCAGCGGGTGCATGTCTATCGCGTCGCGGGCACGTACCCCGCGCCGCCGGTCTCCGGCGACCGCGCTTGGTTCGACCGCGAAGCGAACACCGTGCACATCGACGCGACGAGCGCGGCGCCAGGGCACGTGGCGTATGCCCAGGTCGCGCGGCTCCTCAGCTACAACGCGCTCGGGGCGGCGCTCGGCGGCGACGCGGCGCTGCCAGCCTGGCTCGAACGGGGCCTCGCAGAGCACCTCGCCGCCGCGATCGACGTCTCGCGAGGTGTCGCGCGCTTTGCCCTCGATGCGCCTTGGGCGGAGGCCTTCTTGCAGCAGGCCAGGGACAGTGAGCCCGTAGCCCTCGCGCGGCTCCTGACCGCCGGCGACGCGACGTTCGAGCGCGGCAAGGAGGCGAGCCGGAGCCTCACCGCCGCGTACACGTTGGTGTACTTCCTCATGCACGCGGACGGCGGCGCCCGCGCGGAGCGGTTCCTGGCGTTTGTCGGCGAAGCGCGCCAGGGTCGCGGCGCGGTGAGCCACCTGGAGGCCGCGCTCGGCGAGTCGATCGAGGCGCTGGAGGCGCGCTGGCGCGCGTTTGTCGCCGAGACCGCGGCTCGCTGAGCATGACGGCCACCCCAATTGGCGGGTCGGGCGCGCAAATATCTGCGCGAAGTGAGCAGAAAAAACGCCTGGATCCATCCGCGATCGAGGGGCGCGAATGAGGGCCCAAGGGCGCCACGCCGAGATGGATTCGGACGGCACACATCAGGCGCCGCACATGGGACCTGGGCGCGGCGCTGGAGCCCGATTGTAGGCCCGCTAGGCGGCCCAAATGGCGCTTGGCCCGCATGCCGCGGCGGCTCACCTCCGCGGCCGAGAGGTCCCATCTGGGGGGCGCGATCGAAAATCCATCGACATATCCAGCTACAACGATTCAATGATAAAAAAAGTATCTCCGAAACGGCATGCCTAATGCCTTCCAAGACCGACTCTTGACCCATAACAACGGTTGACGGTTGCGTTTGGATCCCTATCGTCCGCGCCCCAACGAGCCCTGCACAGCGCGCGCTCTACGAGGACCAAACGCCATGACCCGCACCCCGAACCCGCCCTCCGCGCGCTCAGCGCGCCCTCAGCCCCAGTCAGCGCCCGCGCCCCGACGCGACGCGACGCTCGCCGTCCGCGGCGGCCGGCGGCCCGACCCCTCTACGGGCGCGATCGTCGCGCCGCTCTACCAGACGACGACGTACGTGCAAGCCGCGGTCGGCCGCGACAAGGGCTTCACGTACTCGCGCGCATCGAACCCGACGGTCAGCGCGCTCGAGGCCGCGCTCGGCGCGTTCGAGGGCGCGCCGCCGGCCGTCGCGTTCAAGACCGGCATGGCCGCGACGACCGCGCTGTGCCTGGCGACCCTGCGCGCGGGCGACCGTGTCGTCGTCGGCGAAGCGGTCTACGGCGGCACCGTGCGCCTCTTGCGCGAGGTCCTCGCGCCCTTCGGTGTGGAGGCGACGTTTGTCGACCCTGAAGACACCGAGGCGTTGAACGCGGCGTTAGCGGACGAGCCCGTGTTCCTCTTCATTGAGACGCCCGCGAACCCGACGCTGCGCCTGGTCGACATCGCGCGCGCCGCGGCCGCCGCGCACGCGGTCGGCGCGCGGCTCATCGTCGACAACACATTCCTCACGGCGGCGCTGCAACGCCCGCTGGACCTGGGCGCCGACGTCGTCCTGTACTCGACGACCAAGTTCATCGAAGGCCACGACACGACCCTCGGCGGCGCGCTCCTGACGCGCGACGAAGCGCTGCTCGCGCGCTTGCGCCACGTCACGAAGTCCATCGGCGCGGCCCAAGCGCCGTTCGACGCGTGGCTGACCCTGCGTGGGCTCTCGACGTTGCCGCTGCGCATGAAACAACACTCCGAGCACGCGCTGACGGTCGCGCGCTGGCTCGAGGCGCAGCCGGCGGTCGCCCGCGTGCACTACCCCGACCTTGACTCTTGCCCACAGCGCGCGCTGGCGACGCGCCAGCAGCGCGCGGGCGGCGGTGTGCTCGCGTTCGAGCTGCACGGGGGCGCGCCCGCGGGGGTCGCGTTGATGAACGCCGTGCAGCTCTGCTCGTTGGCCGAGAACCTGGGCGCGGTCGAGACGTTGATCACGCACCCGGCCTCGATGACCCACGCTGACGTGCCGCGCGACCAGCGGGCGCGCGCGGGCATCACGGACGGGCTCGTGCGCCTCTCGGTGGGCCTCGAGGACCCGGAGGACGTGATCGCCGACCTGCGCGCGGCGCTGGCCGGCGCGCCCCGGGTCGCCCCGGAGCAGGAGGTGGCGTCATGAGCGCGCGCCCGCTCATCGTCCTGAAGCTCGGTGGCTCGGTCCTGCGGGACGTTTCTGACCTGTCCGCGGCCGTGCACGAGGTCTACCGGCACACCCGGCGCGGGTCGCGCGTGCTCGCCGTCGTGTCTGCGTTCCACGGACGGACGGACGAGCTCGCGCGCGCCGCGCGCGCGCTCGGCCCTGACGCAGCGCCGTGGGACGTCGCGCGCCTCCTGGCGCTCGGCGAGGCCGAGAGCGCCGCCGCGTTTGTCCTGGCCCTCGATCGCGCCGGGATCCCCGCGGAGACGCTCGACCCGCGCGACGTCGGCCCGACGTGCGACGGGCCGCCGACGGACGCGGACCCGATCGCGCTCTCGGACACGTCACACGGCGGGCCGCTGGACCTCGAGGCCTTCGCTGCAGCGTTTGCGCGCGTGCCCGTCGTCGTCCTGCCCGGCTGGGTGGGTCGCACGCGCGAGGGACGCCCAGCGGTGCTCGGTCGGGGCGGCAGCGACCTCACCGCGTTGCTCGCCGCGCGCGCGTTGGGCGCGGCGCGGTGCGTCCTCCTGAAGGACGTCGAAGCGCTCTACGAGCGCGACCCCGCCGCCCCACGCGCGCCCGGGGTGCCGCCCCCGCGTCGGCTCGTGCGCACGAGCTGGGACCACGCGCTGGCCCTCGCCGAGGCGGGGGCCGGGATCCTGCAGCCGAAGGCCGTGCGCTTCGCGCTCCGGGAGCGCGTGCCATTCGAAGTACAGGGCGCCGGCGGCCACACCGGGACACGGATCACCGGCAGCGCAGCGCACGTCAACGGCGGCGCGACGGTCACGAGCGCGTGGCGCGGCGCCGTGCGGCCCCTGCGCATCGCCCTCGCTGGCCTCGGCACCGTCGGCGCGCGCGTGCTGACGGAGCTCGCTGCGCGGCCGGACCTCTTCGAGGTCGTGTCGATCCTGGTGCGCGACGCGGCGCGCAGCGGGCGCCCTGCGGCCGCGGGCGGCCTCGTCACCGATGACGTCGAGGCCTTCTTCGGCCACGACGCCGACGTCTTCGTCGAGCTCGTCGGTGGCGCGACTCACGCCGCCGCATGGATCGAACGGGCGCTGCGCGCGGGGCGCGACGTCGTCACGGCCAACAAGGCCGCGCTCGCACAGGAGCGCGGCGCGCTCGAGGCGCGCGCGCGGGCGCGGGGCGCGCAGCTCCTGTGCTCCGCCGCGGTCGGCGGCGCCCTGCCGGCGCTGGAGGCCGTCCGCCGTGCGGCGCGTGATCCGCGCGGGCTCGTGGGCTTCGAAGGCGTCTTGAACGGGACGACGACGTTTGTCCTCGATCAACTGCATGGCGGCGCCTCGTTCGACGGCGCGGTGCGCGCAGCTCAGGCTGCAGGTTATGCAGAGGCCGATCCGACGCTCGACCTCGACGGCACAGACCTCGCGCAAAAGGTCGAGCTCCTAGCCCGCGCGGCCGGGTGGACCGCGGCCCGCGACGAGCGCGCGGGCCCGCGATGGGTGCGCTGGATCACCCGGGAAGGGGTGTCTGTCGCAGCGGTGGCAGCGGCGCAGGGCCGGACGCCCCGCTTGGATGAGCCGCCGAGCGCAGAGCCAAGCCACAGCGCCGAGGCCACGCGGCCGGCGCGGCTCGTCGGCGCCTGTCACATGACAGAGGTCGGGCCGATCGCGAGCGTCACGCTCCGCCGACCCGGGGCGCGCGATCCGCTCGGGACGGTGCATGGCGCCGGGAACGTCCTCGTCCTGACGTTCGCCGATGGCGCCCGAGAGGTCGTCCGAGGGCGCGGCGCTGGCGGTTGGCCGACCGCGACCGCGGTGCTCGCAGACCTCTTCGAGCTCGCGCGCAGGCACCGACGCATCGCAGAGGTCCCGGCGCAAGCGGGCGCTGTCCGTGCAGCGCCGGATGGACGGCCCCATGGCGCCGAGCTGAGCGATACGCGCGACCAGGGCCAGACGGAGAGGGGCGTTCGATGACCGACACAGCACCGAGCTTCGACACGCTGCTCGCGCGCGGGGGCGCGCTCGCCGCGGATCCTTACCACGCGACGTCGCCGCCGCTCTACCAAACCGCGACCTTCGCGCAGGAGGAACCGGCGCGCTTCGGAGAGTTCGACTACACGCGAACGGACAACCCGACGCGGCGCGCGCTCGAGGGGCAGCTCGCGGCGCTCGAAGGCGCGACGGGCGCGCTGACGTACTCCAGCGGCATGGCCGCGGTCGCGGCCTGCGCGCGGCTCGTGCGCCCGGGCGAGCGGCTCCTCGCCGGCGCGGACCTCTACGGCGGGACGCAGCGGTTCCTGCACGGCCTGCGGGACCAAGGCGTGACGGTCGAGCAGCTCGACGACCACTCGGTCGAGGGGCTCCAGCGCGCGCTCGCCCCGCGCGCCGGCGCCGCGCCCGCGCGGTTGGTCTGGCTCGAGTCCCCCTCGAACCCGCTCTTGGACATCGTCGACCTCCGCGGCGCCGCGCGCGCGTGCAGCGCCGCGGGCGCACTGCTGGCGGTCGACGGGACCGCGACTTCACCCGCGCTCCAACGCCCGCTCGCGCTCGGCGCGCACCTCGTCGTGCACTCGGCGACGAAGCTGCTCGCGGGGCACGGCGACGTCACCGCGGGCGTGGTCGCGGCCCACGATGCGCAGCTGCTCGAGGAGCTCGCGGCGCGCCGCAACGCCGAGGGGACGGCCCTTGCGCCGTTCGAAGCCTGGCTGCTGCAGCGCGGCCTCCGCACGCTCGGGCTGCGCATCGAGCGCCAGCAACGCACCGCGCTGGCGCTCGCCGAGCGCCTCTCCGCGCTGCCGAGCGTCGCGCGTGTCCGCTTCCCCGGCCTCGCGGACCACCCAGGCGCGGGCGTCCACGCGGGTCAAGCCTCGGGGCCGGGGCAGCTCCTGTCCTTCGAGCTGCGCGAGCCCGCGCGGGCCCGAGGGGTCGTCGCTGCGACGCGCCTCTTCTCGACAGCGGTGAGCTTCGGCGGGCTCGCCTCGTCGATCTCGTTGCCGGCGTGCATGTCCCACGCGTCCGTGCCGCGCGAGCGCAAGGCCCGCGCGCCGCTGCCAGCGGGGCTGGTACGGGTCTCTGTCGGCATCGAGGGCGTCGAGGACCTGTGGCGCGACCTCGAACACGCGCTGCAGGCGCCGGAGACGACGCAGGTCGCGCGCGGCGCCGCTATGGAGCGGCCGGCCGCCGTAGGCTGGGTGGCACCATGACCCCCCACGCCACCCTCGCCCGCACGCTCGGCGTCAGCCTCGCGGCCCTGTGCGCCTCGCTCGTACCCGTGCCCCGAAGCCAAGCAGCCGCGGCTACGGCGGCGCACATCGAGCTCCCCCTCTGGCCGGGCGGCGCGCCAGGTGCGCCCATCGGCGCGCTCCCCGAGGAGTCGATCGAAGATCGCCCCGAAGGCGGCGACCGGCACGTGCGAAACGTGCACACGCCGACGATCACGGTCTACACACCTGTGATCACTGCGGCCCCGCGGGAGGGCGCCCAGCGCCCCGCGATCGTCATCTGCCCTGGGGGTGGTTACGGCCTCTTGGCGCTCGACAAAGAGGGGCACGACGTCGCGCGTTGGCTCGCGGGCCACGGCGTCGTGGGCATCGTGCTGAAGTACCGGCTCCCGCGGCCCAAGGGGCATGTGTACGGCCACGAAGCGCCGCTCCTCGACGCGGCGCGCGCGCTCGCCCTCGTGCGCGAGCGCGCCGCGGAGTGGGACGTCGACCCCGCGCGGGTCGGCCTGATGGGCTTCTCGGCGGGGGGGCACCTCGCGGCCTCGGCGGCGGTGCAGCTCGGCGAGGGGGGCCCGAACTTCAGCGTGCTCGTGTACCCCGTCGTGTCGTTCTCGTCGGAGTACGGCCACAGCGGCTCGCGCGACAACCTGCTCGGAAAGGACGCGCCTGAGGCGCTCGTCCGGCGCTTCTCGAGCGAGCTCCAGGTCACCGCGCAGACCCCCCAAGCGTTCATCGTTCACACTTCGGACGACCCCGTGAAGGCCGAGAACTCGCTGCGCTACTACGAGGCATTGCGCGCCGCCGGCGTGCCCGCGGAGCTGCATGTGTTCGCGCGCGGCGGCCACGGCTACGCGCTTCGGGCGCCCGAGCTTCCGGTCGGGCAGTGGCCGACGTTGCTCATCGCATGGATGACAGAGCGCGGCCTCTTGCGTCGCTGAGCGCGCGCGCCTCGGCCCGCGATCCCCGCGCCCCATCGGCCCTCGCGAGCACCTCGCGAGCTATTCTGATGGCGATGTCCCCCACACTGCGCCCAGGCTTCGGTCGCCGCGTGCTCAGCGCGCTGCTCATCGTCGGCTGCATCGGATGCGACCAAGCGACGAAGCGCCTCGCGGTGGACCACCTCGCGGGCGCGCCGCCGCGCGAGTACCTGGGCGGCACCGTCCGCATCGTCTACGCGGAGAACCGAGGCGCGTTCCTCGGACTTGGCGGCGACTGGTCCGAGCGCGCGCGCATCACAGTGTTCGTCGTCCTGACCGGCGCGATCCTCGCGTGGGCGACCTGGGCGCTCCTGCGCCGGCGCGACGCGAGCGCGCTCGAGCGCCTCGGGCTGCTGCTGTTGGTGGGCGGCGGCGCCGGGAACCTGATCGATCGCGTGCGGCTCGGCTACGTCGTCGACTTCATGAACCTCGGGCTCGGTCCCGTTCGAACGGGGATCTTCAACGTCGCCGATGTCGTGCTCATGATCGGCCTCGCTGCGCTCGTGCTCGCGCCGCGGACACGCTCCCCGTTGGACGCCACCCTCAGCGCGGCGCAAGCGCCGCGAGGAACTGTCGAGCCGCCGCCTCGACATCGTAGTCCTCGCCAGTGATCGCCGAGGTCGCGCGCAAGCCGCTGCCCCCGATCGCATCGAGGAGCTCCGAGAGCAGCGCCCGGCTCGGCGTCGGGTCGAACGGGTCACGACCTTCGCCCCCGGCGGCGACAGCGCGCGCCTGCGCGCGGTGCGCGACCAACATGAGCACGGCATCCGCGTGGTCACCCGACCAGGGAGAGGCGGCGCGCTCGGCGGCCTCCAAGCGCTCCAGCGCGGCCTCGCACAGCAGCGGTTCGCCGCGCGCCTGCCGGCTCAGCGCGTCGGCGCGCAGCACCGACAGCGTATTCGGGTGGGTCGGGCCGAGCGTGCGCTGGAACGCCGCGACGAGCGCGAGCGCTTCGCACAACGGCGCCACCTCGGCTTGGCGCCCAAGCTCGATGAGCGCAGCGAGCTGCATCTGGCGCACGCGCAGCACGACCGGATGCTCGCGCGGCAGGCGCTGAACGAGCTGCACGGCGAGCGCCTCGAGCTCCGGTAGGGCCTCATCGAACCGCGCGAGGCGCGCGAGCGCCTCCGCCAGCGCCATGCGCGCCTGCAGCGTCAGGAGGTGGTCCGGGCCGCGCGTCTCGTTCAACCCAGCGAAGGCTGACTGCGCGAGCGCGAGCGCGGCGTCGAAGCGCCCTTCGAGCTTCTCGAGGTCCCCGAGCGTCAGCTCGAACCGCGCGCGCTCCGTGCCGAGGCTCGCCTCGGAGCGCCGCTCAGGGTCGCGCGTCCGCTCATCGTCCCAGGCGAGCGCATCGGCGAGCAGCGGTCGCGCGGCGACAAGGTCGCCGGACTCCTTGTACGCCACGCCCAAGAGGCCGCGCACACGCGCGAGCTCTGCGTCCTGGAGGCCGCGCGCCTCCAAGGTCGCGACGCAGCGCGCGCGTAGCGCGAGCGCGCGCTCGAACGCGCCGGTCTGTTGGGCGTGGTCCGCCAAGGACGACAGATAGGGAATGAGGCGCGGGTCTGCCTCAGCGAACAACCCGCTCGCGAGCTCGAGCGCGCGCTCGAGCTGCGCGTTCGCCTCTTCAAAGCGGCGTTGCAGGTCGAGGTTGTGCCCTGAATGACGCAGCGCGCGCGCCAAGCGCTCGACCGCGGTGAGGTCCGTAGCGTCGTCCGCGACGCGCTGCGAATAGTATGCGATCGCAGCATCGAGGTGCGGCTGCGCAGACCGCGAGTCGCTGAGCGCTCCGAACAGCTCGCCGAGCGCGAGCTCAACCCGCGCCTGCGAGCGCGGCCGCGAATCGAGGCGCCCGAGCTCATCCGCGCCGAGCTGCAACATCTCGCGCGCGTCGGGTACACGACCGCCGTTTCGCTCGGGGTCCGCGCGCTCAAACATCCCGAGCGTGAACGCGGCCATGTCTTCGAGCTCCCGATTCGCCTCCAGCGCTGCCTCTTTCGCCGCGGTCTCCGCGGTCAGGCGCGCGGCGAGCGCGTCGCGGTGGCGCTCCGCTTGCCACCAGAAGACGGACGGCGCGCCCACGCCGAGGGCGACCGCGAGCGCGACCGCTGACGCGAGCGCCGGCCGCCGCTGGGCCCAGCGCACGACTCGCTCGGGGGCCCCCGGAGGACGAGCCGCTACCGGTCGCCGCGCGAGCAGCGCCTCGAGGTCCGCGCAAAGCTCCGCGGCATCGGGATAGCGGTCCCCTGCCCGAAGCGCCATGGCTTGCGCGACGACCGTCTCGACATCGCGCGAGATGAGGCGGTTGCGTGCACGCAGTCGGTCTGGGCCGCCCGCCACAATCGCGCGCTCGATCTCCAACGACGTCTCGCCTGCGTAGGGCGGCTGGAGCGCCAACATCTCGTAGAGCGTCACGCCGAGCGCGTAAACGTCGCTGCGTACGTCTGACGTGTCGCTGTCTCCACGCGAGGTCAGCCGCTCGGGGGCCATGTAAACGAGCGTCCCCACAGGTCGCCCCGGCGCGGTCATGCGCGCGGCCGCGCCACCGGCGCCCTCGAGGCCAGGGGCGGTCAGGCCGAAATCGATCAAGACGACGCGCCCCGAACGTTCGACCATCACATTGGAGGGCTTGACGTCGCGATGCAGCACGCCCTGGCCATGTGCGTGGACAAGCGCTTGCCCTACTTG
Source organism: Planctomycetota bacterium (assembly GCA_041398605.1). GTDB lineage: Bacteria > Planctomycetota > UBA1135 > UBA1135 > JAWKUK01. Next base: position 468,972 of record JAWKUK010000004.1, read on the forward strand.
CAAGCACACCCGCACGACGGCGTCGACCCAGCTCCCTTGAAACGTCGCAGGAGGGGCGCCTTGGCCCCCGATGGCCTCAAAGAGGTCCGTGCCCTGCAGCGACTCTGGCGCCCGCCCGTCCAACGCGTTGAGGACGTCCGCGAGCGTCGCGCCCTCGAGCAGCTCCATTGCAAAATAGGGCAGCGCGCCGCCCTGCGCCGCGCCAACGCTGTGGATCGAGACGATCCCCGTGTGCTTGAGGCGCGCGACGGTCTCGACCTCGCGCTGGAAACGTGCGAGCGCGCCGTCGAAATAGAGCCGCTCGGGCCGAATCAACTTCAGCGCGACGTCACGGTCGAGGCTCAGTTCGCGCGCGCGGTAGACGAGCCCCATTCCGCCGCTCCCGAGCAGCTCCAGCCCCGCGAAGCCAGAGATCTCCGGCGGCGCGACCCAAGCCGACGCAGGCACCGGCGGCAGGTCGTGGTGCAACAGCAAGCGGAGACGATGGCGCAGCTCGTCGGCGAGCTCCGGATGCTCGTGAGCTGCGCGCTCGAGCGCCTCCGCCCATTCGTGCTCGGGCGCCTCGAGGCAGCGCGCCATGACCTCTTCCACAGGATCGAGAGAGCCTGCCAAGCGCTGCGCCTCCAGCGAGTCGCGGTCGGGGGCGTCGGGATTGAGCTGCATCGTCGATGGTCAAAGATAACAGTAGAGCGAATGAATGAGCGCGCGTGAGGAGCATTGGGACCGCATGAATTGTCCCAAATCACGCGATTCCATCCGACACGCGCAATCCTGAATGCGGCGGACTACGATCGGAACACGCTGCGAGCAGCCGCGCCTTCGCGCGGTCGCACGGGCGCCTCGCTCTTGAACAATCTCAGCCCAACGCTTCGGCGCACCGCCCCTCCCGTGGGCGCTGCGTGCGCACGCCCTATCGGCCTCGATTCCAGCCCGCTCCACGGCGAGCTGCTCGGCACCGAGCGCCTGGAAGAGCGCGCCCGTGCGCTCGCCGCGGGCTTTACCGTCTCTCGCAGCCCCCGGCGCGGCACGCTGAAGCTGCAACGACGGCTTGCCGAAGACCAACGAGCGTTGCAGCAAGCCTATCGCGCGCTCGCGGATGACGCACGCCATGGCCTCCCGGTCTCGCCTGCGACAGAGTGGTTGCTGGACAATTTCCACCTCATAGAAGGCGAAATCCGGGAGATCCGGCTGCACCTCCCGACGCGCTACTACCGCGAGCTGCCGAAGCTGGCCGCGCGCGAGCACGCCGGCACAGCCCGCGTGTACGCCATGGCCGTCGAGCTCTTGCGCTACAGCGACGCGCGGCTAGATCGCGAGCGGCTGACCCAGTTCATCTACGCGTTCCAGTCGGTGACGCCGCTCAGCATCGGCGAGCTCTGGGCCTGGCCGAGCATGCTGAAGCTCGCGCTCGTCGAGCACTTGCGACGGCTCGCCGAGGAGATGCTCGAGAGCCGGCGCGGCCGCCGCGACGCCGACGCATGCTTTGGCGAGTTCGAGAAGGCACAGCACCGCGGCGCGCTCCCCCCGCTCCCTGCCGTGTTTCACGTCGCGTTCGTCGACCAACTGCTGCAGCGCATGCGGGAGTTCGGCGCTGGGGCCGCCGACGTGCGGCGCCAGCTCGAGGTGCACCTCGGAGCAGCGGAAACGACGGTGGAAGAGGCGGTACGTGCCGAGCACCAGCGGCAGGCGATGTACCACTTGTCGATGGGCAACTCGATTACGAGCCTGCGCATGTGCGCGACCATCGACTGGAACGACTTCGTCGAAGAGGTCAGCCTAGTCGAGCGCGTCCTCCGGCGCGACCCCGCCGGCGTCTACGGACAGATGGACTTCGGCAGTCGCGACGGCTACCGACATGCCGTCGAAGAGCTCGCCGATCCGACCGGCGAGGCCCAGGTCCGCGTCGCACTTCGCGCGCTCGAGAGCGCGCGCCAAGGGGCGCAGAAGCCGGGCGCCGAGACGATCTGCGCGCACGTCGGGTACCACCTAGTCGGGGCCGGGCGCGAGGGATTGGAGAGCGACGTCGCCCACGATCCAAAGCCGCGCCAGCGCGCCAACAAGTGGCTCCGCGCGCACGCGTCGCCGATCTACCTGAGCGCGCTCGCTGTGATTACGGGGCTCTGCGTCGCGCTCGCCGTCAGCGTCGGCCGCGCGGCGCACGCACCGGCTTGGAGCGACGTTTGCATCGCCATGTTGGTGCTCCTCCCCGCCAGCGAGCTCGCCGCAGCGCTGGTGAATCGCCTCGTACACAGGCTCGTGAAGCCCAAGGCTTTGCCGCGGCTCGACCTGAGGACCGGCGTCCCCGAGCGCGCACGCACGATGGTCATCGTGCCGACGATGTTGACCTCGAACGAGGTCGCCCAAGCTCTGGTCGACAACCTCGAGGTCCATGCGCTCGGCAACATGGACGCGCAGGTCCACTTTGCGCTCCTGACGGACTTCCCTGACGCCGCGACCGAGCACATCGAGGGCGAGGAGGCAGTCCTGGCGGTCGCAGTCGCAGGCATCGAAGCGCTCAATGCCCGCTATGCGTCGGACAAAGCCGATCGGTTCTTTCTCTTTCACCGCGCCCGCCTTTGGAACGTCAGCGAAGGCGTCTGGATGGGCTGGGAGCGCAAGCGCGGCAAGATCGATGAGTTCAACCGCCTGTTACGTGGCGCCGCCGACACGAGCTTCTGCTTGCAGGTCGGCGACCGCGAAGTGCTGCCCTTCGTGCGCTACTGCCTGACGCTCGACAGCGATACGCGGCTCCCACGCGACGCAGCGCAGCAGCTGATCGGGATCATCGAACACCCCCTCAACCGCCCGCGGTTCGACCAGGAGCTGGGGCGCGTCGTCGAGGGCTACGGCATCCTCCAGCCGCGCGTGAGCGTCACGATGGCGAGCGCCGCAGGCTCCTTGTTCGCGCGCGTCTACGCGGGCCATACTGGGATCGACCCCTACACGACTGCGGTCTCCGACACCTACCAGGACCTGTTCGGTGAAGGGAGCTTCACCGGGAAGGGGCTCTACGACGTGGACGCCTTCGCCTTGTCTCTCAAAGGGCGAGTGCCAGAGAACGCGCTCCTTTCACACGACCTGTTCGAGGGCCTGTTCGCGCGCTGCGCGCTAGTCACCGACGTCGAGCTCGTCGACGACTTTCCGTCGAGCGTGCTCGCGCACGCGCGGCGCCAACACCGTTGGGTCCGAGGGGATTGGCAGATCCTCTTTGCGATGCTACCGCTGGCCCCCAAAGGTCCGGAGGTCCGGCGCAGCCGCCTTCCGGTGATCGCGCGTTGGAAGATCTTGGACAACATGCGGCGCAGCTTGGTGGCGCCGGCGCTGGTCGCGCTGCTCATCTCAGCCTGGACATGGCTCCCGGGCTCGGCGCTTGGCTGGACCCTCGCGGTGCTCGCGGTGCTCGCGTTCCCGCTGTTCTCGCCGCTCGCGCAGCTCTTGCGTGGGCCGCGCGCGCAGCAACCCTTCCGGGTCTTCGTTCAAGACGTCGTCGCCGAGCTGAAGACCGCCGGCGCGCAAGCGCTGCTCGCCGCGATGCTGCTCGCCTACCACGCCGGCGAGATGGTGCATGCCATCGTGCTGACCCTGATCCGCATGGTGTTGACCCAACACCGCCTGCTCGAGTGGGAGACTGCGGCGATCACTGCAGCGCGCTCGACTGGCCTGCTCGCCAAGCGCGGCCCGCGCGTGTTCGTGATCGAGATGTGGACGGGCCCAGCCACGGCGCTCCTCGCCTTGGCGGGCGTACTTACGCTGCGGACCGCAGCGCTGCCCACCGCGGCGCCCTTTATCGCCGCGTGGCTGGCGTCGCCCTGGATCGCGTGGTGGCTAAGCCGCCCAACGGTGCAGCCGCGGCTCGTGCTCGACCCGAAGGACGCAACGGAGCTGCGCCTCGTCGCGCGTCAGACCTGGCACTACTTTGAACGCTTCGTCACAGCCGCAGACAACTGGCTGCCCCCTGACAACGTGCAGGAAGGTCCCGAACCGGAGGTCGCGCACCGGACGTCGCCGACGAACATCGGCATGGGTCTCTTATCGACGCTCGCCGCGCACGACTTCGGGTACATCGGCGCCGCGCAACTCGCGGAGCGCATTGACAACACACTGACGACGCTCGAGGGCCTCGAGCGACATGCAGGGCACCTGCTCAACTGGTACGAGACGACGACCCTTGCGCCGCTGCATCCGCGGTACGTCTCAACGGTCGATAGCGGCAACCTCGCTGGCGCATTGATGACCCTCGGCGCAGGGCTGCGCGAGGTCGCGACAGGCGACGGAGACGCAGGGCTTGCCTGCATAGGGGCCGCCGACACGGCGGCCGTCCTCGGCGCTGCGATCGCGCAGGTCAGTGGCCGGCGGGGCGCGACGGCTGCGCTCCAAGCGCATTGTCGGGCTGCGGCGCAGGAGCTCATTGCGCTGAGCCTCGAGCTCAGCTCAGGCCCGCCGGCGCGCCGCGTCGGGGCGGCAGAGCTGCGCGGACAGAGCCTGCGCGCCCGGCTGGCAGAGGTCTCCGCGGCCGCGCCGGCCGGCGGAGACGCGGCGCGCGTCTTGACGTGGGGCCGCCTGCTTGAGGACGCGCTGAATGGGCTTGCGACTTGTGCGCTGCGACCCGAGCCCGTACGCCGTTGCTTGAGCGAGCTCGCCCAACGCGCTGACGCGCTCGCTGACGCGATGCAATGGCAGTTCCTCTACGACCGCGGCCTGCGCGTCTTCTCCATCGGCTTCCGCCTGGCGGACGCCAACGGACCGGGGCGCCTGGACGCCTCACACTACGACCTCCTCGCGTCCGAGGCGCGGCTCGCGAGCTTCATCGCCATCGCGCGCGGAGAGGTCCCGCAAGAGCATTGGTTCCGGCTGTCGCGCGCCTTGGTGAGCGCGGAGGGATGCACAACCCTGGTGTCGTGGAGCGGCTCAATGTTCGAGTACCTCATGCCGCTCTTGATCCTGCGCAGCCACCCTGAGACGCTGCTCGAGAGCGCCTGTCACCAGGCTGTCGTGGCGCAGATCCAGTATGGCCGGCGCCAGAGCGTGCCCTGGGGCATCTCGGAGTCAGCGTTCCACGTCACGGACCCGCACGGCAACTACCAATACCGCGCCTTTGGTGTCCCTGGCCTCGGCTTGAAGCGCGGGCTCGCGGACGACCTCGTCGTCGCGCCCTACGCCACCGCGCTCGCGACGCTCGTCGACCCAACCGCAGCGACGGAGAACTTCAGACGGCTCGCTTCGGAAGGCGCACAGGGCGACTTCGGCTTCGTTGAGGCCCTCGACTACACGCCGCGCAGCTCGACCGAGCCCCACCAGGGCGGCGTGAGTGACGTAGGCGGTGCGCAAGGGGTTCGGGCGTACTTTGCGCACCACCAAGGGATGAGCATGGTCGCGCTCGCCAACGCTGTGCTCGGGACGCCAATGGTGCACCGGTTCCACTCCGACCCGCGGGTGCAGGCCACCGAGCCGCTCTTACAGGAGCGCGTGCCGCGCTACGTGCCCGTCATTCGCCCCCGGCCGATCGAAGCGACCCGGGTCGAACCGGTGCTGCCCGCCTCGTCACCGCGTCGCTTCCGGTCTCCAGACACACTGTTCCCGAGCGCGCACTTCCTCTCGAACGGTCACTACGCGGTCGTCATCACCAACGCGGGCGGAGGCGCCAGCACCTGGCGTGAGTTCGCGGTGACTCGTAAGCGCGAAGACCCAACTTGCGACGCAGGGAGCCAGTTTCTCTATCTGCGCGACGTCCGCAGCGGAATGGTCTGGTCGGCGTCCTACCAGCCCGTCTGCCGACAGCCCGACCGATTCGAGGTCATCTTCAACGCCGACCACGCGTTGTTCATGCGGCGTGACGACGGGATCGAGACGCAGCTCGAGGTCACGGTCTCCCCGGAGGACGACGTCGAAGTGCGCCGGGTCTCCCTGCAGAACCACAGCGACGTCCTACGGGAAGTGGAGGTCACGAGCATGGTCGAGGTCGTGCTCGCGCTCCCGGCTGACGACCTCTCGCACCCGACGTTCCAAAAGCTCTTCCTCGAGACCGAGTACGTCCCGAGCTCCGCAGCGCTGCTTTGTGGGCGGCGTCCGCGGTCCGCGAGCGAGACGACGCTGTGGGCCGTGCACGTCCTGTGCGCCGAGAGCGGCGTCCACGGCGCCGTCGAATGGGAGACCGACCGGCAGCGCTTCCTCGGCCGCGGTCGCACCGCCGAAGACCCCATCGCCCTCGACGGACGCGCGCTGTCCGGCACCACCGGGGCCGTGCTCGATCCGGCGCTCTGCCTGCGCCGACGCGTGCGCATCGCCCCCGGGGGCAATGTCCGGCTGGCGTTTGCGACGGGCGTCGCCACAAGCCGCGCGGGCGCGCTGGCGCTGGCGGAGAAATACAGCGACCCCTCGTCCGCGGCGCGCACGTTCGCGCTCGCGAGCACGCAGCCGCGGATGCGGCTGCACCACCTCGGCGTGTCTATGCTCGAGGCGGAGCTCTACGACCAACTCGCCTCTCACGTGCTGTGGACCGACGCCGCGCTGCGCGCGTCCCCCGCGACGCTCGCGGAGAACACCCTGGGTCAATCCGGACTCTGGATGCACGGCGTCTCCGGGGACCTGCCCATCCTCGTCGTGCGCGTCGTACGCGACGACAACCTGCGCTTGGTGCGCCAGGTCTTGAGCGCGCAAGAGTCCTGGCGCCTGAAGGGCCTGCTCGCCGACGTCGTCCTCCTGAATGAGTTCCCGCTGAGCTACCTGGACGAGATGCACGAGCAGCTCGCGGGGCTCTTGGAGAAGGGCTCGTGGGCGGCGTGGCGGGACCGTCGCGGGGGCGTCTTCCTCCTGCGCAGTGACGCGATGCCGGCGGCGTCGCGCGTGGTGCTGTTGGCCACGGCGCGCGCGGTCCTGAGCGGCGAAGGCGGCGACCTCGCGGAGCAGCTCGCGTCGCTGCAACACGAACCGCGCTGGCCCGAGGAGTTGATCCCGCCCGCGGTGTCCACGGACTACGTCCTGCAAGACGCCGCGGCCGAGGTTGAGGCCCCGGCGCTCACCCATGCCAACGGCCTCGGCGGCTTTGTGAATGCTGGTCGCGAGTATGCCCTGGTGTTGCCCGGCGACACCGACACGCCACTGCCCTGGGTAAACGTCATCTCCAACCCGCGCTTCGGCACCGTTGTCGGCGCGACTGGCGCGGCCTGGACTTGGGCAGGCAACAGCCGCGAGAACCGCCTGACTCCCTTCGGGAACGACCCCATCAGCGAATGGAGCGGCGAAGCCGTGTACCTGCGCGACGAACAGTCTGGTCAGATCTGGGGCGCGACGCCGGGGCCGTTGGCGCGCGTCAAAGGCGGCGGCCGCTGGGTCACGCGCCATGGCGCGGGGTTCACGACGTTTCGACACACCGCGCGCGGGATCACATGTGAGCTGACCGTCTTCGTGCACGCCGACGAGCCGCTCAAGATCACTCAAATTGCGCTGACCAACCAGTCCGGCGTGGCCCGCAGAATCGCGGTCTTTGCCTACAACGAATGGGCGCTGTGCCCGCCGCGCGCGGGCGAGCACCGCTTTGTGGTGACGGAGCAAGACCCGGCGAGCGGCGTCGTGCTGGCGCGCAACGCCTACAACCCTGACTTCCTCGGGCGGGTAGCGTTCGCGCATACGAGCCCGCGAGCGGCATCTGCGACCGGAGATCGGCGTGAGTTCCTGGGCCGCAACGGCTCCTTGCGCCGGCCTGCGGCGTTGAAGCGCCAGGCGTTGGCGCAGCGCTTCGGCGCCGGGCTCGACCCGTGCGCAGCGCTGCAAGTTCCGGTCGACCTCGCGCCGCGCGCGACGGCCGAGGTGATCTTGGTCCTCGGCCAAGGCGACGACCGCGCGCATGCCCTCACTCTGGCGCGGCGCTTCGTTGAGCCCAATGCGGCCCTGGCGGCGCGCGCCGAGCTCGACGAGAGGTGGGATGCGCTGCTCGGCGCCGTGCAAGTCGAGACACCGGATGACTCCTTCGACTTGATCATGAACCGCTGGCTCCTGTACCAGTCGATGAGCTCACGCGTCTGGGGACGAACTGGCTTCTTCCAGCCCGGCGGCGCGTACGGCTTCCGCGACCAGCTGCAGGACGTGATGGCGCTCGGCTTCGCGCGGCCCGATCTCTATCGCGAGCACTTGCTGCGCAGCGCGGCCCGGCAATTCATCGAGGGCGACGTGCAGCATTGGTGGCACGATCACACCGGCCGCGGCGTACGGACGCGCTGCTCAGACGACCGCCTCTGGCTGCCCTTCGCAGTCGGACACTACGTCGGGTGCACCGGGGACCGCGGCATCCTCGATGCCGTCGTGCCCTTCCTTGAAGCGCCGACGCTCCCGCCGGGGGAGCCGGACGCCTACGGCGAGCCGGCGGTGTCGAGCGAGGTCGGGACGCTCTACGAGCATTGCGTGCGCGCCGTCGAGGCGAGCCTCGAGGTCGGCGCCCACGGCCTCCCGCTCATCGGGGCCGGCGACTGGAACGATGGAATGAACCTCGTCGGACCAGAGGGCCGCGGCGAGAGCGTGTGGCTCGGCTGGTTCCTGTCACAGATCCTGCGTGACTTCGCGGCGCTCGCTGCAGAGCGCAACGACCCGGCACGGGCGACACGTTGGCTCGGGGTGCGCGAGCGCCTCGCCGACATGCTCGAGCAAGCATGGGACGGCGATTGGTACCGCCGCGCCTACTTCGACGACGGTACGCCGCTCGGCTCTGCACAGGCCCTGGAGTGCCGCATCGACGCGCTCTCCCAGAGCTGGGCGGTCCTGTCCGGCCTGGCGCCCAAAGGTCGCAGGGAACGCGGCATGGACTCCGTCCGAATGCAATTGGTGCGCCGCGACGCGAGGCTCATCGAATTGCTCACGCCTCCGTTCAACGTCACGCCCCATGACCCGGGGTACATCAAAGGTTACGTGCCTGGCGTGCGTGAGAACGGCGGGCAGTACACGCACGCAGCGATCTGGACCGTGATGGCGATCGCCGAGCTCGGCAGCGGCGACGAGGCTGTCGAGCTCTTCCACATGCTCAACCCCATCAATCACGCGCGCACCCCAGCGGACGTGGAGCGCTACCGAGTCGAGCCCTACGTCGTGGCGGCTGACGTGTATGCCCACCCGGAGCACATGGGGCGGGGTGGGTGGACTTGGTACACCGGGTCCGCGGCGTGGATGTACCGGCTCGGCCTCGAGTCGATCCTCGGGCTGACGCAGCACGGCGAGTCGTTCGCGATCGCGCCGCGCATTCCGGCTTCCTGGCCCGCCTTTCACATTCGCTGGCGCCACGGTCGCAGTACCTATGAGATCCACGTCGAGAATCCGCCAGGCGCCAACGGAGGCGGCGCGGCCGCGACCCTGGACGGTGTCGAAGTCGATGCACACCAGGTGCCGCTGAACGGCGACGGCGGGGTGCATCGACTGCGGGTCGTGCTCGGCCAGGCCAAAGCGCTCCACGCGGCGCTCGAGCCAGGGAAGCAAGCGCGGACTTGAGGCCCGACCAACCACATGAACGAGCGGCCATGCCCCTTTCACGGCAGGTTCAGCGGCCTTCCCTACAAAGAAGTCCAGCAGGGGCCGCCGAGTCCGTTCATGCCGCCGAGGCCCGCCATCGAGCAGCCGGACCCGAGCGGTGCTCTCCAAGGAGATCACTCAGCACCATGGATGAGCACTGGAGTGCCGACTTGCTGTCGCCTGAATCGAGCACCCTGACGATCAACTCAGGCTCGTCGACGATCAAGTTCGCGCAGTTCCACGGGGACCGCGCGCTCGACCGTCGCCTGCATGGCAAGATCGAATGGTCCGGCTCCGGGCCAGCGGCGCTCACGTTCGCGAGCGCGAGCGGCGAGCGAGCCCGTCAGCCCCCGAGCGCCTTCGCTCAGGCGTCGGCGCCGGCTACATTGGTGGATTGGCTCTCCGCGCAGGCGACCTTCGCCTCCGTGCGCGCGGTCGGGCATCGCGTCGTCCGCGGGATGGACCACAAGGGTCCGGAGCCGGTCACCCGTGAGCTGCTCGATGAGCTGCGGCGCCTGGTGCCCGACGACCCGGAGCACCTGCCGCGCGAGCTCGCGCTGATCGAGGCCTTCGCCGACCGGCACCCCGACCTGCCCCAAGTCGTATGCTTCGACACGACATTCCATCGGACGATGCCGCACGTCGCGCGTGTGCTGGCCATCCCCCGCCGCTATCAGGCGCTGGGGGTCGAGCGTTATGGGTTCCACGGCTTGTCCTACGCCTACCTGATGCAGGCGCTCACCGAGCTCGGTGATCCGGCGGCGAGCGCGGGCCGCGTGATCCTCGCCCATCTAGGTAACGGCGCGAGTATGGCCGCCGTCCTCGCGGGCCAGAGCATCGACACCAGCATGGGTTTCACGCCGGCGTCGGGCCTGCCAATGGGAACGCGCGCCGGCGACCTCGACCCTGGGCTCTTCCCGTTTCTCGCGCGGACCGAGCGCATGACAGCGGAGACTTTCGAGCGCATGGTCAACCACGAGTCGGGCCTGCTCGGGCTCTCGGAGCGCAGCTCGGACATGCGGGTCCTGCTCAGTCGAGAAGCCACTGATGAGCGCGCGCGCGCGGCCATCGCGTACTTCTGCTACCAGGCAAAGAAGTGGGTCGGGTCGTTCTTCGCTGCCCTGGGCGGACTGAACACCTTGGTCTTTGCCGGCGGCGTCGGCGAGAACGCACCGGCTGTGCGCGCTCGCATCTGTGCAGGGCTGCAGTGCCTCGGAATTCACCTCGATGAGCGCAGCAACATGAACAACGACCCCGTGATCTCGGCGGCGAGCAGCCGCGTCACCGTGCGGGTCATCCGCACCGACGAAGAGCGCGTCATTGCGGAACAGACCATTCAAGCCCTCCGCGAGACCCCACGAAGTGGGACAGCATCATGAATGAGACCACACTCACGCCGGACGAGCTCGTCGGGATCGACGCCTATTGGCGCGCAGCGAACTACTTGTCCGTCGGTCAGATCTACCTGTTCGCCAACCCGCTGCTCAGACGCCCGCTCGTGCTCGAGGACATCAAGCACATGCTGCTTGGCCATTGGGGCACGACGCCTGGGCAAAACTTTATCTACGCGCACTTGAACCGGGTCATCCGGAAGTATGACCTGGACATGATCTATGTCTCCGGTCCAGGACACGGCGGCCCGGCTGTCGTCGCCAACACGTACCTCGAAGGGACTTACAGCGAGGTCTACCCGGAGATCACCCAGGACGAGGCTGGCCTCCAGAAGCTGTTCCTTCAATTCTCATTCCCGGGCGGCATCCCGAGCCACGCGTCCCCAGAGTGTCCGGGCTCAATCCACGAAGGCGGCGAGCTCGGCTATTCCCTCAGCCACGCATTCGGAGCGGTCTTCGACAATCCAGACCTGATCGTCGCCTGCGTCATCGGCGACGGTGAGGCAGAGACAGGGCCGCTGGCCACCGCGTGGCACTCAAACAAGTTCCTGGACGCGAGCACCGACGGCGCGGTGCTGCCGATCCTGCACCTGAACGGTTACAAGATCTCCAACCCTACCGTCCTCGCGCGCATCACCCGCGAAGAGCTTGAGCAACTGCTTGTCGGCTATGGCTGGACGCCGCACTTTGTCTCTGGCAGCGATCCGGAGCTCATGCACGAAGCGATGGCGACGACGCTTGACCTCGCCACCGAGCAGATCCGAAGGATCCAGCGCGAAGCGCGCACGAAAGGCGAGCGCGCGCGCCCGCGCTGGCCGATGATTGTGCTCGATTCACCAAAGGGGTGGACCGGCCCAAAGGTCGTCGACGGCTTGAAGGTCGAAGGCACATTCCGCGCGCACCAGGTCCCGATCTCTGACCCCGCGAGCCACCCGGGCCATTTGGCGCTCTTGGACGATTGGCTACGCAGCTATCGCCCAGAGGAGCTCTTCGACGCTCAGGGCCGTTTGCGGCCGGAGCTTGCTGCGCTCGCACCGGAGGGCACGCGGCGAATGGGGGCGAACCCCCACGCCAACGGCGGCCTCTTGCTCCGCGAGCTGCAAATGCCGGACTACCGTGAGTTTGCAGCGGACGTACACGAGCCAGGCGTGAAGGGCATCGGCGACACACACGTCCTCGCGAACTTCATGTGTGAGATCGTGCAGCGGAACGAGATGCAGCGCAACTTCCGTGTCTTCGGCCCAGACGAGACCCTCTCGAACGGGCTGAGAGCGGTGTTCGATGCCACGAAGCGCCAATGGGAAGGCGCGACGGTGCCCGGCGACGAGTTCCTCGCCCGCACGGGGCGCGTCGTCGAGATGCTCAGCGAGCACCAATGCCAAGGCTGGCTCGAGGGCTACCTGCTGACCGGTCGCCACGGCGTGTTCAATTGCTACGAGGCGTTCGTCCACATCATCGACTCGATGTTCAACCAGCACGCGAAGTGGTTGAAGGTCTCCGCGCAGCTCCCATGGCGCGCGAAGATCGCCTCGCTGAACTACCTCCTCACATCGCACGTTTGGCGCCAAGACCACAACGGCTTCACCCACCAGGACCCGGGCTTTATCGATCACGTCGTCAACAAGAAGGCCTCCGTAGTCCGGGTCTATCTGCCGCCCGACGCAAACTGCCTGCTCTCGGTGATGGACCACTGCCTCCGCAGTCGGCACTACGTCAACGTCGTCGTCGCCGGCAAGCACCAGGCGCCGCAGTGGCTCTCGATGGATGCGGCTGCGGCGCACTGCGCAGCGGGCGTCGGGGTCTGGAAGTGGGCGAGCAACGACCAAGGGCGCGAGCCGGACGTGGTGATGGCGTGCTGCGGCGATGTGCCAACGCTTGAGACGATGGCGGCCGTCGGCTTGCTTCGGGAACATCTCCCCGAGCTGAGGATACGAGTGGTGAACGTCGTCGACTTGATGAAGCTCCAGCCGCAGACAGAGCACCCCCACGGCCTGTCCGATGCCGCGTTTGACGCGCTGTTCACGGCCGACAGGCCTGTGATCTTCGCGTTCCACGCGTACCCGACATTGATCCATCGGCTCACCTACCGCCGCACCAACCACGACAACATTCACGTCCGCGGCTACAAAGAAGAGGGCACGATCACGACGCCGTTCGACATGACAGTGCTGAACGACCTGGACCGGTTCCATCTCGCGATGGACGTCATTGATCGAGTCCCTGCCAGCGTTGCGGGCTCGGCGCTCCGTCAGTTGCTCCTGGCGAAGCTGGTCGAGCACCGCCAGTACATCAACAGGTTCGGCCAAGACATGCCTGAGGTTCGCGACTGGAGCTGGTCAGCGTCCATGGCGGTGGCGCAACGTTGACGCCACGGCTCGCCATGGTCCCCGACGGTACGGTCGCGGCGCCCCCGCCGGCGGAGGGGCGCTCCGTAGCCGCGACCTTCACGCGCGCTCGGCGCGTGCCGATGGCTCACGCCGCTACCGCCTGCATCACGGCGAGCGTAAGTCGATGAGCCCCGTCACAGCACCAGGCTCTGTCCGCGCACAGGCAGCCAACCCGGGTCGGGTCGTGTCGGTCCGGGGCAGCGTCGTCGAGGTCCGCTTCGAGCACGGACTACCGGCGATCCACACGTTGCTCCGGACCGGGGCCGATGAGCAGATCGCGATCGAGGTCTTGGGGCAACGTGACGCGCACCACGTGCGCGGCATTGCCTTGACTCCGACCCAAGGCCTCGCCCGCGGGATGCGTGTCGTCGATACGGGCGGCCCGCTGCTCGCGCCAGTCGGCAAGGCGGTGCTCGGCAGAATGCTCGACGTGTTCGGCAATACGATCGACCGAGGACCGGCGTTGGACGGGGTCGAATGGCGAACCGTCCACCGTACGCCGCCGTCCTTGCTCAGCCGCTCGACCAAGTCCGAGGTCTTCGAGACCGGCATCAAGGTCATCGATGCGCTCGTTCCGCTAGAGCGCGGCGGCAAAGCCGGCTTGTTCGGTGGAGCAGGGGTCGGGAAGACTGTGCTGCTGACCGAGATGATCCACAACATGATCGGCAACCACGAAGGTGTCAGCCTCTTCTGCGGCATCGGCGAGCGCAGCCGAGAGGGTGAAGAGCTGTACCGCGAGATGAAGGACGCCGGGGTGTTGCCGAACATGGCGATGGTCTTTGGGCAGATGAACGAGCCGCCGGGCAGCCGCTTTCGGGTGGGGCATGCAGCGCTCACGATCGCCGAGTACTTCCGCGACGACGAGCGGCGCGACGTGCTGTTGCTCATCGACAACATCTTTCGCTTCATCCAGGCCGGTATGGAGGTCTCGGGGCTCATCGGCCAGATGCCCTCGCGCCTCGGCTATCAACCGACGCTGGGCACCGAGCTCTCTGGCCTCGAGGAGCGGATCGCGAACACTGATCGCGGCGCCATCACATCGATCCAAGCCGTGTATGTCCCCGCCGACGACTTCACCGACCCCGCGGCTGTCCACACGTTCGCTCACCTGTCCGCCTCGATCGTGCTCTCGCGAAAGCGCGCGGGCGAAGGCCTCTACCCAGCGGTCGACCCGCTGCAGTCCAACTCGAAGCTCGCGACCGCGAGCATCGTGGGCGAACGCCACTATGAGCTCGCGCAAGAGGTCCGACGCACGCTCGCGCAGTACGAAGACCTCAAGGACATCATCGCCATGCTTGGGCTGGAGCAAGTCTCTTCCGAGGACCGCAAGGTGGTCTCGCGGGCGAGGCGGCTCGAGCGCTTCTTGACCCAGCCCTTCTTCACTACGCAGCAGTTCACGGGCCACGAGGGCAAGCTGGTGAGCCTCGAGGACACCTTGCACGGCTGCGAAGCGATCCTGCGCGACGAGTTCGCCGACTATCCTGAGAGCGCGCTCTACATGATCGGCGCGATCTCCGAGGCCACGAAGGCGCCAGAGTCGAACAATTCGGGCCGGCCTTCCCAAGCGCAGACGAACCGTCCGCAAAGCAGTCCTGCCGTCGAGCAGGAGCCCGCAGGAGCTCGCGTCGATGCGCCTTAGGATCCTGCTGCCATTCCATGTCTTCGCCGAAGTGGTCCACGTGACGCGCATCGGGGTGGAGACAAATGCTGGCGCTTTCGGGCTCCTGCCGCTGCGGCTCGATTGTTGCGCCGCCCTCGTACCCGGCATCTTGACCTACGAGACTTTAGCTGGCAGCACGGTGTTCGTGGCGATCGACGAGGGCGTCATGGTCAAGGCAGGTCGAGAGGTGCTCGTGTCGGTGCGCGGCGCCGTCGGAGGCTCCAGCCTGGCCGAGCTGCGCGACCTGATCGAGGCCGAGTACCTGGACATCAACGTGGCCGAACGCGAGGCGCGCTCGGCGATGGCTCGGCTGGAATCCGGCTTCCTCCGCCGCTTTGCGGCCCTGCACTATGAATGACCGAGAGCCTGACGAGGCGGAGAGCGCCGCCCGCACCCTCGCCGAGAAGGTCGGCGCGAAAGCGAAGCGCAAGCTCCGGGCGCAAACGAGCGCCTCGCATGTCTGGTTCGGGCTAGGCATGATGGGGCTCATCGGCTGGTCCGTCGTGACCCCAACCCTGATCGGCGCGGCGACCGGGGCTTGGCTCGACCGCACCTCCCTGGGCTCACTCTCGTGGACCTTGACCTTGATGCTGACCGGGCTACTTTTCGGTTGCGTCAATGCCTGGTATTGGGTGACGAAAGAAGACAAGGCGATGCGCAGCGAGCGCGGTGATCACCATGGATGAGCCGCTCCGATTGCTGGTGTCCTGTGCGGCAGGCGTCGGCCTTGGCGCCGCGTTCTTCGGGGGCCTCTGGTGGACGGTGCGCCGGAGCCTCACCTCGCGGCATGCTGCGCTCCTCTTCCTCGGCAGTTCGATCACCCGAACGATCGCGCTGCTCCTCGGCTTCTACTGCGTCGCAGGCGGCGAGTGGCAGAGGCTCCTCTGCAGCGTTTTCGGTTTTGTCACGGTGAGACTCGCCGTCACACGAATCGCCTCGAGCGCCATGGGAGCCGCTGATGCACCTTAGCCCCGACCAGATCGTCTTCTGGCGCTACGGCCCAGTCTCGCTCAACGCCACCATCACCTTTACCTGGGCCGTCATGCTGCTTCTCGGTTTGGGCGCCTGGTTGGTTACGCGGAACCTCACCAACGACCTGAAGCCCTCGCGTTGGCAAGGGCTCTTAGAGATCGTCGTCACCGGGATCAACGCGCAGATCAAGACCGTTGGCCTCCAACAGCCGGAGCGCTACCTCGACTTCTTAGGGACGCTCTTCCTCTTCGTCGCAACTGCGAGCCTATGCACGATCGTGCCAGGCTACGAGCCTCCGACCGGATCGCTCTCAACCACCGTAGCGCTCGCGCTGTGCGTGTTCGTGGCGGTGCCTTTGTTCGGCATCCAAGGTCGAGGCTTACGCGGATACTTGAGGTCATACCTGGAACCGACGTTCGTGATGCTGCCCTTCAACATCATCAGCGAGCTGTCGCGGACGCTGGCGCTCGCCGTACGCCTGTTCGGCAACATGATGAGCGGCGCGATGATCGTCGGCATCCTCGTCACAATTGCGCCCTTCCTGTTTCCAGTCGTCATGACGGTGCTCGGTCTGCTCACCGGCGTCGTACAGGCATACATCTTTGCAATCCTCGCGGCGGTCTACATCGCAGCGGCGACCCGCACACAAGAGCCTGGCCTTGGCGCGGGAGCCAAGGCCAGCCCCCACCCCAGCAGCTAACGGACTCGCTATGGACGACACCACCTATATTGCAGCGACCTCGATCATCGTCGCCGGCATCACCACCGGATTTGGGACGATGGGGCCTGCGCTCGCTGAGGGCCGCGCCGTTGCAACGGCGCTCACTTCGCTGGCACAACAGCCGGACGCCTCAGCGACGATCACGCGAACGCTCTTCGTCGGCCTCGCGATGATCGAGTCGACGGCGATCTATTGTTTCGTCGTATCAATGATCCTTCTCTTTGCGAATCCATTCTGGAATCACTACCTCTCGGCGGCCGCAGGCAAGTGAACCATGCTGATTGATTGGTTCACAGTTGGGGCTCAAGCCCTGAATTTCGCCATCCTTGTCTGGCTCATGAAGCGATTCCTCTACGGACCGATCCTCGCGGTCGTCGAGGCACGCGATGATCGAATCGCCGCCGAGCTCGCTGACGCCAAAGAGAAGCAAGACGAGGCACAACAGGCGCGTGCGGCGTTCCAGGAGAAGAACGCAAAGCTCGACGGAGAGCGGGCAGCGTTGCTGCAGGAGGCAAAGGAGGGAGCCGCGGCCGAGCGCAAGCGACTCCTCGACGCGGCACGAGACGCGGCAGACGCGCTCGGTGAAGAGCGGCGGAAGGCGCTCGATCTGGCTGCAGACAACCTAGAAGAGAGCATCGCAGAGCGCGCTCAGATGGAGGTGTTCGCGATCGCGAAGAAGGAGCTGGTGGACCTCGCCTCGGCGAGCCTCGAACAGCAGGCGGTGGAGGTCTTCATTCGGCGCTTGCGCGCGCTTTGGACGCACACGCGAAGGCCGCGCTGACCGACGCGCTACGTTCAGCTCCCGAAGCGGCGCTGCTACGGTCGGCGTTTGAGCTCCCCGACGCGCAGAAGGACCAGATCCGGTCCGCGGTCAAGGAGGCGCTCCAGGTGGACGTCGAAGTCCGCTTCGAGATTGCGCCGGCTCTGGTGAGCGGTGTGGAGCTGAGCGCCAGCGGGCAGAAGGTGGCATGGAGCATCGCTGAGTACTTGCGGTCGCTGTCGGAGAGCGTGCGAGCGCTCATTGATGGCGGAAGTAGCCGAGCTCGCCCAGCGCACGCCGCGGCCAAAGCGACGGAGGCCGCAGCCCCCCATGGCGCGTGAAGGCCTACACCAGGTCATCGATCGTGTGCTCGCGGGCATGCTTGATGGGCGAGAGCGCTTCACTGCATCGCTGCGTGCGCGCGAGGTTGGGAAGGTCACCGCGGTGGCGACGGGCATCGCGACCGTCACGGGGCTGCCCAGCGTGGGCTTCGAGGAGCTGCTCGAACTCCCTGGTGGGCTGCACGGCATCGCCTTCAACGTCGACGAGCACGAGGTCGGGGTCGTCCTGTTGGGTCCGTACGACCAAGTGCGCGCTGGCGACGAAGTCCTTCGCACCGGGCGCGTCATGGACATTGTTGTGGGCGAGGGTTTGCTCGGCCGGATCATCAGCCCGCTCGGGCGACCGCTCGACGGCTTCGGCGCGATCGTCGCTGCGCAGCGCTTACCGATCGAACGACCTGCCACACCGATTATGGATCGCGCGCCGGTCGCCGATCCGTTGCAGACGGGCTTGAAAGCCGTCGATGCAATGATCCCGATCGGAAGGGGGCAACGCGAGCTGATCCTAGGCGATCGACAGACCGGCAAGACGGCCATCGCGCTCGACACCATCGTCAACCAACGCGGGCAAGACGTAGTCTGTGTATATTGCGCGATCGGTCAGCGGGCATCGTCGGTCGCAAAGGTCGTCGCGACCCTGCGCGAGGAACAAGCGCTCCCGTATACCGTGGTCGTCGTCGCCGAAGGCAATGAGCCGCCCGGCCTCGCCTACATCGCGCCATACGCCGCGACGAGCATCGCCGAGCACTTCATGGCCGCGGGCCGTGACGTAGTGATCGTCTACGACGACCTGACGCAGCACGCGCGGGCATATCGCGAGCTGTCGCTGCTGCTGAGACGCCCGCCAGGGCGCGAGGCGTTCCCCGGCGACATCTTCTACATCCACGCGCGCCTGCTCGAGCGCTCGACTCACCTCCGTGCGGGACTGGGCGGCGGCTCCCTGACAGCGCTGCCCATCATCGAGACTGAAGCTCAGGACATCTCGGCCTACATCCCGACCAACCTCATCTCGATCACTGACGGCCAGGTCTATCTTTCTCCGGCGCTGTTCGAGCTGGGCACGCTGCCTGCCATCGACATCGGCAAGTCTGTTTCGCGAGTGGGCGGCAAGGCGCAGCGCGCTGCATACCGCGCGGTTGCGGGCGACCTCAAGCTCGCATACGCCCAGTTTGAGGAGCTCGAGACGTTCGCGCGCTTCGGTGCGCGGCTCGACGAGCGCAGCAAGCAGGTGATCGTGCACGGGCAGCGAATCCGCGCTTGCCTGATGCAGGCGGAGCTCGCGCCCGTGCCCGTGCCTGCGCAGATTGTGTTGCTGCTGGCGCTCGGCGCACGGCTCTTGGACGCCGTGCCACTGGACAGGATGCCCGAGGCCGAAGACGCCCTCCGTCGAGCCGCCGCCGACATGCCGCACGACCTTCGTGATCGGCTCGACAGCGCCGAAAGTCTGTCCAACGCAGATCGCCAAGCGGTCTTGACGCTCGCACAGGACGCGCTCTTACCGTTCAAGCCTGCCGCCGACGCCGCTGCGAACGCGGCTCCTCGAGCGCGCGCAGAAGCGGCCTCACCCGTAGCCCCAACCGAAGCGTGAGGACCGCGCCATGACAGAGAGCGTGACCGGTGTGCGCCGCAAGATCGCCAGCTGTAGAGACCTGCAGGCGGTCGTCCGTACCATGAAGGCGCTGTCCGCGTCGAGCATCGGCCAGTACGAGCGCTCGGTGCTGGCGCTTGGCGAATATGCGCAGACGGTAGAGCTCGGTTTGCGTACGTGCCTGACACAGCTCGGGCCATTGGCCTCGCGCGCGGCAATGAGTGGCGCCGACGGTCCGAGGAGCGTCGGCGCGATCGTCTTTGGCTCAGATCAAGGGCTGGTTGGCCGATTCAACGAAGTGGTCGTCGAGCACGCGGTGCAGACCCTCGCATCGTGGCCGGGCGGCGCGCGCGTGTGGGTCGTCGGCGAGCGCGCCCACGCGCGCCTCCTCGAGGCAGGCCTGGCCTTGGAGGACTGCATGGCAGTGCCGAGCTCCATCCAAGCCGTGGCGCCATTGGCGCGCCAGCTCTTGTTGCAGAGCGAGGCTTCGCACGAGCGAGGTGAGTTGACGGAACTGCACTTGTTCTACAATCGACCTGGCTCCGGCTCAGGCTACGCGCCAGTGAATCTCCGGCTGCTCCCGCTCGACGAGCGCTGGGTGCGTCACCTCATGGAGATTCCCTGGCCGACGAAGCGCCTCGCCCAGGTGCTCGGCGATCCCTTGGCCAACCTGCGGGCGTTCCTGCACGAGTCCTTGTTCCTCTCGGTCTTTCGCGCTTGCGCGGAGTCTCTCGCGAGCGAGAACGCGAGCCGCTTGGCGGCGATGCAGCGCGCCGACCAGAACATCGATGGGCTGCTCGAGCAGCTGCAGGTCGCGTTCCATCGCATGCGCCAGAGTGGCATCGACGAGGAGCTATACGACGTCGTTTCGGGCTTCGAAGCGCTGAAGGGCGAGGTCATGTCGGGCGCGTAGGGCCGGAGTCGCGAGGATGCCTGCGGCCGCTGTGCGCAGCGCGGCTCACCCGGAGTGCCGCAAGAGCGCCGTGAAGAAGCCTGGGAAGTAGCGCTGCTCCACCTCGAGCACGTGGCGCGCGCGGTCTGCGTAGCCGAGCTCCTGCGCATACAGCGCGTCGAGGTCACCGGGGAGCGGTTGGAAGCGGTTGATCGAGGTGCTCTCGAGCTCGAAGGGCGTGCCTGCGACCCATTGCATGACCTCACGCAACGTGTGCTGGGTCTCGTGCGGGTGCAGCACTTGGTCCCTGAACCAGGAGTCGAGCAAGCGCTCGTCTCGTTGGCGCGCGTGATCGAGCTTGCCGTACTCGGCGGCTGCGGCGGCCGGCCCCTCGGACTCGAGCAGCCCGCGCAGCTTGCTCAGGAAGACGCGCCGGCCCGGCTCGTGGTAGAGCCCCAAGTAGACGCGCCCGCCCGGCCGTGCGCACCCAAGCACCTTGCGCAGCGCACCTGCGGTATCGCCGGTGTGGTGCAGCACGCCCAGAGTCACGACGAGGTCGAAGGGCGCCTCAGCCGCATAGTCAAACAGGTCGCGTTCGACGAAGCGGACGCGGTCGGATTGTTGTAGATGCTGGGCCAAAGCGCGGGCCCGGTCGAGGGCCTGGGGGCAGAAGTCAACCGCCTCGACCTCGACCCCGTAGTGCAGCCCGAGCGTGTTGGCCAGCCAGCCTGCGCCACAGCCGACCTCGAGCACGCGCCGGACCTGACCTCCTCGAAGCAATGCGTGCAAGTCCGGGTAGGCGCCCTCGATCACGTTGGCGCGGACTGACGCTGCGGCCCCATCGAGGTCCCCGTAGAAGTTGAACGGCAGCTCCGAGTAGAAGTCACGCACGAGCTCACCGACACGCTGGCGGACGTCTGCAGGGGCGCGCTCGTCGGGCGGCGCGACGCCGAGGAGCGCCCCCGCGACGTACTCGCCGAGCGCGGCGTGGGCGACGGCATCGAAGTGGTCGCCGTCCTCCGAGGTGGCGGAGGCCGGCGACACCGTGCGCAGGGTCGCGCCCAAGAGGAAGTCGCGCCGCACGAGCGCCGCCAGCGGCCCGAGGAGCGGGTGCTCGGTGACTTCGGCGAGGTCGTAGAAGCGGCCGTCGCGATGCACGGCGACGGCCTTGACGCCCCACAGGTCGAGGGTGTGTTGCACGAGCAAGATTTCGCGCAGGGTCGCGAGCAGGCACTGCTCGCGGCTGCTGGAGTCGAGCCAATGCCGCCCGCGACGCACCTGGTCTGCGAGCCGATCGCGGAGCCCTCGGTCATGAGTGACTTCGCTGACCGCGAGGTCGGCCTTGGGCATGCGGAGCCAGGGACCGATCAGGTAGCCCCGATCCACGGCGACGCCTTCGGTGCGCTCGAAGTCGGCGAAGTGGATGAGCACGAGGTCGGGCTTTACGGCGCCGCACTGAGTGAGCACCATGCGCGCGATCGCAGCGTTGCTGGCGCCCGACTCGGCGAAGTTCATGTGGCAGACGTGCTCGGCGGCGATCCCGCGCGCCGCGGCCAAGCGGCAGACGACCTGGTGGGACCAGGTCTCTTCGAACTCGATCCCGACGCCGAACGCATCGCTCTCGCCGAAGGTGAAGACCGTGAAGGTCGCGTCGGGGTCGAACTCTGGCCCGCGAAACCCAAGGGTGTTGTACGCATAAGTACGCGTACCGGCCAGGTCGCGGTCATGCACGCGCTCGACGTAAGCCGTACCCAACTTCATGCGACGCACTTCACGGTTGCCGCTGTACGGCTGAAGGGCGGAGGTTCGGTCTGAGGCTCCCATGGGGCGAGGTTGTCGTGAGCAGAGTGCGCTGGGTAGGTGTCAGGATCGTACCCGGGGCCGTACCTGCCCCTGGCAGCGGCGCCGGCCCGCCGGGCGTCGCGCCAGCCACATAGCGGGGCCACATAGCGGGGCCGCACAGCGGGGCCCCACAGCTTGGGCCCTCAAGGCGCTGAGTGGCGCTCGATGGATAGGTCCAGGTCTTCGTCGGCGAGCCCGACGCACGCGTCCGCGGGCACGCAGCCGACAGCTGGGGTCATGCGCGGGTCCGAGACGCGGCACCCCTGCGGGGCGCCGCTCGAAGCTCACCCGCCTGAGACGATGGACACGCCAGGCCAGAGCCAACCAAACGCGCCGCCGGTCACGAGGCCATAGAGCAGGCCGTCAAACACGAACTTCGCGGTCGTGCCCCAGCTCTGCCCTTTCCAAATCGACTCCGGGATCGCCGCGAGGCCGTACGCCAAGAACGCTGTCGCGCCCGTGACCTGGAAGACCTTGAGGTACTCCGCGCCCGGCGCCAGCGCGAGGCCTCCGATGTAAGCGACGACGACGCTGATGAGGATCGTATATGCAAACCACGTCCCAAGGAACTTGCCGATCTTCATCTGCCCGTTCGGCAGGATCCGCATGAAGCCGACCGGACCGTCCAGGTACTTCGCCTTCATCTCGTCCGACCCCAGGTCCTTCATGTCCGCGCAGAACGGGAACATGTAGGAGCCAGGCCGCACGCCCCGCGCGCGCATCAGCGCCGCGAGCTCGTCCTCCCCCGGGACCTTGGTGTAGTCGCTCTTGTGGAGCGGCAACACCATGTGCAGGACCGAGCTGACGACGAAGACGAGGACCGCGGCGGCCAGAATCGGCTGCCAGAGTTCAGGGAGAGTGACCATGCGTGTGCCTCAGATGGGAGCAGTCTGTGTGGGCGGCGCGCGGGCGAGCCCCTCGTAGCGGGTGAGAGCCCAGCAGCGGGCGAGAGCCTAACCGCGACCGGCCGCGATCGGCCACCTCGCGCGCCGAGGGAGCCGCCCCTGCGTACGGGACTCGCCGAAGGCGGGTGTCACGCAACGGCCCCAGACCGCGGACCAAAGCGCGCGTGACAGGGACGCGGGCGGCCCGCGGCACTTGAGTGCGCTACCATCGAGGGGCAGCAAGGTCACGATGCACGAGCGCAGGGACGACGAACGCAGCGAACACGAGCGAGGCCTGGCGCCCCGACCGGCGGGTGAATCGCGCCCGGACGCCGGTTCCGACGCGGCCCACCGCGGCCTGAGCTCCTCCGAAGCCCTCGCGCGCTGGGCGCCCCAGATCGAGCGCTACCTACGGCGCCGCGCGCACCACGCGGTGCTGGCGCGGGAGTCCGCCGCGGACCTCGCGCAATCGGTCTGCCGCGAGGCGCTCGAACGGCTGCAGCGCGGCGCGCTCGAGTACCGCGGCGAGGCGGAGCTGAAGCAGTGGCTCTACGGCGCCGCAGACCTGAAGGTGAAGAACCGGCTCCGGTTCTACGGGGCGGCCAAGCGCGCGGACGAGGTCCACGGCGCCGTCGGCGCCGAAGCCACGGCGCCGGCCCTGGGCCCCACGCCTAGCGCCGACTACGCCAACGCCGAGTCTCGCGCGACCTTTGAGCGCGCGCTCGGCGCGCTCGACGAGCGCACGGAGCGCGCCGTGCGCATGTTCCACCTCGAAGGTCGCGACCACGCCGAGGTCGCGCGGGCCTTGGGCGTGAGCGACTCCCACTCGCGCACGCTGGTCGCGCGCGGCCTAGCGCGCCTCGCGCGTTTGCTGCGCGAAGCGCCGCCTGGCGGTTGAGCCCAGGGCGCTCGCTCGCGCCGAACGCGCCCTCGATCAGTGGAACGTCACCGCCATCGCGTTGGTGAAGTTGCTCGTCACCGTCGGGTTCGCGTCGCGGTACCAACACTGGAAGCGCCAGGTCTCGCCAGCGACGATGGCGATCGTGCCCGTAGGTTGGGGGACGCTCGCGGGGTTCACCGTCACCGAGAAGAAGCCGTCGTTGCCCGTGAAGCCGACCTGCTGGTTGAAGCGACCGACCGTCCCGCCGAGGCACAGCGTGCCTTGGCTCGCGCCGGCGTTCGGGACATGGCCCGCGGTGCGCGAGCACAGGAAGTACCCCGTCGCGGCGAACGGCAGGTCCTGCGCACAGAGGCGCACGGCGCCATCTGCGAGCAGCGCGCTGCCGACGGCGCTGGTCGTACCGGGGCGCCCGGTGGAGTTCGGAACCGCGGGCCCGCACTCGTAGACGCCGAGCGGGATCGAGGGCACCTCATTGAAGTAGTACAGCACGAGGCTGCCCGCGAGCTGCTCGATCTGCCCTGTGCCCGAAGACCAACGGAAGAGCCCTGTGCCGGCGGAGAACACGATGTCGCCGTTCGCCACTCCGTGCACCCCGCGCACGCTCCCTGCGTTCGGAACGCTCGTCGTATCGATGTACCGCACTTGGTTGCCCTGCGCGTCATACTCGTACACGCCATACGGCGGCAGCCCGCCGCCAGCGAGCACGTGCCCGTTCGCGAGGGCGTCGATCTCTCCGGGGGCATCGATCGTCGAGACGCCATTGGAGGTGACAAACGTCCCCGTGATCGCGCCGGTCACGGGGTCGACCCACTGCAGCGAGTCGCTGTCTTCGATCGCGACCAGGAGCTGCGCTCCGAGCTGCGTGACGCCGTTCACCAGGCCAGGCATCGGGTGCAGCGCGACGAGCGCGCCCGCGGGCGTCAGTTGAACGAGGTAGTCCTGGACCGTGGCCGAGGGGTTCCCAGCGGCGACCCACACGGACCCGAACGCGACCGTGATGCCACGCAAGCGATGCGGCGTCAGGTCGATCTCGCCGAGCTGCGTCGAGCCGAACGAGTTCCAACGTGTGATCCGACCGAGGACGTCGTCCGTGAACCAAAGCTCGCTGCCGACCAGCGCGCCCGCGTAGGGGCGGTTCGTCGGGAGGGCGCCCTCATCGAGGTCCATGAAGCCGGCCGCCTCGAGCGAGCCGTCCGCTGCCGAGAGCGAGGCGACGGTGCGCACGGTGCTGTCCGGCACGAGCACCGACTGCGCGGGCGCGGCTCCCGCCATGAGATAGACAGCGAGGGTGGCGACGGGAACGGTCGGCAGCGTGCGAGTGAGTTGCATCGGTGAAGGGATGTGAGAACGGGATGGGAGCGGCTTCAAAATCGAACCGAGCGCCCCTACGGGGCCGCCGGTGCCCCGCTGGAAAGGCGCCCCGCGCGAGGCGCGACGTACAAACCACGAAAAGACCGCGGAATGCCTCGCTAGGAGCGCTCGATGGCGTCGCCGAGGCCCGGGTTCGGCGTAGCCTGTCCCAGACCTCGAACGAGACGCGACAGCGAGTCGCGACCGAGGGACGTCCCGCCCGCGCCACCGCTGCTATGAAGCTCCACAACCTCGTCGCGACGACCTGCGTCGCCCTCTGCACTGCCGCCCACGCCCAGGACCGCTTGTACGTCCTCGACTCGTCGCCCCAAGCCACGGCGCAGCTCATCGAGCTCGACCCGACGACCGCGACCCCCCTGGCGACCTACTCGATCACAGGCCACGAGGCGCTGTTCGGCGGCCTCGCGCGCGACGCCGCGGGCGACCTGTACTCGATCGACGGCTACAACGACCCGAACTCGGACCGCACGTTCCGCATCGACCCCAACTCCGGCGCCGGGACGGTGGTCGGCGACACCGGCTTCAACTGGAACTTCCGCAGCGTCACGGTGAACCCCGTCGACGACCAGCTCTACGGCTGGACCGACAACCGCCTCTACCGGATCGACAAGGTGACCGGGATGGGGACGCTCGCGGTCAATGTGACCGGCGCGGGCCTCGACCAGGGCACGGCGTTCGCGATCTCGGCGGCCGGCGTCGGGTACCTGACGGACATCGGCAACAACAGCCTCCTGCGCGTCGACCTCACGACCGGCGCCGCGACGCTGCTCGGCGACCTGAACATCGGCTCGCTCTGGTTCAACGACATCGACTTCGACGGCGCTGGGAACCTCTGGGGCGTGCACGAGACCGGCGGCATCTACCGCATCGATATCGCCGCCGCGACGGCGACGCTCGTGCACTCGACGCCCACCTACTCGGGCCTCGCCTTTGCGCGCGGCGGCATCGGCGCCTCCTATTGCGGTCCGGCGGTGGCCAACTCGACCGGCGTGCCCGCCGAGCTCGGCGCCAACGGCAGCGCGTTCGTCGCCATGAACTCGTTCACGCTCGAGGCCGAGCACCTGCCGCTCTCGACGTTCGGGTTCTTCCTCGCGAGCCGCACCATGGGCCTCACCGCGAACCCGGGCGGCAGCCAGGGGATCCTCTGCCTCGGCGGCGCCATCGGCCGGTTCATCGGTCCGGGCCAGATCCAGTCCTCGGGCGCGACGGGGCACATCGAGCTGTCCCCGAGCCTCGCAGCCCTGCCGACGCCGAACGGCCTCGTCCCGGCCGTCGCAGGGGACACGTGGCACTTCCAAGCCTGGTACAGGGACTCGGTGCAGGGCGCGGCGACGTCCAATTTCACCGACGGGCTCACTGTGACCTGGCAATGACGCGACCCCGCGTTCCCGGGCGTGTTACCTTTCCGGTGACCGCCAACGCGGACCTGCGCCATGAGCGAACCGACCAAGAAACGTTCTGACTTCACCACCGCTGTCTACGTCGCGATCGGCGCCCTCGTGCTGCTGCTCGTCGGCCTGGGCGTCGCCGCCTACCTCGGGGGCTCTGGCGAGCCCCAGATGGTGTACGAAGGCTTCAACTGAGCGCGCTTCATTGACGGGGGCGCAGCAGAGGCAGCGCGCGATCGTGGGGTAGCGCCTATGCTGGGGCAGAGCGGCGTGTCCCAGCTTGCGCCGCCCCCAACGATGACCGCGCCCCGCCCCACCCGGCGCGAGGCCCTCGGGGTCGGCTTGCTCGCCGGCCTCGGCCTCGCGGATCTCCTCGCGCTCCGCGCCCATGCGCAAGCGGCCGCCCCGCGCGCGACGCCGCGCGCGAAGGGCGTCATCCACCTGGTCCTGCCCGGAGGCCTCGCGCACCAAGAGAGCTTCGACCCGAAGCCCTACGCCCCAGCCGCGTATCGCGGCGCCGTGCGAGCGATCGGCACGAGCCTCGACGGGCTGCAGGTCTCGCGCCACTTGCCGAAGTTGGCGCAGGTCGCGCACCAGCTCTGTGTCGTGCGCTCGATGAGCCACCGCGACGCAGCGCACGAGCGCGGGGCGCACTCGATGTTGACGGGCTACGCACCGAGCCCCGCGCTCGTGTACCCGAGCCTCGGCAGCGTCGTCGCCCACCAGTTGGGCGGCCAGCGCGCGCTGCCGCCGTACGTCTGCGTCCCGAACGTCCCAGATCCCTACGCGGGCAACGGGTACCTCTCGACGAGCTTCGCGCCGTTTGCGCTCGGCTCGGACCCCGCGCGGCGCGGGTACGGCGTCCGCGACTTGACCGCGCCCAAAGGCGTCGACGAGGCCCGCGGCCAACGGCGTCGCGCGCTGCGCGGGATCGTCGATGCGCGCTTCGCGGACGAGGCGCGGGCCGCGGACGGCCCCGCCGCGATGACAACGTTCTACGAGCGCGCCTATGAGCTGCTCGACTCCGCCGAAGCGCGCGCAGCGTTCGACATCGACGCTGAGCCGGGCAAGCTGCGCGACCGCTACGGCCGCAACGAAGCCGGCCAGCGCTTGCTGCTCGCGCGCAGGCTCGTGGCGGCTGGCGCGCGCTACGTCACCGTCAGCGCCGGCGGCTGGGACCACCACCAAGCGATCGAGCGCAACATCGGGCGCGGGCTGCCGCCGGTCGACCAGGCGCTCGCAGCGCTGCTCCAGGACCTCGACGCGAGCGGCCTCTTGGACGAGGTGCTCGTGCTCGTCACGACGGAGTTCGGCCGGACGCCGAAGGTGAACCCCGACGGCGGGCGCGACCACTGGCCCGGCGCGTTCTCGATCGTCATGGCCGGCGGCGGCGTCCGGCGCGGCCTCGTGTACGGTCGCACGGACGCGACCGCAACGGCTGTCGAGGAAGACGCCGTGCACCCCGAGGACCTGGCGCGCACCGTGTTCACATTGCTCGGGATCGACCCCGACACGGAGCTCTTGGCGGGCGCGCGCCCCGTGCGGCTCGTGAAAGGCGGGCGGGTGCTCGATGGCTTGCTGGCGTGAGCCGCGCAGTGCGCCGCGCAGTGCGCCGCGCAGTGCGCCGCGCAGTGAGTCACGCGGCGCGCCGGGCGCGCGCGGTCTGCGCGCGCTGCACGCGGGCCTCGGGTCGCTCCTGGCGCTGTGCGCGACGGGCGGCCTCGCGCGCGCGCAAGCGGTCACGCTCGAGCGCCTCTCGCCGCCCGGCGCGCAGCGCGGGACGGACTTCGAGCTCGAGCTGCGCGGCAAGGCGCTCGCGGGGGCGCTCGACCTCGTCTTCGACGGCGCGGGCCTTCGGGCGACGGACGTCGAGGCGATCCAAGGCGAGCGTGTGCGCGCGCGGGTCCACGTCGCGGCGGACGCGGCGCTCGGGGCGACCGCGGTGCGTGTGCGCACCGCCCGCGGGCTCTCCAACCCGTTGCTGGTGCAGGTCGGCGCGCTGCCGATCGTCGCCGAGGTCGAGCCCAACGGCGCGCCCGCGGCTGCGCAGCCGATCGCGCTCGGCGTCACCGTCCACGGCGTGATCGAGGACGAGGACGAAGACGTCTTCGCGCTCGAGGTCCCCGCGGGCACGCGGGTCCGCGCGGTGATCGAAGGCGTGCGGCTCGGGCGCGCGGCGTTCGACCCGCTCGTAGAGCTGCTCGACCGCGAGGGCGCGGTGCTCGCGCGCGTGGACGACAGCGCCCTGCTGCGCCGCGACGCGGCGCTCGAAGCCACGCTCGCGGTGTCCGGCCCGTGTTACCTGCGCGTCCGCGACGCCGCGCGCGGCGGCAGCCGCGACGCGGCCTACCGGCTGCACGTCGACGCAGGCCCGCAGCCCCTCGGCGTGACGCCGCTCGCGCTCGACTGGCGCGGCGCGCGGACGGCCGGCGTGGACGGACCGGCGCCCACGGAGGCGCGCGAACACGCGTTCGCGCCGCGCATGCTCCTCGGCGCGCTCGGCGCCCTCGGCTCCGCGACGCCGCGCTTTGAGAGCCTCGCGACGACCCGCGGCTGGATCCCGCGCGGGACCGTCGCGTGGTGGCCCGAGGCGAGCCTGACGCCGCTGTTGCTGCGCGACTCCGCGCTCGTCGCCACGCGCGAGGTCGAACCGAACGATCGCCGCAGCGACGCGACGCCAGCAGCGAGCGCGAGCCGCGCGGGCGGCGTCGCGTTCGAAGGCACGATCGAGCGCGCCGACGACGTCGACACCTTCGTCGTGGACCTCGCGCAGGGCGAGACGGTCGACGTCGCCGTCTGGGCGCGGCGCTTGCGCTCGCCCCTCGACGCGACGCTCGAGGTGCGCGGCCCGGACGGTCGCGCGACGCGCGAGGACGACACCGAGGACATGGACCCCGTTGTGCGCTTCACGGCCAAGGAGGCCGGCCCGCACCATGTCACGGTGCGCGACTACCTCGGCCGAGGCGGCCCGACGTTCGGCTATCGGCTCGAGCTCACACCCGTCACGCCGCGCGTCCGCGCGTCGCTCGCTGGCGGCGTGAAGGAGCTCGCTGTCCCGCGCGGCGGGCGCGGGTTCCTGGTCCTCGGGCTGGAGCGCTTCGATTGCGAGCAGGCGCTCGAGGCCGCCCTCGAAGGCTTACCCGCCGGAGTCACGGCAAAGCGCCTCGGCGGCCCGACGACGGGCGGGCAGCTCCTTGTGCTGTTGGAGGCGAGCGACGAGGCCCCGCTCGGCCATTCCAACGCGAGCGTGACGCTGCTGCGCGAGGCGCCCGTCGCCCCCATCGAGCACGGAGCCGTCGAGCATGGAGCCGTCGAGCATGACACCGTCGCGCCTGATGCGCTCGAGCCCGAAGCGGACGCGCCCGAGTCCACAGCGCCCATCGACCGTTCCCTCGTCAGCGCGCTCCAGGCGTCGCCCTACGACGAGCTGCGCGAAGACCTGGTCCTCGCGCCCGGCCCGAACAACTCGGTCCTGCACGCGCACACGCAGACCCGCGTGCCGATCGCAGTGACCGAGCGCGCGCCGTTTCACGTCGCGTGGGAGCTCGCGCCCGAAGGCGAGCGCGCGCCGCTCGTGCGCTCGGGCAAGCTGGACGTCGTCGTCCGTGTCGCGCGCGACGAGGGCTTCCAGGGCGCGCTTGTCGTCGGCCTCGCGGGGCTGCCGGCGGGCGTGCGCGCCCAGAGCACGCTGAAGGTCGAGCCGGGCGCGGACGAGGCGCGCTTCACCCTCGAGGCCGCGGGAGACGCGCGGCTCGGTGGCATGATCCTCGTCGCGTGGGCCGAAGCGCCGCTCGACGGTGTGACCGTGCGTGTCGCGAGCGCGCTCGCAGGGCTCAACGTCGTCCCGCCCTTCCTCACCGCTAAGGCGCGCCCGACCCAGGCCGAGCGCGAGGGCGAGGGCGCGCTGAGCGTCGAGCTCACGCGCGCCGATGCCGCGCCTGACGTCGCCGCGAGCATCGCGTTGGTTGGGTTGCCGAACGACGTGCAAAGCAGCGCGTGCGACCTGGCGGAGGGTGACGCCGTCGCGACGCTGACGTTTCCGCTCGCCATCGGCGCGAAGGCGCCGACCGGCGTGCACCGCGGGCTCGCGCTCGAGGCGCGCTTCGAGCTCCCGGGCGGCGTGGTCGTGCAGACGCTCGGCGGCCTGGAGCTGCGTGTCCAGCCCAAGGCCGAAGGCGCAGCCGTCCCAGCCGCCGCGGTCGAGCCCGCTGCGTCGCCGCTCGAGCGCCTGCGCGCGGCGCACGCTGCGCGCGTCGCGGCGGAGCGCGCGCCGCCTCCGAGCGTCGAGGGTGAGCTCCCGACAACTGACGTCACGGCACCCGCGCTCGTCGCACCCGAGCCCGAGCGCACGATCCCGCGCGCGCAGAACGTCAGCACCGGGCCGCCGGCCCCCGTCGACCTGACCGCGACGCCGGCCGAGAGCGCGAGCGCTCCCTCCTTCCGCAACGACGTGCTGCCGATCCTCACTGCGAGCGGCTGCAATGCCGGCGCATGCCACGGCGCGGCCCAAGGCCAGGACGGCTTCCACCTGTCGCTCTTCGGCTACGACGCAGAGGGCGACTACCTGCGCATCGTCAGCGAGCGCTTCGGTCGGCGCATCGACCGCGGCTTCCCCGAGGCGAGCTTGCTCTTGACGAAGGCGACGGGGGCCGTGCCGCACACGGGCGGCGCGCGCATCTCGGCGAACGACGAGGACTACGCGCTGCTCGCGCGCTGGATCCGCGCGGGCGCGCCAAACGACGCGCCGAACGTCGCGTATGTCGTCGGCCTCGAGGTCTCTCCGGCGAGCCTCTCGCTGGAGGCGGCGGACCCCGCCGCCGCGGCGGCAGCGGGCGAGGCGTTGCGCGTCGACGCGCGCTACTCCGACGGCACCCGCCGCGACGTGACGCGGCTGTCGCTGCTGCGCACAAGCGACGCGGCGACGGCGACGGTGTCGCGCGAAGGCGCCGTCCACGCGGGCGGCCCGGGCGAGGCGTTCCTGACGGCGAGCTTCGCGACGGAGACCGTTGGAGTGCCCGCGATCGTGCGCGCGCGCGGCGCTGCAGTCGCGTGGCGCGACCCCGCAGACGACCCCGCAGACGACTCCGCGGACGACTCCGCGGACGACTCCGCGGACGGGCCCGCAGACGGGCTCGCAGACGGGCCCGTTAGCGGGCCGACGGGCGAGGCCGCGCTCGAAACAACGGCGTCGGAGGCGGCCTCCTCCACCACGTCCACGACACCGGCGACCTGGATCGACGCGCTGATCGAGCGGAAGCTGCGCGAGGTCGGCGCGCTCCCGACGCCGCTGTGCAACGACGAGGAGTTCCTGCGGCGCGTCTCGCTGGACCTCTGCGGCCTGCCCCCGACCGTGGCCGAGCGCGCGGCGTTCCTTGCCGACCCCCGCCCCTCGCACGAGAAGCGCGCGGCGCTCGTCGACACG
Organism: Planctomycetota bacterium; assembly: GCA_041398605.1. Lineage (GTDB taxonomy): Bacteria > Planctomycetota > UBA1135 > UBA1135 > JAWKUK01. The sequence continues at coordinate 500,984 of JAWKUK010000004.1, forward strand.
CTGCTCGCGCGGCCGGAGTTCATCGATCAATGGGTCATGCGCCTCGCGGAGCTCCTGCGCATCCGGTCGACGCGCGAGATCGCGCCCAAGGCCGCGCAGGCCTGGTTCGAATGGCTGCAGCGCGAGCTGCGCAGCGGGGTCGCGCTGGACGAGCTCGTGCGGCGCCAACTGACCGCGTCGGGCGAGACCTTCACCGCGCCGGAGGCGAGCTACTTGATCGTCGAGCGCGACGCCAAGGTGATGGCGGAGAACGCCGCGCAGGCGCTCTTGGGCGTGCGAATCTCCTGCGCGCAGTGCCACAACCACCCGTTCGACCGCTGGACCCAGGACGACTACACGGGCTTCGTGGCGTTCTTTGCGCAAGTGCGCTCCAAGCGCGCCGGCGACCCCGAGGAGTGGTCGATCACGGATCGCCGCGGCGGCGACGTGCGGCACCCCATCACGAACCAGCCCGTCCCGCCAAAGTTCCTAGGCGGCGAGGCCCCCACGATCGACGGGCGCACGCGGCGCGAGGCGTTGGCGACCTGGCTGACCGCGCCGGAGAACCCGTGGTTCGCGCGCAACATCGCGAACCGCGTGTGGGCGGCGTACATGGGCCGCGGGATCGTCGAGCCAGTCGATGACGTGCGCGTCTCGAACCCGCCCTCGAACGCGGCGCTGCTCGACGCGCTGGCCGAGCGGCTCGTCGCGCACGGCTTCGATCTGCGCGACCTGGCGCGCGAGATCACGACGAGCCGCGCGTACCAGCGCGACTCCGCGGGCGCGGGCAGAGACCGGCGCAACTTTGCGGCGTTCCAGGTCAGGCGCCTGCGCGCCGAGACGTTGGCCGACGCGCTCGCGACAGCGACGGAGGTGCCGGACGACCACAAGCACCTGGCAGCAGGGGCGCGCGCGACGCAGCTAGCCGATGGCGCGGACGGCAGCTATTTCCTGCGCACGTTCGGGCGCGCGCCGCGCGAGAGCGTGTGCGCGTGCGAGGTGTCGGAGGCGCCCTCGCTGAGCCAGGCCCTGCACCTCGTCAACGGCGCGACGGTGCACGACAAGGTGACAAAGGGCCCGGTCATCGCGCAGCTCTTGGCGGAGGACCAGAGCGACGACGCGGTCCTCGACGAGCTCTACGCGCGCGCGCTGGCGCGTGCGCCCACGGCGCGCGAGCGCGCGGAGCTCGCCGCGCTCGTCGCCGAAGCCACGGGCGAGGCGCCCGACCCCAACGCGCGGCGCGCCGTGTTCGAAGACGTGTTCTGGGCGCTCTTGACGTCCAACGAGTTCCTGTTCCAGCGCTGAGAGGCTCACGTCGTGATCACGCTCATCGGCATGGGGCTCTTCGCGCTGGCGCTCGGCGCCGGCGCAGCGTCGACGTCGGCGCGCGACGACACGCCGCCGAACTTCGTCGACCATGTGCAGCCGATCCTGCGCGAGAGCTGCCTCGGGTGCCACCGCGGCAGCCGCGCGAAGAACGGGCTCGACCTCTCGAGCGTGCCCAAGATCCTCGCGGGCGGCAGCTCTGGCCCAGCGGTGGTCGCAGGCGACCCGGACGGGAGCTTGCTGTTGAAGCTCGTCGAGCACACCCAAGGCCCGTTCATGCCGCCGGACGACGACGCCATCCCCGAGGCCAGCCGCGCGACGTTGCGCGCGTGGATCGCGGGCGGCGCGCGCGTCGACGCGCAGGACAAGGGCGCGGTGCCGCCGCCCAAAGAGGCCGCGCCGCTGCCCGTCCATGGCGCGGCGGGCGGGCCGGCGCCGATGCCGCCCGCGGGGCTGTCGCGCGAGCCAATCACGTGGAGCGCGCTGCCCAGCGACGTCACGGCGTTGGCCGCGAGCCCCGGCGCGCCGCTCGCCGCGGTCGGCGGCCGCGGACAGGTGAGCCTCTACGCGTTGCCCAGCTCAGGCGAGCCCAACCCGGACGGACCACGCGCAAACACACCAGGCGCGCTGCTCGGCGTGCTCGCGTTCCCGGAGGGGCGCCCCGAGCGGCTGCATTTCAACGCGACGGGCGCGGTGCTGCTCATCGCGGGCGGACGCGCGGGCGAGCGCGGCGTCGCGGCGGGCTTCGACGTCGCGACGGGCGCGCGCCTGTTCACGGTCGGCGACGAGCCCGAGACGGCGCTCGATGCGGATGTGACGGCCGACCTGTCGGTGGTCGCGCTCGGCGGCCCCGACCGCGTGCTGCGCGCATACGACCCCGCGACGGGCCGGCTGCGTTGGGAAGCGCGCGCGCACACGGATTGGGTGACGGCCGTCGCGGCGAGCCCGGACAGCGCGCTCATCGCCAGCGGCGACCGCGCCGGCGGTGTCGTCGTGTGGGAGGCGTTCACGGGCCGCGAGTTCCAGCGGCTCGATCCGGCGCGCGGCGCGATCACGGGCCTCGCGTGGCGCCGCGACGGCGCGCGCTTCGCAGCGACGGACGACGCAGGCGGCGTGCGCGTGATCGATGCCGAGAGCGGGCGCGTCCTCGCGTCGTGGACCGCGCACCGCGGCAAGGGCGGCGCGCTGGGCGAAGGGGGCGCCTTGGGCGTCGCGTGGCTCGTGGACGGCGGGCTCGTGACAGTCGGGCGAGACGGCGGGGTGCGAGTGTCCGACGGCGCGGGCAAGGCGCGCGGCAAGCCGCTCATGGTGCCTGCACCGGAATTGCCTGCGCCCGCGCAGGGTCAGCCCCTCGCGACGCTCTCGGTCGCGGCGTGCGCAGACGGCGCGCGTGTGCTCGTCGGGGACCAATCCGGGCGCGCCTACGTGCTCCCATTGGGCAGCGAGACCGGGAGCGGCGAGACCGGGCGCAGCGAGGCCGGGCGCAGCGAGACCGGGCGCGGCGAGACCGGGCGCGACAAGCAGCTCATCCTGCATCCGCAGCCAGCGCCGCGCGCGCTGCGCGCGCTTCGAACGGTCGAGCGCGCGCTCTCCACGGCGCCGAGCCATGCGCTGCACGGCGCCCTGCTCCGCCCGCTGCGCGCGACGCTCCGCAGGGCCTGGCGCGCCGAGCGCGCCGCGATCGAAGCCGCGGGCGGCGCCGTCAACGGCACGCCGGCCACGCAGAGGGCACAGCCCAGGGCGGGCCAAGTCAGACCCCCGAGCGGTCCACTCCGACGGAGCGTCGCCCCCGCCCTGGTCATCCAAGTCCGACCGCGACGGGCGCCTTCGTGTCGTTGCGGGTTGCGCGACCGCATCGGGCGCCGCGGCAAGGGCCTCTGGATCGCCCGGGCCGAGCGCGCCAGCGCGCCCACTGGGTCACCGAGACCAACGCGCGGAGAATTCCGGGGTCAATATTCCCCGAAATGGGTCGCACCCGTCCCACCCAGCGGATGAGCGCGTCCAGAATCGCCTGTTTGGAGCTCCCTCCGCATCTGCGATCCGTTCCGCATCCGCATCCGCTCCGCCTACGTGCCGGGATACGGCTGCCGGCTCAATGAATGGGGATGGATCGATCGGGCGCCACCATCACGTGTCTCGGAGCTGTGAGGCCGGTCGCAGCCGACGGCCGTGGGAGAGCCCCCGTCGTCCCTCCGGCCGTGAACCTGTGGGCACCCGCTCGATCGCCCCTCACGT